>NZ_OX638201.1:4987864-6234830 GCF_951805225.1 uncultured Flavobacterium sp. | reverse complement strand
TCAGCAGTTCCACCAACGTCTAAGAAGTTAGCAGGCTCAAAACCAGCGTATTTAATTAAATCCATAGTTGCCATTGCAAGACCTGCTCCGTTTACCATACATCCTACAGTACCGTCAAGATCTACATAGTTCAAACCTACTTCTTTAGCTTCAACTTCGATTGGATTCTCCTCACGGATATCTCTCATCTCAGCATATTTTGGTTGTCTGTATAAAGCGTTATCATCGATATTAACTTTAGCATCAACAGCTAAAATTTTGTTATCTGAAGTTTTCAAAACCGGGTTGATTTCAAACATAGAAGCATCAGAACCAATGTAAGCATTGTATAATGAATCGATGAATTTAACCATTTCTTTGAAAGCATTTCCAGAAAGACCTAAGTTAAAGGCGATTCTTCTTGCTTGAAAACCTTGTAATCCAACATTAGGATCAACTTCTTCAGTAAAGATTAAGTGTGGAGTATGCTCAGCAACTTCTTCGATATCCATTCCACCTTCAGTAGAATACATGATCATGTTACGTCCTGTACCTCTATTCAATAAAACAGAAACATAAAATTCAGAAGTTTCGCTTTCACCAGGATAGTAAACATCTTCAGCAACTAAAATTTTGTTTACTTTTTTACCCTCAGCAGAAGTTTGAGGTGTAATCAATTGCATTCCGATGATTTGTTCTGAAATTTCTTCAACTTGTTGCAAGTTTTTAGCCAACTTCACTCCACCACCTTTTCCACGTCCACCTGCGTGAATTTGTGCTTTTATCACATGCCATCCTGTACCAGTTTCGGCAGTTAATTGTTTTGCAGCAGCCACAGCTTCAACCGCATTGTTAGCCACAATTCCGCGTTGAATGCGTACTCCGTAACTTGCTAAAATTTCTTTTCCTTGATATTCGTGTATGTTCATAATATAGAATTTGTCTGGTTCTGAATTTATTTCAGAATAAAAGTGCGACAAAAGTAGCAAAATTCAACTTAATAGTAAAATCTTTTTCAATTAAAAAATGAGTGTTATATCTGTTAAGCGTTTATTCATTTTGAATGCGAAGAAATAGTTAACAAAATGATTTGTTAATATTAACTCAAAACCACTAAAACGTTTGATATTTAACAAAAACATCACCGCATTCATTAGCCTTACGGCGATTTTTCTTAATATATTTTAATGCATGTTATCATTTTGGCAATTCGCAATGCTTAATATAATATTATTATCAATTAAGAAGCGTTTTTCTAGTATTACGATAAAAATGTAAGTCAAATTACAATTTCAATACATTATGTTTAACGAAATCTTTATTTTTGTAGAAAAAATATCAAGAATGAAAGTTAAAGAACAAGGGCTTTATTTGCCTGAATTTGAACACGACAATTGTGGTGCAGGATTTATTTGTAATTTGAATGGTATTAAGTCAAACGATATTATTCACAAAGCATTGGACATCTTAATAAAATTGGAACATCGTGGTGCCGTTAGTTCTGATGGAAGAACTGGAGACGGGGCTGGAATTTTATTCGATATCCCACATGATTTTTTTAAAAAAGTATGTGATTTTGAAATCCCTGAAACGCGTGAGTATGCAGTAGGAATGGTTTTTTTACCAAAAAGCAAAAACCAGGTTTCTTTTTGTATCAACGCTTTCGAATCGACTATCAAGGATCAGAATTTAAAGATTCTTGGTTGGAGAGACGTGCCTGTTGAAGTAGAAAATTTAGGGCAGATTGCCGCAGAAAAAGAACCAACAGTTAAACAAGTTTTCGTTTCTAAAAACGGTCAGGATTTAACTGAAAATGAATTTAATGCAAAACTTTTTGCAGCTAGAAAAATTGCTGAACATGCCGTAAGAGGATCAAAAACCTCTGAAAGTCATATGTTTTATTTCTCTAGTTTATCGACAACTACCATAATATATAAAGGTCTATTGATGCCGGAAGACATCAGCCGTTATTATGTTGACTTAAAAGATCCAGATTTAGTGACTCGTTTGGCGTTAGTTCACCAACGTTTCTCTACAAATACTTTCCCTTCATGGGAACTTGCTCAACCGTTTAGATATATGTGTCATAATGGTGAGATTAACACACTTCGTGGAAACGTAAGCCGTATGCGTGCTCGTGAAGAGCTTATGCAAAGCAAAGTTTTTGGCGATGATATCAAAAAACTATTCCCAATTATCTTAGAAGGAAAATCAGATTCTGCTTCTATGGATATGGTTGTAGAACTTTTATTAATGACAGGCCGTTCATTGCCGGAAGCGATGATGATGGTTGTTCCTGAAGCTTGGGAAAAACACCAGACTATGTCTGAGGAGAAAAAAGCTTTCTACGAGTTCAACGCTTGTATCATGGAACCTTGGGATGGTCCTGCTTCTATTCCGTTTACGGATGGTAATGTAATTGGTGCATTATTAGACAGAAATGGATTGCGTCCTTCTCGTTATACATTAACTCATAGTGGTTTCGTAATCATGTCATCAGAAATTGGTGTATTAGATATCGATCCTGAAGATGTTATTCAGCATGGACGTTTAGAGCCAGGAAAAATGTTCTTGGTTGACATGAACGAAGGTCGTATTATTGAAGACGAAGAGGTTAAAAAAGCAATCGTTACAAAACGTCCGTACAAAGAATGGATCGATGAAAACTTATTGCCTTTATCTAAAATTCCTTATACCAATAATCCTACTCCGGTTGAGAAACTTGATTTCTTAACAAGACAACGTTTATTTGGTTATACTATCGAAGATTTAAAAACCATCATCAACCCAATGGGAGGTCAGGGAGCTGAAGCAATCAGTTCTATGGGTAATGACACGCCTTTGGCAGTTTTATCAGACCAACCGCAATTGTTGTACAACTATTTCAAACAATTATTTGCTCAGGTTACCAATCCGCCTTTGGATGGTATTCGTGAAGAGATTATTACTGATATCAGTTTAGCAATTGGTGGAGATTTCAATATTTTCGAAATTGAATCTAAACAATGTAAAAAACTAAAAATCCAAAATCCGGTTATTTCAAATGAGGATTTAGATAAAATAAGAAACATTGATCACGCAGATTTTAAATCGGCTACAATTTCTACTTTATACAAAATAGAAAAAGGAGTTAACGGTTTAGAGCGCGCACTTGAAAAATGTGTTCAGGCAACTTTTAAAGCTGTTTCTGAAGGATGCAATATTATCATCTTATCAGATAGAGGTGTTAGCGAAGAATTAGCTCCAATTCCTATGTTATTGGCTTGTTCTTACATTCACCACTCTTTGAATATTTTACAGGTTCGTTCTAAATTCGGAATCATAATCGAATCAGCAGAACCTCGTGAACCGCATCATTTTGCTTTATTATTTGGATATGGCGCAAGTGCAATTAATCCATATATGGTAAACGAAATCATTTATGATCAGGTTGCACAAGGATTCATTACTGGCGTAAAAGCTGATTATGCAGTTGTAAACTACAACAAAGCGATTGCAAAAGGAATCGTTAAGATCATGAACAAAATTGGTATCTCTACTTTACATTCGTACAGAGCTGCTCAGATTTTCGAGATTTTAGGTTTAAACAAAACATTTACTTCTAAATATTTCCCATACACACCTTCAAGAATCGAAGGAATTGGTTTGATCGAAGTAGAAAAAGAAGTTAAGAAACGTTTCCAAAAAGCATTTCCAAATTCAAAAGTTGCAAGTTTGCTTCCGTTAGAAATTGGAGGAATTTACAGATGGAGACGTGGCGGAGAAAAACATATGTTTAATCCAACAACTATTTCTAAATTACAACAAGCTGTTCGTTTAAACAGTCCTGAAAGTTATAAAGAATACTCTAATATGGTGAATGAGCAAAGCTCAAACTTAATGACTATTAGAGGTATGTTTGAATTCAATAATTTAGATCCAATTTCTATTGATGAAGTAGAACCTTGGACAGAAATTGTAAAGAAATTCAAAACTGGCGCGATGTCTTACGGATCTATCAGTAGAGAAGCGCACGAGAATTTGGCAATTGCGATGAACAGAATTGGCGGAAAAAGTAACTCTGGAGAAGGTGGAGAAGATCCAAAACGTTTCCAGAAAGAAATTAACGGAGATTCCAGAAATAGTGCAATCAAACAAGTTGCTTCGGGACGTTTTGGTGTTTCGATCAACTATTTGACAAATGCTAAAGAGATTCAGATTAAAATGGCTCAAGGTGCAAAACCTGGTGAAGGTGGACAATTACCTGGAGAAAAAGTGGTGCCTTGGATTGCCGAAACCAGAAACTCTACGCCTTATGTAGGTTTGATTTCGCCTCCGCCACACCACGATATTTACTCTATTGAGGATTTATCTCAGTTGATTTATGATTTGAAAAATGCGAATCGTGAAGCTCGTATCAACGTAAAATTAGTTTCAGAAGTTGGAGTTGGAACTATCGCTGCCGGTGTTGCCAAAGCAAAAGCTGACGTTATCCTGATTTCTGGTTATGATGGAGGAACTGGTGCTGCACCATTGACTTCATTACAACACACAGGTATTCCGTGGGAACTTGGATTGGCTGAAGCACAACAAACTTTGATCTTAAATGATTTAAGAAGTCGTGTAGTTCTTGAATGTGACGGACAATTGAAAACGGGTCGTGACGTAGCAATCGCTGCATTATTAGGAGCCGAAGAATTTGGTTTTGCCACTGCTCCGCTTGTTGCTTCTGGATGTATTATGATGAGAGCTTGTCACTTAAATACTTGTCCGGTTGGTATTGCAACTCAGGATCCTGAATTGAGAAAAAATTTCAAAGGAACTCCAGAGCACGTAATCAACTTCATGTATTTTATTGCTGAAGAATTAAGAGAAATCATGGCACAATTAGGTTTCAGAACCTTAAAAGAAATGGTTGGTCAATCACAAAAATTAAATGTGAACAAAGCGATCAAACATTACAAAGCAAATGGTTTAGACTTATCATCAATTCTATACAAACCGGAAAAAGCTAAAACACAGCCAATTCACAATACAACTGAGCAAGATCACGA
The DNA here is from genome assembly GCF_951805225.1 of uncultured Flavobacterium sp. NCBI lineage: Bacteria > Pseudomonadati > Bacteroidota > Flavobacteriia > Flavobacteriales > Flavobacteriaceae > Flavobacterium > uncultured Flavobacterium sp. The sequence goes on along the minus strand of NZ_OX638201.1, from coordinate 6,229,818 downwards.
TTTAGACAATGTATTGGATTTTGCAATTATAAAAGAAGCGATTCCGTCTATTTATAGAAAAGAAAAAACAAGAGTTACATTTAAAATTAAAAATACAGACCGTTCTGTAGGTGCCATTTTGAGTAATGAAATCTCAAAAATATATGGCGCACAAGGTTTACCTGATGACACTATTTTAGTTGATTTTGAAGGTTCTGCCGGACAAAGTTTTGGTGCATTTGCAACAAATGGATTGTCGTTTAAAATTCACGGAAACTGTAATGATTATTTAGGAAAAGGTCTTTCCGGAGGAAAATTGATTATCAAAGTCCCTCCTACTGCAACCTTCAAACCTGAAGAAAACATCATTATTGGGAACGTTGCCCTTTACGGAGCTATCACCGGAGAGGCTTATATTAATGGAATGGCCGGAGAGCGTTTTTGTGTGAGAAATTCTGGAGCAACTGCCGTTGTTGAAGGAATTGGAGATCACGGATGCGAGTACATGACAGGTGGTACGGTCGTTGTTTTAGGAAAAACAGGAAGAAACTTCGCAGCTGGTATGAGCGGTGGTGTGGCTTATGTTTATGATCCAAATCAAAAATTTGATTCAACTTTATGTAACATGGAAATGGTTGCATTTGATCCAATGGAAGACGAAGACATTACAAAACTAAGACGATTGATCAAAAACCATTCATTGTACACTAGCAGTCCATTAGCAAAAAGAATTTTAGCAGACTGGGAAAATGAACAAAACAATTTCGTAAAAGTAATGCCAACTGATTACAAAAAAGCATTACAACGAATTGCAGAAGAAAAGAAAATAGAAGAATTAATAGCTGATTAAGAGGTTCTGAGTTACAAAGGTGCAGAGGTACTAAGTTGAAGTTTTTCAACTCACTTCTCACATCTCAATCTCAAAACTAAATTTAATTAAAATGTCATGGGTAAAATAGGCGGATTTAAAGAATATAGCAGAGCTGACGAAAGTAATTTAGCAGTAGCAGAACGTGTTTCGAACTACAACGAATTTACAATTCCGTTAGCAAAAGATAAAATAAAAGAACAAGGTTCAAGATGTATGGATTGTGGTATTCCTTTTTGCCACAGTTCTTGTCCATTAGGAAATTTAATTCCTGATTTCAACGACATGGTGCATCAGGAAGAATGGCAAAGTGCATTAGAGATTTTACAATCTACTAATAACTTTCCGGAATTTACTGGTCGCTTATGCCCTGCTCCATGTGAGAAATCATGTGTATTAGGAATCATCAAAGAACCAGTTGCAATCGAAAACATCGAGAAAAACATCATCGAAAGAGGTTTTGCAGAAGGTTGGATTAAACCACAAGCTCCAAAAACTAGAACAGGAAAAACCGTTGCCGTTATTGGTTCTGGTCCTGCAGGTTTGGCAGCGGCTCAACAATTAAACAGAGCTGGTCACACGGTAACTGTTTTTGAAAGAGACAATGCAATTGGAGGTTTATTACGTTACGGAATTCCAAATTTCAAACTAGAGAAAGGAATTATCGACAGACGTGTAGCAATTCTTGAAGCTGAAGGAATCACTTTTAAAGTGAATGTAAACGTTGGAGTAAACTTTAGCGTAGACGAATTAAATGCTTTTGATTCTATCGTATTGTGCGGTGGAGCAACTGAAAGAAGAAGTTTGCCAACTAAAGGAATCGAAAGCAAAGGCGTTGTTCAGGCAATGGATTTCTTAACGCAACAAACTAAAGTTTTATACGGAGAATCAATTCCGGATCAGGTTAAAGCAACTGGAAAAGACGTAATCGTAATTGGTGGTGGAGATACAGGTTCTGACTGCGTTGGAACATCTAACAGGCACGGAGCAAAATCGGTAACGAATTTCGAAATTTTACCAAAACCTCCAGTTGGAAGAAGTGAAACAACTCCTTGGCCTTTCTGGCCGTTGCAGTTAAAAACTTCCTCTTCTCACGAAGAAGGTTGCGACAGAAACTGGTTAATCAACACTAAAGAATTCTTATCTAACGAAAAAGGAGAATTAGTAGGTTTAAAAACTGTTGAAGTACAATGGAAAATGACTCCTGGTCAACGTCCTGAATTAATCGAAAAAGAAGGTTCTGAGAAAATCTGGCCTTGCGATTTAGCTTTATTGGCTTTAGGATTTACAGGTCCTGAAAAAACTTTAAGCGAGCAATTGGGTCTTGAAATTGATATGAGAAGCAACTATAAAGCTAAAAACTATCAAACGAATGTTCCTCATATTTTCACTGCAGGAGATATGCGAAGAGGACAATCGTTAATTGTATGGGCTATTTCAGAAGGTCGCGAAGCAGCAAGAGAGGTAGATTTATTCTTAATGGGATATACCAACTTGCCAACCAAAGGAAACGGAGATTTACCAAGTCTTTAATTTTTTGAGATTCTGAGATACTCAGTTACTAAGGTTCTAAGTTTTTTTCTCTTAGTATTTTGAATCTTACGAACATAAAAGATTAAAAACATCAAATCTTTATTCCGATAAACAACACACTAATAAAAAACCTGGACTTTCGTCCGGGTTTTTTAGGTTCAAAGGCACAGAGAAACAAAGGCGCAAAGGTTTAGAAATATTAGAAACAACTTAAAACGTTAGCCTCTAAAAAAAGACTTTTGTTTAACAAAATGCCATTAGTAATGCTTCAAAAAAAGGTTCTAAGTTTCTGAGATATTAAGTCGCTAAGACGAAAAAACTTACTAACTTAGTATCTTAGCAACTTAGAAGCTTAAAAAGTTTTATAAAAATTCGAAATAAGTCACTTTTTGTTTAAAAACAAACAATTTGTTATAATTTGTTATTTTTCTACAATTAATTTGCAGTTAGTCAAAAGAGTAATAAATTTGCTCAAAATAGTTTAAAAAATGCAAGCAAAAGATTTACTGCAGTTAGCAGAACAATTTGGAAGTCCATTATATGTTTATGATGCCGAAAAAATCCAATCTCAGTACAACAGATTAACTAAAGCTTTCTCTAAGGTAGAAAACTTAAGAGTTAATTACGCCATGAAGGCATTGTCAAACGTTGCGATTCTTCAGTTATTAAAGAACATGGGATCTGGATTAGATACTGTATCAATTCAAGAAGTTTTATTGGGACTTCATGCTGGCTATGAACCTGAAAAAATCTTTTTTACACCAAACGGAGTTTCTCTTGAAGAAATCGAGGAAGTTGCTGCAATGGGTGTACAAATCAATATTGACAACTTATCTATTCTGGAGCAATTCGGAACAAAATATCCACAAATTCCGGTATGTATTCGTATCAATCCGCACGTAATGGCGGGAGGAAATGCTAATATTTCGGTGGGACATATCGATAGTAAATTCGGTATTTCTGTTCACCAGATTCCGCATATCTTGAGAATTGTAGAGAACACAAAAATGAGCATCGTGGGAATTCACATGCACACAGGATCTGATATTCTTGATATCGAAGTATTCTTGTATGCTGCTGAAATCTTGTTTGATACCGCAAAACACTTCAAAGACTTAGAGTTTTTAGATTTCGGAAGTGGATTCAAAGTTCCTTACAAAAAAGACGATATCGAAACTGACATCGAAGAATTAGGTAAAAAATTATCAAAAAGATTCAATGCTTTCTGTACAGAATACGGCAGAGATTTAACGTTGATTTTCGAACCAGGAAAATTTTTGGTGAGCGAAGCAGGTCATTTCTTAGTGAAAGTAAACGTAGTAAAACAAACAACATCAACAGTTTTCGCTGGAGTTGACAGTGGTTTCAACCACTTAATTCGTCCAATGTTGTACGGATCTTCACATCATATCGAAAACATTTCTAACCCAAAAGGAAAAGAGCGTTTTTACTCCGTTGTAGGATACATTTGCGAAACAGATACTTTTGCAAATAACCGTAGAATTTCGGAAATTACTGAAGGTGATATTCTTGCTTTCAGAAACGCCGGAGCATATTGTTTCTCAATGTCTTCGAACTACAATTCAAGATACAAACCAGCAGAAGTTTTATGGAAAGACGGAAAAGGAATCTTAATACGTCAACACGAAACATTTGAAGATTTGCTTAAAAATCAAATTCCGTTGCCACAAGAAGTTGCTGCAACAGTTTAAAATAAAAAAAAAGAGAATATCTATTGAATCCCGTTTCTTAATTGAGGCGGGATTTTTTTTATGCCCAATTTTGTCATTTCGACGAAGTAAATCACACACGTAACTCGGCAAAGATAGTCGACAATATAGAACACGGATGACGCGGATTCGCTTTGCGAAAACGCGGATTAAAAACGGATTTTTCTCTTATAATCTTGTCATTTCTAAAATGGCTAACTTCACGAAAATTTCCTTGACGCAACAAACCCGACAGGTTTTTAAAACCTGTTGGGTTTATTAAACTTGAACAATTGGATTTTGTAAGAATAAATAAATATATTTGAAATAAAGAAAAAAGTGGAAGGAATTACATTTGTCGAAAATTTTATCGAAAATCCAAACGACCTATTTGAAAATTTAAAAGTAAATATAAAATGGGACGAAAGAATGACTGCCCGAAAAACAGCAAGTTTCGGAAAAGCATATAACTACTCTCAAATCGAATATCCATATCAGGAATTCTTGCCCGAACTAAAAGAAATTAATCAGCAAATTTCTAACGTAATTGGTTTTGAACCCAACAATTGCCTTATAAACTATTACTTAGACGGAAAATCAAAAATGGGTTATCATTCCGATCAAATCGATATTTTAGAACCAGAAACCGGAGTAGCGATTATTTCAGTTGGAGCCGTTCGAACTCTCAAATTTAGAAATATATTAAATCCCGAGTTGTTTGAAAGTTTTGAATTAACAGCAGGAAGTCTAATTTATATGACGCAAGAAGTTCAAAAAATTTGGCAACACTCAATTCCACAATCAAATACAGAAGCGGGAAGAATTAGTATAACACTTAGAAAAATTGTGTAAAAAAATGAAAATCAACCAATATTTACTTTTTATATTTTTAATACTCATCTCTTGTTCGCAAAAGAATACTGATGAAAAAAATGACACTTTTTCATTAGACAAAGTTGATATTGCAATGATTTACCAAGAAAAAGTTACCGATATTCCTTGTCTGCTTTTTAATGTAACCGACACAGTAAAACGCAATCAGAAAATTGGAGTAATATTTAAGCTTGACCTAAAATATGATAATCCTCGAAAAGGAGGTAATTGTTGTGCTTTTGAACCAGGTGTTGATGGAACCAAAGAAAAAATAAAAAGTGTCAAAATATTTTTTACGAGCAATAATAAAAAAATAGACATCACAGATAAATTAACCAACATAGAAGAAGCCCAAATGTTTAATCGCTTTGAAGATTATATTCAGGGAAAATTGTATGAGAATGATTTTAGCTGCGAATGTTACGACCAAAAAAGTGGCAAATTGATCCAAAACTTAAAAAGAGAACATCTTGGAGGAAACATTATCAAACGCGAAGTAAATAAGAATAAAAATCATGTTATAAAAAATATAGACGATTTTATCAATTTGTATAATTCACTTGCGGGCGAAGTTTACAAAGGAAAGTATGACAATAGAGGTTTGTATTCCGGAAGTAGAATTTCTCATAAATATTACTCTTTTTGGTTACCCGACAATTTTAATATTCCATCAGAAGCATTTGATAATTTAGAAATTGAAATAGAATTATTAAATGGGCGAAAATTGAATTATTTACGATCATTAAAATAACGAAATCTAAGAGTATTATAAAGTTTGTCAGCTAACATTAACGTCAAGCTTTCTCTAGTTTTTTTATCTGCTCTTGTCTTGATCGACAAAGATTATCGTGAATATAGAACCCGAATGACGCGGATTTGCTTTGCGAAAACACAGATTAAAAACGGATTTTTTTCACTCTATTTTAAATTCTATTTCTTATAGCGACAACGATACGCCACCAGAAACCAACAATTAAATATCAAAAATAAATTGTAAAACATTTGATAAATTTAATCTCTTTTTTCAATTTTTTAATACTATTTTTACCTTATAAAATCCACTAAAAAGCTATTCAATTATATTCCAAAAAATGAAAAAAACACTTTACTTACTATTTACTATTATTTTAACTTCATCTGTTTACAGTCAAAATCTTAAAAGTATTACTTACGAAAGTTGGGGCAATAATAATTGGATAAACTCTTCTTATGTTATAAAAAATTATGATAAAAGTGACAAGATCACAGATGATTTAAGTCAACGGTGGGATGAGAGTTCTAATAGCTGGAAAGATTCTAACTCATCAAATTATGAATATAATACTAACAATCTACTAGATAAAATTATTTACAAATCATTTGATAAAACTTCAAATTCATTGACCTTCTCTCTAAGGGCTTCTTTCACTTATATCAATGAAAATAAAATAGATGTATTATTTTATGAAGAATGGACTAACAACGCTTGGCAAAATTCATCAAAAAATACTTCATCTTATGATTCAAATGTATATCTCACATCTGATTTAATACAGCAATGGAATGACAATAATTGGAAAAATAACATAAAGGTCGATTATTCAAATAATTCTGATGGATTATTTACTCTAATAACCCGACAAAGATGGAATGACTCCAGTTCTAAATGGGAAAATTTTTCGCAATCAACTTTTACTTATAATAGTTCAAAACAGGTTTCAGTAGAAACAATGAATGTATGGGAAAATAATAAGTGGATTGAGAAAATAATATTTACAAATTCATACGACGCAAATGGTTTTTTAGTGAATCGTTTACGTCAGGATTGGGATGATGATCTTTCAATATGGATTAATCAGTACCAAAGTAAATATGATAATAATCAAAACGGAACAATACATCAAGAGATTGCAGAAATATGGAAAAAATCATCCAATTCATGGGAAAACTTATCCCGTGCAACGTATAAATATGACAAAAATTTAGGAATCGCTGATTTAACTAAATCTCAACTCAAAATCTTTCCTAACCCAACAACTGATTTTATAAATGTTCATCATGAAGAATCAAACGATACCAAAGTTTCGATAATTGATGCTCTTGGAAGCGTTATTCTTAAAGAGAATTTTGTTGGAAATGACTTTTCGGTAAACGTGACGAATTTAAACAAAAACGTATATTTTATAAAGTTGGAGAATGGCGAAAAAACTCAGGTGAAAAAGTTTATTAAAAAATAAAAAAACGCATTCAATCCAAAAAAGATGTTTTTTACCAACATCAATTTTTCTAAAGATTTTTAAATACCTTTGAATTATGAGCACAGCAGCAAAACCAAAACATATTGGCAGAAACATAAGCCGAATCAGAGAACTTCGAGGTATGAAACAAGAAGCACTTGCCGAAGCAATTGGTTTAAGTCAACAAACTGTTTCCAGCATTGAAGGAAGCGAAGAAGTTGAAACCAAAAAATTGATAGAAATTGCAAAAGTTCTTGGAGTTACGGTTGAAGCAATTGAAAATTTTTCGGAAGAATCTGTTTTTAATTATTTCAATACATATTACGATACAAAAGACAGCGTAATTAATGCTGGTAATTATAATTGTACATTCAATCCACTTGATAAAGTCATTGAACTTTACGAACGTTTGGTTCAGGTTGAAAAAGACAAAAATGAGTATTTAGAAAACTTACTAAAAGGAAAATAATTACTCCAAAATATAAATTCTATAAAGCACAAATATCTTATGATTTTGTGCTTTTTTTAATTCGATAATAATGTTTAAAAAAACTATTATAATTCTTCTTTTATATTTTACAGGAACATGTATTGGACAAGAATTTCCTGAAAAAGATAAAAAATACGATGTTGATATATTTGAATTTTTAATGAAAACTGTCGAAAAAGATTCTATTTCATTAGAAACATTTTTGATTAACAGCAAACCATTTTCAAAATGGGATATCAGACCATTAAAAAGAGAAAACGTTTGGGCTTTAGATACTTTTCACAATGCAAGCGAAATACCAAACTTCATCTTTGGGGCATTCTGTAATCAATATCAAATATCTCAGAAAACGGCAATGAATATGCCTAATCAATTTTTAGAAAATGGCCGCGATAAGAAAGATTTTTTAGAGAATTACTTAAATGAAAATTTGAAAAAATTCGAGAAACTTACACAACTTATTTCGGGAAATAAAAGTGATATTTTTACATCTTACGAAAGAATTCAAAGAATCGATAATTTATATAAAGAAAAGGAACTGTATTGGAAATATATAATTCCCAAAGATTCCCCTTTTCCTATCTCAAATAAAATTGAAAATAACGTAAACGATAGTTTTTCAAAAGAACAAATCAAGATTCTTAATTTACTTAAAGAATTAAATATTTATTCTGCCGTAAAAACAAAAAAAGGAATTTTCTATCTTGTCGATGGACTTACAGATAATTCATATGGCTTCTATTTCAATTCAAAAGAAGAAATGGAAACAGATAATTTTCTATTTCAGATTCTACAATCTGAAAAGATTAGCAAAAATTATTTTTATTATGTCGCAAATTGATTTGTTTAATAAATACTTTTAAAAAAAAATCACCACGTTGGCGTGAGCGTCCGCTTTTTGTTTTTTAGAAATCATTTTAAAATTATCTAATTAACTTTAATTGCTAAAAAACAAATCCAAAATGATTAAACCAATTTCTTTATTTCTAATTCTGTTTGTTGGTTATTTTACTTTATCATTAAAACCTACTGATTACAAAACGATTAAGAAAACCATTAAAACTGATCCACTTTATACAAAAGGGCAAAATATTTTTAAAAGAGATTGTGCTTCCTGTCACTACATTGGAATGGATAAAATAGCAACCGCTCCTGCTCTGGGCGGAATTACCAAATTGCGCAAAAAAGATTGGTTGTACAGTTATACCCGAAATTCGTATAAAATGTTTGAACAAGGCGATAAAATTGCCAAAGAAAATATCGCTAAAGGCTGGGGATTAATGACCGCATTTCCTAATCTCACCAATTCAGATCTGGATGCTCTTTATTACTTTGTTGAGAAAAGATATGAAATGTCAAAAAAAGGAGTTCCGCTTGAAAAATAATCCAACGATTTAATTGAAAATAATAAAATCCTCTTCAGCACTTTTTAGTTTTGGAGCATTTTTTGTATTAGCAATTTTGTGATTTCTACACACTAATTTATATGGTATTTTAATGAACATTATCATGAAAAACAGAAAAACAATAATTCGTTTTTTAGCAAGCCTAAGTATGTTGATTTTCTTCTCCCCTTTTTTCCAGATGTGTTCTGATAAAAACATTAAACAAAGTCCGCATTTTATTAAATCATATCATAAAACCGAAACAGAGCAAGAAAAAAAATTAGCTTTCGAACGGGCAAAAAAAGCTTATTCTTTAAGTGGTTATGATTTAGCGATGTCTTTTGAGCCAGTTTTCTTTAGTTTTACAATGATCCTGTTTCTGAACATAACCTTGTTAGTTTGCTTTCTTAGAAAACATTATAACCAATTATTTCTATGTTTCTTGAACTTAGTTGCAATCCTTCTATCATTTATTGTTTTAATATTTGCGCTACCTTATTTTGGACAAATTAGATACGGAATATTTCTGTGTTTAATTAACTCAATGTTGTTGTTTTTACTTGTCTATAAAGAACAGGAAAACCTTCCACAAAGTCAATTACAGGATTATTAGTTTTACAAAAACATATCAGAACACGATGATAAAAAGTTTTATTCTGCATTTCAAATAAGCTTTTCGAGCACGTGCGTGACACTAACGCCAGCGTGAGAAAAAAAATGTATTTTAGCAATACAAAAAAGTAAATTTATGGCGCAAAACCAGACTTATTGAAATACTTTGCGATTCTATTATTATTAATATAAAACATTTGAAAACGATACTATTAAAAATTATGAAATTAAATAAAGCATGTCTGTTTTTAATTATTCTGATGAGTTTATTTGCCTGCAATTCGAATAAAAAAGAAAGCAAATTAAATAATAACAGTAAGAACAATGATACCTTAAAAGTTACAAATAATGATACATTACAAGTTACAAGTAACGAAGTAGTTTATGATGATAGAAGGGAAAACTTAAAGCTTTCAATTCCTGATACAATAAAAATTTCTAATTCTTATTTCTTTTCAAATCAAAATTCTAAAGATATATTTCAACTCACTATAAATCCAGGTTTGGTTAAAAATTCCAAAGCTGAATTGCAAATAATAACTTCAGAAAATAAAATTATCTATACACAATCTTTTGACGCATTTTATTTTATACGCGAAATTTATGACCCTGAAACAACACCTTCGGGAGGACAAGAAGTCTATGAGAAATATATGGAAAAATATTGGAAATCTATAACTCCACAACAATTTGAAGCCTATTTTAAAAAGAACGTTGCTAATTTTTTTGATGTTATTTCCGTAATAGAAAATGATAATAGCGAAGAATTAAAAGCATGGGAAGAAGATATTACCGATAAAAAATTTCTAAATGAGGTTTTGACCAATCCTGCAATCAAATTAATAAACATTCCATGTTTTGACTGTGATGAAGGAGGTGAAATGATTGGATATTCGCTTGAGCAAAATAAAGTTATTTTATTACTAGAGCATGATTAAAATGCACTCAATAATGCTTATAATCTTTCCTGAAAACCATAAAACACAAAATTAGAAACTAATATTATTGGACATTAAAGAAATATACCGCAGATTTTTCTATCTTAATACAGGCTCAAGCAAAGGGCATAAACCTACAAGGGCACTTTCTAGCGTTGAAGGATTTTTTGTATTAGCAATTTGTGCAATTTTTAAGAAAATATTATTTCCTACTGTACATATTAGCTTTCCTGTTTTCTTTTCTTTTTTTATGATTATTTGTTTAACAATTGATTATTTCAATCTCAAAACACATAAAAGATTTAGCAATGTTTTTACTGCAGAATGGAAAAGTGAAACAAGAAGACATAGAATTAGATACCGTATTTGTAATATCGTATTTGTGATTCTTGTTTTCTCGATTTGTATCTATATTTTAGAATATTTGGATAATAGATCTTAATCAAATGAACATCAATAAATAATTTCCTTGCGTTAATGAAAATAAAATTACAATCTTAGCAAGACTATAAAATAAATTAAAATGAAAAAATACTTATTCCTTATTTGTGCATTAATTGTAATTTCTTGCGGGAAAAAAGAAAGCGTAAAAGAAGCAAGCATTAACAATCTAAACTCGCAAAAAAAAGAAAAAGAAATTATAAAAACAGCTTCTTCAAAAAACACTGATATCGAAAGTGTACAAAATACTGACCGCCCAAAACAAAGTAAAATAATCACATCAAAATTTGATCCGGACTTGCTTTTTGGAATTTGGACAAACGACCCAAACGGTCCGCATGCAGATTTTGAGTTAACAAAAAAATCTTATTATATTGTAGATTATGATGGAGATGGAGATATGCCATACGTCATAAATCAAGATACAATCAAAGTTTACTATAATGATTATACTGCTGTAGGTATAATTAAAAATGCAACGAAAGACACTTTGAAAATTGATTGGGACCAAAACGGAATAACAAATTATACGAAGTGGAAGAATTAATTGCAGCATACACGCTCGCGCCAACATCCTAATAAATTTTTTATTCTTCAATCAAAAATCAAACTCAACAAACTCAAATAAAAAAACTATTTTAGCTTGGTAAACTAAACCCAAAAACAATGAAAATTACGATTCCCCTGTCGGTATTATTCCTGTTACTTTCTACCAATTTATTCAGCCAGACGATTGCTGATTTAAAACTAAAAGCCAAAGAAATTCCAAAAACCTATACCAATAGCGACGGTCACAATTGCATAACTCCTCAGGCTTGTACATTCTACAATGATATTGCAACTTACAGCAACATTGTTGGAGTTGTAAAAAGTAAAGAAATTCAAAGTTTCAAAAGCAAAAAAGATAGCGGTTCTATCATGTATTTTGAATTCGAAAACAGATTCAAAGGCGACCGATTTCTGCAAGGATTACTTTGGGGAAAAGACGGTCAGCCAACTGATGAACATCCCGAAGAATATCTTGCAAAAGGAAAATTTCTAATCATCTGGAGTTTTCATCCAGATAGCGTAATCAGAGAAAAATCTGAAGCCAAAATAGATGCGCTTTTGCAGTCAATCACAAATTAGCTTTAATTACAAAAAGATCTTCTACTTATAACAGAATCAAACGGATGAAACAACTAGCTTCTATTTTAATACTACTTTTTCTTAGCTGTCATTTTTTAAATGCTCAGAAAATAAAACAAAAACAAGCGTTTGTAAAAAGTTCAGGTCCTATAGAAGGCAAAAACATTATGGACTTTGAAATTAATGCTACTATTGATAGCACTATTATCTCTAAAGAAACTTATTCGATTATAAAAGAAATCTTGCCTTTAGTCGAAAAAGAACAACATAAGGAAGCCTTAAATTTAGTAAACGCAATTGACCAAAAAGATTTAGAAACAAACCAGTTATTAGTAGTAAAAGCTATACTTGAAATGAAATTAGACGAATTATCAAATTCCTATAATTCTTTTTCGAAATACATTCCACTGGCAAAAAACGATTCCATTAGAAGTTCGGTTTATTATTCATTAGGAATGATTGATATTAAAAGACATTTACAAATTAGCGCTTCTCATAATTTCGAAAAATCATTAGAATTAGACAATAGAAATCTTTCTACAATTATCGCTTTAGAACAATTAAATTTTGCAAAAAAAGATTTTGACAAAGCCATATTCTATTGCGAAAAAGCCCTTAAAATAAATCCCAATTTAAATAATGTTTGGAATAATCTGGGTTTTATATATCAACAAAAAGAAAATCATAAAGAGGCTCAAAAAATATTCAGCAAAATTATAAAAGATGAGCCTGAAGATCCTTTACCGTACAACAATCGAAGTTATTCGAACCTAAAACTGGGCTTTACAAAACAAGCTATGGAAGACGTCAATAAATCGCTAAAACTTTTTCCTGAAAACTCATACGCCTATAGAAACAGAGCTTTGATATATTTAAATTTAAAAGATGCTAAAAAAGCCTGTCTAGATATTGAAACAGCTTTTAAATTAGGATACCGCGAAAAATATGGTTCTGATTTGGATTTAATTCAATCTGAGAATTGTAAAAATTAATTATATTTATCTGGTTTGAAGTCAATCTAACAAATATGACTAATCTAAGAAACATTCCATTTTTTTATACTTTTAATTAATTTTCAAAAACAAATAAAATTAAAGAAATAGTAAATTCAATCTATCGAAGTTAGAAACGTTAAATTTAAATATTACCAAAAAGTAGTGGAAATAAAAAAAGATCTAATTTGTCAAGTATTCGCAGGAAAAAAATCAAAAAGCACTATTGAACTGGTTCTAAATACATTTATTCCCGGATATGAAAAGTTAAATACTGATTATACTTGCAAACCAGAGGACAAGGAATATGTTTTTAAAACAGAAGATGAAATGATAAATTATTTCATTGAAAATTCCCAATTAAGTCAGACCTTCTATTGGAATAAATATCACGACAACCCTGATAATATTATGGTTGGTGCAAACATTACAAAAGATGATAAACTAATTATTAGCCTAACTATTGACGGTAACGAGGTAACTGAAAAATTATACTTCGAAAAACTCAAAGAAATTTTAAACTCAAAAATTGGAGTGATAACATATTTCAATCCTGCGGAATATGACAATGGACAAGATTTCATTTCAAGATACGGAAAGAACACAAAAATAACCCCTTAGCTTAACAACAAAAAAAATGAACAGACAAGGCGCAGTTGGAGCATTGCTTGACATATATGAGCAGACAATTTCAGATCTTAAGAATGTTATTAAAGATATTTCTGATGATGTTTTAACAAAGATCTTAGACGAAAAAACAACAAACGAAGATTGCAGATCCATTCAAACAATTCTAACTCACGTTGTAAGTTCCGGTTATAGCTATGCCACAAGCATTCATAACTATAAAGAAAATAATGTTGAACGACCTGAAAAGATTCTTCGTTTGACTATTGCCGAATATTTAAACGACTTAACGGATGTTTTTGCCTTTACAGAAAATGTTTTCAAAGAAATTAAAGATGATGAATTAGAACAACCTGTCAATTCTTTAAAAATGCAAACTAGTTGGGGACAATGCTACGATATTGAACAAATTACAGAACACGCCATTGTTCATATCCTTCGACACAAACGACAAATAGAAAGAATGAAACGCGATAAATTGTAGTAAAATTTCTTCGCTTGACGCTGGAATTAGAACAAACAAAAAACATTTTTAAAATCTATACTAATCCTAGCTTCATTTTTAATTTGTAATTTCGTCAAACCAAAAATAAATTTCAAAATGAAACTACAAGTACGAATTCTACTTTACTCTCTATTATTTTTCACCTATAGTTTTTCAACTTCCCTTTTACTTGCATTGGGCGAAAAACTAAAAGACCATAGATTTATAACTTTAGGCTGCGGTTTTTTTGTCATAAATATTATTTTTTCGCTTTTTGTCTTAAAATGGAACGCTTTATTAAGCATAATCTGTTCTATTGCAATTGCAGCTTTATCCCTATTTCTGGCTTTGAGACTTGGAGATTTACATCTGTTTACAAAATATGATGAATATGGTATTAAAACAGCATTAATGGCAAATGCAATTTTTCCGATTATCTTTTGGGAAATTATTTATCAGATCAAAGCAAGACGATGAAAAATGGTTTAGAAAAATTACAAAAACTATTTGTTATTATATTTCTTTTAACCACTTCATTTATTTACTCACAAAATCTATGTGCTGATCTTAAGTACAAAGACTATTATTTTTATGAAAAAAACACTTTTAAAAATGGAGCTATTAAATTGTTTTCAGATAAAAATGGAAAACGTTTTGATGCACTAAATAAACTCATTTTAAAAAATAGTGAATACATTTTAGAACTAAATCTTAAGAACAACAGTATAGGATTTCATAAGCCAGATTCTCTTTTTGATAATTCTGAAGAAAATAAAACATTCCAAAACTGGATTGATCATCTTGATCTTTCGAAAATTTTCACTTTGAATTCCGAATCAAAATTGCATCAAAAATTGTCTGAAGAAATGCAACTTCATAATGAATCGGGAGAACTTTCTACAAGAGTTTTCTGCTTAGATAAAATTCTTGTTTATCATACTCAACTAAATGACGGCAGAGATAAAGGTTCTCCTTATGATGAATTTTTAAATATCGATTTAAACAAAATGGAATTAATCAACTTCAATTCCTTAATAGCAGCAAATCAACAAGATGCTTTTAACAAAGCTGTTTTAACTTATACCAACAATCATAAAAAAGAAATCGTAAATAATTATAAAGAAATATTATCTAACGGATTTGGCGATTTATTATACACTTATCAGCTTGCTTTTGAAAAGCCTAATTATGATTATCATAAAATAAATTGCAAAATTAATTCTTCTAATTTTTCTCATTTCAGTGCTAAAGGAATTGTTTTCGAAGTCAATGTCTTGGATAAAAATAAGAATGAAGAAAACGAACCAATTGGCGAATATGTTTCAAAAATAACAATTCCGTACAAAGAACTTACACCATATTTTGATAAAAAGAATAATCTGTATTCTAGTATCAATAAATAAAATTTAATGGTTAAAAGAAGCAAATTAGCCAATAAATACGACTTTTTTTGATTATCTTTTCGGGCATAATTTATCCCGTGAAAACTAGAAAAAAATGAAATTACAAAACCGATTTTTTGCCTATATAATACTTCTTGTAGTATATTATTTTTCAACTATACTTTTAATGACACTAGATAGTGAATTAAAAATCAATCATTTATTTATCACTTTAGGTTTTGGGTTCACGATAATAAATCTTCTTTATTCCTTTTTCATTTTAAAATGGACACCATTATTCAATATCGGATATTCTATTATCATTGCCGCAGTAAGTTTGACATTGGCCTTAAAATTTGGAGATTTACATTTGTTTTCCCAATACGATCCTTATGATATCGAAACATGCGTAATAGCAAATGCTGTTTTTTCGGTTCTATTTTGGGAAGTTGCTTATCAAACAAAAAAAATCTCTTCGCAAAACATTTAATTTCATGAAACAACTTATTGTATATCAAATAGATTCTTTTACAAAAGAAAAATTCAAAGGAAATCCTGCCGGAGTAGTTGTCAACGCAGATGGATTGCAGGATTATGAAATGCAGCAAATCGCGAGAGAATTAAATAACTCCGAAACTGCCTTTCTTTTCTCGCCAGACAGCAATGATTGCGATGGCGTAATACGATATTTTACTCCAAGTATTGAAGTTCCTATTTGTGGTCATGCTACAATTGCAGCAATGTACGCCAAAGCTCTCGAAGATAATTTGGATTCTTGCGTATTGAGAATGAAAACCAAAATTGGTATTCTGCCTTTTGAAATCATCAAAGAAAATGGCGATTATCAGGTTGTAATGACGCAAGGAAGTTTTGAACTTAGTCCAACATTTGACGACGATATTACTAAAAAAATGATCGACGCATTAGGACTTGATGTTGATGATATCGACACAAAATGTCCAATTCAAATTGCTTCTACAGGACATTCAAAAGTTATGATTGGAATTAAAAGCCGAGAAAAACTTAATGCTTTGTCTCCAAAATACAGCGACTTAACCGAATTAAGCAAACATATTAATTGCAATGGTTATTTTGTTTTTACATTCGATTCTGACGATAAAGATATCCTGACTTACGGCAGAATGTTTGCTCCAGCAATTGGTATAAATGAAGATCCTGTTACCGGAAATGCAAACGGACCTTTGGGCGGTTATTTGGTCGAAAATAATATTGTTCCTTTTAACGATAACAAACTTGAATTCAACGGAAGACAAGGCGAAAAAATAAACCGACTTGGCACAATATCAGTTAAAGTTTTGGTTGAAAATGATAAACCTGCATTAATTCAAATAAAAGGTGACGCCGTTGTTGTATTTAAAACCATAATAGAAATTTAAATTTTCATAATTTTATATCACGATTATTAATTAATGATCTGAATTAAGTTCTAATTTTTAAAAGTGAATCTTATGGAAACGAAAAGAATATGGGCGAATTTTGGTGTAGAAAACTTAGACAGAACAACGAAATTCTATACTGATTTAGGATTTAAACCAAACGGTCATAATACAAACAATGAGTTGCGGAGTTTTCTTTTTGGTGAGGACGACTTTATCATTCATTTTTTTGTAAAAGAGCAATTTAAATGGGCTGTTAATGGCGAAATGGCAGATTTAAATATTGGAAATGAAATTATATTTTCGCTTTCCGCCGAAAGCAAAGAAGAAGTTGACCAATGGCTTACGGTTGTTAAAAAAGCCGGAGGAAAGATTTTTGCCGAACCTCAAGAATATGGAAAAGGATATTTCTTTGGATTTTCTGATCCGGATGGTCATAAGTTTAATTTTCTGTATTGGCCAAAATAGAATTAAATACTGAAAGACGCACTGCTGTGCGCCTCTACATTAATTATGAAAACGAAAACTTCTGCTCCTTAAATTTAAAAATTACATTATTTGATTTCATCTAAAAACCGATATATTTACACCTTCAAAAATCAATGGTCTCTAGGATGAAAAAAATTACTTTACTGTTTTCTATATTATTTTTAACGCTCTCTTCATGTGGCGTAAAAACCACGCAATCTTTAATAAGCGACGGAAATTATGACGCTGCAATTGATCGCGCTGTCGAAGCTTTAAGAACCAAAAAAGATTCTAAAGGGAAACAAGATTATGTGTATTTGCTGGAAGAAGCTTTTGCAAAAGCCAAAGACAGGGATTTGCGCGATCTTGATTTGATGACAAAAGAAGCAAACGCAGCAAATGCTGAACGCATTTATAATACGTATATGCAATTGAATAATCGTCAGGAAAAAATAAGACCGTTATTGCCTTTGCAATTATTGAAACAGGGAAGAAATGCTTCTTTTCCGTTTGATAATTATTCAAATGAAATTGTAAGCAGCAAAAATGCTTTGTCTAAATACTTGTATGAGAATGCTTCGGCACTTTTAAAATCAAAAAACAAATTAGATTTTAGAAAAGCTTACGATGATTTTTTCTATTTAGAAAGTATAAATCCTGGTTACAAAAACGCCAAAAAACTGATGGACGATGCGCAGTTTAAAGGAACTGATTTTGTGGATATTTATGCTACAAATGTGACTAATATGGTGATTCCAAGACAACTTCAGGATGATTTATTGGATATCAAAACTTATGGATTAAACGATAAATGGACGGTTTATCATAATGTAAGACAAAAAAATATTACTTACGATTATAGTTTAATTGTAAATTTTGTACAGATAAATATTTCGCCTGAGCAAATAAAAGAAAAGCAATTCATCAAAGAAAGAGAAATAAAAGATGGTGTAAGAACACTTTTGGACAGTCGTGGAAGACCCGTGAAAGATAGTTTGGGCAAAGAAATAAAAGTCGATAATTATAGAATGCTTCGTGCGAATATATATGAATTCAGGCAATTTAAATCTTGTCAGGTAACGGCAAAAGTAGATTATGTTGATTTGAAAACGAATCAATTAATGCAATCATTCCCACTTACGAGCGAGTTTATTTTTGAGAATATTTATTCGACTTACAAAGGAGACAGAAATGCTTGCGAGGATACTTATATGAGTAATTTTAATAAACGTTCTGTGCCATTTCCTAATAATGAACAAATGGTTTTTGATACCGGCGAAGATCTAAAAGCCCGACTTAAGGATATTATTGTAAGGAATAGATTTAGAGGATAAATAGTGTAATTTGATAATTGAAAAGCCAACGAAACCTCATCTATGAAAATTAGAATTTTAGTAATCATTACCTTCTTTTTCTTTATCTCTTGCAAAAAAGAAGAAAAACAACAAACCAATAATATTACAACCGTAAAAAAAGATACACTTAAAAAAACGAAAGAAACAGAAAACAAAAATAATGCTGACACAATTGTGCTTTCGACAAAACATAAAACAAATAAAATTTTATGTGATCTTGATGGTGATGGATTAAATGAAACTGTTGAAATCGTAAGAAGTACAAAAAATAAAAAAAGTGGTTTGAGAATTGTTTTTGGAGACGGAAAAAAAACTGATTATTTAGGAATGGGAAATGACATTTTGAACCAAGGATTTAATGAGATCGATTGGGCCGGAATATTTGAAAAAGCTCCTAAAAATGAATTGTATTGGGAAAATGTAGACGAAAATGGGGATATTCTCGTAAATGAAGAAATAAAAGAAGAAGACAAAATAAAATTACTTAATGACGGAATATTTATTCATGCCGAAGAAAGCTGTGGTGGTGGAATAATTTATTTGGAAGATGGAAAATACAAATGGATTCAGCAAGAGTAATTTTCGATAACTAAATATTCTATTTAAAATTAAGATATTAAAGACGCTTTGTGCGTCTTTTTTTATACAAAAACACAAAATTCCGTTTGGCTATTTTCTGCAAAATATAGTATTTTAGTAATACAAATTTCTAAATATCAAATAATTGCAAAATCATAATTTATCTCTTTTATGAAAAATACCCTTGAAATAGCCAATAGATTTAGAGAAATTATTTTGAACGGAACCTGGATCGCAAATACCAATTACAAAGATCAATTGACCAATTTAGATTGGAAAATTGCAACAACTCCAATAAAGAATCTTAACACAATCGCTGTTTTAGCGCAACACATTCACTACTATATCAACGGAATAAATATTGTTTTTAAAGGTGGAAGTCTGGATATAAAAGACAAATTTAGCTTTGACTTTCCTCCTATTAATTCGCAGGAAGAATGGGATATATTTTTGTCTAAATTCTGGAAAGACAGCGAAGAATTTGCGGCTTTGATTGAACAAATGCCTGATGAAAAACTAGAACAAGGTTTTGTCGATGAAAAATATGGAACCTACAAAAGAAATATCGAAGCCATGATCGAGCATAGTTATTATCATTTGGGTCAAATTGTTTTGCTTCATAAAATGATAAAAGATTAATGTAATTACTACTTGGAGACGCACTGCTGTGCGCCTCTATGGTCAATTGGTATTTAAAAACATTGTATTTATTTATAATCTGAATTCGTAGAGGCGCACAGCAGTGCATCTCGGTTATTAATTTCCAGCGTTCAAAAAATCATTTTCCAAAAAAAATCAAAAAAACATATTACGCAACCAAAAAGTTGCTTATATTTGCAACTGATTGGTTGCTAATTTAAATAAGTCAAAAATGAAACGAGATATTTTTCAGGCTATTGCTGACCCGACCCGCAGAGCAATTTTAGTATTGGTGGCAACAAATGCTTTGACACCAAATGCTATTGCAGAAAAATTTAACACCACACGACAAGCCGTTTCAAAACACATCAAGATTCTCAATGAATGTGAATTACTGGATGAGAAAAAAATGGGTCGCGAAATTTATTATCAACTTAGAATTGACAAAATGAAAGAAGTTGACAAATGGCTGGAACAATTCAAAGAGATTTGGGAAAACCGTTTTACTCAACTTGATCAAGTATTAATGAATCTAAAATCTAAAGAAAATGAAATCTAATCTATTGATGAATTTTACCGTGGACAAAGAAAACAGCACGGTAAACGTAAAACGTGAATTTAATGCATCTCTTGCAAATGTTTGGTCTGCCTGGACTGAAGCTGAAATACTGGATCAATGGTGGGCGCCATCGCCTTGGAAAGCCAGAACTAAAAGCATGGATTTTAAGGAAGGCGGACGTAGACTTTATGCAATGGTTGGTCCTCAAGGCGAGGAACATTGGGCAATTGCTGATTTTACTTCAATAACTCCAAAATCAAATTTTAAATATTTGGATGCTTTTTGCGATAGCGAAGGTAATCTAAACGTAGATTTTCCGAGATCTAAATGGAATGTTGATTTCTCTGAACAAGGCGATTCGACTATTGTTGACATTGCTATTAAACACGATAATTTATCTGATTTAGAGAAAATTATCGAAATGGGATTCAAAGAAGGTTTTACTATTGCTCTGGAAGGTTTGGACGAAATCTTTGCTTCAAGACCGAAATAAGTTTTATAATTTATTCACTAAATCCCGTTTGTTTATTGACAAACGGGATTTTTTTTGAAATATAATATCTACAAAAGTTGTATTTTAGCTTCATTAGAAAGTCGTTCTAAAAATTTCAAAAATCAATACCACAATGACCTCAGCCGTTATTAAATATCACAAAATGAATAAAACTATTATCCTTACCCTTTTACTTCTATCTTCAACTTTAATTTTTAGTCAAGCCAAAAAATCAAAAACAACAGAAACCGCCAAACCTTTTGTTTTGGGAGTCATCGATGAAATTCAATCGCAAGAATTAGGCGAAAAAAGAATCCTGAATATCTATCTTCCTGATGGTTACAAACCAGAAGATGCAACAAAATATCCTGTAATTTATTTATTAGACGGTTCGGCAGATGAAGATTTTATTCATATTGTAGGATTGGTTCAGTTTAATAGTTTTGAATGGATCAATCAGGTTCCAAAATCTATTGTTGTGGGAATTGCAACGGTCGACAGAAGAAGAGATTTTACGTTTCCGACAACTATCGAGAAAGATCAAAAAAAGTTTCCAACTACTGGACATTCCGATAAATTTATTGCTTTTATCGAAAAAGAATTACAGCCATTTATTGATAAAAAATATAAAACCACAGATTCTAAAACGATTATTGGGCAATCGCTTGGCGGACTTTTAGAAACTGAAATTTTATTAAAGAAACCAACGCTTTTTAATAAATATGTGATCGTGAGCCCAAGTATTTGGTGGGATAATGGTTCGATATTAAATCTGGACAGTCCAATTTTTCAGGAAAACTTTACGCAACAAACTGATATTTATATCGCAGTTGGAAAAGAAGGTTTAACTCCAACTGAGATTCCGAGAGTTATGGAAGTTGATGCAAACTTATTGGCAGAGAAAATTAAGGCGACAAAAAGTAAAAACATAAAAGTATATTTCGACTATTTCCCAAAAGAAAATCATGCTACTATTTTGCATCCGGCAGTTTCAAATTCTTTCCGCTTTTTTTATCCGATACAAGAATAAGAATCTTGAAAATGACAGAATACAAATTTTATAGTAATGAAAAATTTAGACGAAAATAAATTAGACAATCCCGTTTGGAATTCTTTATCTGAAACTCATCAGGAATTTGCTATTGATTATAACGGAACAAAATTTTACAATCCTGATTATTGTCTGTTTGGTGGTTTTACAGAACTTGAAACTACCATAGAAGCGACAAATCAATATTCGGCTTTAGCAGAAAGTTTCTTTGTTGTTGGAGAAAAACCCGAAATTGCCGATTCTCTAAATATTATGAAAGAATTGGTTTGTCTTCAAATGGTTTTACACGAAAAAATTGAATTGCCAATAGAAACCGAAATCGTCAAACTTACCAAAAATCATAACGAAGAATTATGCAATTTGGTGAATTTGGTTCAACCTGGATATTTCAAAAATAAAACTCCTTTGTTGGGAGATTATTTTGGGATTTTCAAAGACAATCAATTAATTGCAATTACAGGCGAACGCATGAAAATGAATGCTTTTACCGAAGTCAGCGCCATAATAACACATCCGAATCATACCGGAAAAGGTTATGCCAAACAATTAATCGCTCATGTTGTAAATAGGATTTTTGACCAGAATGAAATTCCTTATTTACATGTTGTCGAAAGTAATATAGGAGCAATTAAACTTTATGAGAAACTAGGTTTTGAGACCCGAAGAAAAATAAGCTTTTGGAATATTTCTAAAAATCAGTAATTTTAGATTTAATTTCTTTGATTATGACACCAAATAAAAAAACTGTAGACGAATATATGGCAGCATTTAGAGTAAGTGATCATGCGAGAGTTCTTGCTTGCCTTACGGATGATGTTGTTTGGGAAATGCCAGGAATTTATCAGCATGTTGGTAAAGAAGCATTTGACAAGGAAATCGAAAATGATAATTTTGTTGGAAGTCCCACAATTCAAATTATAAAACTTATCGAAGAAAATGATATTGTAATCGCAGAAGGCGCGGTACAAGGAAACATGAAAAACGGCAATATATTAGACGCTGTTTTTTGTGATGTCTTTGAAATGAAAAATGGAAAAATAAAAAAACTGACTTCTTATTTAATGTCACGAAATGCAAGTTTGAAGTTTGAGTGAGGTTGATTGTCATTGCACGCAGATTATACGGATTTAAGCTGATTTTCGCAGATTTTATTTTTTTTCTAAATAGATTTAAATATTCTTTTACAATTGTAATTAATGATTTTGTCATTCCGAGGAACGAGGAATCTCCGTAAGTAGCTCGACAAAGATTGGTGCTTTCCTTTGCGGAGTTTCTCGCGAAGATTCCTCGTTCCTCGGAATGACAAGATTCTCAAATCTCAAATCCAAACAATCTAAAGTCTAAAATCTAAAATTTTACCCTAGCCATCCATCGCGATCCAAACTTCTGTATTGAATAGCTTCAGCGATATGTTGCGAAATTACTGTTGGCGAAGCATCCAGATCCGCTATAGTTCTGGAAACTTTCAGGATTCTGTCGTAAGCTCGTGCAGAAAGATTCAGCCGTTCCATTGCGGTTTTTAGTAATTGTTTCGATTGCTCATCGAGCGCACAATATTCCCGAATCAGTTTACTGCTCATTTGGGCATTATAATGTATGTTTTCTATTTCTTCAAAACGCTTGGTTTGAATTTCACGTGCTGCTGTAACGCGCTTTCGGATTTCGACACTGCTTTCAGCTTTTTGATCATCGGCCAGTTTTTCGAAAGGAACCGGAGTTACTTCGATATGAATATCAATCCGATCTAATAATGGTCCCGAAATTTTACTTAAATAACGTTGCATTTCGTGTGGCGAAGATGTATTGGGCTGACTTGGATCATTAAAAAAACCACTTGGACTTGGATTCATACTTGCCACCAACATAAATGAAGATGGATAAGTAACTGTGAATTTTGCACGCGAAATAGTTACTTCACGATCTTCAAGCGGTTGACGCATTACTTCTAGAACATCACGTTTGAATTCGGGAAGTTCATCCAAAAACAAAACGCCATTATGCGCCATCGAAATCTCGCCTGGCTGCGGATAACTTCCTCCGCCAACAAGTGCAACATTCGATATAGTATGATGCGGACTTCGAAATGGCCGCTGATTCATTAATCCTACTTCTTTTAATTTTCCCGCAACACTATGAATTTTAGTCGTTTCAAGTGCTTCACGCAAAGTCATTGGCGGTAAAATACTTGGTACTCTTTTGGCAAGCATCGTTTTTCCGGCTCCAGGCGGACCAATCAAAATAATGTTATGTCCTCCGGCAGCAGCAATTTCCATACAGCGTTTTATACTTTCCTGCCCGCGAACATCTGAAAAATCAAACTCAGGAAAATCTAATGTTTTATAAAATTCTGCACGCGTATCGATAATTGTTGGTTCCAGCGTTCCTTTTCCGGCAAAAAAGTCAATTACTTCTTGTAGTTTTTCAACTCCGTAAACATTTAATCCGGTTACAATTGCCGCTTCTTTTACGTTTTGAATTGGAAGAAAAAAACCAAGATATCCTTCTTCTTTCGCTTTTATAGCAATTGGCAAAGCGCCGCGAATAGGCTGCAAACTTCCGTCTAAAGAAAGTTCGCCCATAATAATATACTTTTCGATTTCAGGAGCTTTAATCTGATCCGAACCTATTAATATTCCCATTGCTAAAGGCAAATCGTAGGCAGAACCTTCTTTTCGCAAATCGGCAGGCGCCATATTGATTGTAATTCGCTTTCCCGGCAAACTTAATCCGTTGTTTTTTAAAGCAGCAGCAATTCGGAAACTGCTTTCTTTTATCGCACTGTCCGGCAAACCAACTAAATGATAACCAATGCCTTTATCCATATGAACTTCTACTGTAATTGTTGTCGCTTCGACTCCAAAAACGGCACTTCCGTAAACTTTTACTAACATAATCAATCTTTATCAAGAATGTAAATGTATTTAAATAAGCAAACAAAAACAGTATTATTTGTAAATATTTTCTTTCTTTATTTTTCTTTAACAATTTAACCTTTAAATTAATTTTAATAAATTTTATCCTAAAGTTGATTACAGTTTTTAATTGTTATATTCGTTTTTCAAAACCTAAATTTATATCAATCAAAACCTAAAAACCATGTCATTTTTTAAAAAACTTTTCGGAAAAAATAAAGAAGAACAAAAAGTAGCACTGAGAGAAGAGCAAAAAGCAGCACCAAAAATTCAGCAACCAGAAGAACAAAAAGCTGAAATAAAAATACCGCAACTAGAAGAGCATATAATACAAGAGGACAAAGAATCATCTGATGAAATAAAATTATCCTGGATCGCAGCAGCCGAAAATCCTTGGGGATATGACCTTTTGGATTTGCGCCCTTTTAGTCAAACCATGATTTCGACTTCAGGGAATCAACAAATGGCAATGAATGCAATTTCTTATGGTGGTGAAAGTGGAACTTCTTTTTTTGGTTTAAGGCCTGAAAACACAAAAACTATAGCTGCAAATATTTCGCTTAAAATTGATCAGGCGCTTTATCCGGGAGTTTTATTTACACCTGATACAATGGAAAATAAATGGGCGGTTTATTTTGATGGTGAATATCTAATTTTCATTCGCAGCTGGTTAAGAGAAGTTTTGGTCGTTGCCAAAACTATTCAAAAAGGGAATCAACTTATTGTAGAATCCATTACCGGTGAATTTACAGA
Source organism: uncultured Flavobacterium sp. (assembly GCF_951805225.1). Lineage (NCBI taxonomy): Bacteria > Pseudomonadati > Bacteroidota > Flavobacteriia > Flavobacteriales > Flavobacteriaceae > Flavobacterium > uncultured Flavobacterium sp. Next base: position 6,203,955 of record NZ_OX638201.1, on the reverse strand, counting down.
AGATGAAAGTCCGGAACTTACAAAAGCTATTCTTAATTTTATTTTAATTAGCCATTCGATCGGAGAAATTATTCCTGCTCCAATCCCTGTTGAATATGAAAACGACACAGATCTAGCAAGTAAATGGGCATTTTCGACTTACGGAAATATGGGGCAATTAGGAGTTTTTACTACTGATTTTTTACCTGTTTCTGATTCGCCTTTGCGCACGCATTCTTTGCTGCATATAGCTGTTGCACGTGGAGAAATACAAGAAATCGAAGACGAATTTAATAAAGGAACAAATTTAAATGCTTTAGCGGGAGACGGATTAGCACCATTGCATTGGTCAATCGCTCCGGAAACTATTGGTTCTATGGCAAAATTATTAGACTTAGGAGCTGATCCAAACGGATTAACGCATGAAGGTGCTACGCCTATAATGAATGCTGTACAATCGAATAAAATGGATAAAGTAAAACTTCTTCTGGATTATGGAGCTCTTATTAATATTCAGGACGATAGAGGATTTACGGCATTGCACAGAGCTGCAGAAAGAGGGCATATTGATATTGTGAAATTTTTATTAGCAAACGGAGCAGACAAGTCAATTTCGGCACAAGGACATACTGCAATTTCTCTTGCAACTATGACAGAACAACATGAAATAATAGAATTACTGAATTAAAACATATTAATTAAATTCTAAATCGGGTTAAGTCTTACTTAACCCGATTTTTCCTTTTAGCAATTCTTTCGTCTTTCACAAAAATACGTATTTGATGTTTTTATTCTTTATCTAACCATTTTTCATCATTTAAATCTTCTTCATATTTATTATTTTCCTTAAACATTATTAGAATTAATGTTTTTTATACTTATATATTCGATAACCTTCTTTTTGTTCAAATCCATTAACATCATAACCTAATCCTAAAATATCGTTGGTAATAATTGCCATATTCATTCCAATTGGGTCATTTAATTCATCAGAAATTAGAAGAGTTTCTTCATTGCTTTTAAAGTTCTCTTTAATATATATTTTTGCATTTTCTATTGTTGTAATAGGATTGCTGTTTTCCTGATTTATCATTTGTTCAGTCTTTTTTGAGTTACAAGAAATAAGTGCTAATATTAAAAGAAATAATAAGTTTTTTTTCATTTTATGCTTTTTCGTTTCTGTATAGGTAAAATGACACACAACTACTATATGTGCCACAAAATAGTTCTAATACACACAATTTAGGTTGGTTTTATGTGATGTTAATAATGTATTTATTTTCAAATATATTATTTTCTTTTGTCAAATTATTAAAATTTAATTTTCTAAAACTCCAACCCAATCTGATTCTTTATTTCCTCCACAATTTTACTTAAATCCAAGCTGTTTTTATGTGACCAAAGCAAACTTTCGATTTGATTGTTTCGAATACATTTATGACATTCAATAGCTTCATAAGTGTATCCTTTTCCAAAATTTGGCAAACTATATTTAGACTCTTTTTCGCCTTTAAAAACAGAATATCCATCGGCAATAAACCACGGCGCATTTAGCTGAATATATCCTTCGGTTCCGCTTATTGTTGCTTTCATATCAGATTCTGAAACTATCGAAGCTTGCAAAGTCGATTGTGCGTTTTCATATTGTAAAATCATAGAAGTCTGAAGATCTATTCCGTTTTTATGGTTAATAGATTTCGCCATAATTTCCTTCGGATTACCGAGTATTATATAAGATAGAAACAATGGATAAACTCCAATATCGAATAAAGCTCCTCCTCCATTATTTTTATCAAAAAGTCTTCCTCCTTCCTTTTCATCTGCATAAAAAGAAAAATCAGCTTTTACAGACTTTATATCTCCAATTGTTCCCTGATTAAGTTTTTCTAAAACTTCTTGAACTGATGGAATAAAACGCGTCCAGAATGCTTCCATAAAAAACTTATTATGCTTTTTAGACGCTTCAATCATTCGAATAGCATCTTTATAGGACAGCGACATTGGTTTTTCGCATAAAACATGTTTTCCGTTTTCTAATGCTTTTATAGATAATTCGGCGTGTGAATCGTGTGGAGTTGCAATGTATATGATATCAACCTGATCGTCCTTAAAAAGTGCGTCGTAAGAATCATATGCTTTTGGGCAATTGTATTTATTTGCAAATTCAATCGCTTTATCCTTATTTCTCGAAGCAACTGCAAATATTTCAGCATCTTCTAAGAGTAATAAATCGCTGGCAAATTGATTTGCAATATTTCCCAAACCAATAATTCCCCATTTAATTGTATTATTATTTTTCATAACTCCTTTGGTAAAATTAATTTTAACACATAGAAAAATAGACTCTTGCCTGTCAAAAAAGGCGTTTCACTTAATTAAAATGCACAGAGTATAGCTATGTGAAAGAAATGTATTTCTTTTTGAATTCTTTTTTTAGTTTAAAATCTATGTTTCTATGTATTTAAGTAAAGCATTTAGTAATTATACTCAAATGGTTTCTCCTATTATTCCCTAAGCTCTACTTATCAACGGTTTAATTAAAATTTTATATAAATAAAGAAAAATCATTCAAAAAAATGAATTTTAGATAACATATATTTCATATTTTTAGCAACAAATTTGCAAATAAACTATGAAAAAAGCCCTATTCCTACTCTTTCTGAGTGTATTTTTAACAAAAACGTACGCGCAGGACTACTTTCCAGTTAATGAAACTGTTCATAATACAAACAAAAACTACACTGTTTTTACCAATGCCACGATTTATGTAACTCCAACGCAAAAAATCGAAAAAGGAACTTTACTAATTCAGGATGGCAAAGTTGTTTCTGTTGGAAATAATATTGCAATTCCTAAAAATAGCATTACAATTGATCTTGCAGGAAAAACAATTTATCCTTCATTTATAGACATCTACACCAGTTTTGGGGTCGAAAAACCAAAAGGCAATAATAGATATGATCAGGATCCTTTGTACGATACTAAAAGAGTTGGTTATTACTGGAACGAAAGTATTCGTCCTGAAGTAAATACGTATGAAACTTTTAAATACGATCAAACTAAGGCCGAAGAATTATTAAAAGCTGGTTTTGGTGTTGTTGGAACTCATATTCCTGATGGAGTTGCACAAGGAACGGGAATTTTGGTTGCCTTGAATAATGCCGAAAACAATAAAAGAATTATTGCTAATAAAGTCACAAATCACTTTGCGTTTACAAGAAGTGCTTTGACAAATCAGGCTTATCCAAGTTCTTTAATGGGAATGATGGCTTTGTTGCGCCAAATGTATTTAGACCTTGATTGGTATAAAAAAGGAAATTCTGACACTAAAGATTTGTCTCTTGAAGCTTTGGCAAGCAATGAAAAATTAGTTCAAATTTTTGCTACAGAAGATAAATTAAACAGTTTAAGAGCGGCTAAAATTGCTAAAGAATTTGGTTTAAATTATATTTTAAAAGGAAGCGGAAATGAATTTGAAAGAATCGAAGAAATTAAAAGCACGAACGCTAAATATATTATTCCGATAAGTTTTCCTGAAGCTTACGATGTTTCAAATCCGTATTTATCAAACCAAATCGAATTGGCTGATATGCGTTTCTGGAATCAGGCGCCAACAAATCTAAAGGTACTTTCGGACAACGGAATCGTTTTTGCCTTAACGACTGATAAATTAAAAAAGACGGAGGATTTCAAGACTAATTTATTGAAAGCCATTAAATATGGTTTTGATAAAACAAAAGCTTTAGAAGCTTTGACTACAGTTCCGGCAGCTATTCTTGGAAAAAGTAATGAAGTTGGAAGTTTAAAAACGGGTAGTTATGCCAATTTTGTAATCACTTCCGGTGAAATTTTTGACGAAAAAACTATTCTATTCGAAAACTGGGTTCAAGGAACTAAATATGTGGTTAATGATATTAATGCCAAAGATATTCGCGGTAATTATGACTTAACTGTTGGAAAAGATAGTTATAAATGGAAAATTGAAGGAACTGCTGAAGCTCCAAAATCTGAGATTACTACAGTCGATGCTAAAAAGGTAAACAGTACTTTTTCTGTTTCTAAAAACTGGGTTTCATTATTGATTAAACCTTCTGATACTATCAAAGGTAATTTTACTCGTTTAACCGGATTTATCGAAAAGCCGGAAAAATTATCCGGAAAAGCGATTTTAGCAAACGGAGACGAATTGTTTTGGACAGCTTTAAAAACAAGTGCTTTTGTTGCTGTAAAAGATTCTTCTAAAGTAGAGAAACCAAATCCAATTGTTCCAACAACTTTCCCAAATATTGCTTTTGGTGATTCAAAAAAATTAACGACTCAGACTTTATTATTCAAAAATGCTACGGTTTGGACAAACGAAAAAGACGGTATTTTAACGGAAACTGATGTTTTAATCAAAAACGGAAAAATCGCTGCTGTTGGCAAAAATCTTTCAGATGCATCTGCTACTGTTATTGATGCAAAAGGCAAACATATCACAAGCGGAATCATTGACGAACACTCTCATATTGCCATTTCGAGAGGTGTTAACGAAAGCGGACATAACTCTACTGCCGAAGTTACGATTGAGGATGTTGTCAATTCAGAAGATATTAATATATACAGAGACCTTGCGGGAGGTGTAACAACTTCTCAATTACTACACGGATCTGCGAACCCAATTGGTGGTCGTTCTGCAATCGTAAAATGGAAATGGGGCGCTGCTCCTGATGAAATGTTATACAAAAATCAACCTAAGTTTATCAAGTTTGCTTTGGGAGAAAATGTAAAACAAGCCAATTGGGGAATTAATAATCCAACTCGTTTTCCACAAACCAGAATGGGTGTTGAACAGGTTTTTACCGATTATTTTCAACGTGCGAAAGAATACGACGAAAGCTGGAAAAAATTCAACGCAGGTTCGAAAAAAGGAAAAGCTCCAAGAGTGGATTTAGAAATGAAAACGTTGGCCGAAATTATCAATAAAGAGCGTTTTATCACGTGTCACTCTTATGTAGAATCTGAGATTTTGATGTTGATGAATGTTACGGAGAAATTCAACTTTAGAGTAAACACTTTCACTCATATTCTTGAAGGTTATAAAGTTGCCGATAAAATGAAAGAACACGGAGTTGGCGCTTCGACTTTCTCAGATTGGTGGGCTTATAAATTTGAAGTAAACGATGCAATTCCGTTTAACGGACCAATTATGCATAATGCAGGTCTTGTTGTTGCTTATAATTCTGATGATGCCGAAATGTCAAGAAGACTAAATCAGGAAGCTGCAAAAGCTGTTAAATACGGAAATATTTCTGAAGAAGATGCCTGGAAATTTGTAACTCTGAATCCTGCCAAATTATTACATATTGATGATAAAGTAGGAAGTCTTAAAGTGGGGAAAGATGCTGATGTTGTTTTATGGAGCGATAATCCTTTGTCTATTTATGCCGTAGTCGAAAAAACAATTGTTGATGGTGTGGTATATTTTGACATTCAAAAAGATGCCGAAAAACAATTGGCAATTACTAAAGAAAGAAGCTTGTTGATTGGACAAATGTTACAGGAGAAAAACAAAGGAATGACTACACAAGCACCGACCAAAAAAGAGAAAATAGAATATCACTGTGATACTTTAGAGCAATAATTTAAGCGTTAAAAAATCAGAAAAGATAAAAAACAGATATCATGATCAATAAAAACATATATATAATATTGCTCGTATTTTGTGCTTCGCTACACATAAAAGCACAGCAAATACCTGCACCTAAACAAAGCAAATCGGTTTTGATTCTAAATGCTACAGCACATTTAGGTAACGGAACTGTTATTCAAAATAGTGCGATTGGATTTAAAGACGGGAAAATTACTTTGGTTGCAGATGCGACAACCATCAGACTTGCTGCAAATGCTTACGACACTACAATTGATGCAAGTGGAAAACATGTTTATCCGGGATTTATTGTTCCTAACGCAACATTAGGTTTAGTCGAAATTGACGCTGTAAAATCATCCGACGATCAGGAAGAAATTGGAAGTTTTAATCCGAATGTAAGAAGTATTATCGCTTATAATTCTGAATCGAAAGTGGTAGAAACTGTTCGCCCAAATGGTGTTTTGATCGCTCAGGTAACGCCTCGCGGTGGCCGAATTTCGGGAACTTCTTCTGTAGTACAATTGGATGCCTGGAGCTGGAGTGACGCTATTATCAAAGAAAATGACGGAATTCATCTTAATTTCCCATCTGGTTTCAGAAGATCGGGAACTTGGTACGAACCGGGGATTATCGAAGCCAATAAAGATTATCCTAAACAGGTTGAAGAAGTTGCCGCTTTTCTAAAAAATGCAAAAGCATATAATCAAGATGCGCCAAAAGAAAGAAACCTGGTTCTGGAAGCTACAAAAGGTCTTTTTGATGGAACTCAAATACTTTATATCCACGCAGATGAAGAAAAACAAATCGTAGACGCAATTCAATTGGCAGTTGACAGTCAAGTCAAAAAGATTGTTATTGTTGGCGGATTCGAAGCTTATAAATCTGCTGATGTTTTACAGAAATATAATGTTGGTGTTCTTCTAAGACGTGTTCACGAATTGCCTACGAGCGATGATCAGGATGTAAATTTACCATACAAAATGGCTAAAATACTTACTGACAAAGGTATTATTGTTGGTCTTGAAAACAGCGGTGATCATGAACGTATGAGTGTTAGAAATCTTCCGTTTTTAGCAGGAACTTGCGCTGCTTTTGGTCTGGATAAAGAAAAGGCTTTACAACTTATTACTTCAAATACAGCAAAATTATTAGGCATCGACGATATTTGTGGTACATTAGAAACAGGAAAAGATGCTACTCTTTTTATCTCTGATGGCGATGCGCTGGATATGAGAACTAATAAATTGACAAGTGCTTTTATTCAGGGAAGAACCATTAATTTGGAAACTTTCCAAACCAAACTGAATGATAAATTCAAAGCAAAGTACAACCAGAAATAAATAAACCATTTTTATAAAAAAGGCATCATTTGAGAAATTCATCTGGTGCCTTTTTTATTTATAATTCTAATCATTTCAGTCAATACATTAATTATTTAGATATAATTACTCTTAAAAATAGAAATATTCTCACGCTTTTTTGTTAACAAATCTTCCAAACATCTCAAAATCTAATTTTTTGATTAACAAATTGTAAATTTTAAGTTCATTTTAACAAATACACGCAAAATTTAGGGGGTCAAATTTAAAAATTAACAAAAATTAACTATTGGACTGCATTTTTTATAGGGGTGTCAATTGATTTTATACTTTTATAAAAAATTTAAAACTAAATAACTATGCGAAAAATTATTTTAAGTGTGATTCTTATCACTATTTTGGTACTAACCTTTATTTCGAACTTTATCCTGACTGACAACCCAATTCCGGCTGAAGCTGTAAAGTTTGATACAGGAGATACAGCTTGGATGATCGTAGCAACTGCATTTGTATTGCTTATGACTCCAGGACTAGGATTTTTCTACGGAGGAATGGTAGGTAAGAAAAACGTTATCAGCACCATGCTACAAAGTTTTATGGCAATGGTAATTGTTACTATTTTATGGGTTATTGTTGCTTTTGGTTTAGCTTTCGGACCAACTATTGGCGGAATCATTGGAAATCCACTTCCAAATTTATTCTTTCAAGGCGTTGGTACTAGTACTGCCTGGAGTCTTGCACCAACAATTCCATTTATGTTATTCGCATTATTTCAAGCAAAATTTGCCATCATTACTCCTGCTTTAATTACAGGTGCTTTTGCAGAACGCGTTCGTTTCTGGGCTTATTTATTATTCATGGTTTTATTTATATTAATTATATACGCTCCGTTAGCACACATGACGTGGCATCCTGATGGATATTTCTTTAAAATGGGAGTATTAGATTTCGCTGGTGGAACTGTAGTACACATGAGTGCTGGTTGGGCTGCATTAGCCGGAGCTATCTTCTTAGGAAAAAGAAAAGTTCAAAAAGTTAACCCTGCAAGAATCACTTATGTATTATTAGGAACAGGTTTATTATGGTTTGGATGGTTTGGTTTCAACGCAGGTTCTGCATTAGGATCTAACGGTTTGGCTGTACAAGCTTTAGGAACTACAACTGTTGCTGCCGCTGCCGCTGCTATGGCTTGGGTTTTCCTTGATAAAATCATCGGACACAAATTATCTGCTCTTGGAGCTTGTATTGGTGCTGTTGTTGGTCTTGTTGCTATTACTCCTGCTGCAGGTTTTGTAAGCATTCCTCATGCTATTTTCATAGGTGCTTTTGCTGCAATCGTTAGTAATATTGTAGTAAGCAAATTCCCTAAAGGAAAAATCGATGACGCTTTAGACGTATTTGCTTGTCACGGTGTTGGTGGCATGGTTGGTATGTTGTTGACAGGAGTTTTTGCTTCAAAAGCAATTAACCCGGCTGTTGGAGACAATCAAGGTTTGATTTTTGGAACTCCAACTTTATTCATCAATCAATTAATTGCTTTGGTTGCGGTTTCAATCTTTGCTTTTGTAGGTTCATATGTTTTATTCTTTGTTGTAAATAAAATTACTCCACTAAGAGTTACTGAAGAAAAAGAAGAATTAGGATTAGACATCTCTCAACACGGAGAATTCTTATAAGAAATTAATTTCCCCCTTTTGCCTAAATAAAAAATCCCTCTAAGTTTTAGCTTAGAGGGATTTTTGTTTTTTTTCTAGAGAATATAGAGGCAAGAGTAAAGAAGAAAGATTTTAGAATAAAGAGAATAGAACATAGAGTATAGAAAATAGATTAAAGAAGATAGATTAAAGAAGATAGATTTAAATTTTAGAAACTAAATAAAAAAAGCACTCTCAGTTTGTTACTAAGAGTGCCTTTTGTTTGAATTAATTTCAACCTTTTATTATAATTTTAGATTTCAGATTGTAGATTTTAGATTAGTAAATATTGCAAAATCTTTATTCACAATAATCAAGTCCAAACATCTTTCCTCTTTAATCTATATTCTATACTCTATTCTCTTTATTCTAAAATCTTGCCTCTTGCTTCTAACAATCTTGCTTCTTAAAAGAGACTATTTAAAATTTCCAATTCCTTCTTTCAGCCAATGCAAGTATTCATCAGCGTTAACATAACTAATAGTCGGTTTTGAACTGTTTAAATTCTTTCCTTCCAAGTCTGTTATAACATATAATGGCTGTGTATTCGTTTTATATTTTGAGATCATAAAATCTGTCCATTTATCACCAACAGTAATAATTTTATCACCGGATTTCGTTACAAATTGCTCTTCTTTTGGCAACTCACGTTTATCATCAACATAAAGAGAAATCAAAACCACATCGTTTTTCAATATTGGTAAAATCGTTGGCTCAGACCAAACGTTGTTTTCCATTTTTCTACAGTTTACACAAGCATAACCTGTAAAATCAAGCATAATTGGTTTGTTGATTGATTTTGCATAAGCTAATCCATCTTCGTAATCATGAAAAACCATAATTCTATGCGGACCTAATTCTGCTCCGTCAGGCAAACCTTTTGCCGATTCTGGATTAACGTTTGAATTTGAAGAACCGCCTACTCCAAACGGACTTTCACTATATTGTGGAGGTGGTGGAAAAGCACTGATTAATTTCAACGGCGCTCCCCAAAGTCCAGGAATTAAATATACTGTAAATACAAGCGTAAGCAATCCTAAATACAATCTTCCTACTGAAATATGATGTAACGGACTATCGTGTGGCAATGTAATTTTTCCGAATAAATATAAGGTCAAAGCTGCAAATATGGCGATCCAAATTGCGATAAATACTTCTCTTTCTAAAAAGTGTAATTGAAGTACTAAATCGGCATTTGATAAAAATTTAAACGCTAAAGCTAATTCTAAAAATCCTAAAACTACTTTCACCGTATTCAACCATCCACCAGATTTTGGTAATGAATTTAACCATCCCGGGAACATTGCAAACAACATAAATGGTAAAGCTAATGCTAATGAGAATCCTAACATTCCAACAATTGGAGCGATTCCACCGTTTGAAGCTGCTTCAACTAATAATGTTCCAACAATTGGTCCTGTACAAGAAAAAGATACAATTGCCAAAGCCAAAGCCATAAACAATATTCCAACCAATCCGCCTCTGTCTGCTTGTTGATCTGCTTTGTTTGCCCATGAATTTGGCAACATAATTTCGAAAGCTCCCAAAAACGAAGTTGCAAAAATGATCAATATCACGAAGAAAATTAAGTTAAACCAAACATCTGTAGATAACGCATTTAATGCATCTGCGCCAAATACTTTAGTAACAATTAAACCTAAAACAACATAAATAGCAATAATTGAAAAACCGTAAATAATAGCGTTTCTAATTCCTTTTGCTCTGCTTTTGCTTTGTTTCGTAAAGAAACTTACCGTCATTGGAATCATCGGGAACACGCAAGGTGTCAACAATGCAGCAAATCCTGAAATGAAAGCTACAAAAAAGATTGACCATAAACTTCTTGTTGGAGCCGGCGCAGGAACTTCTTCCGTTGTTGAAGCTTCAGCAACTTCTGTTTTTGAAGTCTCTTTTTTAGCAGTTTCTACAACTGGTTTTACTGTATCAACAGCCAAACCTACTACTTTAGTTTCATCTAATTTTGCTTCTGTTACAGTTGCAACTGCGTCCATTTTGAAAGTAGACGGAATTACTATTGAGAATTTTTTATTCGAATTGATACAAACTTCTTTACAAACCTGAAAATCAAAATCAACATCAACCGTTTTTAAATTTGGGTTAATGATTTTTATTTCCTGTTCGATATGAGCTTTACCTTCAAAGAAAGTTTCGTTTACTCCAAAAACGTCATTAAAAGCAGTTTTTGTTTTTCCTTCTTTGGCTTTGCCAACAAGTTCGTAATTTCCTTTTTGATTTTTAAATGTAATTTCCAACGCAAGCGGACCACCTTCGGGAGTAAACTGCGAGTACATATGCCAATCTTTTTCGATTGTTCCATCAAAAACCAAAACAGCATTGTTTCCTGATTTCTTTTCAATTTTAGAAGTCCATTTTACCGGCTCCAGGATTTGAGCATTCCCTTTTGCAAAAGCAAACAAGAAAAGCAGTAAAAATAAAATGTGTTTAGTCCAAGTACTTTTCGGCATTATCGTTTGATGGTATTGATTAAATTTCATGATTGTAATTCAATTTTAAGTATTCTATTTGTGGTGTTTTCAATTTTAAAGCGTTCGTCCTGTCTGATTCCAATAACCCAAACAATTTGATTATCAGAACACAAAATCCATATTTTTTCCTTTTCAATCAGCGATAATTTCTCATCTTTAAAAAGCTTACTTACTTTTTTAGACTTCCCCTGCATTCCAAAAGGATGAAAAACATCCCCTTCATTCCATTTACGCAAAATCAAAGGGAATTGGATTTTTTCAGCGTCCACAAAGATAGCTTTATTTGAATCTATAGTAATGTCGTCTACTTGACAAAGCCTCAATTTTAAGGGAAAATTAACGTCTTGATCGCTTTCCTGAATTTGAAATTCTTCTTTCTCTGAAATTTCAGAAATTGGACTCAAAATCAACGTATCTCTGTTTTTCAACAATCTAAATTCAGCCGAAATTACTTGCTTTCCTGATTGACTATCTACCAAATCATAAATATCATTCCAAGCCAAAAAGCCAAATTCATTCAGCCATTGATACAAATATGATTTATAATTGGGTAGTTTTTTGAGTTGATTTAAATCAAAATGAATATCATCACCAACTTCACTTGCCACTTGCTGATAAATCATAATCGACGCATCTTCGACCATTACTTGAGATTCCTGCAAATAGGATTGTGTTTTTTGAAAAGCATTCAAAAAGTTCGGATTGATTTCTTTTAACATCGGAACTAAATCGTGGCGAATTTTATTCCTAAGATATTTATTGGATGCATTGCTGCTGTCTTCTCGCCAATCGATATTATTTTCCTGTGCATATTTCAGGATTTCATCTCTGGAAAATGGCAAAAGCGGACGAATAATTCGGTCATTTTCTTCCGGAATTCCAATTAATCCATCTAATCCCGTTCCTCGCGTTAGATTAATTATAAAAGTCTCCAGATTATCATCGGCATGATGCGCTGTTAGAATATAGTCGAATTTTTCTGTTTCCAGAAGTTCATAAAACCAACTGTAGCGCAACTCGCGTGCCGCAACCTGAGTCGATAATTTATAATCTTTTGCAAAAGCTTCAGTATCAAATTGCGTAATAAAAACAGGGATTTCATTTTGATCACAATAATTCTGAATAAAACTCTGATCGCCAAAACTTTCTAATCCGCGTAGTTGAAAATTACAATGCAAAACGGCAATTTCATACGGTAATTGCTGCAATAAATGCAATAAAACCATGCTGTCTAATCCGCCGCTAACTGCTAGAAATAGTTTTTTATCTTCCAAAAATGGAAATCTGGACGAGAAGTGATTTTGAAATTTTGAAAACATTTGATAAAAGTAGAAAATTAAATTCGATCTATTTTTAAATGAATTGTTAAGCGTGATATTTTTTGCTACGAATTATTTTTTTTCGCCACGAATTTCACGAATTTTCGCGAATTATTTTTCATGTGGATTGTGTAGATTTTTTTTTGCCACGAATTTCACAAATTGGGACGAATTCTTTCTCCCAGATTATGCAGATTTTTTTCAATAAAATTAAAAAAAAATCCGCGTTTACCGGTTTAATCCGTAAAATCCGCGGGCAAAAAAATCGCACCAATTCGTAGCTAACTTTTACTGCAAAACCTCATGCATCGCCTTCGCCTTCAACAAACATTCTTCATATTCTTTTTCAGGAATTGATAGCGATGTAATGGCGCTTCCAACCGAAAACGAAACATATTTATTTTCCTGATTATACAAAATACTTCTTATAACGACATTAAAATCAAAATCACCTTCGGGAGTAAAATATCCAACTGATCCGCTGTACAAACCTCGTTTTGTTTCTTCGAGATTTTCGATGATATTCATAACCGAAATTTTTGGTGCTCCAGTCATACTTCCCATTGGAAAAGTCGTTTTCAAAACTTCTATCGGTGAATATTGAGGATCTATTTTAGATGTTATGGTCGAAATCATTTGGTGCACTTGCAGAAACGAATAGATTTTACAAAGTTCTGTAACTTCAACAGAACCTTTTTGTGCAGTATGTGATAAATCATTCCGAACAAGATCTGTAATCATAATGTTTTCGGCACGTTCTTTAGCGTCAGATTCTAAATATTTCTTTGATTTTTCATCTTCGATTGGATCTGAAGATCGTTTTGAAGTTCCTTTTATAGGTTGCGAAATCAAAATTTCTCCTGATTTTTTCAGATATCTTTCCGGTGAAGCCGAAAGCAAATATTGTTTGTGATTCTTGAAGAAAACAGAAAATGGCGCTTGCGAAATAGCGTTCAATTTCTCAAACTTTTCTAACGGATTTATAATCGCATTTTCAGCAAAAAATTCCATACAAAAATTAGCTTCATACATATCGCCTTTATGAATATGTTCTAGCATTTTTGTTACTTTTTCTACATATAAATCTTTTGAAATTCTTTGTTCAATCTCTAAAGATTCCTGACTTTTCACTTCTAACTTTTCACTTTCAACTATCTCATTAAAATCATCTTCAACCTCATCATCACAAAGAAATAAATATTGAATTTCAAGCTGATTTTCTTTCAATAAGAATATTTTTTTTGGTTGAAAGAAAAACATATCCGGAAAATCTAAACCATCAAAATTAGCTGATTTTAAATCTTCAATATCATTTTTCAAATCGTAAGTCAAATACCCAAAAAGCCAGTCTTTTGTAGTTTGCTGATATTGTTTTAGATCTTCAAAAGCATTATGAAAATCGGTTTTTAAAGATGTAAAAGCGTCTACAGCCAACACAAAATTGAAGCTTGAATATTCTTGCGGATAAGAATTACTGTCCAAAAAAATGACCTCACGAAATTGTTGTGACCAAGCTAGAAGTTGTTGTTTAAACTGCTCTGGGTTTGAAATATGCTTATGAATTGAAACTCTCAAAAATGGGTAAATTTTAGACTTCAAAATTACGACAAAAAAAATCCTTCAATAAAATAATCCTCAAAAAATATTGCCTTTCCGTAATTACGTCAAAAGCCTAAAATAAAACATTAAAACTGTTAATAAAACAACAATTTCATAAGAAAAAATTCGTTATATTTGATATAGCATTATCGAAATCTTAAAATAAGATTATAAAGATGGTAAAATTCTCAATAGAACTGCTTTAAAATTAGACTTTCACTTTATTAGAGAATTTAGATTGTAACGTTTTCCAAAAATAAATTATACATTTTTAACCCATTAAAAATTCTAGTATTATGAAAATTGCTACCATTATTGTCCGTGTTTTGATTGGTCTGTTGTTATTGTTTGCCTCTATTAGTTTCTTCTTTCATTTAATGCCTGAACCTCAAACAACTGGAGATTTCAAAGCCTTTAATGTTGGTTTGATGGCTTCTACTTATTTAATGCCTTTAGCAAAATCAATAGAATTACTTTGCGGAATTGCCTTTGTAATAGGACGTTATGTAACATTAGCCAATATTTTGATTTTACCTATTACGGTAAATATTTTGTTTATCAACTATTTTCTTACTCCGGATGGTTTGCCAATTGCGATTTTATTATTCCTGGCTAACTTATTTTTGATTTACAGATATTGGGATAATTACAAAAGTGTTTTCACTGCTTAAATCATTTTCGAACTAAAATAAAAGAAACCCGACAGCCTATAACTGTCGGGTTTCTTTTTCAACCTCTTTTGTCATGTTTTACCCAGACAAGGTCCAAAACATTATACCCTATTTCCTGGGCTTTTATTAGAAAATCTGCTTTTATGCTTTCCGGAATAGTCGTTTCTCTCGAAAGTATCCACATATATTTTAAACTCTCGCCGGCAACAAGAGCATATTTGTAATCTGCGTCGACCGCAATAATATTATAACCAGAATAAAAAGGACCAAAAAATGAAACCTTAAGCATACCTACATTGTCCTTTTTGACTAACTTGGCTTTCCCGATGCTTTCCTCCCATTTGTCTTTTTTGACATTATAGCCCCTGTTATCAACTTTAATCGTGCCGTTATCGTTCAATGAATATTCGGCAGTTACGTTGTCTAAACCTTTTTCCCATTTATAATCTAATCTTGCAATTTCGAACCATTTTCCCAGATATTTAGCTTTGTCAAAATTAGAAATTGCAACAGCTTTTTGCGGAATATTTGAACGACAGGAATAAAGTATAAATGCAATTCCTGCTCCGAGTAGAATCGGAGTTATATGTCTATTTTTCATAATGTTATCTTTTTAAAGAAGTAAAGATAACATCTGAATTCCACATCTAATTTACAAAATTTTTCTTGAATTTTACATTTTCTGACGTTAAGATTAAAAGAATAAAATCAAAAGTTCTAAATATTTTTACTAAACACTTATATTTGACTAAAACTTTAGCTTTCGATGAAAAAATATCTTTTTGTAGTTCTGTTACTTTGCGCTAATTTTTCGAGATCACAATCTATAAAATCAGTTGATTCTCTAAATGTTGAAATCTGCAAATCTCTGGTTCAGAATATCGATTTGAATAACGAAATTAGAATTAACACCATAAATAATGCTCATATAACGCCTTATTTAGCAAGATTTAAAGATAGTATAACTCAAAAAACCGTTTTTGAACAAATCTTTTTCAGGTTACAAAAAAACTGTAATGAATTTGTCGCGCTTTTTCCAAACAAAGCTCAGGAAAGTAGTTGGGCAATGCAAAATGAAAAACCTGTTCAAAAAATAACCAAAGAGCAATGCAATCATTTTAATACGATTTCGAAATACTATTATTTTGAAAATGACGGCAACAAAGTAGAAGTAACTTTAAGTGATAATTTATGGATCGAAAAGTTTTTTGACGGGACTTTTTCAAAATTAAATTTCAGAAAAAAAGGAAGTTGCGAATTCGAATTGGAATTCATTGAAAGTAATAATATATCGAGAAAGAACTTGAGTATTAAAGGCGACAAATATCTTTATAAATTATACAATGAAGAAAATGAAACCTACAGCGTATACACTCAAAACAAAGAAACTTACTATACTTTTAAAATATTAAAACAATAAAAAAACCGCCGAGATTTATATTTCGGCGGTTTTTTAAAATTATAATTCTACGTAAATTATACGTGTAATGCTCTGTTATCAGTTGCAGCCAAAGCAGCTTCTTTTACCGCTTCCGCGAAAGTTGGGTGCGCGTGACTCATTCTTGAAATATCTTCAGCAGACGCTTTGAATTCCATTGCTGTAACTGCTTCTGCAATTAAATCAGCTGTACGAGCTCCAATCATGTGAACTCCTAAAACCTCATCAGTTTTAGCATCAGCAATGATTTTTACGAATCCGTCAAGATCTCCACTTGCTCTTGCACGTCCTAAAGCTTTGAATGGGAAACTTCCAACTTTATATTCAGTTCCTGAAGCTTTTACTTGCTCTTCAGTTTGTCCAACTGCAGCAACTTCCGGCCAAGTGTAAACTACACCAGGAATTAAGTTATAATCAATATGTGGTTTTTGACCAGCTAAGATTTCAGCAACCATAGTTCCTTCTTCTTCTGCTTTGTGTGCCAACATTGCTCCACGAACAACGTCTCCAATTGCATAGATATTTGGAACGTTAGTTTGTAAATGATCGTTTACTTCAACTTGTCCTCTGTCAGAAATTTTAACTCCGGCTTTGTCAGCGTTTAATCCGTCTGTGTAAGGACGACGACCAACAGAAACTAATGAATAATCTCCTTCAAGAGTAATAGTTTCTCCCTTTGCATTTTCAGCCTGAACAACTACAGCATCGCCGTTTCTTTCTACTGATTTTACTTTGTGAGAAACGTAGAATTTCATTCCTTGTTTTTTCAATACTTTAGTCAATTCTTTAGATAAAGAACTATCCATTCCTGGAATGATTCTGTCCATGAATTCTACTACAGAAACTTGCGCTCCTAAACGTAGGTAAACTTGTCCAAGCTCGATTCCGATAACTCCACCACCAATAATTACTAAGTGTTTTGGAACTTCTTTTAAAGCCAAAGCTTCTGTAGAAGTGATGATTCTTTCTTTGTCAATTTTGATGAATGGCAAAGAAGATGGTTTTGAACCTGTAGCGATTACAGCATATTTAGTTTCGATAGTTTCTGATGTTCCGTCAGCTTTTGCAACTGCAATATGTGTTGCGTCTACGAAAGAACCTAAACCATTGAAAACAGTAATTTTATTTTTATCCATTAAGTAGTTGATTCCACCTACGGTTTGATCTACAACTGCTTGTTTACGAGCAATCATTTTCTCTAAATTGATTTTTACATCTCCGGAAACTTCGATTCCATGATCTGCAAAATGTGCAATTTCAGCATAATGATGAGAAGAAGATAATAGTGCTTTTGAAGGAATACAACCTACGTTAAGGCAAGTTCCGCCTAATGAATTATATTTTTCTACAATTGCAGTTTTAAAACCTAATTGTGCGCAACGAATTGCTGATACATATCCGCCAGGACCTGAACCTATAATGACTACGTCAAATGAACTCATAGTTTGTCTATTTTATTTTTAGCGATACAAAATTAAGGAATAAAGTTTTGTTTAAAGTTTAAATCTCAATGTTTTTTGTGTGAAATTTTGGGTGTGGGTTTTACCACAAAGTGCGCAAAGATTTGTTTTTTTTTAATCGCGCAAAGGCGCAGAGTCGCAAAGTTTTTTGCCACGAATTACACAAATTCTCTCTAATTTTTTTTTCTCTCGCAGATTTAGCAGATAACGCAGATTTTTTTAATTCTTATATTTTCTTTTTAATTATAGCATACTTTCTGCCGGACCACGCCTTCCTCCTATAGCTTCTCTTTCACCTTTCACAAATTCAACCAATTGGTAAATTACATGAACAAGCTCATCTTGATTACACCAATAGTCTTCAATCTTTCCAAATGTTTTATAGTTAGAAATATTAAATCCTTCTTCAATATCATTATACCAAATTACTTGATGACCAAAAATAGCGACAACCCAGAAACCACCTCCCATTTCTCCATATTCTTTCTCCTCCCATTTTACTGGATCAATTTTAATCAAATCCCAGAAGTTTTTTAATTCTTCATCCAGATCTTTTTCTGTTTTCTGAATTCCATCTTGAAGATCATCGAATGATATTGGTTCCCATTGTACCATTGCTATATATTTTTATTAGTTTCAAATTAAAAAAAATCATTTCTGGAATTATAAAAAGTTTTTCTCGCAGATTTAGCAGATAACGCAGAATTTTTTAATTCTTATAAAATCTTGAAGATGTAGAAATTTAGAATCTTAGATATTCATCCAGTTTTAGACGCACTGCTGTGCGTCTCTACGGAAAACCTTTGTCCCTTTGAACCTCTGAACCTTTGTTCCTAAAACCTTTGCCCCTAAAACCTCAGAACCTTAGCAACTCAGAACCTAAGTACCTCTAAAAAATAACCGTCGAATTCTTCACTTCACTAATCATAAACATACTTTGTGTGCTGCCAATATGCTGTAATGTTGTGAGTTTGGTTACTAGAAATTCGCGGTAAGCTTCCATATCTTTTACGAGAACTTTTAAGATATAATCGTAATCGCCGCTTACGTGATGACATTCTAAAACTTCATTGAGTTTGATGACTTCGCTTTCGAATTTGGTTAGGAATTCTTTGGTGTGCTGAATGAGTTTTAGATGACAGAAAACTACAAATCCCTTTTCCATTTTTGATTTGTCGACTAAAGCTACGTAGTTTTTGATTATTCCTTCGCGCTCTAACTTTTTGATTCTTTCGTAAACGGCGGTTACCGAAAGATTGAGTTTTAAAGACAATTCTTTGGTTGTTTTTTTACTGTCGGTTTGTAATAGAACCAAGAGTTTTTTGTCGGTGGCGTCTAAAGTCATTTTTGAGTCATTGCGAGGAACGAAGCAATCTCATCCTCTGATTATTGATAATTTATTGCTTTCTGAAAGAAAATCTAGCGATTTGAGTTTTCCGAATCAAATTTAGAATAATAATCTTTATAAATATAATATTATAGTTTTAAAATCTAATTATTAAACACATTATTGATTATTTTTCTAATAAGATGTTATTTTGAATAGAATTTATTTTGAAACTGAATCTCCTAGCCCTGATAGAAGTGGAAAGCCCGGAGTAAAAAAGGCAAAAGTTTCTTGTTCTAAAAAAGCGACCAACGGAAGCTCTTTTTTGAACTTTAGAAACTTTGCATTTTTTATGAGGACTTGAAGTGGATAGCAGGAAATAGCTTCAAAAAATAAATTCCAATACAAACGCAAAACTAATACTAACTAAGGGATGAGATTGCTTTCGCCACGGCGAACAGGTCTTCCTCGCAATGACATAAAAAATGAAAAACTTTAATCCAGTTGATAAAATTCAGGACTTGCAATATTTCGGGGAATTTGGAGGCGTGAATCCTTCGATTTCTGATTCTTCGACTTATACGTTTTTATCTGCAAAAACAATGTTCGATACTTTTGAAGGCAATATGGAAGGCTGTTATTTGTATTCGCGCCATTCTTCGCCAAGTAATTTGTATTTGGATCAGGCTTTGGCGGCGATGGAAGGAACAGAAACTGCAAATGTATCGGCTTCGGGAATGGGCGCAATTACGCCTACTTTATTGCAGTTGTGCGGTGCGGGCGATCATATCGTTTCTAGCCGAACAATTTATGGTGGAACTTATGCTTTTTTGAAGAATTTTACACCTCGTTTTGGCATTGAAACAACCTTTGTTGACATTACAAAACTTGATATTGTTGAAGCGGCAATTACGCCAAATACGAAAGTTTTGTATTGCGAAACGGTTAGTAATCCGTTATTAGAAGTTGCCGATATTGCTGGTTTGGCTAAAATTGCTAAAAAGCATAATTTGAAATTGGTTGTTGATAATACGTTTTCGCCTTTGTCGGTTTCTCCTGCAAAATTAGGCGCTGATATCGTGATTCATAGTTTGACAAAATACATTAACGGAAGCAGCGATACGGTTGGTGGCGTGACTTGTGCATCGAAAGAATTTATCAATTCGCTTAAAAATGTGAATTCTGGAGCGAGTATGCTTTTGGGACCAACGATGGATAGTTTGCGATCTGCATCGGTGATGAAAAACCTTCGAACGCTTCATATTAGAATTAAACAACACAGTCATAATGCTCATTTCCTAGCAGATCAATTTGAAAATGACGGTTTAAAAACGGTTTATCCGGGATTGAAAAGTCACCCGAGTCATGAATTGTACAAAACGATGATTAATCCGGAATATGGTTTTGGCGGAATGTTAACGATTGACGTTGGAACTTTGGCTAAAGCCAATGAATTAATGGAGTTAATGCAGGCGAGAAATCTTGGATATTTGGCAGTAAGTTTAGGATTTTACAAAACATTATTTAGCGCGCCTGGAACTTCGACTTCTAGTGAAATTCCGCTTGAAGAGCAACAAGAAATGGGATTGACTGATGGTTTGATTCGTTTCTCGATTGGTTTGGATAATGATATTCAGCGTACTTATGAAATGATGAAGCAATGTATGGTAGAACTTGGAATTCTATAGATTTAGCCCACGGATTTTTGCTGATTCTACTGATTAATGCAGATTTACTAAAGATTTTCTTCGCGCAGATTTGGGGAATTATCCCGATCTTTTATAGAAACCTATAAAAAGAAACGGCTAAAACTGCAGGATCTGCGCGAAAAAAAGTTTAGTAATCGTTTAAATTATTTCACGCAGATTCTACCGATTTAAGCAGATTCAAATCGATTTGTATTAAATTAATCTGCGCGTATCCGCTTTAATCTTTTTAAATCTGCGTAAGAAAAAATTTTTGCCACGAATTTCACGAATTAACACTAATTAAAAATCTTCAAAAGAAAAAATTCGAGAAAATTTGTGGAATTCGTGGCGAAAAAAAAATAAAGTTTCTTACAAAATCAAAACACTTCTTTATAAATAAATTTGCACGATTTTTTATTAGGTTGTTTAAATCCGCTAGAGTCTTCTCTAAGCGGATTTTTTGTTTTAAAAAACATTACTTTCTCATTTTTAAATAATTAAAATCACAATACATCAATTCCTCAAAATAAACCAACAAATTATGCGAATAAAGTTTTTTTTCTTCACTAATTATAAAAAGTTGTAAACACTAAAACGTTGTAGTTGATCAATTTCAGATTATTAAATAATTTTAATGTTAATAAAATATACTTTTAACAAAAAAATAACCACTTAACTAACTAAAATTGAATTATGAAAAAAACCTTACTTTTGCTTTATGCGCTACTAATTCCCTTTGCTTTTTTGCAGGCACAGGTGAATACATCTTACTTATGGCACTTGCATCAGCCCACGTATTGGGGAGATATAAGTAAAAAGAATGCGAACCGATATCAGATCGTAAAAGAGTCTCAGGATTTGAAAGTTTCGGGGGCTAATAATGATAAAAATGGACTGGCACATCCTACAAACAATCTTGAAGAAATTTTTGGCACCGGTGATCGCGTTGCTGCTTATCAATTTGCACCAAAAAACGCTATTAATTCGATTAGGGATTTGGCCAAAGCCGGAGCGCAAATTACTTACGGAGGTTCTTTGATGGAAAACGTTAATGAACTTGCACAAGCCAATCAATGGGGATATTCTAATTCCTGGACGCAAAATATTAAGGATGCAAAAGCATGGAAAACTTCGGGTGGATTTCCTCGTATGGAAGTTGTTTCGTTTACGATGCATCACGCTCTTTCGCCACTTTTGAGCGATGAAGCTTTGAAAAAAGAGATTAAAGCGCATCAATATTACAGCGCTCAATTATTTGGCTCTCATGATTCTAAAGGATATTGGCCTGCAGAATGTGCTTTTTCTGAAAGGATAATAAAAACCTTGACAGAATGTGGCATCGAATGGTCAGTTATTGCCAACAGCCATTTATCGAGAACACTTGCAGATTATCCTATAAAATACGGTTCTGGCGGCACAATGTGTGATGTTCCTAATAAAGCAGATCAGGTAGAAACTATTGGAAACACTTGGTTTTCGGCTCAAAAAGATGCTCGTGGCGGTCAGTTTGCCGTGCCGTATTCTTATCTTCCGTACAAGGCAAAATATGTTGATCCGGAAACAGCGCAGGAATATAAAATTACTGTCGTTCCTATGGCTGATTATGAGAGTTATGAAGATGGATATGCTACAATTGGTACTTCGCTGATTGCTCCAATTGTGGCAAAAGCTTCGACTTCGCCAAGACCTCCTTTAGTATTATTTGCGCATGATGGTGATAATGCCTGGGGCGGAGGTTCTTCGTATTACAACGAATCGGTTACAGGATTTTCGCATGCATCTGCAGCCAATGGAAATATTCCGACTACTATTCCGCAATATTTACAAGATAATCCTGTTCCGGAATCGGCAGTTGTGCACGTTGAAGACGGAGCTTGGGTAAATGCTGATGGCGATTTTGGACATCCACAATTCACAAACTGGTTGTGGCCATTTTTTGATCCGGTTACGAAAAAATTCAATCCAAATGGCTGGACTGAAGATATGATGAATCAAGCGATTACAACTGCCGGAGAAAACCATGCGATCATGGCGGAGCAACTGGAAGGAAATAATCTTAGAATGAGCGAAATTGTAAATCCTACATCGGCTGTAAGTCCTGCCGAAAAAGCGTGGCATTTTTTAATGGCGGGTTACGATAGCGGAAATGCTTATTACGGTCTGGCCGAAGATTTAGAAATAAAAACAACTTTGGCCGTTAACCGATGTGTGCAATTTGCAAAACCTACTTTGGATGCTCATCCTGGCGTAGATGCTACAAAACCGTCCGTTTTTATTCCGCAACGCTGGCCTTACAATCCTGGCGAAAAAGGATATGGAGCGCCTTATGCATATAAAGATTTTCTGAATTCGGCAGATTTTACGGTATATACTTTTGCTTATGATGTAAGCGGAATCGAAAGATCTGAATTAAAATATCGTGTTGATGTCGATGGAAAAAACAATCTTACTTCGAATCAAAATGAAACTTATGCCGGTGGTGCCGAAGTTGGAAACTGGATATCATTGCCAATGACGGAAAGAGTTTTCCCTAAAGGGAATTTTACCAACAATCCTCAAGCCGATTTATACATGCTTCCTGATGTAATTGCCAATCAATATTCGGCAGAAATTGCAGGAATATCAGAGAAATTATTAGATTACTACGTTGAAGTTACGGATAAAAAAGGGAATGTGACCAAGTCTAAAATTCAGCACGTTTGGGTTGGAAAAAATCTGGATGTTGCTCCAAAAATTGCTTTTACTCCAGATACAAGCAATTCTACAACGGCAATAGATGTAACAATTACAGCTACTGACAGCACAGATCCTAAACCAAAATTATACTACACAACTGACGGTTCAACTCCTACTCTTTCGTCTGCTTTTGTTGAATCTACAAAAACGCTGAATATTGCACAAACTACAACTGTTAAAGCATTTGCGGTAGACAAAGACGGAAATCAATCTGAGATTGTTACTAAAACTTATACGATTGGAGCAATCCCGGAATTCACGGTTTATTTTAAAAAACCTGCAAATTGGAATGCTGCTGTAAAAGTATATTACTGGTTACCAACCGGAACTGCTCCTGCAGTAACTTATCCGGGAGTTGCAATGACGCAGGATTGTGGAGATTGGTATAAATATACTTTCCCTTCGACTGTGACGGCTTCAAATTTATTATTTAACGACGGTACATTAAAAACTGCCGACTTAAATGCTACTGGCGGAATTAAATTTTATGATGGCGCCTGGCTAGCTTCTGAACCTGCAAACAGATGTTCAACAGTAATAGCACCTGATTTTACAATTTCGCAAGCAGGCGGATCTTTCACAACCGGAACAACTGTAAACCTGACTTTGACAGCAAACGTAAACACTTCGACAATTTATTACACTTTAGACGGAACAACACCAACAACAGCTTCGGCTTCTTCTGTAGGTTCCAAAACATTGGTGGTAAACAGTACAACTACACTTAAGGCTTTTGTTAAAAATGTAGCGGGAACAAGTTCTGCCGTTAAAACAGAAACGTATACTTTTAGTACGCCAACTACTTTTACGGTTTACTTTAAAAAACCAACAAACTGGAATTCTGCTGTAAAAATATATTACTGGTCACCAACCGGAACCGCTCCTGCCGTAACGTATCCGGGAGTTGCGATGACACAGGATTGTGGAGATTGGTACAAATATACTTTTCCGTCGACGGTAAGTGCAACGAATTTATTGTTTAATGACGGAAGTCTTAAAACTGCCGATTTAAGTACGACTGCGGGAATTAAATTTTATGATTCGGCTTGGTTGGGCGCAGAACCTGCTAACAGATGTCCTGTAATTGCTCCTGATTTTACAAATTCAAAACCAGGCGGAACATTTACAACAGGAACGACGGTAAATGTTGTTTTGACAGCAAATCAAACTACTTCTACTATTTATTATACTTTAGACGGAACAACACCAACTACAAGTTCAGCATCTGCAATTGGTTCTAAATCATTTGCTTTTACTGCAAATACAACTTTAAAGGCTTTTGTAGTTAATACAACCGGAGTTTCTTCAGCAATAAAAACCGAAGTTTATACTTTTAATGCTGTTCCAACTCTTACGGTTCATTTCAAACCTCCAACAAACTGGACAGGAATTCCAAAGGTACATTATTGGAATGCTGTTCCATCCGGAAGTGTTGCCAATACAACCTGGCCGGGAGTTGCAATGGTTGCCGATACAAATGGTTTTTATAAATATACCATAACAGGACCAACATCGATAAATGTTATCTTTAATAATGGTTCAAGCGGTTCTGCAAATCAAACTGCCGATTTATTGAACAAAACAGATGGTTACTCGTATACTTGGGGTTCAACAACTTCTAAATTGATTGCAGCTCCAACAACTGAAGAAGAGAGTTATGCTGTTCGTTTATTTCCTAATCCTGTTAATAATACTTTGCAAGTAAATTCTACTATTCCAATAACTGATTACAGTATTATTTCGGCACAAGGAAGTATTGTTCAGGAAGGAAAATCCAATACAAATACCATCGATGTAAGTCGTTTGAGTACCGGACTTTATTTCATCACAATCCGATTGGAAAATGGAAAAGAAACCATGCAAAAGATTATCAAGAAGTAAATTCTTTAAACTTTATTAATTCAAATAAAAAAGCCGTTCTGAGATTATTTTCAGAACGGCTTTTTGTTTTGTACCATTTTCAATGGATTAATCCTTCACAATTAATAACACAATCTTGTCATTTCGACGGAGGAGAAATCTCCACGAGAAACTCCGCTCCTAGAATCGCCAATCTTTGTCGAGTTTCTCTTGGAGATTTCTCGTTCCTCGAAATGACAAAAAATGCGGGCAAAATCAGTGTAAATCTGCGTTTTCGCAATAGCCAATCAGTGTCATCCGCGTGCCATAAAAGCACAGTAACCAATCGTTGTCGATCAGCATGTGTGATTTCTCCTCCGTCGAAATGACACAAAAGCCCTTCTGAAATAATTTCAGAAGGGCTTTTCATTTATAATTAATAACTAATAATTTATAATTATTTAAGCAATAGTATTCAATTTACTATTTTTTCGACTATAAGTAAAGTAAATAACTAATCCAAGTAATAACCAAACTGTGAAATAAATCCAGTTCCAAACACTTAACTCTGCCATCATATAAAGACAACAAATAAGTCCTAATAACGGAATTAATGAAAGATTTTTTCTGAAAGCCCAAACAGCCAATCCAACCAAAACAAATATGAAAATCCACATTGGAATTTTATGTTTGAATAAACTGAAACCTGATTCGTATTTCAAGGAATCATTGATTGGCAAACCTTTTACAACCTCAGCATATTTAGCGTCGTCGTCTTGATATTGGCTTAATAAATGCTCTAAATCTGATGTTTCGGCAGTTTTATTGTGAACATCGATACTTTCTAAATAATTGAAAACTTTCGTTGATTCTTCTTTATTCAAAGAGGTAATAATTGTCGTCGCATCATTTGTTTGCGCTTCATTATTGATAAAAGCCATTGTCGCTTTATTATTAAAAGCAAAAGCATAATACAATCCGGCAATCAATAAAACAGGCAAAATAAATTTAGAATTAATATAAGGTGTTTTGAATTTTCCTCTTGGAATATCCGTTTTATTCTGCAATACCAAAACTCCTGCACAAACCAATACAAAGGCAAACAAAGTCCCGATACTACATAAATCTGTCACCATTGTTAAGTTCAAAAACAAAGCCGGAACCGCAACCACAAAACCAGTTACAATTGTAGCAAAAGATGGTGTTTTGAATTTTGGATGCACCGTAGAAAATTTCTTTGGCAATAAACCGTCACGGCTCATACTCATCCAGATACGAGGTTGTCCCATTTGGAAAACCAATAAAACGCTCGCCATAGCAACCACCGCACTTACTGCGATAATTCCCGACATCCATTTCAGGTTTAATTTATCGAAAACAAACGCCAAAGGATCTCCAACATTCAATTCGTTATAACGCACCATTCCGGTTAAAACCAAGGCAATAGCAATATATAAAATAGTACAAATGATAATCGCCCACATCATTCCGCGTGGTAAATCACGTTGCGGATTTTTACATTCTTCTGCAGTTGTAGAGATTGCATCAAAACCAATATATGCAAAGAAAACAGCCGAAACTCCTTTTAGAACTCCGCTAACTCCATTTGGTGCAAACGGATCCCAATTAGCAGTATCAACATAAAATATACCAACCGCAATAACCAAAAGTACGATACAAAGTTTTACAACTACCATTGCATTACTGGCGTTACGAGATTCTTTCATTCCTCTGTAAACTAATGCCGTAATTAAAATAATGATAAATAAAGCCGGTAAATCGGCCACAAAGTGAAAAGAACCAATCGTTGGCGCCGTAGTCCAGGCTGTATAAGAAGCTTGTAAAGCAGTACTTAAATTTTCGTATGATTTTCCGCCTTGCATTAAAGCAGTAGCGTCTTTAAATCCGTTTGAAGCAGTTAAATAATCCATTTGAATCCACTGTGGCAAATGAATTCCGCCACTCTGGAGCAGTCCCGTAAAATAATCACTCCACGAAATCGCGACCGTAATATTCCCAACAGCATATTCCATGATTAAAGCCCAACCAATAATCCAGGCGATAATTTCTCCAAAAGCTACATACGAGTACGTATAAGCACTTCCAGAAACCGGAACCATCGAAGCAAATTCGGCGTAAGCAAAAGCGGCAAAACTACAAGCAAGTGCTGTAAACAAAAACAAGAAGATAACGGCTGGACCACCATCTGCACTGGCTTTTCCGATAGTACTAAAAATCCCTGCACCAACAATCGCTGCGATTCCAAATGCAGTTAAATCCCTAGTGGTCAAATGCTTTCCTAATGCATTATGCCCATCTGCTTCATTTTTTGCAACTTGTTTCAGAATATCTTGTACCGTCTTTTTACGGAATAAACCTGATAATGCCATATGTGATTTTGCTTTTAAAATTAATATCTTTCAGTCTTTATGGTTTTATTTTGCAAATAATGTAAAAATTATCTTGATTTCAAACATATAAAGCGATTTTGTTTTTATTAGAATATTTTTTGCCCGCTGATTGTGCGGATTAAACTGATTAACGCAGATTTTTTTAGCCACTAATTGCACAAATTTTCTCGAATTATTCTTTTTGCCCGCGGATTTTACCGATTAAACGGATTGACGCTGGTTTGTTTTTTTGCCACTGATTAAAATTATTTACACCAATTATTTTAATAAAAATCTGCTCAATCTGCAGAATCTGCGAGAAACAAAAAAAAATCCGTCATAATCCGCGTTTTCACGAAGTGAATCCGTGTCATCCGCGTGCCATCTCTCAACGAAACAAAAAAAATCCGTCATAATCCGCGCTTTCACGAAGTGAATCCGTGTCCATCCGCGTGCCAACTCTCAACGTAAACAGCTTTTCAAAATACTCACCGGATGTTGCGCTTCTCTACTCGTTCCGTCAAAAATTTGATGGCGGCAACTTGTTCCTGCCGCTGCAATTTTTACATCTTGAGCAGTTGCACGCACTTTTGGGAATAACGTATCTTCACCCATTTGCATACTCACCTGATAATGTTCTTTTTCGTAACCAAAAGATCCCGCCATTCCGCAGCAACCCGAATTGTAAATTGTAACCGTATTATTGGTTGGCAAATTCAGCATTGCGAAAGTTGCTTCAACAGAACTCAAAGATTTCTGATGACAATGTCCGTGAATTTTGATTTCTTTCTTTTCATCCGAGAATGAATCAGCTTTTATTTTTCCTTCTAAAATTTCTTTTTTAAAGAATTCTTCAATTGTGAAGGCACTTTGCGATACTTTTTCAGCACTTTCTTTATCATCTGCAAGGCGTAAATATTCGTCTCTAAAAGTCAAAATTGCCGAAGGTTCGATTCCTATTAAAGGCGCTTTCGCAGAAATTAAATCCTTGAAAATATTGACATTAATATTCGAAATTTTCTTGGCTTCTTCCAGAAAACCTTTCGATAAATACGTTCTTCCGCTTTCTTCGTGATCCACGATTAAAACTTCGTAACCTAATTTGGTTAATAATTCAAAAGCGTCGATTCCGATATTCACATCATAATAATTCGTGAATTCGTCATTAAACAAATACACTTGTCCGTTCGGGAAATTATTACTTTGCGGTTTATGATTTTCGTACCATTTCTTGAAAGTCTTTTTCGCTAAAAGCGGAACTTGTCTTTCAGGCGCAATTCCCATACTTTTTTTAACGAGAGATTGATTCGAAATAAAATTCGTAATCGACGGAAACAAACTTCCCATTTTATTCAATTTTGCATTGTGCGCAAAAATCTTATTTCGGGTCGAAAATCCGTTTGCTTTTTGGTATTGATATAAAAATTCTGCTTTTAAAGTTGCAACGTCTACATTACTCGGACATTCGCTTGCGCAGGCTTTACAGCTTACACACAACTCAAAAACTTCGTATAATTCTTTCTGATCAAATTTGTTTTCTTTCTCAGAATACGTCAAGTATTCACGTAACGCATTCGCTCTCGCACGCGTCGTTTCTTTTTCATTTTTGGTCGCACGATAACTCGGACACATTGCTCCTCCTGCCGATGGCAATTTTCTACAATCTCCCGATCCGTTGCATTTTTCGGCAGCACGCAAAATTCCTAAACTGTCTGAGAAATCCTGAAACGTCTTAATATCCGGTTCAACTCTGCCCGAAACTACACGATGATTTTCGTCCATTTTCAAAGCGTTTACAATCTTCCCGATATTCAAAACCGAATTCGGATCGAACGCCAATTTGATTCTTTTCAGCAATTCATAATTCGTTTCGCCAATCATAAACGGAATAAACTCTCCGCGCACAATTCCGTCGCCGTGTTCACCACTTAATGAACCTCTGTATTTTTTCACCAAAATTGCAACATCGGTCGCAATAGTTCTGAATAATTTTAAGTCAGATGTTTTCTTCAAATTCAAAACCGGACGCAAATGCAGTTCTCCCGCACCAGCATGCGCATAATAAATTGCTTCCTGTCCGTGACGCAACATCATTGCCGAAAATTCTTCAATATAAGCAGGCAAATCTCTCAACTCAACCGCTGTATCTTCAATAGAATCGGCTGCTTTATTATCTCCAACAATACTTCCCAGAAGTCCAAGTCCGGCTTTTCTAAGTTCGTTTACCTTTTCAATATCAGCACCGTAAATTTTTACAAGTGCATAACCAAAATTATTTTTCTCTAAATCCGCCATTAAAGCATTCGCCTGATTTTCGGCATCTTCGGCATCGTGTGAAGCGACTTCAAACATCATAATCGCTTTGGGTTCACCAACCAAAAAGAATCTGTTTTTAGATTGTTCCCGATTCGTTTTAGTACAATCCAAAATCGTATCGTCGATCATTTCTGCTGTATACAAATGATGTTTCATTGCTACTACAACAGATTCCAGCGATTCCTGAATACTGTGATAATGCGCCACAACCATAATATTATTCGCAGGCGGCAAATCATCAACTTTCAAAGTTATTTCATAAGTAAAAGCCAACGTTCCTTCACTTCCGCAAAGCAATTTCCCAACATTAATTGTTGGTTCCGTTCCGCCAAACAAATCCGATTTTAATAGAATATCAACCGCATAACCTGTATTTCTTCTGTGAATTTCAGGTTTCGGAAACTCCTTTATAATTTCGTCTTGTGTCGCTTTTACCGAAAGTTCATCGTAAAGGCTTTTATATATTTTATTTTCTAAAGAATCACCTTTGGTTTTCTCGATAAATTCAGCCGAAGTCAGTTCTTTAAAAACCACTTCAGAACCATCGCTTAAAATTCCTTTGATTTCGACAATTTTATCGCGCGTTACGCCATATCTAATCGAAGTTGTTCCCGAAGAATTATTCCCCACCATTCCGCCAATCATACAACGATTTGAAGTCGAAGTATTCGGACCAAAAAATACACCGTGAGGTTTCAGAAATAAATTTAGTTCGTCACGAATAACACCAGGCTGAACCGTAACCGTTTTTTTTATCGGATCAAAATTCAGAATCTTGGTAAAATTCTTCGAAACATCAACAACAATTCCGTCACCAACCGTTTGTCCCGCCAGCGAAGTTCCGGCAGTTCTTGGCGTAATCGAAATGTGATGTTTCCCCGCAAACTTGATTAGTTTACTAATATCTTCTATCGTTTTAGGCACGGCAACCGCTTTTGGTCTGATTCGATACACCGAAGCATCGGTCGAATAAAGCGTTTTATGAAGATCGTCGTATAAAAGTGTTCCTTCTAAGGATTCTGATAATTGTTCTAACTCTTTAACTATTGACATTTTTGCTGAATATGATTTCACAAAAATAGGTAATTTTTAAGGTTCTAAGGTACTGAGACGCTAAGGTTCTAAGTTTTTTTTTTGATCGTGTTTTCCTGAATTGAAATTTGGATTTTTTTCTATTGGAATTTACCCCAAGTGTCATCCTGAGCGTAGTCGAAGGCTTATGAAACTTAAACTCGTACATTAATCAACAACCAGAATGGAATTAGTTTTTATCAGAATTTTTATCTGGAGCTATTTCCTGCTGTCCTTCCAATCTTTTGTGGCGAACCCCGCCACAAAAGGATTTTCCCTCCCATCAGGGCTAGGGGCTTTTAGTTTTCATAATAAGATATTTTTTCAATTATAAAACTCATTTTCAAAAGTTAAATATTGTAAGAATTTTATTTAATTAAACTAAAGTCTATATATTCGTATTGTAAGATTTTTATTTATCTAAAAAGATATTACAATCAAGATTAATAAAGCAAACATGAAAAATGGTATGGGTTTAAAATGGTATTTTAGTATTATATTCTTAATTCCGATAATTGCTTATTGTCAGGACAAAGAATTTAAAAAGAAAGGATTTAGCGTTGAAGCATCAGTATTAATACTATTTCCTTATGATTTCAGAATACCATCAGAACATGATGAAATATCTGAGACTAGTACAAAGTCCAAAATATTAGGTACAAGTGTACACTTAAACTATTACGTCTCTAAGTATTTTGCTTTTACAGCAAGCAGTGGTTATGAATCCATCAACCAGCCAAAAATTGATTATATTCCAATTACTGGCGGAATTAAATGGGTTTTGAATGACACAAAAGAAAGCTTGTTAACCTCTCTTGATTTGGGTGGACATTTGGGACAAGTAGAAAAATTTGGTGTTTTATTACGAATAGGTGTCGGCTATCGATTTGTGATTGCAAAAAAAATACTTGGAGATTTTGAATTGTGTTATTCTCACCAGAACTTATATAAAACTTTTATCAAGCAGGATAATCGAAAAAATGACTATAACAATATTGAAAGCGCCGGATTTAAAATAGGAATAGAAATATATTGATAATTTAGAGAATGAAATTAATTCATAAAAAAGGCGGTTCCTGTAGAACTCTGTAACTCATAAAAACACATCCAAAAGGAGTTCCTTCTATTCCCTCAATAATTAGCCAACCCAATATTCCTTTATTTATCAATTGATATAATTCATATTCGATATAATCAGGACTATAATTTAATTTTTGATATTCCGGATGTGTTCTAATAAACTCTGTCAATTTCCATTGCGAAAACTCAATTTGATTTCCTTCAAAAATAGAAATATCATAAGCATAAATAATACCGTCTTTTTCAGCCGTACATCCGGTTCCGTGAAACCAATAATCAATTTCTTCAATAATTCCTTTTCTTTCGAAAAAGGTATGTGAAAACGAACATGGATTTTTATCGCTATTATATTTCTTTTTAAGTAAAGTTTCAAAACTTCTTATAAAACTGATATAGTCACTTAAAATTTTTTCGATCATAATTTATTACAAATTCCTAATTGAATTATTTATCCAAACTTAATATTATAAACGTAAAGAACTATTCCCTTTAAAGGCAAAAAGAAACAACGCAATTAAAACCATACAGAAAACTAGAGAATAAGATCTTAATTTTTTATTGACAACACTTGGAATCTCAAAAGTAATGGTAAATAAATACAGAAAAAGTCCCACGAAAAATAAACCAAAAGTAGAAATAAGCATAAAAAGAGAACCTTCACCAACCACAACTTGTTTCAATGTCATAATTTCCTGAATGGTGTAAAAAAGAAAATATATAAACCAAACCCAATATAAAAAATGGAATAAATATCCGAATGTGCTTTTCATGTTTTATTTAATTGTTACAAATATTATCTACAATTCGAATATAACCTATTTTTTATAATGCTTGGAATTAATTCAAAACTTCTTTTTACGCCTTGTAAACTGTCTTTTCTATTTTAAAATAATTACTTTTTTAATTAGCGGAAAAACTCCTATTGATTACTCAGGCTTTTGCTATATTTGCCGTTCCTAATTTACAGAATCATGACATCTAAAAAACTTTTGCCCATGTGGTATGGTGGCGGTATTGGAAACAACCGTAACACTTCTGTAAGTGTAGGACACCTTAGCCATGTGGGTTTTATATTTCCTAAAATTACAGAGTTATGAGTACAAACACCCTTTCAAATGAAGCCGAAAAAAGGCTAATCAATTTTTTTAACGACACAATCGAACCCGCAGAAATGTCTAGGGCAATAAGAAAACTAAATTATGTACTTGCCTTAGGAATTTTGCGCCAAGACACAACCCTAAAAAATGAACTAATCAACTTAAAAGACAGCTTTTATTGGCTCAATGAATTAGCCGAAGTTTTAAACCCTTATTTGAATTTGGAATAAAGTCTTATTGAAATTTATAATAAATATAAAAACCTCGATTTTTGAAGATCGAGGTTTTTATATTTAATTTCTTAATTACTATATTAGAGGGATTACGAAACTTGGAGACTTCATACATCATAAAACTTCTAATTATATTTTAGATTTCTATAAGACTTCAAAGAATGGGTGATTATACCTAAGCCTTAATAAGCTACAATTTTAGCTTATGAAATTGGTTTTATTAATTTATCTTCAATATAAACTAAATTAAACTTAACATCTTTTGTAGCAGTTTTGAACGCTTCATTAGAATTCTCAAAGGATGCAAAAATCAATACTTGAGATTCAATATGAGACGAAATTCTTTTTAGAAAAGTGTGAAAATTTCCTATTGCGGCATCTTGTTGTTTTGGTTCATCCATCATAATTAACTTAGGATGATTTCCATCAAATTTTATTGATGTATCTAATAAACTAAAAGTATAAGCCCAAATACATCTTATAAAATCACTTCCTGACGAATCAAATCTTATACTATAATCTTTTGTTTCATCTCCAAAAGGTTTACTTATGACTGGCAAATAATTTTCTCTTGAAATATGTACAAATTCATTTTGTTGACTTGTATAATCAAATTCTTTAAGTAAAATTTTAAATTGATTTTCAAGAAATATTAGTTTCTCATCATCACTTTTAGAGAAAAAGTTCTTAGGTAATTTACTTTCAGCAATTACAACTTTTTTCCATTGCTCTGACAAATCTTTTAATTCTTCAATTAACAGATTAAAATCTTCAAGAAACTTTTTATAAAACTCTATACGTTTCTTTAAATTTAACCTATTCTCAATTTCAATAATTGATGGTAATCTTTCATCTGAAATCAGTTCTTTTTTAAGTTGTCTAACACTTGATCTAGACTCTGATAATTTTACCCTATACAAATCTATCTTTTTTTCCTTTTCATTTATTGTTTTTTCTTGTCCTTCAATATATACAATGATCATTTTTATCTGAGCATCTATGAAATCTATATTATCTTCCAAACGCATCGGAACTTGTTCAACTTCTAAAGGTAATAATGAGTCTTTTATATCCTGATTACATGTTGGACATACCTCACTTGAAGTTTTTAAATCAAATTCAGCCCCCAGATTTTTCACCTTTAAGGCGCCTTTATTCTTTCCTAAATCAATTTTTAGCA
The DNA here is from genome assembly GCF_951805225.1 of uncultured Flavobacterium sp. Taxonomy (NCBI): domain Bacteria; kingdom Pseudomonadati; phylum Bacteroidota; class Flavobacteriia; order Flavobacteriales; family Flavobacteriaceae; genus Flavobacterium; species uncultured Flavobacterium sp. The sequence goes on along the minus strand of NZ_OX638201.1, from coordinate 6,169,380 downwards.
AATTCAATTGTGATTTGTAACTACGTAATCTATCTTTATCAAAGTTTAATTCAGTTGATAAAAGTTCGTAATTTAAAGATAAATGATTAATAAAGTTATTTAATTTTTCAAGTTGGGCTTCATCAGTTGAAATATTTTGTCCAACCGAAAAAACATTTTTTTTATTTGTTAATGCTAATTCTTCAACCTGTAAATCAATATAATTTGAAATTGAATACTCTTCCTCATCTTTAGTTAAAAAAATATTTAATCCCTTATAATCATTAATTATTGTTGGCTTCTGCTCAAGACCTACCATTTTCCCACCACCTTTCTCAGCAAGTCGAATAAATTGATTATTCAAAGTTGCCCATTTATCTTCTATTATTTTTTTATTAAATACTATCTGTTGTTTTCTCTTTTTATTTTCAGTTACATCTAATTTCAAAAGAAACTCTACAGCTCTAGCCTCTTTATTGGCGAGTCCAAAATGTGGCATTGTTGCAAAAAAATCAGACCATCCTGATTTTTGTTCAATCATAAACGCAGAAGCAATTTGCTGAATATATAACTTTCTAGAATCACCAGAATTTGTCAAAACATTTGGCAAATTCCAATCTAAAAAATTTTCTAAAAAGAGATGAAACCCATACATTTCATCTGTAGCACCTCCTTTATCATGAATATACATTGGTTTATATTCGGGTAAAATATCTTCAGTATTGTCAATCAATTTTCCAAAATACACATCGACCAACTGTGGTTTTCTATCAGAATTACTTACTACACTTCTTTTAACTGTAAGGATATCTTTCGAACCATTTTCAATTTCTAAATAAACAAAAGACTGAATTACCTTATGAAATGAATCCTTAGGATATTCTACTTGATCTCTAAAAACTGACTGCATTGTCTTTTCATTTCTACCACCAATTATCTCCTCAAACCCCAAACAATAAGATATTGCTTGAAAAAGACTGCTTTTTCCGCTAGTGTTGTCCGCTCTAATAATATTAAGTCCACTACTAAACTCATAAGTTGAACCAAACAATCCAGAATCAGTATTTACCTCAAATTTTATTTTATTAATTTTTAACATTGAATAACGACCATTTATTTGAAATAGATTCTATTCTATTATCAGTTATTTTTCTTTTTCCCACAAAATTCAGAAACTCAAATTCTTCTTTAAAAACTTCTGCCTTAACAATCACCTTGAAAAAATCTTCTCCTTTTTTTGTCAATATATACTTTCCGTTTTCTATAATGCAGATATTCTCCGATATACAAAATAAAAGTGCTCTGTTAAGTGCCGGTTCAATTCCCCAAACAGCAATATCTATCTCATAATTATTCCTTATTAATTCTAAAACTTCATCTTTGTTTTTATCATCTTTTAATGCCCAACTTAACAAATGTAGTTTTAGCAAACTAGATTTATTTCCAATACAAGTAATAGATAAAATCATAACTATTTGAGCTATTTTATACATTGGTCTATAATCAACCGGAATTGAAATAGGCTTTTTGGAAAACTTTATATCTTTTATTTCAAAATCTCTCATTTATTCAAAATTTATTGGGCATCTTAAAATCCAATCAGCAAGTACTTGATTAGCTAAGTTCATAAGCATTTCTTGTTCTAATTTTGGAAAAGCCGCGTTTAATTTTTCTTCAACTAAGCTTTTAAAGCTAAAATACAATGCATTTTTATCCTGCGCAGGAAACATACATTTTTCTATAACTTCATTCTCAACCAAACTTATAATTGACAAAAACTTCTCATACTCAGTAGGATATTCATTCTGCCACATCCTTAGTAATATATTTCCTCCCAAAAATGAAGCAATAGTTTTTTCAGTTAAGTCATCAATACGCTTATCAATATCCTGAGCCCCTTTATCAAATCTTAATGCATGTTTTCGTTGCGCATTTTCAACTAATGTTATTTCTTTTCCTTTCCACTTTAGCTTATCATTTTCTTTAATTGCCTTATTTGGAGACAAATTTATTTTTTGACCAGTAGAATCAATTGCAAGATTTAAGTATGGATGCAAAAAGCTTATATCTTCAAAAATGACTTCAAAATTATCATTATCTACAATTGACAAGTTCCAAGACCTTACTTCATCTCTTTTTGTTGTACAATGTGTTATAATCTCATTTTTTCCATAAACAGGAGTAACAAAATACCATTTATTTATTTTTGTAGTTCCTAAAAAACCTTTTAATTGATTTTCATAAGTTTTAAGTTTTTTTAAATCAGTAGTGATTTTATCCCTTTGTTTATCATATAATACAGAACTTGAATACATTTCATCAGGACAATAACATTGAAAAACTTTTCCTGTACGAGTGAACCCTTCAATACCATAATCCCCAGGACTTGCTTTTACCTCTTGGTAACCTTCATCTCGAAAATTCTGTTTAAAGCAAATTTGACTTATTGATTCCCATTTATCTCCGTCAAAAGCACCATATTCGGTTTTTATCATTTAATAGATCTTAAGATTAAGTTCATAATTATTGAACAGCAAAATATATAAAAAACATCACCAAATAAAAAATAATTTCTTACAAAATAAAAAATTGTATATTTTGGCAATAAAAACAAATATCTCTATTTAATTTATAGTGTCTTTACGGAAAACCTTTTTCTAAAATTAAAATAAGTATAACTCAAAAATATCAATTAACCTGCCTAAACAACCACGTAGATATACCCGTTTATACAAGTAATAAAAAAATGCTGCATAATTCCAATAACAATTAGAATCACACAGCAGTAAACAATAAAAAAAACCTGCAAAATAACGCAGTTAAATCAATACACTCTAGCCCCAGCCTCTACAAAATTTCTAATTCTGGAACTTTTTGGATTTAGTTCCGTTACGATTGCATCTATTTTGTCGAGACCACAAACCTGATGCGGCATTTTGCCATTTATTTTATCTGAGGTTGCCAGAACAATAACTTTGTCTGAGGCGTTGATCATTTCTTTTTTGATGATTGAGACTTCATATCCCATTTCGGTAAGTCCTTGATTGACGTCTAAACTACTTACGCCCAGAAAGCAAACATCGGCTCTGATTTTAGACAAAACCTGAACTACGTCGATGCCAACGGTTACCATCGCTTTTTTCTGTAATTTGCCTCCAATAAAAATCAATTCGATATTAGGATGCTGCGATAACTGCATGGCAATAGGCAAACTATACGTATATATAGTAGCGGAGAAATCTATTGGAATAAGTTTGCAAAAAGATAAATTGGTCGTTCCTCCGGTCATTATAATCACTTGTCCTTCGCTTAAAAAAGACAATGCTTTTTGTCCTACAATTATCTTTTTGTCTTCGTTAATAATGGTAATATCAAATACATTATTTGATTTTTCTTTTACAGGAAAAGCAGCACCATATACTTTATTGATGAGTCCTTTATTGTGTAATTCATTAAAATCCCTACGTATTGTATCCTCAGAAATGTTCAATTCTAAGGCAAGATCAATCGTATTTATTTTTTCGACATTCTTAAATTTATCCATGATAAATTGATGTCTTTCTTTTTTAAGCATTTTAATTTTTTAACAAATATAAAATATAATGCATTATCGTGCACGATCTGTAGATTAATATTTTAAAAACACTTCCATAGAGCTCAAAATAGCATTATAAAACAATTATTGTTGCGTTTTTATGCGTTTTATAATATTATAAACAAAAATATTGCATAAAAATTCATTTATAAGAATTAATCCCTATATTTAGGTTTTCTAACCAAACAAATATTTTAAAATGAAAAAACTATTATTTATTTTATTTGGAATTATTTTGTTTGCTCAACCCGTTCTTGCGCAAACAAAAACCGTAACCGGTACAATTACGAGTAGTACAGACGGACTTTCTCTACCAGGAGTATCCGTTTTGATTGAAGGAACCTCAAAAAGTACCGTAACTGATTTAGACGGAAAATTTAGCATCGCAGTAAACGAAGGCGAAACCCTCGTTTTTACTTTCGTTGGATTTGCGCCTAAAAAAGCCAAAATTACAGCCGATACCAACTCCGTTAATCTTAAAATGACCGAAGAGCTCAACACGCTTTCTGAAGTTGTTGTTCTGGGTTCTACTGTACGTGCGACACGTAAAGAACTTGGAAATGCTGTAACGAGCATAAAAGGCGAAGATTTGGTTAAAGCACAACCCGGAGGTCTTTCGACAGCTTTGCAGGGAAAAATTGCCGGAGCACAGGTTTCTCAAAACTCAGGAGATCCTGCCGGAGGTTTCAGTATTAAACTTAGAGGAACTTCATCTATTTTAGGTTCTTCAGATCCATTATATGTTATTGACGGTGTGGTTTTGAACAATGCCACAACCAATGTAACGAACCTGAATGTAACGTCAGGAAATTCTAATATGCAAATTGGTCAAAACAGATCTGCAGATATTAATCCCAACGACATACAAAGCGTAGAGGTTTTGAACGGAGGTGCTGCCGCAGCAATTTACGGATCAAGAGCTGCAAATGGTGTAGTTTTAATTACAACTAAAAAAGGTGTCGCTGGCGAAACGAGATATACTTTTTCGACGAGCGTGACTTCAAACCAAATCCGAAAAAAACTGGACATGAATATGTCTGATAAGCAGTTTGTAAATGCTTCTCCGGCATTGTTCCCAATTCAGGGAAATCCTGCAAGTCCAACTACAGTTACCGTTCTTGGTCGAAATCTTGAAACCAGAACTACTGATGTAAAACGATACGATTATCAGGATGATATTTTTGGTACAGGCGTTGGAACTGACACTTACTTCTCTCTTCAAGGCGGCGACGAGAAAACCAAATATTTTGCTTCTCTTGGGTATCTGGTAAATGAAGGAATTGTAAAAAATACCGATTTTAAAAGAGCCGGAGTCAAAGTGAGATTAAAGCATGATTTTAATTCAAAATTGTCAGCTACGGTAGGATTAAATTACGTGAATTCAAGTTCGAATGAAAAACCGGATGGAAACGTTTTCTGGAGTCCAATTAATGCTATAAACATTACCAATAATACTTACGACATTCATCAAAGAGATGTGAACGGCAATTTAATGGCTGTTGATCCAAATAGAGTTAATCCGCTTTCGATAATAGAAACTTTCAAAATCACACAAAATACAGATCGTATTATTTCGGATTTACAATTGAATTATACGCCTTTTAAAAATTTCAATGCCGATTTAATTTTTGGTATCGATAATTACAATCAAAGAGGAAATGTATTTATTCCAAGATATCCTTATGTGGTAAATCCAGCGTATTATAACGACGGTTATGTTTCTGAAGCTAGTAACAGAGTTGTACAATTTAACAATGATTTGAACTTAAGATATCTTTGGAATATCAACGATAAATGGAAAGCTACAACTTACGGAGGTTACAACGTACAAACCTATCGTGATGATTTTGTAGCTATCGAAGGTCGTAACTTAAAACCTTTTATTGAAACTATAAATGCTTTTAATACATTGATTCCGGGTTCTCCGAGTTCTAGTCAGTCCAAATATAATTTATGGGGATATTATCTTCAGGAAACTGTTGGTTATAAAGACAAACTTTATATGACTGTTGCTCTAAGACAAGATGCATCGACTATTTTCTCAAGCGATAACCGATCTCAGTTTTATCCAAAAGCAAGTGCGAGTTATGTACTTTCTGACGAAAAATTTATGGAAGGCATTCATGACGCAGTAAGTTCGGTACGTTTTAGAGCTTCTTGGGGAAAATCAGGAAGTTTAACGGCGATTAAACCTTATGCCCGTTTTACCAATTATTCTACAGGAACCCTTTTAGGAAACAGTACTTTTACTATTGAAGGTTTCAAACAAGGAAACTTAGACTTAAAACCGGAACAAAGTGTTACGTATGAAGTTGGTGGTGATTTTGGTTTCCTAAAAGATCGTCTGAATTTATCTTTCAGTTATTACAATGCTGATATTGATGATTTGTTGTTACCAGTTCAATTGGCGGCTTCTGAAGGAGCTACAAATACCATTAAAAACATTGGACAAATGAACAATAAAGGGTATGAAATCAATTTGAAATATGATCTGATCAAAAAAGAGAATTTACATGTTGACGTTTTTGTAAACTATAGCAGCAACAGAAATAAAGTAACTGGATTACCGCAACAGCGTTTTAAATTAGACAGCAATTTAGCCGGAGCTCCGGTTTTTGTAGAGATGAACAAACCAATCGGGATTTTCTACGGTACTTATTTTGCCCGAAATTCAGACGGAAGTTTATTGCTAACTCCAGACGGATATCCTCAAACTGAAAAAGGTGATGTAAATACCGGAGCGCCACAAAGAGATGCTAACGGACAGCCAACAGGAACTATTTTGAACAAACAAATTGGTAATCCAAATCCGGATTATGTTATCGCGTTTGGAGCTAATGTTAATTACAAAAAATTCGGTCTTTCTATATTATTTGATGGCGTTCAGGGCGTAGATGTTTTTGATGCCGATTATAGAACCAGACAAGGTGTAGGATCAGGAACAATTGTAACCAAAGAACTTAACGGAGAATTACCTCGTGGTTATATATGGTCGATTTACAACATCGAAGAGTTTAGAGTTGTTGACGGAAGCTACCTAAAATTAAGAGAAGTTTCTTTGAATTATTCTTTCGGAAAAATAAACAACTTCTTTGATGATTTAACGATTACAGCAAGTGGAAGAAACCTGATTTCATGGGATAATTTCACCAGTTTTGATCCGGAAACCAATTCTGGCGGACAATCATCGGTTGCTAAATACAATTTTGGAACAGTGCCAATTCCAAGTTCATACTCATTGGCCGTAAAAGTTCAATTTTAATCAAACAAAAACATCATGAAAAAAATATTCATCCCTATAGTAGCTCTTTCACTGCTTTTTGCAAGTTGTAATGAAGAGTATGTTGACCCAACAAAACCGTCTCAGGAATTGGTTTTTGGAACCAGAGAAGGAATCATTGGTGCTGCCAACGGATTACAACAACTTTGGACTATCGAGCGTATTAGTCCTGTTTACAACACGATTACCGGAAATGGATTTACAACAAAAGAATTGCGATTGCTAAATGCCGGAAATGTTGACGAAGGTGAACTTTCTGTAGGTGGCGGCGTACTTTCGACCAAAAATCAAGTCGTAAACAATCTGTGGTCACAATGTTTGGTGATTAAATCTGAATCTCAAAAAGTTATCGATCATATTGATGTATTAACTTCGGAAAATGAAAAAGCGAGTGTTCTTGTTCATGCTACAATTTTCAAGGCAATGGCGATTACAACTCTTGTACAATATTTTCAAAGTGTACCTTTAAAAACAGGGAAAAATGCCTCTTTTGATTCCAGAGCAGATGTCTTAACCGAAGCAATTAAAATTCTAAAAGCAACAGAACCTTTATTGGACAAAGCAACAGGATTTTCTGGTTTAGTAGCCGGAGTTAATTATAAAAATTCCGTTTATGCGCTTTTAGCAAGAACCTATTTAATGGCAGGAGATTATGACAATGCTATTGCTTATGCCAACTTGGTCGATCTTTCGGTTAAATCAATATTTGCTTTCGATCAGATTAGTGCAAATCCAATTGCTTATATTTCGATTACGACAAATAATGTTTTTCAACCTGTTGATTTAACGTTAGGATTACCGGCAAGTTTAGCGCCTGATAGCGCAGACGGAAGATTGAATTTCTACATTAAACCGGGCTCAAATCCTACGGTTGCAACTGGTTTCTTTGATTCAAATATTAAACCAATTCCGCTTTATTTACCGGGCGAAATGATGTTAATCAAAGCCGAAGGATATGCCCGTAAAGACAATTTACCACAAGCAATTATCGAATTAAATAAAGTTTTGACCAAAACTGCAGCAGCAGATACTTACGGAATTGGAGCGAATCTTGCGTCATATACGGGAGCGGTTACAAAACCCGCAATTTTAACCGAGATTTACAGAAATCGCTGTATCGAAATGTATATGTCAAGTCTGAAACTGGAAGACAGCAGAAGATTTGATCGTCCGGGCGCAGGAACTACCGGAGCCGAAAGAAACCGAAACTGGTATCCTTATCCGGATTCTGAGAGAAATAATAATACAAATACTCCGCCAGATCCTGCTATCTAAAAATTTTAAAATCGGGGTATGATATAATGCATTTATAGTCCAACATAAATATTGTAAACACGAATTTCACCGATTTGCACAAATTTTAATAGGCTAGCTTAGTTTACGAAATTAATTTCACAAACCTAATTAGTGTTAATTTGTGAAATTCGTGTTTAAAATTGACTTATAATATATGGTAACATTATACCCCGATTTTTATAAAATAACCACAATTTATTTGTTATGCCAAACAAAAACCCTGAAACCGAACAAGAATCTCTGTATAAAAATTTAGACCAAATGAGCACCAAAGAATTGCTCATAAACATAAATACCGAAGATAAAAAAGTACCACTTATTGTTGAAAAACAAATTCCGAAGATTGAAAAACTGGTAAAAGCAATTGTAAAAAAAATGCAGCTTGGCGGACGTTTATTTTACATTGGAGCCGGAACTTCCGGACGTATCGGGATTCTGGATGCTTCTGAATGTCCGCCAACTTTTGGCGTTCCACACGATATGATTATCGGAATTATCGCTGGCGGAGATACTGCCATCAGAAAAGCAGTCGAAAATGCCGAAGACGACACAGAACAAGCCTGGAAAGATTTATCGAAACATCAAATTTCGAGTTTGGATTTTATCATTGGAATTGCTGCTTCGGGAAACACGCCTTATGTTTTAGGCGGACTTAAAAAAGCCAAAGAAAACAACATTAAAACCGGTAGTATTTCCTGCATTAGCAAAGGTTTAATTGCTGAAGTTGCCGATTATCCAATAGAAGTTGTTGTTGGTCCGGAATTTTTAACCGGAAGTACACGTATGAAAGCCGGAACCGCTCAAAAGCTAACTTTAAATATGATCTCAACTTCGGTTATGATTAAACTGGGAAAAATCAAAGGCAACAAAATGGTTGACATGCAATTGTCTAACGAAAAACTGGTAAAAAGAGCCATTAAAATGATTATGGAAGAACTTAATATCGAACACGATCTTGCTGCCGAATTGCTTCAAAAACACAAAAGCGTCAGAGCTGTTTTACAGGAAAATATCGCTACGAAATAAAGTAAAGAATAGTGTGGAGAATAAATTTATCGCAGACTTTTGTCATTTCGACGAAGGAGAAATCACACTAGTAATTCGACAAAGATTGGCGACTTTCTACGCGGAGTTTCGTGTGTGATTTCTCCTCTGTCGAAATGACAATATTGTGTTTAATTGTACTTTTATTACCCAAACAAAAAGACGAAGTAATTACACCAACCAAATTAAAAAATAATTTCATAACTAATCCAAAACCAAAATGTCTTCAAGCACCATCTTAATTTTTATCATCGTATATTTTGGACTATTATTGCTCATTTCTCAAGTCATCAGTAAAAAAGGGCAAGACAATGATTCGTTTTTTAAAGCCAATAAAAATTCTAAATGGTATTTAGTTGCTTTTGGAATGATTGGAACCGCATTGTCCGGCGTGACTTTTATTTCGGTTCCTGGCGAAGTCGGATCGCCAAACGGAGAACAATTCAAGTATTTTCAGTTTATTTTAGGAAACGCGATTGGGTTTATTATTATCGCCAAAGTATTGCTTCCATTATATTATCGAATGAACCTCACCTCTATTTACAGTTATATCGAACAAAGAATGGGAACTAACAGTTATAAAACTGCCGCTTCTATTTTTTTGGTAAGCAGAACCGTAAGTTCGGCTTTTCGCTTGTATTTAGTGGTTATTGTGTTACAGCGTTATGTCTTTGATTTTTATGGAATTCCATTTCCAATGACGGTATTTTTAGCCTTGACGCTAATATTTTTATATACTTATAAAAGCGGCTTAAAAACCATTATTATTACGGATACTTTACAGACTTTTTTCTTAGTTACTTCGGTTTTTATTACCATTTATTTTGTGTGCGACAGTTTGAATTTAAGCGTAATTGAATCTGTTTCAACCATTCGAAAAAGTAACTATTCGCAAGTATTTTTCTTTGATAATTTCTTAACCAGCAAATACCATTTCGTAAAACAAATTCTTGGCGGAATCTTTGTAACTATCGCAATGGTTGGACTTGATCAGGATTTAATGCAAAAAAACCTAAGCTGCAAAAATATCGGCGAAGCACAAAAAAACATGTTTACGTTTACGGGCGTGTTTGTACTTATCAATATTATTTTTCTAAGTTTAGGCGCTTTATTATACATCTATGCAAACAAAAATAGTATTTCAACTCCGTTAGATTTAGTAACTGGAAAACCAAGAACAGATTTACTTTTTCCGGAAATTGCATTGAATCATTTGTCAATTGTTCCGGCATTTGTTTTTCTATTAGGAATTATCGCCGCCACTTTTGCTACGACAGATTCGGCGTTGACAGCTTTAACAACTTCATTTTGTGTGGATTTTATGGGAATGGATAAAACAGAAAATCTCTCCAATACCAACAATATCAAAAGAAGACATTTAGTTCATTTTGGATTTTCGATACTATTATTTCTCGTAATTATTGTCTTGAATTCTTTTAATGACAGCTCTGTAGTTGCCTTAATTTTTAGAGCGGCATCTTATACTTACGGACCGTTATTAGGATTATATGCTTTTGGATTATTGCAAAAATCAAGACGCGTAAACGACAAAATCGTGCCTGTAATTTGTATTATCGCTCCAATTTTGACGTATTTTGTGAGTGAACATTCGGCTTCAGTTATAGGTTATACTTTTGATAATGAACTTATAATCTTAAACGGATTATTCACTTACATTGGACTTTATTTTACGAGTAAAACTTCTGAAGAAAAAATCTCTTTTTAAGTCATTTTCTATGCAAAATAATCTGATTTTAGCATTTCAATTCAACAGACTTCATAAAATTCAATTTTCATGAACAAAAATATAAGCGCACTTTACCAAATCGCTCAAAAAGAAACCCGAAAAATCATCGGATTAATGTCAGGAACTTCGCTTGATGGACTTGATATTGCGTTATGCGAAATTTCGGGCTCAGGCCAAAATACCGCTGTCAAAGTAACTCAATTTGAAACTATCGATTACTCGGAAGAAATTAAAATTGAGATCCGTAAAGTTTTTGCGAAGAAAGAAATTGATTTTCAGCATTTGGTAATGCTCAACGAATGGATTGGTATTTTGCACGCCGAAATGATCAACGCTTTTCTTAAAAAAAGGAATATTTCTACTGATGAAATTGATTTAATTGCTTCGCACGGTCAAACGGTTTTGCATGCGCCAAAGTTTTTGCATCAACAGGAAAAATTCCCAAACGCTACTTTACAAATTGGCGATGGCGATCATATTGCAGTAAAAACAGGCATTATCACTTTGTCTGATTTTAGACAAAAACATATTGCAGCAGGTGGCGAAGGCGCTCCATTGGCGGTTTATGGCGATTATTTTTTATTTGGGAAAAAAGGCGAAAACCGCATTATGCTCAACATGGGCGGAATTGCGAATTTTACTTTTTTACCTGCTTCCTTAAATGCCGAAGAAACTTTTGTAACCGATACCGGAACCGGAAATACTTTAATTGATCTTTTTACAAAACAATATTTTCCTGAAAAAAGTTACGACAAAGATGCCGAAATCGCGCAACAAGGAACCGTAAATCAATTGTTATTAGACAACTTGAAAGACGATGCATTTTTCACTCAGGAATTTCCAAAAACTATTGGTCCGGAACTTTTTGGCGAAGCTTATGTAAAAACTGCTTTGGCAAAAAGCAACATTAATACAATTTCAGCATCAGATTTATTGGCAACTTTAACGCGTTTTAGTGCCGAAACAATTGCCGAAGCTATTCATTATGCTATAAAAAACAGCGCTTCTAAACTTGAAGATTTTAAAATCTATATGTCGGGCGGAGGAACACATAATCCATTATTAGTAAAATGGTTAAAAGAATTATTGCCTTGTACATTTCACAAAAGTGATGATTTGGGAATTTCAGGCGATGCCAAAGAAGCAGTTTTATTTGCGATTCTTGCCAATCAAACTGTAGCAGGAAACGATTTTAATTTTGGTTCTCATCAAGGAATCCCATCTGTAACTATGGGGAAAATTTCATTGCCCAATTAATATAGAATGTCATGAAGTTAAGAAAAAATCTATCCCAAAGCGTCGGGACGATGGCGAATAAATCTCTCGCAAAGCCGCGAAGTCGCAAAGTCTAAACACAATATTGTCATTTCGATCGAAGGGAGAAATCACACAAGAAACTCCGTAAAGTAATGTCGCCAATCTTTGTCGAGCTACGCGTTTGATTCCTCCCTTCGATCGAAATGACAAAACTTTGCGACTTCGCGCCTTTGCGAGATTAATTTTATTTTCTAAAAGCTTAACTTAATTATATTAAGCTTCAATACAATGTGTTAAAAATAATTGCTCCAAACAAATTAAATAAAATAGAAAAATGAAAGATCGCATTATTTCAGTTGATGTTTTAAGAGGACTTACCGTTTTATTGATGACGGTTGTAAATAATCCGGGAAGTTGGGATTATGTTTATCCAATTCTCGATCACGCAAAATGGAATGGCTGCACGCTGGCTGATCTCGTATTTCCGTTTTTTATTTTTGTCGTAGGAATTGCAGTTCCTTTGGCAATGCCCATTAAACAACATAAACCCGAAAATATTCTCAAAATAATAACACGTTCGTTGCGCATTATTTGCCTCGGATTCTTTTTGTACTTTTTTAATAGTATTTACTTTTTAGGATTGGATGGATTTCCGCTTTTGCTTGTTCGTTTAGCGATTACATTTATAGTTGGATATGCTTTAATTGGCGATTTTAAGCTAAAAACTAAAACTATTCTAGCAATTAGTTTATTTGTAATTTTTCTGACTCTGGCTTATGGCGGACACGAAAACTTTAAAGACGTGAGACTTCCCGGCGTTCTACAACGCATTGGGATTGTGTATTTCTTTGTTTCTATTATCTATTTAAAAACTACTATAAAAACTCAAATCATTCTAAGTTCTTCAATTTTATTGGGATATTGGGCAATAATGACGTTGATTCCTGTTCCCGGATTTGGTCAATCAAACCTTGAACCTATTACTAATCTGGCTTCCTGGTTAGACAGTATTTTACTAAAAGATCATATGTATATTGCTACCAAAACCTGGGATCCAGAAGGAATTTTAAGTACTATTCCAACTATCGCAAACGGAATAATTGGTTTACTGATTGGGCAATTACTTCTTAAACCTTTGCCAAAACTGGAAATTGCCAAAAAAATGGGAATTATCAGTATTATATTGATTATTTCGGGATTGCTATGGTCTGTGTTTTTCCCAATAAACAAAGCACTTTGGACGAGTTCTTACGTTTTATTTACTGCCGGAATTGCGCTTTTACTTCTTACACTGATCTATTATATTGTAGATGTATTGGAACACAAAAAATGGACGAAATTTTTATTGAGTTGGGGCGTAAATCCAATGATTGTATTTTTCGTTTCCGGAATATTGCCTCGCGCACTTGCTTTAATTAAAGTTCAGAACTCGGAAAATATTTCGGAACAAATAAACGTTAGAGATTATGCCTACCAATACTGGATAAGTCCGCTTTTTGAAAATCAAATGATATCGTCCCTTACTTATTCCGTACTATATATTCTTTTATGGAGTTGTGTTTTATGGTATTTTTACAAAAAGGGCATGATTTTTAAGGTATAAATTCGACGAAAAAACAAAGGGAACTATTCTAATATTATAATTTCTTATACTCATCTAAAAAAACTATTTTTGGTTTCTGTTAAAAAAGATTGAAATGCATAAAAATCAGCAACTATTATTCTCTATTCTATTTTTATTTTTCTTTGGATGGAAATCCAATGCACAGGAAAGTACTGCACACCCTAAACACGAATTTAGAGGTGTCTGGATTGCGACCGTTGTAAATATCGACTGGCCAAAAACCGCCACTGATGGTGTAGAAAAAGAAAAAGCAGATTATCTCGAGATTTTAGAAGCTTATAAAAAACTAAATTATAATGCAGTAATTGTTCAGGTTAGAAGTGTTGGAGATGCTCTTTATCCTTCTGAACTTGCTCCGTGGTCTCGATTTTTAACAGGGAAAGAAGGTCAGGCGCCAAATCCATATTATGATGTTTTGGCTTGGATGATTGAGGAAGCACACAAAAGAGGTTTCGAATTTCATGCTTGGCTGAATCCTTATCGCGCTACTTTTGATCTAAACAAACAACAATTAAGTCCAAATCACGACATTTTTAAACATCCGGAATGGATGATTGAATATGGCGGAAAAATCTATTATGATCCTGCTTTGCCTGAAGTTCAGGAACATTTGACTAAAGTTGTAAAAGAAGTTGTAGATAAATACGATATCGACGCGATTCATTTTGATGATTATTTTTATCCATATACCGTTCCCGGAAAGACATTTAACGATACCGCATCTTACAAAAAATATGGCGCAGGTTTAAGTCTTGGCGATTGGCGTCGTGCCAATGTGAGCAACTTTGTTCACACTATTTCGACAATGATCAAAACGAGCAAACCTTGGGTACAATTCGGGATAAGTCCGTTTGGAGTTTGGCGTAATAAATCAGTAGATCCAAAAGGTTCTGAAACTCAATCGACAGCAAATTACGACGATTTGTATGCAGATCCTGTTTTATGGATGGACCAAAAATGGATTGATTATATCGCTCCTCAATTGTATTGGAGCATGAATAATCCGAGAGCTTCTTATTCGAAATTAGTAAAATGGTGGTCAGAAAACTCTAATAATACTGCTATTTACATTGGACATGCTTCTTATAAAATCAGAGGCGACGGTGACAAAAGCTGGAATTTTGCAACTGAAATTCCAAATCAGGTTGATTTTGCCAGAAGTTTTAAGAACGTTGGCGGAAGCGCCTATTTCAGTTCTAAATGGTTCATAGATAAAAACTTTGATGTGGTGCGTTTATTAGCAGAAAACCAATATAAATATCCGGCACTTCCTGCTGCGGTTCCTAATTTGAAACACATTGTAATTGACATTCCGGTTGTAAATGAATTTCAGAAAGACAGTACTAATAAATATTTATTCAATATTAAATCTCCATTGAACACTCAGGTTCGTTATATGGTGATTTATGGAGGAGAAAATGTCTCTAAAGTAGATATTAATGATCCTTCGAAAATAGTTGACAAAATCGCGGTTAATCAATATGACGGAACAATTGTATTTTCTATTCCTGCCGAAAAAATGAAACAGTACAAAGCTTGTGCTGTAACATTTATTGATTATTTTGCGAACGAAAGTACTCCAACTGCAATCGACTTAAAAAAGAATTATAAAATCTATACCCCTGCACAACCTGATGAAAATAGATAATAAACCCTGGTTCTGGATTCCGTTTCTAAATTTTACATCCGGTTTGCCCTATGCCGTAATTATCTCAGTTTCTGTAATTATGTACAAGAATCTGGGTATTTCAAACGAAGATATTGGCGTTTATACCAGTTTATTATACTTACCTTGGGTTATAAAACCGCTTTGGAGTCCGTTTATTGAGTTGACGGGAACTAAACGAAAATGGTTTCTATCAATGCAATTATTAATTTCGCTTGCCTTTTTACTGGTCGGATTTACGATTCCTGCGAGTGGCTTTTTTATAATGACTTTAGCAATTTTCTGGGTCGCAGCTTTTGCTTCGGCTTCGAATGATATTGCGACTGATGGCTTTTATTTATTGGTTTTACCAAAAGAAGAGCAATCTTTTTTCTTAGGAATCAGAAGTACGTTTTACAGACTTTCGATGCTTGCCGGAAACGGATTAATTGTTTTGCTTGCCGGTTATTTAGAACATAAATATGGTGACAATACAAAAGCGTGGTCTTATACCATGATTTTTGTTGGTTTATTAATGACATTTATTACGATTTACAATTTCATTTTTACTCCAAAAAATGAAATAAATGCATCAGAAAGTACCGACAAAGTACATCATCAAAACTTTGCAACTATATTTATAAGTTTCTTCCAAAAAAAACAAATTGGAATAATCCTGGCTTTTATACTTGTTTTCAGACTTGGTGAATCTCAATTACTAAAAATGTTAACTCCGTTTTTACTTGACGGAAGAGAAATTGGAGGAATGGGATTAGATACTGAAGCGGTTGGAATTATTTACGGAACTTTAGGGATTTTCGCTTTAACAGTTGGAGGAATTTTAGGCGGAATCGCACTTTCTAAACATGGTCTGACTAAATGGATGTTTCCAATGTTTCTTGCCATGCATTTGCCTATTCTTGGCTTTATTGGATTAGCTCATTTTCAGCCGCAAGAGCTTTTTCATCTTCATTTAAATTTTTATTTTTTCGAAATTAACTCTCCTTTAAATCTATATACCTGCATCACTGTTATTCTGGAACAATTTGGATACGGTTTTGGTTTTACAGGTTTTATGATGTATTTAATATATGTTGCCGAAGGAGAATCAAAAACAGCACATTATGCACTTGCAACAGGTTTTATGGCATTAGGAATGATGCTTCCGGGAATGTTAAGTGGTTTTATTCAAAAATATTTAGGTTATGAACACTTCTTTATTTGGGTAATAATCGCCACAATTCCAGGTCTTATTTTATCACGTTTTTTAATTTTCCCAAAAGATTTTGGGAAGAAATCTGAAGAAGTTTAAACCCCAAATCAAACATCTTACATATGGAAATCAATGAAAATTTGCAGGCCGAACGCAACTTGAAAGGAGCTGAGTTCGAGAAAACAGGAAATTTAGAAAAAGCAATTGAGTTATATGAGGAAAATGTCAAGGAAAGCTTTAAAGGAAATCATCCTTATGATCGATTAGCAACGATCTATAAAAATGAAAATGATATTGAAAACGAAATTAGAGTTTTAGAAAAAGCCATTATCGTTTACGAAGAAATTACAATCGAAGACCGACTTGAAGGTTTGCCAAAACTTTTCCGTTTCAAAAACCGATTAGAAAAAGCTATTGAAACCAAAAAACAATTGGCTAAACAAAAGAAAGCAAAATTGAAATAAAACATTCTTTTAAACACATAGAAACATAGATTTTTTTATGTGAAAAGAATAAAAAAGAGAAACTCATTTCTCAACACATAGTCCCGAAGCTTCGGGATGTATTTAAATAAAGTGAAACGTCTTTTCCAAGAACCAAATACTATGTTTCTATGTGTTAGAAAATTAAACGATACCAATCTAAGTATTCCAAATCATGAGCATAAAACGAACTAATTCAGACGATATCGATTTTATAAATCTTGTTGCTTTGTTAGACAAAGATTTAGCGATTAGAGACGGCGAAGATCACGCTTTTTACAATCAGTTTAATAAAACCGATAAGATTAAGCATGTTCTCGTTTATTATGAAAACGGAATTCCTGTTGGTTGTGGCGCTTTTAGAGAAAAAGAAAGCGATTCAACCGAAATTAAACGAATGTTTGTACATCCTGATTTTCGAAAAAGAGGAATTGCATCTCAGGTTTTGGCCGAATTAGAAATTTGGGCAAAAGAAGTTGGTTTTACTTATACTATTCTCGAAACCGGAAAAAACCAACCGGAAGCAATCAATTTATATCAAAAACTGGGTTATTCTATAATTCCGAATTATCCTCCTTATGAAAAAATGGATAATAGCGTTTGTATGAAAAAGACTTTATAATAATGAAAATGACAGCACAAGCATTAAGACAAAAAGTGGGACAATTCTTTTTTCCTGCAGTTTTCATAAACGATACCGAAGAAAACATTCAGGAAACCGAACGTTTGATAAAAGAACACAACATTGGCGGATTGACTTTTTTTCATAGTCGTGCGAGTGCTGCAACAAACTACGAAAGCAAGAAAAAAGTTGTTTTTAATGACGATAGTTATCAAAAAATCAAAGGCTTAATTGTTCGTTACCAAAAAGCCGCTTCTACTCCACTTTTAATAAGTATCGATGCCGAATGGGGATTAGCAATGCGTATCGAAAAAACTCCACAATATCCATATGCAATTACGCTTGGCGCTTTACCGGAAAGTAAATCAGCTTTAGTTTATGAAGTTGGAAAACAAATTGGTTTAGACTTAAAAGCTGCTGGAATTCATTATAATTTATCGCCATTGGCAGATATTAATAACAATCCGAATAATCCGGTTATTGGATATCGTTCTTTTGGAGAAAACAAAGAAAAAGTTGCTGATTTTGCTGTTGAATATCTTAACGGAATGTCTGAAGTTGGAGTTTTAGGCTGTCTGAAACACTTTCCCGGACACGGAAACACGAATGTCGATTCGCATTTAGGATTACCGGTTTTAAAAGAAACTCTGGAAGAATTAATAGAAAACGAATTATATCCATTCATTAAAGGAATCGAAAATAATGTTGATTCGATTATGATTGGACATTTGGCGGTTCCTAGTTTAAATGACGGAAAAGATACATCGGCAACTTTATCAAAACCTATTATCGAAACACTTTTACGCAAACAATTGGGTTATGATGGTTTGGTAATTTCTGATGCGCTAAACATGCACAGCGTTTCTAAATTGTATGAAACAAAAGGCGAACTGGAATGGGAAGCTTTCAATGCAGGAAATGATGTTTTATGCTTTGCCGAAAATGTTCCCGAAGGAATCGAGGCAATTCTTAAAAATGCTTCGCCGGAACGTATCGAAGAAAGTTTCAACAGAATAATGAAAGCCAAAGAAAAAGTTGGAATTATTGCTGATTCTAATTTTACTTCGGGAGAATTAAATTTCGAAAAAACATCAAAACTAAATCTTGAAATTGCTCAAAATTCAATTACAAAAATTATTGATAATTCAAATACTGAATTAGCTTTTGAAGCTCAAAAGAACAATCAATTAGCAAAATTGAGTTTATATAAAAATGTAGAAAATACTTTTTTCAAAACGATAAATTCAGAATTAAAATCTCCGGAATTTGCTTTTGAAAACTTAGAAGTTTCAAACATTTCTTCGATCGAAAAAGAACTTCAAAATTTCGAAACCATAATCATTTCATTGTTTGTTCCAAAGGCAAAACCAATGAATAATTTCGAAATTAATACCGAAGTTTTAGATTTACTTTCGAGATTGCTTCAAACCAAAAAATGTATCGTTTATGTTTTCGGAAATCCGTATGTTTTGCCAATAATCCCGAATCTTTCTAAGGCTTCAGGATTAATTCAGGCGTATCAGGATTTTGAAGAATTTCAAAAAATTGCAGGAATTCAATTTCTTGAAAATGGCGCCTGCAACGGAAGCTTACCCGTAAATATTGAACTTCAATAAGTTACAAAACTATTACAAATAATCATAACTAAATACTATTACTTAATAAATTTTTATAATTACATCTTATTGTAAGTAAGTCTACTTATGCCCTACTTTTGCACCAGAAATAAATTTTTAACGTAAAACGAAAAATATGTCTTTAGTAGGAAAAAAATTCCCAAGTATTGCAGTAGATGCTATCTCAGAAATGGGTGACAACTTAAAAATCAACATCTTTGAAGAAGCAGTAAACAACAACAAAAAAGTATTATTGTTTTGGTACCCAAAAGATTTCACTTTTGTATGTCCAACTGAATTACACGCCTTTCAAGCTGCATTACCAGAATTTGAAAAAAGAAATACTATCGTAATCGGAGCTTCATGTGATACAAACGAAGTACACTTTGCTTGGTTAAACACTCCAAAAAACAACGGTGGAATTGAAGGTGTAACTTACCCAATCTTAGCGGATACAAACCGTAATTTATCTAACATTTTAGGAATTTTAGATATAGATTCTACAGAATACAGCGAAGAAACTGATTCAGTTATCATCGAAGGTTCAAACGTAACTTACAGAGCTACTTACCTTATTGACGAAACTGGAAAAATCTTCCACGAAAGTGTTAACGATATGCCATTAGGTCGTAACGTAAACGAATACTTACGTATGGTTGATGCTTATACTCATATCCAGGAAAAAGGTGAAGTTTGTCCTGCAAACTGGGAAGCTGGAAAAGAAGCTATGTCTGCTGACAGAGTTAGTACTGCTGAGTACTTAAGCGCAAACTAATTCCTTTTAAAGGTTCTAAGATACTAAGATGCTAAGGCTCTAAGATTTTCTCTTAAAGCCTTAGTAACTTAAAATCTTACTGCCAAAATTATTCAAAAGAAGCTGGGACAAAGAAGCTAAAAAACTTAGCAACTCAGAATCTCAGTAACTCAGAACCTCAAAAAATAAAAACATGTTAATCGACTTAAACGAAGATACGTTAGCAGATTTAGTTGCTAAAAACGAAAAAGTAGTAGTACAATATTCAGCTTCATGGTGTGGAAATTGCCGTATTATGAAACCAAAATTCAAAAAATTAGCAACAGAAAATGAAGCTATCACTTTTGTTTTGGTTGATGCAGAAAATTCTCCGGAATCAAGAAAATTAGCCAATGTAAGCAACTTGCCAACATTCGCAACTTTTGTAAACGGACAATTAGTTGGAGAAACTCAAACCAACAAACAAGAAGTTTTAATCGACTTGGTAAACGCTATTGCGTAATTAGATTATGAGACTTGCTTAGATTTTTAGACTACTTAGATATTTCTAAAAATTTGAAAAAGTCTAAAATGTCTAAGTAGTCTAACAATCTAAAATCTAGAAAATGAAATTACCCGTAATAAAGCAATTGACCCAATTTATCGAAGAAAACGATCAGGATTATATCATTGAAACGATTGAAGTTCTGGAAGCGATGACTGAAATTCCGTCTCTAAAAGATGAAGAATTAGATGTAATTGGCGAATTAATTTCAAATATGTACGGTGCGCTTGAAGTACACAAAATGGTAGTTCAGGGTACTGATAAAAAAGAAGCTTTGAATGCGTTTATGAAACGTGTTTTAGGTTCTATCGATAAATAATCGACCTTTTTTCTTAAGAAGAAATAAAAAAAACATGACTTAAAAAACGCTTTCATTCCAAGGAGGCGTTTTTTTTTGTTTCAGTTTTTAGCACAAACAAAGTCATTGCGAGGAACGAAGCAACCGCACTAACAATAATCAAACTTTACAAAATAAAAACGCAAACTATCGTGAGATTGCTTCGTTCCTCGCAAAGACAAAACATCACGTTGATAACATAAATCCTCAAATTATTCGTTATCTTATTACTAGCTTAATTGTAGCGACAACCCACAACAAATACTTTTAGATTCAAATATTAATCCTTACTTTTGAACCTCATTAATTTAATCAAAAATCATGGCTTCAATAACATTAGGAGGAAATCCAATTCATACTTCAGGCGAATTACCAACAGTTGGATCGCAACTTGCTGATTTCAAATTAGTACAAAACGATTTATCAGTTGCTTCACTAAGCGATTTCGCAGGAAAAAAATTAGTTTTAAACATTTTTCCAAGCATTGATACAGGAACTTGCGCGACTTCAGTTAGAAAATTCAACGAAAGTGCAAGCAACTTAGAGAACACTACAGTTTTATGCATTTCAAGAGATTTACCTTTTGCTCAAAAACGTTTTTGTGGTGCTGAAGGATTAGCAAATGTTGTAAACTTATCTGACTTTCAAGAAGGTGCTTTTGGTAAAACAAACGGTTTAGAAATCGTTGACGGACCATTGGCTGGCTTACATTCAAGAGTGATCATTGTTGTTGACGCTAACGGAAAAATTACTCATACAGAACAAGTTGCAGAAATTGCAAACGAACCAAATTACGAAGCAGCTTTAGCAGCACTATAATACCAATAAATGGAATTTCAAAAAGACAATACTTTTGTTACAGGCCGTCTTAAAAGCATGACTTATGCTTTTAACGGTGCTGTAAAACTTATAAAAACAGAACACAGTATCATGGTTCAATTCTCATTGGGAATTTTCATGACCATTGCTGGTTTTTATTTTCATATTTCGCAAACCGAATGGCTTTGCCAAACATTAGCAATCGGCTTAGTTTTAAGCGTCGAAGGATTAAATACGGCTGTTGAAAAAATAGCTGATTTTATTCATCCAGATTACAGCAGACGAATCGGATTTATAAAAGATATTGCCGCTGGTGCAGTATTTTTTGCCGCAATGACAGCGATCGCAATAGGCTTGATTATTTATATACCAAAATTTATATAGGCAATAGGAAACCCCATAATGGCAAAAACAACAAAAAAAGAAACTTTAGACAAAAAAAACGAACCAAAAGCTGAGACGATAAAGTCCTGGAAATTAACCAAACAACAAAAGTTTGTTTTGGGATGCCTTTTGATACTCTTTTCAGTTGCATTATTAGTTGCATTCATTTCTTTTTACGTCAACGGACAATGGCAAGCTGACCAAAGTGCAGTTAGCCAGCTTAGCGACCGTACTGAAGTCGTAGAGAACTGGCTCGGAAAATTCGGAGCTTATCTCGCCGATCTGATCGTATATAGAGGATTTGGAATTGCTTCTTTTATATTAGTTCGACTATTTTTCCTTACCGGAATGTTTTTAGCATTAGAATTATCTCTAAAAAAGCTAAAAAACATATGGTTTTGGGACTTATTTGCTATTATTATTGTTTCTGTTCTATTTGGATTTTTCGCCACTTCAGCACCTGAATTAGGCGGAACAATTGGTTATGAATTAAATTTATTTCTACAGGATTACATCGGAAAAACAGGAACTTTATTGAGTTTGCTTTTTGGATTAATCGTTTATCTGATTTTTAAAATCAAACTTTCTCCTGAAAAAATTCAGTCGTATTTTGATTCTACTAAAAAAGAATTCAATTCTGAATTAAATTCGATAAAAACGCCTCAACAACCAGAAAGTGCATACAATCTGGAAGAATTCGCGATTGAAGAAGATCCGGAATTAGACAATATTCACTTAAAAACTGAAGTTTCTCAATTTGAAATCAACAAAGAAGCTTTAAAGCCAACTATAAATCATTCTTCGGAAATTGATTTGAATCCGGTTATAAAACCTCTTCAAATGGATATTAATCCTGTAACAACAACTCCGGTACACACTGAAGAATTTGTTATCGAAAAAGCTGAAGAAGAAGATATTATCGAAGAAAACCTGGCTTCTCGTCTTGTTGCTGATTTTGGATTATTTGATCCTACATTAGATTTATCGAATTATAAATTTCCAACAATCGATTTATTAAAAGAATATTCGACTGGAGGAATCACGATTAATCAGGAAGAATTAGAAGAAAATAAAAACAAAATTGTAGATACTCTTCGTAACTATAAAATTGAAATTGCACAGATTAAAGCGACCGTTGGTCCATCTGTAACTTTATACGAAATTGTACCGGAAGCAGGAATCAGAATTTCTAAAATTAAAAGTTTAGAAGATGATATTGCTTTGTCACTTTCGGCATTAGGAATTCGTATTATTGCGCCAATTCCAGGAAAAGGAACAATTGGTATTGAGGTTCCAAATAAGAATCCTACAATGGTTTCTATGAAAAGCGTTATTGGATCAGCGAAGTTTCAGGAAGCCGAAATGGAGCTACCAATTGCTTTAGGAAAAACAATTTCGAACGAAACTTTTGTCGTCGATTTAGCAAAAATGCCTCACTTATTGATGGCGGGTGCTACAGGACAAGGAAAATCTGTTGGTTTAAATGCTGTTTTAACTTCTCTTTTATACAAAAAACATCCAGCCGAAGTAAAATTTGTTTTGGTCGATCCGAAAAAAGTAGAACTTACGCTGTTCAATAAAATAGAAAGACATTATTTAGCCAAACTTCCTGATGCGGGAGACGCTATTATTACTGATAATGCAAAAGTAGTCAATACTTTGAACTCACTTTGTACTGAAATGGACAATCGTTATTCATTATTGAAAGATGCGATGGTTCGTAATATCAAAGAATACAATGATAAATTTAAAGCGAGAAAATTAAATCCCGAAGCCGGACATCGTTTTCTACCTTATATTATATTAGTTGTCGATGAGTTTGCCGATTTGATTATGACTGCCGGAAAAGAGGTAGAAATTCCTATTGCGCGTTTAGCCCAGTTAGCGCGTGCAATTGGTATTCACTTGATTATCGCGACACAAAGACCATCGGTAAACGTTATTACAGGTTTGATTAAGGCGAATTTCCCTGCCAGAATAGCTTTTAGAGTAACTTCAAAAATTGACTCGAGAACCATTCTGGACACACAAGGAGCTGATCAATTAATTGGTCGTGGAGATTTATTATATACCAACGGAAATGATGTTGTTCGTGTACAATGTGCATTTATTGACACTCCTGAGGTCGAAAAAATTACAGATTTTATTGGTTCCCAAAAAGCTTATGCCACAGCATATTTGCTTCCGGAGTTTGTTGGAGAAGAAACTGGCATTAATCTTGATATGGATATTTCCGAAAGAGATACCTTATTTAGAGAAGCTGCTGAGATTATTGTTAACGCGCAGCAAGGTTCAGCTTCATTATTGCAAAGAAAATTAAAATTAGGATACAACAGAGCCGGTCGTTTGATCGATCAGCTGGAATCAGCTGGAATTGTTGGTCCGTTTGAAGGCAGTAAAGCAAGAAGTGTGAACATATCTGATTTGAGTGCTCTTGATCAATTTTTTAATAATGAACAAAATTAATCCAATCATGAAAACAAAAATTCAAGAAATCAACCACAATTCTATCGCAAACATGACTAAAAAGTGTCTTCAAATGGCAATTATTTTGCTTTTGAGCTTCACTTCTATTCAAGCTCAGGATAAAAAAGCGAAAGATTTATTGAACGAAGTAACTTCTAAAATAAAAAGCTACGACAACATTGTTATTGACTTTAAATATTCATTGAATAATGCTAAAGAAAATATCAATCAGGACAGCAAAGGAAACGTAACTATGAAAGGCAATCAATATGTATTGAATTTTATGGGCGTTACTAAAATGTTTGACGGGCAAAAAACATACACTATAAACCCTGAAGACGAAGAAGTTACTATATCTAAAGTAAACGAAAAAGACGATACTGCTATTACGCCATCAAAGATGCTTACTTTCTTTAATTCCGGATACAAATACAACATGGATATTGTTCAAAATGTAAAAGGAAGAAAAATTCAATATATCAAATTGGCTCCTACAAATACAAAAGATCAAAGAAAAGAGATTCTTTTAGGTATTGATGTTCAGACAAAACACATCTATAATTTGATTGAAACTGGAAAAAATGGAACAAAAACAACTTTGACCGTTAATTCTTTTAAAACCAATCAGCCTTTATCAAAAAATCAATTTACCTTTGTAGCGAGCAAATATCCAAAGTACTACATCAATAAATTAGATTAATTCAAGGTTGAAAATTTTAGACAAATACTTACTAAAAACATTCTTACTTACATTTACTACGGTATTTGTAATCCTTTTTTTCATATTCATACTTCAAACCGTATGGCTTTTTATCGCAGAACTTGCGGGTAAAGACCTCGATTTGATATTGGTTTTAAAATTCCTGTTATTCTCGATGCCCAGGATTATTCCGCTGGTTTTACCGCTATCGGTTTTATTGGCTTCGATTATGTCTTTTGGAAATTTAGCCGAGAATTACGAATTCGCCGCAATGAAATCTTCCGGGATTTCATTGCAAAGAGCGATGCGGGCTTTAATTATATTCATATTCTTTTTAAGCATCGTTGCGTTTTGGTTCGCCAATAACGTGATTCCGTATGCTGAATATAAATTTATGAACTTCCGTAAAAATATCGCTCAGGCAAAACCTGCAATGGCAATTGCCGAAGGTCAGTTTAATGATGTTGGTTTTTACAACATTAAAGTGAACAAAAAATCCGGTGAAAACGGAAACATTCTGACTGGAGTTACAATCCACGAGAAGCCCAATAATATGGGGGAAAACAAAACCGTTATCAAAGCGAAAGACGGAAAATTAATCAGTAATGAAAAATCAAGTATCTTAAAACTGGTTTTGAATGATGGTTACTACTATCAGGATGTTACTCCAAAAAAATACGAAGACCGCGCTAAACTTCCTTTTGTAAAAGGTAAGTTTAAAAAACAAATTATCAATATCGACTTATCGGAATTAAATAAAGTTGATGAAGATAAAGAAAGCATAAGCGGTACAAACGCAATGCTGAACGTTAACGAATTGCGCTATACTCTTGACTCTTTAAATAAGAACCTGAACAATGAAATTATTTCTTTTTCAGAAAATATAAATCAACGTGTTGGAATTAGAAAATCTGCAATCCCAATAAAAGCAGATTCTACCAAAAAGAAGAAACCGTTGCCAAATAACCTTTTGTCATTATACAAAAACAAACAAAAGGCAGAAATCTTAAGAATGGCCAGCAGCAATGTGACCAGTAACATCTATTCTATTGAATCAACTCAAAAAGATTTAAAAGACAAACAGCGAGAAATCAACAAACATTTAACGGCTTTATACGAGAAGTTCGTGATTGCCTTTGCTTGTTTCTTAATGTTCTTTATTGGCGCTCCATTAGGTGCTATTATTCGTAAAGGAGGACTTGGTTTACCAATTGTCTTTGCGGTTTTGATTTTTATTACCTTCCATTTCATTAATACTTTTGGAAAAAGACTTTCACAAGAAGGAGGTATGAGTCCATTTGTAGGCTCATGGATGTCATCTTTTGTATTGTCACCATTGGCAATATTATTGACCTATCGCGCGACAAACGACAATGGATTAATAAACTTTGACGCAATTATTACTCCAATTTCACAACTAATTCAAAAAATTTCCGAGCGGTTTTTTCCAGCTCAAAATCAACAATAATTATGTCAACAACAAAAATACAATTGAATACCATTGAAGAAGCTATAGAAGATATTCGTCAAGGTAGAGTTATCATTGTAGTCGATGATGAAGATCGCGAAAACGAAGGTGATTTTTTGGCTGCTGCCGAAAAAGTAACTCCGGAAATGATCAATTTTATGGCGACTCACGGACGTGGTTTAATTTGCGCTCCGCTAACAGAAAGCCGTTGTAAAGAATTGGATTTAAGACCAATGGTTAGTAATAATACAGATCATATGGAAACTGCTTTTACGGTTTCAGTAGATTTAAAAGGACATGGCGTAACTACCGGAATTTCTGCAGCGGATAGAGCTAAAACTGTATTGGCTTTGACAGATTCAAATGTTAAACCACATGAATTAGCAAGACCTGGACATATCTTCCCTTTGGTTGCCAAACAAGGTGGTGTTTTAAGAAGAACTGGACATACAGAAGCTGCAATTGATTTTGCAAGATTAGCAGGATTTAAATCTGCTGGTGTAATCTGTGAAATTTTAAACGAAGACGGAACTATGTCTCGTTTACCTGAATTGGTAAAAGTGGCTAAAAAATTCGATCTTAAATTAGTTTCGATTGAAGATTTGGTTGCTTATAGAATGCAACACGACAGTTTGATTGTAAAAAAAGAAGATTTTGACATTGAGACTCGTTTTGGAACTTTTAGATTAAGAGCTTACGAACAAACGACAAACAAACAAATTCATATTGCTTTAACTAAAGGAACATGGAATCTTGGAGAACCAATCTTAACAAGAATCCACTCTTCTCAGGTAAATAATGATTTATTGGGAACTTTAACCAATAATGCTGAACAACAATTAGACGGCATGTTTAAGGTTATTAATGAAAACGGAAAAGGTGCTGTAATTTTCATTAATCAGGATATGCAAGCGGTAAACTTATTAAGCCGAATCTCTGAACTTAAAGCTTTACAAGCTGAAGGAACAATGAAAGCTCCAAAAGTTATCATTGATAGTAAAGATTATGGAATTGGAGCCCAAATTTTGCATGATATTGATATTTCTAAAATTAGATTGGTATCAAATACAGAGCAAACAAAACGTGTCGGAATGATTGGATACGGACTTGAAATTACTGAATACGTAAGCTATTAATATGACAACATTAGAAGAAAGAATTACAAAATCTGAAACACATATATTCAAAGCTGTTTTTCCGAGTACAACGAACCATTATGACACTTTATTTGGAGGAACTGCACTTCATTTGATGGATGAAGTCGCTTTTATTTGCGCGACTAGATTCAGCAGAAAAAAAGTAGTGACGATTTCGACTGGTCAAATTGATTTTAAAAAAGCAATTCCGGCAGGAACTTTAATCGAATTAGTAGCGAAAGTTATCACGGTAGGAAGAACAAGCTGCAAAATTCATGTCGATATTTTCATGGAACAAATGTATTCTGAACTTCGTGAGACTGTAGTTTCAGGAACTTTTTCGTTTGTTGCAGTAGACGAAAACAAGAAACCAACCCCGATTTTAGACTAAATACATTATTTAACAAAAAAATATTGTTTTAGTAAATACTGATAATTAGACACTTAAAAATTATCTTGAAAAAATCGCTAAAAAAGTTTTTATAATCGGAAAAGCGCACTATATTTGCACTCGCAATCACGAAATGATCGCGACATACTGGAGAAATGGCAGAGCGGTCGAATGCGGCAGTCTTGAAAACTGTTGACTGTAACAGGTCCGGGGGTTCGAATCCCTCTTTCTCCGCCAGTATTTAAACCCTCAACATTGTTGAGGGTTTTTTGTTTTTTATTATATAATTTTCTTTGTAAATAGTTCGAAAAAAATTTTCAGAATCGAAAAATCCCCTTATATTTGCACTCGCAATAACAAAACGATTGCAACATACTGGAGAAATGGCAGAGCGGTCGAATGCGGCAGTCTTGAAAACTGTTGACTGTAACAGGTCCGGGGGTTCGAATCCCTCTTTCTCCGCTAAATGTTAAAGTGGTAAACCCTGCAAATCAAAAGATTTGCAGGGTTTTTCTTTTATACCCATTTTTTTTTGTAGATGCACAAGGTTGTAGCACATTTATACCACATCTTGAACACCATTATATCGTTTCCTGAGTAGATCTATAGATATGCTTTTTTATGAAAAACTTTCATTGCCAAAAATTCAAAATTAAAATCTTCAGTAAATTTGAAAAATATATAAAAACTGTAAAGTTTCGAAAAAAAAATAAAACCACTATTTTAATTTAAAACAGTGGTTTTACAATGAATAAATAATAAATCAACTTATAAAGTTAATCTCGAAATCTATATGTATTGTTTTAGAATAGGCTATTCAATTACTATTTTTTTGGTTGTTGTAGTTGAATTTTGAGAAATCATCGCCAAATATATCCCCTTAGCAAGTTTAGTTCTGATAACTTGATTTGTATTAGACTTTAGATTTTTTGTTTCGTATAATACTGCTCCGCCTATTGCGTATATCGTTACAGAATAATTTTCGTCTGACTCTGAAGCAAAATAAATATTAAACTCTCCGCCCTTTGATGGATTAGGATATACTTGAACATCGGTATCTATTTTTATATTATCTGCTAAAGCATTTTTCGCCTCTGCACTTTTTGAAGTACTTCCTATTTTATTAAACTTAAACAATTGACACGAAGTTCCGTAATATTCCCAAAGCTGAAGATTTGCTGAGCCATCCATATTACAATTAGAAACGTCCCAACTTTTTGATGTATTTACGGCTGATTTTATGCTATAATAACCATTACCAACATCGGTTACTAACCATTTTTGAGCATCATTATTATAATCATCCCAAAGTCTTATCGATTTTCCATTTGTTGGATCTGCGCTCTCAAGATCTATTACACGTCCTGTAGCACTTGCATTTGATTTAAAACGCCAATAGCCATTTCCAGCATCAACAGCAATCCATTGTTGTGCTGTTCCTCCTAATCTATCCCAAGGATGAATTACAGCACCATTTGAATTAGTCCCATATTTAAGATCTATTACTTTACTTGAATTTGTTTTAAATTCAATTTCATAAACACCATTATTTACAAGTGAAGTCGTAGCACAGGTTTGTGATGGTACATTATTATTTGCATATGCAGCAAACCATTGCTTAACCGGTGCAGCACAAGCTTCCCAATTGTTGTTGAAAGCAGTTGTAACATTATACGGATCTGCGTTAGTTATCAAGTCTTCTGGTTGAAGTACATTCCAACTACAATTTCCTGTAGCATCAATTCTGCCTTTCATATTAAGACCAAAACCACTTGTTGTACCAGTTCCCCAAGTTCCGGAGCCGTTAGGCGACCAATCCGTTTCTGTTATCATAATTGGTGCTACATTAGCAATTGGCTGCACGTTAGCATTCCAGGCATTATTAAAACTAGTGGTATTTTCTGCATTAGCTCCCCAATATCCCGGATAAACATGCACAGCATAACCTATATTTCCTCCTGTTATCAAATGGTTTGGATATCCTTGGTAATGCGATTGATATCCAGTTCCCGGTATCCAGCAAACATTATTTGCACCATTACCTTTAATTATATTTACTAAATCCTGAAAGTAATTATGCAAAGCTGCAAAATGCTCATCGCCCGTTGCACCCCAATTTCCATTTGTCCCAAGTATTTCTATAGGTTCATTGGCTATTTCAAACATAACATTATCGACATTCTTTAAATTTGGATGGTTCGATAGATATTGCCATACCTTTCTTAAATAATTATGATAATTATCTCCAAAAGCAATTCGCTGAGGAGATACGCCGGGAGGACGAAGGACAACATAGAGCCCTCTGCTTCTGGCATGATTTATTAAAGGGATTATAACTTGATTTACATAAGTTACTAATCTATTGTAATCAAAGCATGAGATATCATTTTCTGCTGCTGTACAACCAGGTGTATTGGTCCAGTAAGGGTCAATGTGAAGTCTTATATAATTTAATTTCCATCCGTTATTGGTGTCTGTGAGCGCATCCATAACGGCATTATTATAATTTAGGCAACCTTGAACATTATAGTTATCCCAACGACATTGATTATAAGAGCAACCATTAAACCACGGACTGGGAGTTATGGCAACACCGTGTAGTAAAATGTTTTTTCCGCAAGGATCTTTTAAATTTTTGCCTTCAACATGCAGCGGAGGCAGTGGCATTCCTGGCCATGCAAACAATTGTATTTGGGGAATAAACACTAAAAATAGAAACAGTAATTTTTGAAATCTTTTCATAATATAAATGGTTTAATTAATAAATATACTCTTCACCTTTTAGTAGATTTTTTACTGTCAATTCAGCAATGAAAACCTCTAAAAAACTTGGAGTGATTGGTTACTTAAAACTTTATTGCCGCAAGGGGCTTTCAAAAACTTGCTTTCAGGATTTTACTGCGGAGTTTTTTGAGGCCACGATAACGCAAGCCTCAATTAGAGATATTTCCTTTACAGGAATATCATCTTTTCTACAACTTAAAAATGCAAGCAAAAATATTCCTGTAAATAATTAATCGAATTTCATAATTGTTACTTCACACCTTTAAGTCCTTCGGCAAAACTTGCATAAGAAAACTTACGGGTAAAATTAATATCCCACAAACCCTGATGTTGTCCTGGCAACCACGAAGAATCTGATTTACTGTCCGTTAATCCCCAAACAGTGATTCCGTATCTCTGATTTGCCGGAATGTTTTTCACATACATATCCACAACATATTTATACATATCTGCTTGTTTTTTAAGATCAGATTCCGAAGGATTAAGCCCAGCGGCAACATCCAGTTCTGAAACTTTTATAAGCTTTCCGGTTGCAGCCAGTAATTTGAACATTGTATTGATTTTATCTTTGTCAGAATTGATACTAATATGCATTTGAGTTCCTATTCCATCTACTTTTTCTCCTTTACTTTCAATATAATTTACATATTGAATAAGGCCTTTGCATTTATCAGTACTATATTCCAGATTGTAGTCATTTATGAATAATTTATCTGTTGAATTACCGCTTTTTCTGGCAAGTCTAAATGCTTCCACAGCATAATCTTTTCCCATATAATCTTGCCAGTAAAATTCATCCGAAGCCATATTTATTTTGCCAACACCTGTTTTTAATTCATAAGGATTTCCATCATCCATTGGTTCATTAACAACATCCCAGGCTTTGACATATGGAGCGCAGTTTTTAACCATTCCTGTGATCCACTTATCCAACGCGTCACCAATAATAGTCTTCTTCTCTTCTGGTGTTTTTTCTTTTGTCTGAATACTGCCGGTCGCATTATACTTTTTCAAGGTTATATTGTCGAAATAAAAATTAGTTGCAGTCTTACCAAGATTAAAAGCTATTGCTCCGCAGTTTGCCATTTCAGTAGTAACAGTAATCTCTTTAGTATAAGTTGTCCAAGAGGTTGTGTAAGTAATTGCTCCAAAGAAATCCCAATGTTTATAATTACCCGGAGTGATTTGTGCCTGCGTAGGAGAAGATGCTTCAACATCTGCACGCACATCCATTTTAAGGGTATATTTTTCGCCTACTTGTACAGCAGGAGAAAACTTTAAGTACAACTGCGCTTCCCAATCATTGGCACGAACAACTGCGTTATTTAGCTTTAAAGCTCTTCCTACTCCATTTGCGCCCTGACCTGCAGCTGTAAAAGATGCCACAACATTAGAATTGTATTGATAATTTGATGCGTCTGCAGTTTCAAAATCTGCCCCGGTTACCAGATCCCAACCCGGACCTGTTGTTGATAAAATATCCGGTGCAATCAACTTATTTAGATAAGCGGCATTTTGATTGGCGTGCCAGCAAAGAGTGTGTCCAAAAACCGAAACAGTTGCTTCAGTTGCTGCCTTTAATAATTTGTTGACATTGTCAAGATCAAGTTTTCCGTCTGATTTTACTATTGCACCATATTTCATTTCATAACCCAGCGTAATCTCATCAAAATTCTTGTTGACGACTCTATACATTAAACTTTTACTTGTATAATCAGATAATGAAATACCGGCACCTAATTTAAAATTAGGATTAGCACTTCGATTTATATAGCTTTTTAAATCAGAATAGGCATTAATTTCTTCCTGATTGGCAATACTTGCAGGTTTATCATAATTGTACTTTAAAGTATTATCGTTTGTACAGGATGCAGCCATCATCAAAACTGAAGACAATAGTCCTATTTTATATAATTTATTCATCTTCTTTAATTTTTAAATTATTTTTTAACGGGATTATAAACCGCCGCTGTTACTCCTCTGTCACGTAATACTAATGTGTCTTTTGTGGCTACATTAAAATCTTGAAAATTTACTTTATAATCAAGATAAAGGGCATCGCGGTCTTTACTTCCCCAGCTATTTTTTTCTCCTTTTTTTACATACATACCTGTTCCGCTTGCTGAATACGATGTACTGCTTCCTGAGATCGTACATTTATTTTCATTATCAAATGTGAGTACGAGATTAAAATTGACATTAACTCCATTAGCATCTTTGATAGTAACAGGAAAATCAATGATATTTAAGGAGAGTGTATTAATTTTGGAAACCTGATCTTGTTCTACATAGGTATTATGTCTGACAACTGTTTTATTGAGTGCCGTATTTCCATTATTTCCGGTAATAACATCTTTGCCTCTTCTTAAATAATTAGCATCCCAGGTATTTATATACTTTATGGCGTATAAAATATAATCTTTGGGCGCAACGCTCCAGTCTGTCTTTTGCAGTTTTAACGGATTGGGAACTAAAGCTTTTCCGGAAAGTATAGAATCAGCATTAACTACTTTTTTCATTTCGATAGGAATAACGTATGTCTTTCTTATCGATTGAGGATCTGCAAAAAAAGCATCAGATAATTGTACCTCAACGCCACCCGTAATCTGACCTTTTGGGATCACAATCTTATCACTCGAAAGTGTATAATAATTACTTGGCATAGGAACAATTTCATTTTCGCCGGCATTAAATAAGAAACCAACAGGCAACGAATTTGCAACAGCAATATCAATAGTTACGTCTTTATCATTTTGATAAACACCTCCCAGAGTTCCCATTATTTTACACTTGTGCTGATTGTCTAAAGTGGTATCAAATATATCTTCTCCTAATGTTATCGTTCTGACAGGGAATTGATACGCAAAATAAACCGACTGATGATCGTAATTATCAAATTCCGTATCTTGATTTGTACATGAAATCATGGATACAAATACAGCTGTTAGCATTAATAATATTCTGTTTTTCATTTTTCTTTAATTATATTAAATTTCCATTTTCACTAAGCAGAACCTTAATGTTCTACCATCCCTTGTTTTGCAGTAAAGCATTAAACTTAAGCGCTTCTGAGTATGGAATAGGTCCATATTTCATATACTCTGTATAAAGTCTGCTTTCTACAGTAATTTTTTGATGAACGCCGCCTTGGATTTTATCTCCATTTGCTGAAGCATTTAAGCTTGAATTCCATCTGCGTAAATCCCAAAATCTAAACCCTTCAAAACATAGCTCTAAACGACGCTCATTTCTAATTAGGTTGCGCATTTCCGTTTTATCTCCTTTAATGGTTTCCAAATAAGGATCAGGCTGAACTATTCCGGCTCTTTTTCTTAAAGCCTTAACAACATCATAGGCAGAAAATCCTATAGAACCTGTTGCTGTTGGTCCCCAGGCTTCATTTGCAGCTTCGGCATAAATAAGATACAATTCAGTATATCTCATTCGTGGTTTATAATGTCTCTGATTATTAATTGAAGTTGGATTTAAATTCACATCTTGTCTCAATAATTTTCTCATATAATATCCCGTACGAGTTGATGTACCAACCTTGTTTAAGGCATCATTTGTTGTACCATCACTAGCTGTTGTAATTACAGAATTGCTCACTCCGGCAGTTGACTGGTTTACTAAAATGAATTTTTTCAAACGAGGATCACGGTTTTCATAAGGCTTTGTTGCATCATAATTACCGCTGGCATCTGTAATAGGATAACCGTTTGCCATCGGGAAAGCATCCACCAAATTTTGCGTTGGATTGATACGTCCTTTTCCAAACAGCGTTGGAGGAAAATTGTCACTTTCTAAATTATTACTATCCGCAATATCACTTCTCCAAAGAATTTCCGGAGGATTAATTCCGGCGCCCATAGCTTTTAACTCTTCAACATCGCTGAACCAGTTTAATCCATTAGAAGCAATTCCTAAAACTCCTCCATTCAGGTTCAATAATGCGCCTGAATATTTAGCTGCATCTTCCCAAGTTGTTGTGTTTCCTGTACTAAAAGCTGGACTAGCGGCCAATAAAGCTGCTTGTGCTCTTACAACTTGTGCAATTCTGGAAGACATTCTTTGTCTCGCATATTGTCCAAAAACACGATTATAATCATTTAAATTATTTTGACCTGCAGGTAATGTTGAAGCGTCTTCAAAATCTAACGGAAGCAATTCTGTCGCTTTTTTTACATCACTATACAATTGTTTCATACAATCTTCAAAAGATGAACGGGCAACATTAAAGTTTGAACTTGCCGTTTCCGGCTCCAATAAAATTGGCACTCCTAATAATTGATCATTAGTAGCGGTTCCTGCATGAGCCTGCAACAAATAATACATGTACAAAGCTCTTAATCCATAAGCTTCACCCATCAAACGGTCTTTAAATAAAAGGCTTACATTTTGATCTTTTGCCCATTGTACTTTTGGAGCTTCAGCCAGAAAAATATTCAAATACTGAATGGCTGATCTTGAATTTGACCATTGATCTAACGGGTTAAAGTTTGATGTCCATTGACCTGTTGCTATTTTAAGATAATTGCTTGAAATATCATTCGTGACAGCATCATCTGTTGCAACATCATTAAATGACCAGGAATTTCCAGGAAGTCTTGTATAAGCATTCAGAAGAATTCCTTGTGCATATTCAGCTTCTGCATACATATCTTTAAGTCCTCTGTTATTTTCTATTGCCGGATCAATCAAATCATCACAGCTACTAAAAACAAACAGAACTGATATAAAAAATACTATTTTTACTTTCATAATATTTAAATTAAGTGGTTTTTGATTTTAAAATAATGCTTTAAGACCAAGGTTATAATATCTGGTTTGTGGAGCATTTCCAATACTTAATTCCATGATATCTCTGTTTTTAGACAGCGTTAAAAGATTAGCTCCAAGTGCATAAACACTCAGTTCATTGAAAAAAGTTTTTTGAAGTGTCTTTTTTGGAAAATCGTATGTAAGCTGTACTTTAGAAAGATTTACTCTATTTGTACTATAGATCCAAAAATCTGATGAACGGAAATTATTATCGCTGTTAAGTGAAGTTAACCTTGGATAGAGTGCTGTATCTTTATTCGCTTCTGTCCAACTATCGCGCACGTTAATTGAATATTTATCTTCACCATCCATCAAAAAATACGAACTGTTTTTCATCGCATAAGCGCCTGTTTGTCCTGTGAAAATTGTGAAAAAAGTAAAATTATTCCATTTTGAAGTAAAATTAATTCCAAATGTAAATGGCGCTCCATTCCAGCCTGCTTTACCTAAATAAACTTCGTCTCTAATATCGATAATGCCATCACCGTTTTGATCTATATATTTAATATCTCCTGGTTTGACTTGTCCGAAAGTTTGAGAAGGTGAACTGGAAATATCTTGCGCATCTCTAAAAAAGCCAGCGCTTCTAAGTCCCCAAAGCGCATCTAAAGCTTTGCCTTGTCTGTTTTGATAATTATCATCGTATAATTCGGCTCTCTTTGTCGCTTCTGTATCTATATAAGTTCCTGTGAATCCAAGTGCTAAATCTACATTTCCGACTTTTTTATTAAATCTAATATCAAAATCAAATCCAATACGTTTATCATTATTATAATTAATATAAGGTAGAAATGAAGTGTTAGGAAAGTTTGTAACAAAATAATTTGGATATAAAGTTGAAGCCTGAATAACATTTCCGGTAACTTCATTGGCAAAAAAGTTCGTATTTAAAGTGATGAAGTTTTTAAAGAATACTCCTTCTAATCCAACACTCAACTCTTTTCTCTTTGCAAAACCTAAGTTTAAATTTTCACCTCTTCTGGCATCAGTACTTCTGTTAAGAGCTCCATCTCTCCAACTAAACCACGCTCCATCAGTTTGACTGTAGATACTTTCGTATAAATAATAATTTGAAACATCTAAATCTGTATTTAAAACTCCTGCCGAAACATTCAATTTTAAACTATTAACAGCTGTCAGGTCTTTCAGGAAATTTTCTTCAGATAATTTCCATCCTAAAGTCATTGTAGGAGAAAATGCTTCACGGTTGCCTTCAGCAAATTTCGCCGAATGCACAAATGCTCCGTTAAATTCTGCAAAGTATTTTTGATCAAAATTATACGCTAAATTCAAACCTAAATTAGCATTACTCGTTTTGTGATATACACCAGAAAAACTCTGCTGAAATCCTGAACCAATAAGCATTGCTGATACATTATTATGTTCATTTATTTTTTTCACATAATTAAACTGTGCCGAAAAAGAAACGGTTTGAGAAAGTGCGCTTCCGCTGATATTTTCAATTCCCGTTTTTGAATCTTTCCCATACTTTGTTAAAGATGTAATCTGATCCTTTCCGGCATAATTATTCCATGATGCTTCATAAGTCGCATAACTATTATTATAAGATTGGTTGTATGAATTAGAATAATCAACTCCAAAATCAGTACGAAATGTCAATCCGTTAATGACATCGCCTAACTCAACATTAATACCTGTATTAAACTGAAACTGACGACTTATATAAGTATTGTGACCTCCGGCATATATAGCGGCAAAAGGATTGGTAGGATTAAGTTGTGTACCGCCTAATAAATATTGTCCGTCGACTATATAATTACTGTTTTTTACAAGCGCCATTGATGCGTCATCAGAAGGTTCAATCATACTAATTGGTACTAATGGACTGAATAAATAAGGGCGCAAAATGGCTGCGCTGCTCCAGTAGTTTGTATTTATTCCTCTTGAATTACTGTATATCGCATTTGCCCCAATTGTTGCTGAAATACGGTCATTAATTCGAAGATCTACATTTCCTCTCACATTA
This sequence comes from uncultured Flavobacterium sp., assembly GCF_951805225.1. Taxonomy (NCBI): domain Bacteria; kingdom Pseudomonadati; phylum Bacteroidota; class Flavobacteriia; order Flavobacteriales; family Flavobacteriaceae; genus Flavobacterium; species uncultured Flavobacterium sp. Next base: position 6,131,389 of record NZ_OX638201.1, on the reverse strand, counting down.
AATCTATTGTTTTTATTATTTGCAGCTTCACCATAATCTTGTAAAGGATCTTCTTGTGTCGAAAAATTGACAACCGTATAATATCTAGCCGATTTATTTCCGCCTGTTATCTCAACATTTGCATCATAATTAAAATAAAATTTCTTAATGTATTCTGGCGAATAGTAATTAACATCGGCATATCGATATGGATTTTTGCCTGTTGAATAATTATAAATGGTTTCATCAGAATAGGTTGGATCTAAACCATCATTTGCACGAGCCTGATTATAATAATGCATGTATTCTGCAGAACCTAAATATTTTGGAAGACTCTTTGGTATCGATATTCCATTATCAAATCTTGTGGTAATTTGTTGCTTTTGTACTTTACCTTTTTTGGTTGTAATATAAATTACGCCTTTTGCAGCGCGGCTTCCATAAAGGGCAATTGCCGAAACTCCTTTTAGAAAAGTGATTTGTTCAATTTCTGTAGATAATACTGTATTAATATCGCGAGGCACTCCATCTACTAAGACTAAATAGCCATTCATTCCCCAGATATTGCCATTATTGTATCCTCCAACAAAAGCCTGAACGCCGTCTAAACTAAAAGTTGTATAGTTTTTATCTAAAATTTCAGGCAGATTTACAAAGGAAATAGCGCCCATTAAATCCTTACTTTCTTGTTTTCTAAAAGCAATCTGAACTAAATTTGAATTCTCTTTGTCTAAATTTATATCGCTTATATCAATTGTTGCTTTTACTATAAGTGTCGTATAACCAATAGCGCTAATCTCTAGATCTGTATTAGGCGTCACACTTATGGAGTAGCTTCCCGTATTATCGGTAGTTGTTGTAGTATTATCTTCTTTGCTGACAATCGTTGCATTCTCAAGAGGTTTTCCTTCTGCCCCAATAACGATTCCTGCTAAATTTATTTTCTGTTCAATTTGAGCAAAAATCTTGGAAGGTAAGAAAGCAAATAGCACAAAACATAACACTATTTTAAGTTGTATATATCTCATTATTCTATAGTTTTATTTTTAAGTTTTTTAAAACAATCATTTTAATTACCATCCGGGATTTTGCGAAAATTCTAAATACATATTTACATCTGCATTTTTTAGCGGAAGCCAATAATGCTTTTCGCTAAAATTTCTCACCAGAATCACTTCCTCGCGAATATTAACAACTCTGTTTTCGCTTGGTTTAGTTGGATCAAATGAAGCGGTACGGTCAAATTCTATAGATTTTTTTATCGTATATGGACTTTGAATTAATAATAACCAACGGCGTAAATCATTAAAGCGGTGTCCTTCAAAACTCAACTCCACAGCACGTTCACGTCTAACTTCGTTCATAAAAGAATCTAGTGAACCCAGATATTCTGTTGCCACATGTCCAACTCCGGCTCTGTCACGAATTACATTTATAGCATCTGCAGCAGTTCCGGAATATTTAGGATCTTTTCCTGCAGCAGAACCATAACCTTGAGCCGCAGCTTCGGCATACATTATATATATATCTGATAGACGCATCCACGGAAGGTGAATATTTAAATTGTTTCCATATCCAAATCCGTCGTCAAACTTATTGGCACTTCTTGGAATAAACTTATAGAGCAAATAACCCGTTCTGCTTCCTGTACTAATATTTCGGTAACTACCATTGGTATAAAGGTTTGCGTAGCGATTATTTTCTTCGGCAGCCGGTATAGAACCCGTAACGCATTTTACACCATCATATACAATATCATTGTAAAAACGAGGATCACGACCTTTCCAAGGATAGTTTGGATCGTATCCTGAATCCGGATCTGCTTTGGTGATATCTTTAATAGGTTTTCCATTTGCCATTCCATAATTATCAACATAATTAGCTGTAGGCAGGAATTTTACATCTCCGTCACATATTTGAGGAGCTGGCTGATATTGCTTAGAAGTTCCCCAGTTAGAACCGTTTGCGCCCCAATAAGGACCTCTAAAAATAGCTTCGGTACCACCGGGCATTTTCCAGTTGCTTCCTGTAGTATAAAAATTAGTGCTGTAACTTGTAAATGGTAAAAGTTTGTATTGAGAAGCTCCACTTTCTGTTATACTTAATAATTCGGCAAAAGCTGCTGCCGCTTTTTTACAATATTCCTGATTATAACCGGCATTTCCTGTAGATACTTTATTCATTAACGGGCTTCCCGCCCACAAATAATTTTTACCTAAATAGCCCAGCGCCATTATCTTATTGATTCGAAGTTCATTCTTTCCTAATGTTCTTTTTCCGATAACGGTATTATCCCAATTGGTTGGAAGTAAATCAGCCGCTGCTCTGAAATCACTTGCCGCTTTATCAGCACATTCCTGATACGTAAGTCTTGGCAATTTAAGAGGCTGATCACTAGGAAGTACTTTATCGATATAAGGAAGACCTCCAAAATACTGCATAAACTCAAAATGAAACCATCCTCTAAAAAACAACAATTGTCCTTTGATTAAGTCCTTTTCTTCTTGCGTATATTCGGTCATTTTATCAATATTTTCAAGACCAATATTTGCCTTACGAATTCCTGCCCAGCCCAATGTCCACAGATCTTTGTGCATACGGTCATTATCCGTACTTACATTATTTCTGTTCATCCAGCCTGCTTGCCAGCCATCATATTCAGTTTGCCAGCCCCAAAAATCTCCTTTATCTATCTTGCATACAAAATGAAAATCACGTGCAGTAGACTGAATTTCATCTTCTCCCCAATTCCATGAATTTGTCCAATATCCATTGGTAAAATCCGGAATACATTGGTACAATTCTTCCGTAAATCCCTGAAAGTTTTCAAAATTCTTAAAAGCTTCCTCAGGTGATATATCCGAATCAGGAGATTTATCAAGATAATCACTGCAAGATCCGGAAAGTATAAATAAGCCTAAAACTAAGCTGTACTTTGATATTATTTTAATATAATTCTTCATAGTTAAAATTTTAGAATATAATGTTAGCCCCCAAGTTGAACCTTTTTACAGTTGGATAAGCACCTTGTGATGCCCAGCCTGTTCCTGCATAATTTGCTTCTCTGTCATCTGGCATATTGGACCATAAAAACAAATTATTTCCATTTAAATAAAATCGTATACTTTGAAACCCTGACGATTTTATCCAACTTGTTTTTCCGTCGAAAGTATAGGCGATTTCAGCATTTTTTAAACGGAGGTAAGATCCGTCATACATATACCTGCTTCCATTGTTAAAGTCGCTGGCTGTAGCAAGCCAACGAGGCATTGGCTGATCTGCATTTGTATTATCCGGTGACCAGAATGATCCCTGATCGTACACCACATGATTTTGCCCTGATAGACTTGTAAGAACAACTTGTCTGGTAACATTATTTACGCCATAAAACTGTACAAATGCGCTGAAACCTTTCCAGTTAACACCTACAATATTGTTATAAGTGTTTTGTGGCGTTCCTGTATAACCATAAGGGATATTATCTTTGGCATCAATAATACCGTCAGCATTATAATCAAGGATATTAAAATTCCCCGGAAGTTTTGTCGCATCATTTGTGCTATGAATTGTACTGGCATACAACTCATCCCAATTATTGTAGTAGCCCTGACTTACATAAGAATGCGCCTGACCAATAGAATATCCTTCACTTTTTTGATAACCTGGCAATAACTCCGGATTATCTGCACTTATAATTTTATTTTTCGAATGCGTAAAACTAGTTGTCCACCATAAATTCAAACCATTTCCAAAAGTATGATTGAACTTTAATTCTAATTCATATCCTCGATTTTGAACTTCTCCTAAATTTGCAACTGGCGCTACTGCACCATAATATCCAGGTATTGCTCTACTGGAACCATTTAATAAAATATCTGTTCGATCTTCCTGATAATAATCAAATGTACCCGAGACGAATCCTTTAAAGAAACCAAAATCAACACCTATATCGCTTTTCTTTGCTTTCTCCCAGTGTACATCTTCATTACCAACAGTCGCTTGTTTGTACCAGGTATAAGGGCTTGCTTCTGCTGCCTCGCCTGTTGTTCCTAAAAGTGAATTACCACCGTATGCCCATTGAGATTGATAAAGAAATCTGCCATTGACATTATCATCTCCAATCTCTCCGTAAGTACCTCTGATCTTTAATAAATCAAGGAAAGATTCTGTGCCTTTCATGAAATTTTCTTTGGAAACAATCCAGCTTAATCCACCTGAAGAGAAAAATGCAAAACGATTCTCCTTGCTAAATTTTTCAGATCCATTGTAAGCTCCATTATATTCTATAAAATATTTATTGGCATAATTATAAGTCGTACGGAATACCCAGTCTTCTCTATAATGCGGAATTTCACTTCCAACAGCGTATTGATCTCTGCTAAAAAGTCCCAAGGCAGTTATATTATGATTTTGAGCAATTTTTGTTTGATAATTTAATTGCAATTGATAAAAAAGTTTACGTGAAGTTGCATAATCTCTCACACTTCCTCCAGTAGTAGTCCATTTTACGCCTTCTTGAAAATCAAACCTATTATTAGAATCATACGTTCTTTTGAAAAGAACTACGCCCGTAACCGGATCAATATACTTTTCTTGTACATCGTTAAACAAATCACTAATTCCGCGATCACCTTCTACAAAAGTGTTATCGAGGGCAACCATTCCTTTAAAGCTTAATCCTTTTATCACTTTGTCAAAACTTTGTTCAAGCGTAAAATCCGTATTTAATCTTGTTGTTGTAACATATTGAATACCACTTATAGCAAGATTTCGTACTGAATTTGATGCTTTTCCTTGATTTGGTGCATAATATCCCCAGGAACCATCCGAATAATACGGCAGAAAAACATCCGGAGCAGTTGAATATGCTGCATCCCACATCGTATATTCACCTCCGGAAGCTCCCCAAGGACTTTTCTTCTCGCCACGAGAACCGGCAAGACCAATTTTAAACACTGTACTAGAAGTAACTTGAAAATCTAAATTACTCCTAACATTCAGACGATTATAACCATAGCCCGGATCATATCCTCTATTATTGTTGTATTTTTTAAACAAATCACCTTCACTTAAAAAATCAGCGCTTGCAAAATATTTTACAGATTTAGTTCCGCCGCTAACATTTAAACTCGCATTATAAGACATTGCATAATCATTAAATAATGCCTTTTGCCAGTCTACATTAGGATAACGCTCAGATTCCGCTACATTGGCCGGATATCTATACTTATCAATAATCGCCTGAGGAACATAATCGACCCAACTCGACGGACTCAATGCCAACTCGTTTTCGATAACCCTATTTTTAACCATTAACCCGTCATAAGAATCTAGCTTAGAAGGCAATTTAGAAAGGGTTTTTACAGTCGTATTAAAAGTGGTTCTTATCAATGCTTTACCAGATTGACCGCGTTTAGTAGTAATAAGTATTACTCCGTTTGCACCTCTAACTCCATAAACCGCAGTAGCCGAAGCATCTTTTAATACCGAAACAGATTCTACAGAAGTTATCTCAACACTATTTATTGGTCGCTCTACACCGTCAACCAAAATAAGAGGTTGCGCATTATTCCAGGTACTTGCACCACGTATAAAAAGCTGAGGATCTTCCTCACCGGGCATACCAGAACTTGCCGATGTTATCAAACCCGGTACATTACCCGTCAATGCGGCACCAATACTTTGAACACCACCGGCACGTTCCAGGACTTTTCCTGAAACCTGAGTAATTGCAGCTACTAAACTTTCTTTTTTCTGTTTTCCGTACCCAACTACAATAACCTCGTCTAAGGTCGTTTTCTCGGGTGTCAATACCACGTTGATTTCTTTGATATTGCCAACTTGTTTTTCAACAGTTTTGAACCCTACAAAACTGAATAGCAAAACAGCATCAGAAGGGACATTAATTGTATATCTTCCATCAAAATCAGTAGTCGTACTTAAATTCGGTACTCCTTTTACTGAAATAGTAGTTCCCGGCACACCGTTTCCATCTTCTGATGATGTTACCCTACCAGTAACTGTAATATCCTGCTTGATCGTACTGTTTGTAACATATTCTGAATCAGAGAAGAGATTCTCTGCAGCGGATAATTGGGGGATAAACAAAAACTGAAACAAAACTCCTAAAGGCAGATACATTGCTCCGTTTAGAATTTTAGATAATTTTATTTTCATGTTATTTAAATATTTTGAACTTGATCTATACTTTATACTGCTGTCAATAGTATCGATACTATCGATAAACAGATACAGACTTGATTAAATTAATTTTATATTTTTTCCAGCCGGAAATTGATAATACTTTTACTTTAATTCAGGCTGCTATTTATAATCACATAAATAAATTATCAATGTCTAAATGAGATTATTTGAATCGGTGGATGATTGATTGTCTTAGTAAAACGGCTTGTATCCAGCCTAAAGTTGTTTCCTAAATAATTCGGGAATAGCTCTTTTGATTTACTTTCTTTATATTCCTCATAAGATTTGAGAATTACACGCTGGCAAAAAGAACCAGCTTTTGAAAAAATTTTTCGATAAAATAAGGTTTTGGTCATAATGGTTAGTTAATAAAGTTTTGGTTAATTATTTTGGTTGTTTTTTTTAATTCATAAATAAAAATTGTTTGTAATATTCACTACGCAAATCACTAAGCTTAAATACAATATTGTCATTTCTCTCCTGAAGCTTCGGGAGAGAAATCTCCGCAAGTAACTCCGTAACAAGAATCCAATGTTTGTCGAGCTTCTCGCGGAGATTTCTCCCTTCAGTCGAAATGACAAAACCTTTGCGCCTTCGCGCCTTTGCGAGATTAATTTCATTTTCTAAAAACTTAACTCAACGACATTGCACGGCGTGTGATATTTTTATAAGTAATGCCAAGATATGTCGCTCCGCTGGAGCTTATGATAAGTCATCATTTTATATTCTAGTTCAGGTCTTTAAATAAAAGAGGCGCCATTTCTTTAAAACTGCGTCTCCACGTCAAAAATTCGTGACCTGTATTTTCAGAGACATAAGAAACTGCATTGTATCCGGCATCTTTTAGAGTTTTTACTGCAGTCTGTACAGATTCCGGTTTTTCACGGCTGCCACAGCTTATAAAAACAAGCTTAACTTTAGATTTATCTTTAATTTCTTCAGGTTTATAAATACCTCCGCTTAAGAGTGCATAATGAGAAAAAACGTCGGGTTTATTGAGTGTAATCGTGTGTGTTTCCATTCCTCCCATTGATAAACCTGCCATTGCGCGATTTGCCTGATTCGAAAGTGTTCGGAAATTTGAATCAACATAAGGGATTAATTCTTCTACAAGAACCGTCTGAAAAGGCTCTATTTTGAAACTTGCCAAACCTCCATATTTAATTTCATTTGTCATTCCGTACGTCATTACAATAAGAAATGGTTTTATTTTTCCTTCAGAAATTAAATTATCCATGATTAGATTTACATGTCCCTGATTGCTCCACGCTGTCTCATCTTCTCCCCAGCCATGTTGCAAATACAAAACGGGATATTTTTTATTTTTATCTTTATCATAACCCGGAGGTGTGTATACAAAGGCTCTGCGCGATGTATTGGTACTTTTTGAAGGAAACAAAATCTGCTGTACATTTCCATGCGGAACCTCTTTTAATGCATAAAAGTCCTTATCGTGAGCAGGTATTTCGATACCGCTTTCCCAACGTGTCGATCCATAAAAGTTAAGCGCACCGGGATCGTTAAAAAGACCTCCGTCGACCGTTACATGATAATAATGAAAGCCTTCATCCATTGCTCCTGCTGTGGTACCTCTCCAGAAACCATCTGCTTCTTTTGCAAGAACAGTTCCTCCTTTTGCCCCGCCTAATCCAAGACTTACTACAACAGACTTGGCTTCGGGAGCTGAAATTTGAAATCGTACATACCCCTGAGAATTGACTTTTGGATATTCTTGTCCGGGCTGATTTACTGTTGAAGATTTAAAATCTTCGATAATTGAAGTCTGGCTCGTTTGTGCAAAACCTACACCGCCTGACAAAACAAACATCCATAAAATGGCAATAGTATACTGTTTCATATTTTTATTTTTTTGATTTAAAATCTAATTAACGTTCTACGGCTATAATCTTGTAATTTCCGCTAAGATGCATTAGACTGAAGAGGTACATTAATCCATCATAATACGGATCAAAATAACCGTCATCATAAGGTTCGAGTTTGGCATTCCAGATCGCGTGAACAAAATCGATGCTGTTTTTATCAGGATTCACTAACGATGCAGTTGCCGCTGTTGACACCAAACCGATAGAATGTCTTAGTTTTTTGACTGGTCCCGCCTGAAGAATAAAATCAGGAGTAGAACCATCCAGATTAAATTGATCTTCATAAGTGTCTAATCCTTTAGATCTAAGGAAATTTTGAAACCTCTTTGCATAATCTTCCTGCCATTTTTTATCTTTTCCGTACCAGGTATAATCCATTGCTATATTCATAGGAACGCGCCACGAATCGTAACGAAACGCAGGAGGAAGCCACGGTGTAGGATGAGGTTCTCCACTAAACTCAGCATAATCTGAAGTTAAACCTGTTACGGGATGGCAGGTTTTATGCAAAAAATTACGGGAAACTTCAGCACATTCTTTATAAAATTCCTCGTGTCCGTCTTTTGCATACAAAGCCCATATTTCATAAAATGCAGGAACATGATACGAAGGATCTGTCCAGTTGTAGCCGCCGCCTTCTGGCACAAAAGATATTTGCTTATGTTCTGTGTTTATAATATTATGCACATTAGCAGTGCCATCTTTTTTCCACATTGCGTCTAATATTCTTCTGGCTTCTTTGTAATAATCTATTCCTGTAGCATTTCCCCATTTATTAGAAGCAAAAAGCAGACTGGTGATATAATACAATTCTCCATCTGAAGCAGAACCGGCTGAATTTTGTTTTTTAGTCACCGGATTCACGCTCCACGCAAAATAACCTTCTCTTGGTCCATCCTGATGCTGCATATATTTTACAGACCATCGCCAGATACGATCAAAAACTTCCTTTTTATTGAACTGAACGGCAATCATCATTCCGTATGACATTCCTTCGGTACGGGCATCTTTATTTTTAACATCAGAAACATATCCTAGTGAATCTCCTTCTTCAAAATAAACTTTGTTCGGTCCTTCAAAAACATCATAATATGCTTTCGCTAATTTCTTGTCTATTTCACTTTGGCTATAGCCCGCTTCTGCAAAAAGATTGCGGTATTGTGGTTTTTCTAGTTCTACTTTTTCTGCTTTCTTTTTATTTTGGCTAAAGCCAAGAACCGGAATAATCAAGGCAAGAATCAGTATTAAAAGTCGGATTCTAACCAAGTATTCGCTTGTCGCATTTTTATGAATAATCATGTTTATCTTTTTATTAGTTAATAAAAAAAATGTGCATTCTAAACCCATTCCTTTTTTTGAATGGAAAAATTAAACTGAGATCCTTTTTTTATTTGATCTTACTAACACCTTCTGTAGTTTGTATTATTTTTTGAATGGTTCCATCTTTATTATAATGCATATCATCTACACAGATTGAACGTCTGTAACTCCCGCCAGTTGGCAAACTTCCGTTATGATAAAAAAAGTATGATTTTCCTTTATAGTCGATAATACCAGGATGTGTGGTAAAACTATTTTGTACATTTTCCTGAATAATCCCCTGATAATTCCACGGACCTGTTATCGTTTTGGCGGTACAATATTCTATCATTTCCGGTTTTGTCCCTGCACTGGCATATACTAAATAATACAGTCCTTTTCTTTTGTAAACCCAAGGTCCTTCGATATAATTTTTAGGTTTAAAAGTGGTAATTGGGCCATCCACTTCTGTCATGTTCTTTTTAAGTTTTACCCATTTACAGCTTCCGTTTCCCCAAAACATATAAGCTTGTCCGTCGTCGTCAACAAATACGGTTGGGTCAATATCGTCCCAGGCAATTTTCATATCAGTTGTCATTTCATTTATGATGAGCGCTTTCCCAATTGCATCTTTAAAAGGACCTGTAGGACTATCTGAAACCGCTACACCAATCGCTGCGCCACCAGCGCTTACGGCATCTTTTTTATGAAATGTAGAAACAAACCAATAAAACTTTCCATCTCTCTCGATACATTGAGCGGCATAAGCGTCACCCGTAGCCCACGAAAATGTACTTGGCGAAAGAAGTGCGCCATGATCTTTCCAGTCTTTCATATTTGTTGTAGAAAACACATGCCAGTCTGCCATTTTGTAGTTAGTATCTTCTGGAGTTGCCACATCGTGTCCGGTGTATAAATACAATATGCCTTTATGCACAAGAGGAGCCGGATCTGCGGTAAAAATATCCTTGATTATAGGATTTTGTGCTTCTATTTTAATTGCTGATAAACAGCATATTATTAAAAATAAAATTTTGGTTTGGTTTTTCATTACTTGTTTTTTGGTTTGGTTTTATAGTTAGTGAATACTGCTTTTAATTCATTTTATTTCACTTGAATTTTAGATTTAATTTTTATCGGCTGATTTTTTTCATTTCAGATTATAGGAATTTCAATTACTCTATCGGAATTAATGAAATCACAAAACCTCCTCTTCGAAGCAATTTTACAGTAATAGTACTTTCCTTATTCACTTCTATATTTTGTGAAGCAAATGCTTTATCATGTTTACCATCGGCAATAATAACGGCACGATAATTAACTCCCTCCTGCAAAAAATCCAGTTTGATTTTTTTTGTTATTTCTTCACGCTGAGACGCACTTATGCCTCCAATGTACCAGGCATTCCCTTTTTGACGTGCTATCGTTATTTCCTGACCCGGATATCCGTCAATAAGCTTGGTATTATCCCATGTTGTAGGTACTTCTTTAAGGAAAATTTTTGCTTCATCCGGTAATTCATAATATCCCTCGGGACGATCTGCCAAATGTTGCAGAGGAGATTCAAAAATCACTGAAAGAGCAAGTTCATGTCCGTAAGAAGTTTGATGTGGAAATTGAGAATTGGTAAACGTAACAGGCGTATAATCCATTGCTCCTACTACGTTTCTTGTAAAAGGCAAAATGGTGTTATGCTCTGGCGCTGTGGTCGAAAATTCAGGTCCATTATTATACCATTCGGCGCCACGAACTGCTTCGTAAGTCATTAAATTTGGATAAGTGCGTGACCAGCCGCGCGGTACAAGGCAACCGTGAAAATATACCAGCATTTCAAATTGCGCCGCATCTTCAAGAATATCAATATAATAGTTGATCATGTCTTGTTTTTCGCTTTCAAAAAAATCAACTTTAACTCCGGCTACACCAAGTTTTTTAAGTTTTGTAAATTCTTCAACTCTGTTTTTATGAGTCAGCATTCGATCTTTTGGAGTCGAAGGAACCCATGTATGATCTCCTCCTGAATTGTACCACATCAAGGGTTTTATTCCTTTTGAATGTATGTATTTTAAAGCATCTTCCAGATTTCCGCCATTTGCCATCGTATCCCATTCCCAGTCTAAAAGTGTATAAGGCCAATTCATATTTACGGCCAAATCTGTAAAATCGCATACAATTTTATAATCTTTAGTTCCGTGATTACTTGACCAGTAATTCCAGGAAACTTTCCCTGGTTTTATCCATTGCGTAGTTTTAAAAGCAGTTGGCGTTGAAACATCTTCGATTAAAGTACTTTCGACAATATCAGACAAACTGCCTATTGTAATTACTCTCCACGGAGATTGCCACGGAAGCGAAATAGCAGGTTTTGATTCGCCGGTTCCTCTGGCATCTTGCGCATCAGGAAAAGTAAGCTTGTATGTATTCGCATCTTTTGTATTGCTCAATTTTGTACCACAGTAACTGCGATTCAAATCCGCTTCATGCAGTAAAAACCAGCATGATTTATCCGGTGAATTAAACAATGCCGGATAACACGATTCTTGCTGCACTATTTTATCATCGCTGGAAGAAGCATATAAACCTTCATTTGCCGGATTCCATTTTTCTAACCAGCGTTTACTTTCTTTTGGTATTTGATAAGCCGTGAATTCATCCTTAATTATATAGGTACCTTTTTTCTCCGAAAATTCATATCGAAATGCAACGCCATCATTATAAACTCTTATAATAATGTTTAGTTTGGCTTTATTGGGATTTTCAAAGGAAACAGTTACTTCATTGGCTGTATTTTCACGTACTGACTTTTTACCAAATGGCAGTTCATAATGTTCTTTTATCAATTTTGGCTTACTTACTTTTAAGAAAATAAGTTCTTTAAAAAAATCCTGATCATTTCGTGAAAGTCCTAAGCTTATTTTTGGAAGTATTTCAGATGTGTTTTTATCTGTCTGATACTTTATTTTAAGATTCCATTCTCCTTTATTATTATTTGTGCCATGCAAAGTGATCGCGATTTTTTTATTAGGCGATTCTAATTGCATTTGTTGTGACCAAACATTACATAAGCCAAAAACAAAAAAGGACAATAAAATAATTTTCAACTTCATAATTTTATTTTTTTTCTATCTCGAAACAATTTGAAAGACTAGTTATAATCAGAAGAAATGTCATTATGATTAATTGCGATTTTTGGAAGTAAAAAGCCGAAACCTATTTGATCTTCGGCTTTTTTAAAAACTAACTAACATAATTTCAACTCAATTTTTTTAAACACTTCTTTTTTGGGTAATCATCTTTATATATAGTATAGATTTCAATTCTATAGATCGGCTTAAAATAATAAGTGTATTTATTACAAATATAAATAAAAACAATTAATACGCAATCGGTTGTATTATAATTTATTAATGATTACACAAAAACAAGTCATAAATAAAACATTATAATTATTTTTATAGCTAAAAAATTAAATAATAAATAATTCAATAAGTAGTCGCGAAATAAAAATTACAAATTTAAAAGCGCTTATTCATTTTTCTTAAAGAACTCGTAAAAATGACAAACCAACAATAAACAGTCATTTTTAGGGACATATAGAGGGAATAAAGAGGAGAGATTTCATAAAAAAGAAAGCTAAAACAACCGTTAGCTTAAATTATTGAAGAAAACAAGCATCTATTAAATTGAGAAGTTATTTTTCTCTTTAATTAATTAAAATCTAATTATTTTTTAGATACTTAATTAAGACGTTTATACACCTAAATTAAAAAGTGAGAAGAGCAATTTGAATTTACTTTTTTTTCTAAATTAGGAAATTCAAATCGCAATATAGATTCAATCGTTTCACTGAAACCAATTGTGCTTCAAATATGATATTTTAGGCTTCAAAAATGATAATCTTATTTCAACTTTCAGACTATTTTTACATTTCACATTCTGTTAAAATGCAGTAAAAAAGAAGTGCTCTGTTTTTATAAAAAAGAATACTTTAAAAAGCAATTCCAAATTAAAAAGACGGATAAAAACAGGTAAAAGCAATTAATAAATTTATGAGTGATACATCGCAAAAGCTTTCTGTATTAGAAAAAATAGGTTACGGTTTAGGTGATTTTGCAGCAAATTTAATTTTTCAAACTTTGCTGACTTTTTTAGCTTTCTTTTATACAGACGTTTATAAAATTCCTGCCGGCACAGCAAGTATTATAATCTTTACAGGAGGTTTTATTGGTGCCTTTTTTAATATCATTATGGGCGTTATTGCTGATCGTACTCAAACTAAATGGGGAAAATTCAGACCTTGGATATTATGGACTGCTTTACCTTTTGGGATTGCTGCAGTTCTCTCTTTTCTAACTCCCAATTTCGGAATATCCGGCAAGATTGCTTACGCACTTTTAACGTACTTTTTTTTAGTGATACTTTACTCGGCAAACAATTTACCCTATGTTGCTTTAAGTGGTGTTTTAACAGGCGATATGAAAGAACGAAACAGCCTTTCCTCCTATCGATTTGTTGCTGTAATGGTCGCTCAATTTATAATTCAATCACTTCTATTGCCATTAGTTTTAATCCTAGGAAATGGAGATAAAGCAGTTGGCTTTAAAAATACGATGATCCTATTTGCCTTTGTTGGCGTCATTTGTTTATTGGTTGCTTTTTTTTCTACCAAGGAAAGAATCATTCCAACAAAGAATCAGGAATCTTCGGTTAAGCAGGATTTTATCGATTTGTCTAAAAACGGGCCTTGGCTGGTTATGGTGCTGGTTACTATTCTTGTATTTATAACCTTATCTTTAAAAGGTGGTATGTATGTTTTCTATTTTAAATATTATTTAGATCCAGCCGCACAAACTATTTTTTTGAATGATATTGGTTTTACGACATTTATTGACAAACTGAACAACTCTTTAACGGCAATGGGATTTGTAAATTTTCAGTGGCCAAAAGACGCTCCAACGTCTGCATTTAGTCTCTTTAATGCCGGAGGAATTACTTTCATGATCTTTGGAATTATGTTTTCAAAACCTCTTGCAGATTCCTTTGGTAAAAGAAATATTTACATCTGTTTTATTTTTCTATCTGCTATTAGTTTACTGCTATTTAATTTTTATAGCAGAACAGCTATTGCAATCGTTTTTATAACCCAATTAATACACGGATTTATTTACGGAATAACAATTCCTTTGTTGTGGGCTATGATTGCTGATGTGGCTGATTACAGCGAATGGAGAAACAATCGAAGAGCGACTGCTACTGTTTTTTCGGCAATGATTTTCGGGCTAAAAATCGGAATAAGTATTGGCAGTGCTTTAGGCGCAGCTTTTCTGTCTAAATATGGTTATGTAGCCGAAGAAGTTAATCAAGTGCCGGCAGCAGTAGAAGGAATTAAACTTTCTGTTAGCATTTATCCAGGCTTTATATTTATTATAAGTGCAGTTCTGTTGTGCTTTTATGTAATAGATAAAAAAATGGAAATTCAAATAGAAACGGATTTAAAGGAAAGAAGGGAAATATAAAGTCGAAAAATCGTAAAACCTTAAAATTGAAAGCATTGAAATCAATTAAAACTTTTTATAATCAATGAATTGCTCGTTTTATCTAATTTTAAAAATGTGACGCTATATTGTGGTTATTATATTTATATACTTCAAAACTTTATGGATTAAACTAAACAATGCAAATCAATAGTTAAAATGTGCCTTTAGGTACTAAATATTGGTAGTCATTAGATTCCAAATTTGTCGTCGTGCCTTAGAGCAATGTCATTAAGCTAAGCTTTTAAAAAATAAAATCCGTTTTTATCTGCGTTTTTACGAAGTAAATCTGTTTTATCCGCGTCAAAATTAGACGCTGATTTTACTGATTCGCTAAAGGAAAACGCTGATAAAAACGGATTTTTCTAATTACTTTCTTGATTAAACTGTTAAGTAATTTTGTAGATTTCCACTTAACTTAATGACATTGGCCGTAGGGACGCAACAAAACGATATCCATTGCGTACCTACGGCACGCTGGATTACTCCAATTCATCTTTTCTACCAAGATTTAGTGCCTAACGGCACAAAATACAAATAACTATCTATTATGAAAGAATCGATATTTACACAGATTGGGATTTGCCATTATAAAAATTTCAGTAAGCATCGCAACCATCAATAATTTAAACTGTTAGATTATAAATTCGTCAAACTTAAAGCATCTCTATACTTACTAAAAAAACAAAGAGCGCATTTTACAATGCGCTCTTTGTCAATTACTAACTTAACTCAAACTTACCAAATTTTAATTTTTAGTAACCAGGATTATTATCACTTGGTTTTATATTAGGATTTGAAGATGTCTCTCTGTTTGGTATTGGCCATAACTCACTTTTACCAGTTTGAAAACCAGTTCCGGCTAATTCTGTAGCAGCAATTCCCCATCTTATAATATCATCAAAACGACTTTGCTCACCAGCAAATTCTACTTTACGTTCATGTACAATTGCTTTAAAAACAGCATCTTTTGTAGCCGTAATATTAGTTGCTAAATTGGCTCTGTCTCTAACTTCTTTAATGTATGCAATTGCTGTAGTTTGTGAACCTGCTGCTCTTTGGTTTTCACATTCGGCTTTCATAAGCAATATATCTGCGTAACGCATCACTTTGAAGTTAATACTTGAGCGTGTCGCTTCATCTTCTCTTATGTAATAGTTTTGATATTTTTTCCAGCCTGCTCTTCTAATACCTGCAGAAGTAGTAAAATTACTTGCTATCATTACCTTAGTTCCTTTCAAATAAGTTGAACCCGGCACATAAAAAGTATCTCCGAAACGGTCATCGCCTACTTCATACGAATCTAATAAATCGTCTGACGGATACACGTTATACCAGCTTAGGTTACCATATTCCTGTCCTCTAAGTGTAGACTCTTCAAAACCAGTTCCCTGACTATCACCAACTGCACCCCATTGATCACCTGTTCCGTTTTTCTCGTCAAACTCAATTTCAAAAATAGATTCTTTACCGTGTTCTGTTTCTGCCATAAAGTTGTTGTAAAAACTGCCTTTATCTTCAAGACTGTATCCGGTAACGCCATTAAAAGCAACCAACGCTTCATCGTATTTTTTTTCGTATAACAATACTTTTCCCAAATAAGCAAAAGCCGCTTCTTTATTGGCTCTTCCTGCTGCTTCTGTTGCTCTTGGCAAAAGATTTTTAGACGCAAATACAAGATCTTCTTCAATCAAGGCATAAACTTCTGCCTTTGGACTTCTTCCTTTACCAACAATAGTACCTGTTTTATAAATTGGTAAATCTCCAAATCGTTTCACTAAAAGAAAGTAATAGTAAGCTCTTAGAAAATGAGCTTCTCCTAAATATTTGTTCTTTTTTTCTTGTGATAAAACAGAATTTGGAAGAGCATTTATTTTCGCTTCATTATCCAGTACAAAATTAGCTCTGGATATTCCTATATAACAGGCTTCCCAATAATATTGAATAATATCATTTCCTCCATTAAAAGAAAAATCCTGAAATGGTTTTTTGTTTCCTTCTAATTGTGGATTTCCTAAAGCATCATGCCCCATAAGATCCATCGCAAAAGAAAAATTTCTTCCGTAAAGTCCTCTTGTCTGTAGACCTGCATAGGATGCATTTACAGATGACTGCACCTGTGCTTCGCTTTTAAAGAAGGTTTCAGGCGATAAAGTGTTGGGATTAGTTAATTCTAATTCACCAGTGTCACATGAAGTTATAGTTAAAACTCCGGACAGCACTATAAGTATATATTTTATTTTTCTCATTATCTTTTATAAATTAAAATGTAACATCAAGTCCAAAAATCACAGATTTTGGTTGTGGATATCTTCCTAAATCAATACCTGCAGAATTTGCATTGGCGTCTGCACGTGCGATCTCAGGGTCTAAACCGTCATATTTTGTAACTGTAATTAAGTTTTGTCCACTTACATAGAATCTTATTTTTGAAAAATAAGTCTTAAATGCATCTCCGGAAAATGTATATCCTAAGGCTATATTTTTTAGTCTTGTATACGATCCGTCTTCAATATAACGCTGGTTTGCAGACGACCAGTTGATATCTGCACCTTGTGCTCTTGGCAAAGTAGCAGATGGATTTGTGACAACTCCATTTACAACAATTGCTCTGTCTAATACTGCAGTACTGGCATTAAACAAACGATTCATACCTGTTAGGTCAAAAGTGTTTGCATTGTAAATATCGTTTCCTTGAACTCCAGATATAAAGCAGTTAAAATCGAAATTTTTGTAAGCTGCACTAAGATTTAAACCATAAGTAAAATCTGGATATGGATTCCCAATATTTGTTTTATCATTTGAATTAATTACCTTATTTCCATCGCGGTCAACAATTTTAAGATCTCCTGGTTTAATCGTAGTTTGACCCGGTCCAAAAACAGCATCTACTTCTGCCTGATTTTGATAAATTCCATTGGTTTGATATCCATAAAAGTAGAATAACGGCTGACCGACTTCTAGTCTCGAAAAGTTTTCAAGACCAGCTCTGGCTGTTGGCCCACCTAAAACACTTGTTACTCCAGGCGCTAAACCGGTTACTTCGTTTTTACTTGTTCCTAAATTAGCTACTGCAGACCATGTAAAATCTCCTTTTCTGTCATTGTAACCTAATGACACTTCAAATCCGTGTACTTTTACATCAGCAACATTTTGAATTTGAGTTCCGCCACCAGCAGATCCTACAGAAGCTGGAAGAGGCACGGCAAAAAGAATATCACTGCTTTTATTGTTGAAATATTCTAAAGTACCTGTGAATTTATCGTCAAATAAAGCAAAATCTACACCTACATTTCTGTCTAGTTTTGACTCCCATTTTAAATCTGGGTTTGAAGCAACTCCTAAAGATACACCTGGTGCATTTCCTCCACCAATTGGATAATTATAATTTGCAATTAATGTTGCACTATATTGATAATTATCAATTCTGTCATTTCCTGTTGTTCCTGTACTTGCTCTAAGTTTTAATGTACTGAAAACAGAATTTGCCATAAACTCTTCTTTGGCTATGTTCCAACCTACAGCAACCGAATAGAAATTACCCCAACGGTTATTGGCTCCAAAACGAGACGAAGCATCTCTTCTTCCTGAAACAGCAAGCAGGTATTTATCATTATAATCATAATTGATACGAGCGATGTAACCAAGATTTTTTTCTACATAATTGGCTGAACCTAAACTACCTTCATTATATCTCAACTGATCTATTTCGTCTGAAATACTGTAACGGCTTCCCGCTGCAAGAGTTTGTGATTTTCCATCAATTTTAGTAATAACTCCTAATACTTCAAGATTGTGTTTTCCTGCAATAGTAGTTTTATACGTTAAACTGTTATCAAAAACAATAGTCTGACCTTGTCCATTTGTTTCATTTGTTGTAGAAAATGCTTGTTTATGATAAGAACCATCCTGATAACTAGGAACAAAAGTATGATCCTTACTTGTATAATAATCTAAGGAAACTTGTGATCTGAATTTTAAACCTTTGTAAAGTTCCAATTCTGCAAAGATGTTTCCAATTATAGATAATCCGTTAATTTTTTGATAACCCAAATTGGCTACACGCACAGGATTTTCGGCATCGTTACCATCAATTGCACTTGGACCTTGATATCCGCCTAAATTATTTGAATTGTAAATCGGAAAATAAGGCGCCATTTTAATAGCATGCTCTAATAATGTTCTTCCTCCGGCACTACGCTCCGGATTAGTAGTACTAAAAGATACACCGATGTTGCTTCCAATTCTAAGTTTTCCAATATCCTGAGTATTATTAGATCTAAAAGAATAACGTTCAAAACCAGTGTTAATAATAGCACCTTCTTGTTTCATATATTCAGCAGAATAACGGCTTGTAGAAGTCTCTGTACCATTTGAAAAACTTAAATTATAATCCTGCATAAGACCGGTTTGAAAAATCTGATCTTGCCAGTTCGTATTTATATTTCCAAATTCAGCAGCTCTTGCTGTTAAATCACTTCCTAAGTCTTTTGCATATTGCAGATATTGCTGTGTATTTAACACATCATATCTTTTTGTAACCGTTTGTCCACCTACATATGTGCTAAAATTTAGCTGTCCCGGACCTTTTTTACCTTTTTTAGTAGTAACCACAATTACTCCATTAAAAGCTTTTGAACCGTATAATGCCGTAGTAGAAGCGTCTTTTAAAACTGATATACTCTCAATATCATTAGGGCTTAAACCTGAAAGATTACCTGTTAAAACCCCATCAATTACATATAATGGAGCACTGTTACCCATTGTAGACAAACCACGAATACTAACCGTAGGACTTGAACCCGGTGCACCATTTACAACAGTAACACCTGCCGCACGTCCTTGCAAAGCCGATTCTGCATTAGTAATAGGAACAGCAGCAATATCTTTTGAACTTACCGTTGAAATTGCTCCGGTTACTTTAGTTCTTTTTTGAGTTCCATAAGCTACTACAACTTCATTTAAGCTTTGTGTAGACAGTGCTAATACAACATCAATTGTTTCTCTGGTTCCAACAGTAATTGTTTGCGAAATCAAGCCTACATAAGAGAATGTTATTTTGTCTGTATTGTTAACTCCTTTTAAAGAGTATTTACCGTCAAAATCTGTTGATGCGCTGTTTTTTGAACCTTCTACATTAACGCTGGCGCCAGGTAAAGGAAATCCAGAGGGATCGGTAATTACCCCCTGTACGGTCTTTGTTTGTGCCATCACACTCTGACTGCCAATTATTAGCAATGTGATTATTGCAAATTTTAATTTTAACATCATTTTCATTGGTTTTTTTGTTTAGTTTAATAGTTGTTTGGTTGTAAAGTTTTTATCGTACTTATTATGGTATTAGCTCAAAAGCTATTCTCTGTTTTTTCAAATTTTAAAAGATCAATTTTATACATCTTTATAAATCGATATTTCGCAAATCATAATTCATTATTTAAATTTTGATTTAAAAAAAAGAGCATTTAAATACATAATTTTAGATTTCATGTCATACTGTAATATTGTTTTAATTCGTTCATAATTGATTTTAGTTTATTTGATTTTGTTACATCCAAAAATATACTGTTAACATAAATTTCACATATTAAAAATGATGCAAAAACTATCAAATTTGTAGCATGAAACTTAATAAAATGAGCAAAATCAGTATTTAAGACTTATTTAGTAGTAAAAACATAAATAGGGTATTATTAAAATTGTGGCTTTTTTTTTCGCATGTAAAAAAAATAGCAGGGCATTTATAAATATTTAATAATGGCTTAAAGACAAAATTGACGCTATGGAGTGTTGTTTTGATAAAACCAAAGCCTTAATGTTTGTGTATATTGAAGTCAAATTTTCGCGAAGATTATCTATATTAAAAGCACAAAAAAAAGGCGGCATAAGCCGTCTTTAATAATACATTATCCAAATTAAAAGTTGAAAGTCTATAATTTGTGCCGTTAGGCACTAAATATTGGTAGAAAGCATGAATTGGAATAAATTTAGCGTGCCGTAGGTACGCAACAAAATGATAACCATTGTGTACCTACGGCACGCCAACCTATTTAGAATCTACAATGGCTACCGATATTTAGTGCCCGAAGGCACATTTCAACTCTTGATTAGCATCTTTAGAAAAAATCACTTTTTGTTATTATGTGTTGGCAGATATCCGAATTTCTCTTTATAACATTTTGTAAAATAAGAAGGCGAACTAAAACCGACTTTAATACTAATCTCGTTTATATTATCATTCCCCAATTCTATCAATTCTTTTGCTTTTTCTAAACGAACATTTCGTATAAATTCATTTACCGTTATACCCGTAAGTGTTTTAATTTTTCGGTACAATTGGCTTCTGCTCAAAAACACTTTCGATGCCAAAACCTCAACACTTAACTCATATTCAGCCATATTTTCATTAATATAATTCAAGACGTTTTTTATAAATTCATTATCCAAAGTCGTTGTTTTTTCTTTTGCCTTTGGAGTAATTCCGTTGTAAAATTTATTAAACATAATCTGTCTGCTCTTGATCAATTGAACTAAACTGGATCTTAAAATATCCATATCAAAAGGTTTGCTCAAATACATATCAGCACCAGAATCAATGCCTTCTAATTTGTCTTTAATTAATGCCTTTGCAGATAACATCAATAACGGAATATGACTGGTTGTTAAATCTGCTTTAATATTTTTGCATAATTCTAATCCACTCATAACAGGCATAATTACATCTGTCAAAATCAAATCAGGCAGTTTTTGCAAAGCCAATTCTAGGCCAATTTGACCATTTTCTGCTGTTATAACTTTATACTCTTTTTTGAGTTCGTTTTTTAGATAATTCCGTAATTCAACATTATCCTCAACAATCAAAATAGTGTAAACCCGATCTTGTTTTTCCTGATCATCAGATGATTCTGTGATCGTTTTTTCAACAATTGGTGTGAAACTTATTTTTTTCTCCTTTTTAAATTCTTCCTGCAGTATTTCATTTTCGTTAAAGAATTCTTTTCCAACAGGAAATAACAATTTAAAAGTCGTACCAACTCCTAATTGACTTTTTACTTCGATTATTCCTTTATGTAATTCTACAAATCCGCGAACAACTTCTAAACCTATTCCGGTACTTCCGTAATACGCTTTATTTAAATTATTTACCTGATAGAAACGGTCAAAAATTCTTTTAATATCTTTTTTCTCTAATCCCGCACCTGTATCTTCAACAATAACCGCAAAAGAAGAATTCATATTCGTTGAACTTATCAGCGGAAAGCGAACTAACTGCTCGTCAACTACTATTTTTATCCTAATTTTTCCGTTATCCGGAGTAACTTTAAAAGCATTTGAAATTACGTTGAAAATAATTTTTTCGAACATTTTAGGATCTACCCAATCTTTTAATGCTGTTTTGTTTGACTCAAACTCCAGTTGAATTCCACGGCTGAAGGCTTCTTCATCAAAATAACTCACAATTTCTTTTGTAAAACCAACTACCTCAATTAGCTGCACTTTTAAAGGCATTTTATTAAACTGCAACTGATTAAAATCCATTAACTCATTGATTAATCTTGAAAGTCGATCCGAACTTTTTTGAATCGTCTGCAATTTATTCAATACAACATCCGGCACTTCCTGACTATTATTCTTGATGATATCTGCTAATGGATTTAAAATCAAAGTAAGCGGAGTTCTAAACTCATGCGAGATATTGGTAAAAAATTGCAATTTTTTATTGTTTAATTTTTCAATCTGAATCGCCTTTGTCTTTTCAAATTCTATCATTTGTTTTTGTTTAAAACGATTTTGATAGTACTGATTGGCAAAATAAATTGCTGCCAATAATAACAAAGAATAGAACAAATAGGCAAAAGATGTTTTCCACCAGGGCGGTAAAATTTCAATTCTTAATTCTAATGGTTTTTGACTCCAAACTCCATTTTTTTCGGATGCTTTAAGTTTAAAAACATATTTACCTGGAGTTAAATTCGTATAAGTTGCCGAACGTTTATTGCCAACATAATTCCAGGAATCTTCAAAACCTTCTAAATAATACGCAAATTCATTTCTGGCGGGAAACGAATAATTAATCCCAATAAAATCGATTGTAAATACAGATTGATCGTGTCTGAGGATTATCTTTTTTGTTTCTGATATTACTTTTACTAATGGTGAGTTTTTTTCAAGCGGCCCAACTGATTTATTAAAAAGCTTTAGATCAGTCAAGTAAATTGGAAGCTGTTTTTTGCTTTTAACCAAATTTGCAGGATTAAAGTAATTTAAGCCTTGATAACTGCCAAAGTAAAGGATTCCATTTTCGTCTTTCAGAACAGAATTATTATTAAAATCATTTCCAAGTAAACCATCAAAAGTAGAATAATTGACAGTTGTTTTGTTTTTCAAATCCAGTCGGCTAATTCCTTTCTTCCCGCTTAACCAAATGTTTCCATCATTAGATTCTACAATCGAGGATATTGATTTTTCATGAAGTCCTTTAAAATTTATATACCATGTCAGAACAGCCGTTTTTTTATTGTAACTGAACAATCCTGCTCCGTCTGTACCAATCCAAATTTCTTTGTTTTTAGCTTCATATAAAGTATTAATGGTATGTGTACTTTTATGATTTTTAAACTTTTCAGACATTTTATCCCGCAAGGAAGTAACCGAAAAAGAAACAAAATCCTTCGTACTAACCTTATATAAACCTGTTGTTGAACCCACCCAAACATCATCATCTGAATCAACCATCACTTCTCTGATATCTATATTCGTAAGTCCATTTGCTAAAAAGGGTTTAGTATTACAATGATGAAATTGACCGTCTGAAGGCGTATAATAATGAAGCCCTTTTGAAAAAGTCCCTATCCAGATCACTCCTCTCGAATCTTCATTAATACTCATAATATTGTCCGAAGCCAGATTGGGAGTGTTTTTTGTATTGTAATTAATAAAGCTTCTGCTTCCCTTCTTTAAAAGAAAAATCCCTTCATTCCAACTCGACAGCCAGACATTTTGCTTTTTATCAATAAATACTTTCGTGATATTATCATTGGTCAATCCGGAATAAAAACTGGCATCTGATTTAGTGATATGTTTAAAGTATTTAGTCGCCGGATTGTAGACATCAACTCCTCCGCCTTCCATAGAAATCCACAATTGCCCCTGATGATCTTTGGCAATACTTGTGACACAATTGGTTTGTAATGATTGCGAATTTCCGGGTAAACTTTCTATAATATTTACCTTGCTATTGATTCGGTCAAAAACACCTAATCCTTTATTATAATAACCCAACCAGATTCTTTTTTCTTTATCTAAAAATAATGACCAGACAGAATTTGAACTTAAACTACGATTATCAAATCTGCTGTTTACATATTTTTTTTGAACAATCCCTTCGTCATTTACAATGATTAAACCGTCATTTTCTGTTGCACAAAGAATTGTTTTTGAATCTGTTGCCAATATTGACATAATCCTTTTTCTGGTAATTGGATAAGAAACAACCTGCTTAACTTTAGAATATAAATCTGCCTTAACCAGACCTTTATATCCATTGCCAATCCACAGGTTTTGTTTACTGTCAAAAAACATAGATACAATTGTTCCTGAAAGTAATTTATTGTCGTTGCCAATGCTTACTTTTTTAATCTCCTTTTTTATTGGATCAAATACTTTTAAACCAACATTGGTGCCTAAATAAATAGTCCCTTTTTTATCTTTTACCAAGCAGTTTACAAGATAATTTGGTTCATCCTGTTTGATATTCGTAATTTCTCTGGATTTAACATTTAGCTTTAATAAACCATTATTAAAAGTTCCTAAAAAAAGATCTCCATTATTGTCTTCGATGATGCTTTTTACCGAAATTACAGCTTCTTTTTTGCTTTTTTTCCGAAGATCAATATTTTCAAAAGTATTCAAATCCCGATTATAAAGACACAATCCTTCATCTGTACCTACCCACAAACGATTTTGAGAATCTACGTATACAATGTAAATTAAATTGCTATTGATAGAATTACGCTGCTTTGAGTTTTGCTCATAACCTACATAATTTATCCCATCATATTTATATAAACCCGCACCATTTGTTCCCATCCACATAACCCCAAACTGATCCTGTGCAATGGTGTAAATACCACTTTTTGACGTGTCATTATCTACTAACCGAAATCGGTAGTTTTCAAATGTATTTTGAGAAAACAAGTTGTTTATTATAAAAAACAAAATGCCAATGGCTCTAAAACATTTTTTTGGGGACATTTTAAAATTATTATTAAATTAAAATTCAATGTATATTGTTTAATAAAAAACCAATTATTTGCCAGACACAATTATTAAAAAAAATCTGCGAAAATCCGTTCAATCCGTATAATCTGCGGGCTTTTTTTAAACTAATTCACCAGAAGCATTCCGCCATTACTTGGAATTTTTATTTCGACTTCCTGATTATTTTTAAGCTTTATTGTTTTTACTTCTCCATTTAATTTTTCGTCATCAAAATAGCTGGTTAATGATGTTCCTGAAACAATCATTGGCAGTTTCACTTTAATTTTCAACGTTTCTTTTTGAGCGTTTATCCCTGCGATATACCATTTAGTTCCTTTTCGGCGTGCCAGAACTGCATATTTACCCGGATATCCTTCTAAAAAATGAACCTCATCCCAAGTCGTGGGAACCTCTTTCATAAAATTTATTGCCCAAACCGGAGCATCAGTCAAATTGTTTGGCGCCAATGCAAAATGCTGTACACCGCTTTGAAAAAGTACTGCTGTCGCTAAAGCAAATACATCAGAAGTAATTCGTTTTGAACCTTTGTTTGGAGTATTTTCACTATTGTAAAATTTATTTAAAGCGCTTCCGCCAAAATCCATACTTCCCACAGTATTCCGGATAAAAGTATGTATTGCCGCATTGGTTGCTTCATTGTCACAGCTTCCTTGTCCAAAATGTAAATTCTCGCTTGCCAAAACAGCCTCTGCAGACGCAAAATTGGGATACATACGCTCCCAGCCTCTTGGTAATGTACAACCGTGAAAAATAACCAATAAGCCAAAATCGTTAGCATCTTTCAAGATATCTTCATACAACTTCATCATTACCTGTTTGTCTCCTCCAAAGAAATCTACTTTGATTCCTTTTACATCGATGCTTTTTAACCACGCCATTTCCTTACGGCGAATTATACTATTGTCCATCATTCCTCTTGGTCCTTGAGGCGCATCATTCCAATATCCATTCGAATTGTACCATAAATACAAGCCAACACCTTTTTCTGAACCATATTTTGCCAATTCAGCAATTTTATCTTTCCCGATTTGCGTATCCCAAAGTGCGTCGACTAAAATCGTTTGATATCCCATTGCCGCACTAAAATCGATGTACTCTTTTTGTACCGGAAAAGTGGTATTGTTATCCATTTTCATGATCCAGCTCCACGAACCTTTGGTATATTGATATTCTTTTGAAGCTTCATATTTTGGTTTAACCAAATCAAAAGGAATCGTAGTTTCTACAATGGGAGCCAGAGTTTCGCCAACTGTAATAGTTCTCCACGGCGTTTCACCAATAAGCGGTATTCCTGGCGCGGTTGTTCCGTTTCCGTTATTTTCTCCCGCCATTGGAAAACCAATTGTGTATAATCCTTTTTCTTGTCCAAGTAATCGGCTGGCGCAATAACCGCTGTCTACGCCTGTCTCGGATATTAAAACCCAACCGTTATTGTTTACTTTAAAAAGACAAGGAAATGTATAACCTTCTCCAATTCCGTTTTCTCCCAAAGGAGCATTTAATGTATACGATGTTTCATAACTTGGCGCAGTTCTGGCATATCCTGTCATTGACTTACTTTGCGGACAAAGAAATGTGGTTGTGCCTTGCGGCAAACGAAAACCGGAAGCTTCTTCCTGCACCACGCAAGAACGGCTTTCATTTTGCGGATATATTTTATATTTAAATGCTGCATTATTATTGCTTACTCTAAATACAATATCGATAGCTTCTTTACCTTCTTTAGTGAAAGAAAAAACGGCTTCATTAGCTTCATAATGCACATTGCTGTTCTTAATATTGGGAAGCTGATATTTTTCGTCAATTTTATTTTGAATTGGATTCGTTTTTAAAACTAATCCTGTTGTAAAATCACCGACATTGGTTTTTAAACCAAGCGGAGATTTTTCTAAGAACGTTTTTTCATTATAGGAAATACTGTAAAAAGGCTGACCGTTAGAAACAAAAAGAGAAACTTTAAGTTTACCGTCAGGGCTTTTTATAACTGATTGTGCATTTAGGTTGAGAAAACTAAACAGACATAAACACAAAACATATTTAAAACTTATAATTCGCAGCATATTTATCACTTTTTTGTTTGTAAAGAAATTCAGGAAACAATCCATTTATTGAATAACCAATTTAGTACTTTTTAAATCTTTAGCACCAGAACTATTTCCATAATAAACCTCATATTCACCATTTGTTATATTCATTCCTCCGGTTTTAGCATCATAAAACTCAAATGAAGAAGCTGGTAAATTGATTGTTACATTTTGCTTTTCGCCTGCTTTTAAATCAATTCTTTTAAAAGCTTTTAATGTTTTTAATGGACCGTCTGTGTCGTTTAATTTTCGAACATAAACCTGAACAATCTCAGTTCCTTCGCGTTTGCTAATGTTCTTTATTGAGAAGTTTAACTGTGTGTTTTCATTCGATTTTATCTTGGTCTTACTCAGATTTGCTGCTCCAATTTCAAATTTAGAATAGCTTAAACCAAAACCAAACGGAAACAAAACATCTGTTGTATATCTATAAGTGCGTTCTTTCAGTGAATAATCTTCAAAATCACCTAATTTATCTGAATTTTTATAGAATGAAATTGGCAGCTTTCCCGCAGGATTATAATCTCCAAAAAGAACATCGGCTACAGCCTGTCCTCCCGCTTCTCCCGGATACCACGCTTGTAAAATGGCATCACAACTTTCTGTTTCTGGAGTTAGCGCAATTGCAGATCCGGAACAGTTTACAAAAATTACTTTTTTACCGGCAACTTTAAGTTCTTTTAAACATTTTCTCTGAACGGCAGGAAGTTCAATATTGGTTCTGTCGCCTCCTTTAAAACCGGGATACGAAACAGGCATTTCTTCTCCTTCAAGTAAAGTCGAAAGTCCGCCTGCAAAAATTACAGTATCGATGCCTTTTAATTTTTCAATTAAAGCTTTGAAATCAATATCAAATTCTTTTCCGAAATCGAATTCAAGATTTGCCTGCCAATTGTTTGACTGGGCAAAAAGAATTTCGATTTTATATGTTTTACCCGCTTTTACTGCAAAAGGAACACTCGACGGAACTGTACGCCAGTTGGTATATTTTGCTACGGATTTACCATCAACTAATAATTCAAAAGCTCCAGTAACACCAGTTTTAAAAACAAGAGTATCATTTTCTTTAGCTGAAAATTCTGTTTCGTATTTAGCCGAAAATCCTTCCAGTTTAACGCCCGACGCAAATTCATGCTGACCTGCAGTCGTCATTTTTATAGGATTTAAAATTTGCTGAGTTGCAACACTATTTCCTTCTCTATTTGGATTATTCCAATAGGTTGCTTTCATTCCTTTTTTTCCTTCAAATGAAAATTGATCGAAATAAGTTTGCGTTACTTTATCTTCGACTAAATCACAGGATTTATCGTATAAGACTTTATTCTCTGTAATTTTTGCTTCTATCCCTTTTTTAATGGTAATTGTTTTATTCGGAGTTCCATTATAATTTCCCCATAACATTGGTTCATTATCAGCGTTTGGACCTATAACTGCTACTTTATTTATGTTTTTATTTAAAGGAAGAATATTGTTTTTATTCTGTAAAAGCGTCATTGATTTTTGAGCCATTTCAAGTGCTAATTGCTGATGTTCTTTACTATTAAGAACAGATGCCGGAATTTGAGCCCAAGGAACAATTGCGTCATCATCCATTTCGCCTAAATCAAAACGACCGGTTAAAACACGAAGCAGGCTTTTATTAATATCTGCTTCTTTTATTAAATCTTTTGCAACTGCTTCCGGTAAATTTTTAAAAGGATATTTTTCCCAAACACATTCTACATCCGTCCCTGCAAGAACGGCTTTTGATGCTGCATGTACCGCATCTGATGAAACTTTGTGAGTAGTATAAAAATCCGTAACTGCTCCGCAATCTGAAACTACCATGTATTTATAACCCCATTCGTCACGAAGAATACGTTGCAGTAAACGCGTATTACTACAGCAAGGTTCATCGTCTAAACGCTGATAAGCACACATTACTTGTCGAACATCGGCATCCTGCACTAATGCTTTAAATGCTGGCAGATAAGTTTCGTATAATTCACGCGGATTTATATTATTCAGGTTCAATTCGTGTCGGCTCCATTCTGGTCCTGAATGAACAGCAAAATGTTTAGCACAAGCCAAAAGTTTTCGGTATTTAGCATCTGCCGGTCCCTGAAGTCCTTTGACAACTGAAATTCCCATTCTTGAAGTCAGATAAGGATCTTCGCCATAGGTTTCCTGTCCGCGTCCCCAGCGTGGATCTCTAAAAATATTTACATTTGGCGTCCACACTGAAAGACTCAAAAAACGTTTGTTCTCATTCCCATTTTTTATCCATTGATTGTATTTTGCACGCGCCTCATCTGAAACAGCATCAAATACACGGTAAACTAATTTATCGTCAAAAGAAGCTGCCATACCAATAGGTTCAGGAAAAACAGTGACATTATCATTATTGGCATAACCATGCAAGGCTTCACTCCACCAATTAAACTTTTTGATTCCAAGTCTTGGTATAGCATCACTTTGATCGCACATTAACGCTGCCTTTTCTTCCAGAGTTAATCGGGAAATTAAATCTTCTGCACGCTTTTTAGAGCTAAGTGCAGGATCTTTATAAGGATATTGCTGTGCATTTAAATTAAAAAAGCATAGTAAACTTAAAAGATATAAATAATTACTTTTCATGTTTTTTATTTTGAATTAAAGATTTTTGCTATTAAAGCCGATCAAGAATTGAAATGTACCATTAGACACTAAATATTGGTAGAAAACATTAATTGGAACAAATTTAGCGTGCCGTAGGTACGCAATAATCATTATATTGTTGCGTACCTACGGCACGCCAACGAATTTCAAACCCTTTATTTCTACCAATATTTAGTGCCTCACGGCACAAATTGCAAACTTTCAACTCTTGATTGCCATTATTAGTTTAATATTAAATTTTATTGTCAATATGGAAATAATCAAAATCAACATAACCACCTAAATCTTTCTCTGCATAATTGAAAAGTCCAAATCTATAGCCCATAAAATGAGGAAGTGTATAGGGTAACTTTATGGTGTTTCCTATACTAATCCATTTTTTACCGTCGAGACTATAGTAAAATTTGCCTAAATCAGTTTTGTCTTTAAAATTGCATTCTGCTTTAAAATAGACTTTAGTGCCAGAGAAAGGAACGCTTTGAATTTCTTTTGAAATACCATCTACAGTTTCAATCATGACAATTCTTTTTGATCCATTTTCGGCTTTTACACCAACCAAACCAAAATCTTTTTGCAATAAGCAAAGCCCTGCAAAATCACCATCTTTCATTTTAGAAATTTCCAACAAAGTAGTTCCTGAACATTCAGGTCCAAAAGTTCTTTGTGTGAGTGTATTTTTAGCCTGAATTAAAGTGTTTGTTATTGAGGCAGTTTTTAATCTTAAATATCCTTGTCTTTCTTTAACCGACCAAAATGAATTATCAGGGTTATGATTCCATTGCCAAACTAAGGGTAAATCTCTGTCTCCTTTTTTTCGGCTGAAATCATCTGAATTTACAATTCCCGGAATCAATCCTTTACTTTCGGGTAAATCTAAGTATTGAGGTACTTTATTATTTTCTCCCAGAATTGGCCAACCGTCTACCCATTTCACGGGAACAAAATAAGGAATACGTCCTACGCCACCGTAATCTCTAAATAAGTACGAAAACCATTTCCCGTCAGGAGTATCAATTAATCCTCCTTGTGCAACACCTAAATCCTGCAGACCAATTTTTCCTTCCCAAGGACCCGTAATTTTATCGGCTCTGTGAATAACTACGGTGCGCATTCCGTCTTTTGGCCAGACGATATTAAAGAGATAATATTTGCCCTTAATTTTGTACAATTGCGAACCTTCTGCGCCAAGCATAATAGAATTTCCTGCTGGACTACTGGCATTTTCTATTAAAACCTGATCTAATCCGTCTTCTTTTATTCCTGATAAATCCGCTTTTAATTCTTTGATAAAAAGTTTACCATTTCCGTACACTATATAAACTTTGCCATCATCATCAAACAAGATACTGTGATCGTGATATGCCGGACTAAAACTAATTTCTTTCCAAGGTCCTTTTTCGATATTCTTTGTGCTGTATATGTAAGTTTTTCCGGTTGTCTGAGCAAAAGTGGTTACATAAAATGTATTGTTATGAAATCTGATATTACTTGCCCAGGAACCTCTTCCATAGTTATTTTTACCATTATCAAGATTCAGCTCGTCTGAATTTCCTAAAGTATTTGAGGCATAGTTTATTATTTTCCAATTAATTAAATCTTTTGATTTCATAATTGGAACGCCCGGACTCATGTGCATCGTAGTGCTGCTCATATAATAATCATCGCCAACTCTTATGATTGACAAATCAGGAACATCGGCAAAAATTACCGGATTCTGTGCTTTGTTTTCCTGAGCATGAGATCCGGTTATGATTAAAAAAATGGCTAATAGGTTATAGAATATTTTCATAATTTTTATTGCTAAAATTTTTAGTTTGAATCAATTAAAAAAGTATAAATTTTACCCTTTTCAGTTTTTACATCGTATAAATAAGTCTGCGGAATAGTTAAAGCATTTATATTGGATTCTTTAGATATAAGAGGTTTAGCAGTTTCATTTAACTCATAAAAAGGATTACTGTTTTCTCCCGAAGCTATTTTAAAGTTTTTAGAATCTTTTGCAATAATTTCATTTCCTGTTCTTAATCTAAGATTTCCTCCAAAATTTGACTTAATACTTAAGGCAATTAGTTTTCCGTTTTTCCATTTCATATCCATAATTTCAAAACCTCCACGGGCTTTTAAACCGGTTATTTCTCCGTACTCTTTTAAGGCATCTGGTAAAGCTGGAAGTAAATGAACCGCTCCATCAGAACTTTGCAGAAGCATTTCTGTTATTCCGGATGTACATCCAAAATTTCCATCAATCTGAAATGGCGGATGTGCATCAAAAAGATTATTATAAGTTCCTCCGCCGTCTTTATTGACACCAAGCGGCGTTAATTGATTCTGAATTAAACTGTAAGCGTGATTGCCATCCTGCATTTTTGCCCACCAATTGACTTTCCATCCCATGCTCCATCCTGTAGACACGTCTCCTCTTTGAATCAAGGTATTCTTTGCTGCTGCAAAAAGTTCCGGCGTTCTGTAAGCCGAAATTTGATTGGAAGGATATAAGCCATACAAATGCGAAATATGGCGGTGATTGTCTTTTGGATCATCAATATCATCCAGCCATTCTTGAATTTGATTGTATTTCCCGATTTGCATTGGCGGAAGCATTTTTCTCAATACTTTTAAACTATCCCCATATTCTTTGTCTTTTCCCAGTATTTCTGATGCTCTGATGGCGGTACTAAAAACATCAAAAACAATTTGATTATCCATTGTAGAACCTGCTGTTATAGTAGAACCCTGATGCGCATGTGGAGCATTTTCAGGAGAATTTCCCGGTGCAACAACTAACCATCCATTTGCGGGATCTTTTACTAAAAAATCCGAGTAAAAATCAGCTGCGCCTTTTAGCACTTCATAAACTGATTCAAGATATTTTTTGTCTCCGGTATATAAATAATGTTCCCATAAATGCTGGCTTAACCAACCTCCTCCTGCGTTCCAAACTCCCCAGGTTGCACCGTCAACGGCTCCGTTAATTCTCCATATATCGGTATTATGATGTGCCATCCAGCCTCGTGCGCCATACATTACTTTTGCCGTTTCTTTTCCTGTATCGGCTAGCTCCCGAATCATTTTTAGCAAAGGCTCATGCATTTCTGATAAATTTGTTTTCTCGGCTGGCCAATAATTCATTTCTGTATTAATATTGATCGTGTATTTACTATCCCAAGCAGGATTCATACTGTGATTCCAAATGCCCTGAAGATTAGCTGCCTGACCGCCGGGCTGCGAAGACGAAATCAATAAATATCTGCCGTATTGATAATATAAAGTAACAAAAAAAGGATCTGCAGTATTTCTGAAATTAGACAGTCTTTCGTCTGTTGGAACATTAGATGCTGCGGTTTTGCCCAAATCAAGTTTTACTCTTTTGAAATATTTTTGATAATACTCAACATGAGCTTTCTTCATTTTATCATAATTCTTATCGAATGCTTTATCCAAAAATGACTTTGCAAGTTCTTTTTCCTGCCCCGAAATATCATTATAATTAATAAAATTCGTAGCAATAGAAACGAAAATGAGAACTGAATCTGCTTTATCAATTTGTATTGAATTATCGACCGCTTTTATGTTTCCTCCAATAACTTTAAATCTTGCAAGTGCATTAAAATTCACCTTTCCTTCAACACCTTCATGATCGCTGGAAGTACCGCTTAGCGAAAGTTCATTACTACCAATGAGAGTAATTAACTGTTTTTTATGCTCCGAATTGATACTTGCTTTAAAAGACAATTTCCCCGGTTTATCTGCCGAAAGTTTTATAACCAAAACCCGATCCGGAAAAGACATAAATGCTTCTCTGGTATACCTAATTCCATCGACGGTGTAAACTGTTTTTGCAACTGCTTTTTCGATATCGAGTTCGCGGTAATAATTAGTATAATTTTGATGATTTGAGAAATCCAGTTGCAAATTCCCTGCGGGCTGAAACATCTGTCCCTGAGACTTTTTACTAATTATATTGTCATTGGTTAATTGTTCCGCTTTTTTATACTCTCCCTGAAAAATAAGTTTTCTGATTTCGCTTAAGGCATCTTTTGCTTTAGGATTATCGTTTCTATTAGGACTTCCGCTCCATAAAGTACCTTCATTTAATTGAAAAACTTCTTTTCCCACATCACCATAAACCATTGCTCCCATAAATCCGTTACCAATTGGCAAAGCATTTTCCCAAACACCATTCGAAGGAGTTTTATACCAAAGTTTTACATCATCTGCTTCTTGTGCAGCTAATGAAATCCCTAAAAACAGTAATATGGTAATCAAATATTTTTTCATGTTTGTTTATATTGAATTATAAGCTTTTGAACTTTTATCAATGTTTTAAATCAAAAACTAATCCTGCGAAACTCTCTCACTTTCCGGCGCACCGAGATAAGCCGGTTTTAATCCGCCTGTGTTTATTAAAATCTTCTCGAGAACAATTCCGGGATCTAAAACTCGGAAACGTAAGATGTGTCTTCCTGCTTTCAAAATTTGATGTGCCGTTACCGAATGTATGATATGTTCTGCCTGCCATTTTCCTAATTCACCACGGTATTTTCCGTTAAAATTTACAAGCTGTGGATTTTCACCATCAAAAGAAACTTCATAAAGTAGTCCTTTGTTGCTATTAAAATTAAGTGTAGGCGCTAATAGTAATTCGACATTAAAGTTTCCTGCAGAAGCAAAATCAATTTCATATTCTACGAAAATATCTTCCTGTTTATCTGGATAAAGGTTTTGCGGAAATGTAGTGATCCCGCTTTTTGTTTTTCCAAAATCAGGAATCACTTCCCAATGTATTCTTTCTGAATTATTTGCTTTAGAAAAATGTTCTGCTTCAATAGCAACATAACCATCTTTTTCAACAAATACCTTTAGCGTTATCTTCTCAGATTCCGTAACATATTTTACATCAGGCAAAATATTTTTGGGAGAATCATTCCAGTTTTTGTAACCAATACGCATTTGATCCATCATATGAGACCATTTTCCGCCGGCAATTTCATTATTGTATTTGTTTTGAAGTACAGAATCGCGAGCGAATTTTGTTTTCACTATATCTGCATAATAATTGGCTTCAATGTCTTTTTGTTCGAAAAGTTTTTTGTTCTGAGCTTGTGCAAAATACATTTCGTAAAGATTGCTGCAAGCATCTATAGGATATAAAACGAGCTGAAAATAAGCGTCTTTATATTCCTCAGGTAAATCATTGTAAACTCTATAGGCATCAAGTGCCAAATTCTTGTAATCATTCACAACATTTTGAAATTCATTGTAGTTTTCAAGACTGTACGTTTGGCTATCAAGCATTTCAGGAGTTACACGACGGTTGAATTTAGGATAGGTATTTAGAAACCCCGCAATCTCTTTTGAATGTTTTTTGCCAAACTGTTCCGCGGCCCATTTCTCAGTAAATTCGAATAGATTCTGAGCATTAAATTTCTTGGGATTCCATGCCATATCCAGAAAAAAGCTGATTGGAAACTCCATTGGTTTAAGATCTCCAACATTCACAATCCAGACTTTATCGACACCATGCTCGTAGCTTAGATTCATTTGTTCCCAAACTCTTTGTATCGGACTTATATTAATCCATTTCGAGTTTCTTGGACCGCCAACATAATCAAAGTGATAATACATTCCGTATCCGCCTTTATGCATAGGTTTAGTCAGGTCTGGAAGTTTACGTACATTGCCCCAATTATCATCACAAAACAATAAAATCACATCTTCCGGCACACGCATTCCCTGATCATAATAATCCTGCACTTCTTTGTATAAAGCCCAAATCTGAGGCGTTTTTGATGGAATTTGTCCTGTTTCCTGTGAAATAATGCGACGTTGTTCTTTTACAATATTCTCGAGCAAACTAATATTAGTGCCTTCGCTCATTGCTTCATCACCATCTCCGCGCATGCCAATAGTTACTAATTTTTCCCAGTTTTTACTTCGCACAATACCGCTTTTCCAAAATTCATCTAAAACGGTTTTATTTTTGGAGTAATCCCAAATATTCGGAAGGTTATTTTTTTTAATATATCGATGCCAATCTGTTTGAGCCAATGCCATCGGTTCATGGTGAGATGTTCCCATTATAATACCCATTTCATTGGCAAGTGGTCCGCTGGCAGAGTCATCATCATAAAAAGCACTTCCCCACATTGCCGGCCAGATATAATTGGATTTTAAACGAAGTAATAATTCGAAAACTTTCTCGTAAAACTTGCTATTAAATCCTCCGAAGGTCTTTTTTGCCCATCCGCTTAATGCTGGTGCTTCATCGTTTAAAAAAAATCCTCTGTATTTTACGGCAGGTTCTCCATCTGTGTAAATTCCTTTTATAAAATACAGCGCTTCACTTTGCTTTACCGGAACATCTGCCCAGTAATACCAAGGTGAAACGCCTATTTGTCTTGATAATTCATAAATTCCATAAATTGTCCCACGTTTGTCGCTTCCTGCAATTACAATAGCTTCTTGAACTCCTTTGAATGGATTTTTAACATTCTGAATAATAAATTTTTCATTTTTCCCTTTCAGCTCTTTTCCATCAATTTTCTTTTGCTTTATTAAATCATCAATCACTGAATTGCCCGCCATTCCAATTATAATAAGTGGTGAAGCATTAGTAGGACTTTGATTAAAAACGACAGGTTTTGTACCGGTAACTTTCTCAAAGTCTGATTGCAGATTATATACGGCACGCATGATCCCAGCATCAAATGTGGCATTTATAAAAAAAGAAGGCGTTATTGATTTCTCTGCTATAACCATAACATTAGACCTTTTTTCATGTGTTATGAAAGGTTCTGCCGCTTTTACAGGATTACAAAGACAGATTATCAATAAGCTTATATATGTTGAAAGGCTTTTCATTCTATCTTTCTGAATTAAAAATTACTTTTCAATAGTGAAGGCTGAAATACTATATTTCTGAAAAACTGAAGGATCGACATCTTTAAATAAAAACTGTGAAAACATATATAAACCGTTTTTCCAAACTTTAAAATCATGTACTCCAGGCTCGATATAGTAAATATGAGGCACATTATTTTTCGATAAATAATCGTGTGTTCGTGCGCTGTTTTCTATAAGCCAGTCTTTGTCGCCACAGGAAATCCAAAGCAGTTTGAGTTTCTTTTTTGCATCTTCGGGTTTAGGCAATAATTCTTCCCCGGTTTTAGTATTAGGTGCAGCCGAAAAAGCTCCTACCCATGCAAACGTATCCAAATTCCCTAATCCGAAATTTAATGACTGTCCGCCTCCCATAGATAAACCGGCAATTGCACGATGTTCTCTGTCTTTTATAACCGGATATTTTTTTTCAATAAAAGGAATTAAATCATTTAGAAGATCTTTTTCAAAAACACTGAATGCCTTTACTTTATCTGCAGCCATAATATCACCGCTTGCGCTGTCATCTTTCATTGCCCTTCCGTTTGGCATTACTACAATCATAGGTTCCAGTTTTCCTTCTGCATAAAGATTATCTAATATCACATTTGGCTTTCCACCATTAAGCCATTCTTTCTCATCTCCTCCTATTCCGTGAAGAAGATATAAAACTGGATATTTTTTATTTTTATTGAATCCCGGTGGTGTATAAATTGTTGCTTTTCTAATTGAACCTACCGTTTTAGATTCGTAACTAATCGTTTCAATTTTTCCTTGTTTTGCATTTGGATTAACCTCATCAAATCCAAGAGGAGCACGAACTATAAAAGGTTCTTTCCCATCAAATAATTGGTAACCTGAAAGCGATAACATTTTCTCTGCATAACGTTTTCCTAATTCTCTGTAACCATTAGCATTAAAATGCAAAAAATCAGGCTCAGCTGTGCATCCTTTTGACGAAATAACATAAGAGTTTGGTATTGCTTGTGGCAGTTTTGCAATAATCTTATTCATACTGCCACATTTACCATTCTGATCTTCATTTACGGTTTCTCCGGAAAGCAACGGTACTTTTTGGGGATCGAGATTAAGATCTTTTATTAAATTATCATATACTATTTTTACTTTTTGAGGCCAAAGTGTATCACCTGTATTGGATTCTCCCTGATGAAGTAAAATGCCTTTTATTACTCCTCTTTTTTGAGCAATTTTTGCCATTTCTACCAATCTTCCATATGGATTTCCGTCGTATTGTTTTACTATATTTTTTAACCAATCCGGAGAATCTGCTACATAACTTTCGAAATTATTTTTATCAAAAAGCTCTATTTTACATCCTCCAACAGCAACATTTATAACACCAACTCTTACTTTCTCTGGAAGATTTGATATCATAGTTCTTCCGAAATAATCAACGGGAGTTAGTCCTGTTGTACATCTGCACAACGGCGGAACAGCGGTGTACCATTTTCCTTTTTCACGTCCCAATTCCGGACAGTCGACTGCGGCTAAAACCTGAAAGCGTTCGTTAACATCCGTTTTATCCTGAGGTTCTATTTTGGCATAACCTTCCATATTGGATTGTCCCAAACTCAAATAAATATGAAAATTTGGATCTTGTGAATATCCTTTTTGTACTATTAAAAAAAGAACTGTAAATATTGAAAACCTGATTATTGATTTCATTTTATACTTTAGTTAAAATTTATAATTAAAATTTCTGACTCTTGAAATGTGTATTATTTAACTCCTAAATTCTATTTTGATTTCCAAATTAAAACTGTGCGCTAAATATTTTTTCACGCAGATTTTGCAGATTGAGAAGATTTTTATTTTATGATCTTTTTAATCTGTGCTTTTATTTGAAAAACACATCTACTTAAATAAATTTAAGTCTATAGCTTCTCCCATTCTCTGATATCCTTTTTCATTTGGATGCAGAAAATCTCCATCATGCATATCTGATAAAATTGTTTTGGAACCAATGCCTGAAACCATTTCTTTATCAAAATCAATTACGGCATCAAAATTACCTTTGGCGCGAATCCATTCATTTACAACATCTCTTGCCTGTTGTTTGTATGGCGCATCATAAAAAGATTTTTCAAATGGTAAAATTGTACCGCCAAATACTTTTATTCCTTTTGCATGGGCTTTATCAATCATTATTTTATAACCGTCAATAATTTCTTTTGCTGTAAGAGATGGGTCTTCTGTTTTTTTAATACCGCCTATATCATTTATTCCTTCTAGAATAATTAGCCATTTGGTTCCTTTTTGAGAAAGAACATCTCGGTCAAAACGACTTAAAGCTGTTGGGCCTAAACCGCCTCTAACGACACAATTTCCTCCAATTCCTAAATTCAAAACTCCAATATGTGCTGTACTTTTATTGGCATTCAAACGTGCTGCTAAAATGTCTGTCCATCGATTCTGTTTGTTCGTTCCTGATCCACGTCCATCAATGATAGAATTTCCTAAGCAAACGACATTCGTCTCTTCTTTATCCGAACTGATTTCAACTCCCATAATAGAATACCAATGATCTGTTTTTACCGCTCCCGCAAAAGATGTATTATTGATATGATCTCCTTCCATAATATAAGAAGTCGTACGAGAACCGGGATGTCCAGTTACTTTTGATGAAACTTCTCCATAATAAATCGTAATGGCTAAAAGCTGTCCGGGCTTCAATTCGAAATCCAAATCATCTGAATATACTTCTTCATTTGGTCCTAATATTACTTGCGGATTGCCTTTAAAACTCAATGTTTTCTGCGTTTTTGCATCTACAGTCGGAGCCTCAATAACGTTGGCAACACTTACTGATTTAATAACCGTAGGCTGATCGCTAAATAAATTAGAAAAACGAAGTCTATTTTTTTTACCTCCCAACGATACTTTAATAATCTGACGAAGCGTATTTTGTGCAAGTCCCGGTGAAGGTGGCATATTATTGGGTTCGACAAGCATCTGAGCTGTTGCCCAAGTTCCTGTCCAATTTTGAGTGTCTTTTTTCTCTGTCGTTTTAATTGATGCTTTATTAGAGCTGCATCCTGCAATTAAAATTAGGAGAGTAAAAAATATAATGTATTTAATAGACTTTGCTTTTACGTTCATTTTATTGAAAATTATAAATACATTTTTGTCTTTTGGTATTAATTGTATTGCCTTCAGCTTTAGCTGGAGTAATAAAACTTTGCGACTCTGCGTCTTTGCGTGCAAATTTCTCGCTGTTTAGAGAAAGGATTAAATCTCTCAAAGTCGCGAAGTCGCAAAGTCTATTTAATTCAAATTAAAACTGCCCCATTTTCTATTAAGGACGAGCATCATTTGCAGAAGTAGCATACAATCCTACCAATGCTCCAGTAAAACCTCCTGCAACATTTGTCGAAAGAATATCTCCCGAAACAATTCCTCCCAAATTTTCAAAATCTACTCCATTCACAGCATAACTAAATTCATAATTATCGCCTGTTGCTTTTACCTGTAAACGAAGTAAATTTGTTACTTTGATTTTAGAACTTGCTATAATTTTTGATTGTCCTTTTTCTGTTCTTTCTAACAAAATAAAAGTGTCATTTCCTTTTTTTGTGATTCCAAAAACATAATTAAAACGCTCATTCTGAAGACAGACAATACCTGCTAAATCCTTTTCTGATTGTGGTTTATAATCAAGTGCTGTTGTAAATGAAAATATATTGTGCTGCTGTCTGTAAAAAAGCGTCGAAGTTGGTTTAACTTCTTTTATGTTTGTTTCAAATGGTGTTATTTCTAAACCTTTTTTACTTAATGAAATAAAATTTTCACGTGGACCTCTTAATCCAATCCATCTGAAATCTAATTTTTTAGAAGTGAAATTTTCGGTAAAAGTGAAATTACCATTCGGGAAAAAACCATCCTTTC
Source organism: uncultured Flavobacterium sp. (assembly GCF_951805225.1). Classification (NCBI taxonomy): domain Bacteria; kingdom Pseudomonadati; phylum Bacteroidota; class Flavobacteriia; order Flavobacteriales; family Flavobacteriaceae; genus Flavobacterium; species uncultured Flavobacterium sp. The sequence goes on along the minus strand of NZ_OX638201.1, from coordinate 6,090,706 downwards.
CTGTATTATTTGTAACTCCAGCTGGCATTTTTAATTTTGGCTGCATTGGAACTAATCCGTTTTCAAAAACAGGAAATTCACCAGACCAATCTACAGGCAATATAAAAGTCTCTCTTCCTATGTTTACTCTATCTTCATTATTTGGGCGAATGCCTAAGAAAACTCCATAGTATTTATTATCAGGTCCCAGAACTAAATCTGCATGACCTGCCCAATCAACTTTATCTTTTCTGTCTTTTGGAAAATAACGCTGGGTAAGAATCGGATTATTTGATGATGGTTTGAAAGGCCCTTTTGGATTATCGCTAATAAAAATAACCTCGCTGTGATTTCCTCCTGTTCCACCTTCGGCACACATTAAATAATATTTCCCGTTTTTTTTATATAAATGTGGCGCTTCAATCCAAATTGGTCTTTTTGAAAGATCTACACCTCCGTCAACAATAATTTTATCTGTACCGGGAATTACTTTATCTGTATTTGTATCATATTCCCAAACTTTAATTACGCGATGTCCCTCATATAATTCTTTTCCTTTATCGGGCGCATCATTATGAACAATGTAACCTTTGCCGTTCTCATCAAAAAATATGGAAGGGTCGATTCCGCCAAAATCTAATTTGACAGGACTTCCCCATCCTTTCATAGGATCTTTTGTTTTAACAATAATATTTCCAAGACCTCCGGAAAATGCGGTAACAATCATATAAAAAGTATCATTATGCGGATTATAAGTAATTCCAGGCGCATACACACCGGCACTAATCCCCGTATCATGCGGATTAAATTCTGATACATTATTTAAAACACCTCCCAAATCTGTCCAATTGACTAAATCTTTAGAGTGAAAAATTGGCACACCCGGAAACATCGCAAATGAAGAACATACCATATAATAATCATCTCCCTTTCTGGTAATGGCCGGATCAGGATAACATCCCTGCAAAATTGGAGAATAAAACTCGTCTGGTTTTAACGGATTATTTTTATAAACAGGATCATTGCCCTGATATACAACATTAGAAAAAATAGGTGTTTTTTTACTTTTCTTTTTTGTAAGGGTATCGTTTGCTGCTATTGCTTTAAAAGAAAAAAGAAACAATATTGGTAATAAGTAAAATATTATTCGCTGCTTCATTTATACTAATTATTTATTATTAACATCTCCTGGAAAATGTTAGGTTATTTTAAAATATTTAATTTGAAATACGTCGGATTCTATGTTTGGTATTTTATTGATCTTCAATGTTTATCAAAACACTTCCAGTCAAAAATTGAGTTTACAATTTAAAAGCCGAGGGATAATTCCTCGGCTTTAACTAAAGCAAACTTAAATAACCAACTTATAAAGTTATTCTGTAAAATCAACACTTATAACTACGGTTAAATTTGCTTTTAGTACCAAGGTTAAAACCCTGAATTTTGATAAGCAGATTTGTCTGCTCGTAATAAGTTTATCATAAAATTGGTTTAGAGTGTTAGAAGTTTGGTTTGGCTTAATAGATAAGTGTATTTATTACAAATATAGAAAAAACAACCAACACACAATCGGTTGTTTGATATTTTTTTTCAAGAATCGATAAAAAATTGTTAGATAAAAAACAGTCTATTTAATTAATGTGCCAAAATATTACACACTCTCTGTTTTAGTGTTTGATTTCAATTCTAACTTTAATACTATTATGGCATTCTCAACATTTAGCTAAAGAAAAAATTACAAGACAATTGGTTGTCTATAAAACAGAAAAAACTCCTTTCAAATTAAATCCAAAAGGAGTTTTGATATTATAAAATCATTAAACTTTTATTTATTAATTAGGCAAAAAAGAAACTTATAATTTCATCTTTTTTGCATCTTCAATAAATTGATTAAGTCCTATATCGGTCAATGGATGTTTCAATAATCCTTTAATCGCAGAAAGAGGTCCGGTCATAACATCTGAACCCACTTTTGCACAGTTTACAACATGCATTGTATGTCTTATCGAAGCCGAGAGAATCTGAGTTTTATAATCATAGTTATCATAAATTTCCCTGATCTCTGCAATTAAATGCATTCCATCAGTCGAAATATCATCTAATCTTCCTAGAAACGGAGAAACATAGGTTGCGCCGGCTTTTGCTGCTAATAATGCCTGTCCGGCAGAAAATACCAAAGTAACATTCGTTCTGATTCCTTTTGATGAAAAATATTTACACGCTTTTACACCATCAGCAATCATAGGTAATTTCACCACAATCTGCGGATGCAGTCCGGCAAGTTCTTCACCTTCTCTGATCATTCCGTCAAAATCTGTCGAGATTACTTCGGCAGAAACATCTCCGTCAACAATGTTACAAATATCAAGATAGCGTTTTAGGATATTATCTTTTCCGGTAATTCCTTCTTTGGCCATCAAAGACGGGTTGGTTGTTACGCCATCAAGAACACCCAAAGATTGTGCTTCTTTAATGTCTTCAAGATTGGCGGTATCAATAAAAAATTTCATAGTTTTTTTTGGTTTGAGATTGGTTCGTTAGTTTTAATCTTATTTCTTAAACAGTAGACCTAACAGGTTTTTGAAACCTGTTAGGTCTTTCTATATAAGTTTTATCAATTAAATATATTGGTTAATGATATTTTCAAACAATTCTTGTTTGCCACTTTGAAGTGTTAACTCTCCGTTTTGGTTTGCGATATCATATAAATCTTTAAGGTTTAATTTTCCGTTTTCGAAATCTTTACCTTTTCCAGAATCGAATGAACTGTATCTTTCTGTTCTTAATTTCTCATAAGGAGAAGAGCTAATAATTTTATCTGCAGTCAACAATGCTCTTGCAAAAGTATCAGCACCACCAATATGCGCTAAAAATACATCTTCTATATCTGTAGAATTTCTTCTGATTTTTGCATCAAAGTTTACTCCTCCGCCTTGTAATCCGCCAGCTTTTAAGAATACCAACATTGCTTCTGTAGTTTCCTGAATGTTGTTTGGAAATTGATCTGTATCCCAGCCATTTTGATAATCACCTCTGTTGGCATCAATGCTTCCTAACATTCCGGCTTTTGCAGCAACTTCTAATTCATGCTGAAAAGTGTGCTGTGCCAAGGTTGCATGATTTACCTCAATATTGATTTTGAAATCTTTATCCAAGCCATATTCTTTTAAGAATCCAATTGCAGTTGCCGAGTCAAAATCGTATTGATGTTTTGATGGTTCCATTGGCTTTGGCTCGATAAAGAATGTTCCTTTAAAACCTTGTGATCTTGCATAATCTCTGGACATTGTCAAGAACTGCGCCATGTGGTCTAATTCTCTTCCCATATCTGTATTCAATAAAGACATATAACCTTCTCTACCGCCCCAGAATACGTAGTTTTCTCCATCTAAAGCGATAGTTGCATCCAACGCTAATTTTACCTGACCTCCAGCTCTTGCCACAACATTAAAATCAGGATTTGTAGCTGCTCCGTTCATAAATCTTGGATTTGAGAAACAGTTAGAAGTTCCCCAAAGCAATTTAATTCCAGAGGCTGCTTTTTTCTCTTTTAAGTATTCTGTAATTGCCGCCAAACGTCTTTCTGATTCAGCAAATGTTGGTCCTTCTGCAATTAAATCATAATCGTGAAAACAGAAGTAATCAAATCCCATTTTGCTGATAAATTCAAAAGCCGCATCTGCTTTATCTTTTGCCGCCTGAACTGCATCTGTAGCCTGATCCCATGCAAAATTCTGAGTTCCTGGTCCAAACGGATCACTTCCTTGTCCGCAGAATGTATGCCAATAAGCAATGGCAAATCTAAAATGCTCGCGCATTGTTTTTCCAGCCACAATTTGATCCGGATTGTAATATTTGAATGCTAATGGATTGTCTGATTCCTTTCCTTCAAACTTAATTTGTCCAATGCCTTTGTAGTATTCTTTATCTCCTAAAACTATCATTTGATTCTTTATTTAGTTGTTAATATTAATTCTAATTCTTGTTTCCATTTTTGATATGCCGCTTCATAAGGTTCTCTATTTTTCAATGGTAAAAATGTCATAACGTGATCATTGGTCGTAATACTTGAACCAAATTTGTTATAATCACCATCTTCTAAACCTACAGCTCTTGCTGCTCCAACAGCTCCGGTTGTGTTGTAAATCTCGATTTCATGACCAATTAAAGTAGCAACGGTATTTGAGAAAATTTCTGAGCGAAATAAATTGTCATTTCCTGCTCTAATTACATTAATTGCAGCATTATCATCTTTTAAACATTCCATTCCGTATACAAATGAAAAAGCGATTCCCTCTAAAGATGCTCTAAACAAATGAGCGCTATTGTGAATATTTAAATTGAGGTTTAAAAAATGTGTTCCGATGTTTTTATTGTTGAACATACGCTCCGCGCCATTCCCAAACGGAATCACGACAACACCATCCGACCCAATATCAATTTTCGTTGCTTTACGATTCATTGATTCATAGGTTTCATTACCCATATTATTTCGAAGCCATCTGTATTGAATTCCTGCTCCGTTAATATTTAAAAGTTTACCAACTCTAGGCGTTTCTAATTCGTAATTAACGTGTACAAAATTGTTTACTCTTGTACTTTTTCCCGACGATATTTCGCTTACCGCATAAAAAACACCAGAAGTTCCGCCTGTTGCAGCCACTTCTCCCGGATTTAAAACATTCAAAGCCAAAGCATTATTAGGCTGATCGCCTGCTCTGTAAACTACCGGAATACCAACAGGAAGTCCTGATTCTTTTGAAGCTTTCTCTGTCAAAATACCTTGATTGGTAAAATTTTCTACAATTTTTGGCGTCAGCGATTGGTCGATTCCGTAGTAATCTAAAAGCCAGTCAGCTACTTTATTTTCTTTATAATCCCAAAGCATTCCTTCAGACAAACCGTTTTTGGTAGTGGTTACTTCGCCTGTCAATTTCAAAGCGATGTAATCTCCCGGAAGCATGTATTTATAAATTTTATTATAAATTTCGGGTTCATTTTCTTTCACCCATTTTAGTTTTGAAGCGGTGAAGTTTCCCGGAGAATTCAACAAATGTTTCATGCATTTTTCTTCTCCAATTTCGGCGAAAGCCTTATTTCCAATCTCAACTGCACGGCTATCGCACCAAATAATAGAATTTCGAAGCGCATTTCCCGTTGCATCTACGATAACCAATCCGTGCATTTGATAGGAAATTCCAACGCCCTGAATTTTCGATGCATCTATATTGGCTTCACGAATAGCTCTTTTAGTTGCTACACAAATGTGCTGCCACCAAATCTCCGGATCCTGCTCTGCCCAATCTGAGTGCAGTGACAAAATTTCCATTTCGTTTTGAGGCTCATGCAAAACAATTACTTTTTTTCCCGTTTCAGCTTCTACCAAGGCTACCTTGACAGAAGAACTTCCAATATCATATCCTATATAATACATAACTTTATAATCATTCTAACCCGTTGGGCGTAATTCATAAATATTTTATTTCAACACATAATCCCGAAGCTTAAACACAATATTTTCGTTTAGTTTGTCATTTCGACGGAGGAGAAATCACACTAGAAACTCTACAATCAAAATCGCCAATCTTTATCGAATCCCGCGTGTGATTTCTCCTCCGTCGAAATGACAAAATCTTCGATTTTATGTCTTTGCTAGAGACTTACACTATTAAAAATCATCAAACTCAGGCTAATAATAAAACAACTTATTCCGTAAAAATTGATTTACAATAAAAATTGAAATCGAGTGTTTTTTGAGCGAGCATTTCGTCCTTTTTTAAATTTAGACTATAAAATCTGGCAGCTCTGTGCGAAACATCTTGTTCTTTCTCATTAGAATCATTTACTAAGTCCATCTGAAATAATTTCCTTCTAAAATTGGATTTGTTTATCTCGATGTTTAAAATTTCTTCATAAAGACGGATCACTTGCAGTAATGTGAATTTTTCCGGTAATAAATTAAATCCTATTGCACTGCTGCAAATATTTTTGCGCAATTCTTTTACACTATAATCTAAAATGGCTTTATGCTTATCATTCAAACCTGTAATCTCGTGAATACCAATCCATTTTACATCTTCGCTTAAGGTTTCATTCGAGATCTTTCCCCTTTTTACCAATGCATAATATCCAATTGAAATATCCTCGTGCAATGAAGATTGGGACGAATAACCAAAAGCTTTTAGCTGTTTTAAGAAAAACTGATCGTTGCCAATATATCTCTCCAGAATATTTTGAGCTGTACTTGACATTGTTTCATTTTTCTTTATATAATCGTTAGCCAGTCTCCAACTTACATTTCCTTGATTTTCCTTTTGTTTTACCAGTAAAACTTTAAGGCTATCATCTTCAAAATTGAAAATAACACAGTCAATTTCTATTATATTCCCGCTATTTTGTCCGGCGGTTTTTCTAACTTTTTCATCCCCTTTTTCCATAGAAAATAAAATTTAACCCATTAATTTTTCGTCAACTTTAATCTGCTGATGTTTTAATACTGTAAGGATCTATTGTAATGATTGAACCATCTTCGAGATACTCTATTTTTGTAACTTTCATGCTTCGCAAATGCGTTATCCCTTTTGACAAACTTGAATCGTGATAAAATAAATACCAATCTTCATCGACTTTACAAATAGAGTGATGTGAAGTCCAGCCTACAACAGGATTCAGGATTTTGCCCTGATAGGTAAATGGCCCATATGGACTATCGCCTATTGCATAACAAATAAAATGAGTATCGCCGGTAGAATATGAGAAGTAATATTTTCCGTTGTATTTATGCACCCAGGAAGCCTCGAAGAAACGTCTGTCATTATCTCCGGCTAATAATATTTCGCCGTTTTTATCCAGAATTTTTATCTCTTTTGGATCTTCGGCAAGTTCTAACATATCATCTCTAAGCAAAGCTACAATTGGTCCTAAAGCGGGTTCGTTACCAACTGGTTCTTCATAATTCTGATCGTACGTATTATTTCGGTATTTCTGAAGTTGTCCGCCCCAAATACCTCCAAAATAGATATAATGTTTCCCATCTGTATCTTCAAAAACGGCAGGATCAATACTGTAACTTCCTTTTATGGCTTCAGGCTGTGGTAAAAATGGACCAACAGGCGAATCACTTACGGCAACTCCAATCTGAAAGATTCCATCCGGACGTTTGGCTGGGAAATACAAATAATATTTACCGTTTTTGCAAGCTGCATCAGGAGCCCACATTTGTTTTTCTGCCCACGCTACATCATTTACATGCAAGGCTACACCATTATCTACAACTTCAGAATCGATATTTTCCATTGAAAACACATGGTAATCTTCCATACCAAAATGATCTCCATTATCATTAAAAGGTATACCGGCATCTATATCGTGCGAAGGATAAATATAAATTTTACCATTGAATACGTGTGCCGACGGATCAGCGGTATAAATATGGGATACCAAGGGTTGCGAAATTGCTTTTTTATTAATTTGATCGAAATTAATTTCTTCAATACTATCTTCTGGCATTAGTCGTGTTTTTGTTTTATATAAAATAATTAAGTTCTCTTTTCTTTTAAATCTGCCTCTATTTGTGCTTCCATATTTTTATCGATTTTATAGAAAAATAATAGCACAACTCCTGTCAAAAAAGGTATTGCAGGAAAAATACTGACCAATAATTTGATTCCGTTTATAGCAAAATCTGTTTGAGTCAGGGAATTTGGTACATAGTGAAAATATCCTAAAAACAAGGTTGTCAAGGAACCTCCAATACTTAAACCTGCTTTTAAACCTACCATCATTGCCGAAAAAATAATTGCTGTAGCACGACGGTTATTCAGCCATTCTGAGTAATCAGCAACATCGGCAATCATTGCCCATAAAAGCGGAATTGTGATTCCGTAGAAAAATCCATGCAAAATCTGGGAGAAGAATATGAAACTAATCGCGGTTGGCGGAAAGAAGTAAAAGGCGAGAATAAATAAGGTCGAAATGAATAAAAACAAGCCGAATATATTTCTCTTTCCGTATTTATCAGCCAGACTTTTCGACAAAGTAATTCCCACGATCATAAATATAATTCCGCCTGCATTGAATAATCCAAAACCTGCAGAAACGGGATCATTCCCAAAATGATTCAATCCTATATTTGATAATGTATCCAGAATTGGCTGTATAAAAAGTGCCAACTCCTCTTTATTGACATAATTTTCAAAATAGTAAACATAAGAACCGCCTTTCATAGACAAAGTAATGAATACGAGCGTTGTAAGGCTTAACATAATCAGCCACGGTTTGTTTTTCATTAAATCGCTTAGATCTTCACGAACACTTGATTTTTGTTCCGGTTTTGGAATAATACGCTCCTTTGTTGTTAAAAATGTGATAAGCAACATGATAGTACCAATAACAGCCAAAACGGTCATTACTTTTTCAATACCTATGGCTTTGTCTCCATTTCCGGCACTTTTAATAATTCCAAGCATAAAAACCTGAACGAAAAATTGGGCAAACATAACTGCCACAAAACGATAAGACGACAGACTGTTTCTCTCTTTCATGTCGCCTGTAATTACACCGCTTAAAGCCGAATACGGTAAATTATTGCTTGCATAAAACAGTAATAATAAAGTATAAGTTACAACGGCATAAATTACTTTTCCCTGATAAGAGAATCCTGGTGTTGTAAAAGCGAGTAATGCAATGATGCCTAAAGGTATAGCAGTTATTAAGATCCATGGTCTGAATTTTCCCCATTTTGTAATGGTTCTGTCAGCCAGTACACCAATAATAGGATTAAAAACAAAAGCCGCCACTAATCCCACGACAAGCATAATGATGGAAGAATCCGTAGGCGATAATCCATAGATATCAGTATAAAAATATGCCAGGTACGTCATCAAAGTCTGAAAAACTAAATTTGCAGCGAGATCTCCTAAGCTATATCCGATTTTTTCTTTAATGGATAGTTTTTGTGAAATGTGATTCATTATTTTATGTGGTTAATTTGGTTCGAAATCAGAGTTTATTTTTCTCAGATTTCGTTTGGTTTTTTGGTTTTGCAAAACAAACAATTAATAAAACAATCGGTTGTGTAAAATTATATAAAAAAACAGAATTAGCAAGTTCACTTTGTATTATTTCATAATATAAAACAAAAAGCACATTCGGTTGTGTAGTTTTCAATAAAAGAGTTTTTTAAGCCAAATTTTTATTGTTTTGTTTCTTTTAATTCAATTACACTGTTATACGCTTTTTTATGCTTTAAGTCTTTATCAAATAACAATGGGTAATTTGTCCTGCCTTTTATAGGCCAGTCATTTAACCAGGATTGTCCATCATGAACTCCCCAAAATGTTACACGACTAATTTTATCTTTATGCTTTAAAAATAATTTAAAGATCGAGGCATAACGCTCGGCAAGTTTAACCTGTACAGAATCCGGAAGTGATTTAGGATAAGGATTCATTTTTGCATTCAATTCAAAATTCTGATTTACATCGGCACCATTTAAATTATGTGGATCTGGCAGTACAGAAATATCAAGTTCGGTAAAAGCTACTTTAACTCCAGCGGCAGAATATTCCAAGATACTTTTCTCAATTTCTTCTAATGCCGGATGATTTAATTTCCAATGCGCCTGAATTCCCACACCATCAATTTTTCCTCCGGCTGCCTTGATTTTTTTGATTAAAGCAATATTTCCCGCTCTTTTAGCCGGTGCTTCATTATTATAATCGTTATAATACAAATCAACTTTTGGGTCAGCAGCTGCAGCCCATTTAAAAGCATCTACAAGATAGCTTTCTCCAAGTGTATTTAGAAATATCGATTTTCTTAAAGTTCCATCTTCGTTCAACGCTTCATTGACCACATCCCAGGAATCAACTCTGCCTTTGTATTTAGAAACAATTGTCGTGATATGATCTTTAATAAAGGCTTTCATTTCTGTGCTGTCTTTAATTTTTTGCATCCACGGCGCCAATTGGCTGTGCCAAATCAAAGTGTGGCCATGAATAAACATCTTGTTTTTTTCGCCATAAGCAATAAATTTATCCGTCAGGGCAAAATCATATTTGTCTTTGAAAGGATGTACAAACATCGATTTCATGATATTCTCGGCTGTTATAGCATTAAATTCCTTTTTTATTAAGGAATCTTCTTTGGCATTTTTTTCTTCAATTTGATCTGCACTCAAGGCTGTTCCTATATAAAAATCGTTTTTATAACTGTCTTTTAAAGAAATAGCGCTTTTTTCTTTTTTCACATTACAGCTGCTTAAAATCACAAGGGACAAGAGCGGTAAATAGCAATTAATTAATCTCATTTTTTTTGGTTTAAGGTTAATAGTTAATTTTATTTTTGAGTTTTTAAAATTTCAAAAAGTATTATTTTCGAGTTTATAAGCAATTCCCATTTCCAAGCCTCTTAGTTCGGCAAGACCTTTTAGTCTTCCTGTTAAAGAATATCCGGGATAAGTTTCTTTTTCTTCGTCAATGGAATGTAAAAATCCGTGATCGGGACGCATTGGTACACTTACTTTTCTGAAATTCATTAGTAAAAGAATTTTTTCGACAATACTTTCCATTTTTGTATCACCTTTCAAATGTTCTGATTCTCTGAAAATAGTTTCGCTTTCGCGGAAGGTATTTCGAAGATGCAAAAAGTGAATCCTGTCTCCCCAATTATCAATAATTCTTTCCAGATTATTTTTCGGATCTGCTCCCAACGAACCTGTGCAATAACACAATCCATTCGAATTTAAAGGAACCGCAAGCAATATTTTTTTGATATCCTCTTCGGTAGAAACAATTCTGGGCAAGCCTAAAACCGAAAATGGCGGATCATCTGGATGTATCGCTAATTTAGAATCACATTCAGCAGCTACCGGAGCTACTTCTGATAAAAAATAAATCAGATTCTCTCTTAATTTCTCATTAGTAATTTCAGCGTAATTATTTAATAGTGAAAGAATTTCTTCCGCAGTAAAGCTGATTTTACTTCCCGGCAATCCTAATAACACATTTTTAAAAAGTAATTCTTTTTCTTCTTTCGAAAGTTTATTACCAAATTGCAATGCTTTTTCTTTTTCAACCTCAGAATAATCATTCTCTGAATTGGGTCTTTTTAATAAAAAAACATCAAAATAAGTAAAGGCATCCTGATTATACAACAAAGCTTTACTTCCGTCTTCATTAACAAAATTGTGATTTGTTCTAACCCAATCTAAAACTGGCATAAAATTATAAGTGATGATTTTAATACCGCATGCTGAAAGATTTTTGATAATAATTTTATAGTTTTCAATGTATTGCAAATAATTTCCGGTAGCGCGCTTTATTTCTTCATGAACAGGCAAACTTTCTACAACCAACCACTCTAATCCGGCTTCGATAATCATTTGCTTTCTTTCTTTAATATCATCGATTGTCCAGACTTCTCCAACAGGAATTTGATGCAGTGCCGTTACGATTCCTGTCGCGCCGGCTTGCTTAATATCTTTTAAAGTGACGTTATCCTGAGGACCAAACCACCGCATGGTTTGCTGCATTTTTATCATACTAAACTACTATTAGAATTATTTAAACATAAAGTACTGATATCCAAATTATGTATATGTCTTAGTTATTTTTCACGCAGATTTAAAAAGATTTAAGCTGATAAGCGCAAATTAATTTAATAAAAATCTAAAATTAAATTTGCTCTAATCTGCAAAATCTGCGTGAAACAAAATCATTTTAATCTTAACAATTCTATCTAACTCTTTGCAAAAGGAACACAGATGAAAAATCCGTTTAATCCGCGTTCCTCTATAGGCAATTTAAATTAGCAACTATTTACATCCAGCTAAAGCTGAACGCTATTCATTTATTCCTTAAGATTTAAAAACCAATACTATTTCCTCCATCAACTGGTAAAATAGTTCCGGTTGTATATTTTGATTCGCTCAAGGCGAAATAATAAACCGCATCTGCAATATCTGATGGTTCTCCTAAAACGCCCATCGGAGTTCTTGAAAGCACTTTATTTTTTCTTTCCGGATCACTGTCCAAAGCTTTTGCTGACATTTTTGTTTTAATAAAACCCGGCGCAATACAGTTTACTCTGATTCCAAATGGTGCCAACTCTACCGCCATTGCACGTGTCATGGATTCTATTGCGCCTTTACTGGCAGAATATGCAATTACTTTCGGAATTCCGTATTGTGAAGCCATTGAACTAATATTAATAATACTTCCGCCGCCATTTTCTTTCATGTTTTTTACAACAGCTTTACTAACGGCAAAAACACTTAACAAATTGGTGTGAATTATGGATAGAAAATCTTCATCAGTAACGTCTAAAAATTCCTTTTTCATGTTGATTCCTGCATTATTTACCAAAATATCAATCCGATTTTCTCTGGTCAGATTCTCAATCATTTCTGCAATTCCATCAATATTATTAAGATCAAAAAGTACTGGAATTGCATTTGGTCCAATTTCCTTACAAGCTTCTTCTGTTTTTTCTTTCGTTCTTCCGATTATATAGGTTTTGATTCCGTTATCGCATAATTTCTTCGCTGTTGCGAAACCCAAACCCGAATTTCCTCCGGTTACAATTGCCGTTTTTGTACTCATTTTTTTTAATATATATTTATTGGACGCTGATTACACGGATTCGCGTTACAATTATTCAATAGTTCATTTACCTATCCATTTCCCGGTGCAAAAGGAAACTTTAATGATTTAAAATAGTCCAAAGACTGTTTTGGTTTCTCTACTCCAACCGGCAATTCTTTACCCGAGTATTGCTGAAAATAAAGCAGACAGGCATCGCGCCACCATTTTGCTTCCTGATACTGAATTTTTAATAACATTTGAACTTCTTTAAAACGATCACTGTCAATATATTTTTCAGTTTTGTCCCAGATATTCTGCATTTCTTTTACCTGATTTACGCCTTCCTGATATTTTAAAGCCAAACCATTCCAAAGTGTTTGTCCATTTTTTAATTTATAATCCCAGGAAACATGATGAAACCACAATAAATCTTTCTCCGGACAAGTTTCTAAAGTCGAAAAAAGTTTTTCTATTTCTGGCGCGTATTGTGCTGTGGCATTGGTTCCTGTTTTAGAACGGTCGAAACCTATTCCGTTTTTATCCGCTTTGTGATAATACACCGGATTCCATTCTGGTCTTGATAAATTAGAAACCCACGGACCCGGACCATAATGATGTCCCGTATCCATAATGTGATGCAAACCCAGAGGAGTCATGTAATTTACAACCGCTTCTCTTGATTGAATCATCATACCTTTAACTGGTTTAATGAAGTTTTCATCGTTCGAAAATGTACATCTCAGCCATTCATCAGCAATAGTTTCAGAGTCTAAGTAAGGATTCCATGCCAGTCTTCCAAAGCCATACCAATTTGCCTGTGCAAAAGGATGTCCGGTCCAGTTTAGATCATTTCCTATATTCGAAACACCTGCAATTCCGCTAAGTTTTGTGTGACTCAAAGTACCATCAATTACTTTGGCGATCGTTGTACCTTTTCCTTTTTGATAGGTGTCCGATTCTAAAACTTCCTGAAATAATTTGGGTAAATAAACCAAATGTGTACTAAAACCCAGATATTCCTGTGTGATTTGAAACTCCATCATTAAAGGTGTTTTTTGCATTGCACCAAACATGGGATGAAAAGGTTCGCGAGGCTGAAAATCGATCGCGCCATTTTTTACCTGAACAATCACATTTTCTCTAAACTTTCCGTCGTAAGGCACAAATTCGGCATATGCTTGTTTAGCACGATCATTAGCATCATGTTCTGAATACACAAATGCACGCCACATAATTATGCCTCCAAAAGGTGCTACGGCATCAGCCAGCATATTGGCTCCATCAACGTGATCTCTTCCGTAGTTTTGTGGTCCCGGTTGACCTTCTGAATTTGCTTTGACCAAGAAACCTCCAAAATCAGGGATTTGTTTGTAAATTTCAGCTGCTTTATTTTTCCACCACTTTATTACTTCAGCATCTTTTGGGTCGGCTGTTTTTAAACCTCCAATTTCAATTGGTGCCGAAAATCTTGCTGTTAAATACACTTTGATTCCGTATGGTCTGAATACATTGGCCAAAGCTTGAACTTTCTCTAAATATTGAGGTGTTAAGATTAAGGCATTTGCATTTACATTGGTCAAAACAGTTCCGTTAATCCCAATTGATGCATTGGCTCTGGCGTAATCAATATAACGCTGATCTATAAAATCAGGTAATTTTTGCCAATTCCACAAAGAGAATCCGGCATAACCGCGTTCAACGGTTCTGTCCAAATTATCCCAATGATTTAGAATTCTAATATTTGTTTTAGGTGCATCAACAATATTTAGATTTTTAATTGACTTATTGGTTTGAATCAATCTTAAAAAAGTATAAACGCCGTATAAAACTCCAATGTCCTTTTTACCGGTGATCAAAATGTGTTTTTTATCTTTTACGAAAATTGACTTAATCATAAACCCTTCTTCATTGATCTGATCAAAGTTTCCAATTTCTTTTTGGATTTCTGAATCTAACGATGCTTTCGAACCAATAATAATAGTATTATCTCCCGTAGTTATTGACTCATTTTCGAGTTTGTTTCCTAACATCTCATTCAAACCTAATTCTAATTCAGCACGGGCAATTTTTATAGTTTCAGAATTTCCCAAAGAAACAATTTCCTGAATATTGGAAAGATATTCTGCTTTCAGATCATCATTAGTAATCTTATTGTATTGCAACCATAATTTATAATCTTTTTGAGCCGATACAGAATAGCAAACCGCAAAAAAAAGTAAAATAGATCTGAAAAAAGTCCTTTTTGTATACGTCATTTTATTTGCTTTCTATCAATTTATCATTTTAAGTACAAATCACAGATTTTATCCAAAAGCAACTTATTTATCAAAAAAAGTGCTAAAAAAATATACTTTCAGAAAAAATACACAACTTGCAATCGGTTGCGCTAAAATACAAAAATATGGTAATAAAAAACTAAAAATCGATTTTTTTTAAATTTTAGATTATTTCGCTAAGAGATTTAAATCATCGACGGCAAATTAAAATCGAGGTTTTATTGTAAAAAAATAACCTGTTAATACGTATGTATTAACAGGTTATTTTATAGAATTAAAGTGAGTTTTAAATCCTTTTAGAGGATTCACGTATGAGGACTTGTGTATTTAAAAATGTAATTTCTTTTGCATCTTCTTCCTTAGCCGATTTTAGATTTTTGATAATCAGTTCAGCCGCAGCTTTACCCATTTTCTCAGCAGGATGTGTTATAGTAGAGATGTTAGGCTCAATGATTTCAGAAATTGGATCATTGTTAAACCCTATTACCGCAAACTCTTCAGGTATTTTAACACCTCTTTTTTTAGCGGTCTGTACTGCACTTACAGCAAGAATATCTCCAGGAGCAAAAAGACCGTCCGGAGGAGGTTTTAAATCAAATAATTGATTGCAAGCCTTTACTCCATCTTCATACTTCATTTCTTTCAGACTAATAATCAAACTTTCATCGACTGGCAGTTCATGTTCTAATAAGGCATCGATGTAACCTCTCTTTCGTTCATTATAAAGTGTACCAAATTCTGATCCGGCAGTTAAATGCGCAATTCTTCTGCATCCTTGCTCTATCAAATGCTTTGTCGCCTTGTAACCCGCCAGATAATTATTGATTACAACACGAAAAGTATCATAATCTCTGGGAACCCTGTCAACAAATACTAAGGGAATATTGTTATTTGAAAATTGTTTAAAATGAGAGGTATCTTTGGTTTCCATTGCAAGGGAGCATATAACTCCACTTACTCTGTTGCTGTATAAGGACTTGGCTAAATTAACTTCTGTTTCGTATGAATCATGCGACTGCATAATAATGACTGAATATTCAGATTTTTGAGCCGTAATTTCAATACCACTAATCAAAGAGGACAAAAAAGGCTGCGTTACTGTTGGTATTAAAATACCAATAGTTCTCGATTTATTACCTCGCAAACCTGCCGCCAAAGTGTTCGGTACAAAACCCATTTCCTTGGCTGTCTGCTTTACTTTTTTGATTGTCTTTTCACTGATAGTATGATGATCTTTTAAAGCTCTTGAAATCGTTGATGTCGCAAGATTGAGCTTCTCGGCAATATCATATATCGTTACATGTTTGTGTTCTTCCATCAATTATAATACTAATATCAGTAAATGTAATTATTTTAATGATATAACAACCCATTGTGTATGCATTTAGCATATTGTAAACTGGAGTTGTCATCTATTTTACTACAAAAAAGCATTTACTTTATTATAAAATAATTACACTTATATCCAATAAAAAAGAGAGGCTGTTTCACAAATTGTGAAACAGCCTCTTATATTTTGTAAAGACCCCTTAATTTAATTTTTAATATAAATAATTAAGAGCTGTAATATCGTTAGAATTGAATGCTCCAGTTTCATTTGAACCGAAACATGCTCTCATATATGAAGTTGCATCATATCCAGAAGGTGTTCCTGGAATTTGAATTGCTCCAACACCAGCTGTTCCTTCGTTTGAATTCTGTCCACAGCTTTGACGGCTAAACCAGTCTGTATGGCGTAAACCAATACAGTGACCAATTTCGTGTGCAGATACGTGTGCATTTACACCTGTTGAATAAGTATCTAATCCAGAATATAATGTAACTGAATTATAAGGTGCTCCTCCTGAAGGGAAACCTGCTACTCCACCAGCAGATCCCGTTTGTCTCCGGACAACAATGTTTGCCCCAGAAGTACTTGAACTAAAAGTTAGCGTGAAGTTAATAGACAATCCTAGATTATTGTATCTATTTATAGCTGCTTGTAATCCAGCACGCATATTTGTACTTAGAGCTGTTGTTCCAGTTCCTGTTAATCCAACAACTTTAATAGTTCTTGGTGCAGATACTAAATTAGTAGTATGGTATTGCTCTGTAGTAATACCTCCATGAAGATCCATTTTATTTAATTGATCCTGAGTAACGATAATATCTCCTTCTACAAGGAATGCGTCCTCAATGGTACCGTCTAACTTAGTGTTTTTAATCACTTGAACATCTGTAGCATTTAATGAAAGTGCTCTAAGTTTATTTAATACTTCTGGAGTTACTTTAAGAGATGCTTGGTTTGATTGATCTGCCTGATCTTCTTTGTTACAGGACAAAATCGTTAGCGCTATAAATGACAGGGCTAAAATTGATTTAATTTTTTTCATAAATAATAAATAGGTTATTTGGGTTTTTAAAATAAGTTGGTAAATAGGGGGTCTTTACAAAATATTGTAATATTTATTGTCAAATTTATATAATTTTTAATCTTAAAATACTTATAAAATAACTATTTAACAATTTTAACATTTTTTGTTAAATAATTTTATGTAACTTTTTTAGCAATAATTGTTTGATTATTATGGTAAACCCAGCAAAACCAATAACTCAATACAAATCAATTTGTTACATTAAAAAATATCATTTATAAATTTTATCTAATGCAAAATGTGTTAAAAAATGATTTTGCAGTTTTATAGACTATCTAAAACATAAAAAAGGGTTCTAAAAAAAGAAGATTGCGATACAAATTTTGAAGATTACGTAGAAAATAAAAAATCATAAAATTTTTACAAATATTTTAATAAATTTGATTTACCTACAACGCATAAATATTTCAAATAGAAATCATTAAATACAATTTCATCTTTGTTTTATCGCAGTTAAGAAGTGAAAAAGAGCTATGATAGTGAATTGTGTTATGATTAATCAGAATATTTATAATAGCCCTAACATCTACAGTAAATGAAGAAACAAATTACTTTTCTCTTTTTTATCATAACTACAATCAGTTTCTCACAGAGTTCTGATAAGTGGAAACAATACGTCAAGAAAGAAAACGGAAGAAAATTGGAGAAATACTATCTTACGTCTTTAGAAAATGCACATCACAATAAATACAAGATTGTAAAAAAATTGGATAGTACTTTTTGTATTGTTGAAAATGAAAGTTTGAGATCTAATCAGATTCTACAAAAAACTTTCCCTGTTAATAGCTTATGGAAATTACCCTCAAATTTTTCAAATCATATAGAAGAAAAACAGTATATAATTGCAACTGATAGCATCAAAACGTTAATTATTGACTTGAAATCAAGGAACATTTCTGATATCAAAATACTGGATAACCATCTTTTAATGATAAAAAGTGATTCCAAAAAAATTGAGGAGATTATAACTTTAAACAGTGTATCTTCTGTTTCGCAAGAAGCGTTGCTGCCAAAAAGTGAGTCTAAAATAATAGACCAAAATTTCACTATCAATTCTGTAAATAAAGCAAATACTAATTTTCCTCTTTTAACAGGTGAAAATCAAATTGTAGCCATCAAAGATGATTTTTTTGATGTAAATGATATTGATCTCTTAAATAAACAGGTTCCTTCTTCGACACAATCTACAATTGTATCAAGCCATGCAACAGCAATGGCAACTATAGTTTCGGGATTAGGAAATAGTTCTACATTAGGAAAAGGAGTCGTTCAAAAAGCCAAGATATTATCGTCTGACTTTTTGAATATCTATCCTGATGAAGTAACAACTTTACAAGGCGCTGCCACACAAAACCATTCCTACGGTACAGAGATTGAGAATTTTTATGGCTCGCTTGCTAATGCTTATGATTCTCAATTATTCTCAAATACTGATTTGACACATTGTTTTTCCTCTGGGAATACTGGACTTCAGGGTTATAAATCTATTACCGGTAACTTCAAGCAATCCAAAAATAGTATCGTATTGGGTTGTATTGATCAAAACGAAGTAATTATGCCGTTTTCTTCAAAAGGTCCAGCTTATGACGGCCGTATAAAACCTGAGTTAGTTGCCTTTAGCACACAAGGAACTTCAAATTCTACAGCAGTAGCTACAGGAATTATTACGCTTATGAAACAACATTATAAGTCTATAAACAACATCTCTCTAACTAATGCACTTACAAAAGCAATTTTAATTAATAGTGCTAAAGATTTAGGCAATCCAGGCCCAGATTTTATTTATGGTTATGGCAATATCAATGCTGATAAATGTTTAAAAACGATCAGCGAAAATAGAATTATATCAGGTAATTTGACATCTGGTCAGATAAACTCACATATTATTACCGTTCCGGAAAATGCCAAAAACTTAAAAATCACATTAGTCTGGAACGATTTACCCGCTGCAATCAATAGTAACATAAGTTTGGTAAACGATTTAGATATCGAAGTTATTTCGGCTGACAATTCCACTTTCTTACCGTGGATTCTTAATCCTGATGTACCTGAGCAACAAGCAGTAAGAGGAAAAGATAAAATTAATACTGTAGAGCAAGTCACTATCGAAAATCCGTCATCTCGACCTTATACTATCAATGTTACTGGTTTTTACATATCGAATGCGTCTCTGGAATACAGCATAGCTTATGAATATGAATTGAAAAATCAATTTGAGTGGAATTATCCTGTTATCAATGATAATTTTCCTTATGATGGTAAAACTATTTCTCCTTTCAAATGGAATTCTTCATTTTCTGATGTCTCTGGACAATTGTCTATAAGTTATAATAATGGACAGTCTTGGGAAGTTATCGCAAATAATGCAAATCTGGATAGCGAACAATTTACTTATACGCCAACAGAACAAAAATTTTCGAAAGCAAAATTAAAAATGACCATTGAAAACACTGATTATATCTCTGATAACTTTACTATTTCTTATGATTTGAATATCAATACCAGTTTAGTTTGCGATGGCACAACCGAAATTAACTGGAACAAACCCGCCGATGTTTCTTCCTATAATATTTATCAACTGACAGGAGATCGTTTAGAATTTAAAGAACAAATAACAAACGCTACTTATGCCTATAATGACGGAAAAATTTACACTGTTATTCCTGTATTTGACAATATCGAAGGCATAAAAAGCGAATCAACATTACAGTATGCTCAAAACTCAAATTGTTATTTTGAGTTGACTTTGGCAGAAATTTTTGAGGAAAATAAAGTAAAGATTGATGCCAGTCTTTTCAGCTTGTACAATATCAAAAGAATTGAGTTAGTGAAAATAATTAATAACATCGAAAGTGTTATTAGCACAATCAATAGTATCGATTCAAAAACATTCTCTTTTCTAGATTCTACTCTGATAAAGGGCAGCAATAAATATAAAATAAATCTGATTTTAGAAAACAATAATGTAGTAAGTTCTCAAATTCTTGATACTAATTATTTAGGCAATGATTTGTTTTTTGTCCACCCTACAATATTGAGCAAAAATGGAGAATTAAATATTGAAGCCCAAAAAGAAGAAAACGCTATTTTCTATTTGTACAATATGAATGGACAAAATACTATTACTTCTCCTCTACTTTCTAAAACCAATAACATCAATCTAAAAAATACTGCTTCGGGAATTTATATCTATAAAATAATTACAAAATTAGGAGAAACACAAACAGGAAAAATTATAGTTTTTTAAACTGATATCCACTAAAAGTCATATAAATAATAAATTAAGGTTTTTATGATTTATTAAACCTTCTGCTAAAAAATAATTAAGCATTCCTTCTCTTTAGATAAAATTCTCAAAATCTAAATAGAAAAAGCATCCACACAATAACCTCAACCGATCTAAGAAAGAAAGCTTCGTTCATTACAAATACTACTTATAAAAGAAATTTGTATTTTTAATCTGAAAAGTAATTCCAAACCAACTATCAAACTCTAAAAATATGCGCGCTATTCTCTTCTTAAGTTTAATTCTACTTACTGTTTCTTGTAAAAATGAAACGAAATCAAAATCTCTTCAAGATTATTTTTCTTATAATCAAAATAACGAAGTAGAATCAGCTGGTGTAAAAATGATTCCTATTAAAACACCTGTTGGGGAATTTAAAGTATGGACGAAACGATTTGGAAATAATCCAAAAATTAAAATACTATTGTTGCATGGCGGACCAGCAATGACGCATGAATATATGGAATGTTTTGAAACCTTTTTTCAGCGTGAAGGTTATGAATTCTACGAATATGACCAACTGGGATCTTATTACAGCGATCAGCCAAAAGACAGCACATTATGGACAACAGAACGTTTTGTTGAAGAAGTAGAACAAGTACGTAAAGCTATTGGAGCAGATAAGGATAATTTTTATGTTTTAGGAAATTCCTGGGGCGGAATACTTGCAATGGAATATGCCTTAAAATATCAGCAAAATTTAAAAGGTTTATTGGTTGCAAATATGGTTGCCAGTGCGCCTGAATATGGAAAATACGCTGATGAAGTGCTCGCAAAACAAATGAAACCGGAAATTCTAGCCGAAATCAGAGCATTAGAAGCTAAAAAAGATTTTAGTAATCCGCGCTATATGGAGTTATTGATTCCTAATTTCTACAAAAAACATTTGTGCCGATTAAATGAATGGCCGGATGGATTAAATCGTGCCAGCAAACATATTAATGGAGAAATTTATACTTTAATGCAAGGACCTAGTGAATTTGGAATTAGCGGTCGTTTAGCTAAATGGGACATTAAAAATCGTTTACACGAACTTAAAATTCCTACTTTAATGATTGGAGCCAAATATGATACAATGGATCCAAAAGCGATGGAAGAACAAAGCAAATTGGTTCAAAAAGGAAGATATTTATATTGTCCTAACGGAAGCCATTTAGCAATGTGGGACGATCAAAAGGTTTTTATGAATGGCGTAATTCAATTTGTAAATGATGTCGATTCTGAAAAGTTTTAAAATGAAGTTTTAAATCATTAAAACTAGTCCTGAATAATATTTAATAAGGCACCTGTAAAAGCTTTTTTACAGGTGTTTTTCTTTTATAAACTCTCCTTTTTCATTCTTCTTTGTTTGTGCAGATTTATTCTGAAAAATTTTACACCAAGTATTTTTAATTTCAAATTGAAAAATCAACTTTCTGATGTGGTAGAAATACAGAAATACTTCCTCATAATTAAAGTAAAATTTAGCATCAGTTAAAAAGAACAAACTCATCAAATTTTTAAAAGAATTGTCAAAACAATGTTGCAAGTTATAATTTGCAACCATTTCTTTCCTACAATTTTAAAGGTCAGTTCTTTTTTTTTCTAATTTTAAAACTCCCATAAACAAATAACAACAATCTTTTCAAGTGTTTCCTGAGTAAATTTTATTTATCGGTTAACATTAGCACTCATCGTATATATTTTTCAGTTCTTTTTCCAACCAATAAAAGTATAATTATGAAAATTAATTTTTTACTCTTGAAAATAGTGCTTTTACTATTTATTAATGTGCTTTTTATTAACTCAATTCAGGCTCAGGAAAAATCATCTGATCAAAACTGGCCAGATCGAACTGTTCTTCCTATAGAACCTTATCAAAAAGTCGGTAAAGTTGCCCCTACAATCAAAGATTCTGATCCTATAGAATGGCCTAAAGAAGTTAGCGCACCTGAAGGAGCTCCCAACGTATTATTAATTATGATAGATGATGTTGGTTTTGGTGCAACTTCTACTTTTGGAGGTCCAATACCGACACCAAATTTTGATGCTCTTGCCAAAAACGGATTACGATACAACAGATTTCATACAACAGCGGTTTGTTCGCCTTCGAGAGCTGCACTTATTACAGGACGAAACCATCATACAGCAGCAACAGGAATTATTATGGAATTCTCTACTCCATATCCCGGATATAACAGTCTAGTGCCGCGGAGCGTTGCTACAATTGGTAAAATATTGACTGATAATGGTTATGGAACTTCATGGTTTGGAAAAAATCATAATGTACCGGATTGGCAATCTACTCCTGCCGGACCTTTTAATTTATGGCCAACAGGTTTAGGTTTCGAATATTTCTACGGTTTTCTGGGTGCAGATGCGCATCAATTTAGACCTGCTTTGTTTGAAGGTACAAAACCTGTCGATCCTTATTTTAAAGACGAAAAAGTAGATCCTGATTATATTTTAGACCGAGATTTAGCAGATCATGCTATTCATTGGATACAAACACAAAAAAACGTTTCGCCAAACAAACCTTTCTTTGCTTATTATACGCCTGGAACAGCACACGCACCTCATCAGGCACCAAAGGAATGGATTGCAAAATTTAAAGGAAAATTTGATCAGGGATTTGACAAACAACGTATTGCAACTTACGAAAACCAAAAGAAATTAGGCATTATACCTTCGGATGCATTATTGGCAGCTACTCCACCGGAATATCAAAAATGGGATGCTCTTTCTCCGGGAATGAAAAAAGTAGCCGCTAGAGAAATGGAAGTTTATGCTGCAATGCTAGCGTATTGCGACAATCAAATTGGTAGAATATTGCAATCTATTAAAGATTTAGGGCAATATGATAATACGATGGTCATCTTTATAATGGGTGATAACGGAGCCAGTGCCGAGGATCCAACTGGTCAGGGATTGACAAGCGAAATTGGTATTATGGTAAATGGCGAAGTTGATACTGAAGAATTTATGCTGAAACATCTCGACGATTTTGGTGGTCCGTGGATGGCAGAACATTATTCTCAAAGTTGGGCTCACGCTATGAATACGCCTTTTCAATGGGATAAAAAAATCGCTTCGCATTTAGGAGGAAGCCGCACCGGAATGGTGATTTCATGGCCTGCAAGAATCAAACAAGTGGGACAAATTCGCAGTCAATTTGCACATATTACTGATATTGTACCAACAATTCTGGAAGCAGCAAATATACCTCAGCCCAAAAAAGTTGATGGTTTTGAACAAGAACCTATAGCAGGAAAAAGTTTGGTCTATTCGTTTGATAATGCAAGTGCTCCTGAAACTCACAAAACTCAATATTTTGAAGTTATTGCCAACAGAGGTTTTTATAAAGATGGCTGGCTGGCCAATACAACTCCAAAAAATCTACCTTGGCAAGGACATCCAATTCCATCAGAAGATCCTGTAAAAGATTATAAATGGGAATTGTATGATCTGACAAAAGATTATAGTCAAGCTAATGATATTGCGGCACAAAATCCTGAGAAATTAAAAGACATGCAAAAAGCTTTTATGGAAGAAGCGCAAAAATATAAAGTTTTCCCTTTTGATGATCGTTATATTGATCGTGTGAACCCTGAAAATCGTCCTAATTTAAATAAAGGAAGAACGAAATTTACTTTCCATCAAGGAACATCTCGTATAACAGAAGGAATGGCGCCAAATATGAAAAATACTTCGTTTAGTATTACGGCTGATATTGACGTCAAAGCAGGACAAGAAGGAATGATTATTACTCAAGGTGGTTATTTTGCAGGTTTAGCTTTGATGCTTCAAAAAGGAAAACCAACTTTTGCTTATGCTTTCTCTCATTATCCGAATCATAAATGGCGTATACAATCGCCAACTGCTTTAACTGCGGGTAAACATACAATCGTATTAAATTTTGATTATGCCGGCGGAGGTGTTGGTAAAGCAGCAAAAGCTACCTTATTGGTTGATGGAAAAAAAGTAGCAAGCGGAGATATTCCTAAAACAGTTCCAAGCCGTTTTTCTGCTGATGAAACTCTTGATGTTGGCGAAGATTTTGGTACACCGGTCGACAGAACTTATGATGCTCCGTTTACTTTTCAGGGAAAAATAGAAAAAGTTACAGTTGATTTAAAACAATAATTTATTTAGATATAAAAAGACCAATTCGATTTTTCATTTTATGATTCTCATTGGTCTTTTTTGAAAGATATTGTAAAATTTGAAATATAATACAGAGATATTTAAACATTTAATGTTGTAAAAATTCTATTGTATATCTCTACTTATAAATGATTTACTGAATAAAGTGATCATACTTAAATTGTTCGAACTAACACAGCAATCCTGCAGCCTATGGAACGATCTATACAAATTAAGAATTATTTTAAAAAATTATTTTATACCGTATTTATTCTATTTTTTTATTCGATAAATACGTTTGGGCAAAACTGTACGGTAAATGCAGGAGTTCTGAATGTTACTATTTGTGAAACAGATGCTTTGGTTCTATCAGGAAATAATCCGTCTCCAATTATTGGAAATGTTTTATGGACGCAAATATCAGGACCAACCGTAGTAATCAATTCTCCAAATAATCCAACAACTAGTGTTTCCGGTTATACAGGAGGAAACACTTATATTTTTAGATATAGTGCAACTTGCGGAGATGGAGTATCTACCTATCAGGATAAAGTCGTAAATGTACAGCCTATTACTATTGCCAATGCAGGAGGTAATGTAGTAAGCTGTCCAAATAGTTCGGGAACTTTGACAATTACGGCGAATGCGCCTCAAAATACCGGAGAAACGGCTTATTGGGAAATAGTTGGTGCTAATAATGCAGGTGTTGTAATTAATTTTCCCAATTTACCAACTTCAACAATAACATTACCTCCAACAAGTTGTGGCACAACTACAATTCAATGGGTTATAGAAGGCCCTGAATATGCTGCAGGACAACGCTGCAGAACGACATCACAGATTACTGTGACAAATTATGGTGGAGTTAAACCGGTTTCTGCCGGACCTGACCAAACATTAAGCAATTGTTATACTACTACACAGACTACAGATCTTACCGGAACTTATGGCGGCTGTGGTCTTAATGGACAAAATGGTCAATGGACATTTGTAAGTGGTCCTAATACACCAACTATTGGCAGCCCAAATTCAAACAAAACACAAATCTCTAATCTAGTTCAGGGAACTTATACTTTTAGATGGACTGTTACCGGGCCATGTGCTTCGGGTAATGATCTTGTTACTATTGTAGTTCCTCCGGCAACACAGGATGTAACTACTCTTTCGGGGGGAGATGAAAATATTTTCTTTTGCGACAACACTATTAATCAAGTAACACTTATTGCCCAAACTCCTTTGTATGCAGGTGAAACTGTACAATGGACACGAATTCAAGGAGACGCAGGCGCTGTAATTGTTTCGCCTAATAACCCAACGACATTAGTTACTAATATCTCTGATGCCGGAGATCCTTATAGATTTAGATATACGCTTACAAATAATAATACTGGTTGCGTTTTTACTAAAGATTATATTGTACAATTTAATAGTTCAACAAGAACAATTCTTGCTAATAACGGCGATGATTTAATAGGAAGCTGTAATGCGACTGTATTTACAATACCGCTTACGGTAACAGGAACTGGTTACAATCAATATAGAATTGTGAGTGGTCCCAGCACTTCTCCCCTAGGTCCTTTTCCAACTGCATTAACAGATATTGGAAATTCCTTAACGCTTACACTTGTTACTTCGGGTGAATATATAGTCGAATTTATAAGAAAGCAAGACGGATCGCTTCCTATTGGTTGTGATTTTGGTTTTGACTCCTTAAATATTCTGGTGTCCGGTCAGCCAACTCCCTCAAATGCAGGTTCAGATGTAAGTTTGCCTTGCGGAGATACAAGTACACTTTTATCCGGAGTTATGACAGATGCAGGTTTACACTTTTGGAGTCAGTTAAGCGGTCCTAATGAGGCTGTAATTGCTGACATCTTTGCGGTAGACACACAAGTTACAGGGCTTATTCCGGGAGAATATGTCTTTCAATATATAACAAAAGGCGGCGGCGCAAAATGTGGATTTTCAGTTGCTACAGTAACTATTTATGTATCGGGAAGTTCTCTGGCTAATGCTAATGCCGGAACAGATAAACTCGTATGTTCTAACTCACAAGTAACTCTCGATGCAATACCTGTTCAGAGTGGTGAAATTGGTACGTGGAGCAAAGTTTCAGGTCCCGGTACGATTACATTTTCTGATGTAAATGATCCAAATGCAGTCGCAACAGGTTTTACATCAACAGCATCAACATATGTATTACAATGGACAGTATCTTATCTTCATCCTGGTCCATCGTGCAGCGCAGCAATTTCTGATACTGTAACAATTAGCACAAATAATGCAACTGCTTCATCGACTTCTGATGCTGGTCCGGATGCCTGTTATCCTTCTGGTACAAGTTCTTTCAATCTTAGCGGTAATACTCCTGCTCCATTAGAAAATGGAATCTGGAGTGTAGTTCCATCTGCCGGAGTTGTAATTGCAGACATAAATGATCCCAATACAATAGTGACCGTTCCCGGAAATGGAACTTACGTTTTTACTTGGGCAATCGAAACTATAACCCGATTATGTGAACCTAACAGAAGTTCTGTTTCTATTACTATTGCCAATACTCCTCCCACGGCAGACGCAGGTCCGGATCAGGAAATATGTGGTACTACCGTAACCATGGCAGCAACAGCAAGCAGTGGCGCAATTGGTACGTGGACAAGAATTTCCGGAGTTGGTGGTTATACAATAAGTGACGAACATGATCCTAATGCGGTTTTTACCTTTGCTTACAGTGGATTTTATATTTTTAGATGGACGATAAATGCCGAAGTCTGCGGTGTCGCATTTGATGATATTAACTTAACTATCGGAATCCCGCCAGTTGCTGCAAATGCAGGGCCAGATCAAAATATATGTAACAACACCAATGTTACAATGGCAGGAAATGCTTACGACAGTTTTTTTGAAAGTGGGCAATGGTCTGTTTTAACAGGTGCTCCAAATCAACCAAATATTGTAAATCCTTCCAGTCCAAATACAGTAATTAGCGGACTTGTGGCTGGTACTTATACTTTTAGATGGACCATTACTGCAAAAAGTATTTTTATATGTAACGGAACTCAAGATGATGTTGTAGTAGTGGTTACTCCTGCTGCAAATGCCGGAGCCGATCAGACTTTTTGTGATGTAAGCAGTATTCAGCTTAAAGGAAATGAAAATTCTAAAGGAACCTGGACGCTGACCAGCACATCAGGAAATATAAATGATGTGGTTATTACCCAATCTCCGCCGGATAATTACGTTGCCAATGCTACAGTTGTTCCCGGAAACACTTATGTTTTTACCTATACAACAAATACTGTAACGAATCCTGATGGCAGCACTTGCTCAGGATCTTCAGACTCAGTAAATGTTGATATTTTCAGTGGTGCCAGTATAGATCCAAACGCAGGTCCGGATCAAATTTTATGTATTTCTGATGTTGGAGGAACAGCCACTTTAACTGGAAATATGCCGCCTGCCGATGTTTCTACTTTCGAATGGCGTTTTGTTTACCAACCTGTAGGAAGTGTCGCTGTAATCACGACTCCTTCTGCTCCATTAACTACAGTTACTGGTTTAACTGTGCCGGGACTCTATATTCTGGAATGGGTATTTGAAAATACTTCTTGCCGAACATTATCAGATGTTGTGCGAATTGAAATGAACGCTGCGCCAAGTACTGCAAATGCAGGACCAGATGATACAGCCGCTTGTCAAACAACTTATCAAACTGCCGCTGTTCCGCCAACAGTAGGTATTGGAACTTGGAGTTTTGCCAGTCCCGGAGATGATCCTTCCGGAGGTGCTGTTGTAATTAATAATCCTAACAGTCCTACAACAACTTTATCTAATATTACAACATTAGGAACTTATCGATTAACATGGACAGTTACAAATGGTCCTTTTACCAATCCATCTTTATGTCAGCCTTCTTCAGATACTGTTGAAATAACGTTCAACGATATTCCTCCATCTATTGCAAATGCAGGTCCGGATCAGGAATTATGCAACGTTACATCAGTTACGATGGCCGCTCAGCCAGTAACTTCGGGTATAGGAACCTGGACTAAAGTTTCAGGGCCACCTGCTAATATTGCTTCACCAAATAATGAAAATTCAATAATGTTAGGTTTAGTCCCTGGAACTTATGAATTTCTCTGGACTGTTACCACATTAAATCTAAACGGATGTATTTCGCAGGATTCTGTCATAGTTACTATTTATGACTTGCCATCAACCGCAAATGCAGGATTAGATCAAACTATACCTCAGTTTTCACCTGTAAATATGAATGCAACAACGCCAACTGTGGGCACGGGAGAATGGACTCAGGTTTCTGGTCCAAGTACAGTAGGATTTACCGATGAAACATCTCCAACAACAGCAGTTACAGGTACTATTTCCGGAACATATGTTTTGCGATGGACTGTTAGTAACGGAAATTGTACTGTATCATCAGATACAATGACTCTTACTATATTGTCTGTTGCTGATCTTGAATTGACTAAATCTATTACTCCAATGACAGGAAGTGCGGGCGATACCGTAACTTTTAGCATTCAAGTGTTTAATAACAATTCCTTTGGCGGAACGGTAGATGCGACGGGCGTTGCAGTAAGAGATTATATTCCGAGTGGTTATACGATAATTCCGGGTTCAGCAAATTTTGGCGGACAATACAATATTGGCGACAATACGATATCGTGGTACAATCTGACTGTTCCTAATGGAAACCGAATTACCTTAACTTTCAAAGCAGTAGTTCTTCCAACAGGATCGTATTTAAATATGTCCGAAGTAATTGTCTCCGATCAATTTGATCCTGATAGTACTCCAAACAATAATATCTTAACTGAAGACGATCAGGACGATGCCGATTTTATATTAGATGTTGCCGATTTATCGCTTCAAAAAACAGTTTCACCTTCGACCGTTAGCATTAATGATAATGTGATATTTACCATTAGAGTAACGAACAGCGGACCAAATAATGCTTCGGGAATTACAGTTTCAGATCATCTTCCTCCGGGATATACTTATGTAAGTGATAACGGAGCCGGTAAATACAATAACACAACAGGCATTTGGAATGTTGGTAATCTAAACAACGGAAACTCTCTTACTTTGCAGATTACCGCAAAAGTCAATGTTGCCACAGCTGCCAATTATATAAATACTGCCGAAATACAAACCGCGAAACAATTAGATCCTGACAGTACTCCGGGCAATGGTCTTCCGGAAGATGATATGGCGAGTGCCAATATTACGCTAAAATCAGCTGATTTGGAACTGACTAAATCTGTTTCTCCAACTTCTGCAGCAGCAGGACAACAAGTTAATTTTACAATTAATGTAGTTAATAAAGGCCCCGGAAATGCTACTGGAGTAAATGTACAAGATATTATTCCGGTTGGTTATAGTTTAATTCCGGGATCAGTTTCTAATGGCGGAGTGTATCAAGTTGCCAATGCTTCTATTGATTGGAAAAACTTAGTTTTAGCAAGCGGAGCCAATATCAATCTGACTTTTAATGCATTTGTAAATCCTCTTGGAAGTTATGTAAATGTCGCTCAGATTACAGCAAGTGATTTACCCGATCCTGACAGTACGCCAAATAATAATATTCCAACAGAGGACGATCAGGATACTGCCGAAATTACTTTTATTGGTCCATCTGCCGATTTATCTTTGGTTAAAAATGTAGTGGCAGGAAATACAAGTCCTGTTGTAGGAAACCAGGTTTCATTTGAACTTGTAATTACAAACAGCGGACCAAATAATGCAACCGGAGTTCAGGTAACTGATTTACTTCCGTCTGGTTTTGCATTTATAAATTATAGCTCATCAGCAGGAATCTATAATGACGCTACTGGTTTATGGAATGTAGGTACAGTTGACGTTGGAGTTTCTGAATCTCTTATTATAGATGCAAAAGTGCTTCCAACAGGTATTTACACCAATGTTGCACAAGTAACAGCCAGTAATCTTCCGGATCCGGATTCTACTCCAAATAATGACGACGGAGATCAAAGCGAAGATGACGAAGACAATGCAGTTATTACTCCAATTCAGCCTTCAGCAGATTTATCATTAACAAAATCAGTAAATAATCCAACGCCATTAGTTGGTTCACAAGTTACTTTTGAAGTTATAGTCACCAATAACGGACCTCAGGATAGTACAGGAGTTGAAGTAACTGATTTACTGCCTTCCGGATATACTTTTAATAGTTTTACCGTGTCAACAGGAATTTATGATTCGGGAACAGGAGTTTGGACAGTAGGAAATTTAGTGAATGGAAAATTTGAAACACTTCAAATTACTGCAACCGTAAATCCTATAGGAGATTATCTTAATAAGTCAGAGGTAACCGCAAGTGATCTTCCTGATCCTGATTCTACTCCAAATAACGGAATTACAACAGAAGATGATTATGCAGAAGTTCCAACGGTTCCTGTACCTGTTTCATCAGATTTGTCGATTACAAAAACAGTAAGTAATGCCACGCCAATAGTTGGTACTCAAGTTACTTTTGCTGTTATAGTTACCAATAGCGGACCTCAAGATAATACAGGAGTTCAGATTACAGATTTACTGCCATCCGGATATACTTATAACAGTTTTACAGTTTCAACTGGAGCCTATGACCCAATAACTGGAGTTTGGACAGTAGGAAATTTAGTTAATGGAAAATTTGAAACATTGCAAGTTACCGCAACTGTAAATGCTTCAGGCATCTATCTTAATACTGCAGAAATAACAGCTGCAAATGTTTTTGATCCGGATTCAACTCCGAATAACGGAAGCACAACAGAAGATGATTATGCAGAAGTTTCAACAATTCCTATACCAGAAGCATCAGATCTATCTATTACAAAAACAGTAACTAATGCTACACCAGTAGTTGGTACTCAAGTTACTTTCGCCGTTATAGTAACTAATAACGGACCTCAGGATAATGCAGGCGTTCAGGTTACTGATTTATTGCCATCAGGATATACTTTTAACAGCTTTACAGTTTCGACTGGAGCTTATGATCCAATAAGTGGAGTTTGGACAGTAGGAAATTTGGTCAACGGAAAATTTGAAACATTACAAGTTACTGCAACTGTAAATGCTTCAGGAATCTATCTTAATAGTGCAGAAATAACAGCTGCAAACGTTTTTGATCCAGATTCAACTCCAAATAATGGAAGTACAACAGAAGATGATTATGCCGAAGTTTCAACAGTTCCCATACCTGTTTCATCTGATTTATCCATTACTAAAACAGTAACTAATGCTTCACCAGTCGTAGGTACTCAAGTTACTTTTGCAATTATAGTAACCAATAGCGGACCACAAGATAATGCTGGTGTTCAGGTTACTGATTTATTACCATCAGGATATACTTTTAACAGCTTTACAGTTTCGACTGGAGCTTATGATCCAATAACTGGAGTTTGGACAGTTGGTAATTTGGTTAATGGAAAATTTGAAACTCTACAAGTTACTGCAACTGTAAATCCATCAGGCATCTATCTAAATGCTGCAGAAATAACGGCTGCAACTGTTTTCGATCCGGATTCAACTCCGAATAACGGAATCACAACTGAAGATGATTATGCAGAAGTTTCAACAGTTCCTATACCAGAAGCATCAGATCTATCTATTACAAAAACAGTAAGCAATGCTACGCCAGTTGTAGGCACTCCCGTTACTTTCGCCGTTATAGTGACCAATAACGGACCACAAGATAATGCTGGTGTTCAGGTTACTGATTTATTGCCATCAGGATATACTTTTAACAGCTTTACAGTTTCAACTGGAGCTTATGATCCAATAACAGGAATTTGGACAGTTGGTAATTTAGTGAATGGAAAATTTGAAACGTTACAAGTTACTGCAACTGTAAATGCTTCAGGCATATATCTTAATACGGCAGAAATAACGGCAGCAAATGTTTTCGATCCGGATTCAACTCCGAATAACGGAAGTACAACAGAAGATGATTATGCAGAAGCTTTAACTACTCCTATTCCAACTTCAGCTGATTTATCACTTACTAAAACGGTAAACAATGCAACTCCGTTAGTAGGTTCGCAAGTAATTTTCAGTTTGGAAATAAGCAACAATGGGCCTCAAAATACGGACGGAGTAATAGTAACTGATTTACTTCCTAGCGGATATACATATATTTCATACAGTACAACTGCCGGAAACTATGATGCTTCAACAGGATTATGGAATATTGGATTCTTACCTGTTTCTGCCTCTCATACCTTGCAAATAACTGCTGTAGTAAATGCAACAGGAAATTATCTTAATACCGCAGAAGTTACTGCCAGCAATCAGCCGGATCCAGACTCAACTCCAAATAACGCAGTTACTACAGAAGATGATTATGCGGAAGTTTTAACAACTCCAATCTTAGCATCAGCAGATTTATCACTTACTAAAACAGTAAACAATAGCACTCCATTAATTGGTTCGCAGGTAACTTTTAGCGTCGAAATTAACAATGCCGGACCACAAGAAACAACTGGCGTTACAGTGACAGATTTACTTCCATCCGGATATGCTTATGTTTCGTATAGTGCTACAAACGGAACTTATAATCCAATAACAGGACTTTGGAATATTGGAACATTACCAGTTTCTGCGTCTCATACTCTTCAAATAACTGCAACGGTAAATCCTTCCGGAGATTATATTAATATAGCCGAAGTTACCACAAGTGCAGTTCCTGATCCAGATTCTACTCCAAATAATGGCGTAACAACAGAAGATGATTACGCGACTGCAACAGTTACACCAACAAATCAGGCTTCAGATTTATCATTAACTAAAACCGTAAATAATACTACTCCAATAGTAGGTTCTCAAGTTACTTTTGAAATTGTAGTTACAAATAACGGCCCGCAGGATAATACAGGCGTTCAAGTAACTGATTTACTTCCAAACGGATATACTTATAGCAACTTTACCATTTCGACAGGAACTTACGATCCTATAACAGGAACATGGAATGTTGGTAATTTGGTTAATGGAAAATCAGAAACATTGCAATTAACAGCAACTGTGAATGCTACAGGAAATTATTTAAATATTGCTGAGGTTACTTCAGCTTCTCTTACTGATCCGGATTCAACTCCAAATAATGGAGCTTCTGCAGAAGATGATTATGCAACTGCAACAGTAACGCCTACGAATCAGGCATCGGATTTATCATTAACTAAAACCGTGAATAATACTACTCCAATAGTAAGTTCTCAAGTTACTTTTGAAATTGTAGTTACAAATAACGGCCCGCAGAATAATAGCGGTGTTCAAGTAACTGATTTACTTCCTAGCGGATATACTTACAGCAACTTTACCATTTCTACTGGAACTTACAATCCCACAACTGGATT
Source organism: uncultured Flavobacterium sp. (assembly GCF_951805225.1). Classification (NCBI taxonomy): domain Bacteria; kingdom Pseudomonadati; phylum Bacteroidota; class Flavobacteriia; order Flavobacteriales; family Flavobacteriaceae; genus Flavobacterium; species uncultured Flavobacterium sp. The sequence continues at coordinate 6,056,674 of NZ_OX638201.1, read as the reverse complement.
ATGGAACGTTGGTAATTTGGTTAATGGAAAATCAGAAACATTGCAATTAACAGCAACTGTAAATGCAGCAGGAAATTACTTGAATATTGCCGAAATTACAGCGGCATCTCTTCCTGATCCGGATTCAACGCCAAATAATGGAGTTACTACAGAAGATGATTATGCGACTGCAACAGTTACACCAACGAATCAAGCATCGGATTTATCATTAACTAAAACCGTAAATAATACGACACCTTTAGTAGGTTCTCAAGTTATTTTTGAAGTTGTAGTAACCAACAATGGTCCGCAGGATAATACAGGCGTTCAGGTAACTGATTTACTTCCTAATGGATATACTCTTAACAGTTTTACAATTTCTACCGGAACTTACAATTCTGCAACAGGATTATGGAACGTTGGTAATTTAATCAATGAAAAATCTGAAACATTACAAATTACTGCAACAGTAAACCTTACCGGAAGTTATTTAAATGTAGCCGAAGTTACAGCAGCCGGACTTCCTGATCCTGATTCTACTCCAAATAATGGCGTAACAACAGAAGACGATTACGGATCTGTAATTACAACACCAATTACTCAGGCAGCTAATTTATCCTTAACTAAAATAGTAAATAACCCTACACCTTTAGTTGGTACTGCAGTTACATTTGAAATTGTAGTAACCAATAGCGGCCCACAAAATGTTACAGGTGTCGAAGTAACTGATTTATTACCTTCCGGATATACCTATAATAGTTTTACTGCGACTAAAGGAGCGTACGATAAAACTACAGGAAAATGGAATATTGGTTCTCTGCTTAATGGCGATTCTCAAACTTTGCAATTAACAGCCACTGTTAATGCAACAGGAAATTATATCAACATTGCTGAGGTTACTGCCAGCAGTTTGCCAGATCCAAATTCAACTCCAAATAACGGAGTTCCAACAGAAGATGATTATGCCACTGCAACAGTTACACCAACTCAAGCCGTAGCCGATTTATCTCTTACCAAAGCAGTAGTAGGTGGTAATTTAAGTCCGATATTCGGAGCTACAGTTACTTTTGAAATCACGGTAAAAAATAGCGGGCCACAAGCAGCAACCGGAGTAAGAGTGAAGGATTTACTGCCAAACGGTTACGAATATATTGTTTACAGCTCTACAACTGGACAATATTTTGATACAACTGGAATATGGGATGTTGGAACAATTGCAAATGGCGGTTCAGAATCACTGCTTATATCCGCAAAAGTTAATAATACAGGTGATTATCATAATGTGGCCGAAGTTTATGCCTCAAACGAATTCGATCCTGATAGTACGCCAAATAATAACGTAGACGGAGAGGATGATATTTCTTCTGTAGTAACTACTCCTGTTCCTGCTGTTGCAGATCTTTCGATAGAGAAAAGTGTGGTAAATAATAATTTAACTCCTCCCGTTGGATCTCAAATTTCATTCTCAATTACCGTAACCAATTCTGGTCCAAGTATGGCGACTGGCGTAACAATTAAAGATATTTTGCCATCAGGATATGACTTTATATTTTTTAATTCTACTTCCGGAAGTTACGATCGTACAACAGGACTATGGTCACCTGGAGTTATTTTGCCTGGCAACAGTCATACTTTATTGATCAATGTCTTTGTAAAAAGTCCAACCGGAACCGCAAATGAATACCTAAATAGTGCCGAAGTTATAAATTCAAATCAATTTGATCCTGACAGTACACCTGGAAATGGTGTTACAACAGAGGATGATTACGATAGTATTTCTGTAACTCCAAGGATTGTTATGGCCGATTTATCCATTAATAAAACGGCATTAAATGAAAATGCTATTCATGATGTTGGTTCAACTGTTATTTTCACTGTTACTGTTACCAATGATGGCCCTGCAGATGCAAGCGGTGTAGTAGTTAAAGATTTACTTCCATCAGGATTTACCTATTTTACAAGCAGTCCTACAAGCGGTCTTTATAATTATGTAACCGGAGTTTGGAATGTCGGATCTATTGCAAATGGAACCAATCAATCTTTAGATATTTATACCACAGTAAATCCACCGACTGGAGTTCCTAATGAATATACCAACACAACCGAGATTATTGCCAGCAATCTTCCTGATCCCGATTCAACCCCAAATAACGGAATTACTACAGAAGATGATTATGACAGTTTACAAATTAAAATTGCTGTTGCCGATTTAAGTTTAGACAAAACAGTCAGCAATAAAAATGCAAATGTAAACGAGGTCGTAAATTATACTATACAAATCAACAACGAAGGACCAAGTATAGCAACAGGTGTTGATGTTGAAGATATGATTCCTTTAGGACTTTTCAATATCAGCAATATCAACAATGGAGGAATCTTCAGTAAAAATGTTATAAAATGGGTTGATTTAACAGTCCCTGTTGGCGGCATAACATTGACCTATCAAGCGACCGTTGCTAGTCCGCATGGACTTGATAGTAACGATTATCTAAATATCGCTCAGGTAACTGCAAGTAATCAATTTGATCCGGATAGTAAACCAAATAATGATAATGGTGATCAAAGCGAAGACGATGAAGATTCTGAATTCATAAACATACCTTCGACAGATATTGCGATAAACAAAGAAGTTGATAAAACGGATGTTCCGATGGGTAGTGAAGTAATCTTTACTATTAAAGCCGAAAATCTGGGAAATCTGACTGCCACAAATGTTGAGGTCCAAGATATTCTTCCAAAAGGATATTCGCTAAATAGTTTCACCACAACATCAGGTGTTTACAACAGCACAACAGCTATTTGGACAATACCTATAGTAAATTCCGGAAGTTCTCAAACCTTAACTATCAATGCCAAAGTACAAGATTTTAATGATTATGTAAATACAGCTCATCTTGTAAAAATGGATCAGATTGATACCAATTCATCAAACAATCAGGATAGTGCAACCGTATCGCCAAACTGCTTGAAAATTTACAATGAGTTTTCTCCAAATGACGATGGACAAAATGATACTTTTTATATCGATTGTATCACACAGTATCCAGATAATCAACTCCAAATATTCAATCGCTGGGGTAATTTAGTTTATTACAGAAAAGGTTATGATAATACTTGGGATGGAAAAGCAGACGGATCTGCCAAAACGCTACCAGAAGGTACTTATTTCTACATTCTGGATTTAGGAAACGGTTCCGCTAAAAAATCTGGATGGCTTTATTTAAAATAAAATAGGATAACCAAAATAAGAATTGGCTATGATTAAAAATATAAAAAAGATTTTCACAATCATTACGATGCTTTCTGTATTTGGTGTTGCAGCACAGCAAGATCCGCAATACACACAGTATATGTATAATACGTTAAGTGTAAACTCTGCGTATGCCGGCTCCTTAGGGCATTTAGCCATAACTGGAATATATAGAACACAATGGGTTGGTCTCGAAGGAGCTCCAAACACACAATCTTTCACGTTAGATACGCCAGTCGCGAAAAATGTCGGTCTGGGTTTATCAGTAGTCAGTGAAGAAATAGGCCCATCTGAAGAACAATATATAGATGCTAATTTCTCCTATACAATCCAATCTGGACAAAAACATAAATTATCTTTTGGAATTAAAGGCGGAGGAAGAGTGATCAATATAGACTGGACAAAAGGAAGTCACAGAGATCCTGATACCCAGTTTCGTGAAAATATTACCAATAAATTTTTACCTGTGGTTGGTGCAGGATTATATTGGCATGGCGAAAGAGATTATATCGGAGTATCGATTCCTAACTTTATGACTCGCGAAAGATATGATTATGATGACATTGCAGATGATCTTGTAAACGAAAGAATGCACGTATATCTTATTGGAGGAATCGTTTTTGATCTTTCAGCCCATACAAAATTTAAACCTGCTGCTTTGGTAAAATATGTTGCAGGTGCACCTCTTATCGCTGATTTTTCGGCCAATTTTATGTTCAATAATGTTTTTACTCTCGGTGCATCATACCGCACAGGAGATTCAGTAAGTGCCATGGCCTCTTTGCAAATCACGCCACAGTTTCTCGTTGCTTACGCCTATGATTATACTACAACAGAACTGCAAACGTATAATAGCGGTACACACGAAATTATGCTTCGATTTGAATTAGTATCACGCAAAAAGGGATTAAAATCTCCAAGATTCTTTTAATACTATGCTATATGAAAAAAAGAATTACTATACTGGTATTGTTTGCAATGCAAATGATTTATTCGCAAACCAAAAACAAAACGGCTGATGCCCTATTTGATAAAATGTATTATATAGAAGCTGCAAAATCATATGAATTATCGATAAAAAATGGAGATACCTCCAAAGAAATTTTGCAACGCATCGGAGATGCACATTATTTTAATACACAAATGACAAGTGCCAGTAAATGGTATGGCAAACTGCTTGCGGATTATCCAAACGAAGTTCCTGCCGAGTATTATTTTAGATACGCCCAATCATTACAAGGAATTCAGAATTATGATCTGGCAAAAAAATGGATGAAAAGTTTTTCCGAAAAACAAAAAACAACAGATTCCAGAGCTCAGAATTTCTCCCTCAAAACAGTAACACTTGAAGATATAAATAAAATAAAACCACAGTTTATACTCGAAAATCTCGAAATCAATTCCGCTTATTCAGATTTTGGTCCTATGTTTTACAAAGGCGATTTAGTATATTCTACTACGGTAGATTCTTCCTATTTAAAAACAGCAAAATATGGATGGAACGATCAGCCTTATTTAAACATGCAATTAGGAAAAATAAGTCCAACTCAAACCAATGTTACTTTTAAAGAACGTTTTGGAAAAGAAATTACAACTCAATTTCACGAAGCCTGTGTTGCTTTTTCGCCAGATGAAAAAACAATTTATTTTACCCGAAATAATTATAATGGAAAACTAAAAAGAGACAGCAAAGGAATTAATAATTTAAAAATATATTCGGCGAAAGCAGTAGAAAATGGCAACGGAACAGTTCGTTGGGAAAACGTGAAAGAACTTCCGTTCAACAGCGATAATTATTCTGTTGGGCAGCCCTCTGTAAGTAAAGATGGTAAAAAATTATATTTTGTTTCAGATATGCCAGGAACACTTGGATCTACTGATATTTTTGTAGTTGATATTTTAGGTGAAGATCAATATTCTAACCCAAAGAATTTAGGCGAAAAAATAAATACCAGCGGACGTGAAATGTTTCCGTATATAACCGATAAAGCATTGTATTTTTCTTCCGATGGATTTTTAGGATTGGGCGGACTCGATGTTTTCGAAAGCCGATTAACCGACGGAATCTTCGATTCACCAAATAATCTTGGTGCACCATTAAATAGCAACAGAGATGATTTTGGTTATATAGTAAACGAAGATACCAACAAAGGTTTTGTATGTTCGAACAGAAAAACAGGAAAAGGTGACGACGATATTTATTCTTTCGAAAGAAGCTGTACACAATCTATCGAAGGTTATGTTTTTGATGCTATATCCAACAATAAAATCGCCGGCGCAATTGTAACACTCAAAAACAGTGAAAATCAAAAAATCGATGAAACCGTTTCTAAAATAGATGGAAAATTTGAATTCGGCGAAAATATTAATTGTAATACACCTTATACAATTGAAGCAGCAAAAGATAATTTTACAACAAGTACTAAAGCTATTATTACTCTTGAAAATTCTGGAATAACCCAAGTTCCTATTGGTCTCGATCCTTCACTTATAGAAAGAAAAGACGGTTTGTTGAAAATAAAAATCGGAATCATTTTCTTTGATCTGAATAAATCAATAATTCGATATGACGCTGCAATAGAATTAAACAAAGTGGTTTTATTAATGAGTCAATATCCAAGTGTAGTTATTAAAATTGAATCCCACACGGATTCAAGAGCCAAAGATCAATACAACCTTGAACTTTCTGACCGAAGAGCCAAAGCAACCAGAGATTATATTATCTCACAGGGAATTGCTCCGGAAAGAATCGAAAGTGCCATTGGTTATGGAGAAACACAGCTTATAAATAACTGCTCAAACGGAGTTCCTTGCACCGAAGCACAGCATCAAATGAACAGACGAAGCGAATTTATTATTATTAAGATGTAACCAAATTTTAATGCCGTCCGCTAATGAAATAATCTTTTTTATATGTAATTAGTCTTATATTACAGAAAAATAAGATTTATAAAGCTATTTCTAAACGAAATGAGCTAATTTAAGAGTAAGAGCAACTCAAAAAAGCTTAAAACCAGACTTTATTTCATAAAAAAACTTCAACTAGCATTTGCCAATTGAAGTTTTAGTACTCAGAGCGGGACTTGAACCCGCACGAACATTGCTGTTCACTGGATTTTAAGTCCAGCGTGTCTACCAATTTCACCATCCGAGCATTAGTTAGTGGTACCTCCAGGGATCGAACCAGGGACACATGGATTTTCAGTCCATTGCTCTACCATCTGAGCTAAGGTACCATATAATTCGCAAATACGCGAATTAAGAATAAAAAACCCTATCTATTGGATAGGGTTTTCAAAAGAAAGGCGACGACATACTCTCCCACATAACTGCAGTACCATCTGCGCAGGCGGGCTTAACTACTCTGTTCGGGATGGGAAGAGGTGAGCCCCGCCGCAATAACCACCTTAAGGTCGTTAGTTGCTTTAGGCAACTTCTGCATTTAATTAAAAATTTAGAATTAAAAATTAAAATTGCAGTAATATCTTAACATACTGAGATAAAGAAAAGTACTTTTATTTACTATTTTAGAAAGTTTCTCCCCGCACCTTGCGGTGCGGGAAAAGGGTGTACATAAGCTTACGGATTATTAGTACTACTCGACTATGACATTACTGCCTTTACATCTATAGCCTATCAACGTGGTCATCTTCCACGATCCTTAAAAGAAATCTCATCTTGTGGTGGGTTTCGCGCTTATATGCTTTCAGCGCTTATCCCTTCCAAACGTAGCTACTCTGCGGTGCCCCTGGCGGGACAACAGATACACTAGAGGTTTGTCCAATTCGGTCCTCTCGTACTAGAATCAGATCCACTCAAATTTCTAACGCCCACAGTAGATAGAGACCGAACTGTCTCACGACGTTCTGAACCCAGCTCGCGTGCCACTTTAATGGGCGAACAGCCCAACCCTTGGGACCTTCTCCAGCCCCAGGATGTGACGAGCCGACATCGAGGTGCCAAACCCCCCCGTCGATATGAGCTCTTGGGGGAGATCAGCCTGTTATCCCCGGCGTACCTTTTATCCTTTGAGCGATGGCCCTTCCATGCGGAACCACCGGATCACTATGCTCTACTTTCGTACCTGATCGACCTGTATGTCTCTCAGTCAAGCTCCCTTATGCCATTGCACTCTACGCACGGTTACCAAGCGTACTGAGGGAACCTTTAGAAGCCTCCGTTACTCTTTTGGAGGCGACCACCCCAGTCAAACTACCCACCAAGCAATGTCCCCCGGTTTCCGGGGTTAGGCCTCAGATAAACAAAGGGTTGTATTTCAACAATGACTCCACAACGCCTGGCGACGCCACTTCACAGTCTCCAACCTATCCTACACATCATTTATCCAAGGTCAATACTAAGCTATAGTAAAGGTGCACAGGGTCTTTTCGTCCCACTGCGGGTAAACGGCATCTTCACCGTTACTACAATTTCACCGAGCTCATGGCTGAGACAGTGTCCAGATCGTTACACCATTCGTGCAGGTCGGAACTTACCCGACAAGGAATTTCGCTACCTTAGGACCGTTATAGTTACGGCCGCCGTTTACTGGGGCTTCAATTCAATGCTTCTCCGAAGATAACATCTCCTCTTAACCTTCCAGCACCGGGCAGGTGTCAGGCCCTATACTTCATCTTACGATTTTGCAGAGCCCTGTGTTTTTGATAAACAGTCGCCTGGACCTCTTCACTGCGGCCAGCTTGCGCTGGCGACCTTTCTCCCGAAGTTACAGGTCTATTTTGCCTAATTCCTTAGCCATGAATCTCTCGAGCACCTTAGGATTCTCTCCTCAACTACCTGTGTCGGTTTACGGTACTGGTACTAATTACCTGAAGTTTAGAGGTTTTTCTTGGAAGCCCTTAGGCGCACTATCTCTTTGTCCGAAGACTCCGAGTACTATCGTATTTCCCCAAAAGATGTGGATTTGCCTGCATCTCTTATAGGTAGGTACTTCAACGAACTATTCCGTCAGTTCGCGGCGCTTTCATCACTCCGTCACCCCATCACAGTAATTAGTAGTACGGGAATATTAACCCGTTAGCCATCGACTGTCCCTTTCGGGTTCGCCTTAGGACCAGACTAACCCACAGCTGATTAGCATAGCTGTGGAAACCTTAGTTTTTCGGTGTGCGGGTTTCTCGCCCGCATTATCGTTACTTATGCCTACATTTTCTTTTCTAACCAGTCCAGCATACCTTACGATACACCTTCAACCCTGTTAGAATGCTCCCCTACCACTTACAATTGCTTGTAAATCCATAGCTTCGGTAATACGCTTATGCCCGATTATTATCCATGCTCGTCCGCTCGACTAGTGAGCTGTTACGCACTCTTTAAATGAATGGCTGCTTCCAAGCCAACATCCTAGCTGTCTGGGCAGACAAACCTCGTTCTTTCAACTTAGCGTATATTTGGGGACCTTAGCTGATGGTCTGGGTTCTTTCCCTCTCGGACTTGGACCTTAGCACCCAAGCCCTCACTGTTATGAAACATTATATAGCATTCGGAGTTTGTCAGGAATTGGTAGGCGGTGAAGCCCCCGCATCCAATCAGTAGCTCTACCTCTATATAACTTTATAGCATAACGCTGCACCTAAATGCATTTCGGGGAGTACGAGCTATTTCCGAGTTTGATTGGCCTTTCACCCCTACCCACAGGTCATCCGAAGACTTTTCAACGTCAACCGGTTCGGTCCTCCACTGTGTGTTACCACAGCTTCAACCTGCCCATGGGTAGATCACACGGTTTCGCGTCTAACACTACTGACTAAAGCGCCCTATTCAGACTCGCTTTCGCTACGGATCCGTGGCTTAACCACTTAACCTTGCCAGCAACGTTAACTCGTAGGCTCATTATGCAAAAGGCACGCCGTCACCCCACGAAAGGGCTCCGACCGCTTGTAAGCGTATGGTTTCAGGATCTATTTCACTCCGTTATTCACGGTTCTTTTCACCTTTCCCTCACGGTACTGGTTCACTATCGGTCTCTCAGGAGTATTTAGCCTTAGCGGATGGTCCCGCCAAATTCAGACAGGGTTTCACGTGCCCCGCCCTACTCAGGATACCACTATCTATTATACTCGTTACCCATACGGGACTATCACCCTCTATGGTGTCACTTTCCAGTAACTTCCGGTTCCTTGTACATAAAATATCGTGGTCCTACAACCCCAACAATGCCGTAACATCATTGGTTTGGGCTAATCCGCGTTCGCTCGCCACTACTTACGGAATCACTTTTGTTTTCTTCTCCTCCGCCTACTTAGATGTTTCAGTTCAGCGGGTTTGCCCACCTATCGGTGTACTATGTCTTCAACATAGTGGGTTGCCCCATTCAGGTATCTACGGATCAATCGGTGTGTGCCCGTCCCCGTAGCTTTTCGCAGCTTATCACGCCTTTCATCGCCTCTGAGAGCCAAGGCATCCCCCATACGCCCTTATTTTGCTTATTGTACCAATCATAAAATCAATTATGACCGTTTTTTTTTGTCTTTTGTTACTTGTATTACTACTATAACAAAAAACGCTTTCTACTTTTTATTATTTTCTTATCTCAATATGTCAATGAACTTTTATTTACTATCTTCACAGTAAATCAGTGGAGAATAACGGAGTCGAACCGTTGACCTCCTGCGTGCAAGGCAGGCGCTCTAGCCAGCTGAGCTAATCCCCCATTTTTAAATGATGAGTTATAAATTATGAGTTATGAATGCTCATAAACGCTCAACTTCTAAAATTTCCTTTTTTTTAAGTATCTCAGTCTTTTTAACTTGTTTTTTATAACTTATAATTCATAATTTATAATTAACAATTTAAATAGTAGTCCCGGGCAGACTCGAACTGCCGACCCCTACATTATCAGTGTAGTACTCTAACCAGCTGAGCTACGAGACTCTGTTTTACTTAAAATTTATTATTTGAATTAACAGCAAGAGTAATTGAATCCTTAAATTCAGAATGCACCTTAATAGCATCTTTTTTCCTCAACGTGTTGATAAATCAACTAACATTTGAGGCTCTAGAAAGGAGGTGTTCCAGCCGCACCTTCCGGTACGGCTACCTTGTTACGACTTAGCCCTAGTTACCAGTTTTACCCTAGGCAGCTCCTTGCGGTCACCGACTTCAGGCACCCCCAGCTTCCATGGCTTGACGGGCGGTGTGTACAAGGCCCGGGAACGTATTCACCGGATCATGGCTGATATCCGATTACTAGCGATTCCAGCTTCACGGAGTCGAGTTGCAGACTCCGATCCGAACTGTGACCGGTTTTATAGATTCGCTCCTGGTCGCCCAGTGGCTGCTCTCTGTACCGGCCATTGTAGCACGTGTGTAGCCCAAGGCGTAAGGGCCGTGATGATTTGACGTCATCCCCACCTTCCTCACAGTTTGCACTGGCAGTCTTGTTAGAGTTCCCGACATGACTCGCTGGCAACTAACAACAGGGGTTGCGCTCGTTATAGGACTTAACCTGACACCTCACGGCACGAGCTGACGACAACCATGCAGCACCTTGTAATTTGTCTTGCGAAAGATCTGTTTCCAAATCGGTCAAACTACATTTAAGCCTTGGTAAGGTTCCTCGCGTATCATCGAATTAAACCACATGCTCCACCGCTTGTGCGGGCCCCCGTCAATTCCTTTGAGTTTCATTCTTGCGAACGTACTCCCCAGGTGGGATACTTATCACTTTCGCTTAGCCACTGAAATTGCTTCCAACAGCTAGTATCCATCGTTTACGGCGTGGACTACCAGGGTATCTAATCCTGTTCGCTACCCACGCTTTCGTCCATCAGCGTCAATCCATTAGTAGTAACCTGCCTTCGCAATTGGTATTCCATGTAATCTCTAAGCATTTCACCGCTACACTACATATTCTAGTTACTTCCTAATAATTCAAGTTTAACAGTATCAATGGCCGTTCCACCGTTGAGCGATGGGCTTTCACCACTGACTTATTAAACCGCCTACGGACCCTTTAAACCCAATGATTCCGGATAACGCTTGGATCCTCCGTATTACCGCGGCTGCTGGCACGGAGTTAGCCGATCCTTATTCTTACGATACCGTCAAGCTCCTTCACGAAGGAGTGTTTCTTCTCGTATAAAAGCAGTTTACAATCCATAGGACCGTCATCCTGCACGCGGCATGGCTGGATCAGGCTTGCGCCCATTGTCCAATATTCCTCACTGCTGCCTCCCGTAGGAGTCTGGTCCGTGTCTCAGTACCAGTGTGGGGGATCTCCCTCTCAGGACCCCTACCCATCGTAGCCTTGGTAAGCCGTTACCTTACCAACTAGCTAATGGGACGCATGCTCATCTTTTACCGTTGTGACTTTAATTATAAAATGATGCCATTTCATAATACTATGAGGTATTAATCCAAATTTCTCTGGGCTATCCCTCTGTAAAAGGTAGATTGCATACGCGTTACGCACCCGTGCGCCGGTCTCTAATTCCGAAGAACTATACCCCTCGACTTGCATGTGTTAAGCCTGCCGCTAGCGTTCATCCTGAGCCAGGATCAAACTCTTCATCGTATATTTTAATATTATATATTCGACGCTATCTCTAGTGGTTCTTTTCAAATCTTACGATTCTATTACTCTTATTCTTTTGTTTTAACATCTCTGTTAAAACGGCTGTCAATTCAATATGTCTACGAACGTGTTTCTTTCTTGTTTCGCTTGTATCTCAAAGCGGGTGCAAAAGTAGAAAACTTATTTCTAACTGGCAAATGTTTTTTGAAGTTTTTTTTAAGAAAATTTTCTTCTCTCTAACTTCTCAAACCTGCCAATCTTTCAATGAACTTTCCCTGTTTTGCGGGGTGCAAATGTAATATCCCTTTTCGAATCTCACAAGCTTTTTTAATCTTTTTTTGAAAATAAATTTTCAATTTCAATTCCTTTGCTTGTCAGTATTTCTGTGAACGTATATCGCTGTTGCGGGTGCAAAAGTAGGTAGTTTATTCAGTTAAACAATAGCTTTTCTTAACTATTTTTAATCTTTTTTATAACTGACTGGTTTGGCGTTTTTTACACATCAAAGTTTTTTTGAGGTTTTTCCGGTTTTGGGCAATTGGAGCCATTTTACCACAAAGAGGCTATGTTTTTCTTCTCTGGATTTGTTTGCCAAAGATCGCAAAGCTGTGTTTTTCCTTGGTTTTATGAATCGCGCAAAGACGCTAAGACGCTAAGTTTTCTCTTTTGGAACGTATTTTCTTCTCAAATCCTCTGCCCTAGCCCCGATAGTAGTGGAAATCCTTTTGCTTTTTTCTTTAAAAAGCAAAAGATTGAAGCGGATAGCGGGAAATAGCTCCTAAACTTTATTCAAATTCCAATTTTTGAAATTCTAACAATGCTTCTTTCGAACCTTCGGTTCATTCAGAGGGATGAAACTTACTCTTATATTATAGAGTTCATCTTTCTCCTTATATTATAGATACCAAAAATAAACCCGACAGGTTTTAAAAACCTGTCGGGTTGTGAGATGATATTCTTCCTTATATATAGGAGTGTGATTTTATACTTATATATGTATGCTTAATTTAAACTGTCGATTACTTCTTTGGTGATTTGAATACTTTTTAGTTTGGCTTGATGATCGAAGATTGGACTGGTTACCATCAACTCATCAATTCTGGAATAGTCGATGAACTTTTTAAGATCGATTATTAACCGCTCTTTGTTTCCCGTAAAGGTACATGCAGTCATTTGATCGACATGAAAACGTTCTTCTTCGCCCATGATATCGTCCAGAGACGGAACTGGCGGCTGCAAACCTTTGCGATCATTACGAATCAGGTTAAGAAACATTTGATACAAGCTCGTCGACAAAAATTCGGCTTCTTCGTTTGTATCTGCGGCAATTATATTAACACAAGCCATTGTTTTAGGTTTATCTAAAACATCTGAAGCTTGGAAATTCTCGCGATAAAACTCAAATGCCTGAATCATTTGGCGTGGTGCAAAATGTCCGGCGAATGCGTAAGGCAAACCATATGCCGCGGCAAGAGCAGCACTTTCCATGCTTGAACCTAAAATCCAAATTGGAATGTTTGTGCCTTCGGCCGGAAATGCGCGAACTTTTGCTGTGGCATTTTCTACCGAAAAATAATCCTGAAGCTTGGATACATTTGCCGGAAAACGCTGTGCTTGCTCAAAAAAGTCTTTCCGAATAGCTTCGGCTGTTGGCTGATCTGTTCCTGGCGCTCTTCCTAAACCTAAGTCAATTCGGTTTGGGTAAAGCGTTTCTAATGTTCCAAATTGTTCTGCTACTATTAAAGGAGAATGATTTGGTAACATGATTCCGCCAGAACCTACGCGGATGTTTTTTGTCTGACTTGCAATAAAACCTATTAAGACTACTGTTGCTGAACTGGCAACGTGCGCCATATTATGATGTTCGGCAAGCCAAAAACGCTTGTATCCTAATTGATCTGCGAGTTGCGCTATGTCTTTTGTTTTTTGAAATGTTTCGGCTGCATTGCTATCTTGTGTGATAATAGCGAGTTCTAGTATAGAAACTGAAATTGGGTTTTTCATGAATTTTTTTGATTTATACAAAATTAATTCATTTATAGAGATGTCTTTTCTTTTCTAGTGTTAATAGAATTATAATGTTTTGTTGCAAATAAAAAATGATGCCAATTGGATAAATTTGATAATTAATTATTGTTTTGCAATAATTAATTATACATTTGCAATAACAAAACTAAATTTAAGCATAAATGAAAACCACTCATATTGTTTCGAGAATATTATTCTACGTTACCCGATTTCTGGCTATTCTATATTTTACATTATCATCTTACTCTTTACTTACTTTAAGTACGGGATGGTTTTTGAATTTTAAAGACAATGGCAAGTATTTTCAGATTTGTTATCCTTTTACGGAACATCCTATAATGTTGGGCGATTATAACCTTCCTTATATCATTTTTGAATTTCTGTCTCCTTTGAGTCTTTATGGACTTTTCTTTTTGTTGATTAGTAACGTATTTAAAGTATTTTTCCAACCTAAATTATTTACTGAAAATGGCATTAAACATTTAAGACGATTTTATTTGTCCAATTTATTCTTGCCGGGGATTATTATATTTCTTGCTTCTATTTTTGTTTCGCTGGATAATGAGGTCTCTATATTTATTGTATTACATTTTATGCTGGGTGTATTTGCTTATTTTCTGGCAGCTATTTTTAAACAAGGATTAAACCTTCAGAACGAACAAGACTTATTTATATAATCATGCCAATAATTGTAAACGTTGATGTCATGCTTGCGAAACGTAAGATGCAAAGTAAAGAGTTGGCTGAAAAACTAGGAATTACGCCTGCCAATTTATCGATACTTAAAACCGGAAAAGCCAAAGGTATCCGTTTTGATACTCTTGAGTCAATATGTAAAATATTAGATTGCCAGCCTGGTGATATTTTAGAGTACGTAAGCGAGTAAATCTTTTTTTAATATCCTTATAAAAATCGACTTTCCGAAGTCGGCTGGAATTCTATTGCCTAATTTTTTCTCAATCATCATAATATATAATCATTAAATCAATCAAAAAATGAACAGTTTATCAATCAAAAATCTCAGCAAAACGTATGAGAACGGCACACAGGCAATCAATGATGTGTCTCTGGAAATTACGAACGGAATGTTTGGCTTATTGGGACCAAACGGAGCCGGAAAGTCTACTTTAATGCGAACTGTTGCGGCTTTGCAGGAACCAACTTCGGGAAGTATTGTCTTTAACGGAATCAATATTCTGGAAAAACCAATGTATATAAGAGAAAATCTGGGATATCTACCACAGGAATTTGGCGTTTATCCTAAAATTTCGGCTTATCGTTTATTGGATCATTTGGCAATTTTGAAGGGAATTGTCAATAAACAAGAAAGACACGATCAGATTCTGACTTTATTACAACAAACCAATTTACTGCAACACAAAGATAAAGCAGTTCACTCCTTTTCTGGCGGAATGCGTCAGCGTTTTGGAATTGCTCAGGCTTTATTGGGAAATCCGAAGATTATTATTGTCGATGAACCTACAGCGGGACTTGATCCTGAAGAAAGAAATCGTTTCAATAATCTTTTAAGCGAAATTGGCGAAAGCATTATTGTACTTTTATCAACTCATATTGTCGAAGATGTTCAGGATTTGTGTACCAAGATGGCGATTATCTCAAACGGAAAATTGATTCTGGAAGGAAATCCAAATGAAACAATTACTTTATTAAAGGATAAAATCTGGATGAAAGCGATTCATAAATCTGAATTGCAGGATTATCAAACGAATTTCAACATTATATCCTCGCATTTGAATTCGGGTAAACTAAATATTCATGTTTTTGCAGATCAACAACCGGATTCTGGTTTCGACTTAATTTCTCCTGATTTAAGTGATGTTTATTTTAGTGTTTTAGCTCAAAATCAATTTAAAAAGTAGCGTTATGTTTTCAAAATTATTACAATTTGAATGGCATAACAATACCGGAAACTGGAGCTTTTATGCCACATTTTTAGTTTATTTGATCTTAGGATTTTTCGTTAGCGCTTTTGCCAATTTCTCTTTTTCAGGCGCGTACAAAAACAGTCCTTATGTGCTGACTTATGCTATTGGTTTGATTTCCTTAACGACGATTTTCTCAACTACGCTTCAGGTTGCGCAGAATTTTCTAAAAGAATACGAAACTAAATTCGACTCGATCATTTTTACGACGCCTATTTCTAAGTTTCATTATTTAGGAAGTAAGTTTATTGCTGCTTTTGGAATTGCAGTTGTTTCTTTTGGCCTGTTTATAATCGGGATGATAATTGGTCATTTGATGCCTTGGTTGTCCAAAGATGAAATTGGTCCGTTTTCGTTTCTGAATTATTTTTGGCCGTATTTGGTTTTGGTTATTCCGAATATATTATTGTGTCTTTCTGTTTTGACGACTTTGGCTTGGTTAACAAGAAGCAAACTCTTTATATATGTAGGCGGTTTTATGGTTTACATTTTATATATCGCCGGTTCATTATTCTCCAACTCTCCTATTTTTGCCAATGCTTCGCCTTCGTCAGCGGCTGCAATGTCGTTTGCTGCAAAAGTAGATCCGTTTGGGTTAGCTGCTTTTCTGGAACAAACGAGATATTTTACTGCTATCCAGAAAAACACCAATCTTCTGGATTTATCCGGTAATTTTCTGTTCAATAGAATTCTTTGGTTAAGTATTTCTGTTCTATTGATTTTGGTTTCTTATCGTTTCTTCTCTTTTAGAAAAACGAAAACTAAAAAAGTAAAACCAATTAAAGTTCTAAAAACTGAAAATCTTTCTTTTTCTACAGAAGCACCCAAAAATATTGAATTCAGAACTTTTAAACACAATTTCTTAGTTTTTAAAAGTTACATCAAAATGGATGTTTCTCTTATCTTGAAAGGAATTCCGTTTCTATTAATTGCGCTTTTATTCTCAGGATTATTAGCAATTGAAATTTCAGACGAGATTGACGGCGGAATCAGATTACCGCAAAACATCGCTAATACTGCTTTGATGATTAGTACGATTATGGATCGTTTGCCTTTTATTCTGATTATCATTCTACTTTTTTATAGCAACGAATTGATAAACCGAAGCGAAACTTCTAGATTTGAAATGTTAGAAAACACAACGCCTTATCAACAAACGATCGTTTTACTCTCAAAAATCATTTCGCTTTTTACGATTCCACTTATTATAATTGCTTTAAGTATTTTAATTGGTTGTGGTTTTCAAATCTTTCATGACAATGCTCTAATAGAATTTGGGATTTATCTTTCGTTATTTTATTATTTAGGTTTCCCTATTTTATTGATTTCGATTTTAGTTGTTTTTATTCAAACGGTTGTTTCTAATAAATATCTTGGACTTTCTGTCGCAACGATTATTACGATCTTACTAAGTACCGGAATTGGAGAACAATTAGGAATTTCTCATCCTTTATTGAGATTTGGTGATTCTTTTAAAAGAGAATATTTTGATTTGAATGGTTTCGGAAAATATACTTTTGTATTTGATTTTTCGATGTTGTACAATTTCGGACTGGCTTTAATTCTATTAATTTTGACAGGAATTTTATGGAAACGAAACACTTCTGTCTTAAAATCATTCCGAAGACATTCGTTTAATACTATCAAAAAAACGGTTTTCACTTTGGGAATTCTACTGTTTATTGGCTTTGGAAGTTATCTTTTTTATAAAACCAATATTGAATATCCCTATATTACTGAAGAAGATCAGAACAATTGGAGTGAACAATATGAGTTGCAATTCAAAAAATATACTGATTTACGGCAACCGACTATAACTTCTGTAAAAAGTAATTTGGATTTATTTCCATCTGAAAATAGATATGTTGTAAAAGGAACGTACGAATTAATCAATAATGCCGAAAAACCAATTGATAGTTTACTCCTATATATAGATCGAAATTCCAAATTAACTTCAATTGAAATTCCGAACTCTAAAAAGTTAAATGATGTTTCAGAATTCAATCATTATTGGTTTCGATTAGAAAAATCACTTTTACGGCATCAGAAAATGAAGATTTCGTTTTCGTTTGAATCAACTTGGTCGCCGTTTAAAGGTCATACTTCTTTTAATTCGATTATCGAAAATGGCTCTTTCATGCGAATAAGTCGTTATTATCCTTATTTTGGTTATCAGGATTCTAACGAAATTGAAAGTAAAAAAGAACGTTTAAAAAGACATTTACCCGCTCAAAGTCCGCTTAAAAAACTGGAAGATAAATCGATAGTTCCATATAATTTTATTGATTATGAAACTGTTGTTTCTACTTCTCAAAATCAAACTGCAATAGGAATTGGTGATTTAATTGGAAAATGGAGAAAAGGCGATCGTAATTACTTTCATTATAAATCAAATGGAAAAATTCCATTTCGATTTGCTTTTTCTTCTGCCGAATATAAAATTCAAAAAACAGTTTATAAAGGTATTTCTATTGAAGTTTATTACGATGCGCGACATTCCAGAAATGTTCCGAAACTTATAAAAGATATAGAAAACACAGTAGATTATTGCCAAAACAACTTTGGCAAATATCCATACAAAACAATTCGTTATGCCGAAATTTCTGCTTTCGTTAATGGTTTTGCGGCGACTTCATATCCTTCGACGGTTTTTATGAAAGAGAATTTTGGTTTTTACAGTGATTTAAATCATCGTGATAAAGAAGATATTATCAATCAATTAACGGCACATGAATTATCGCACGAATGGTGGGGAAATTCACAGATTAGTCCGGAACAGAAAGAGGGAAGCTGGATTTTGACCGAAACTTTAGCGCAATACACGGAACTGATGCTTTATGAAAAAGAACATGGATTGGAAAAAGCGCTGGAAACTTTAAAAATTCATCTCGATTTGTATTTAAGCAGCCGAAGTTGTGATCCTGAAATGCCTCTTTATAAAACAAATTACGACACGCCACATTTACCTTATGATAAAGGAATGCTTGTAATACATCAATTGCGAATGTTAATTGGAGAAGAAAAAGTCAATCTAGCTTTGAGAAATTTCTTAAATCATTATAAATTTCCAAACCAAACGCCGGATTCCGAAGATTTATTAAAAGAGATTTATTTAGTTACCAATCCTAAACTGCATTATAAACTGGATGAAATGTTCAAACAAATTATTACATATTCATCAAATGTAGTTTCGGTTGAGAGTCGAAAGAAAAACGGTTTTTATGAAGTTTCCTTTAAAGTGAATTCTGAAAAATATTCTGAGAATGCAACCGGAAAACGAAAACTGATTGCAAACGATTCAATAATAGATATTGGAGTTTATGATGAAAACGGAAAATTATTTTCTTATCCATTTTCGATAAAAAATAATTCGGTTGAAGGGAAAATCAAACTTAAAACCAAACCTCAACGCATTATTGTTGATCCGTATTTAAAGAATATCGATACTTTTTATAAGGATAACGAAAAGGAAATTAATTAGTTTTTTTGCCACGAATTACACGAATTTTCGCTAATTTTTATTCAGTTTGAGCTGAATTTAATTTGTGGAAATTCGTGTAATTCGTGGCAAAAACTTTTCTTATTTCAACTCAATTGTAATTAATTTATGCTTTGTTTTTCCATCGCTAGAAATCTTGAAATCTGTTGAATTGGCTTCTATTTCAAATTTATCTGGTGTATCAATTGCTAACGAAATAGCACGATATCTAAATGTTTCGGGAATTTCAGGAAGTTCAATTGTTACTATTCCATCTTTATTATTTTGCTCGTAATTAATTTTGATTCTATCACGAAGCCAAATATATTCGTAAACTTCCTGCCAAGGCGCCATCCAAATACTATCATCTCCTTTTACTCCATATTTATTGGCAATTGTGGTCATAAAATATTTAAAATCGGGAAAACGCATGCTTAAATTCCAAAGATTTTGATTTCCAACTCCGTGAGTGAATGCGTTGTACCAAACAGGATTCGGTAATTTTGCAACTGAATCCAATGTTTTCAAATAGCGATCCATAGTTTTAAACCCAATTGTATCTTTTGAACTTTGAACAAATGTTCTGGCATAAATCATTTTATCAAGATTTACTTTTTCCTTTACATCAATTATTGGTCCTGAACCTACATAAGAAGCGACAGAAAAAGAACCATTTGCCAATGCGTCTCTTTCATATTCTAATTGATATCCAGGATCGCTCTCGCCGCCAGGAACTACAAACTGAGATATTACAAAACCTAAATTTTGTTTTATAGAAGCTGTATTTTCGGTTACTTCAGTCAAAAAATTAGTTCCGTGTTTGGTTGCATGATGAAAACCATGATTCAAAACATCCCAACCCGCATCATACATTTCCTTTACTTCTGCCCACGAAAGATGTCCTCGTGAAGCGGAGAAATCTCCAATTGCCGCGCCGTTAATGGCTAAACCTAATTTAAACGGAATCTTAGTTCCCAGATTATTGGTATAAAAAAGTCCTTTTGAAGTTGTTCCGTCTCCGCCTTGATCGTTTTTCCATTCGCTAATTTCTTTACCGCTTATTTTTCCTCCATTCAATAAAGGAAAAGCCGTTAGATAAGTTGATCGATAACCGTCATCAACAGTAAAACTATAGGCTAAATGTTTATTGAATTTTAAAGCCGAAGCTTGAATTTTTATTTTGTCAGCTGACTTTGATTTTATTTTAAATGAAATCAATTTTGGTTGTAGCGAATCCATTTTCAGAATTGGCGTATTTGCCGAGCAAACAAATATTCCATTAATGAGAAGAAAAGCTATTGATAAAAATGTTTTGATTTCGAGTTGTGGTATTTTCATTTGAAATATCTGATTTAGAGTTCCTAAAGATACATTTCTTTGAAAAAACTGCTTCAAAAAATTGATATTTCAATAGTATAAAATTGCATTTAACGATATATAATAATAATTATCAGACAAAACGGAAGTAGTTCCTTTATAATCAATACTTTACAAATAAGGCATGTAGTTTGTTATTTCTTAAATATTCAAAAAATCTCAAACTATCTTATTATGTACCTATCTAATACAAGAACTATTGTGTTTATTACGGGAGCGTTTGTGAGTCATTCTTGCTGGCAGGAATGGATTGTTTTTTTTGAAAATAAAGGATACAAAACCGTTGCTCCGCCGTGGCCTTACAAAAATGAATTGGCCGAAACTTTAAGAAGTGAACATCCGGATTCTAAAATTGCTCAACTGCGATTAAACATCTTAATAGGGTATTATACGGAGATTATCGAAAAACTTCCTGAAAAACCCATTTTAATCGGACATTCTTATGGTGGTCTTTTGACACAATTATTGATTCAAAAAGAACTTGCTGCCGCGGGAGTTTGCCTGCATTCTTTTCCTCCGAGAGGTGTTATTACGACAAAATTTTCATTTTATAAAGCCACATGGAAATCTTTGGGCTTTTTCTCCTCTGCAAAAAAGACCTATTTAATGTCGTTTAAAGAATGGCAATTTGCCTTTGCAAACGGAATGGAGTTTGAAGAACAGAAAGAATCCTATGAAAAATTGGCAATTCCGGAATCTAAGCAAGTAATACGTGATATAATAATTTCAAATTCGGCTAAAATTAATTTTAAAAAACCACACGTTCCAATACTTTTTTTATCAGGTTCCAATGATAATATTATACCGTCGTCGCTTAATTATTCTAATTTTAAAAAGTACAAAAATGTGCATTCTATAACTTGTTATAAAGAATTTGAAAATAAAAATCATTTCGTTCTTGGACAATTGAACTGGCAAGAAACGGCTGATTTCATTGTCAATTGGCTGGAGAAAATCAGTTTAATTTAATTCTCTTTTGATTTCCAGTTTTTTGATTTTCGAATTTAATGTCGAAGGATGAATATCCAGAATTTCTGCTGCACCGCCGGTTCCTGAGATTTTTCCGTTGCATTTTTTCAGAATATATAGAATATAATCTCGTTCATTTTCCAGAATAGTTTTAATCGAAAATGACTCGTTTGTCTGATCAGGATGCATTTTTGAAGATGGCGAAAATTCGATTTCTTTAATTGTATTTCCGTCCGTCAATAAAATGGCGCGTTGTATTACGTGTTCTAATTCTCTAATATTTCCCGGCCAATTATAATTCATAATCTGCTGTAAAGCATCATCTGAAAGTGAAGGTGTTTTTCTGCCCATTTTCTCGCTGTAAACTTGCGTAAAATAACGTGCCAATTCCGGAATATCTTCTTTTCGTTTTTTTAATGGCGGAACCATAATTGGAAAAACATGCAAACGATAATACAAATCCATTCTAAATCGTCCGGCTGCAACTTCTTCTTCTAAGTTTTTATTAGTTGCCGCAATAATTCTCACATCAATTTTCAGAGGAGCTTTCCCGCCAATACGTTCGATTTCTCTTTCTTGCAAAACACGCAATAATTTAACCTGAAGTTCTAATGGCATCTCTCCTATTTCATCCAGAAAAATAGTTCCTCCGTCTGCTAATTCAAATTTACCAATTCGCTTGTCTAAAGCTCCGGTAAAAGCACCTCTTTCATGTCCAAAAAGCAAAGATTCTGCAAGATTTTCCGGAATGGCGCCACAATTTATAATCACCAAAGGTTTATCTTTTCTAGGAGAAAGCGCATGAATACTTTGGGCAATTTTTTCTTTTCCAGTTCCGCTTTCGCCTAAAACTAAAACAGAAGTATCTGATGGAGCAACTTTTCGAATATAATCAAAAACAGTTATCATATGACTGCTGTTTCCTATAATTCCTTCGAAACCAACTGCCTTTTTATCAACATTTAAATTCTTATTTACGGTTTCTTTTTTAACTTTTTCATCCAAATTTGGAGCTCCTCCTGAATAGGCTTTATTCACAAACTGAAGCAAATTACTTTCTAAATTTGATAGCAATTTTAAATTTTCATCTGAATATACGCTGAAGTTTCTACTGTAAAAAGTAAAATAAAATCTTTGAACTGACGCAATTGTAATTGGAAAAACCAAATAAGATTTGATTCCGAAATTATGAGATATTAAACTTTTTATTGGTGCTTCCTGAAAATTATTAATCAAAGCTTCCTCACTATATATAATAGGTTTGGCATCTGGTTTTGATTTTTTGTAAGTTTCATTTAATTCTTTTACAGAAACATCTGCTATTTTGGACAGTTTTTCTGAACTGATAATTTGATAATCGTCTATGCTTTTTCGCATAATACCCAAATTATCATAATTGGTTGTATTAAGAAAACCAACTTCTAAATAATCAAACGAAATAAAAGATTGTATCGTTTTTGCAAATGCCAAAAGCGCTTCTTCCTTTTTTAAATCAGAATTTACAATTTCATTAATTCCGTTTTGAAGCTCTAATTGCTGCACTAATTGTGATTCTAAACTATATTCCTGACGATAAAATGCAATCTCAAGCGTAGTTAAAACATCTTGTTCTCTAAATGGTTTAACGATAAATCCGTAAGGTTGTGTCGTTTTTGCCTGATCTAAAATACTTTTACTGGAATTTGCCGAAATGTATATGAATCCAATTCGGTTTTCTTTTAGAATCTGAGCAAGATCTATTCCGTTTCGAGCTCCTTTTAACATAATATCCACAAAAACTAAATCGGGCTTTTCATTCTGAATTTGCTCCAAAGCCTGATCAACAGAACGTGCAATTCCGGTAACTTCATAATTTGCTTTTTCGAGTATTAATTGCAAATCATGCGCTTCAATAAATTGATCTTCAACAATTAAAATTCTCTTTTTAAATGCCTTTTCAGATGTATTATTTATTCCACCGGAATTCGTTTTCATAATTGTGGTACTTTTAGTATTATATCAACGTATTATATTGGTATAAAATTAGTTAATTATTCGAAGTAAAACTCTAATTTATCAAAATATAAAACATAAAAAACCGCTTTTATGTGAATTTTCCTGATATTATTCTAAAAAGCAAACCCTGTTTATTTTATATTTGTTTGGTATAAAACAACTTAGAATTAAATCCTAATCAGCATATGAAACAAACGTATACTTTCTGTTTTTTATTCTTCTTTATATTTCAATCCTGGGCTCAAACTTCGCCTTCTGTAGCTAAATATGATTTAAAGAAAAAAAGGCTTTTGATTCAGGCTTCTTCCATGTATTTGTACAATTCAAATCAAGGTGCAATTGATGTAGATAGTTCTGTAGTTCTTGCCTGTAAAGCTTATAAATTGCCCGTTTCTTTAGCATATGACGAAGGTTTTAACGACGGTTCTTATTTGATAGGAAAGGATTTAATCGAAAAAAGCGATATTAATTCCGCAAAACGTCTTCTGGCGAAATCAAATGGCGAAAATGCAATTAAATTATCGCTTCAGTTGGGTAATTTCTATCTTTTTAAACCCGGAACAAAACCTGAAGATCTTAAAAATGCTCTCCTATATATTGAAAAAGCTGTTGCTATAAGTAATCAGCTTAAAGCAAGAAAATGGCAGAATCAAAGTTTGATACTTCTTGGCAAATATTATGCTCAAGCCAATAATCCTGTAGAAAGTAAAAATTGTTTTGTTCAGGTAATAAACGATTGCAAAAAGCAAAACGATAAGTTAGGTCTTGCAGATGCTTTAGACGCGCAAGGAACGCTTTTATCAAATCTTGATCCTGAAAAAGAGAAAATTCTTCAGGAAGCGATTTCTCTTTATGCTTCCTTAGGATTGGAAGAAAAGAGAATAGAACCTTATATGAAGATTACAACTATTTATTTTTGGACGGGGAGAATCAATGACGCCAGAAAAAGGTTGTATCAAAATTTAGTCGATCTGCGAAAAATTGGTTTCACACATCAGCAATTTGCAGAAACTACAATTGCTTATATAGAACTGAATCAGCGAAGTATAAAAACGGCTTTATATTATGCTCTAAAAAGTGTAGAAAGAATGGAAACCGAAAAAGATTACACTTTAGGCGAAATCTTTTATCTGCGTTTAGGCGACGTTTATAATATTTACGGCCATAATGAAGCTGCCTTAGAAATGTACAAAAAAGGTATTGATCTTGGACATCAAAACATAGATAGCGGTACTTGGTATAAAAGTTTTTTTGGCGCTGTTGCCGCTTTATCTTTAAAAGGAAAAACTAAAGAAGCTCTGGATTACATCAATTCAACGACTGCAAAATATCCTCCAAAAAGTACTTTTGATAAAATGTCCGTTAATTATATTAAGGGCAATTGCTACTATACTTTAAAAGATTATGTTCAAGCCGAAAAGTATTTTAAAGAAACGGATTATTATGCGGCACAGCTAAATACTCCCGAAACTTTTCATGAGGTTGTCCATCAATATACTCAAATATCTTTGTTTTACATCGAAACAAATAGACCACAAAAAGCTAAATTTTATACTGATAAAGTTTTTGCTCTTTGTAAAATTTACAACAAAAATTATAATTCGCAGGGATTTCAGTATTTATTATTCAAAACAGATTCTGTTAATGGTAATTATAAAAGCGCAATAAAGCATTTTGAAAATTTCAAGCAAATAAGTGATTCTACTCTTGGCGTTTCTAAAAACAAACAAATTGAAGAACTTAAAATTGAGTATGAAACTAAAAATAAAGAACAAAAAATCAAGCTCTTAGACGATCAGTCGAAACTACAGGAAAGTGAATTACATAAATCAAAAATCCTAAATAATTTATCGATTTGGAGTTTGATTTTGCTTTTGATTACAATTGCTTTATTGTATAATCGATACCGTTTAAAACAACGAAATCACGCTAAACTTGAACTGAAAGAAAGAGAAATCAACCAGAAAAATATTAATCTGAGACATTTACTGGATGAAAAAGAATGGTTGCTGAAAGAGATTCATCATCGTGTAAAAAACAATCTTCAAACAGTAATAAGTCTGTTGAATTCTCAATCTGCATATTTGGATAATGATATGGCATTATCAGCTATAAAAAATAGTCAGCACAGAATTCATTCGATGTCTTTGATTCATCAGAAACTTTATAATTCTGAAAATATTTCGACGATAAATATGCCAAATTATATTAGAGAATTGATCGAATATTTGAAAGATTCCTTCAATCTTGGACAAAGAATTAGGTTCGAAATAAAAATAGATCCGTTAGAATTAGATGTTGCTCAGGCGGTTCCGCTAGGACTTATTTTGAATGAAGCGATAACAAATTCTATAAAATATGCTTTTCCCGATGATCGAACCGGAATGATTTATATCACACTTGAAGCAACAACAGAAAATCGATATTTACTAACAATATCTGATAACGGAATTGGTGTTGATTCTGATTTTAGTGGCAAGAAAATCAATTCATTCGGCATGAGTTTAATAAAAGGCTTGAGTGATGATTTGGAGGCAAAATTCTCTATGGAAAATGATAATGGAACTATTTTGAAAATTGAATTTTCGCAAGAATTTCCAATCAATCAAAAAAGATGAATAATTTAAAACCTAAATTTGTACTTCAAAAATGAATTTCCATTCAAGACTTTTCCTCAAATGACACATAAAATTTTAATCATAGACGACGAAGAAAAACTCAGAAGTCTGTTGACACGTATTATAAAATCAGAAGGCTTTGAAGTGATTGAAGCTAAAGATTTGAAATCAGGTTTTAAAAAACTCGAACAAACGGATATTGATGTCGTTTTATGTGATGTAAAATTACCTGACGGAAATGGCGTTGATTTTCTGCAAAACATAAAAGGTAGTTTTCCTTTGATTGAAGTTATTTTATTGACTGCTTTCGGAAATATTCCTGACGGTGTTCAGGCCATGAAAAATGGTGCTTTTGATTATATCGTAAAAGGTGATGATAACGACAAAATTATTCCGCTTTTATACAAAGCTGTCGAGAAAGCGCAATTACAAAAAAAAGTAAAACAACTCGAGAAACGTATTAACGATAAATATTCTTTCAACACCATTATCGGAAAATCAAAAGGAATTGAACAGGTTATTGATTTAGCCAAAAAAGTGGCAAAAACCGATTCTACTGTTTTACTTACTGGCGAAACCGGAACCGGAAAAGAAGTTTTTGCACAAGCAATACATGAAAACAGTAATCGCGTTGGCAAATCTTTTGTCGCTTTAAACTGCAGTACTTTTAGTAAAGAAATTCTGGAAAGCGAATTATTCGGTCATAAACAAGGTGCTTTTACCGGAGCTTTAAAAGATAAAAAAGGATTTATTGAAGAAGCCAACGGCGGAACTTTATTCCTTGATGAAATTGGAGAAATGCCAATTGAATTGCAAGCCAAATTATTACGCGTTTTAGAAACCAGCGAATATATTCCGATTGGAGACACAACTCCCAAAAAATCAAATTTCAGATTAATTGCCGCAACAAACAGAGATTTAAAAGTAGAAAGTGAAGAACACCGTTTTCGCTCTGACTTGTATTTCCGTTTGAATATTTTTGAGATTACACTTCCGCCTTTGCGTGAAAGAATAAAAGATATTCAGCCTATAACAAACTATTTTGTAAAGCAATTTTCTGAAAAAACGAATAAAAAAAACTTGAATGTTTCAGATGATTTTCTTCAGAAATTAGAAAATTATTCTTGGCCGGGAAACATTCGTGAACTTAAAAATGTTATAGAAAGATCTGTAATTCTAAGCAATGGCGATATTTTAACCGCTGATGTTTTACCGTATGAAATGCAGCATCAACCTGAAAAAGCTACAAAATCAATGTCCGCTTTTTCTATGCAAAGTGTCGAGAAACTTCATATTCAGAAGGTTTTAAATTATACAAAAGGTAATAAAGCTGAAACTGCTCGTTTACTAGAAATTGGAATTGCGACTTTGTATCGAAAATTAGAAGAATATAGTATTCAATAACAATTGCAAATTTCAATATCAATATCAAATCTAAAGAATATTACATTTTACAATTCACAATTAATAATTAAAAATCATCCTATCATTTCAATAAAAGCTTATCATTTTGATAGGCTTTTTTTATGCCTGATTTTTGGCACGAAACTACATTTCTTTCATTGACAAGACTTTAGCTATAACTTGAGTTTTTCGGAACGTATTTTGGCATAAGTGGGAAGAACATAAAAATTCATTCTCATGAAAAACCAAGTCTGCACAATCTACAAACAAGCTGAACGCTTTGCTGAAATAACCAAAAAATCTATTATTTCTGGTAACATCGTTCGTGCAAAAAAATGTCTGGCTCTTGCTGAACGCCTTTTTATCAGCGGAAGCAACGAAACTAAAAACGCCATTTCTAATGTGTATGTTTTCTCTGTTTCTTCTTTTATGGAAGTACGTCACTGCAACATTTCACATCTTTTTCCACAAACGCTTAAAGCGGAATATATCAAACAAATTAATACTTCGGGCGTATAAAAAAGTTTAATCGGTTAACTGTTTAATCGAAAAAGCCATAATCTAAAATCTGAACTCTAAAATCATCTCTATATGTTAATCACTTTTCTTTTACTCGCATTAGCCGTTGTGT
Source organism: uncultured Flavobacterium sp. (assembly GCF_951805225.1). Taxonomy (NCBI): domain Bacteria; kingdom Pseudomonadati; phylum Bacteroidota; class Flavobacteriia; order Flavobacteriales; family Flavobacteriaceae; genus Flavobacterium; species uncultured Flavobacterium sp. The sequence continues at coordinate 6,028,466 of NZ_OX638201.1, read as the reverse complement.
TGTTTGCGATTTGTTTTAAATCAGTTGAATTCTTTGAAAAAATCTAAATCATGACTGCACTATTTATTGTTTCCATCGCCGTTTTCGGCTATTTGGTTTATGTATTAATCAAACCCGAAAAATTTTAATGATGTTAAAAGTTATAAGTGAGATGTTAGATATTAAACGTCAATCTCCTTTTACAAATCACATCTGACATTTCACTAAAATTTAAAAAATTATGAACACAGAATTATTAGGCGTCATCAGTATTTTTATCGTTTCGATAGTTTTAGCCATTCCGTTAGGAAAATATATCGCTAAAGTTTATTTAGGAGATAAAACACTTTTTGATCCGATTTTCAATCCAATTGAAAAATTTATTTTTAAAATCAGCGGTATTAATTCCACTGAAGAAATGAACTGGAAACAACACTTAAAAGCACTTTTAAGTATCAACATGATTTGGTTCTTTCTTTGTTTTTTTGTCTTATTATTTCAGGGATCGTTATTTTTAAATCCCGACAACAATCCATCAATGTCACCGGATTTGGCCTTTAACACCGCCATTTCGTTTGTAGTAAACTGTAACTTACAACATTATTCAGGTGAAAGTGGAGTTTCTTACCTATCACAAATGTTCTTAATGTTCTTGCAATTTGTTTCTGCTGGTGTCGGTATGGCTGCTGCAGCGATGATTTTTACTGCAATGAAAGAGAGAACTACAGATAAATTGGGGAATTTTTACAACTATTTCATCAAAAGTTGTACACGTATATTATTACCACTTTCAGTAATTGTTGCTACTATATTAGCGTTCAGCGGTACTCCGATGGATTTTGACAGTAAAGATTCTATCACAACTTTACAAGGTGATCACGTTGACGTTTCCCGCGGACCTGCAGCTGCTTTTATTGCCATTAAACATTTAGGTACAAATGGTGGTGGATTTTTTGGAGCCAACTCAGCGCATCCATTAGAGAATCCAACTTATTTTACAAATGCTGTTGAGCTTTGGGCACAATTAATTGTTCCGTTTGCAATGATCTTTGCTTTAGGTTTTTATCTAAAGAAAAAGAAATTATCATATGTAATTTTTGGAGTTATGACCGTTGGATTCTTACTACTGGTTATTCCAACAATGATGACGGAAATGAACGGAAATCCAGCTATCGAGAAAATGGGAATTGCTCAAACAACCGGAGCGATGGAAGGAAAAGAAGTTCGGTTTGGACCAGCGGTTTCAGGATTCTGGAGTATTGCTACAACCGTAATTTCTACAGGTTCTGTAAATAGTATGCACGATAGTTCAATGCCGGTTTCCGGAGCAATGGAATTACTTGCCATGATGGTCAATGCGTTTTATGGCGGTTGTGGTGTTGGTATTCTTAACTTCTACATTTTCATCATTCTGGCTGTATTTATTTCCGGATTAATGGTTGGTCGAACTCCTGAATTTTTAGGAAAGAAAATTGAAGCGCGGGAAGTTAAAATTGCAGCTTTTATCGCAATTCTTCACCCTTTATTAATATTAGCAGGAACAGCTTTGGCTTCTTATTTTGCTGCAAACGACACTGCAATGGGTTACTGGTTTAGCGGAAACGCAACAGGCTGGTTAAACAATCCTGGACATCACGGATTCTCTGAAATGTTATACGAATATACTTCGAGTGCTGCCAATAATGGTTCTGGTTTTGAAGGTTTGGGCGATAATAATCCGTTCTGGAATATCACTACAGGAATTGTGTTGTTATTAAGTCGTTTCATTCCTATCGTTGGTCCATTGGCAATTGCAGGATTATTGGCTAATAAAAAATACATTCCGGAAAGTGCAGGAACTTTAAAAACCGACACTTCTATTTTTGGAATAATGGTTTTTGCCGTAATCGCAATTATTGCCGCTTTATCATTCTTCCCAGCGTTGGCTTTAGGTCCATTGGCAGAATATTTTACTTTAAAATAATATAAAAAGAAAAATGACAACTAATAAATCCAATTCATTGTTTGAAAGCAAACAGGTAAAAGAAGCTTTAGTGCAATCTTTTGTGAAGCTGAATCCAAAAATGATGATCAAAAATCCGGTAATGTTTACCGTAGAAATAGGAACTGCCATTATGTTTGCTGTTTGTGTTTCTATATTAATGGGAGCAACTGACCAAGGTAGTTTTACTTATAATTTAATTGTGTTCTTAATTTTACTTGCAACACTTTTGTTTGCCAATTTCGCAGAGGCTATTGCCGAAGCAAGAGGAAAAGCACAAGCAGATAGTTTAAGAAAAACACGTGAAGAAACTCCGGCAAGACAAATTTTGCCTAACGGAGAAATTAAAAATATCAGTTCATCTGAATTAAAAAAAGGAGATGTTTTTGTTTGCGAATCAGGAGATTTAATTGCAACTGATGGTGAAATCATCGAAGGTTTAGCAACGATTGACGAAAGTGCCATTACGGGAGAAAGTGCTCCGGTAATTCGGGAAGCTGGTGGTGATAAATCATCAGTAACCGGAGGAACAAAAGTGCTGTCTGATAAAATTAAAGTAATCGTAACCTCTGAACCTGGCGAAAGCTTTTTGGACAAAATGATTGCTTTGGTTGAAGGTGCAAGCCGTCAGAAAACACCAAACGAAATTGCCTTAACGATTCTATTAGCTGCATTTACTTTAATCTTCGTGATTGTGTGCGTTACGCTAAAACCGTTTGCCGACTATGCAAATGCGCCTATCACGATTGCAGCTTTTATCGCATTGTTCGTTTGTTTGATTCCAACCACAATTGGTGGTTTATTATCAGCAATTGGTATTGCAGGAATGGACAGAGCGTTGCGTGCTAACGTAATTACAAAATCTGGAAAAGCGGTTGAAACTGCCGGAGATATTGATGTATTGCTTTTGGATAAAACCGGAACAATCACAATAGGAAACAGAAAAGCAACAAACTTCTACCCTGCAAAAGGTGTTACTGAAGAAGATTTTATAAAGTCTGCTGTGTTAAGTTCACTAGCAGATGACACTCCGGAAGGGAAAAGTATCGTGGAACTGGCAGGAGCCGAAACTGCCAATAAATTATCAATTGAAGGTGCTACTTTAATCAAATTTACTGCTGAAACCAGAACTTCCGGAGTTATTTTAAAAGACGGAACTAATATTAGAAAAGGCGCTCAGGATGCTGCAAAAAATATTGCAAAACAAGCCGGAAATACTTTCCCTGAAGATACTGCTCAAAAAGTAATCGATATTTCATCTAAAGGAGGAACACCATTGGTTGTAATTAAAAACGATCAGGTTCAAGGTGTTATCGAATTGCAGGATATCATTAAAACAGGAATGAAAGAACGTTTTGACCGTTTGAGAAAAATGGGTGTAAAAACGGTGATGGTTACCGGAGATAATCCGCTTACGGCGAAGTTTATTGCCGAAGCTGCCGGTGTTGATGATTTTATTGCCGAAGCGAAACCTGAGGATAAAATGAACTACATCAAAAACGAACAAAATCTGGGTAAACTTGTTGCCATGATGGGTGACGGAACGAACGATGCTCCTGCCCTTGCGCAAGCGAATGTAGGTGTTGCCATGAACAGCGGAACTCAGGCTGCGAAAGAAGCCGGAAACATGGTCGATCTTGACAATGATCCAACTAAATTAATCGAGATTATTGAAATTGGAAAACAGCTTTTAATGACTCGAGGAACTTTAACTACTTTTTCTATTGCAAATGACGTTGCGAAATATTTTGCTATTGTTCCTGCTCTTTTTATTACTGCGATTCCTGCGCTTGAAGGCTTAAATATCATGCGTTTGCATAGCCCTGAAAGTGCGATTTTATCAGCTGTAATTTTTAACGCAATCATCATTCCGATATTGATTCCGTTAGCGTTGAGAGGTGTAGATTATAAACCAATTGGTGCAAGTGCAATCCTAAAAAGAAATCTTTTGATTTATGGTTTAGGCGGATTGATTGTCCCTTTTATCGGAATTAAATTAATTGATTTGGTTGTTGCCTTATTTATGTAAATCTAAGCTTCTGAGATACTAAGTTTCTAAGGTTTTCTCTTAGCATCTTAGAAACTTAGTTCCTTAGAACCTCAAAAAATAAAGAAAAAATGAAAAATATATTTTCACTAGTAAAACTTACACTGCTTACCGTAATATTATTTGCAGTTATTTATCCTCTTGCGATTTACGGAATTGCACAATTTGCTCCAAATCACGGAAAAGGAGAAACTATTTCGGTTAACGGAAAAGTGGTTGGTTACCAAAAAATAGGTCAGAAATTTGATAAGTCGAATTATTTCTGGGGAAGACCTTCGGCTGTTGATTACAATGCTGCCGGAAGTGCCGGAAGTAACAAAGGACCAAGTAATGCTGAATATTTGGCTTTGGTTCAAAAAAGAATTGATACGTTTTTAGTTGTTCATCCTTATTTGAAAAAATCTGAAATTCCATCAGATATGGTGACTGCTTCAGGAAGTGGATTAGATCCTAACATTTCTCCTCAAGGTGCTTTTATTCAGGTGAAACGTGTTGCCAAAGAAAGAAAATTGGATGAAGCTAAAGTAAAAGCTTTGGTTGAAGCAAACATTAATACGGCTGTTATGGGACCTGAAACAGTGAATGTTTTGGAATTGAATGTTGCGCTTGATCAGTTGAAATAGTACGTTTTTAAACCTGACAGGTTTTAAAAACCTGTCAGGTTTGACAAAGATTTTCTCTTATTGCGAGGAACGAAGCGACCTCACTAACAATTATACATAAAATTGATTTTGCAAATGTGGTTGCTTCGTTCCTCGCAATGACAAGCTGTAACGAAAGTTGGAATCGAAAAAATAAACTTTTAAAAATAAATACCTAACAGGTTTTGGAAACCTGTTAGGATAATAAATCCCCTTTTTTACCCCAAATGTCCTAGCCCCGATAGTAGTGGAAATCCTTTTGTGCCGGGGTTCGGCACAAAAGATTGAAATGGATAGCGGGAAATAGCTCCTAAAAAATCTACTAAATAAATAATTGAATACCACAAAAATGAAAAAAATAATACTTACCGCTTTAATCGCTTTTGGTTTTAGCAATTTACACGCTCAGGAAGAAACAAAAAGTCCGTTTACGTTTTCAGGATATGTAGAGACTTATTATAGTTATGATTTTGGGAAACCGGAAGATCATACGCGCCCGAGCTTTTTTTACAATTTTAATAAAAGTAATGAAGTGAATATTAATTTAGGTATGGCAAAAGTGAATTATTCGAAAGATAATATTCGCGGAAATTTTGCTTTGATGGCCGGAACTTACGCCGAATATAACATGGCGGCGGAACAAGGTTTATTGAAAAATATCTATGAGGCAAATGTGGGTGTGAAGATTTCGCAAAGCCATAATTTATGGATCGATGCGGGAATTATGCCAGCTCACATAGGTTTTGAAAGTGCAATTGGAAAAGATTGCCAAACTTTGACGAGAAGTATTTTGGCTGAAAACTCTCCTTATTATGAAACAGGAGTTAAAATTGGTTACACATCTGAATCTGGAAAATGGTATTTGGCGGGAATGTACTTAAATGGATGGCAACGTATTGAGAAGGTAAAGGGCAATCAAACACCTGCTTTTGGAACGCAAATTACATATAAACCGTCAGACAAAGTGGTTTTGAACTGGAGCACTTATGTTGGAAATGAGCAACCGGATATTGACAAAAAATGGCGTTATTTTAATAATTTCTACGGGCAATTTAAAGTAACGGATAAAACAAATGTTACTGCTGGTTTTGATGTTGGATCGCAACAAGCGGCTAAAAACAGCAATAAATACGACACTTGGTTTTCACCAGTTTTGATTCTGCAATATAAACCAACTGATAAAATTCAGCTTGCAGCTCGTGGCGAATATTATAGTGATGAAAAAGGTGTTATCATCGCAACTGAAACGCCAAATGGTTTTAAAACTTACGGATTTTCGGCTAACTTTGATTACTTAGTTACTGATAATGTAATGTTTAGATTAGAAGCAAGAAATCTTTCTAGTAAAGATCAGATTTTCACAAAAGATAACGTTCCAACGGATACAAATACTTTTGTAACGACTTCGTTGGCAATCTCATTCTAGCTTTAGGCTATAGGCTTTAAGCAATAGGTTCTTGAAAAGTCTTATTGCTTAAAGCTTAAAGCTTACGGCATAAAGCAAAAAAATGAAAGAAGAAAAAGAAAATAATGCACAGCACTTTCTCGATTTAATTCAGAAATCACGAAAAGGAAAGTTTAAGGTCTATATTGGGATGAGCGCCGGTGTGGGGAAAACGTACCGTATGCTGCAAGAAGCACATTCGTTGTTGAAGAACGGAATTGATGTGAAAATTGGCTACATCGAAACGCATTTGCGAAAGGAAACGCATGACCTTTTATCTGGTTTGCCCGTAATTCCGCGGCGAACCATTTTCTATAAAGGGAAAGAGCTGGAAGAACTGGATGTTCAGGCGATTATAAACCTTAGACCTGAAGTGGTAATTGTTGATGAATTAGCACACACAAACGTTGAAGGAAGCAAAAACGAAAAACGCTGGCAGGATGTTTTGGAAATTCTGGAAGCGGGAATCAACGTGATTTCGGCAGTTAATATTCAGCATATTGAGAGTTTAAATGAAGATGTAAAACGTATTACGGGAATTGATGTTCAGGAACGGATTCCGGATAATGTTTTGCGATTGGCAGATGAAGTCGTAAATATCGACTTGACTTCTGAAGATTTGATTGCCCGTTTAAAGGAAGGGAAAATTTATACGGCTGATAAAATTCAGACGGCTTTGGCGAACTTTTTTAAGTCTGATCAGATTTTACAATTGCGTGAATTGGCTCTGAAAGAAGTAGCAAGTCAGGTGGTTCGAAAAGTTGAAAATGAAGTACCTCAACTCCATGCTTTAAGACACGAAAAACTTTTGGCCTGCATTAGCAGTAATGATAAAACGGCTAAAATTGTGATTAGAAAAGCGGCTCGTCTCGCAAGTTATTACAATGGATCCTGGTATGTTTTGTATGTAGAAACTCCGCAGGAAAGCAGTACTAAAATTGCGTTGGACAAACAACGTCATTTGATTAATAACTTTAAACTGGCTGTACAACTAGGCGCAGAAGTTATTAAAACTGAACATAAAAATATTGCGGATGCGATTTTGATTGCCGCCGAAGAAAAACAAATTACAACTGTTTGCATCGGGAAACCACATTTTAATTTATTTAAAGTAATTTTGGCTACAACGATTTTCAGACGTTTATTGAATCGTCTTTCTTTATCGAATGTTGACCTTGTTATTCTGTCGTAAAAAAAAATCTAACCATATAAGTTATATAAGTTCATTTAAATTGGATGCTTGAAAAATTTAACCGCAAAGAACGCAAGGTTTTACGCAAAGTTCGCTGGAGTTGTTGCTCGCAAAGTCGCAAAGACACAAAGTTTTTCCTGCTTTACTTAATTATACAGCTTCTTATATTTTCTTATATTACTTACATGGTTTAAAAAAAACAATAATTAAATTTAGAGGATGAGATTGCTTCGTTCCTCGCAATGACGTCATGAGAATTAAAACTAAATTGAATCTGGGAGTTGGGTTATTATTTTTACTAATAATAATACTCACATTGGTGAGTGCCTTTTATATTTTCTCGATAAAAAAAGACACGGAGAATATTCTGAAAGCAAATTATAATACGCTTGAATATTCTAGAAATATGCTTTTGTCTTTGGACGAAATTAATTCTAATAAAGAAAATGCGATTGTTACTTTTAAAGAAAATCTTCAGAAACAGACACAAAATGTTACTGAAGAAGGAGAAAAAAAAGGAACTGATAGTCTTAAGAGAAACTTTGCTCTTTTAGAAAAAAATAGTTCTGATGAATCTTTAAAAATGCAAATCAGACAGGACATTTTCGAGATTATGAAACTCAATATGAATGCCATAAAGAAAAAAAGTGATATCGCTAAACACACTGCCGAAACTGCCAATTTATGGATTGCCATTGTGGGAACTTTATGCTTTCTGATTGCTTTTAATTTACTGATTAATTTGCCAAATAATATTGCAAATCCTATTAAGGAATTGACTTTGAGTATTAAGGAAATTGCCAATAAAAATTATTCGGAACGTGTACATTTTACCAATCATAACGAATATGGAGATTTGGCAAAATCGTTTAATACAATGGCGCAAAAGCTAGAGGAATACAATAGTAGTAATTTATACAAATTGTTTTTCGAGAAAAAACGACTGGAAACGCTCATCAATAATATGCACGATCCTATTATTGGATTGGATCAGGAAGGAGTTATTTTGTTTGTGAATGATGAAGCGCTGAAAATTATCGGAATGAAATCTGAGGATGTTATCGGGAAATCAGCTTCGACTTTGGCTTTATCAAATGATTTGATTCGGTCTTTGATTTTGAAAGAATTAGCAACTGATTCTCAGAAAAAACAACCTTTGAAAATTTTTGCTAACGGTAAAGAAAGTTATTTCGATAAAGAAAAAATCAACATCACTATAACGCCAACGGGAGAAGAAAAAGAAATCAATATTGGAGATGTCATTATTCTGCGAAATATTACCTTATTTAAAGAACTTGATTTTGCGAAAACTAATTTTATTGCCACAGTTTCTCACGAATTAAAAACGCCAATTGCCTCTATAAAACTAAGTCTTCAATTGCTTCAAAATACCAAAACGGGTGACATGAATGATGACCAAAAACAATTGGTCGAAAGCATTAAAGATGATAGCCAAAGGTTATTAAAAATTACAGGCGAATTACTGAATTTATCGCAATTAGAAACTGGAAATATTCAGTTGAATATCGAAAAAAGCAATCCGTATGCTATTGTAAATTATGCCACCGAAGCTGTAAAAGTTCAAGCCGATCAAAAACAAATCAAAGTGATTATTGATGCTGATGAAAATCTTCAAGACGTAAAAGCCGACAGCGAAAAAACAGGCTGGGTTTTGATTAATTATCTATCGAATGCGATTACCTATTCTTCTGAAAAAAGTACGATTATCATTAAATTAAAAGAAGAAAAGGATCAGATTGTTTTTCAAGTAATTGATACCGGAAAAGGAATTGACGCCAGATATAAAGACAAAGTTTTCGATAAATATTTTCAGATTCCAGGAAGTCAAAAATCAGGAACGGGATTGGGATTAGCCATAAGTAAAGAATTTATTGAAGCCCAAAACGGAGTTATTGGCGTAGAAAGTAATTTAGGTTTAGGAAGTACGTTCTGGTTTTCGTTAAAAGTTTAAAAAAGAGCCGTAGGTTCGGTCTATATTGTAGGGCTGTCCCGACGCTTCGGGATTAATCCAATTCCGTTATAATGCAAAATCAAAAATATAGATCGTCCCTACGGGACTTTTGTATTGTGAATACGTTTTTTAACCGGATTAAAATCCGGCCCTACAATATAAATCGTCCCTTCGGGACTTTAAAATGTGGTAAAAACGGATTATTCCAACGGATTAATCCCGAAACCTTGGGACATTACTATAATATAAATCATTACTCCAGAATTTGAAATTGTCATTGATATTGAATCTTTTACCCCCTAATATTTAGCAAATCTTAATACAATTATCATATTTAAAACCAACAGATTAATATTAACTTAAGGTTAGATTAAGCCAAAAATACTTGGTTTGAACATTCGTTATTATTGCAACTTATAACGATAACGAAAGATGTTTTACAAAACGATTTCTCTGATGTTTTTATTCGGTTTTTTGGGTGCAAATGCGCAACAAAATGATTCGATAACTAAAATTGACAGTACTTCGCACAACTTGAAATTCAATTACAAACAATTAATTATTCCTGGAGTATTGATTGGTTATGGCGTAATTGGAATTGGAAATGATCAGCTTTTAAGTTTCAACCATCAAATTCAAAGTGAAGTTACTGAGGACATTGACAACAAAATCACTATTGATGATTTCTCGCAATATGCGCCTGCAGCATCTGTTTATGCTTTGAATGCTTTTGGGGTAAAAGGCAAAAATAATATGCGAGATCGTTCTGTGATATTTGTGACTTCGTATGCGATTATGGCAACAACGGTTTTAGGTTTAAAATCGCTTGTACATGAAGAACGACCAGACGGAAGTTCGAATAATTCGTTCCCTTCCGGACATACGGCAACTGCTTTTGCTGGAGCCGAATTTTTATGGCAGGAATACAAAGACAAATCTATTTGGTACGGAATTGCAGGTTATGCCGTTGCAACCGGAACCGGATTATTTAGAATTTACAACAATCGCCATTGGTTAACTGATGTTGCTGCGGGAGCCGGAATCGGGATTTTGAGTACGAAACTGGCATATTGGATGAATCCATATATTACCAGAAAACTTTTTAAATCATCTTCTGAAAGTAAATCAACTTCTATGGTTATGCCTTTTTATAATGGCCAGCAATATGGGTTGGGATTTGTGAAGGTTTTTTAGATTTTTTAATGACTTTGTCTAGATTTTCCGCCACGAATTCACGAATTTTGATTTAAAATAATTCGTGAATTCGTGGCGGAAAAAAGTAATCATTTTAATCTTTTGTAGAATTACGTATTCGAAGTATTATTTTTAATCTCCATAACTTCTCGTTTTACTTCAAGAAGCAAATCTTTCATACTTTGAGATTCTGTAGCTTCATGTCGTTTATCGCTTCGGCCGATGCTGCATTCGTATTCCCAGATCTCTAAAATATCAGAAGCTTTTACTTCATAATTTGGATAAAAACGATTGTCTGATTCCAAAACCAAAGCATTCTTTTTGTTCTTGTTCAGACGTTTATACACCATTCCTTCATTTTTGGTAATCAGGATATAAGTTCTACCATCCATCACCTCTCCCAGCCTTTCGACATAACGCCCAATAATAATAGAACCGTCTTCGTGTGGTGGCATCGAATCACCTTCAACAGGAAATCCGCGATGTTTTCCAGGTCCTAAAAACGGAAGTGAAACTTGTTGTAAACTCTCGATATATTCCGGATCGGCATAACCGTTTAGATAACCTGCTTTTGCTTTTTGAGATACAATTTCTATATAATTCTCTCCAAAACTATCTACTTGTATTGGTAAAATAAGTCGGTTGCCTTCCAGTTTTATCAAGTTTTCAATGTGGATTTTTCGTATATCGACAGACAATAGTAAATCGATACTCATATGAAAATATAAGGCAATTTGCTTTAAGATATCGTACGGCGCCTCAGAGGTTCCGTCCTCGTATTTAACGTATCTTCCTCGGGTAATTCTAAGGTTTTCAGCTAATTTCTCTTGCGATATTTTATGCTTAACCCTCAATGCTCTGATGTTATCTGAAAATAAAGACATAATTAATTTGTTATAATTTGGAACAACAAATATATGAAAAAATGTTATCATCTGTACTAATTTTGTAATGCGTAAAAAATAAAATTTCCGAAGGGATTATGAAATTGAGAAATATAAATACCACATGTTCAATAGAATTGTACATTCCAGATGTAAGTTCGGAAGTAAAACTGCCTTTTTTTGATGTTGGTATTAGCGCAGGTTTTCCTTCGCCTGCTGATGATTTTATCGAATTATCGATTGATCTCAACAAAGAATTTATCAAACATAAGTATACCACTTATTTCGCCAGAGTAAAAGGGCATTCTATGAAAAATGCAGGAATCAATGATGGTGATTTATTGATTATTGATAAAAGCCTGGAACCACAAAATAATAAAATTGCTGTTTGTCAAATTGATGGCGAATTTACCGTAAAGCGTATTAAAATAGAAAAAGATATCATCTGGCTTATTGCCGAAAATGAAGATTATCAACCTATAAAGGTAACTCCCGAAAATAATTTTGTGATCTGGGGAATTGTGATTCATAGTATTAAATCTTTTTAAAATAGAAATAAAAAAACAAGTTTAGAAATGTTTGCTTTAGTCGATTGTAACAATTTTTATGCCTCTTGCCAAAGAGTATTTGAGCCGCATTTAAGAGGAAAACCTATCGTTATTCTCTCTAATAATGACGGCTGTGTTATTTCGCGTTCTGATGAAGCTAAAGCTCTGGGCGTACCTATGGCGATTCCTGCTTTTAAGTATGAATCTATTTTTAAAGAAAAGAACATTTTTGTTTATTCTTCTAATTATCCGCTGTACGGCGATATGAGCAATCGGGTAATGAATCTGCTTCAAACTTATACTCCTGAAATCGAAGTTTACAGTATTGATGAAGCTTTCCTGAAATTTTCAGGTTACGATTTATTTGATCTGAATACGCTGGGTTTAAAAATGCGGAAAGAAGTGACACAAGGAACAGGTATTCCTGTTAGTATAGGTTTTGCGCCTACCAAAGCTTTGGCTAAAGTTGCAAATAAAATTGCCCGAAAATTTGCAGATCGTACACAGGGTGTTTATTGTATTGACTCTGAAGAAAAAAGAATTAAGGCATTAAAGTGGACAAAAATTGAAGATGTTTGGGGAATTGGAAGAAAGCACGCCAAACGACTTAAATTAAAAAAGATCAATACTGCCTATGACTTTACCCAGTTTCCGGATGCTTGGGTAAGAAAAGAAATGTCTGTAGTTGGCCTTCGATTAAAACATGAACTAGAAGGAAAACCAACTTTAGGATTAGAAGAAGCCGCAGACCGGAAAATGATTGCCACTACAAGATCTTTCGAAAAAAGATATACTACTTATGAAGAAATATCAGAACGAATTAGCACATTTACAGCTTCTTGTGCTGAGAAATTAAGACGTCAGGATTGTCATTGTAATATGGTAACTGTCTTTATCCAGACTAGTTTTTTAAAAAACGAAGAATCACAATATTCACGAAGCATTACCATTGTAACAGATTTCCCAACCAATTCTACAATAGAACTTAATGAGGCTGCTCAAAAAGGATTTAAAGCTATTTTTAAAAAGGGTTTTCGTTATAAAAAAGCCGGAGTAATTGTAATGGGATTAACACCAAATAATGAAACCCAACTTAATTTATTTGAAACTTCAAATCCTAAACATCAACCTTTAATGAGTGCGATTGATAAAATGAATCAGAGTTATGGGAATAATAAAATCAAATTCGGCGTGCAATCTTTAGGACGTCAATGGAAAATGAAACAAAACAGATTATCGCCCAAGTTTTCTACTTTATTGAAAGATGTTATCACTGTTAAAGTTTAATAAAACGACATAAAAAAATCGTTTTCACGTTATATAAAGAGACATGAAAAAGCAAGAATACGCCATAGTAGATATCGAAACCACCGGTGGAAACGCCAGTGGCAGCCGCATTACCGAAATTGCCATTATCATTCATGACGGAGAAAACGTGATTGAACGATATGAAACGCTCGTTAATCCGGAAAAGGAAATTCCGATTTCGATTTTTGCCTTAACAGGAATTAATAACGAAATGGTAGCTAATGCGCCAATCTTCGATGATATTTCAGACAAAGTATTAGAAATGCTTACGGATCGAATTTTCGTCGCTCATAATGTCAATTTCGATTATTCATTCGTTCGTCATCAACTCGAGCAAGCAGGTTTTAAATGGACAGCAAGAAAATTGTGTACTGTTCGTGCAGCACGAAAAATAAGACCTGGTTTCCCTTCTTACAGCTTAGGAAAACTTTGCAATTCGCTCGACATTCCTTTAGAAAATCAACATCGCGCCGGTGGAGATGCAGCTGCTACAGCAATATTATTTTCGCGATTACTGGAATGGGACGATGAAGGTCATATTGAACAAATGATCAAAAACACGGCACAAGATCAACGTTTACCTCCTAACCTTCCGCCCGAAGATTTTAATAATTTACCTGAAAAACCAGGTGTATATTATTTTTATAATGAGGTAAAAAAAGTAATCTATGTCGGCAAAGCAGTTAATATAAAAAAACGAGTTGCTTCTCATTTTAGCGGACATAAGATTAATCCGCAAAGGCAACATTTCTTGCGGGATATTTACTCAATTTCTTTTGAAGTTTGTGGCAATGAATTAATGGCACTTTTATTAGAATGTACCGAAATTAAGCATCTTTGGCCAACTTACAACAGAGCTTTAAAACGATTTGAACCAAAATTTGGATTGTATGAATATGAAGCCCGCAACGGATATAAATATCTGGCTATTGGTAAACTCAATAAATTTCAGTCTTGTATTGAGCATTTCAGTAGTTTACACGAAGCAACAAATATACTGCGGGGTTTAGCAGAACGATTTGAAATTGATTATAGGTTTTGTAAATATTCAAAACCTGAAGAAGGAGAAATATTTCAAAATAAAGATATAACAGATTTGCCGGATGCGTCGCTTCACAATGAACAAGTCGACAATGCTATTGATTTTTTATTAAACAACAGACCCACTTTTGCCATTATAGAAAAAGGAAGAACAGCGCACGAACGCAGTTGTATCTGGATAGAAAATGGTCATTTTTATGGTATGGGATATATTCCGTTAGATGTTGCGATTACCGATCCTTCAGAAGTAAAAAATTATGCTACGCCTTATAAAAGTAACCAATATATTGTGCAATTGATTTTTGCTTATGCAGAAAAAAATCCCCGAAAAGTTTTTTTCAACAAGAACTTGCTAAAATCAGGAATATAAAACTAATCTAATTTTAAAAATAGAGCTATAAACTTAAAGTATTGACTTATGACACTATTTAGCGATACCGAATTATTTGCCACAGGTTTAAAAGGAAAAAAAATATTTGACCTGCCTGATGCAGAACTTATTTTAATCGATAACTTTTTTACCAAAGAAGAATCTGATCGCTTTTATGAAAAAATACTTCATCAAACCAAATGGAGAGAATATGAAATGGAAATGTATGATAAAATTGTTACGGCTCCGCGGATGATTTCCTGGTATGAAGACAAAGATAATGTTGGTGCAGATCAAAATGGCCCTGACTGGACTTATAATTTATTAAGGATTAGAGGCCGTGTCGAAAGAGAAACTCAGATTGAATTTAATAGTTTATTGCTCAATTTATATCGAAATGGTAATGATGGTGTTTCGTGGCATAGCGACAAAGAACACAACTCCGGACCAAACCCAATTATTGCTTCGGTAACTTTTGGAGAAACCAGAATGTTCAGGCTTCGCCATAAATTTCGCAAAGAAATTCCGCAAGTAGAAATTCCTTTGCATCACGGTTCTTTTCTATTAATGGCGGGAACAACAAATAGTTTCTGGCAACATCAGGTTCCTAAAACGGCAAAAAATGTATTGCCCAGAATCAATTTAACCTTTAGACGAACTAACCGAAGCGAATGATTTGTAAATCACTCAAAATGAGTTTTATTTTAACGCTGAAACGACGAGGAAAATTCCTCCTCTAAAAGTTAAAATACTCAGTACATGAACCTTTTATTAGGCAGAACCTATCTTTTTTACTACTTTTGCAACCTTTTTTTATATATACATTACTATAATGGCTTATTCAAACAATGATTTATTGCGTTTTTTAGATGCACAAAATAAACTTTATCTTACTGCTTTTTCTGAAATCAAAAAAGGAAAAAAAGAGACACATTGGATGTGGTTCATTTTTCCTCAGATTAAAGGATTAGGCACAAGTGATAATGCAAATTATTATGCCATTAACGATCTCAAAGAAGCAACCGAATATTTAGAACATCCTATTTTAGGAAAACATCTTATAGAAATTTCAGAGTTATTTTTGACATTTAAAAGAAAATCAGCTGATGGAATTTTAGGTGATTTAGATGCGCGTAAATTACGTTCTTCTATGACGCTTTTCTCTTTGGTTGAAAATACAAATCCTGTATTTCAGGAAGTTTTAGAAGCTTTTTTCTCTGGAGAATCTGATCCTCTTACCTTATCTATTATTAATTCAACTATAAAATCATCTGTCGAAACTGAAATGGTGTAATTTGCACTAACCCTTTTCCAGATTATTTAAATTAAAAAGACACTACGTTTTTTTGCTTTTGCAAATTGGTAGTGTTTTTTTTTGCCCACAGATTTTACGGATTAAACGGGTTTACACAGATTTCTTTGTCAAACTTTATATTTCTGTTTCTTCTTAGTTATACAAAAAATGCCTTGCTAAAAACAAGGCATTTTTTGTATTCAATTATTGAGTAATAAAAGATCCGCGTTAATCCGTTTAATCCGTAAAACCCGCGGGCAAACTTACATCATATTAAACTTAGAAACTTAGTATCTCAGCAACTTAGCAACTTTCCTTTAAGACTCTTTTGGTTTTGTTAGATAATATACCGGAATTCCTGTTAGCATAATTAATACTCCCCAACCACAAGTTGAAAATTTTGTAATTAATAACGAAACACAAATTGCCGCTGCAATCACGATATACAGCATTGGTAAAAATGGGTATCCGAATGCTTTATAAGGTCTTTCGAGATCTGGCATTTTTTTACGTAAAATAAAGATTCCGTAGATTGTTAGTATGTAAAAAATCAATACAATGATAATTACGAAATCTAATAAATCTCCATATTTTCCTGTCAAACATAAAGCCGAAGCCCAAATACATTGCGCCCAAAGTGCCCAAGCCGGAACACTTGATTTATTTAAAACAGCTGCTTTTTTAAAGAATAAACCATCTTTTGCCATTGTATAATACACTCTTGCACCAGCCATAATTAATCCGTTGTTGCAGGCAAAAGTCGAAATCATGATCATAATTGCAATAATCAACGTTCCTATATTTCCAAAAATATAATGTGAAGCTACAACTGCTACTCTATCTGATTTTGCTGTTGCAATTTCGTTTAACGGAACTACCGCTAAATACATCAAATTTGTCAATACATAAATAATTGTCACAATAAAAGTTCCTAAGAACAAACTGAAACCTACATTTCGTTTTGGATTTTTTATTTCTCCAGCGATAAAAGTCACACCATTCCAAGCGTCACTTGAAAATAACGATCCAACCATTGCAGCAGAAATTCCCGTAATCAAAGCTGTTCCTCCAATTGGTAACCATGAACCACTTTCGGCATTATACGAACGCGGTGTCCAGGCATCTGTCCAGTTGGCATCCCAAATAGAAGCTTTTGCTCCTAATGTTAATCCAAAAACTATTAAACCTAATAATGATAATATTTTGATAATCGTAAGGACAGTTTGAAGAATCTTTCCGTTTTTAACACCACGGCTATTAATGAAAGTCAATAAAATAATCGTAACAATCGACACTAATTGCGCCGCATTGAGTTTAAAAGAACCCAATTCATAAAGTATATTTTCATCACTTAGCGGCTCATAAAGATAAGCTGCAAACTTTGAGAATGCCACACCAACTGCGGCAATGGTTCCGGTTTGAATTACGGCGAAAAAACTCCAACCGTACAAAAACGCGATTAATTTATTATAAGCTTCTTTAAGATACACATATTGTCCACCTGCTTTTGGGAACATTGCACTCAACTCTCCGTAACTTACTGCAGCTATAATAGTTATCAATCCTGAGATTAACCAAATTAGCGTTAGCCATCCCGCAGAACCTACTTGTCTGGCGATATCGGCACTTACAATAAATATCCCGGATCCAATCATCGAACCTACAACAAGCATGGTTCCGTCTAATAATCCGAGTTCTCTTTTAAAATTTTCCTGGTCGTTTTCTTGCATTATTTTGGTTTTTGGGTTGGTTAAAGATATACTTTTTTCTGAGATTGTATAACTCTGATTATTAGTTTATATCTAATTCTTGATGTTCTGTTTTGTTCTTAAAATGCGAATTAACGAAATCGATATAATTTTAAAATAATATTCTTATTTATATCACTCAAATTCAGATAAAATGAAGTTTTTCAAAACTAAATTCTAACTCAGACATAGATCTTAATATTATGGGCGTGTCCCTTCGGGTCGGGCTTTCGGCTATATCTTTAGTTTCGTTTCTCTTCACAAAAGGATACCGCCTCTATCCCTCACGCAAATCACGTTTTGTTAGAAATTTCAGATAATAATTTTGTTTACGGATTTCCATAAAATAATACTTTTCCATCTGTTTACATTTGAAAATCAGAAATAAACACGAAATCAAAAAAATATCAAAATGAAAATAAAACAACTCTTTTTAATAATTCCTTTAGCCCTTTTGTTCATCACTAGCAGTTGTGGCAAAACTATAAAGCCTAGCGAAGATTCAAATAATAAAAAAGCGCTTTCAGAAATTCAAAAAGAGCCAAAGATAAAACATGCCACAATAACTGACGATAATATACTTTATGCAAGTGTAGAAGATGATGGAACAATACGAAATGGGTATGCAGAATATTTATGCGAAATATTAAAAGAAAATAACGCAACGACAAACTGGGTTAAAATTGTAAAAGTAAATTCTTCAAAAGATCTAAATAGTGGTGATGATCATGGAATTTTATTAGGCGAAGCTAATTGCAATTAGTTTTAAGTATCTACAACTATTCAAAAAAAAAAAAAAAAACCTTTTTAAATTAAAAATAATTAATCTATGGCAAATTGTATCCTTTGTTCAACAGAATTAAAATTTATAAATACGCCAACATTTGGTTCCGGAAAATTAAATGATGGAAGCATTGTTTGTACAAGTTGTTTTAAAAAAATCAACAATGCAGATCCCAAAATGGCATTTAAACTTAAAAATCATTCTTTAAATGACATTAAAAATTTATTCGACGAAAAAGCAACCAAAAATGAGCAAGCTCTATCACGTCTTGAAGAAATTAAAATACAAATAAGACAACTAAATTTAACTAATTCTGCTAGTTTTCTTGGTCGTAAAGAAATAAATGAGCTTCCAAATATATTGGCGCAAAGTGAAATTATTGACAATATTGTCCAAGGAACCTATAATAATGGTCATGGCATTTTAATTTCAACAAATAGACGATTAGTCTTTATTGACAAAGGAATATTATATGGATTGAAAGTAGAAGATTTTCCATTGGACAAAATCTCTTCTATACAATACGAAACTGGTTTACTTTTAGGAGGAATCAAAATTTATACAAGTGGAAATACTGCCAAAATTGATAATATAGAAAAATTATCTGCAAGAACTTTTTCTGAATTTGTTAGAGATAAACTTTCCAAACCAAATAACTCAGTCAATAATGTTGCTTCTGAAGTTAATATTTTAGACCAACTTGAAAAATTAGCAAAATTGAAAGAAAGTGGAATATTGTCAGAAGATGAATTTAATGAACAAAAGAAAAAATTTCTTGAAAAACTCTGATATATTTAGATAACCTCATGATTTCTAAAAAAGCTGTAGCCATAAAAAGTTGCGGCTTTTTTCAATTAAAACAATAGATAAATATGTTCAGAGTGAGTTTATTTCAAAAATAAATTTTAAACTTATATCAAGAGTGACTTTTGAAAAATCTAACAAACAAAAGCATTCATTAAAACAAAACCAATTGTTAAACAAAAAACAACTTCTACAGCTATATTTCTATTTTTCTTTAAGGACTAAGATTCAATCCTATTCTGATTAAGCCAAAGCACATATAGTACTTCCTTACTTCTAAAACAAAAACAAATTACTGATTTACAATGAATTATATGTTAAATATAAAATTTAACATGAAAAAATAGATCATCCGTTAAACTCTATTCTTTTTTTGCTAAATTTGATACAGGAGTTAATCGGCCTTAAAATTTAAAAAATTTCATTAACAATTGTTTATCTTTTTAATCAAAACATAATCGCCCCAAAAAGATTATTAAAACAGAGAAAAACCGCTTACAAAGCAAACTTTGCAAGACAGAAAACTAATTACTAACCTACAAATTCAAAAATTATGTTTAAAGTCAACTCTTTCAGAAAACTACGCTTTCCTAATGTTTTTATTCTTTTATTAATCGTATTTATTTCTTGTGCTTTATTAATCTGTATTAACATTTTTACAATCAAAATCTTATCTGCTAACAGAGCATATGTTAACGGTGAATCACACTATTCAAAAGGTCAAAAAGATGCTTCGCGCCATCTCATAACTTATCTTTTTACCAAAGATAAAAACCAATGGAAATTATATCAGGAAGAATTAAAGGTTCCGCAAGGAGATGGTATTGCCCGTGAAACCCTTATGAAAGCCGGAGATAATAAAGTTGCCCGAAAAGCACTACTTGTCGGCAGAAACCATCAGGAAGATCTCGATGATTTGATTTGGTTATTTGTGAACTTCAAACAAGTTTCTTATTTATCAAAAGCTATAAATGAATGGGGTCAAGGAGACCAATTAATCTTTAAATTATATGTTATTGGCGAACAAATCAATGCCAAGATAAATCACAATATTCTAAGTATTGAGGATCAGAAAAAATTTCTTCAGGAAATTAGTGTTATAAGTGACAAACTAACCATTAACGAACGAAACTTTTCGAATACACTTGGCGAAGGAACTCGAAAAATAAAATTCCTACTAACTATATTCAACGTTATTTTTATCTTGATTATAGTTTGCAGTGTTTGTCTTTATTATTCAATAATGGTAAAACGTTTATTGTTTTCAAAGAAAGAAACCGAAGCTAAAAACGAGAATCTGATTCTTGTTAATCATGAACTTGATCGCTTTGTTTATAGTGCTTCACATGATTTGAGATCTCCTATAACTTCTTTGAAAGGTTTAATCGAAATCACACAATTGGAAGACGATGTTGATCAAATCAAAGATTACCTGAGTTTAATGTATCAAAGTCTCACTAAACAAGATCAATTTATTAGCGACATTATAGATTATTCAAAAAATAAACGAAAATTAATTATAGTAGAACCCGTTAGTTTACAGGATTTGTTTAATGAAGCTATTTCGCAATTGATGCATATTGAGAATGCAAACAGAATAACTTTTAAACAAGAATTATTAATTGATGAAATTCAGAGTGATGGTTTGCGTTTAAGAATCATTATCAGTAATCTAATTT
The DNA here is from genome assembly GCF_951805225.1 of uncultured Flavobacterium sp. Lineage (NCBI taxonomy): Bacteria > Pseudomonadati > Bacteroidota > Flavobacteriia > Flavobacteriales > Flavobacteriaceae > Flavobacterium > uncultured Flavobacterium sp. The sequence continues at coordinate 6,007,556 of NZ_OX638201.1, read as the reverse complement.
CTAATGCTATAAAATATGCTGATAATAGCAAACAAGAAATGTTCATCTCTATAAAAACTTATATTCAGGAAGGTTTTAATAAAATTGAAGTTGCTGATAACGGAATTGGCATCAACGATGAGTTCAAGGATTATATTTTTGAAATGTATTATGGTACAAATAAAAATAAAGGATCTGGTTTAGGTCTTTATATTGTAAAAGAAGCTGTCGAGAATATTAAAGGAAACATTTCTGTGTTTTCAGAAAGTAATATTGGCAGCAAGTTTATTGTAACGATTCCTAATGCCTATGGAACTTAATTCTTTGTTTTTGTTAATTGAAGACAACCTGATCGACCAGCTTGTTACGAAGCAATTACTAAAAAAAGTTTTTAGTATTGAACAAGTATCTATTGCAAATAATGGAAAAGAAGGAATTCAATGGCTTAACAATAACAAAAGAATTAACTCTCAACCACTTATCATCTTGCTAGACATTCAAATGCCTATTATGAATGGTTTTGAGTTTCTGGATGAATTTCACAAACTCAGTAAAGATGCAAAAAAAGGAGTTCAGATTTATGTGCTTTCGTCAACCTTAGATCCTGACGAAATTAAACTGATAGAAGAAAATGAGTATGTAACTGATTTTTTAAACAAACCATTTCCCATTGAAGAATTGAAAACTAAGTTTTTATGGTAACTATTGCAAAACGCGATTTACCTGTGTAAAAGTTCTTCCGTAATAAGGTTCTTTAGTCGAAGAAATCATTACGCCGCCATGTGTTGAAGAGTGAACAAATTTAATTTCTCCTTCTAAAACTTCAACTACCATTCCAACATGATTAATGTGCCTTCTTCCATTGGTTCTAAAGAAAATCAAATCACCTTTTTGCGCTTCTTCTGAATTGACTTTCATACCAATTCTAGATTGCTCGATAGAACTTCTTGGGAGCTTAATATCAAAATTATTAAAAGTACAAATCATTAATCCGGAGCAGTCAAATCCTGCTTTTGTGGTTCCGCCCGATCGATATCGTATTCCAATATTTTCGGTTGCATTTACAATCAATTGATTTACTAAATCAGAATGATTACTTACTCTAAATACTGTAGTTGTATCTTTTTTAATCTCTGAATTATCAGCAACCTGACTTGGAGTCGATAAATTATCATTGCTTTGCGGAGTTATTGATAAACCTGCTGCGGCATCAACTTTTTCTTTTGAAGTGCGGATTTTTAAAACATAACCCACTGGCAACTTCCCTTTTATAAACGGATTTTGCTTTTCCAATTCTTTAACTGTTATTCCGTATTTTTTAGCAATTGAATACTTTGTTTCTTTAGATTGTACTTCAATAACTACCTCAACATCTGTTGATGGAATAATTTCCGGCTTTGTAGTTTCTGTAGTTGTTCCGAAATTTTCCGCAACCTGAGTTTGAGGCGTAATAGAACTATCTTTTATTTGCTGATCTGCTTTTTCTTTTGAAGTTCTAATTTTCAAAACAGATCCAACAGGCAGTTTCTTTTTGATAAATGGATTTTGACGTTCCAATTCTGCAACTGTTATTCCGTATTTTTTTGCAATCAGATATTTAGTTTCTTTTGGTTTTACCTCAACAACAACCTCAACATCTGTCGAAGAAATTATTTCCGGCTTCTCTATATCCTGGTTTTTCGTTGTCCTTTCATTTGACACAATAGCAGTTGAAGGAATATTCAGTTTCTGTCCTATTTTCAAATCTTCATTTTCCAAAGAAGGATTTGCTTTCTTTAAATCATCAACAGAAATATTATATTTTTTTGAAATTACCCAAAGATTTTCTTTTTCCCTTACTTCATGCTGACCTGAATTTGAAATCACAGTAGGAGTTGTATTGGCAGCAATTTCAGTTTTTTTCGTAGTACCTTTTTTATTGTTATTCGGGATTAAGAGAACCGAATTTAATTTTAAAACCTTAGGCGCATTGGGATTAGCCTCTTCAATGTCTTTAGTTTTTACACCATATTTTTTAGCAATTACAGATAGATTTTCTCCTTTTGATATTTTGTGCTTGATAAACTTTTCCTGAGAAAAGACACCAACACTGAAAAAAAACAATACTATAATTAATCTAAAAACCATACCTATTAAAGTTTAATGAATACTTTTTTAAGTTAAGACAATATTTTAAACTCAAAAAGAGAAAATATATTACCTAAAAGGCGAATTTAACTTTTTAATGTAAAAGATACACGCTTTTTAACAACTAATTTTATTGAAATTAACAGAATCGGCATAGAAATTGAGCCAACATTTTGGAACACTACACTTTATACAAATAAGTCTTTTTAATGGGAAACTAACTCAAAAACCGAAAACTTGTGAAAAAACTACTCTTAATTCTCTTTTTTTTACCATTAATCTCAATAGCTCAAAATATAAAGGGTATTGTTGTTTCTCAAAAAACAGATCTTCCTATTGAAGACACTAATGTTTTTGCTTTGTCGAGCGATATTGGAACTTTAACAAATGCAAAAGGCGAATTTACATTGAAACTTGATTCTAAATTTAAAGACAATGACTCTTTACAGTTTTCTCATATTGGTTTTGTTACCACAAAAATCTCTGTGAACGATTTAAAAAAATTAAATTTTAAGGTTTCTCTTCCTGAAGATGTCGAAAGCTTAAAAGGATTAACTATTTCGGCAAATCAGAAAAGAAGACTAAAATCAAAACTCGATTTTAATAAATTAGCTTCTTTAAAACATGCAATTTCGTCATTTGGATCTGTTTTAAAAGATGACAAAATCTATATTATTGGTGGTGATGCAAGTTTTGATTCAGATGCATACAAGGAATTGCAATCCCAAAATCAAAACTTTGATGATAATGACTCTTTTATAAAAAAATATTTAGAAAAACTTCGTTCTCAATTTATAACCCTAGCATACAAAAGCGAGTTATTAATTTACGATATTAAAACAGATTCCTGGCAAATATCTGACACAAAATTTAAAAAGAGAGCTTATCATAACCTTAATTATTTTGACAATAAAATCTATGTTCTAGGCGGAAAAAGAATATCTGCAAACGGTATATTTCAATATTTACAAGATGAAATTGAGGTGTTTGACATCGAAAAACAGACTATTACTGTTGACAAAACAAATCCGCATCAGGCTGCTAACGCTGCTTCTTTTACTTATAATGACAATATTATAGTAATAGGCGGTTCTGTAAAAATGAATACTGAAAACAATAAAAAAGTCTTTACAAACAAAGTACATCTTTATAATATCAGCTCTGGTTTTTGGTACGAACTTGCAAGTATGCCAACTGCCAAAGAAGTTTCGGGAGTATTAATCAATAACAAAATTTATCTGATTGGAGGCAATAACGAAAACCCTTTGTCTGAGATCGAAACTTTTGATTTGGCTACTGAAAAATGGCAAACTGAAGGGGAATTATTTAATGGTTTAGAAAAACCGGCCATAACTTATCACGACAATATTATTTACTTTTTTGAATACAATAAAATGTATGTGTACGATATTAATTCAAAACAATTGAAAGAATATAACATTGATCTTGGATTAAAAGAATGTAGCATGCATTACCATAATAACAAGTTATATATTTTTGGAGGCAGAACGGAAAATTCTTACTCGAACTCGCCTTCTGCAAATGTCTACAGTATTTCTATTGATGAATTTGAAACAACACAAATTAACAGGATTAAAGTTTTGTCTGAAGGATCTAGTTTAACCAAAGCAGATTAATGATTTTATCTTTTATTTTAGAAAAGTCTTTTCTTACACAAACTAATGCCCTAGCCCAGATAGAAGCGGCATCCTTTTTTATGGCTTTTTCTGCCATAAAAAAGATATAGTGGATAGCTGGAAATAGCTCCTAAACAAAAAAAACGCCCTGTTTTCACAGAGCGTTCTTGGTATAATTGAATCTTAAAGATTAAGCTTTTCCGGCAGCAATTAGGTTTAATGCTGAACCTGCAACGAACCAGCCAATTTGACCTGCGTTGTAGGTATGGTTTGCCAAGATTATATCTTTTGTTCCATTTGCATGAACGAACTCTAACGTTAAAGGTTTTCCCGGAGCGAACTCGGTTAAATCAGTAAAGTTAATTGTATCGTCTTCCTGAATTTTATCGTAATCTGCTTCATTAGCGAATGTTAATCCTAAAAGTCCTTGTTTTTTAAGGTTTGTTTCGTGAATACGAGCAAAAGATTTTACTAATACAGCTTTAACACCCAAGAAACGTGGTTCCATCGCAGCATGCTCACGTGATGAACCTTCGCCATAATTGTGATCTCCCACAACGATAGACGGAACTCCAGCCGCTTTGTATGCACGAGCTACAGCAGGAACTGCATCGTAAGTACCTGTTAATTGATTTTTTACTGAGTTTGTTTTTTGATTGAATGCATTTACGGCACCAATCAACATATTGTTTGAAATATTATCTAAGTGTCCGCGGAAACGTAACCATGGTCCAGCCATAGAAATATGATCTGTTGTACATTTTCCGAATGCTTTGATTAATAATTTTGCACCTGTAATGTTTTTACCATCCCAAGCATCAAACGGAGCTAATAATTGTAAACGCTCCGATGTTGGACTTACAACAACCTGAACTCCTGAACCGTCTTCTGCAGGAACCTGGAATCCTGGATCTTTTACGTCAAATCCTCTTGGAGGCAATTCGTCTCCTGTTGGCGCTTCAAGTCTTACTTCTTCTCCATCTTCGTTGATTAACGTATCTGTTAAAGGGTTAAAACCAAGATCTCCTGCAATAGCCATAGCGGTTACCAATTCTGGTGAACCTACGAAAGCTAAAGTATTTGGGTTACCATCTGCACGTTTTGAGAAGTTACGATTGAAAGAGTGAACGATTGTGTTTCTTTCTTCTTTCTCTGCTCCATCTCTGTCCCACATACCAATACATGGTCCGCAGGCATTAGCAAAAACGGTTGCTCCAATTTTTTCGAAAGTATCGATAAATCCGTCTCTTTCGATTGTATAACGAACAACTTCTGAACCTGGAGTAATTGTAAATTGAGATTTAGTTTTTAAGTTTTTAGCACTTACTTGTCTTGCCAAAGAAGCTGCACGAGAGATATCTTCGTAAGATGAATTTGTACATGAACCAATTAAACCAACCTGAATTTGTAAAGGCCAGTTGTTTTTGATTGCTGTTTCTTTCATTTTAGAAATTGGAGTCGCTAAATCTGGAGTGAAAGGTCCGTTTAAGTGCGGCTCTAATTCTGTTAAGTTGATTTCGATAACCTGATCAAAATATTGTTCTGGATTAGCATAAACTTCAGGATCTCCTGTTAAGTAAGAAGCTACTTTATCTGCTGCATCGGCAACATCGGCTCTGTTTGTAGAACGTAAATAACGACTCATAGAATCATCATAACCAAAAGTTGAAGTTGTAGCTCCAATCTCAGCTCCCATATTACAAATAGTACCTTTACCAGTACAAGACATAGAAGTTGCGCCTTCTCCAAAATATTCTACGATTGCGCCAGTTCCTCCTTTTACAGTAAGAATACCGGCAACTTTAAGAATAACATCTTTAGGAGCTGTCCATCCTGATAATTTACCAGTTAGTTTTACTCCAATTAATTTAGGGAATTTAAGCTCCCAAGCCATACCTGACATAACATCTACAGCATCTGCTCCACCAACACCAATAGCGACCATTCCTAAACCACCTGCATTTACAGTGTGAGAATCGGTACCAATCATCATTCCGCCGGGAAAAGCATAATTTTCAAGTACTACCTGGTGAATAATTCCTGCTCCTGGTTTCCAGAAACCAATTCCGTATTTATTAGAAACTGACGACAAGAAGTCGAAAACTTCATTGCTTTGTGTTTTTGCTCGGGCCAAATCGGTTGCGGCATCAACTTTTGCCTGAATCAAGTGATCACAGTGAACCGTTGTAGGCACTGCTACTTTAGGCTTTCCGGCATGCATAAATTGCAATAATGCCATTTGAGCAGTTGCATCCTGACATGCAACACGATCCGGTGCAAAATCAACATAATCTACTCCTCTGCCAAACGCCTGAGTTGGATTTCCATCCCAAAGGTGATTGTATAAAATTTTCTCTGTTAAGGTAAGTGGACGCCCAACAATCTCGCGTGCTTTATCAACACGACCTGGCATGTTCTCATACACTTTTTTAATCATTTCAATATCAAAAGCCATAAGTATAATTGTTTTTGTTTTTGTTATTTTGAACATGACAAGTTACGAAAAATAGAGTAGCCAGAAAAGAAAAAGCCTGAGTTTATTGACTCAGGCTTTTTATCTATAATGATTATAACTAATCGTGTGATTACATCACTAACAGTTTATGAGAAGGTGCAAATCTAGTTAGACTAATACCATCTACTGCAGCTGTATATTCAGCAAGTGTAGGAGTTCTACCTAAAATTGTAGACAATACAACAACTGGTGTAGAAGAAAGTAATGACTCTCCTTTTTTACCTTCTGTATCTTCTACAACTCTTCCTTGGAAAAGACGTGTTGAAGTTGCCATTACAGTATCTCCTTTTGCTGCTTTTTCCTGGTTACCCATACAAAGGTTACAACCCGGACGCTCTAAATACAACATGTTTTCGTATTCTGTACGTGCTGCTCCTTTTGGTGCATTATCGTTAAATTCGAAACCTGAGTATTTTTGTAAAACTTCCCAATCACCTTCAGCTTTAAGTTCATCTACAATGTTATATGTAGGTGGCGCTACTACAAGCGGCGCTTTGAACTCAACTTTACCGTGAAGATCTTCGATATTTTTAAGCATTTGAGCTAAAATCTTCATATCTCCTTTGTGAACCATACAAGAACCAATAAATCCAAGATCTACTTTTTTCTCTCCTCCGTAGAAAGAAAGAGGTCTGATTGTATCGTGTGTGTATCTTTTAGAAACGTCTGCATTATTTACGTCTGGATCAGCAATCATTGGCTCGATAATTTGATCAAGATCTACAACAACTTCTGCATAATACTTGGCATTTGCATCTGGAGTTAATGCTGGTTTTTCAGCTGATTTAATCTCTGTGATTCTCTTATCTGCTTTATTGATCAATCCTTGAAGAACTTGTTTTTCATTGTCCATTCCTTTACCGATCATGATCTGGATTCTGCTTTTTGCAATCTCAAGAGATTCAATCAAAGTATCATCTTCAGAAATACAGATAGAAGCTTTTGCTTTCATCTCTGCAGTCCAGTCTGTAAATGTAAATGCCTGATCAGCAGTAAGAGTTCCTAAATGAACCTCAATAATTCTACCTTGGAATACATTTTCACCACCAAACTTTTTAAGCATTTGAGCTTGTGTTGAGTGAACTACATCACGGAAGTCCATGTAATCTTTCATTTCTCCTTTGAAAGTAACTTTTACAGATTCCGGAATTGGCATAGAAGCCTCTCCTGTAGCAAGTGCAAGAGCAACTGTTCCTGAGTCAGCACCAAAAGCAACACCTTTTGACATTCTTGTATGAGAGTCACCACCAATAATGATAGCCCACTCATCAATAGTAATATCATTAAGAACTTTATGAATTACGTCTGTCATTGAATGATAAACTCCTTTAGGATCACGAGCTGTAATTAAACCGAAATCGTTCATGAATTTCATCAACTTTGGAATATTTGCCTGAGCTTTTTTATCCCATACTGAAGCTGTGTGACATCCTGATTGGTAAGCACCATCAACGATTGGCGAAATTACTGTAGCAGCCATAGATTCTAATTCCTGAGCAGTCATAAGACCTGTCGTATCCTGAGAACCTACAATGTTTACTTCTACACGAACATCTGAACCTGCGTGTAATACTTTACCCGGAGTGATTCCGACAGCGTTTCTGTTGAAGATTTTCTCTACCGCTGTAAGTCCCTGTCCTTCAATAGAAATCTCTTTTGATGGAGCAAATACAAGTGGAGCTTCAATATCTAAAATTTTCGCTGCTAATGTTTGAAGTTTTTTACCAAATACAATTGCATATGATCCTCCAGCTTTTATAAATTCCATTTTCTGAGGCGTGAATGCCTTAGAAATGTCAATTAATTCTTTGTCGCCGTTATAAAGCTTCTTAGTTTTTGTATTTATTGTAAGTATAGTTCCAGTAGCAACAGAGTAAGCTTCTTCTAAGATTGGTTCGTTATTTTCATTACGAATAATATTACCATCTGCATCAAGCTTTTTAACCCAGTTTTTAAGATCTAAACCAATACCACCTGTTACGTCAACAGTTGTCAGGAAAATTGGAGAAATTCCGTTTGTTCCTGCAACGATTGGAGCAATATTAATAAATGGAACATATGGGCTTGCTTGTTTTCCTGTCCAAAGTGCCACGTTATTCACTCCTGACATTCTAGATGAACCTACACCCATTGTACCTTTTTCAGCAATCAACATAACGCTTGCGTCAGGGTATTTTGCTTGTAATGCTTTAATTTCCTCTTGTGCCTGAGGCGTAATCATACATTTACCATGAAGTTCACGGTCAGAACGTGAGTGTGCCTGATTACCCGGAGAAAGTAAATCTGTCGAAATATCTCCTTCACCAGCAATATATGTAACTACTTTAATTTCTTCAACTACTTCTGGAAGAGTTGTAAAAAACTCAGCCTGAGCATAACTTTTAATAATTTCGATCGCAGCTGCATTACCATTTTTGAATGCTTCTTTTAAACGATCTGTGTCTGCCTCATAAAGGTAAACTTGCGTCTTAAGAACTTTTGCTGCTTCGTTTGCAATAGCATCATCATTACCAAGTGCCAAATCCAGTAAAACTTCAATAGAAGGTCCACCTTTCATGTGTGACAATAATTCAAAAGCAAAAGCAGGAGTAATTTCTTTTACTACAGCTTCGCCTAGAATAATTTCTTTTAAAAACTTCGCTTTTGTACCTGCAGCGCTCGTAGTCCCCGGTACAACATTATAAATAAAAAAGTTAAGAGAATCTGCTCTATACTCGTTATTCAAATCTTTAATTTGTTCAATGATTTCGCTTAATAATTCAGCACCATCAATTGGTTTCGGGTTAAGCCCTTGACCTTTTCGTTCTTCAATTTCTTGGATGTAATCCTGATAAATATTCATAATAAAAGTCTTTTCTAGGTATTTTTATTTTTTTGTACGCAAATTTAGGTATTAAAGCCGAGAATTAAAAAAAATATAATAGAAGTCGCCTTTTCAAAAATTATTATTGTTAAAAAACGATTTTGACTGCTTGTTTTTGTCAAAATAGCAGTTTTGTATTAAAAAAATGAATTATTAATATTTTAAAATCTTTTCTTTAACAAAGTCGGAATTCGTTGTTAAAAAGGAAGTCAGATTTTACCCCATTTTTAGCTAAGAATCTTTCTAAATTAAAATTTACAACGTTATAGTTACTCATTTGAACGTTAATTTCTCCCCTTTTCAAACAACATTAATTACATTCCGAATAGAAATAAAAAAGCCTAACTAATTCTAAAATCGGTTAGGCTTTTTTTATGCTTTTATATTCTCTTACATCAACTTCTGAATAATAATTTCTTCTGTTATTCCTTCGGCATCTGCTTTGTAGTTTTTAATAATTCTGTGACGTAAAATTCCAGTTGCAACCGCTTTTACATCTTCAATATCCGGCGAAAATTTACCATTGAAAGCTGCATGTGCTTTTGCTGCCAAAATCAAATTTTGAGATGCTCTTGGTCCTGCTCCCCAATCTAAATAATTCTTTACAAAATCATTCGACAAAGCATTATCAGGACGTGTTTTACTTACAAGAGTTACTGCATATTCAATAACATTATCAGCTACAGGAATTCTACGAATCAAATGTTGAAAATCGATAATTTCCTGAGCGGTAAATAACGGATTAATCGTTGTTTTAACATCAGATGTTGTACGTTTTACAACTAATACTTCTTCTTCAAAACTTGGATATTCTAATTTGATTGCAAACATAAAACGATCTAATTGTGCTTCAGGCAAAGGATAAGTTCCTTCTTGCTCAATTGGGTTTTGAGTTGCTAATACAAAATAAGGTAAATCTAATTTATAATTCTGACCCGCGATTGTAACGGAACGTTCCTGCATTGCTTCAAGTAAAGCAGCTTGCGTTTTAGGCGGTGTTCTGTTAATCTCGTCAGCAAGAATGATATTAGAGAAAATTGGCCCTTTAATAAATTTAAAGTGTCTGTTTTCGTCCAGAATCTCACTTCCTAAAATATCCGAAGGCATTAAATCAGGCGTAAACTGAATTCTTTTAAAATCTAATCCCAAAGCCTGAGACAAAGTATTAATCATTAAAGTTTTTGCCAATCCTGGAACACCAATTAAAAGTGCGTGTCCTCCAGAAAATATACAAAGTAAAATTTGATCTACAACGTCATCTTGCCCTACAATTATTTTTGCTATTTCGGCTTTTAATTCGTTTCGTTTTTGAACCAGATTGTGAATTGCTGTTACGTCAGACATCTATGAATATATTTTAAATTAAAAAGAGTTAGTGCTATGAATTCATAAAACTAACTCTTTTTCTTTATTTAATAAAAATTATTTTTTCAACCAATTGTATACAAAATTACAATCTCTGTACTCTCCAATAATTTTGATATAAGTATCTTTTATTTTTGAATCAAACCATTTAGAAATTGTTGTGATTTGCTTTTCTTTTAATGCTAATTCTTTAATTTTTGTATAATCCTTAGCATAGTCAGCAACGTGCTCGTCAATTCTATTAGTAACAGTAATTAACTTATACGTTTTTTTACCTTTATCATCAGTATTTAAAAGTGGTTGGGAAACTTCATCATCTTTTAAATTAGAAACCTGACTGTATAATGTAGGATCCATTTTAGTTAACTCAAAACGTGTATCTTGTGTATTAGGATTTACCAAAGTTCCTCCGTTTGCTCTTGTTTCTTTTTCATCAGATTCTGTTCTGGCAGCATCTGCAAAAGAAATCTCTTTACTTACAATCTTAGCTCTAATGTTAGCAATTCTTTCTTTAGCATCTTTCAAAGCATCTTCAGAAACTGTTGGAGCAATTAAAATATGACGTAATTCAACTTCTTGTCCTTTTATTTTTTCTACCATAATAATATGATATCCAAAAGTAGTTTCAAAAGGCTCTGAAACTTCTCCTTCTCCTAAACTAAAAGCAACATCTTTAAATTCTTTTACAAAAGGTGTTTTTCTTGTCATTTTATAATATCCACCATTTGGTGCAGATCCAGGATCCTGAGAATATAAAACGGCTTTTGTTGCAAAACTTGATCCTTCAAGAACATCTTTACGAATTGCATTTAATCTATCGATAACTTTTTGCTTATCTTCTTTAGAAACTTTAGGCTCAACCACAATTTGCGCTACTTCCATTTCTGCTCCAAAAGTTGGTAATTCTTCTTTTGGTATTTTTTTAAAGAAATTACGAACTTCTTCAGGAGTTATTTCTACAGCATCCACAATTTTCTTAGTCATTTCCTGAGCTAATTTTTGCTCTTTTAAGATGTCAGCAAAATAAGTTTTAAACTCCTCTACAGAATTCTTTTTATAATAAGCTACAACTTTATTGATGTCTCCAACTTGTTGAACCATATAGTTCAAACGATCGTCCATCATTCCTCTAACTTCTGCATCACTAACTACGATACTATCCTGAATCGCTTGATGTGCATATAATTTATCTTCTAAAAGTTTACCAAGCATTTGGCATCTTGTGATATCTTTTACAGAACCTCCTTGCGCTGTAATCTCCAAATATCCTTTGTCAATATCAGAATCTAAAACAATATAATCTCCAACTGTAGCAATAATTCCATCAACTTTCAGCTTTTGGCCAGAGGCAATTTGAACTGGTTTCTTAACTACAGTATCTTTTATAATTTCCTGAGCCGAAATAATTGAGGTGAAAAAAAGTAAAAAACACATTGTCAACACTAGCTTGTAATCAATTGTTTTTAGCTGTAATTTTTTTAATAACATTATTTTAAATTTAATTTGAATGTAAAGATCTTGTTTTTAGAATTTCGTTTTAAACTAAAATCAACTTAACCTATATTTTCAGAAATGACTCTGAAAACACTAAATATTTAAGATCTAGTTCTTTTAACTTATGCCGAACAAAAATAACAATTCAATTACATAATACAACTATCAGCTATACTATTAACAAAAAATTATATGGAGTACACTTAAATTTCATAACAGAAACACCAATCAAGAGAGATTAATCTTTTCAAAACAGTAAAATCATTGCTTTTATTCTTCCAAAAATCCTGTAATTCTGAAAATAAATGCAATTCTCAAACTGTTAAATTACAATTGAATAAAAAAAGTTTTTAACACTACAACGTTTTCGTTGTATAACTATTTTCTTATAAAAACCGATCGATACAAAAAATATATACTTTAGATGAATAATCTACAATTTATAGCTATCAAAATTACGAATTGTTCGTTTTTAGACCTCTATAAATATGTAATTATAACTTTATTAATCTAACCTTAACCAAATCTCGATTATGAAAAAACCTAATGCAAAGATTTATTTAATTGCAGCAATTACAGCATTCTTTTACTCTTGCTCGCAAAATGAAACAACCGAAGTCGATTCAAAAGCTGAAAGTCAGAAATTTGAAATCATTAATGTAACTCATCATGATGGAAAACCGTTTAGTACAGGACTTTCTAAATCATCTTCAACAGGAAAATATGTAGACAATCCTGGTGGCGGAGTCATGATGCAGGCCTTTTATTGGGATGTTCCCGCTGGTGGAAACTGGTGGAATACCGTAAGCAGTAAAGTAGCCGCTTGGGGTAACGCAGGAATTGGCTCAATATGGTTGCCGCCTGCTTCAAAAGCACAAAATGGTGCTTTCTCTATGGGATATGATCCTACCGATTATTTTGATTTTGGAGATTACAACCAAAATGGTTCTACTGAAACAAGATTCGGATCTAAAACTGAGCTTGTAAACTTGATCACAAATGCGCATACTGAGAACCTTAAAGTGTATGCTGATATTGTAATTAATCACAATAGCGGAGGTCAATCTGAAGCTAATCCTTTTACGGGAACCAATACATGGACTAATTTTACAGGAATCGCTTCTGGAAAATTCCCACGTACTTACAATGATTTTTACAAAAACAGTTATGGTAATAATGATGAAGGCGCTTTTGGTGGTTTTCCTGATTTATGCCACGCGGCTCCAAATGTTCAAAATTGGTTATGGCTTAGAACCGACGGAGTTGGTAAATACTACAAAAACACCATGAAATTTGATGGTTGGAGATTTGATTATGTCAAAGGTTTTGCTCCATGGGTTGTACACGATTGGAATGCTAATGTAGGCGGATTTTCAGTTGGAGAATATTGGGATGCAAACGTAAATACCTTAGAATGGTGGGCAAACAACGCGAACAGTTCTGTATTTGATTTTGCTTGTTACTACAAAATGAACGATGCTTTTGACGGAAATAATCTTGCTTTATTAAACGACGACATGATGTGGAAAAGAAATCCATACAAAGCCGTTACGTTTGTGACAAATCATGATACAGATGAAATTTCGAATAAATTATTGGCGTATTCCTATATATTAACACATGAAGGATATCCAACAATTTTCTACAGAGATTATGAAGAATGGTTGGATAAAAACAAATTAAACAACCTGATTTGGATTCACAATAATAAAGCGACTGGAACAACTTCAATTTTATATTCGGATAATGATGAATATGTTGCAAGAAGAAATGGTTACAACGGAAATCCGGGATTAGTTGTATATATCAATAACTCAGATTCATGGCAAGAAAGATGGATTCAAACTAATTGGGCGAATACACAAATCAAAGATTTTACAGGAAACTCAACTTGGTATCCAACAACTCAGGCAGACAAATGGGTAAAAATACAATGTCCTCCAAAAGGATATTCAGTTTGGTCTATTAATCAGTAATTTTAAATTTAGACTATTTAATTAAGGCTGTCCTAAAAAAACAGCCTTAATTTTTTGCTTATAAATTATCTCTAATAAATTGAAAGAGTTCCTAATTTAAGAAGTGAATATTTTTATTAAGCCGTAATTAATAGTACTTTTGCAACCTATTTATACGAAATATGAGCTTTTTAAAAGAAATACAACGCAGAAGAACATTTGGAATTATATCGCATCCCGATGCCGGTAAAACTACTTTAACTGAAAAGTTATTGTTGTTTGGAGGAGCTATTCAGGAAGCTGGTGCTGTAAAAAACAATAAAATTAAAAAAGGAGCAACGAGTGATTTCATGGAAATCGAACGCCAAAGAGGTATTTCGGTTTCAACCTCTGTACTTGCTTTTAATTATAAAGACAAAAAAATCAACATTCTTGATACTCCGGGACACAAGGATTTTGCTGAAGATACTTTTAGAACTTTAACTGCTGTTGATAGCGTTATTGTTGTAATTGACGTTGCAAAAGGGGTTGAGGAACAAACTGAAAAATTGGTTGCAGTTTGTAGAATGCGTAACATTCCGATGATTGTTTTCATCAATAAATTAGATCGTGAAGGTAAAGATGCTTTTGATTTGATGGATGAAGTGGAGCAAAAACTTGGATTAAAAGTTACTCCTTTAAGTTTCCCAATTGGTATGGGTTATGATTTTCAGGGAATTTATAATTTATGGGAAGAAAACATCAACCTTTTTAGTGGAGACAGCCGTAAAAATATCGAAGAAACTATCGCTTTTTCTGATGTTCAAAACAATCCTGAATTAGATAAAATTGTTGGTCAAAAAGCAGCTGAAAAACTTCGTGAGGAATTAGAATTAATTGATGAAGTTTATCCAAAATTTGAACGTCAGGATTATTTAGACGGAAAAATTCAGCCAGTGTTTTTTGGTTCGGCATTAAATAACTTTGGAGTTCGTGAATTATTGGATTGTTTCGTTGCTATCGCTCCGTCACCAAGACCAAAAGATTCTGAAACTCGTTTAGTTGACCCTAAAGAAGAAAAAATGACCGGTTTTGTTTTTAAAATCCATGCTAATATGGATCCTAAACACCGTGATCGTTTAGCATTTATAAAAATTGTTTCCGGAACTTTTGAAAGAAATAAGCCTTATTACCATGTTCGTCAAAAGAAAAATTTAAAATTCTCTAGTCCAAATGCCTTTTTTGCTGAGAAAAAGGAAATTGTAGACATTTCATATCCTGGTGATATTGTTGGTTTACACGATACTGGAAACTTTAAAATTGGAGATACTTTGACTGAAGGTGAAATTATGAGTTTCAAAGGAATTCCAAGTTTCTCTCCAGAGCACTTTAGATACATTAACAACGCTGATCCTATGAAAGCCAAGCAATTGGACAAAGGTGTTGATCAGTTAATGGATGAAGGTGTTGCACAGTTGTTTACATTAGAAATGAACAATCGTAAAGTAATTGGAACTGTTGGAGCACTACAATATGAGGTTATTCAATATCGTTTGGAACATGAATATGGCGCTAAATGTACTTATGAGAATTTCCCGGTTCACAAAGCTTGTTGGGTAAAACCTGATGATGCAAAAAATGACGAGTTTAAAGAATTCAAACGTATCAAGCAGAAATTCTTAGCTCATGATAAATACGGTCAATTGGTATTTTTAGCCGATTCTGATTTCACTATTCAAATGACACAAAATAAATACCCAAGTGTAAAATTATTTTTCACTTCGGAATTTGATTAAATTTCATTCTGTAAAAAACATAAAAAAAGCGCTAATTTTCATTAGCGCTTTTTTTTAATTTGAATTAAACCAACCTTATACTAAGTCATTATATTTCAAAAATTAATCTCTTTTTCTGTAAGAGTAAGCAAATTAAAACATTACTATCAAATAAGAAAATTTAGTCGACGAAAGTGAAACTAAATCGGGTAAACTACATTTAATTTTAAGTATCATCCAAAAAAAAGCCCCATTACTGGGGCTTTTATTAATTTATGCTTGTCCTGCCGGACCAAAATTAAGCGGGATTGGCGCTTGCTCCGTCTCTTTGATTTCGCCATGAGCGGCTTCAAAACGATGAATGTTTTCACCAATTGCTTTCAATAATCTTTTAGCATGTTGTGGTGTCAAGACAATTCTTGACTTTACCTTGGCTTTAGGAATACCTGGCATAATACTCACAAAATCTAAAACAAATTCTGATGATGAGTGGTTGATAATCGCCAGATTAGAATAAATTCCTTCTGCAATAGTTTCGTCCAACTCAATGTTAATCTGCTCTGGTTGTTGTTTCGGATTACTCATAGTTCCCTAATTAATAAATATATTCTTCTTTATTAGCCATCATTTCATTGTAATCGTCTTTTGATCCTACGATAGTGTTATCGTATTCTCTCATACCAGTTCCTGCAGGAATTCTGTGTCCAACAATTACATTTTCTTTCAATCCTTCTAAATCATCTACTTTACCAGCTACAGCAGCTTCGTTAAGTACTTTTGTTGTTTCTTGGAAAGAAGCAGCAGAGATGAATGATTTAGTTTGTAGCGAAGCTCTTGTAATACCTTGTAAAACTGGCGTTGCAGTTGCAGTAATTACGTCTCTAGCTACAACTAGATTTTTATCATTTCGTTTAAGCAATGAATTCTCATCACGTAAATCACGAGGCGAAATAATCTGACCTGGTTTCAATACAGCAGAATCTCCAGCGTCTTCAACTACTTTCATACCATATAATTTATCATTTTGAACGATAAAATCTTTAGTGTGAATTAATTGATCTTCTAGGAATAATGTATCTCCTGGATCTTGAACTCTTACTTTACGCATCATTTGACGAATAACTACCTCAAAGTGCTTGTCATTAATTTTTACCCCTTGTAAACGGTATACCTCTTGAATTTCATTTACCAAGTACTGTTGAACAGCAGCCGGCCCTTGAATTCTTAAGATGTCGTCTGGTGTAATTGCACCGTCAGACAATGGTACTCCTGCTCTTACGAAGTCATTTTCTTGTACTAAGATTTGGCTTGAAAGTTTAACTAAATACTTTTTAATCTCACCAAATTTAGATTCGATAACAATTTCACGGTTACCTCTTTTGATTTTTCCAAAAGAAACAACACCGTCAATTTCAGAAACAACCGCTGGGTTTGAAGGGTTACGAGCCTCAAGCAATTCAGTAATTCTTGGTAAACCTCCCGTGATATCGCCTGCTTTAGAAGAACGACGTGGGATTTTTACTAATACTTTACCTGCTTTAATTTTCTCACCGTTCTCAACCATAAGGTGAGCTCCTACTGGTAAGTTATACGAACGAATCAATTCACCTTCTTTACCATAAACTAATAAAGTTGGAATTAATTTTTTATTTCTTGCTTCAGAAATTACTTTTTCCTGGAATCCTGTTTGCTCATCGATTTCAACCATGAACGATTGTCCTTGCTCTAAATCCTCGTAAGCAATCTTACCAGTAAATTCAGAAACAATTACACCATTATATGGATCCCACTTACAGATCACAGATCCTTTAGTAACTACTTCACCATCCTTAACAAAAATACTAGATCCGTAAGGAATGTTATGTGTATTTAAAACGATTCCAGTTTTCTCATCAACTAATTTTAATTCAGTTGAACGTGATACTACGATATCAACCGCATTACCTTCGCTGTCCTCACCTTTTACAGTTTTTAAATCTTCAATCTCAAGTCTACCGTTGAATCTTGTAATGATACTAGATTCTTCAGAAATACCTCCAGCAACCCCTCCAACGTGGAACGTACGAAGTGTTAACTGTGTACCTGGCTCTCCAATAGACTGAGCTGCAATAACTCCTACTGCTTCACCTCTTTGTGTCATCTTACCAGTAGCTAAGTTTCTACCGTAACATTTCGCACAAATACCTTTTAAAGCCTCACAAGTTAATGGAGATCTAACCTCTACTCTTTCAATCGGAGAAGCTTCGATAGTTCTCATGATTGCCTCAGTAATTTGTTGTCCAGATTGAACCATTACTTCATTAGTAAGTGGATTTATAACATCTTGCAATGCAACACGTCCTAAAATTCTCTCTCCTAATGATTCAACAATTTCCTCATTTTTCTTCAAAGCAGAAACTTCAACACCTCTTAAAGTTCCACAATCTTCGATGTTTACAATAACATCTTGTGAAACGTCATGAAGCCTTCTTGTTAAGTATCCAGCATCGGCAGTTTTAAGAGCCGTATCCGCAAGTCCTTTACGAGCACCGTGAGTAGAAATGAAGTACTCAAGGATCGAAAGACCTTCCTTAAAGTTAGAAAGAATCGGGTTTTCAATAATCTCACCACCACCAGCAGTAGATTTTTTAGGCTTAGCCATCAAACCACGCATACCAGTTAACTGACGAATCTGTTCCTTAGAACCCCTCGCCCCAGAGTCAAGCATCATGTATACAGAGTTGAAACCTTGTTGGTCTTCTCTAATATTTTTCATTGCTAACTCTGTTAACTGAGCATTTGCTGAAGTCCATACGTCAATAACCTGGTTGTAACGCTCGTTATTGGTAATAAGACCCATGTTATAATTCACAGAAATACCTTCAACTTGTTCTCTGGCGTCTGCAATTAATTTTGTTTTTTGTTCTGGAATTCTAATATCACCTAAAGAGAATGATAAACCTCCTCTAAATGCGAATTTATACCCCATATCTTTCATATTATCCAAGAAAGCTGCCGTTGTAGGTACATCAGTCACACTTAAAATGTGTCCGATAATATCTCTAAGGTTTTTCTTAGTCAATACATCATTGATATATCCAGCTGCTTCAGGTACTACTTCATTAAATAATACACGTCCTGCAGTTGTTTGAATGATTTTATACACTAATTCTCCAGCGTCATTAAAATCTTTTGCTCTAATTCTTACACGAGCATTCAATTCTAATCTTCCTTCGTTTAATGCAATATTTACTTCTTCAGCAGAATAGAAAGTTAAGTCTTGACCTAAAATTATGTGTTCTGGCGTAGAGATACGTTCTTTGGTCATATAATATAGACCCAAGACCATATCCTGAGAAGGTACAGTAATTGGTGCTCCATTCGCAGGGTTAAGAATATTGTGAGAAGCCAACATTAATAATTGTGCCTCTAAAATAGCCTCTGGTCCTAATGGCAAGTGAACTGCCATCTGATCCCCATCAAAATCGGCGTTGAAAGCCGTACATACCAATGGGTGCAATTGGATCGCTTTTCCTTCAATTAATTTTGGTTGGAAAGCTTGAATACCAAGTCTGTGTAACGTAGGAGCACGGTTAAG
Source organism: uncultured Flavobacterium sp. (assembly GCF_951805225.1). Classification (NCBI taxonomy): domain Bacteria; kingdom Pseudomonadati; phylum Bacteroidota; class Flavobacteriia; order Flavobacteriales; family Flavobacteriaceae; genus Flavobacterium; species uncultured Flavobacterium sp. The sequence goes on along the minus strand of NZ_OX638201.1, from coordinate 5,988,290 downwards.
TAATACTGGGTGACCTTTAATTACGTTTTCAAGGATATCCCAAACTACAGGCTCTTTTTTATCTATAATTTTCTTAGCAGATTTTACTGTTTTAACAATACCTCTTTCTATCAATTTACGGATAACGAAAGGTTTGTATAACTCAGATGCCATATCTTTTGGCAATCCACATTCGAATAATTTTAATTCAGGACCAACAACAATTACCGAACGAGCAGAATAATCCACACGTTTTCCAAGTAAGTTTTGACGGAAACGTCCTTGCTTACCTTTTAAGGAATCAGATAATGATTTTAATGGTCTGTTAGATTCTGTTTTAACAGCAGAAGCTTTACGAGTGTTATCAAATAATGAATCTACAGATTCTTGCAACATACGTTTTTCGTTTCTTAAGATAACTTCTGGAGCTTTAATCTCCATTAATCTTTTCAAACGGTTATTACGGATAATTACACGACGGTATAAGTCATTTAAATCTGAAGTTGCAAAACGACCTCCATCAAGTGGCACAAGCGGACGTAATTCTGGTGGAATAACTGGAACCACTTTCATAATCATCCACTCAGGACGATTTTCGCGGTTTAAGTTAGACTCACGGAAAGACTCAACAACTTGTAATCTTTTTAAAGCTTCAGTTTTACGTTGTTTAGATGTTTCGTTGTTAGCGCTGTGTCTTAATTCATAAGATAAAGCATCTAAGTCAATACGAGCTAATAAATCCATAATACATTCTGCTCCCATTTTGGCAACAAATTTATTAGGATCTAAATCATCTAAATATTGATTTTCTTGCGGAAGAGTATCTAAAATATTCAAATATTCTTCTTCAGTTAAGAAATCTAATCTTTGTAAAGATTCTCCATCTGCATTTTTAGCAATACCAGCTTGAATTACTACATATCTTTCGTAGTAAATGATCATATCTAATTTCTTAGATGGAAGACCAAGGATATAACCAATTTTGTTTGGAAGAGAACGGAAGTACCAGATGTGAGCAATTGGCACAACAAGATTGATGTGTCCTACTCTGTCACGACGTACTTTTTTCTCAGTAACTTCAACACCACAACGGTCACAGATGATACCTTTGTAACGAATTCTTTTATATTTACCACAAGCACACTCAAAATCCTTAACAGGTCCGAAGATTCTTTCGCAGAATAATCCGTCACGCTCTGGTTTGTGAGTTCTGTAGTTAATTGTTTCAGGTTTCAACACCTCTCCTCTTGATTCTTTCAAGATAGATTCTGGTGAAGCTAATCCTATCGAGATTTTGTTAAATCTTTTTATAGGATTCTTATCTTTATTATTATTTCTATTATTCATCATAGTTTTTACTATTGATTTATCTGCAATTAAAAAATTGATTTTAACTTATAACCTTCTCTTTAAAAAAGAGTAAAACCATCAAGTCACTACCACGGATTACTTCTCTAAACTTCAAACGTCAATTCTGAAGTGCTAATTACAAAACCTTAAGGTTATAAGTAAAAAATCGGAACGGTTTACGGGTATAAATCCTAAAAACTTTATTTTAATAAACAGCTTTAGTCTCAGCTTTCAGTGTTGAACTGAATACTGAGACTGCAACTGAAAATTTTATTTATTCTTCTAAACGAATGTCAAGTCCAAGACCTTTCAATTCATGCATTAATACATTGAATGATTCCGGTAATCCTGGTTCTGGCATAGACTCACCCTTAACGATAGCTTCGTAAGTTTTAGCTCTACCAATAACGTCATCCGACTTAACTGTTAAGATTTCACGAAGAGTACTTGATGCTCCATAAGCCTCAAGCGCCCAAACCTCCATCTCTCCAAAACGCTGACCTCCAAATTGAGCTTTACCTCCAAGTGGTTGTTGAGTGATCAACGAGTATGGTCCGATAGAACGTGCGTGCATCTTATCATCAACCATGTGTCCTAATTTAAGCATGTAAATTACACCCACAGTTGCAGCTTGATGGAAACGCTCTCCAGTACCACCATCATAAAGGTGTGTATGTCCGAAACGTGGTACTCCAGCTTCATCAGTCAAAGCATTGATTTGATCTAAAGATGCCCCATCAAAAATTGGAGTAGCAAATTTTCTACCCAAGTTCATACCAGCCCATCCAAGAACAGTCTCATAAATCTGACCAATGTTCATACGTGAAGGTACCCCAAGTGGATTCAATACGATATCTACCGGTGTTCCGTCTTCAAGGAAAGGCATATCTTCATGACGAACGATTCTTGCAACAATACCTTTGTTACCGTGACGTCCTGCCATTTTATCACCAACTTTTAACTTACGTTTTTTAGCGATATAGATTTTAGCCAATTTCAAGATTCCTGATGGTAATTCATCCCCAACTGTAATAGTGAATTTTTCTCTTCTTAAAGATCCTTGTAAATCGTTCAGCTTAATTTTATAGTTATGAATTAAATCATTAACCATTTTATTTGTAGCATCATCAGCAACCCATTGACCTTTGCTTAAGTGAGCAAAATCTTCTACTGCGTAAAGCATTTTTTGAGTATATTTTTTACCTTTTGGTAAAACTTCTTCACCCAAATCATTCATTACACCTTGAGATGTTTTTCCGTTAACGATCAAGAATAATTTCTCAACCAATCTGTCTTTTAATTCAACAAATTTAGTTTCAAATTCCATTTCTAAAGCGCCTAAAGCATCTTTATCCTGAGTACGTTTACGTTTATCTTTTACGGCTCTTGCAAATAATTTTTTATCAAGAACTACACCATGTAAAGATGGAGAAGCTTTTAATGAAGCATCTTTTACATCTCCTGCTTTATCCCCGAAGATTGCACGAAGCAATTTCTCTTCCGGAGTAGGATCTGATTCTCCTTTTGGTGTAATTTTTCCGATTAGAATGTCGCCAGGTTTAACCTCTGCTCCAATTCTGATCATACCGTTTTCATCTAAATCTTTAGTAGCTTCTTCAGAAACGTTAGGAATATCGTTTGTTAACTCCTCATTTCCTAACTTAGTATCTCTAACCTCTAATGAATAATCATCAACGTGGATAGAAGTAAAAATATCATCACGAACTACTTTTTCAGAAATTACAATCGCATCCTCAAAGTTATACCCTTTCCATGGCATGAACGCAACTTTTAAGTTTCTACCTAAAGCTAATTCACCATTTTGAGTAGCATATCCTTCTGACAATACTTGTCCAAGGACCACTCTGTCACCTTTTCTTACGATTGGTTTCAAGTTGATACTTGTACCTTGATTGGTTTTTCTAAATTTAATTAAGTTGTATGTTTTCTCATCAGCATCAAAACTAACCATTCTTTCGTCTTCAGTACGGTCGTATTTGATAGTAATAATATTAGCATCAACATATTCTACAGTTCCATCTCCTTCAGCATTAATCAATACTCTAGAATCTGAAGCCACTTGACGCTCTAAACCTGTACCAACAATTGGTGCTTCCGGACGGATCAAAGGAACCGCCTGACGCATCATGTTAGATCCCATCAAGGCTCTATTCGCATCATCATGTTCCAAGAAAGGAATCAACGAAGCTGAAATCGAAGCAATCTGGTTAGGCGCAACGTCTGTATAATGTACTGCAGATGGCTCAACAACCGGGAAGTCACCTTCCTCACGAGCAATAACATTGCTTGCTGTAATTTTACCTGAAGCATCCATTTCAATGTTTGCCTGAGCAATCATTTTTCCTTCTTCTTCTTCAGCACTTAAATAGATCGGTGTACTTTCTAAATCAACTACACCATCTGTAACTTTACGGTAAGGAGTTTCGATGAAACCCATTCCGTTAACTTTTGCATAAACACCAAGAGATGAAATCAAACCAATGTTTGGTCCCTCTGGAGTTTCAATCGGACATAAACGACCATAGTGTGTATAGTGAACGTCACGAACCTCAAATCCAGCTCTCTCTCTCGAAAGTCCACCAGGTCCAAGGGCAGAAAGTCTTCTTTTGTGCGTAATCTCAGCTAATGGATTCGTTTGATCCATAAATTGAGATAACTGGTTAGTACCAAAGAAAGAGTTGATAACTGATGATAATGTTTTAGCATTAATCAAATCAATTGGCGTAAACACCTCGTTATCTCTAACGTTCATTCTCTCACGAATAGTTCTAGCCATACGTGCCAAACCAACACCGAATTGTTGAGACAATTGTTCACCAACTGTTCTAACACGACGGTTTGATAAGTGATCAATATCATCAATCTCTGCTTTAGAGTTGATCAATTCGATCAAATATTTTACAATGGTAATGATATCTTCTTTGGTAAGCACTTGCTTTTCCATTGGGATATCTAAACCAAGTTTTTTGTTCATTCTGTAACGACCAACTTCACCTAAGTTATAACGTTGATCAGAGAAGAACAATTTATCTATAATACCACGAGCAGTCTCTTCATCAGGCGGTTCAGCGTTACGCAACTGACGGTAAATGTGCTCTACAGCTTCTTTTTCAGAGTTTGTTGGATCTTTTTGTAATGTATTGTGGATAATAGCATAATCTGCTTGGTTATTATCCTCTTTATGTAACAAAATAGATTTAACGTTAGAATCAATGATCTCTTCAACATTATCTTTGTCGATAATAGTATCACGATCAAGGATGATTTCGTTACGTTCGATAGAAACAACTTCTCCAGTGTCCTCATCAACGAAATCCTCATGCCATGTATTCAATACACGTGCAGCAAGTCTTCTTCCAATATATTTCTTAATACCAGTTTTAGAAACTTTAATTTCTTCAGCAAGGTCAAAAATTTCAAGGATATCCTTGTCTCTTTCGAATCCAATTGCACGGAATAAAGTTGTAACAGGTAATTTTTTCTTTCTATCGATATAAGCATACATTACGCTGTTGATATCTGTAGAAAATTCTATCCAAGATCCTTTAAAAGGAATTACTCTGGCAGAATAAAGTTTTGTTCCATTTGCGTGGAATGACTGACCAAAGAAAACCCCAGGAGAACGGTGTAATTGAGATACTACTACACGCTCAGCACCATTGATAACAAAAGTACCGCTTGGAGTCATATAAGGTATTGTTCCAAGATAAACATCTTGTACAATAGTTTCAAAATCTTCGTGTTCTGGATCTGTACAATATAGTTTTAACCTTGCTTTTAAAGGCACACTATAAGTAAGACCTCTCTCTATACATTCTTGAATTGTATAACGTGGTGGATCAACAAAATAATCTAGGAACTCCAATACAAAGTTGTTTCTTGTATCTGTGATTGGAAAATTTTCCATGAAGGTGTTGTACAACCCTTCGTTGCCTCTTTCGTCAGATTTAGTTTCTAATTGAAAAAAATCTTTAAAAGATTTAACCTGAACATCTAAGAAATCCGGATAGTCAGGAATATTTTTTGTAGAGGCAAAATTCAATCTTTCAGTCTGATTTGTTATCATCAATGGACAAAATTTTGATTAAAAAAAAGTAATTTTTTTGTGTAAAAACACACTGCGTAGTCTATACTTTCTTTTTAAAATCAATACATCTTTAAAAATAAACCAATAAAATTTAGTCCAATTTTCTTTCTTCGTATTGATCAAAAACTCTTTCGTATATTAAACTATTTGATAATAAAATTTAATGTATTTTATTATACGAAAAATGGTTTAGGCCTTTGAGTGTTAACTCAGGACCTAAACCTAGTTCTTAAAACCGAGTTGAATTATTTTAATTCAACTACAGCTCCAGCTTCTTCTAATGATTTTTTAAGACCTTCAGCCTCTTCTTTAGAAACACCTTCTTTAACGTTACTTGGAGCACCGTCAACTACATCTTTAGCTTCTTTCAAACCTAAACCTGTAAGTTCTTTTACTAATTTCACAACTGCTAATTTAGAAGCACCAGCTTCTTTTAATACAACTGTAAATTCAGTTTGCGCTTCTTCAGCAGCACCTTCTCCACCACCAGCAGCAACTACTACAGCTGCAGCAGCAGGCTCGATACCATACTCGTCTTTTAATATTGTTGCTAATTCGTTAACTTCTTTAACTGTTAGGTTAACTAATTGTTCTGCGAATTGTTTCAAATCTGCCATTTTTTCTATCGTTTAAAATGATTTGTAAAATATAATTTATTTATTGTGCGCTAATTAAGCTACAAGGAAATTTAATTCCTCGTACGAATTATTATGCTTCAGCTTCTTCTTCGCTACCAGCGAATTTGTTTTGTAAAGCTGAAATAATTCTTTGTGCTGGTGATTGCAATAATCCAATAAGTTCTCCAAGAAGTTCTTCTTTAGATTTGATAGTTGCTAATGCATCTAATTGATCATCTCCAATATAAATTTCAGAGTTAATATAAGCTCCTTTTAATACAGGTTTAGCCGATTTTTTTCTGAAATCTTTAATAATTTTTCCAGGTGCATTTGCAACATCTGAAATAAATATAGCACTGTTACCTGTCAATACTGAAGGTAAATCTCCATAGTCATTAGCAGAAGCTTCCATTGCTTTTGCAAGCAAAGTATTTTTTACAACCTCTAATTTAATACCTGCTTTAAAACAAGCTCTTCTCAAGTTTGAAGTTGTTTCTGCGTTTAATCCAGAAATATCAGATACATAAATAATATTTGTACCAGCTAACTGTGCAGTTAAATCTTCAATCGCGATTGATTTTTCTTCTCTAGTCATACTAAAAATTATTAACTACCAATTATACTGCTTTAGGGTCCAATGCAATTGCAGGACTCATAGTGCTTGTAAGGTGAATACCTTTAATGTAGGTACCTTTAGCAGCAGTTGGTTTAAGTTTGATTAATGTTTGAATAATTTCGTGTGCATTGTCATAAATTTGCTCAGCTCCAAAAGAAACTTTACCAATTCCTGCATGTACGATACCAGTTTTATCAACTTTAAAGTCAATTTTACCAGCTTTAACCTCTTGAACAGCTTTTGCAACATCCATAGTTACAGTACCTGTTTTAGGGTTTGGCATTAAACCTCTAGGTCCTAAAATACGACCTAATGGACCTAATTTACCCATAACAGCTGGCATAGTGATGATAACATCAACATCTGTCCAACCATCTTTAATTTTTTGTAAATAATCGTCAAGACCTACATAATCAGCTCCAGCTTCTTTAGCTTCCGCTTCTTTATCCGGAGTAACTAATGCTAATACTTTAACGTCTTTACCTGTTCCGTGAGGTAATGTAACTACACCTCTAACCATTTGATTCGCTTTTCTTGGATCTACACCCAAACGAACTGCGATATCAACAGACTCATCAAATTTTGCAGAAGCTATAACTTTAATTAATGCAGCAGCATCTTTCAAAGTGTATAGTTTGTTCTTTTCAATTTTTGAAGCAGCCTCTTTTTGCTTTTTTGTTAATTTTGCCATTTCTTTCTCTTAATTAAAAAGGAGCATCTCCTGATACAGTTATACCCATAGATCTAGCAGTTCCAGCGATCATGCTCATTGCAGATTCGATTGTGAATGCATTTAAATCTACCATTTTATCTTCAGCAATAGCTTTGATAACGTCCCAAGTAACACTAGCTACTTTTTTACGATTTGGTTCACCTGATCCAGACTTTAGCTTTGCAGCTTCCAATAATTGGACAGCAGCCGGAGGAGTTTTTACAACAAAATCAAATGATTTGTCTTTATACACAGTAATTTGTACTGGGCATATTTTGCCAGGTTTATCTTGTGTTCTAGCATTGAACTGCTTACAGAACTCCATGATATTAACCCCAGCAGCTCCTAAAGCAGGTCCAACCGGTGGCGACGGATTCGCAGCACCTCCCTTAACTTGTAGTTTAACTACCTTACTAATTTCTTTAGCCATTTTTTAAAAAATTTAACACCCTAATCATTGGAAGCGATTACGGTGGTTATTATAGATGTAACAAAAATTATACTTTTTCAACTTGCATAAAACTCAATTCTAATGGAGTTTTTCTTCCGAAAATCTTAACCATTACTTCAAGTTTACGCTTTTCTTCATTGATTTTTTCAACCGTTCCGTTGAAGCCATTGAAAGGACCATCGATCACTTTAACAGTTTCTCCTAAGTTGAAAGGAATAGAACGAGTATCTGTATTAACAGCAAGCTCATCTACTTTACCTAACATTCTATTTACTTCAGAAAGTCTCAAAGGAACAGGTTCTCCACCTTTAATCTCTCCTAAAAATCCAATTACACTAGTAATAGACTTAATAATATGAGGTATCTCACCAACTAAATTGGCTTCGATCATAACATATCCAGGAAAATAAACTTTATCCTTAGACATTTTCTTTCCTTCTTTTACAGTAACTACTTTTTCTGTAGGCACTAAAACTTGGGAAACATAATCACCCATACCTAATCTGGCAATCTCGGTTTCGATATAAGCTTTGACTTTATTTTCTTGCCCGCTTACAGCTCTAACCACGTACCATTTTTTCACATTATTATCTGCCATCACAAAAAAATTATCCTTTTAACCAGTTAAAAAATCCAGCCAAAGCTTTTGCAAAAAATTCGTCTACTCCCCATGTTGCCAAGGCGAATAAAACCGAAAATACAGCCACAACAATTGTCAATTTTTGAACCTCAGCCCAAGCAGGCCAAGTAACATTTGACTTTAACTCTTCGAAAGCCTCTGATAAATAATTAGTAACTTTTGTCATTTGATATATTTTATATTGCACGGGCGGAGGGATTCGAACCCCCATCAACGGTTTTGGAGACCGCTATTCTACCCTTGAACTACGCCCGTAATTAAAAGCCAGCGATATCAGTTAAGAATCAACTGGCTTTTTATAATTTTTATAGGATTATCCTACGATTTCAGTCACCTGACCTGCTCCTACTGTTCTACCACCTTCACGGATAGCGAAACGTAAACCTACGCTCATTGCGATTGGGCTTAATAAAGCAACATTAATAGTCAAGTTGTCTCCTGGCATTACCATCTCTACTCCTTCTGGTAAAGTAATAACTCCTGTTACGTCAGTTGTACGTACGTAGAACTGTGGACGGTAGTTATTATGGAATGGAGTATGACGTCCACCTTCTTCTTTTTTCAAGATATAAACCTCAGCTTTGAAAGTAGCGTGTGGTTTTACTGATCCTGGCTTAATGATAACCATTCCTCTTTTGATAGATTCTTTATCAATACCTCTTAACAATAAACCTACGTTATCTCCAGCTTCTCCTCTATCAAGGATTTTACGGAACATCTCAACTCCTGTAATAGTAGAAGTTAATTTATCAGCTCCCATACCAATGATTTCAACTGGATCTCCTGTATTAGCAATACCTGTTTCGATACGACCTGTAGCAACAGTTCCACGACCAGTAATTGTAAATACATCTTCAACCGGCATCAAGAATGGTTTAGCTACGTCACGTACTGGCTCTTCGATCCAAGCATCAACAGCTTCCATTAATTCAATGATTTTTGGTACCCAAGCAGGATCATTATTCAATCCTCCTAAAGCAGAACCTTGAACTACAGGACCATTATCTCCATCATATTCATAGAAAGATAATAAATCTCTAATTTCCATTTCAACAAGCTCTAACAATTCAGCATCATCAACCATATCCACTTTGTTCATGAAAACAACGATTCTTGGAATACCTACCTGACGACCTAAAAGGATGTGCTCACGAGTTTGTGGCATTGGACCATCTGTAGCAGCAACTACTAAGATAGCTCCATCCATTTGAGCTGCTCCAGTAACCATGTTCTTTACGTAATCCGCGTGACCTGGACAGTCAACGTGAGCGTAGTGACGGTTAGCTGTTTCATACTCTACGTGTGATGTATTAATAGTAATACCTCTTTCTTTCTCCTCTGGAGCGTTATCGATTTGATCAAACGATTTTGCTTGACAGTAACCAGCATCAGACAATACTTTTGTAATTGCTGCAGTTAATGTAGTTTTTCCGTGATCCACGTGTCCAATTGTACCTATGTTTAAGTGCGGTTTGGAACGATTAAAATTCTCCTTTGCCATTTTACTTAATTTTTAATCTTAGTTATATATTAATTTTCAATTTCCTACTTACTTGAGCCAACTACGGGAATTGAACCCGTGACCTCTTCCTTACCAAGGAAGCACTCTACCCCTGAGCTAAGTCGGCAGAGTTCTAATCTTAGATTCTCTGATTTCTAATCAAAATCAAATCTTTTTTAAGACAAATCTAAATTCTGAAATCATTAACCTGAAATCAAAATTTGTGGGGAGAGCAGGATTCGAACCTGCGAAGTTCACACAGCAGATTTACAGTCTGCCCTCGTTGGCCGCTTGAGTATCTCCCCTTTATTTTATCAATAATTGCATGAACAATTTCAAATCGCATTTGAAATATTTTAGAGCCGGCGGAGGGACTCGAACCCACGACCTGCTGATTACAAATCAGCTGCTCTAGCCAACTGAGCTACGCTGGCAATATCAATAAAAAAGTCCGCTATTTCTAACGGACTGCAAATGTAGCTATTTTATCTTTGTATCAAAACATTTTTTGAAAAAATTTTTCAATTATATGTGTGCTCTTATTTTTTCTTTCCTTTTTACTAGTAAACGTTCTAAAGATTCTGCCGAAAGTTCGACCGCTTCTTCAAATGTCTTGCATTGCTTTTTAACCAAAAAATCATCTCCCGGGACATTAATCTTAATCTCTACTGCCTTATTCTCCTTATCACTTGTTCTTTCAACTTTCAAAAAAACATCGGCCGAAACCACTCGATCGTAATATTTTTCTAATTTATCCATTCTCTCTTGAATAAAATCCACCAATTTTCTGTCAACAGTAAAGTTAACTGCATGAACATCTACCTTCATAATACTAATTTTAGGGTTAAACATTTCAGAACTATTATTTGTTCCGAGGATGCGCATCAGTATACACCTTTTTAAGCTCTGCTAAACTATTATGAGTATAAACTTGCGTTGACGCTAAACTCGAATGCCCTAATAATTCCTTAACTGAATTTAAATCCGCTCCGTTATTTAATAAGTGAGTCGCAAAAGTATGCCGAAGCACATGTGGACTTTTTTTTACCTTTTCAGAGACTCTACTAAAGTATGAATTTATTAATCGATACACAAAAGATTCGCTCAATTTTAACCCTTTTCGGGAAATAAAAAAATAATCATCATCTACTATCTTTTCAAGCTGAGATCTTTCTTTCAAATACAAACCAAATTGCTCTATAATAATCGGTAAAATCGGAATAATACGTTCTTTATTTCGTTTCCCTAAAACCTTAACCACATTCGAAGATAAATCAACATTATTCTTCATCAAATGTATCAACTCAGCTCTTCGCATTCCGGTAGTATAAAACAAATCAATTATAAGCTTATCCCTCACCTCTTCAAAACCAGAAGGATTATCAATTTCCCGCATTAAATCCGTTAGTTCTTTTTCAGAAAAAGGAATCTGAATAATTTTCGGCGTTTTCAAAGCTTTATGCTTCAACATAGGACTAACCTCTATTTGCTTTGTCTTTAAAAGAAACTTATAAAAAGCTTTCAAAGAAGCCATTTTACGATTTACAGAAACATTTGAAATATCCTCATCCACCAAAGAAACAACCCAACTTCTTATCTGACTATAATTTACCTGCTCGATATTCTCCTGTTCAAAATGAGTTTTATTGAACGTTTCAAAAAACAAGATATCATTCAAATAAGCATTTACCGTATGTACAGAATATTTCTTCTCCAGTTGAAGATATTCACGAAACGCCTCTTTATTTGATTTCATAAAAACAAACACTTATTAATTACAGAATAAATAAAAACCACTTACACCTTATATAGCTACTTCAAAATTAAGCATAAAAAAACCGTTAGTATCAAAATTTTGATACTAACGGTAATTATTTTTAAAAAAGCCTAATACTAACTTTCTAAACTATCTCTCAAGTTTTGAATGTAAGCAGCTTTTTGAATTTGAGCTCTTTTGATTACAGAAGGCTTAATAAAAGCAGTACGTGCTCTTAGTTGACGAACAGTTCCTGTTTTATCAAATTTTCTTTTATAGCGCTTTAATGCTCTATCGATATTTTCTCCGTCTTTAATTGGTATAATTAACATAATATTGACACCTCCTCTCGTTAAGGGTGCAAAAGTATATATTAATTATGAATTATGAGTTATAAATTCTAAATTATTTCTGAAAAAAGATAACAAAAAATAGAGAATAGACTTTAGAGCCCATTTTTACTACGAAGGTTCTACATAATATTCATCTTTTGTAGCAATTCTTTACTCTAAAAGAACTAATTCACTCTTAGAATTCTATCTTAACTAGAGTGCGTGAGGGATTGCAACAGAAATCCTTTTTTGTTTTTTCTTTAAAAACAAAAAAGATTAGAGAGAAAAGCCCGACCATAAGAACAAAAGCCACTTAACGTTTGCTAAATGGCTTTTGTTTTTATGGGCACGCCCAACTTATTATTTTACTCTTTTAGAAGGTTTCTTGCAATAACTACTTTTTGAATTTCTGTAGTTCCTTCTCCAATTGTACATAGTTTAGAGTCTCTGTAGAACTTCTCTACCGGAAAATCTTTTGTATAACCATATCCGCCATGAATCTGGACAGCATCGTTAGCAATTTTCACACAAGCTTCTGAAGCATACATTTTTGCCATAGCGCCAAGTGTCGTAACAGGTTTATGCTGTTGCTTTAAGAAAGCTGCTTTATGCAATAACAATTCCGAAGCCTCGATCTCAGTTGCCATATCCGCCAACTTAAAGGAGATTCCCTGAAAGCTGCTAATAGGCTGACCAAACTGATGTCTTTCTTTAGAATACTTTAATGCAGCTTCATAAGCCCCTTTAGAGATTCCTAATGATAAGGCTCCAATCGAAATTCTACCTCCATCTAATATTTTCATTGCCTGAACAAAGCCCTGACCAACTTCTCCTAATCTATTTGCATCTGGAACGCGACAACCGTCAAAAACCAATTCGGCAGTTTCGCTGGCACGCATTCCTAATTTATTTTCTTTTTTTCCTGAACTAAAACCTTTCATTCCTTTTTCGAAAACAAAAGCTGTCATTCCTTTTGAATCTCCTTTTTCGCCTGTACGAACAATTACGACAGCAACATCTCCAGAAATAGCGTGCGTAATAAAGTTTTTAGCTCCGTTTACAATCCAGTGATCGCCATCTCTAACTGCAGTTGTATTCATTCCACCAGCATCAGAACCTGTATTGTGCTCGGTTAATCCCCAAGCTCCAATATATTCAGCTGTTGCTAATTTTGGCAACCATTTTTTCTTTTGTTCTTCATTTCCAAAAGTCAAAATATGATTTGTACATAGTGAATTATGCGCTGCAACAGATAATCCAATTGACGGATCTACTTTTGAAATCTCTTCGACAACTGTAATATATTCGTGATATCCTAAACCTGAACCTCCATATTCTTCAGGAACCAAAACACCCATAAATCCCATTTCGCCTAATTTTTTGAATAAAGGAATTGGGAAAATTTGAGCTTCGTCCCATTCCATTATATAAGGTTTAATGTTTTTATCGGCAAACTCTTTTATAGACTGAGCAATCATCGATTGCGTTTCATTGTAATCAAAATTCATTGTGTGGTGTTTTTTTAGAACTCCAAATATAAACTAATTATTTTTGCTTTATCAACAGGAAAATCTTTAATTTTTGATAAATCCTCAATATTATTAAAATTTCCGTTCATACTTCGAGTTGTCACTATCTGTTTTGCCAATGCATATCTGAAATAAGCAAACTGCGATAATTCTTTTAAAGAGGCATCATTTACTGCGATTTTTTTCAAATTTGAAGGTATCACAACTTTAAAATGCGAATTTAATTCTATTACAACTTCCGGTGAAAGTCCCCAAACATCCTTCATTTGTTCCATAGAAACAAAACATCCTAAAATTTCTTTTTGCTTTAATATTCTTAAAGATAAAGCTTCGCCTATTCCGTATACTTTGATTAAGTCTTCCTGAGTTGCTACATTTATATCTGAAACTTCCGCTTTTTCCTTTTTCAAATAAGATTTCTGAACATATTCTTTCTTTTCTGTCTTGAAAGTAGATTTATTCTGCGTCCAATCCGGAAATTTAAACAATGGAGAAATAACGCTTAATAAAGAATCAGAAACTTTTGTGACTTGCTGAAACTCCTCGACAGAATTGACATATTTATTTTCTTTTCGAAAAGCTAGTAAACGATCAATCTCCTCAATCGACATTCCGAGTTTATAACCTTTATAATCTGAGATAAAGTTTGGATTAAAAGTATACACTTTCGGCTTCTCATTATATTTTATCGATTTTAAGGAATCTATTTCTGTTTGTAAAGAAATCCACTCTTGTTTTTCAGGGAAAAGTTTTTCAGGAACACTAAAGTCTGCAAAAAAATAAACTGCTTGTAATACTATTATAATTATAAAAAGCAAAAAAATCCCGGTACGCTGCTGACTTGTAAATTTAAAATGCCCTAACAATGCTTTAAAATTCATTATTTTAAAAATTTTCTATTTCAGATTGAAATAAGATTTGTGCGAAAATAAATCATTTTATTAAGAAAAATAGTAAAATTTTGACTAATTTGCGAATTGATTAATCTGCTGTAAAACACTAATAATTTTAATGAATATAAGAATTTAAATAGTGTTTCTTGTGGGTATTATCACATAATTAAATATTTTATAACTTAAAACATGATTATTGTTTTTATTTTTTACAAAAAACAATACATTTGGAGCTTAATAACAATAAACCAATATTATATATGTCAATTTGGAGAGTTAAACCTATATCTGCCTTTGAGGCCGATATGAAAAAAAGTGATTTAAAAAGAGTTCTAGGAAAGTGGAGCCTTACTGCGATTGGAGTTGGTGCCATTATTGGTGGAGGAATTTTTGTTCTTACAGGTACAGGCGCATATTATCACGCAGGTCCAGCATTAGCACTTTCATTCATTATTGCAGGTATTGCCTGCGTTTTTGCTGCTCTTTGTTATTCTGAGTTTGCATCAATCCTACCCGTTGAAGGTTCAGCTTACGCTTATGCCTACGGTACAATTGGTGAAATTTTTGCCTGGATTATCGGTTGGGGTCTTATCCTTGAGTACGCAATGGGATCAATGACCGTCGCGGTTTCCTGGTCAGGGTACTTCAATAAATTACTTAAAATGTTTCATATTAAACTTCCTGAATGGCTCACAACAGACCCAGCCAGTTATACTGGAGAGGGTTTTTCTATGAATCTTCCTGCTTTTTTAATCGTTATTTTAGTTATTTCGTTGCTAATTAAAGGTACAAAAAGCGCTGCGAAAGCAAACAATATGATTGTAATTCTAAAAGTTTCTGCTGTAATCTTCGTTATCATAGCTGGACTTTTCTTTATCAATACTGCTAACTGGCATCCGTTTATTCCAGCTGCTACTCAAATCGTCGAAAAAGAAACAACTCATAATGCTTATGGTATTGCTGGTGTTGTATCTGGAGCTGCTGCAATTTTCTTTGCTTATGTAGGTTTTGATGCTGTTTCTACACAAGCTGGAGAAGCTATTAATCCTAAAAAAGATGTTCCTTTTGCAATTATTGCTTCTTTATTAATTTGTACTACTTTATATATTCTTGTTTCATTAGTATTAACAGGAATGATGAATTACCAAGATTTCAATCCACTAGGAAAATATCCTGAAGCGATAAAAGCACCGGTTGCTTATGCATTTGATATTGCAGGACAACCTTGGGCAGGATTTATTATTACAGTTGCTGCAACTATTGGTTTGATTTCTGTATTAATGGTAATGATTATGGGACAATCAAGAATTTTCCTTGGTATGTCTAAAGATGGTTTAATTCCTTCTGTATTCTCTAAAGTAAATCCAATTTCAGGAACTCCAAAAACTAACTTAATGATTTTAGGTGGTATTATTGCTGTAGTTGCTGCTTTTACTCCAATTAACAGATTAGCAGATATGACAAGTTTTGGTACTTTGTTTGCCTTTACAATGGTTTGTATTGCAGTTTGGATTTTAAGAGTAAAACAACCTCAATTAACCAGAACTTTTAAAGTTCCTGCTTTGCCAGTAATTGCGGTTTGTGGAATTGCAATCAACACTTATCTAATGATCAATTTAAGTTTAGACGCTCAATTACTTTCACTTGGATGGTTAGCGATCGGTATTCTTGTTTATTTTGGATACAGTAAAAAGAGAGCAAAACTTAATCAAACAAATACTGACACTGCTGAATAAGCAAAACCAGTATTACTTCATAAAAAAAACTCCATTAGCTTTACTAATGGAGTTTTTTTTATCTATAAATCAAAAACTGATGTTCTTTTTGCACGAACTAAATCTTTTAGCCGAATCCAAAATGCAAGCGTCAAATAGACTCCGAAACCTAAACCGGCTGTTACAAACGAAATATAAATAAAGAATAATCTAACACTTGTTACACGCATTCCTAGTTTGTCTGCCAATCTGGAAGAAACATGAAATCCATATTTCTCGAAAAAAAATTTTAGTCTTAAAATAGCTGACATAGTTAATTGTATATTTTAGATTTATTCTTCGACTTCGCTCAAGATGACAAAAGTACAAAATTATCTAATTATCACATTTTCTAATTCTCTAATTACCTCAATTAGCTAATTATTTTTCAACAACTCCATTCCTAACGCGCATTTTAAACATGCTTTTTTGTTACAATATTCATTCTTAAGTTCTAGTAAGGTTTGCGTTTCAAAAGCGTTTTTAGAAACGATTCCAAAAGAATTAAACTTACTTATAATGGCATTATTCTCTGGCGCAACTTCATTCATAAACTCAATTAAATCTTCAGAAATTGTCTCACCCATTGTTGTGAAATAAGCAAATTGAAGCGGAATTATTGTATTTATAATCACTAAATCCAGAAATGCTTTCGATAAATATTTTGCTTTCTTGGGACTTTCCTTGTCAAATTGATAATGATTTTGCCAATACAAACTTGCAGAAACACCAAGTAAATCATACACATCTTTAACCGTTTTTAGATTTATTAACTTCGAAAATAAATTTTGATGTTTGGTATACAAATTTGCCAATTGCGAAAGTCGAATCGTTGGAAAATTATCAGGGCGATGTTTAAAAAACTGAACAAAATCAATATGGCATTTTTCAAACTGATATTTATGCAGAAGGTAAAAATATCTAAATTTTAAATCTGTAAAATAAACATCTTCGCCATCTTTATCTAATAAACCGGCGGTTCCTAAAAGCAATGCCTCAAGATTTTCCACTTCAAAACTTTCTTTTCGAATAACAGAAAACGGAATGGCTTTAGCGATTTGCAAAAAAGAATTACCATTAGTATTTAACCCAAAATTCTTTGCTAATAAGCAAAACAAAACTGCTTCCCAATCCTGATTTGTTTCTTCTAGCAAATCGTAGATAAATTTTGACTTTCGTTCTAATCGTTCAAAGAACAATCTTTCTTTCCAGTTTTTAAATACAAAATCGTCTATTTCCGAAATTTCCCTTTCGCAGAATATCCATGATTTTGGAGCAAGAAGTGATTTATAAGAAGATATTATATCAGATGAAACATAATCTTTTAAAACTAAAACCGGAATTTCGATGTTGTTTTCTCTGAATATTTCTGCATCATGTTCCCAAACTACGTGCAAAACTACATTTTCATATGCAATATCCTTTTCATGATGATGCACATACCAATCAGAAGATTTAATATGAATCTCGATATTTCCAGCCCATTTTTGATCGCCAATTACAATCTGGGCATTAAAGAAATCAGGTCCGGAAAGTTCTAAGTAATCTCCGGTTTTAATAATAGTAACGGATTCATTTTGTGTAGTTCTTAAATTCAAGGTTTCAAACTTCTTGAATTTCCAGAGATAATGAAGAAAATCTTCTTTCATTTTTTGGCTTTTATGATGATTTATAAAAGCCTAAATTTAATTAAAAAATAATATTAATCTTACAAAATATTATATTTATCTCAACATATATAATTTAGCGCATGCTCTGGCATCAGATAATGCTTCGTGATGGCTTAACTGAATCTTCATTTCTCTGCAACAATCACTAAGTTTAGTCGGTTTTAAGCCTTTTGCTTTATAGATCTTGACAGTGCATTCCCATTTAGGAGCAATATTTAAATCTTCGTAATTCAAACCATATAATGCCATTGATTTAGCCAGAACATTACGATCAAAACTTTCGTTATGTGCCACTACTACTCTATTTTTCAATCTTTTTTCAATTTCGGGATAAACTTGCAAAAATGATTTGGCATTCACAGTATCTCTCGGATAAATCCCATGAACCCGAATCGTATACGGATTATATTCGTTATTAGGCGGTTTAATCAAAGTAACAAACTCGTCTACAATTATTCCGTTTTGCACGGTAACAATTCCAACAGAACACGGATGATGTCCTGTCGCTGTTTCAAAATCTATCGCGGTAAAGTTCATTTTAAAATTTATTTAAGCTAAAAAAAACCATAAATCTAATCTCGATAATTAGATTTATGGTTTTATAAAATTATAAAAATTGTATTATTTTATTGATCCAATAATATCATACTTTGTAATAATATGATGATTTCCATTTTCAAGATCTACTAAAACAGCATCATTTTCTTTGGTAAATAATTTAGAAACTTCTTCTATAGGCGTTCCTAATTTTACAATAGGAAAAGGTTTTCCCATTACTTCTTTAATTGGTTTTTCTGCTACGTTTTTATCTGCAACATAACTTCTAAACAAATCTGTTTCGTCAACAGAACCTACAAATCCGTTAATATCTACAACCGGAATTTGAGAAATTTTATACTTACGCATACGCTCAATTGCGTGCGAAACCAATTCTTCTGTACGAACAACGATTAATTGTTTATCAATATGATCTTTAATTACGTCTTCGGCTTTTGTTACGTTTTCTTCTAAGAAACCACGCTCGCGCATCCAATCGTCATTAAACATTTTACCAACATAACGACTTCCTGAATCGTGAAATAAAACCACAACAACATCATCAGGTTTAAAATGCTCTTTTAATTGCAACAGACCTTTGATACAAGCTCCAGCTGAATTTCCAACAAAAATTGCTTCTTCAAGAGCAATTTTTCTTGTGTAAACCGCAGCATCTTTATCAGTTACTTTTGTAAAACCATCAATTAATGAAAAATCAACATTTTTAGGCAAAATGTCTTCTCCAATTCCTTCCGTTATATAAGAGTAAATCTCATTTTCATCAAAAATTCCAGTTTCGTGGTATTTTTTAAAAACAGATCCATAAGTATCAATTCCCCAAATTTTAATATTTGGATTTTTCTCTTTCAAGTATCTTCCAACTCCTGAAATTGTTCCTCCAGTTCCTACTCCAACTACAAAATGCGTAATTTTTCCATCAGTTTGTTTCCAGATTTCTGGTCCTGTTTGCTCATAATGTGCCAATGAATTAGACATATTATCATATTGATTCACATACCATGAATTAGGCGTTTCTGAAGCTAAACGTTTAGAAACCGAATAATATGAACGTGGATCTGTTGGTTCAACATCAGTAGGACAAACCACTACTTTTGCACCAACGGCACGCAAAATATCCATTTTTTCTTTAGATTGCTTATCTGATATTACACAGATTAGCTTGTATCCTTTTATTATTGCCACAAGAGCCAATCCCATTCCTGTATTACCAGAAGTTCCCTCAATAATAGTTCCTCCAGGTTTTAATCTGCCATCTGCCTCTGCGTCTTCAATCATTTTTACGGCCATTCTGTCTTTTACAGAATTCCCCGGATTAAAAGTTTCGACTTTTGCCAATACCAAGGCATCAATTTCAGCAACAATCTTGTTGAGTTTAACCAATGGCGTATTACCAATTGTTTCTAAAATGTTTTTTGAAAAGTCCATTTCTATTTTAATTTAATATTTGGTTTTTAATGTAATCAGAACTTAATTTTATTGGAAGAAATTCCAAACTAAACCAAATCGGATAACAAAATCACGATAAGGGTTATTAGGCGCTGAGTAATAATCGCTTTTAGAAAAAATAGCATTTATGTGTTCTGCTTTTAAATAAATACGAGTCTGGCGAATTCTTGCATTTACAAATAAATCAAATAATGGATAACCACCAATTTTTTTATTTTCCTGAACAAAAAATTCTCCAATAACCGGATTATAATCATTACCATAATATTTGGTAAAATAATTAAATACAACTCCGGTCTGCATGAACAAGGCTTTCTTAAAGAAATACCCTGAGTAATAAAATGTATTTCTGGTTACAAAATCAGGTACATTTAAAATCAAATTCGATTGATCTACTTTTTGGTATAAAAGTGTATTATCAAAACCAAAAGGTCCAAATTTGAACTCTCTGCTAGCTTTTATAGTCAAATAATTAATAGCGTTTCCATATTGAAACGGTTTTATAATTTGTGTTTGAGCTGCAATTTCCGCTGGTGATGAATCATCTTTAAAATACAAATGATCATTTAAAACAGAATATTCAACCTCAGCATTTAACCATGGTGTAAAAACATTTGCACTTAGCGAATTAATTTTTTCATTCTTAAAATCATTCGACCAATTGTACTTTACGTAGCTACTTTGGTATAAATTGTAATTATTGTTTGGCAATTTATTGACGTTTCTATATCTAAAATCAAACTGTATTTTCTCATTCAGATTGTACCTCAACTTAGCATCTAAATCAGAAAGTGACACATTTGTGATTGATCTTGAATATAAAAAACGACCATTCCATTTGTTTTTCTGATATTCATATTGTCCGCCAAAATTATTAATCTGTTGAAATAAATTATCCGGAATAGTTCTTCCGTCATTAAAAACTATAATCCTGTCGTACTTATAATTTGATCTGTAATCGTCTACAAAAAAGTTGAATTTCCCTAAAAGAGAGTTTTCATAAGCAACTCCTACTTTATTATACAATTTTTCAAAACGCGTCTGATCGTTAATATTACTTGTTGTATAAGATTCTCCAAAACGTTCAACCGGTGCATTATCTACCGTAGAAATTACAGTTGGTTGATTGTATTCGAAGTACTTATATTCATAATTAAACTGATGTGTTACATATAAATTATTACTTCCATCTGTTGGATTTATTCTAAAAGCATGATCAAAAAACAAACGTCGTCCTTTTAAAAGTGACTTGGCATCTGTTAGATAAACTTGTAAACGCTGACGATTTTTATAATTCTTATCATCACTTTCAAAATCCGTTGGTGTTGTTATTCCGCCATTTTCTTCATTAGAAATATCCTGAGAAACAAAATGAGCATTTATAGCATATCTTCTGCTTGTTGTTGCATAACTTGTTGTAAACCTGAAATTTCCGGCACTTACCAATTGGTTTATATAATCTCCCTCAGAACGTAACCCTTTATAAGCAATAGAAAAGTTAAGATTTTTGGACGTATTTAATGTAATAAACGAATCTACGTTTTGTCCTTTATTTATTGTTGTATTAAAAAATAATTCAGTTAACGGAGTTGCAGCTGAGTAATATTTAATATCGCTGGCTTCCATGTAATTAAAGTGTTTCCCTTTGAAACCAATTTCAGGATATGGCGAAAAACTAGTTAAATTATATTGTAATGTATTATACGTTTGTCCAATATTTGAAAAAGGCAAAAGTCCAAAAGTATCTTTTCGAAGATGATTTTGTCTATAAGCACTTTTCAATGTTAATGAAGTATCTACATATGTTGTATCATGTTCCAGTGTGATAATTTTGTATTGATCAATAGTTGCAACTAATGATTTTTTCTTCTTTACAGTATCTGTTATACTTGAATATTTTGTGTTCATGTCTAAACCACTATTAGGAACGATTTTTTGCTGAGAAAACAATAATGTTGGTACAACTAATAGATATAGAAAAATGAATATTCTCATTTGATGGCTTTATATGTAATTATTTCGACAAAATTTGTCAAGCAAAGGTAAAAGATAAAAACGTATAAAAAAATACTTTTAGTATTGTGAGAATTTCAAATTAGAATATAAAAAAACTGCCCCGTATCTTCGGTAGTTTTAAATAGTAATCAAAAATTATAATTCATTTTGTCCGAATGGCAGATTTAGATTTCTTTTCGTTTTTAGGAATTTTCATTTACTTCTACTTCTGTTTTTTAGAAAAAAAATCTAATATTTGCCTTTTAAAATTTGGAAAATGCTTGCAAAAAATTACTCGGGATTTGTTTTAGAAACTGGAACTGATGAAGCTGGTCGTGGTTGTTTGGCCGGACCTGTGACTGCCGCCGCAATAATTTTACCAGCTGATTTTGAGCATGAAATTTTAAATGACAGTAAACAATTGTCCGAGAAAATAAGAGCTTCTTTAAAACCAATTCTTGAAGAACAAGCAGTTTGTTTTGCCGTGACACATTTATTTCCTGCCGAAATTGATGAAATAAACATCCTAAATGCTTCGATGAAAGGAATGCAGGAATGTATTTTAAAATTAAATCAGGTTCCTGAATATATTATTGTGGATGGAAATCGTTCTTTAAACGCAAAATTAGGTTTAAAAAACACGACAGGTAAACAATTTTCTACAGCCGAAATAGAACTATTAAAATCCATTCCCAACCAAAGTATCATAAAAGGCGATGCCAAGTTTTTGAGTATTGCTGCCGCATCTGTTCTCGCAAAGACATATCGAGATGAATATATGGATCAAATCCACGAAGAATTCCCAATGTATAACTGGAAAAAAAACAAAGGTTATCCCACAAAAGAACATCGTGAAGCTATTAAAAAATATGGTCCAACAAAATACCACCGAATGAGTTTCAGGCTTTTGCCGGATCAATTAGAATTTGATTTTTAAACAAAAAGAGAAAGGCTTATCAAATTTGATAAGCCTTTCTCTTTTTATATTTCTCTTAATATTCGATTATCTAAAATCCTTTCAATTGCAATCTTATTTTTTACTTTTTAAGAATTCAGCAAATTGTTTTGTATCAAAATAGAAAGGTCTGATTGCTGTAATTTTTCCGTTTTTTAAATCGAAATGCTCAGAAATTGGCATTGAAAGGAATTTACCTGATTTCTTTGCTTTACATTTTATGGTGAAATAAATAATTACTTCATTTTTAGTAGCATCACTAAAATAAACTGGTTCTTTTTCTATTTCCAAATCAAAAAATTCACTTGATTTTGCATACATTTTTGTCCATTCACTAAAACCTCTATAAGTTCCGCCATAAGGCAATCCTTCAGCTTGACTGTAAACTGCTCCTTCTTCTACTAAAGCCGAAATTGAAGTTAGATTTCTGGTTTTAAAAAGACCTTCAAAATATTGTGCTACAACTTTAAAATTATCTGTTTCCAAATTTTTCAAAATTTCCGCCTCAGACAATGTAACTTCTGAATCCCAAAAACTTATAATTTTACTCACTTGGCCTTTCCCGTTTAATCTCGCAAAATCACGACCGCCCATTATAAGCATGTTTTTTGAGTCTAAAATCTTCCAGCCCCAACTTACATAATTGTCTTTTACAACTTTTTTATCTGAAGTTAATACTGCATCAGGATATTTTTTATAAAACTCATTTATAACATTATTTAGTGCAACCGATCCTTTGATAGATGCCGATGGATCTTCAAAAGTACTGTCATCCAGCCAAATTGTTTTTATCAATTTTAATCGGGCATCGCTATTGCGCTCCTGCCATACTTTTTCATAAACTGCGATTGGATTTAATTTATCTTTCTTTTGAGCAAAAAGACCATTAAGCATAAAAAGGAAGCATAGAAAGTAGATTTTTCTCATAAGTATTGAAATTAGAATTGGTTAAAGCTTTTATTTAAGTATAAAACCAAATTTAGCACAAAAACATCAGAAAAACTACCGTAATTACTATCAATTCAAAATTTCGTCTGTGAATTTAAAAGTCATTTTAATCTGGTTTTCCCAATCTTCAATACTTTCTGCAGAAGCTCTGTCTGCTTTATCAAAATAAAAATGCTTCTGAATTTCCAATCCGCAATAAGTAAAAATTCCAGTGTCAGAGGTTAATTCCAGTGCTTTATCCATTCCCATTGCTTCATATTCTGCATTCGATTTTCCATGCGAATTGATGATTATCGCTTTCTTTCCTGTTAACAATCCTTTTTGAATACCCTGATCGTATCGATAAGCAAATCCATAACTAAAAACACGATCAATAAAACCTTTCATAATCGCCGGCATTCCCGTCCACCAAATCGGATAAATAAAAATAAGCTGATCTGCCCAAGTGATAAAATCCTGTTCTGTTTTTATCTCGTCTGCGACTTTTCCCATTCTTTGCCCATGCATATCTTCCAGAGATAAAACTGGATTAAAATTGATTTCATTCAAATCACGAACGATAACTTCTTCTCCTTTTTTTTCTAAACTTTCAACAACAGTTTGTTTGAAGAAGTGATTTAAACTTGCTGAATTTGGATGCGCATAAATAATTAAATTTTTCATGTTTTCTATTTTTAAAGATTGAACATGACAAATGTAGAATGCAAGCTTCGAGAAGAATTGTAAGAAAACGAAATCCGTAGTAAACAGCAAACCCGACAGGTTTTTAAAACCTGTCGGGCTTAATTACGATGATTAATAAGAAGTAGAAGTTGTCAAATCTTTCCAGTTTGCCAAATCTGTTTTCACAATTTCTATTTTACTATTTGCCATATCGTAGGCATCTTGTCCTAAAAATAAATGAAGCGGCGGATTTTTTTCATTGCTAATTTTAATTAAAGCTTCAACCGCTTTTTCAGGATCTCCGGGTTGATTTCCGTTAATTTCATTTTGATGCGCCAAAACAGATTGACGTGCTTCTTCATAATCCGCAATTGGATTTTTAGGCAATCCCATCGAACCTTCAGACAAAAAGCTTGTTCTAAAATATCCAGGATAAACCAAAGTCACATTTACTCCAAAAGCTTTAGCTTCTGCCTGCAAACCTTCTGTCAAACCAGAAACAGCAAATTTTGTCGAACAATAAATTCCCCAACCCGGAAAACCTCCATGATATCCGCCAATTGACGAAATATTAAAGAAATGTCCTGATCTGTTTACTCTGAAATGAGGCATTGTATTTCGAATCACATTCAGTAAACCAAATACATTTACATCAAAATTACGTCTTGATTCTTCGTCTGAAAGCTCTTCCAAAGTCCCAATTTGTCCATAACCAGCATTATTTACCACCACATCAATCGTTTTAAAATGATTGATTGTATTTTGAACAGCTTCCTGAACACTGCTTTCAGTAACAATATCCATTGCAATTGGCAAAAACTGATCTGATGTTTTACCAATTTCAGTAATTAAAGCGTTTACATCTCTCGAAGTTGCGGCAACTTTATATCCGTTTGCCAATAATTTTTTAACCAAAGTTAATCCTAAACCTTTTGAGGCTCCAGTTACGAACCATACTTTATTTGTATCCATTTTAATAGTGTTTTAATTAGGATACAAAAGTAAGTCGCCAGTTGACTTTAGGGCTAACGAGATTCAAACCATAAATTACAAAAATCAAACAGTTCTAAATTGTCGTGGCGTAATTTGAATATTTTTCTTGAAAAAGTTATTGAAATGTGTTGGCTCTTCAAATCCCAAACTATATGCGATTTCTGAGATATTCCAATCGGTGTGTTTTAAAAGTATTTTTGCTTCCTGCAAAATGCGTTCGGCAATAATCTCCGAAGTTGTTTTTTGAGTCGTTTCTTTCAGAGCTCTATTAAGGTGATTGACATGAATAGTTAATTGATCTGCAAAATCTGCCGCAGAACGTAATCCGAAACGCTGTCTTGAATTTTCAATAGGAAATTGTCTTTCCAGTAATTCCAGAAACAAAGAAGAGATTCTGCTTGAAGCATTAGAATGCTGAGTAACAGAAATATTAGCCGGCTGCATTTTCATTGCACTGTGAATCAAGTCAAAAACTAAATTTCGCAGAACATCATATTTATAAGTATAATCAGAATTTATTTCTGTTATCATTTGCTTAAAAATACCTTTTATTCTTTCTACTTGTTCATCATCAATTGCAAAAACAGGAAATCCGTTTGGTTTAAAAACCGGATATTCCTTTAAATTGCCAAACTGATGAAAAAAAGCTTCGGTAAACACACAAAAAAAGCCGGATTGCTGTTCTTCTAATTGTTCCCAATTATAAGGTATTTGTGGATTGGCGAAGAAAAGTGCCTGTTTTTCAATCTCTACAACTTTATCAGCATAATGCACTTTGTTCTTTCCGATGATCAAACTTATCTTAAAATAATCTTTTCGGCTATACGGAATAGGTTTTGCACTGCAACCCATAAAATCATCCAATACAAAAACATTAAAATGTCCAATCTCCTTTTTTAGGTTATCGGGCATAAAAAGTGCTTTATTAAGATAAAAATCTTCAATACTTTCTAATTTTTCCATTTTACAAAGTTACAAAATTCAAATAATCTATTCTGATTTAGAACTGCAAATGTCGTTTTGGAATTTCAGGAATTTAGTTGGAGAAATATTCATGTAATATTTAAAATCGTGTATCAATTGGCTTTGATCATAATAACCACATTGCTCTACGACAGAAAGCCAATCTGTTTTAGAATTATTTAGTATATCTTTCTGAATAACTTCGACAGCTTTTAAAAACCTTTCGTAACGATTGATTTCTTTAATGGTATATCCAAAAAACTTCTTTTGATTCAATTGAATATTCCGTTCTGATTGATTTGTTTGTGAAGCTATTGCTTTTATCGGATTTAAATTCTCTTCTTTAAAATCCGCCAAAAGCGTTGTCAAAGCATTTTGCTCTTTCAAATAAGGTTTGCAAAATTCTAAGATATAATCGACACGTTCTTTTGTATCTGATAAAAGATTAAGTTCTTCCCATAAAACCGAAAAACAATTCTCTGCAAGTAAAGCATCCGGATGAATTGGTAATGCATGCGTTAAAAGCGCATTCCCAAAGAATCTATAAAAAGCATCTTCTTTAAAATTGGCAACTAATATCTCTGAATTGGGTTTTAAAGTATAATCGAACGCTTGTTTTATAGGTCCTAAAACAATGCATTTTTCAACTTCGAGAGTCGTATTTTTCTCTGATCTTAGAGATGATTTTGTTCCGAAATTAAAAACAAGAATCGTTTGAAAACTGGGCAATAAAGTTTTCGTTACCGGAAATGCCGTTTTGTTTTCGGCAAAGTAAAAATGAGAAAAAACAGTTTCAAATGCTGAAGGAACAGCAATTCTAAAATTGTTATTTTCTTCAGCATTTTTCATACTATTTAATTCGTTGAGTGTAATTTATATTAACACATAGAAACATAGCTTTTGAGAACTTAAAAAGGAGGCGTTTCACTTTTTTTAATCCACATAGAGCTATGTGTTAGAAACCAGTTTCTTTTCATCTTCTTTTAGATAAAGAAAAATCTATGTTTCTATGTGTTAAATGTTTTTTTCGTGAACACACGAATTGGTATACTTTTTATATTTTAGAAGCTTTATGAAACAAATTCAGCCTCAAATAATTGAGTCAAATGTTTTACGATTTTAGCTTTTACTTCGTCTTCGTTAACTTTTTCGACACCAAGTTCTACTTGCAAAGATGTAACGCCTTTTCCGCGAATTCCACACGGAATAATATTATCAAAGTATCCTAAATCTACGTTTACATTCAAGGCAAATCCGTGCATAGTTACCCATCTTGAAGCACGTACACCAAGCGCACAAATTTTACGTGCAAACGGAGTTCCAACATCCAGCCAAACGCCAGTTTCACCATCACTACGTCCGCATTTTAAACCGTATTCTTCTAAAGTCAGAATAATAGCTTCTTCTAGAAAACGTAAGTATTTATGAATATCTGTAAAGAAATTTTCTAAATCTAAAATCGGATAACCTACAATTTGTCCAGGTCCGTGATAGGTAATATCTCCGCCACGATTGATTTTATAGAAAGTCGCACCTTTTGCTTCAAGTTGCTTTTCGTTTAATAATAAGTTCTCGAAATCGCCGCTTTTACCCAAAGTATAAACATGTGGATGTTCTACAAATAGCAAATAATTTGGCGTTGGCAAATCAAGTTCTTCTCTTCTGTTTTTGATTTTTAAGTCGACTATATCCTTAAAAAGTTCTTCCTGATATTCCCAGGTCGATTTATAATCTTTACTTCCTAAATCCTGAAGTTGAATTTTTTTGTTCATTTTAATTATTTTTCAAACTCGACTTCAAAGTTGAGTTTGTCAGGATTCTCCATATAATCCGTGAAAGGGTATTGAATTGTAATTGATTTTCGATCTTCGCTAAACAAAGCACTTGGATTTGAAACCTTCTTGATTCGTTTAGGAAAATGATATTTTATAATGTAGTTTGACGAAGCAAAAATCATCTTGGACATATCTTGCACAGAATCCTTTGCTTTTGCCGCCAATTTTGCTTTATCGATTACTGCTTTACGTGTAAATTTCTTTCCGTCGTATGTATAGCTTAATTTACTGTTATTATCTCCTAATCCTTTTGCCAACGGTGTTGAACTATTTGCTCCGCCTTCTAATTTCTGAAGCGCACTCAAAGATTGTAATGCATCTTGAAGCTCATTTACATTTTTAAAATCAGTTGAAAGCGTCATTAAAAACTCTTTTTTCTCAGCGTTCATTTTAGTGTTTACCACAAAATTCTCCAGCTTTTTAAGTTCTTTTTGAGCTTCAGGAGATAATTTTGCAATGCTATCTTTTTTCGCTTCAAATAATTGTTTGAAAGTAAAAGTAGAATCTATATTTTTTTTAGCATCGGCACCCATTTGATCGCCTAATTGATCGCCAGCCATTGCCATTAAAGACGAACCGTCCATGTCTACAGAAAACTTTCCGGTTCCGTTATCGTTTACATAAATATTTTCGGTTAAGGTGCAACTTGTTAATGTTGCTAATAAAAAACAAAAACTAAGTAATTTATATAATTTCATATGGTTAATTTTTTATCAAAGATACGAAGACTATTTTTATTAATTTAATCGTGTATTTGTTTAATTGTTTATGCGAAAATTGCCCACGGATTTTACGGATTTAAACGGATTGAACGCAGATTATTTCATGATAATCTTTGTCAAAGTTTAAAACTTTGACAAAGATCCGTCGATTCAAAAATAAAAAATCAGTACAAATCCGTTTAAATCCGTCGAATCCGTGGCTAATAAATTCACTCCAAAACCACTTCTAAACTTGTCATTTCCGGATTTTGCAAACAATCTGAAAGTTGAAATTCTAAGGTTAATGATTTTTTATCCGCGCTGATAATTGCCTTTTGGTTTGAAACTGATTTTATTTTCTTGGGGAAATGGTATCGCAAAACATAAGATTGCGTCAGTTTTAAAGAAGTATATTTAGGATCTGCCGTTGCAAATTGATTTTTTGTTCTTTGAAGTTCTTCTTGACTTGTAACAGAAACGGATCGTTTAAAAACTGTTCCATCAAAATGGTATTCTATTTTATAATAATGATTTTCGGCAGTTAATGCATAATTATTTTTAATATCATTTACATAATCTTCGGTTTTATATAAATCCGGAATTTCTGAAACTTTATTAAAGTTAAACGACATTACGGTTCTGAATTCTTTTTCGAAAGAACTATTCTTTATGTGCACTTTTACATTCGAATATTTTTGAAATAATTGCTGTTCTACAGGCGTATATTTCACAAATGTCTCGTTGTACTTTTTAATATAATCCTGAAAAACATAGGTTGTATCTTTAAAAACATCTTCGTGCGCATATTGATCTCCCGCCAATTGCATATAACTATTTTCGTTCCGAAGCTGAACAACTTCAACAGTTCCGGTTCCGTCTGGATTGATTTGAATCGTTTCGGTAATTTGACAACTTGTAAGCAGAAGAAGAATTATTAAGGCTGATATGGATTTCATTTTTTCTTTGAAGGTTCTGAGGTTCTGAGAAGCTAAGATACTGAGGTTTTTATTTAGTTTCATGCATTTTCTTTAAGTGCTGTCTTTGCGAGGAACGAAGCAATCACACTACTAAAAGACACTTTGCCGATCCAGCAAATGAGATTGCCTCGTTCCTCGCAACGACAAAACCCACCAACTAAAAGGTCTTTTAAAAACTAAAACTTCTAAAATAGCCCCGATAGAAGCGGTATCCTTTTTTGCTTTTTTCGGCAAAAAAGATACAAGTGGATAGCGGGACAAAAGGATGTTGAAAGCCTGAAATTTGTGCTTCAAAAAATCTAAAAACTGCATTCTGAAATCTACATTCTTTTCTTTATCTTTGCACACTTAAAAAAGAGCACAAAATGGCATTATCAGAACAAGAAATCATTAGAAGAGAGAAACTTCAAAACTTACGCAACTTAGGAATCAATCCTTACCCAGCTAATCTTTTTCCTGTAAATCATACTTCGAAGCAGATTAAGGAATCGTTTGAAGAAGGTAAGAAGGTTATTGTTGCCGGACGTTTGATGAGTATCAGAGATCAGGGAAAAGCTTGTTTTGCTGAATTGCAGGATAGCGAAGGGCGTATACAATTGTACGTGAATCGCGATGTTTTGTGTGAAGGTGATGATAAAACTTTGTACAATACGGTTTTTAAAAAATTAACTGATTTAGGTGACTTTGTTGGTATTGAAGGTGAATTATTCACGACGCAAGTTGGCGCGAAATGTATTCGTGTTAGCGGTTTTACTTTCTTGAGTAAAACACTTCGTCCGCTTCCTTTACCAAGAGTTGATACAGACGGAAACGTTCACGACGCTTTTACAGATGCTGAATTGCGTTACAGAATGCGTTATGTAGATTTAACGGTTAATCCGCATGTTAAAGAGAACTTCATTAAGCGTACTAAATTGTTTACGGCTATGCGTAACTATTTTAACGATGCTGGTTATCTTGAAGTTGAAACTCCGGTTTTACAATCAATTGCTGGTGGAGCTTCGGCAAGACCTTTTATCACGCATCATAATTCGCTTGACATTCCGCTTTACATGCGTATTGCAAACGAATTATATTTGAAAAGATTAATTGTTGGTGGTTTTGAAGGTGTTTATGAATTCTCGAAAAACTTTAGAAATGAAGGTATGGACAGAACGCATAATCCTGAATTTACCGCAATGGAAATATATGTAGCTTACAAAGACTACAACTGGATGATGGAATTTGCTGAAGGTTTACTTGAGCATTGTGCAATTGCTGTAAACGGAACTAGCGAAGTTACTTTTGGTGAACACCAAATTAACTTTAAAGCGCCGTATGCTCGTGTTACAATGACGGATTCTATCAAACATTTTACTGGTTTTGATATTTCAGGTAAAACTGAAGAAGAATTGTTTGAAGCAGCAAGAGGAATGGGAATCGACGTTGATAAAACAATGGGGAAAGGAAAATTGATTGATGAGATTTTTGGCGCTAAATGCGAAGGAAATTATATTCAGCCAACTTTCATTACTGATTATCCAAAAGAAATGTCGCCTTTATGTAAAGAGCACCGCGATAATCCGGATCTTACAGAGCGTTTTGAATTAATGGTTTGTGGTAAAGAAATCGCAAATGCTTATTCTGAATTAAACGATCCAATTGATCAACGTGAGCGTTTTGAAGATCAAATGCGTCTTTCTGAAAAAGGTGATGATGAAGCTAACGGAATCATCGATGAAGATTTCTTAAGAGCACTTGAATACGGTATGCCGCCAACTTCTGGAATGGGAATTGGAATGGACCGTTTGATTATGTACTTAACGAATAATGCATCGATTCAGGAAGTTTTATTGTTCCCGCAAATGCGTCCGGAGAAAAAACAAGCTCAAATTGAATTGTCTGACGAAGAGAAATTTATCCTTGATTTATTGAAAGGAAATGAAAACAAAATGGATCTTCAGCAACTAAAAATTACTGCGAATTTAAGCGGTAAAAAATGGGATGCGTCTATGAAAAATCTATCTAAACACGGTTTGACT
The DNA here is from genome assembly GCF_951805225.1 of uncultured Flavobacterium sp. Taxonomy (NCBI): domain Bacteria; kingdom Pseudomonadati; phylum Bacteroidota; class Flavobacteriia; order Flavobacteriales; family Flavobacteriaceae; genus Flavobacterium; species uncultured Flavobacterium sp. The sequence continues at coordinate 5,956,327 of NZ_OX638201.1, read as the reverse complement.
AAAGTTGCCGTTGAAGGTGAGTTTAAATTTGTGGAATTGGTAGAGTAGTTTTTAAAACCATTTTTGGAAATTAGAAATTCCAAAATTAAATTATATTTCAAACCCGACAGTTTTAAAAACCTGTCGGGTTTTGTGTTTTTAAAACGAATACTTTTCTAACTTCTTTCCATCAATATCCAAAACCTTTGCATCATCTCTTGAAGCTTCTTCTTTGACAACTTCCTGAACAGATGGATTTGACGGATATTTTCCGTTTTTAAATTTCAGAAGATGAAATTTTCCTCCACTTACCGCTATTAGATCATAAAATTTTTCACTTACTGAAGTAGTTACATAAATTGGAAAATCAGTTACGGTAAATTTATTTATTAAACTTCCGTCATTATTCAGAATAAATCCTGAGCAACCGCCACTTCCGCAAAAATAAGCATTTGAGAAACCTACGAAATACTCGTCTTTTTTGTCATTGTTTAAATCGAAAGCACTGTAATAAAAAAACCGATCGTCTTTGGTCAAAGCTGGCAAATCCGCTTTTAGCAAAACCCTAAGTTGTTTTCTAATTAATTCTACCGCTTTATCGTCTTTTGCAGGAGCATCGCTTACATCTGCAGTTCCAACCGCTGTTTTTGTTATTGTGTCGGTTGCAATTGCTTCAACGACATTTTCTTTTTCTGTTTTTTCTTTATTTTGGCATGAAATCATTCCTAAAATTACAAATGCCAATAAAATTTTTCTTTTCATAATTTTTTTATTTTAAATTCTTATGATTAGGTTTCTAAACCCGACAGGTTTTAAAAACCTGTCGGGTTTGCTAAAGTATATGATTACCAATTTGATTCAATTTAAACTAACAAAGCGGCTTTATTTTCAATATCATTTTGATCCAATAAAGACTTTATATTATTAAAAGTTACTAAAGCAATTTGCGTCAAAGCTTCATTGGTAAAAAACGCCTGATGCGCTGTAACCAAAACATTTGGAAAACTCATTAAACGCTGAATTGCATCGTCCTGAATAATATCTGCCGAAAGATCTCTGAAAAACAGTTTCTCTTCCTGTTCGTAAACATCAATTCCCAGATAACCAATTTTACCTTCTTTAAGTCCTTCAATAACCGAAGCTGTTTCTATTAATCCGCCACGACTTGTATTGATAATCATCACGCTGTCTTTCATCTCATCGATAGATTTGCTATTAATGATATGTTTGGTTTGTTCGTTTAAAGGACAATGAAGCGAAATAATATCACTCGATTTGAATATTTCTTCCAGCGAAACAAATTTTACTCCGTCTTTTTCCATTTCGGCATTCGTAACAATATCATACGCCAAAACTTTACATCCAAAACCTAAGGCGATTTTTGCAAAAGCTTTTCCAATGTTTCCCGTTCCAATAATTCCAATTGTTTTTCCGAATAAATCAAAACCTAATAATCCGTTCAAAGAAAAATTTTGCTCTCTAACTCTGTTGTAAGCTTTATGTGTTTTTCTATTTAAAGTCAAAATCATTGCAATTGCATGTTCTGCAACTGCCTGCGGAGAATATGCGGGAACGCGGCAAACTTTTAAATTATATTTTTTCGCAGCTTCTAAATCGACATTATTAAAACCTGCACAACGTAAAGCTATAATTTTCACTCCCTTTTCTGCCAATTGTTTTATGACAGCTTCATTAACGATATCATTTACAAAAACACAAACAATCGATGCGTTTTCGATCAAAATAACGGTTTGAGGATTTAATTGCGTTTCAAAAAAATCTAACTCAAAACCAAAGTCAGTATTGTATTTATTAAAGAAAGCTTTGTCATAAGGTTGCGTTGAAAAAAAGGCGATTTTATTACTATTTGATGTAGTCGTTAAACTCATGATCTCTGATTTTTGATTCTTAAATTATGGTTTTACTAAGTTAAGTAATTAAATCTGAAGTAAATTTCTGATCATAAAAAAAGAGCTTCTCCCAAAGCTCTTTTGTCAAAATAGTTTTTTTATTCCCTAAATTTTAAATGATCTGTACTAAAAAGCAAACCAATTCCGCTGTAAGGATCTCTTTTTAAATCATAAAAATCATTTACTCCCGCCAAATCATTATACAAATCAATCATTATTGAAGATTCCTGAAATCCATCGATTGTATGTTCTATAATAGTGTTTGCCAAACACGTTAGTTCTTTTGTGGTATTTGTAATTCCTATGTTATTTCCAGTTTCCCAATCCCAAATAATCCAATCCCAATTGTGTGTTTTTTGAACAGAATCCAGCCATAAATAAGAAAGGTTATTGATTTTTACTTTTCCTAATTCTTTTTCTTTCCAATATTCAACACTTCCAATTATAGCTTTTATTGCGTCATCTGTTTGATTATAAACAAAATCAGGATTCGAAATCTGAATGATTTTTATAGCATCAGCAATTTTGGAATTGATTGTTTTTAATTCTTTTTCATTGGGTTTTCTTAAAAAAGCAAATTCAACATCTTGTCTTTCAAAAACAATTCCGGGTGATTTTACCAACATTTCCGCAGGAATACATTTTGCATTAGAATATTCGTTAAGAAACTCTTCTTTGGGATCAAAAGAGAAATTTTCCTCCGTATAAAAACCGGAAACATATCTTTGCTCAATTTCTTTTACGATTTGATAGGTTTCATAATTTATATCTTCTTTTATTTCATCTTCGTTTTCGAACCTGCAAAAATAATCCGGCTGTAACATCCAATACAAACAAAGAGCGGTTCCTTTATCAAGATGTTTTTGCTTGATGATCCATTCAAAAGGTTCGATTCCGTCATCATAATTCCAATTTTGCACAAACTGATGTAATTCCGTGGCCGTTAATTTTTGATAAGACATCTCGTTGTTTACTGCTTTAAGAACTCGGTTTTTACTTTTCTTATTAAATAATTCTTCCATTTTTATATTTTACAAATCCTATATCTTCCTACAAATTTAAAAACCTATTTGCATAAATACATCATTAAATAAAAACACTTTCTAAGAATCTCAATGTCAAGCAAATCGTTCTTTTTTATATTTTAAATTTGTTAAATAATCTACAATTCTGATTATCAGATTAAACCTATTGAATTTGATAAAGTCTAAATGTTATAACAATTAAAAAACTTACATCATGAAAAAATTATTTATCGCAGCTTTGTTATTCATTGGAGTAGCAAGTTTTGCACAAGAAGGGGATCAAAAGCCAACTCGCGAACAAAGAGAAAAACTGACTCCGGAACAACGCAGTGACAAACAATTAAAAAAACTTACTTCTGAATTAAATTTAGATGCAAATCAACAAGCACAGGTTAAACAACTTCTAGCAGACAGAAATGCTAAAGCTGAAAAATTTAAAGAAGCCCGTAAAGCAAAAAAAGACAGCGATGTAAAACCAACTGCAGCTGAAAGAGAAGCTTTTAAAAAAGAAGTAATGGCTGAAAGAGATGCAAATGATGCTAAAATGAAATCTATCTTAAATGCTGATCAATACACAAAATGGAAAGCAATTCAGGAAGAGAATAAAGACAAAGCAAGAGAAAAAATGAAAGAATACAAAAAAGAGAATAACTAATTATAGTGTACAAAAAGAGGCTTTGATTGCCTCTTTTTTATTTTTGAAAAGTATTATGTTTTCCTTATTACTTTCTGTTAATTAAAAGATAAATCCGACAATTCGATTAAACTTAATAAAATTATGGCAGTCTAATTGCTATAAACCTTTTAAAAAAACGAATTATGAAAAAATTATTTATCGCAGCTTTATTATTCGTTGGAGTAGTAAGTTTTGCACAAGACATCAATCAGAAAGCTACACGTGATCAACGAGAAAAATTAACTCCGGAACAACGTAATGAAAAACATTTACAAAAGTTAACTTCTGAATTGAATTTAGATAAAAAGCAACAGGAGCAAGTAAAACAGTTACTGGCAGAAAGAAGTGCTAAAACTGAAAAGTTTAGAGCTGCTAAAAAAGACAGCAAAACAAAACCTACTGATGCAGAAAGAGAAGCTTTTAAAAAACAAATGGATACTGAAAAAGCAGCAAACGATGCTAAAATGAAATCAATTCTAAACGCTGATCAGTACACAAAATGGACTGCTCTTAAAAAAGAACACGAAGGCAAAGGCGATCATAAAGGCAGAAGAGATATGAAATCTCCACAAGAACGCGATCAGGCACATTTGCAAAAATTGACTACAGATCTAAATTTAAATACAGATCAGCAAAAACAAGTTAGTGAGCTTTTGTCTGACAGAAGTACCAAAATGGCGATGCTTAAAAAGAGCCGAAGAGACAACCCTACACCACCAACTGATGCTGAGAAAAAAGCCATAAAAAAACAAATGGAAGAAGATCACAAAGCAACAGATGCAAAAATGAAATCTATTTTGAATGCCGATCAATATAAAAAATGGACAGCAATTCAAAAAGAGCATAAAGATAAAATGAAAGAACACAGAAAAGATAAAATGTAATTGAGTTCAAAAAAAAGAGGCTTCAAAAGCCTCTTTTTTTGTTTTTATACATTTCCTTATTTCGGATTAAGAATTAAATCAATTCTTTTGATACAATCTTCATAATGGTATTTTGTTTCTGTATTTGTCGGTCTAGCTTTTGTGGCTAAAAGTGTGCTTCTCAATGCCGTTAATTCACCACGAACTAAAGCTCTAAGATCTGATTGTGCTACATTATAATAGGTTGTTGATTTATCTGTTGGTTTAATTTCCTCAATCATCAAAGCTCCCATTCTGTCAATATATCCACGTTGTAAATTTCTTCGATATATCGTTACATTCGCTGGTGTAGCAGCTTCTTTCCAGATTCCTTTTCTGGTATCTTTTAATAAATCTAAAGCTTTGTAAGTATCAGCTCCAAGAATTTCATTATCCATCAATCTTCCAATTCTGGAGATACTCAATAAATTATTTAAGTGACGTACTTGCAAACTTCTAAACTTTTCTGAATAACCTGCAGAATTTGTATTTTTTAAAGTATTTACATTTACAATCCAGGTTGGCGAAGCAAAAGCATTTGCCTGAAGCCAATTCATCGCTTCGATTTGTTTTGCTTTTGGTACAACTTCGTAAACATTTCCGGCTTGATTTGGTTTTTTAGTATTTTCATAAACACCACCAACATTAGTTACAACATGACCTACATATCTGCTCCAAACGTCCAGCATTTCTTTATACAATTCATCTAAATCTTCATAATCATTGGTCACATTACTAGTCCATTCGCTTAAATGTCCTGCCACATATTCCAGATTTTTAAGTCCGTATGAACTTGCTTTCATCGAATTATTTCCAATATCTTCCGTTTGAGAAGTTGGATCAAAAGAACTGCCCTGATCTCCAAATTTATAGATTGGATTTCCTGCTTTCTCCAAAATCCATTTGTCTAAAGTTACCGCTTCAGCTTCAGGAGATTTTGTATTCGGAATCACTCTGTAACCCCAATTTAAAGCATAATGATCGTAAGCACCCATTTTACGAATAAAACGAATATTTTTATCTCCGGGTTGTGCAATATAATTAAAACGGGCATAATCCATTATACTTGCAGAGATTCCGTTTTGTTGTGTAAAATCACCATTTCTATAACTCTCAACATCATACGCACAACTTGCGCCCATATTATGTGGAAAACCTAAAGCATGACCAACTTCGTGCGCAATAACCATTCGCATCATTTCGCCCATTTCTTCGTCACTGGTTTGTAATGTTCGCGCCGACGGATTTGCTGCTCCGGTTTCTAACAAATATCTGTTTCTGTAAGAACGCAAATGATTGTGATACCAAATCACATCGCTTTCGATAATCTCTCCCGTTCTAGGATCTGAAACACTTGGCCCAACTGCATTTCGAGTCGTACTTGCTACATAACGAATAACTGAATAACGCACATCTTCAGGGCTAAAATCAGGATCTTCTTCTTTTGTTGGAGCATCTTTAGCAATAATCGCATTTTTAAAACCAGCAGTTTCAAACGGTTTTTGCCACTCTTCGATTCCTTGTTTTATGTATTTTTTCAACTTTTCCGGCGTCGCAGGATCTAGGTAATATACGATTGGTTTTATTGGTTCAACCAATTCTCCTCTGTTATAAGCTTCCGGATCTTTTGGTTCTAATCTCCAACGTCTGATATATGTTTTAAGGTCAGATTTTAATTCGTTGCTTCCGTAATCGTATTGACTTACCGTAAACCAACCTACACGCGAATCTGCCAACCTTGGTTTCATTGGTACTTCTGGCAACAAAATCATAGATTGATTCATTTGAACACTTATCGATTCTGTTTCTTCCTGAGTTGAAGGTTTTGAAGCATTATAAGTCATATCCTGAATGACTTCGATATTCATCGGAAAACTTTTAATCTTATTGATAAAGCTTCGCGAATCGTCAAGTCCTTTTACTTTGTAAGTATCACGCATTTCTGCTGATATTCCGGTAATTGCCTTTACATCTGTGCTATAAAATTTCGTTACATCAATAACAGTATTTGCAGAATCTTTGCTGAAAGCTACAATGTCAAATGCAAATAATGTAGGCTCATAATTATTTGATTTTACCGAAATACTAATTGGTAAAGTATCATTTGCAACCGCATTATATGATTTTGATTTAATAAGGATTTTATCCTGAAAACGCTGCCAAATGATCAATTGTTCATTAGTTTCTGAACCGGCATTTACATATCCTCCGCCTAAATTAGCAGGTAATTTTGAAAGTCTGCTTACCAAAAGCATATCTTTATTTAAATACTTATTCGGGATTTCAAAGTAGTATTTTTTATCCACCTTGTGCACTTTAAAAAGTCCGTCATCAGAAACAGCGTCTTTAGTAATTACTTTGCTGTATTCTTTAATTGTTGATTCCGATTTTTTTTCTGGCGGTGCAACTACAGGTTCGTCTTTTTTGGATGTCTTTTTGTTTGATTGGGCAAATTGATTAGTAGAAAACAGCATGAAAAATGCCATTGTAATAAAAATGAAAAACTTATTCATTTATTGGTAGGTTTAGTGGTTTTTGATGAACAAAAATAATTTTTATTCTACTTATAAAAAAGCAAACCTTCTTCTTAACAATTTATTAACAAGTATAATCGAAAGTAAAATCATAAAAAAAGGTTCAGCTTTTATGAAAAATCTGAACCTTAAATTGAAAAATATTATCTGTTTTAAGATTTAAAATGTCTTTGAAACCTTATCAATTGCATTAATTGTAAAATCTAAATCTTCGTATGTCAATGCATCAGTAATAAACCAAGTTTCATATGCAGATGGTGCAATATAAACTCCTTCGTTTAACAAACCGTGAAAGAATTTTTTGAAGGTTTCATTATCTCCTTTTGCCGCTGTTTGAAAATCAACAACCGGATTTGCATCAAAATGCACAGAAATCATTGAACCTACTCTATTGATTGTAAAAACAACATTATTTGCTTTTAAAACTCTGTCAATTCCTGCTTCTAAATAAGCTGTTTTTTCGTCTAAACGATCAAAAATTGCACGATCATTATCAAGAGATTGCAACATTGCTAATCCTGCCGCCATTGCAAGAGGATTTCCAGATAATGTTCCCGCTTGATAAACTGGTCCAAGTGGCGCTAAATAATTCATGATTTCAGCACGTGCAGCAAAAGCCCCAACTGGCAAACCTCCACCAATCACTTTTCCGAAAGTAACAATATCAGCGTTGATATTAAACAATTCCTGAACTCCACCGCGAGCCAAACGGAAACCTGTCATTACCTCATCAAAAATTAGTAAAATTCCGTTTGCAGTACACAAATCTCTTAAACCTTGCAAGAAACCTTTTTGAGGCGGAATACATCCCATATTTCCTGCAACTGGTTCGATAATTATAGCCGCGATTTCGTTTTTGTTCGCTTCAATTAGAGTTTTTACATTCTCTAAATCATTGTATTTTGCCAACAAAGTATCTTTTGCAGTTCCTTCAGTAACTCCCGGACTATTTGGAGATCCAAAAGTTACGGCTCCACTTCCAGCCTGAATCAAAAAAGAATCAGAATGTCCGTGATAGCAACCTGCAAATTTTATAATTTTATCTCTTTTTGTAAATCCGCGAGCCAAACGAATCGCGCTCATACAAGCTTCTGTACCTGAATTTACAAAACGTATTTTATCAATATTCGGAACCATAGAAACCGCCAAAGCAGCAATTTCAGTCTCTAATTCTGTTGGCATTCCAAATGAAGTTCCCAACTTTGCTTTTTCAATCACGGCATCAACAACTGGCTGATATGCATGACCTAAAACCATTGGTCCCCAAGAATTGATATAATCTATTAATTTATTTCCGTCTTCGTCATACAAATAAGCACCTTTGGCACTTTTTACAAAAATAGGAGTTCCTCCAACCGCTTTAAAGGCTCTTACTGGTGAATTTACTCCTCCCGGAATTACTTTTTCTGCTTCAGCAAAAAGCTGACTACTTCTTTTATATATCATTTTTTATTTTAGATTTTTGAGTTCAGGTTTTAGATTTAATTAGAAAATTAAACGTTGGCCTGTGATAAACTCATTAAAATATTTTTGTTCAATTTGTTCCTCTTCACTAAGATCTCCAAGTTTTTTGTCAGACATTCCGATGGGAGAATAAAATAACCATTTCCATGTTGGACGATGTTTTATAAAAAAATGCCTTTCGGCAAATTCATCATGAATATAAACTCCACAAAAAACTCTAATACTTAAAATTATTGCAAAAATAAAGATTCCAACTGTGACATTCTTTTTCATAGACAAATTTGTAGAAATTTTATAATTAACAATTACTAACTAACAATTGATAATTATTTCACTTTCAACTTTTGACCAATAGAAAGCGCATTATCCGAAAGATTATTTTTCTGTTTTAAGTCATCAACCAATACGTTGAATTTTTTTGAAATCGAATATAAGGTATCTCCTTTTTGAACTTCGTATAAATTAGGATCGTTAGGATTTACATTCGAATTTGAATTTGAAGGACTTTTTGCCGGCGGAGTTGATTTCTCAAATGGCTTATAATTTCTTCCCGTAACCTGACAATCATATTGATGCAGATTATATCTTTCGATATAACTAATTAATTTATCCGGATAATTAGGATCTGTTGCGTAACCACAAGCTCTTAATCCTTTTGCCCAAGCTTTGTAATCGTCTTTTTCATAGGTAAATAAGCTTGCGTATCTTTTTTTCCCAACCAAAAATAAGGCGTGATCTCTATAGGATTCTGACGCTTCAGTATATTTTCTAAAACATTCCTGAGCCGAATCATCATCGTGACGAACGCTCTCGCCCAACCAATCATTATGACATTTTATTCCGAAGTGATTGTTTGCATCTAAAGCTAAATCTCCTTTTCCTGCACCAGATTCCAGAATTCCCTGCGCCAAAATAATGCTTGCAGGAATACCGTATTTCTGCATATTTCCCATTGCAATATCTTTAAATTGCAAAATATAATTATTGATTAAATCGCTGGTAACAACTGTTTTTGAAGTAGATTGAATAACCTCAGTTGTATTATTTGTAGAAGGATAATTTTTGCCTATTGGCTTTACCGGAGCTTGTTTTTTGGTAGTTGCCACTCTTGGCCTCTGAACCGCAGCCGCTTTTTTAGTCGTTGCAATAGTAGGTTTACTCGACGAACAACTTACTAAAGTAGCCAGAATTAAGAATGTTATTATTTTTTTAACCATTGCTTATAAGTATTGGTAATTTTTTCTGCTTCAATTTTATATTCATTCCATCAATTCCTTGTAATCCACCGGTATGAATGAGTAATATTTTTGAACCTGCAGGAAAATAGTTTTTATGTATTAAATCTATAACGCCAAAAACCATCTTTCCTGTATAAATTGGATCTAAAGGCACTTTATTTTCTTCAAAAAAAGCATTGATAAATTCAATTAATTCTAAATTTATCTTCCCATAACCTCCAAAATGATAGTCAGAAATTAAATTCCAGTTATCTTTTTTTGCAAAAATACGAATTTCATCTGTTAAAAAGTCACCTTTTAACGCCGGAAACCCTAAAACTTTCTGATATGACAACGCGCTATTGATCAATCCAGATATGGTTCCGCCAGTTCCAACAGCGCAGCAAACGTAATCAAAAACAGCATCTTCATCAGTCAAAATCTCCTCGCAGCCTTTTACCGCCAACTCATTTGTTCCGCCTTCAGGCACTAAATAAAAATCTCCAAACTTCTCTTTTAATTTTTCTATAAACGAAGCTTCACTTTTATATCTGTAATCTTCGCGGGTTACAAACTCAAATTGCATTCCGTTTTCCTGAGCAAATTTCAAGGTTGGATTATCTTCTATTTTATCAAGAATTTCTTCTCCGCGAATAATTCCTATTGTTTTAAAACCCTGCTCTTTTCCTGCATATGCAACCGCTGCAATATGATTCGAAAAAGCACCGCCAAAAGTCAACAAAGTAGTTTTATTTTCGGCTTTAGCCTGAAGTAAATTATATTTGAGTTTTCTGAATTTATTCCCCGAAACAAAAGGATGAATCAAGTCTTCTCTTTTAATTGTCAGAGAAATATCGTTCTGGAAAGTAGTATGAATTTCCTGGTTCAAAATTTATTTTTCTTTTAAAGTTATGTAATTTAAAAACCCGAAAAAGGATCGGTTTTTCAAATAATCAGAATCATTTTCATTAGTATAAGCTTCTCTTTCAAAACTTATATTTCGATACGCCAAATCTTTATTTTTATATTGAAGCAACCTTATTATATATTCTAAAACATAAAAGATATAAAAAGGAAGAATCAGCAATTCTAATTGTTGTCTCAGATGAATTTTTTCGTGATTGACGAAAACAGAATTTTCTTTGTCCTGATTGTATTTTAAAAACACAAACGGAAACACAGCCATTCCTCGATATCCTTTCGGAATTAAATATTTAGCAACAATCAGAAACATTAGCTGTAAAATTTATAAATTTGTAGATAAAAATTGTTCGATTTCACTAAAATCATAATCATCTTACTAATTTTGATTTTAATAAAATAAGAACAAGCATCCAAAGCAGATTTATGAAAGAGCAAAGTAATGAAAATAAACTAATCGAAGGCGAAGATTTTTACTATACGCCCGAAGGTTATAAATGCTTTACTGAAAAACACCACCTAAAACGCGGTTATTGCTGCAAAAGTGGTTGCCGTCATTGTCCGTACGGATTTGATAAAAATACAGGTCAAATTAGAAAAAAAATCTAATTTGAGAATGTGTCAATTTGATAATGAGATAATTTCTTAATTAGTTAATTTAAAAATCTAAAATCAATAATCTAAACTCTAAAATTATAAATGGATATTCTCTTGCGAAAATTTAGGATTACGATCCACAAATCCTATCACAGGTCGGATATTCGTTATCCCTAGCTTTTTTTAAATTAGAAAATGTGTCAATTTGAAAATGAGATAATTTGAATAAATTCCAAATTTCAATTGCAATCAATTAATCGTTCATCACATTTAAGTCCTAGCGGCGAGAAATAATCTAAAAAAAACAAAAATTAATCTGTTGTTAATCTAACAAAAATACCTTAGCGTCTTAGAATCTTAGCAACTCAGTACCTTAAAGAAAAAATGACTTTTCAAGAAGAAATAAAACAAGGAATTCCATCTATATTACCTCCAAAAAAAGAGTACGATTTAGCAATTAATCACGCGCCAAAAAGAAAAGAAATCCTTTCGGCAGAAGAAAAAAAGCTGGCTCTTAAAAATGCATTGCGTTATTTTGAAGCTAAACATCACGCTGAATTAATTGTCGAATTCTCTGAAGAATTAGAAAAATACGGACGTATATATATGTATCGTCTGCGTCCAGATTACAGAATGTACGCTAGACCAATTGACGAATATCCTGGGAAATCATTGCAGGCAAAAGCAATTATGCACATGATTCAAAACAATCTGGATTATGCTGTGGCGCAACATCCGCATGAATTAATTACTTATGGCGGTAATGGAGCTGTTTTCCAGAACTGGGCACAATATTTATTAACGATGCAATATTTGTCTGAAATGACAGATGAGCAAACCTTGACAATGTATTCAGGACATCCAATGGGATTATTTCCTTCGCATTCTGAAGCGCCAAGAGTTGTGGTTACAAACGGAATGGTGATTCCAAACTATTCTAAACCGGACGATTGGGAAAAAATGAATGCTTTGGGCGTTTCACAATACGGACAAATGACGGCTGGAAGTTATATGTATATTGGTCCTCAAGGAATTGTACACGGAACTACGATTACTGTTTTGAACGGTTTCAGAAAAATAAAACTAAATCCTGAAGGTAATCTTTTTGTAACATCAGGACTTGGCGGAATGTCCGGTGCGCAACCAAAAGCCGGAAATATTGCAGGTTGTATTACGGTCTGCGCCGAAGTAAATCCTAAAATCACCAAGATTCGTCACGAACAAGGATGGATTAATGAAATCGTAACTTCTACTGAAGAATTGGTAAAAAGAGTCGCTTTGGCGAAAGCCAATAAAGAAGTGGTTTCAATTGCTTATTTAGGAAATGTAGTTGATGTTTGGGAATGTTTCGATAAAGAAAATATCAAAATTGATTTGGGTTCTGACCAAACTTCGCTTCATAATCCTTGGGCGGGCGGTTATTATCCAGTTGGAATTTCTTTTGAAGAAGCAAACGAAATGATGGCAAAAAATCCTGAATTATTCAAAGAAAAAGTACAGGAATCTTTGCGTCGTCAAGCGAAAGCAATAAACAAACATACGGCAAAAGGAACTTACTTTTTTGATTACGGAAATGCGTTTTTATTAGAAGCTTCACGTGCTGGCGCTGATGTAATGGCAGAAAATAATATTGATTTCAAATATCCAAGTTACGTTCAGGATATTATGGGACCAATGTGTTTTGACTATGGTTTTGGACCATTTAGATGGGTTTGTACTTCAGGAAAACCAGAAGATTTACAAAAAACCGATACAATTGCAAGTCAGGTTTTAGAAGAATTAGCGAAAACATCTCCTAATGAAATTCAGCAGCAAATGCAGGATAACATCAAATGGATCAAAGGCGCACAGGAAAATAAATTGGTTGTAGGTTCTCAAGCCAGAATCTTATATGCTGATGCCGAAGGTAGAATTAAAATCGCCGAGGCTTTTAACCAGGCGATTGCAAAAGGCGAAATTGGAACGGTTGTTTTAGGGCGCGATCATCATGACGTTTCAGGAACGGATTCTCCTTACAGAGAGACTTCTAACATCTATGACGGATCTCGTTTTACGGCAGATATGGCAATTCAAAACGTGATTGGAGACAGCTTTAGAGGTGCAACCTGGGTATCGATTCATAACGGCGGCGGAGTTGGCTGGGGAGAGGTTATAAATGGTGGATTTGGTATGGTTCTTGATGGTTCTAAAGAGGCTTCAAAACGTTTAGCATCAATGCTTTTTTGGGATGTTAACAACGGAATTTCAAGAAGAAGCTGGGCTAGAAATGACGAAGCAATTTTTGCTATAAAAAGAGCGATGGAAGTTCAGCCATTGTTAAAAGTAACGCTGCCTAATATCGTAGATGAAAATCTATTTTAGACAAAGTTTCGTATTTGATTTAAAATGAGAACATTTAAAATTTCCAAACATATGAAAACATTCAAATTAGTACCCGTTTTTTTGCTCTTAATACTAGCTTCATGCAGTACGGTTAGTGTTTATTCTGATTATGATAAAAACGTAGATTTTGCGCCTTATAAAACTTATGCTTTTTTTAAGCCGGGAATTGATAAGGTCGAAATATCTGATTTGGATAAAAGACGTATTCTACGTGCCATTGATGATCAAATGCAAGCCAAAGGTTTTACAAAAAGTGAAAACCCAGATTTATTAGTAAACATTTTTACTAAATCAAGAGAACAAGTTGATGTTAACCAATTTAATGCCGGATGGGGTTACGGTTGGGGATACGGATGGAATCCTTACATGATGTATGGATACGGAGGACAAACCACTGTTTCAACTTCTACACAAGGAACTTTATACATTGATTTAATTGATGCAAAAAAGAAAGAAATGATCTGGCAAGGTGAAGGTGTTGGAACTTTAACCAAAAACGTGGATAAAAAAGATGAAAAAGTTGCTGAATTTGTGACTAAAATTTTAGCTCAATATCCTCCGGTTAAAAAATAATTAATACATTTGCCATTCAATTATTTGAAATGAAAAACTTAAATAACATTATTATCTCTATTACTATTATTGCAATTCAGCAATAATGGCGAGGTATTATATAAATAAGTAAACAAAATACAATTTATAAAAACCTCCCAAATCGGGAGGTTTTTTTATTTAAACAAATATTACAAAAACATTTTGCCACAGATTTCACAGATTAAAAATCTTTTTTAAATCATTTAATCTGTGGCAAAAAAACAACAAACAACATGAATCTATTTAACGAAGTACTTGCTGCCAAAAAACAGCTTGAAAATGTAGTTGCTGCTACTCCACTCACACAAAATCTGAATCTTTCAGAAGAATTTGAATCTACTATTTTATTAAAAAGAGAAGATTTACAAATTGTGCGGTCGTACAAAATTAGAGGCGCTTACAACAAGATTTCTTCGTTAAATGATATCGAAAAAGCAACTGGAATTGTTTGTGCAAGTGCCGGAAATCATGCTCAAGGTGTTGCTTATTCGTGTCATCTTTTGCAAATACAAGGCAAAATCTATATGCCAAAAACAACTCCAAAGCAAAAAGTAAAACAAGTGCAATTGTTTGGAAAATCATTTGTAGAAATTGTTCTTACCGGAGACACTTTTGATGACGCTTATGCTTCGGCTACAGCCGATGCCATCAAAAACCATAAAATATTTATTCATCCTTTTGACGACGAAAAAGTCATTGCAGGTCAGGGAACTGTTGGATTAGAAATTCTCGAAAATTATAAAGAATCTATTGATTACGTTTTTGTTCCGATTGGCGGTGGCGGATTAGCTTCGGGATTATCTGAAGTTTTTAAACATCTAAGTCCAAATACTAAAATTATTGGCGTGGAGCCAAAAGGCGCTCCTTCGATGAAAACTTCGATTGAAGAAAATAAAAATACCGCTTTAACCACGATTGATAAATTTGTAGATGGCGCAGCGGTAAAACAAGTTGGTGATAAAACTTTTGAAATCTGTCGCTACAATTTAGAAGATATTATCCTAGTTCCCGAAGGAAAAGTTTGTACCACAATTTTACGTTTATACAATGAAGAAGCAATGGTTGTAGAACCTGCGGGCGCATTAACCATTGCAGCTTTGGATTTTTATAAGGATAAAATAAAAGGTAAAACAGTCGTTTGCGTCGTAAGTGGAAGTAATAATGATATCGAAAGAACTGCCGAAATAAAAGAACGCTCTTTATTATACGAAGGCTTAATGCACTATTTTATGATTCAGTTCCCACAACGACCGGGAGCTTTAAAAGAGTTCGTAAACAATATTTTAGGTCCTGATGATGACATTACTTATTTTCAATTTGCCAAGAAAAACAGCCGCGAAGTAGGTTCTGTGGTTGTGGGATTAGAATTGAAAAACAAAAACGATATTCTGGCTATTAAAATGAATATGACTAAAAATGGTTTTGAATTTCAATACTTAAATGACAATCAGGATTTGTTTACACAATTAATAGGATAAAAAGCAAAAGGCTGTCTGATATCAGAATCAGACAGCCTTTAAATTCAAATATAAAATTACTAATTGAATTCTAAATTTGTAATTATTGTTTCAGGACTTTTTTAGAATAAGAACCTTTACTGTCGTTTACTCTCACGATATAAACTCCTTTCGGAATTCTTGAAACTTCTATTTCAGATGGATTTCCTTTTACAAAATCTACATTTTTCTTGATTATGTTTTGTCCTCCAATATTGAATACTTCTACAGTCGCGCTTCCTTCATGATTAGTATCAATTTTTAAATAATCATTTGTCGGATTAATAAAAATTGTCATATCGGCTGAAGTTTCGCTATTTACCGCAGTTTCAGTCAAAGCTCTTTTTGCTGTTGATTCTACCTGAACAAACTGCCATTGTTGATTTAATCCGCTTGTATAATCCCAAACCTGAATATTTGCTCCATTTGCTGTAGAAACATTTTCAACATCCAGCGATTTATTACTGTTAACGTTGATAATACTGTAATATCCACCGCCAAGACTATTAACAGTCCATTTAAATTCATTAGAACTAGAGAACGTTTTTTGCTGCACTTTCAATCCATTTGCCGTTCCGTTGTTTTCAACTGCCAAATACATTCCTGTAGATTTTACGATAATGTAATAACTACCGCTTCCTGTAGAAACAAATTTCCAGCGTTGGTTGTTTCCTCCACCACTTGTTATATCATATTGCTGAATACGTCCTCCGCTTGTAGTCGAATTATCTGCAACATCTAAACCTTTGTTACTGTTTCTTGAAATAATATTATAATATCCAGGAAATCCTGTTGTTCCGGAATTTACTGTTATGGCGCTCGTTGCAGTTTTAGAACCGTCTACTGTAGTAACTGTGATTGTAGCATTTCCTGCAGAAACTCCAGAAACCAATCCGTTTGAATTTACAGTTGCAACCGAATTATTACTTGAACTCCAATTTACTGCTGTATTTGTTGCATTACTTGGCGAAATTGTAGCCGTTAATTGTTGTGTTTGTCCCGCTGTAATTGTTGCCGAAGTTGGACTAACACTCACTCCTGTAACTGCAACCGGATTTGAAGCTCCCCAATTAAATGTAACGGCAGAAGATGCAGGAACAGCATAATTAAATGCCGAAGATCCTGATACTACTTTGATTGTATTTGCTGATCCTGAATTATAAATCACAAGAGCAATAGATCCGTCAGGATTTTTGAATGCAGAAGAAGTAATAGAGCCACTAGTACTTGTAGAACCAACTCTTAAAGCGCCTGGTTTTACAAATTTCGAAATCTGACCAATAATATAATAAGCAACATTTCTAGTATAACTTGTACTATTGTTAACCGTTACAGCACCCAAACAAGTGGTACATCCGCCTGGAGTTCGTGGTCCTAAACTTGAGTTATTTGCGGCATTCCATTCTAAGACTGTTTTCGCCCAATTTGTAGTACTTCCGATCACTACATTTTGCATGTGCCAGCCAAAATCTCCACTAAAGCTTCCGCCTGAACCTGTGTATTGTTCTGTAAAATAAACATTCTTATTCGTTGCATTTTTCACCGTTGACATTGCCGAAATATTTCCTAAATACAAGTGAAAAGCTGCTCCATCAACATAACTGCTATTATTCAAAACATCAATAGGATAAGCTGTATTATCGCAATTGTGGTCGAAAGCAATGATTTTAATTCCGCCATATCCTGCTGCTGCCATTTGAGGTCCAAGTTGTTGATTGATAAAATTCTTTTGTTCTGTAGAATTCATCAGCATACTTGGTTCGTTATTTGGGTTTTCAGGTTCATTTTGAGGTGTGATTCCCCAAATAGAAATTCCCTGTGCCTGCATTGCTGCAAAATATTTCACAAAATACTTAGCGTAAGCCGCATAATATTGTGTTTGCAGATTTCCGCCAACCCATGAACCGTTACTTTTCATCCAGCGTGGAGCTGACCATGGCGTTGCTAGTATTTTTATGTTTGGATTAATTAACTGAATCTTTTTTATAATCGGAATCAAATAGGTTAAATCTGGTCCGTTTAGGCTAAAATTATTCATATTAGTATCTCCCGAAGTTTCGTTATAACTATAAGAAGAACTGCTTAAATCTGAAGCTCCAATACTAATACGAACCACATTTGCGTTCAAACCTGTTGTAGGATTATACAAATCATTCAATAATTGATTTTGCTGAGTTGCTGCCATTCCGCTAATTACTTCGCAACTTCCTTCGGTTAATGTATAACCAAATCCGTCCATTGTTTGGTAAGTTGTTCCGGCATTAATCGTTACCGTTGAAGGATTAGTTCCTGAATTTGTCCCGAAGCTAACTGTAGCTTGTTGTTGCAATAATTTCGTTTGATCTCCTGAAGTTATCCACGGAGTAACTGTTTGAGCATTTACACTAGTAATAAACAAAAGCATTATAATGACCTTTATCATTATCGTAGCTTTTACTCGGTTTTTAGGTTTTTGGGTAGTTTTGTGCATAGTTTTTTAGTTTTTTAATAATTTAATTTTTCTCATTTTTTAATATTATTTTTAATAATTCACAACAATATTATGTTAATTTTAATTAAAATGATATTTATTCAACTTTACAAATACACATCAAACTAAGAATTTTCCTCTACAAAAACTCATCTAATTATTTTTTAACTATTTGTTTTTCAATTATTTAAAATTAATAAATAACTAAAATCTTACTTTAAAACTATACAAATACAAGACATCTTATATTTTAGCTTCATAAATGCAAGATTTAGCTTGAAAATGGATCAATGCAAAAATCTGTGGAGCTATGAAAATTAAGGATGAATTTAACCGCAAAGGGCGCAAGTTTTTTTGTTATAGATTACGCTCATTAAACGCAAAGTTCGCAAAGCTATATTTATAAAGCTTTGCGAACTTTGCGTTTATATAAAACCTTACGAATAAAAAACCTTTGCGTGCTTTGCGGTTAAAATAATTAGCCAATACAAAATATTTTATGTTTCTCCACAGCTTTTTGTGTTGATCTTTTAAAATGGGAGTGTTTGGAGATTAATTTACTTTAGATAAAATAATCTTAAAATGATAAATATCAGAAAACAGAAGCGATCTTATATCGTATTTTTGCACTTCACATTATAGCATAAAACATGGCAACTCTTAAAGATATTTCGAACCTCGAGGATATAAAAATAATGGTCAATTCTTTTTATAACAACATTAGAAAGGATGATCTTCTTGGTCCAATTTTCAATGATAAACTACAAGATCGTTGGCCTGTGCATTTAGAAAAAATGTATGGTTTTTGGCAAACTATCTTGTTTGATGTCCGTGCTTATTCCGGAAGTCCTTTTCCTCCGCACAAACAATTGCCGGTAGATAAAACTCATTTTGATCGTTGGATCGAAATTTTTAATACTACGATTGATACTCAATTTTCAGGACCAATTACAGACGAAGCAAAAATGCGCGCGACAAATATGGCTTTTATGTTCAATCATAAAATTGAATATTTTAGAAACGCTGATAATCATTAACCAGAAAAAAATTGTCGGATATTTCTCTATATAGTTTTGGATTGCAAATTTTTAAATAGTTAAATTTGACCAAACCAATATTCGAAATATGCTAAAAGCTATACTTACTTTTCTTTTTTCTCTTTTTATTTTTAATGGCGCTCAGGCACAAACAGTTAAATCTATTTTATACAAAGGAACTATTGACGGAAAAACCGCTGTAACTTTCTATATAAAAGCAGAAAATCATCCTTGTAATGGTGATCTTATGTATACTTCAATGTATCGTTATGATAAATCCGGCAATTGGATTCAGTTGGATGTTACTCAAAATAAAAAGAATGAACACGAATTTGTATTTGTCGAACAAGGATTTACCGGTGTTATGATTTTAAAGAAAGATGACGCCACTCTTAACGGTTTGTGGATAAGTCCGGATAGTAAAAAGCAACTGAAAACGGAGCTGAAGAAAGTCCCCATGACAGCAAAAGACATTCAATTCTATGAAGATAAAATGGAGAAAGTAAATTATGAAAATAATGATTGCTAAAGCTCTGCTTCTATCGCTATAATTAAAAGTTCTTTTGAAAACTAAAGTCCTAGCCCTGATAGAAGCGGTATCCTTTTTCTGGCTTCTTTAGACAGAAAAAGATACAAGTGGATAGCAGGAAACAGCTCCTGAAAACCAAAATAACGACAAGCAAATACCTAACGAAACTGCAATAAAAAATCATTTCGAACAAAAAAATTGTGATGAATAGCAAAAAATAGCGGTCTAAATTCGTAATTTTACATTCTTAATCTACAACGTTTTCGAAATGAATGCAAGTATTGAAACAAACCCATTATTAGAGCGATTGCCTAAACATTTAAAGCAATTTATTAAACCGCAGGATTATAGCGATTATACGCCAATAAATCAGGCCGTTTGGCGCTACGTAATGCGTAAAAATGTAGATTATTTATCAAAAGTTGCTCATAGTTCGTATTTGGAAGGTTTACGCAAAACCGGAATCGAAGTTGATTCTATTCCAAGTATGTACGGAATGAACAGAATCCTGACCGAAATTGGCTGGGCTGCTGTTGCCGTTGACGGATTTATTCCGCCAAATGCTTTTATGGAATTTCAGGCTTATAATGTGCTTGTTATTGCTTCGGATATTCGTCAATTAGAACATATCGAATACACGCCTGCACCGGATATTATTCACGAAGGTGCCGGTCACGCTCCTATTATTGCGAATCCTGAATATGCTGAATATTTGCGTCGTTTTGGCGAAATAGGCTGTAAAGCGATTTCATCACACAAAGATTATCAGATGTATGAGGCGATTCGATTGCTTTCGATTTTGAAAGAAGCCGAAGATACGCCGCAAGAAAAAATAGACGAAGCTGAAAAAGCGGTTGCCGATTTGCAGAATAATATGGGCGAATTGTCTGAAATGGCTCAGATTCGAAATCTGCATTGGTGGACTGTTGAATATGGTTTAATAGGAACTGTTGAAAATCCAAAAATATATGGCGCAGGATTACTTTCTTCGATAGGCGAAAGTGCTTGGTGTATGACGGATAATGTAAAGAAAATCCCTTATGATATCTCGGCTGCGAATCAAAATTTTGATATTACGCAGTTACAACCTCAGCTTTATGTAACGCCAAATTTTTCTTATTTGAGTTTAATTTTAGAGGAGTTTGCTAATAAAATGGCTTTACGAACCGGAGGACTTTCGGGAATTCAGAAACTGATTCATTCGAATGCTTTAGGAACTATTGAATTGAGTACAGGTTTGCAAGTTTCGGGCGTTTTTACTAATGTTCTGGAAGATGAAGGAAAACCTGTTTACATTCAAACTACAGGAAAAACCGCTTTATCATATCGCGAAAAAGAATTGGTTGGACACGGAACTTTAACGCATCCGCATGGATTTGGAAGTCCGATTGGGAAACTAAAAGGCTTTAATTTAGCAATCGAAGACATGAGTCCAAAGGATTTGCAAGCGTATTCTATTGTTGAAAACGAAACCGTAAAACTAGAATTTGAAGGTAATATTATTGTTGAAGGTGAAATTATTACAGGATCAAGAAACTTACACGGAGAAATTATTCTGATTAGTTTTAGAAATTGTACTGTTACTCACGGCGAAACGATTTTGTTTCAGCCTGATTGGGGAAATTATGATATGGCAATTGGTAAAAAAGTGGTTTCTGCTTTTTCCGGTCCAGCCGATGTGAATAGTTTTGATCTTATAAATACTGTTCCAAAAACGACTACGATTAAAGCAAAACATACAGATGAACGCGATGATCTTGAAGTTCTTTATCAAACGGTTCGCTTGATGAGAGAAAATAAAGATTCGAAATCTGAATTAAAACCTGTCTTTACTAAACTGAAAGAAAATCATGCTAATGATTGGTTGCTTTCTGTTGAAATTGCTGAACTTTTGAAGAATTCAAATGAAGATCAGCTTTTGCAAGAAGTCTTAGTTCATCTTGATCAATTGAAAGTTAAGCGTCCAGAAGTTGCACATTTAATTGCTGGCGGATTGGATTTGATTTTTGATAAAGAAGCGGTTTAGTATATTGCACGCAGATTTTACGGATTTAAGCTGATATACGCGCGGATTTTTTTTAATCTCGCAAAGGCGCTAAGTTTTTATCTCATTTTATGTCATTTCGAGGAACGAGAAATCTCCGCGAGAAACTCTACAAAGATTTAATTCTTGTCGCGGAGTTACTTGCGGAGATTTCTCCTTCGTCGAAATGACAAGATTGTAAAAATATCTAAATTTCTTAAAAGATATTCACGGAGTTCTGTTAAACTTCTTCTCTTTTTATTTTACAATAAAATAATCCAACATATATTAAAATTGCAATTAATGATACTATCGAAAAATAATAAATATGGTTCATTACATATTTATTATTAAAGATTTCATATTCAGAAAATTTATCTCTAACCGGTAAAAATTGAGTTGTCTTTACAAATATTGCAAACGCATTTAATATTACAAGTAAAATCAAAAAGACCTTCGCTATTACTCTGGAATACTTCAGATTAAGAATCAAAAATATCGGAATTAATACAGAAAGAAGGCTAAAAATGATAAAATAGCCCAATTGAAGTGTTCTAAATTCGGCATAAGCTTCATTTGATTCTAGAAAAATCCTTTTGAATAATAACTGCGGAAAAATAAGATCAAAATAAGGTCTGACAAAAACATTCCCATTACCTAAAACTCCCCAAGTGCCCCAACCTCGGATTATTTGATAAACTGAATTAATAAGATTAATAACTGCTAATAAAAGCCAAAAATATCCTATTCGTTTTTGTAAAGTTATTGTCATTAATTGTGTTGTATTTATATTGAAATTCTTTTTTATGCAGATTTTTTAATCTCGTGAAGACGCTAATTTACAAAGTGATTACCTCATTTCGACGGAGGAGAAATGACAAGATTGCGAAAACCTTTGAACCTTTGCCACTATGAACCTTTGAACCTTCCTCAAAACTTACAACTTCAAATCCTGATTCAGCTCTTTCTCTGATTCAATGGTTTTTCCGTTGTATTGTAATTTCCAACCCATTGAATTGGTTAGGATTAGAATTTTAGACAATTCACTTATTAATCGGTTTTGGGCATTTGTTTTTAAAGTAGAAGCTTCGATTTTCTTGGCTAGATTTGCTTTTACAGATTTGTTGATTTTATTGTAATCGTCTCCCGTAAACGGATTCAGTTTGCTTTGTTCAACATCATAAAACTGAATATCAGGATTGATCGTGATTTCTTCTTTTGGAATATTAAGAATTGTGATTGTTTTATTCTTTTCGTCGATATCGTATTTCATTTTATGCAAATCGTAAGCTACCGTAACATTTGCATTGACTACAACAAGTGCTTTCTTCTCAAAAGAAACCATGTCCATCAAATATTTCTGCTGATTTTTATACGTGATTACTTCTGAAAAATGTCCTTCGGTGACAACCAATTTACCAACATTCAGGATTTGTTGCTGAATCAAATTGGTGTTATAATCGATGGTAGAATCATCTTCTTTTTTGAACTGACAATATTTGAAAGCCAAAACGATCAAAAGTATCGCCGAACCTAAAACTATTATTCTTTTTATTAAATTTTGCATTCCATTATTTTATTAGACCAATTTACTTCTTTTTTTAGTTTTTTCCGCCACGAATTTCACGAATTTACACTAATTGTATTGGCTATAAAATAAGATTACACGAATTCTTAATTTGTGTAATTGATTATTATGCGCAAAGTATGTATTAGTGTAAATTCGTGAAATTCGTGGCGGAAAAAAATCGTGACAAACTTTCTCTAAAATGGATATCCAATTGCGATATTCAATATCAGATTGTCTTTTCGCCATGGACCGCTTCCGAAATCAATATCTTTGATTACCCATCTTTCGCCTTCAGGCAAATATGGTTTTCTAAGCGGAAATGCTAAATCGGTTCGTAAAACCAGGAAAGACAAATCAAAACGTAAACCTGCTCCCGCTCCAACAGCAATATCTTTCATGAAATCTTTAGTGATTTCTCCGCCTGGTTTATCCGGATCAGCATTTAAAAGCCAAACATTTCCTGCATCAATAAATAAAGCTCCACGAACAATGCTAAAAAGTTTTGCTCTGTATTCTGTACTAAATTCCAGTTTTAAATCTCCTGATTGATCCGGTAAATAATCATTCGTAGTTTTAGTATTCAAATAACTTCCCGGTCCCAAAGATCTTGCTCTAAAGGCGCGAATACTATTGGTTCCTCCCACGACAAATTGTTTGGATGTTGGCAAAGCACTTGAATTTCCATACGGAAGTCCGGCACCAACAATAATTCGGCTAGCCAATTCGCTTTCTTTTCCGAGTTTTAAATAATGTCTGAAATCGGCTCTCATTTTTACATATTGGCTAAACGGAACATCAAAAATACTTTTCTGATTCCCATTTTTAACATTTGCTCCGCTTACTAATCCCGTAATGTTTCCTGCCAAATCTAAATCTCCACTAAAATAGAACGTATTCTTTTTACGTTTCTGCATTGTGTTGGTATATGTATACGTATACGTTGGACCAAAAATCAATTGCTTTTCAATTACTTTTCCTAACGATGCATCTTCGTCAATATCTGCCAAATACTCTTCGGTAACATGATTTGGACTCACATAAGTAACATCAATAACATTCAATTGATGTTCTTTTCGAATATTCTCTTTCCATTGATATCCAAAAGATGTTTTAAAAGAATTTAAAGCATACAATTGCGTTCTGTTTTGGTACTCATATCGCACTGTCGCTTTGGTTCGCGGCACATATTCGCTATTACCTTCAACATGAAAAAACGGAACGATAAATCTTGGCCACGTCAAACTGGTTTCTGTTCCTAGTTTATAGATATTTTTCCCGTTATTATCTCCCGAAAGCTGAAAATCGGCACCGCCAAAAACAGAAACCGTAAGCAATTCTGCACCTCTAAATAAGTTTCTATTATTCCAGTTTACATTTATTTCTGTTCCGGTATAACTGGCCGAATTTGTTTTTCCTAAAACCTCAACTCTAATAAATTTCTTTGGCAAAAGCGTTAGATAATAATACGAATCCAGCGTATTTGGCAAACTATCCGAAGGTTTAAACTCGTTTTTTACAAAGCTGAAAGTTCCCAGATTCACAAAACGATTCAGTGTTAAATTATGGTCTTTTCTATTGTATAAATCTCCTTTTTTGAAATAAATTGCTCTGTCAAAAACTCTCGGTTTAAAAGTATTTGCAGTGTCTATAATCGTAAAATCTTTGTACTGAACAACATCTTCCGGTTTGTATTTAACGCTATCTTTTGAAATAGCGAAATTCGGGTAAACAATAATTTTATTAATCTTATAAGATGTTAGCGCTTTTGGCGGCGTATCTGCTTTTATTACCAGCCTAATTTTCACTTCATGATCGCCTTTACTACTATCAACCTGCGCTAAAATATAATCCGGATTAAAATAATAATATCCCTTTTCTTTAAGCCTTGCATCTATACGTTCACGTTCGGCTTTTATAACATCCAAATCATAAGGCTTACCTACTTTTAATAAACTTCTTCGACTCGATCTTGCTATTAATCTTGACATTGCTAATGAATCATCCGGAAAAGTCACACTTTTTATGATATACCTTTTTTTGGGTTCAACCGTATATTCTGCGGTTACTCTTTTGTTGCTCACAGTAGAATCTGCACTAACGCGAGTTTTAAAATAACCGCGATTTTCAGTGAAATTCCGAAGAACTGAAGCGTTGTAATCCAAGTCGACTTTACTAAAAAGAACTGGCGGTTCACCAACTTTATTTCGCAGCCAATATCGAATTCCTTTATCTTTTTTAGGCTGTCCTGCAATATTATAAATCCATAATTTAGGACGTAATCCCAAGAATTGTTTGTTAGGTTTTGGACGCAACAAACCTTCAAGTTCCGTTTCCAGTTCTTTGCGTTCTTTCTTTTTTATAATTGTGTCTTTTACGATCACAGAACCTCCTGTATACAACAATTCTCCGTCAGGCAAATATTTTGTATTGCTGCATCCAAAAACAAAAAATAAGGATAGCGCAATAAAATATCTGATGTATGTTGTTTTTATATTGCTATGTTTTTTGCTCATTTCCTTCAATTTGATTTTCTTCTTTTTCCTTATCTTCCTTCTCTTTCTTTTTTGCTTTTTCTATCTTTTTTGCTTTTTCCTTGCGTATTTTCTCTTCTTTTATCATTTCTCTTTCGGCCGCTGTACGATGAAAAAGCTCTCTGAATTTATTGTAACTCATTGTGATAATAAACGCAACTCCAGTTTCAATAACCTGCCCTTCTACCGCAACCTGATATTCATTTTTTCGATAAGCACGAACCATATATCGTCCGTCTTTTGTAAGCTGATAATCAAGCGCTACGTCTCCTGCAATATTCGTACTTTGTTCGTTGGCGCGCTCTTGTCCTTCAACAGCAAAACTGCTTCCTACGGTAACTTTTAATCGATCATCAAGGAGTTTTTTAGAAACACCAACATTCAAATCTGTTCTGTTTTCTCTGCTTCCTGACGTATAATCATCTGTCGATTCCAAGTCAAATTCTAACTGAACTCCGGTAATTAATTCTCCCGCCAAATCATTTAATTGCTGCGAAAGTATTTTGCTCACACTTTGTCTTGCCAAAGATTCTGCACTTGTTCCGCCGCTTTCACTCGCAAACGGATTTTCTCCAATAAATCTGTTCAGTAATAAAAGTGCAAAAACCTGTTTGTTTAATTCAGCTGGTTCTTGTCTTAATTGTTGCAGTTTCGTTTGTGTAAGCGACACAACATCTGTAGAAACATCATAATTTCCATCCGGAAGAACAATATCAAAAGTGATTTCAGGCTTCAAAAGTTCTCCGTTCATTTTCAATAAAGTCTGAAATGGAATTTTCTGTTTGTACGTATTTCTAACTGTCGGATTATCCGTTGGCAATTGATTTCCAAGTAAATCGATTGGCGCTGCATCGACTTTATAAATCGCTGTAATATTCAAAGTTGCCATTGTTGGCTCACCATTCCAGGTAATCGAACTTCCTTTTTGAATATTAAATTTTCGTCGGATCATGTTGAAATTCATCTCATATGCACCATCAGAAAACTCATATTTACCCGTTAAAGTTGTTTTTCCCGAAGGATCAATTCCACCAATAAGTTCTGCTTCCCCTTTTAGATTCAAATAATCACCATTTCCTTTATCAATAACCAAAGTCAATTCTGCCTCTTTATCGATAGAAATAGCAACGCTTACATCCATACCAATTAACTGCGATTGATTTAGTTTTTGCTGCATCGCCGCAGTTTGTTTCAAATACTGATTATCTTCATCTACAAACTCTACAATTCCTTCACGATCAGCAATTGACGGATCTGATTGTGGTAAAACAACGGTGAATTTTGTGTCTTTATTTATTTTGATATTTCCGCCAATAATCGGATTTGCAAGCGTTCCTTTTATATTTAATTTGCTATCCAGAATCAAATCTCCATAAAACAAATCATTGTCTTTTTCTTTAGAATGTATTGCTCTAAAATCGTCTGCAACAACGGTTAAACCAAAATCAAAATTGGTATAATCTGCTGATTTAATAGTTCCGTTTATCGTTAATTCGTTATCGTTTTCATCTTTGAAAGTAAAACTGTCAAATGTAATTACATCGTTTTGAAGTGTAATTTTCTCATCTTCCGTTTTAAAATACGAATTGAATTTAGTGACTCTGAAACCTGTGTTTTTAAAATCTAATTCTCCGTTTACTTTTGGTGCAGAAGCGTTTCCGGTGATTTTAAAATTTCCGGTCAAAAACCCTGTTCCTTCCGTAAGATTTCCCATGCTGAAACCCTGAATACTTTTGATATTCAATTTGTTTAAATCTAAATTAAAATCCAGATTTCCATCGTCGATTTTATAGTTTCCTGTTAGGTTTACATCATTTCCTTCTCCGCTTAGCGTAACATTTGCCGCCAATAAATTATCGGTTTTATTATCGACTTTTACGACAATATCTCCAACAGGTTCTCCTTTAAAAGCAAATTGATCAATCTTAATATCTGATGTAAAAGTTGGTTTCGTCATTACATTTTCAACCACAGCATTTCCATTAATCAAACCTTGCATTAATAGTTGATCTTTTTTGACGATGTTCATAATCGTCTCAATTTTGAAGTTTACAAAATCAACTCTAAGCGGCGCATTATCTTGATTTCCTTGCGATTGAATTCTAAGTTCGTTTCCTGAATTTTCTAAGAAAAATTTATTGATATAAAGTCGTTTTCCTCCAAATTCAATTGCATTTTCAGGATCAACATTCCATTTATCATAATTCAGAACAAAGTTTTCTGCATCAATTTTGAAGATGTTTTTAGAATCTTCTGCTTTAAAATTTCCTGCAATAAAATATTGTTGTTTGTCTTTTGCATCTTTCACTTCAAGTGCATAAGTCAAAAGATTATTCTCTACTTTTCCGGATAAACTCGTAAACGGAATTTTCAAAGAACCGCTTTCAATTGTTGCCACAGAAATTCCGTATTCTAAAGCATTTTCTTTGGCTTCGATATTTATTTTTCCGTCAGAAATAGTGTTATCTGCATATACAATTCTTGGAATCGTTCCTTTTATTTCTAAAGAATCTGCGACATTATTGTACTTTCCTGTAATATTAATTGGTTCTAAACCTGTCAATTTCGGAACTAGTTTAAAAAGTATCGGATCATTATCAATCTTTAATGTAAATGCCAAACGTTGTTCGTCTGATTCTCCATTTACTTTCGGATTTTTTAAATCAATATATTTCGAAAGTGACTTTTTTATTGCTGCTGTTAATGTCGTTAGTTTATATTTTCCATCAACTTCTGCTTTTAAAAATTGAGATGAAATTTTGATATTATTTCGATTATTATCTGCGAAAGCAATTATTCGCATAGAATCCAAAACAATTGGTTCCGCTTCCTGCAAAATCTGAATATTCGAAAGAAATACTTTTCCGTTCAGAAAATCCGGATTACTATTCGCAATATCCGCATCAACATTTCCGCGCAATTTCATTGGTCCGGCGTGAAGATTCAGCTTTTCTAAATCTGCAATATCAAGGTTTAATTTTAATTTTATTGAAGGATACTTTTCTTGTGTATTTCCGCTTGCAACCAAGTCAAAATTTAAGTTTGGATCTTTCATTCCTGATTTTACATCGAATGAACCGTTTGCGATATTACCTTTTAAAGCCAAATCTTTATAGGTATATTTATTGAAAACCGCTTTCTGAACCAAACCGTCAAATTGTGCCTGAGCCGTTTTTGGATCTAGACCTTTACCTTTTACTTTCGCTTTAAGCGTAATTTTTCCAATCGAATCATTTTTGATTAATCGTCCTAAATCAAAATCCAATAAATAAACTGTCGCGTCGTATTTCTCTTTTTTCTTGATACGCTGATCAAATAAAGCATCGATTTTTGCATTTCCAAAACTGCTGTTTAAAGCCAAATTGGTTTTGAAATTCTGAACTGAACCTTTAAATTTTCCTTTTAAATTAAGTTGAGAAGGCAATTGAATATTCTTCGGAATTGTTCCCGTTGGTACAAACGAATAAATGTCTTTTGAAGTACTTGAAAGTTTTTTAATATCTAAATCATAATACGCTTTTTGTGCATCCGGCAAGCCTTTTATTTTCCCCGAAAGGGCAACTTTTGTAGTTCCAATTCCGCTCATTTCAAATTGCGGAATCGTCAAATCTTTAATTTTTCCGCTCAAGCGTGTATTTAAATATAGAATTGCATTGGGATTGCTCTTAAACGGATTTGTTTTTTGTAAATCTGGAACAAAAAGCAAAATGTCTTTAAATCCAATTTTTGATTGTTTTAGATTTGCATCTAAAGTAAGATTTCCTAAATCTTTAGAAATCGATGCAATCGAAGAATACGAAACTTTGGCTTTATCCTGAAGTAATGTTTGTGGTGTTTTTAAATACAAATCATTCAGGTACGCATTTTTAGGTCCGTAAAAGAAATCTGTTTTTAAAGACTGAATTTGTAATCCGCTTTTATCATTTACCGTTAATGTTTTTATATTTCCTGAAATAGTATCATTCCCGTAATATAATTTCTCTGCTTTAAAATTGAATTTATCCAAATCCATATGACTATAATCAATTCCTTTTGAAACTGGTTTCGATTGCATATCATCAAATTTGAAAGCTATATTTTCTAAATTAACATCGGCCAATTTCACTTTCCAACCTGCTTGTTTTATTGCTGTTGTGTCTAAATTTGGCGCTTGAATTTGTTTGTCTTTTGCTCCTAAACGTAAATTCCCTGTTAGATTTTTTAATTCGAAAGAATCAAAATCCAAAAGCTGATTATTCAAGTCTATTTTATTTACTGACAAATCCAAATTGCCCAGTTTTATTCCGGAATCTAACTTGGAATCTTTATTATCATAAGCAATATCAATTTTTGACAAACTGATTTTGCCTAATTTTAAATTGAAGTCGGTTCTTTTCGAAATTGTATCAACGGTTTTCACCGAAACTTCGGCAATTTTTTCTACAACATCTTGATTCAAAACTACTTTTAGTCCGTTTAAATCAATATTCGGAATATCAAAATTCATCTTATCCAAATCGAATTCTTTGAACTTCGTATCAAAATGTGTAAGGTTTACTTTGATATCATTTTTAGAAAAATCGTCTTTGAAATTGAACTTTACATTGTCAAGATTAACTTTTACAACTGATATTTTGAATGGTTTACTATCTGGATCTTCAACTTTTGGTTCTTTTGATTCGAAAGCTTTTATGATATAATCGAAGTTGAAAACACCATTTTTATTTCTGAAAATATTGGCTTTGACATTTTCCAACGAAACCGAATTAATTTCTAATTCGCTGCTTACCAGTTTAAACAAATCGACATCGAGTTGTAAACGTTTACCTGCCAGTAAAGTATCTTTTTTTTGATCTTCGAAATAGAAACCTTCGAGAACTACATCTTTAGGAAATTCTATCGAAATATGATCTAAGGAAACTTTGGTTTTGATTTTTCCTTGCAAATAAGTAATCGCTTTGTCCTTTACATAATTTTGAATGGATGGAACCTGAATTAAGATAATCAGAAGCAATAAAAGTGCAATAACAGAAGCCACGCACCAAAGAAGTACACGTAGTGTTTTTTTAAGAAAATGAATTGGTTTCTTATTCATACGTCAATAAAACACGTTAGATTAAAGTTGCGTTATTATAAAGCTGTATTTCTACAGTTTACAAAATTGAAAAAATTAAACTTTAACAATTTACACAATTACACGCAATTATTCTAAAATTTCAGGTACAAATAATTATTTTCTTACTTTTTGTTTTACTAAGAAGACGCGAAAGTTCGAAGGAAAAATTTTTAAGCTTAGCTTAATCGCTTTGTAAAAAATCTCGCAAAGACGAAAAGACGCAAAGTTTAAACACAATATTGTCATTTCGACGAAGGAGAAATCTCCGAGACAAGCTCGACAAAGATTGGATTCTCGTTGCGGAGTTACTTGCGAAGATTTCTCCTTCGTCGAAATGACAAAACCTTTGCGACTTCGCGTCTTTGCGAGAATAATTTTATCCTATAAAAGCTTAACTTAATGACATTGGGCTAAAACCAACGGTTATTTATTTTAAAATTTAATATGCGACCATTTCTCTTCTATAACTTTAATTTTTTGCTGAAGTTTAGCTAAGAATTTCTGATGTTGTTCTGATTCCGGATTGAAGCTTCGATGACGCAGACTTTTTTGAATTTCTTCGACTTCCTGCATTGTTGAAGTACTGTTTTCAGAAATATAGTTTTCACTGAATTTATGCCAGATATAATCTATTGCAACTTGATTTGGATGCAACATATCTTCGGTATAAAAACGATAATCACGAAGTTCATCCATCATAATTTCGTAAGACGGGAAATAGTTATGAATTGTGAATTGTGAATTATGAGTTTTTAAAACTTGATGAAGTCCTGCAAACAAATGTGATTTGCTTAATTGATTTTCTGCAAAACCGTCTTTTATATGTCGGACTGGAGAAACGGTAAAAATGAAATTGACATTCGGATTTAAAACCTGAATCAAATCGATTGTATTCTGAATGCTTTTCTGAATTACTTCAACTGATAATAACTCTTTTGTAAATTGTTTTTGAGGAACTTTATGGCAATTGGCAACAATTTGATCGCTTTCGATATTTCTATAAATCCAGGAAGTTCCAAAGGTTATAATAATATGTGAAGCTTCTTTTAGTTGCTTATTGGTTTCTGTAATCGCTTTATTTAAGGTTTCGAGTAATTCTTCCCGATCAGAATTACTTAAATCCGAATGAACTTCATAACTGTGCCAGCGTTCGTTATAAAAGAAAACATCTTTCTCTGTATATAAATCCTCTTTAATGATTCGGCTAATAATTTTCTCGATCGAAACCGGATTAAAAATAATCCCAAACGGATTTGTGGTATTTTGAAACTTAAAATAGTCAAATTTCTCCGCCATATTTTCGGCAAAGCAAGAACCAAACGACACTACTTTTGAGTTATAATCAATAGGATTATTGGCTTTCGAAATTGGTATTTGGGTTCTGAATTGCATGTCGTTTATTTTAAACACGAATTTCACCAATTTTCACCAATAAAAAAACCAAACACAGAAAGTATTTGGTTTTTGATATAATTTCGAATTTCGATTCCTTAATAAGTATATTCTATTTCGTATTCTATTGATTTTCCTCCACCATCAAATGAAGTATGTTTTATTGGATATCCTTTATCATTGTATGTAAAAGTTGTCAAAAAAACAAATGAATTAGGATAGTCAGATCTACTTACAGTAGTTTTTATAACATTGTTTTTGCCCAATTCACTAATTTCATTTAGCAGTAAGTTATAGCCTAAAATATTTTTAAGTGGATTATTCTTTTTATCATATTCATAAACTCTTGTTGTTATCACTGAATTAACTTTTTGCAGTTCTTTTACAAGATTACCAACCTCATAAGTCAATGTTCCTTCGCCTAATTTAATTTCTACTTTTGGATCCCCGTCAACTAAATAGTCTATGTATGAAATTAGATTATTAGATGTATGAGTGTAAACTGTTTTTTGAGTATAATTACCTTCCGGATATTCTGCACTTATATTTGTTCTATAAGTTCTAGTCTTTAATTTCCCATTTTCATAAGTATATAAAACTTCTCTACTTTTGCTTTGATTTGCTTGTTGATCTATCCTAAACTGCTCTTGTTTTATTATTAAATCACCGTCGTAGGTAAATAATGTTTTCGAATCTTCGTCAATAACACTTACAATTTTATTTCCATTGTAAGCAATCGTGTTTTTACTATTTGTCCCTAAATCAGCTGAAGGATAAGTATAAGAAATTATTTTAGGTAAGATCGATTTATCTTCTGAAGAATTATTATCATCATTTGAACATGATGTTAGCAATAAAGTTAAAGCGCTAAAAAGCAATAAAAGGTTTTTCATTTTTTGTAGTATTTATTTTCGGTTAGCAAATATAATTGAAATTGTTTCGAATAATAAAATTCAGAATTTAACCTCCAAAACAACTTATAAAAATCAGACTATTTTTAAATCAAAAAATCCCCAACATCAATATTAATTGATAATTGGGGATTGTATCATTACTAAAAAGAGAATTAATAAGTAACCTCTATTTTATAAGAATCTGTAGCGTCTCCAACAAATGCTTCTGTTAAGAAATTGCTTTTATTGTATTTATTTGTAGTCGCAACTGTTGCAGTTTGAACAAGTTTTCCTTCAGCATTATAAGTTTCTGTAACGCTTTTTACGTTATTATTCGCTGAATAAAAATCAAATTCCAAATGATTATCCAAGTCTAATAAAAGTTTCAAACCTGTTACATTAACAAATGGGCTTTTCTTGTCATCAAATGTACTTGTAATTTTTTCTCTTTCTCCATCGATAAATTCTGAAGAAATCATATTACCGTTTGCAAAAGTATAAAGTGTAGTAGTGTCAAACTTAGTTTCTACTTTGTCTTCTATTTGAGATTGATTTGCATTAACTGTTCCGTTTGCATTATAAACGAAAGTCAATTTTTGTTGAGGACTGCTACCAAAAGCTTTAGTTGTAATTTTTGATATTAGTTTTCCGTTTTCATAAGCATAAACATCTGTAGATTGTAATTCACTTGAATAATACAATTCAACTTTTGTGATAAGATCTCCTGTATAAGTAAACACAGATCTTGAAGCATCAGAAACTTTAATTTCTTTTATCTTATTTCCGTCATAAGTAGCAGTATAAGTAAGACTTCCAGATTTTCCGTTTTCAACACTTGTTTCAACAATTTTTGTTGGTAATAATGTAGCAGATCCAGCGTCTGAAGAAGAATCATCACTTGAACAAGAAGTTAATACTAATGCTAAAGCACTAAAAAGGCATAAAATTTTTTTCATTTTGTTTTGTTAAATTTGTTATTGGTGCAAACGTAGTACAACCCAAAACCAAAACCTTACGGGATTCCTCAGCAAGACTTAGATTATAATCCCAAGCACTTCTTAATATATTAATGGTAAACAATATAGATAAGTAATTATACTGTAAAAAAAAATAATCGAAAGCAAAAAAACACCTAAATGATTAGCTTTTTTCTTATTTTTTATTACTCCAATTTTAAAAAATATAGTTCCTAAAAAAAATAAAACATTCAAAACTTCAAAAAACAGACTGATAACTTCATCTGTAAAAAAATTTACATTTTTAATAACTAAAAGCCCCTTTATAGCGTCAAACTATTCACTACTTTTGCATCTGCAATAAATTTAAACTCACACATGAAATTACTATATTCTTATATAATCAAACACAAAATGCTTTTGTTTTTTGCGTTGATTATGGCCTCTATCAACATTTGTTTCAGCTTATCAGACTCTGTAATTACCGGTAAATTAATGCAGGATTGCGGTGTTGGTTTGCATAAATATGCTGGAAACGAAATGGGTTTTATAAAATCTCTATCATTCTGGTTGGGTCTTTCGCTTGGTGCTGCGATGATTTCCAGAATTACCAAAAACTTTCAGGATTACTTTACCAATGTCGTTATTCAGCGAACTGGTGCACAAATGTATACTGACGGAATTAAAAAATCACTTGATTTACCTTTTGCTGAATTTGAAGATCAGCGTAGCGGTGAAACTTTAAGCAAACTGACTAAAGTACGTTCTGATTCTGAAAAGTTAATTACGCTTTCGATTTCTTTAATTTTTCAAACTATTATCGGATTCATATTCGTGATCGTTTATGTTGCGCGTATTGATTATCGTATTTCGATTATCTTTTTGATTACGGCTCCAATTATTGCTTTGATTAGTTCATATTTGGGAAAAAAGATAAAAATCGTTTCTCGAAAAATTGTCAATCAAACGAATGCTTTGGCGGGTTCTACAACCGAAAGTTTAAGAAATATCGAGCTTGTAAAAAGTCTTGGATTAACGTATCAGGAAGAAAAACGTCTGAATCTAAATACGTTTAAAATTCTACAGCTTGAATTGGAGAAAATCCGTTTTATCAGAAGTTTGAGTTTTATTCAGGGAACTACCGTTCACTTTTTAAGAACTTGTGTCGTTTTTACGTTGTACTATTTCTTGTTTGGAAATAAAATTATCGTTGGTGATTTACTAACAATGGTATTCTTTACTTTCTTTATTTTTGGACCTCTGCAAGAATTAGGAAATTTCATTATTGCTTTGAATGAAACCAAAGTTTCAATGGAAAACTTTAAAACTTTATTAAGCGCTCCAAAAGAATTTCGTCCTAAAAATCCAAAACATGTTGGAGCGATTCAGTCTTTGCTTTTTAATAATGTAAGTTTTCAACATAAAACTGCAAAATTCAAAGCTGTAGAAAATATTAATTTCGACATTAAACAAGGTGAAACCGTTGCTTTTGTTGGTCCGTCCGGTTCCGGAAAAACAACTTTGGTGAAATTATTAGTTGGTTTATACACGCCTGCCGAAGGAAAGGTTCTTTATAATAAAATCGATTCTACCGAAATTGATTTGCTTGATTTAAGAAAACAATTAGGTTTTGTAACTCAGGATGCGCAATTATTCTCCGGAACAATCCGCGAGAATTTATTGTTCGTAAAACCAAATGCAACCGATGAAGATTTATATGATGCTTTAAAAAGAGCAAGTTGTGAAAAATTATTACAACGTGCCGAAGATGGTTTAAACACTACAATTGGTGAAGGCGGAATTAAAGTTTCGGGTGGAGAAAAACAACGTTTATCGATTGCACGTGCGATTCTAAGAAATCCTAATTTATTGATTTTTGATGAAGCTACTTCCGCATTAGATTCTATTACCGAAGAAGAGATTAATGCTACAATTAGAAATATATCCGATCAAAACAGAATCACCGTTTTAATCGCCCATAGATTATCAACGGTAATGCACGCCGATAAAATATTTGTATTAGAACAAGGGAAAATTATCGAGCAAGGTAAACACGATGATTTAATTGCTGAGAAAGGTTTGTATTACGCAATGTGGCGTCAGCAAATTGGTGAGCGCAAGTAAGTTTTTCTTAGCTTCTAAGGTACTGAGTCGCTAAGTTAACTTTGTCTAAATAATTAATCTCGCAAAGACGCAGAGTCGCAAAGTATTTTTATGCTTTGCGACTTTGTTTTTTTTTTATCAATAAGTTTTATCTCGATTTAATAAAAAGAAAAAAATCGCGCAAAGACGCAAAGTCGCAAAGTTTTTGATTTTGATTTTGTACCTTTTTATAATGTTTTTTAATATTGGTCTAATCTAAAGATTATTAACAATTCTTGTAATACCAAATTTAATCAAAGGCACATTAAAATTTATCAGCAATCCTAATTTCATTTTTGTGATTTTTAAGTATGTCATAACTTGCTTTGCATGAACTTCTGTTATTTTTTCAATTGATTTAATTTCTAAAATCAATTTGTTCTCAATTATTAAATCACTTCTGAAACCAATATCGAGTTTAATTTCATCCCAAACAACTGGAAGAGTTTTTTGTCTTTCGACAAATAATCCTTTTTTACTTAATTCGTAATATAAAATTGCTTCATAAACCGACTCTAATAAACCGGGACCAAGTTTTACATGCATTTTGTAACAGATATCAACTACGATAGCTGAAATTTCATTTTCATTCATACTTAAAAAATTAAGTATAAACTTACAAAATTTAATTCGATAAAATAAAAAAAGTCGCAAAGCTTTTAAAAACTTTGCGACTCTGCGTTTTTGCGCGAAAAATAAAAAATAACTTTTGTAAAAGTTATATGCCGTTATTTTACAAAATCAACAGCGTGAGCCAAAGCTTCAGCAATTCCTGCAGCATTTTTTCCTTTTCCGGATGCGAAGAAAGGTTGTCCTCCTCCATTTCCATCAATAAATTTTCCTAATTCTTTGATAACTGCATTTGCGTTTAAGCTTTTGCTTGTTACCAATTCTTTAGAGATATAGCAGTGAATATTTGGTAAACCATCTTCTACAGAAGCTAAAAATACAAAAGAATCTGCTTTTGAACTTCCTAAAGCCGAAGCTAATTCTTTCGTCGAAGCCATGCTTAAATCTACTTGTTTTGCAAGGAAATTTACTCCGTTTACTTCCTGGAAATCTTTCTCTAATTCTGATTTTAAAGCGCCTACTTTTTCTTTAAGTAATTGCTCGATTTGTTTTTTCAATTTAGCATTATCATCTTGTAAAGAAGCCACTGATTTTAAAATATCTTGTGGATTTTTTAATGTTTCTTTTATTTCAGATAAAGTATTTTCTTGATTTTTATAGAAATCTTTTACTGCATCACCTGTAATCGCTTCAATACGACGAATTCCAGCCGCTACTGCACCTTCAGAAATGATTTTGAAATGCCAGATTTCTGCTGTGTTTTTTACGTGAATTCCACCGCAAAGTTCTTTACTTTCACCAAATTCAATCATTCGAACATTATCTCCGTATTTCTCTCCAAATAAAGCCATTGCACCTTTATCTAATGCTTCTTTAATCGGAATATTTCTGTGTTCTACTAATTGCAATTGTGCTTCAATTTGTGCATTTACACTTGCTTCAACCTGACGTAATTCATCATCTGAAACTTTAGAAAAATGCGAAAAGTCAAAACGCAAATAGTTCGGATTTACCAATGAACCTTTTTGCTCTACGTGAGTTCCAAGAAGGTTTCTCAAAGCCAAATGCATTAAGTGCGTAGCCGAGTGATTTTTAGAAGTTGAACCTCTTAAATCAGCATTTACTTTTGCAATAAAACCAGCTTCAATATTTTCCGGCAATTGTTTTGCGAAATGCAAAATCAAATTATTCTCTTTCTTAGTATCAATGATTTCGATAGTTTCATTTGCCGAAACTAAAGTTCCTTTATCTCCAACTTGTCCTCCTCCTTCTGGATAAAATGGTGTATTATCTAAAACGATTTGGTATAAGATTCCGTCTTTCTTAGAATCAACTTTACGGATTCTTGTAATTTTCACTTCGTTTTCTACTTGATCGTAACCAACGAAAGTTTCTACATTTCCAGGAATCAAAACTGTCCAATCTTCTGTTGAAACTTCTGACGCTGCACGGGAACGATTTTTTTGTTCCTGCATTGATGCGTCAAATTCTGCTTCGTTAAAAGACATTCCTTTTTCTTTCAAGATCAAAGCCGTCAAATCTTTCGGGAATCCAAAAGTATCGTATAATTCGAATGCTTTTGCTCCAGAAACTTCTTCACCTTTAGTTTGTGCAATCACATTATCTAACAATTGTAATCCCTGATCAAGAGTTCTTAAGAAAGAAGCTTCTTCTTCGCGAATTACATTCGTAACTAATTGTTGTTGCGATTTGATTTCCGGGAAAAATTCTCCCATTTGATTTGCCAAAACTTCTACCAATTTATTGATAAAAGGTTCTTTGGTATCTAAGAAAGTAAATCCGTAACGAATTGCACGACGCAAAATTCTACGAATTACATAACCAGCTCCAGTGTTTGACGGTAATTGTCCGTCGGCAATTGCAAACGCAACCGCACGAACGTGATCTACCACAACACGAATTGCTATATTCGTTTTATTTTGTTCTTCTGAGATGTTTTTAATTTCATCAGAAGTATATTTTAATCCTGTAATTTGTTCTACTTTTTCGATAAGCGGAGTGAAAACATCAGTATCATAATTTGATGTTTTTCCTTGCAAAGCCATACACAAACGCTCAAATCCCATTCCGGTATCTACGTGTTGTGCAGGAAGTTTTTCTAGAGATCCATCAGCTTTACGGTTGAATTCCATGAATACATTATTCCAGATTTCAACAACTTGCGGATGATCATTGTTTACCAAACTTTTACCAGAAACTAATGCTTTTTCTTCTTCTGAACGTAAATCAACGTGAATTTCAGAACAAGGTCCGCATGGTCCTTGGTCACCCATTTCCCAGAAATTATCTTTTTTGTTTCCAAGGATAATTCGGTCTTCATCGATTAATGTTTTCCAAATATCCCAAGCTTCCTGATCAAACGGAACATTATCTTCTTTGCTTCCTTCAAAAACAGAAACATAAAGATTCTCTTTCGGGATTTTATAAACTTCTGTCAAAAGCTGCCAAGCCCAGTTGATTGCTTCTTTTTTGAAATAATCTCCAAAAGACCAGTTCCCCAACATTTCGAACATTGTATGGTGATAAGTATCAAAACCAACATCCTCAAGATCATTATGTTTACCAGAAACACGAAGACATTTTTGCGTATCGGCTATTCTTTTGCTTTTTGGTGTTCCGTTTCCTAAAAAATATTCTTTGAACTGGGCCATTCCCGAGTTATTGAACATAAGTGTTGGATCATCCTTAAGAACGATAGGAGCTGAAGGAACAATTAAGTGCCCGTTGCTTTTAAAAAAGTCTAGAAATTGTTTACGTACGTCTTGTGATTTCATGTTTATTAATGAGATAATTTGAAAATGTGTCAATTAGATAATTCATCAATCTGAAAATGTGATCATTAGAAAAATTCAATTAAAAACTTAAAATTTAAAACAATAAATTTCGTTTTTAATGCATTATCTAATTATCAAATTGACACATTATCTAATTATTTTATTCTTGAAAAAAAGCTTCGAACAACTGAAACATTTATTAAATTTGTTCGACTAACTTATTTTACAAGCTGCAAAAATAGGGTATTTTAAAATATGGCGAAAGTAAAATATTATTACGACTCAGAAAATCTGGCTTATACGAAAATAAAAACCAGAAAAAGGATCAAAATTGGTTATGGTTTGCTGTTTTTGCTGGCCTCTGCACTCTTTGGCTTTTTAGTTTTTGTACTTTTAATTAACACGCCTTATTTCGAAACACCAAAAGATCGTTTGCAGGCACGTGAAATTGAAAATTTGAAATTGCAATACGCCATTTTAAACAAAAAAATGGATGAAATTGATGATGTAACCGAGGCATTAGAAAATAGAGACAACAATATATACAGGGTTTATTTTAATAAAACTGAAATTCCGGATTCTATTCGAAAGGCAGGTTTTAGAGATCCTGAACGTTATAAAATTTTGGAAGGTTACAACAACTCTCAATTGGTATTGAATACAACAAAACGAATTGACAGATTGTCTAAAGAATTGGCGATTCAGTCGAAATCACTGGATGAAATTTTGAAATTGGCGAGTACAAAAGGTAATTTATTATTGGCAATTCCGGCGATTCAGCCTGTTAGAAATGAAAATTTAAAGCGAATGGCTTCGGGTTTTGGATACAGAACTGACCCTTTCACGAAAGTGCGAAAAATGCATAACGGAATGGATTTTACCGCCAACACAGGTTCTCCTGTATATGCCACAGGCGATGGCGTTGTAGAAAGAGCCGATGCCGCGGCGTCAGGATTTGGAAATCATGTTGTGATCAGGCATGGTTTTGGATACGAAAGTTTGTACGCTCATTTAAGCAAATACAACTGTCACGCCGGACAACATGTCAAACGTGGCGATGTTATTGGATACGTGGGAAGTACCGGAAGATCTGAAGGTCCGCATTGTCATTATGAGGTTCACAAAGACGGAAAAGTCGTAAATCCGTTGAATTTTTATTACGGAAATATGTCAGCTGTCGAATATGTCGCAATTTCGCAAATGGCAAATCAGGAAAATCAGTCATTAGATTAATACTGCAAAAAGTAGTATTTTTGGATAAAATAGAAAATTAAAGAACATGCATATTGAGCTTTCAAAAGATAAAAGATATTATAGTATTGGCGAAGTTGCCAAAGCTTTTAATGTCAATGCATCATTGATTCGTTTTTGGGATAGCGAATTTGATATTTTGAAACCTAAAAAGAACGCCAAAGGCAACAGAATGTTTACGCCGGACGATATTACAAACCTGCAATTGATCTATCATTTGGTCAAAGAAAGAGGTTTTACACTCGAAGGCGCCAAAACTCATTTGAAAGAGGGACAAAAGAAAACATTAGATAAATTCGAAATAATACGTAAATTAGAGACCATAAAAACACAATTAAACGAAATTAAAAACGAATTATAGCATTAATAATCAAAAATTAGAAATAAACTTAAATCAAAACTGATATGAAAAAATGGTTAATCCCCGTAGGAATTATTGTTGTACTAATTGCTATTATTGCTTTTTGGTCAATTGGAATTAAAAATACTGGTTTGCAAAAAAGTCAGGCAGTTAACAAAGAATGGGGAAATGTGAGTACCACTTATCAAAGAAGAAATGACCTTATTGGAAATTTAGTAAACACAGTAAAAGGTGCTGCAGATTTCGAAAAATCAACATTGACAGCTGTAATTGAAGCTCGTGCAAAAGCAACTTCTGTAACAATTGATCCAAGCAATGTAACTCCGGAACAATTATCTCAATTTAACCAGGCTCAAAGTGGAGTATCTTCTTCTTTGTCAAGATTATTAGTTTCTGTTGAACAATATCCAACATTAAAAGCAAATGAAAACTTCTTGAAATTGCAAGATGAGTTGGCTAGTACTGAAAACCAAATTTTAACGGCAAGAACTCGTTTTAACGAAGCTGTTCAAGATTACAACGGTTACATCCTTTCTATTCCGAACAAATGGTTCTTGGATTATAAAGAAAAACCATACTTTGAAGCTGTTGCAGGTGCTGAAAAACCAGTTGAAGTAAAATTCTAAAAAAGCATTAGTATTTTAGACAAAAATCTAAAATCAACAATCTAAACTCTAAAATTATTTCGATGTCAAAAGTAGAAGATTTTTTATCCAAAGTAGAAGAACAAGATATTGTGGAAGCTATTCGCATAGCAGAACAAAATACTTCTGGCGAAATTAGAGTACATATAGAACAAACAACTTCTAAAGTTCCTTTTGACAGGGCTTTAGAAGTTTTTTATGATTTAAAAATGAATGAAACCCAACTTCAAAATGGTGTTTTATTTTACTTTGCTGTAGCAGACAAAACTTTTGCTATTTGCGGAGACAAAGGAATAAATGATGTTGTAGCATCAGATTTTTGGGATTGTACCAAAGACGCAATGGTGGCACAATTTAAATCCGGAAACTTTAAACAAGGTATTGTTGACGGAATTTTGAACGCCGGCGAACAATTAAAGAAATACTTTCCGTGGTCCGAAGGTGACACTAATGAATTATCAAACGAAATATCAAAAGGATAAACAATGAAAATTTTCAAAAATAAAATCTCAGGTTCTAAAAGAATTTTTC
This sequence comes from uncultured Flavobacterium sp., assembly GCF_951805225.1. Classification (NCBI taxonomy): domain Bacteria; kingdom Pseudomonadati; phylum Bacteroidota; class Flavobacteriia; order Flavobacteriales; family Flavobacteriaceae; genus Flavobacterium; species uncultured Flavobacterium sp. The sequence continues at coordinate 5,913,840 of NZ_OX638201.1, read as the reverse complement.
AGTTTACCTTTTTATTAGTAGCGTTTTTTACCTCTAATTGTATTTTTGCACAGTTTGAGATTCCAAAAATACCCGAAAAACAAACTTCTGTTTACGATTACGCTAATATTTTAAGTGCTTCTGAAAAGGCTCAATTAGAAGAAAAACTAATCCGTTATTCAGATTCTACTACGACTCAAATTGTAGTCATTACCATCGAAAGCTTAAAAGGCGAAGATGTTAGTCAACTAGCAACAAAATGGGGACAAACCTGGGGAATTGGTGGAACAAAACAAGATGATAATGGTGTAATTATTCTATTAGCCAAAAACGAAAAGAAAATTGCCATAAATCCCGGATATGGAGTCGAAGATCGCTTAACGGCAGGAATTGGCGGAACAATTATCCGAAATATTATTATCCCGGAATTCAAAGCAGGAAGTTTCTATAATGGCCTTGATAAAGGTACAGACGCTATAATTGATGTCTTTAAAGGAAAATTTAAAGGCGAACGCAAACAAACCAAAGGAAAAGATTTTCCAATATTCCCTTTTATTGTAATTGTTGTAATTGTATTAATTCTACTTTCCCGAAATAAAGGTGGTGGAGGAAATTCAGGCAATAATGGCGGTGGAGGTCCTAGCCTTCTCGATGTTATTCTTTTAAGCAGTCTTGGAAGAAGTAGCGGAAGCGGATTTGGCGGAGGTTTTGGAGGCGGATCTTCCGGTGGAGGTTTTGGCGGCGGTGGCGGAGGCTTCGGAGGAGGTTTCGGCGGCGGCGGATTCTCTGGTGGAGGTTCTAGCGGAGGCTGGTAAAACAGGTTTTTGTTTCAGGTTTCAAGTTTTATTTAATTTCAAGTTTAAAATCCATTTATGAGAATTAGTTTTTATTTCTTTATTTTTTGTTCTTATTTCACCTCTTATTCACAAGAGTTTTTTGACACTGACAAAATAGAAAGCGGGAAACAAATCGAAGAACTAAATACTATAATCCTTCAGGATCCAAGTGCTGAAAATTATTATTACAGAGGTTATAATAATTATATAAGTGAAAATTATCCGGAAGCATTATCTGATTATAACAAAGCGCTTTCGTTGACGCCAAATGATTTTAATATTTATTTTAGCAGAGGAAATCTAAACATAAAACTAAAGGATTATGAAAGTGCCATTGCTGATTTTTCAAAATGTATTTCACTAGATAAAACCTCTCAAAAGGCTTATTTTAACAGAGCATTTGCTGAGAGAAAAATATTCAATCGAACCGGCGCAATAGACGATTATTCGAAAAGTATTGCTTTAAAGCCTGATAATAATATATCAGCCTATCAAAATAGGGGATTATTAAAAAAAGAACTAAATTTACATAAGGAAGCAATAGCAGACTTTGATAAAGTTATCGCAATTGACCCAAAATCAGTTGATGCGTTTCAGAATAGAGCGATTTCAAAAGCAATGCTTAATTCAAAAGATGCTTTACTTGATTTTAATGCAGCGGTAAAATTGGCACCGGAAAATGCAGAAGTATACTTTAATAGAGCACTTTATTTTATTAATTTCAAAATAAAAGGAGATTATTGCTCAGATTTAAAAAAAGCTTTTAATTTTGGCTATTTACCGGCACAGGAAATAATAATAGAACTTTGTAAAATTTAATACCTAAAGATGTTATCACATAAAGCAAAATACGCCCTTAAGGCCTTACTTTATTTAGCAGAACAAGACGAAAATCACATTTCTAAAACTATAGAAATTGCTGATGGAGCCAACATTCCTAAAAAGTTTTTAGAGCAAATTTTATTAGATCTAAAACGTGGTCGTTTTGTGAGTAGTAAACAAGGAAAATTTGGTGGATATTATCTTATAAAGTCCAAAAATGAAATTACTCTTGCAGAAATTCATCGATTATTTGACGGTGCAATTGCGCTTTTACCTTGTGCTTCTTTAAACTTTTACGAGCCTTGTTCTGATTGCAAAACTGAGGAAGAATGCAGTCTGAGACACGGTTTAATGCTTATTCGCGACGAAACTCTTAAAGCGATGCAAGGCATTACAATAGCCTCTCTTATAAAAAAATAAAAAAATATTTTCTAATTCCTAGTAAATCGATAGAATTAATATTTATATTTGCAGAAAATAATTAACAAACCATTTACAAAATTTTAACCTATGAAAGTACATTTCAGTCCATCAGGTGTAACCAAAAATCTTTTGCAAAGAAAACTAAATCAATTCACAACTGTGAAAAACAATTCATTTATGATATGTATGTGTTGGTAAAAAAAATTTATTTTAAATTCTACTAATCACATATACTTAATGTAAAAATGAAAAATTCTATAAAAAACACTTTAGCAATATTATTATTTTTAACCTTCTCTGTTTCGTTTGCACAAACTGTTGAAGGTGTAGTTTCTACAAGCGAAAACATTCCTCTTGAAGCTGCAAACATAGTTATTAAAGGAACAACTTCGAATACCACTTCTGATCAAAACGGAAAATTTACAATTGATACAAGAGGAAAACTTCCTTTTACAATTCTGATTCAATACGTAGGTTACAAAACTACTGAGTTAGAATTTACTGCTTTGCCAACAGCTCCAATTAAAACAACTCTTACAGAAGAGAATGCACTTGTTGAAGTTGTAGTTTCTTCAAGACGTCGTATCGAAAAAGTTCAGGATGTGCCAATCGCGATATCAGTTATTACTGGTAAACAAGCGGAACAAACCGGAGCTTTTAACGTAAACCGTATCAAAGAACTTGTACCTTCTGTACAACTTTATTCTTCTAATCCTAGAAATACTGGTATCAATATTCGTAGTCTTGGTTCTCCTTTTGGACTTACAAATGACGGAATCGATCCTGGAGTTGGTTTCTATGTAGACGGTGTTTATTATGCTCGTCCTGCTGCTACAACTTTAGACTTTATTGATGTAGAACAAATAGAGGTTTTACGTGGACCACAAGGATCTTTGTTTGGTAAAAACACGACTTCTGGAGCGTTTAACATTACTACTCGCAAACCAAGTTTTACTTCTGGTGCTGACTTTGAAGTAAGCTACGGAAATTATAACTTTTTGCAAGCCAAAGCTTCGATTACAGGAGGCTTGACTTCAAAATTAGCTGGTCGTATATCTTTTTCAGGTACACAACGTGACGGTTTAATCGATAATGTTGCTACAGGAAGACCTACAAACACATTAAACAATCAAGGTATTAGAGGTCAATTACTTTATACTCCTTCAGAAAACACAAATATTATATTAGCAGCAGATATTACAACGCAACGTCCTGATGGATATGCGCAAGTAGTTGCCGGAGTTGCTCCAACAAAAAGAGCTGCTTACCGTCAGTTTGATGCTATTATTAAAGACTTGAATTATCAATTACCAAGTTTGAATGCTTTTGATCGTAAAATTGACCACGATACTCCATGGCGTTCAAATCAGGATATGGGAGGTATATCTTTGAATATTGATACAAAAATTGGAGGTGGAACTCTTACTTCAACTACAGCTTGGAGATTCTGGAACTGGGATCCATCAAATGACAGGGATTTTACAGGATTACAAGTTTTAGCAAAATCTCAAAACCCAACAAGACAAACTCAATTTACTCAAGAAGTTCGTTATGCTGGTCAACTTACCTCTAAAATAAGTGGTGTTGTAGGTGTATTTTTCATCGACCAAACATCAAAAACAAATGGTACAGAAGAATCTGGTAATGCACAATGGAGATTTGCACAAAGTACTACAAGTAACTTATGGAAAACTCCGGGTCTTTTTGAAGGATACGGAATCAAAACTGACGCTAGTATCAGATCATCAAGTGCTGCAGTATTTGGACAATTAGACTGGGCAATTACAGAACGTTTCCATATTTTACCAGGTTTAAGATATAACTTTGACAAGAAAGAAGCTGATTATGCCCGTAAAACATACGGTGGTCTTCAAACAACTGATCCAGCATTAATTGCTTTGCAAAAATCAGTTTATTCAGATCAGGCATTTACATCAGATACTGATAAAACTGACTTCTCAGGAAATTTAACATTGACTTATAAAGCGTCTGACAAAATCAATGCTTATGCAACTTACGCTAAAAGTTACAAACCAGTTGGTGTAAACGTAGCCGGACTTCCTACAGATTCAAAAGGTCAGCCTTTATTAGATCTTGCGGTAATCAAACCAGAGAAAGTAACGCACTATGAGGTTGGAGTAAAGACTTCTCCGTTCAGAAATTCAGTATTCAACTTAGCGTTCTTTAATACTGAGATTAAAGATTTCCAAACAAACGTTCAGGCTGCTGAATTGGGTGTAAACCGTGGATATCTTGCTAATGCAGATAAAGTACGTGTAAGAGGTGCAGAATTGGACGCTAGTTTTGTAGTTAACAGAAATTTAACGATAAATGGTGCTGCAACTTATACTGAAGGAACTTATGTGAAATTTACTAATGCACCGCTTCCATTAGAAGAAACCGGAACTACTGTTGGAGGAGTTCAGGTAGCTTATAAAGATGTTTCAGGAACAGATTTACCTGGTGTATCAAGATGGGCAGGATCTTTAGGTGGTGAACTTTCTGATGATGCTAAATTCTTTGGAAACGCAGGAAAAGTATTCCTTGCACTTGATTCTTATGCACGTTCTGAATTTTCTTCAAGCCCTTCGGCTTCAAAATACTTAGTCGTTCCGGGTTATGCGATTTTTAATGCTCGTTTAGGTTTCCGTGCTTCCGAAGGTTTATCGATTCACTTTTGGGGACGTAACCTTTTGAACAAAGATTACTACGAACAATTATTGCCAGCTGGTGGAAACACAGGACAATATGCGGGTGTAATTGGAGATCAAAGAACATACGGAATCACTTTGAAATACAATCTGTAATCAGTTAGTTAATTTTTTATATACACAAAGCGAGGTAGATTTTTAAACTTACCTCGCTTTTTTGTTTTAGAATATTTAAAATAATTATTAATTGTTGATTCTGAAAATTTGGCTAAAGCCTTTCTGCATCAATCTATTTTCTTCTCCAGCTAAAGCTGGAGTCTATTCAATTTTTGCAATTCAAATAGAAATATTATAAGATTTATAGCGACAGATTAAAACAATTAAAAATCTGTGTAAAATCTGTTCAATCCGTAAAATCTGTGGGCATAAAAAAGACGCACTGCTGTGCGCCTCTACAATAAAATCTTTATCTCTTTAATCCTTTGTTTCTAAAAAACCTCAGCAAATCAGAATCTTAGCAACTTAGAACCTTTCTTCAGATGCATTTCTGTGCGCCTCTACAAAAAACCTTTGTTCCTTTGAACCTCTGAACCTTTGCTCCTTTATTCTCCTCTCCTTTTTCTAGATCCTTTTTCTGTACCTCCAAAATTCCCTATTTTATAAGCTAGCGAAAACATTACATAACGCTTTAAAACCGTATTTTCTTCGTCGCGAATTGAGGTTGCCGAAATTGTTCTTGTGGCACTTTGATTTTGATTTAGTACATCATAAACTTTAATTTTTGCATATAGTTTTTTATCAAAAAATCCATAAGACAAACTTGTATTCCAAAGGAAGAAATCTTTTTTGAAGTCACTTGAAATATTAGAATTATAAGTATATCCAAAATCATTTCCGAAAATAAAATTTAACGGCCAGTAATTCGTTGTTTGCAAATTGATTCTGTGTACAACATTTGAAGTCGCGTCACGTGTATAATTCTCATAATTAGTTTCATTATACGTCAAACTATACGATGGCGAAATAGACAATAACTCTCCATATTCATACGTCAAATAAACTCTTGGCGTAATTGCCGTTGCTTTTGCATTGTATAAAACAGCATTTGTAAAACCTTTATCAAAAGAATAACTTCCGTTGATTCCTAAACCATATCTCAAAACATGAGCATCTCTTTTAACCGATTGATTCCAATTTCCGCCAATCGAAGCGATATAAGTTCCGGATATATTAGCATAAGTAGTCGTTCTTTTTCCGCTATCGTCATAAACTGAAGTCGAAACTACATCATTATTATAATAATCTGCTTTGATAAACATGCTATAACCCGAACGCGTTCTAAAATCAAAATTCTTAAAATCAATTCCTGCGCTACTCTTTTCTATCGGATTTAAATTTGGATTTCCGATTACGGTATTCAATGGATTCGTCAAATTTAAAACCGGCAATAATTGCGTCGCACTCGGAAGTGAATTTGAATAATCGTATTTTAAAGTCAGATTTTTAGAACGGCTAAACTTATATCTTATCAATGCATTTGCAAAAGGCAAAGCATATGTTTTATTCAAATCAGTTGAATTTCCTAAGTAAAGAGAATGATTATCATAATCAATAATAGAAGTTTTAGTGCTTAGATTAACGATGAATTTACTTTTTTTCAAAGTAATTCCAAATTTAGGACTAACTGAACTTTGTCTTGAAGTAATGTAATTTGTCAACGATAAATTCAAATCAGAATACGATTCTGTGGCAGCGTCAAAATCAAAAGTTTTTTGATCGTTTACTGTTTTTTGCCAGTCAAAATCAGAACCAAATCTAATTTTCAAGGAATCTGTAATAGGTTCTGTATATTCCAAATCCAAAGAATAAGAATCAGAACTTGTATTGTTTTTACTGTTTTGATTTCGTTCATCATTTGGTTTTCCGTCCTGATAAAAAATAGTTTCAGATAGATTCATTGTATTCGAATCGTTTCTGGTATTATTATTATTAAAAACGAAACTTAGATTGCGCGATTCTTTTTCAAAAGTTTTATTGAAATTAATCGTGTTCATGAAATTATTATTCGTGCTTTCGCTTTTAGATTCTGATTTACTTTCGTTCAATGCTTGTCCGTTTTCATCCTCAGAAGCTGTACTTGATTTTGAATCACTATTTGCTCTGGTTTGATTAAAAGATGGCGAAACATAAATATGAGTCGTTGGGTTAATTCTGTAATCTAACTCCAGATTAACCTTGTTTCCGGTATTTTCATTTCTTGCTTTCGAATCAGATGCTGTTAGAATATTTCCCGTTGGCAAAAAATTAATTTGATTTGATTTACTATCATTATTATTAATCGAATTCGAAAAATTATAGCTACTTGTAATGTCTAATTTTTTAGACAATGCGTCAAAGTAATTAATTCCTGCCAAATTAGATTGTGTGATTCCTTTTCCGCCACTGGAACTTTGATTAGCATTTTTACTATTTCGTCCTCCGCCCATACTATCAAAAACATCATCCATAGAAAAACCCGTCGAATTGATATTATTCGAAGAAGCCAAAACACTTATTTTTTGTTGATCTTTGAAAAAATTCAGCATTAAACTACTTTCATAGCGATCATCAGAACCGTAACCTCCAAGTATTTTTCCAAAGAAACCTTTATTTTTCTTTTCGTCAATAGTCAAATTTATACTTGAATTATCCGAAGTAGATTCTTGTTTTGCGAATTCTTCTTTCTTCGTTTTAAAATCCGAAACCTGAACTTTCTTGATAATATCGGCAGGTAAATTTTTAAGAATCAAAGCTCCATCTTTATCAAAAAAGGTCTTTCCGTTGACTAAAAACTGCGTTACTTCACGCCCGTTCACAGTAACTTTTCCGGTATTATCAACATCAACGCCGGGCAATTGCTTCAATAAAGCTTCGACATTGGCATCCGGACGAACTTTATACGAAGAAGCATTAAATTCCAGAGTATCTTTTTTGATTGTAATTGGCGGCGCTTCGGTTTTGATTACTACATTATTCAGCGCATTTACACTTTCTAATAAATACAATTTACCAAAATCTTTGCTTTCCAAAATTCCTTTATGTTCCTCGACCAAAGGCTGATATCCCATATAATTTACTTTCAGAAAAACAGGTTTGTCTATTTTTTTAGTATTAATTCTAAAAACTCCATTTTTATCTGTAGTTGCATATTCGATAACTGTAGAATCTTTAACCGTCGAAAAATAAACGGTCGCCATTTCCAGCGGTAATTGTGTATTGATATCAACAATAGTTCCTTTGATCACAATATCATTGCTTTGCGCATTCGAGACAGAACAAATAAGAAGAAAAAACAATAAATAAGCGAGAGATTTGGTCATAAGAAAGGGTTAGTTATGCTAGTAAGACTAACAAAGAAATCAAAGGTTTAACGGCGTATTGAAAGTTTTATTAGGTTTTTTATCGCAAATATCTCAAATCACTTCTATTTATAAAGGATTTTTAATTTTATTTTTCGAAAGAAAACTACTAATTCGCAATTCTCAAACTTCTCTTTTATTTTGATTTCCACCTTCAAAAAAGGCTTGCAAAAAGGGGGAATTAACCCTTATAAAAACAGTAATTCACCTTGCTTCTATCTTATAAAAATACAAAACCTTTGTGATGTAGAATTTAAAAGACAAACCATTTTAAAGATTCTGAAATAGTGCTTCAGAAACATCAAAAAACTAGTACAGACAATTTAAACCAATTAATCATGAAAAATATTTTTAAAGGAACCTTACGAGGATATGTATGTGAGGATTGTATTGAGGCGATATCCGGAGTTGAAGTTTTATTTTATCTTCCGTACAGAAAAGAAACTCGCCCAACTGATCAGGTTACGAATGCTAAAGAAACATTTCATTATGTATCGAAAGAGGAAGCAGAACAAAGACAACAGCTATATATTGGCAAAGCCAAAACAGATTCCAAAGGGGATTTTGAATTCGAAATTGACGACAGACATGTGGGTTCTGATTTAGATATCGATTTTATTTGCGGAACTGTTCCTCCAAAATTTCCAAAACCAAAAAGAGACGAAATTGTACAATTTCATATTACGACATTATCAATTCATTCTGAACTTGAACTACAAACAAAAGCCCTAAATTCCAGATGGCAATGTAATATTGCTTATAAATGGTGGTGCTACATCAGAGGTCATTATTTTGATGCGTGGGTTATTTGCGGACATTTGAGAAATTGCAAAACCGGAAAACCTATTGCAAATGCAAAAGTTACTGCAATGGATGCCGATTTTCTAACAGATGACAATTTAGGTTCTGATACAACAGATGCTTCAGGACATTTTAGAATCGATTATAGCTCGGCAGATTTCAAAAAAACCTTTTTATCGCCATGGATAAATGTAGAAACTGATCCTAATTTCCTTTCATTTCAAAGTGGTCCGGACGTTTATTTCAAAGCCGAATTAAGTGGAACAACTTTAATCAATGAAACAAAAGCAGATGCACGCAAAAATGTAGGCTATTGTTTGTGTGTTAATCTATGTTCTGAAATAAATGTTTTTGATAACAGCGTACCGGATTTCCCAAGTGCATGGACAGGAATTGGAACCGCTTTTAGTTCTTCTTTCGGATTAGGCGTTCACGATTTTGATGCCGATGGTTTTGCGGGCTCCGGCAAACACGTATTGTACAGCACTATCCGTTTAACCGGACAAGCGGCTTTAAAATCAGCTGGCGGATACCCTATTGAATATCGTTTTAGAATCAGCGATACAACTGCACCCAATAATTCAGCTCCTTTAGATGAAACAAATTTTACCAAAACTATTGGAGTCGACAGCGGCTTATTTGCTCCAAGTACTGTTTCTAAATTATCCCGAAAAATCCCCATTCTTGACCATGATATTATTTACGTAGACAGCGCTGAGAGTGATTTTGATGCTCAAGGCTGGTTTGATGTAAACCATGCCATTGAGAGAGCTTTGGTAACCAATGGTTTTACTCTTGCAGATTTACCGCTATATAATATTATCGAAGAAGATACTTTGATTTCTCTGGATACAGCCAAGCTAACAACTGCTGTAGGTATTACTCCGGACAGTATTAATCCGGGACAAAATATTCCTCCTGCAAGTAAAGCTCCGCTAGAAAAATTTGCAATCCGATTCGAAATCAGAGAAGTGATTAACAAAGCAACCAATAGTTTTGGCGTTATTGATGGCAACGGAACAACATTAAATTCTGTTGTAATGAACAACACTCCAATATACAGACAATTGTCTATAAAAGAGCTAGAAGAAAGTACACTTTGTACTCCAGTAAGTGGTACCATACACGCTAAATATACCTTATATCACCGCTATTTATCGACTTGTAAATTGAACATAAGAAAAAATAGTGAAAGCACAGAAAGAGATATTATAGACGGTATTGTTGATACTGCGCCAGCTGTTGACGAAAGAACAAGTAGTAGCTCTAAATTAAACGATCCGCCAACTTTAGCGCGCTGTACTTATATCGTAAAACTATATTCGTCTACCCGAAAACACAATGGTGACTATGGAGATTCTGATGGAGGAACACCACTAGAACAACTTTTCTTCTACGATGTTTAACTACCATTTCTAAATAAACCACAAAAAAAAGCAACATTTCAAAATTCGAAATGTTGCTTTTTTATTAACTATAAAAAGAGAATCTTATTTCTCTCTGATATAAATATCAATTGGCACTCCTGCGAAATCCCAATTTTCTCTAATTTTATTTTCAAGATATCTCTTATATGGCTCCTTAACGTATTGTGGCATATTTGCAAAAAACACAAACTGAGGCGTTAATGTTGGCAACTGCATACAATATTTAATTTTCACATATTTACCTTTTGTTGCTGGCGGCGGATAAGCTTCAATAACTTTCAACATATATTCGTTGAATTTTGAAGTTGCTATTCTTTGTTTTCTGTTTTCGAAAACCTGAACCGTAGCTTCTAATGCTTTCAATAAACGTTGTTTCGTTAAAGCCGAAACGAACAAAATTGGCACATCAGTAAAAGGCATTAATTCTTTTTTGATTTTCTCTTCGTAATCACGAGTCGACATGGTATCTTTTTCAACCAAATCCCATTTGTTCACCAAGATTACAACACCTTTACGGTTTTTCTCAGCCAACCAAAAAATACTTTGATCCTGACCTTCAAATCCACGGGTTGCATCGATAACCAAAATACAAATATCTGCATGCTCAATTGCACGAACAGAACGCATTACAGAGTAAAACTCTAAATCTTCCTTCACTTTAGCCTTACGACGGATTCCCGCAGTATCAACCAAGTTAAATTCAAAACCAAAACGGTCAAATTTAGTATCAATTGCATCACGAGTAGTTCCTGCAATATCAGTTACCATAAAACGATCCTGACCAATTAATGCATTGATAAAGCTTGATTTACCAGCATTCGGACGTCCAACAACAGCAAAACGAGGTAAAACCACTTCTGGTTGAACAGGTTCTGGTTTTACAGGAAAAGATTCGATTAAAGCATCTAATAAATCTCCAGTTCCACTTCCTGAGATACTTGCAAACGTATAATAATCTCCTAAACCAAGATTATAAAACTCCAAAGCATCTTTTTCACGCATTGCGTTATCTACTTTATTAACAGCCAATAAAACTGGTTTTGTCACCTTACGCAATAAGCGCGCAACAACATCATCCATTGGTGTGATACCTTCTTCAACATCAACAACAAAAATAATAACATCTGCTTCATCAATAGCAAGCTCCACTTGTTTACGGATTTCACCTTCAAATACGTCATCAGATCCACGAACATATCCGCCGGTATCAATCACAGAAAACTCTTTTCCGTTCCACTCGCTTTTACCGTAGTTTCTATCTCTGGTAACTCCAGAAACCGAATCTACAATAGCTTCTCTTCTTTGTATCAGCCTATTAAAAAGGGTTGATTTCCCCACATTAGGTCTTCCTACTATCGCAACAATGTTATTCATTTTTTTGAATTTTAGATTCCAGATTCCAAATTTCAAATTTTTAGTTCCCTAAAAACCTAACCACTTGTAATCCAAAATGCTTTATTTTAATTTTTTGCAAAGGTAGTTAAAAAAGTGACTAAGTCGCTAAGTTTCTAAGTACCTAAGTTTTTTATTATTTTTCCTGTTATTTCAGACTATTTTTCGGGAGCTATTTCCTGCTATTCGTTACAATCTTTTCCTGGCTAAAGAAGCCAGAAAAAGGATTTCCTCTTCTATCAGGGCTAGGGTTTCAGTTTTCAGTATCAACTTTCAGTTTTATACTAAATATTTCACATTTCAAAACTTGAAATAAATTAACCGTTCCTATTTCGCATTTCAAACATGAAACCTGAAACAACTTAATCATTCCAATTTCATATTTCAAACAAATCAACGATTAAACAATTAACCGATTAAACCTTATTATTGATTATAACCGAAACGTTTCAACATATTGGCATTGCTTCTCCAGTTTTTATTCACCTTAACAACAAGTTCAATATGTATTTGCTTTCCGAAGAATTTCTCCAGATCAGCACGAGCTTCAGTTCCTACTTTTTTCAAAGCGGCACCTTTATGACCAATAATGATTCCTTTTTGAGTTTCGCGTTCTACCATAATAATCGAACGGATTCTGATAATAGCTTCGTCTTCAAAAAACTCTTCGGTAACGATTTCAACTGCATACGGAATCTCTTTGCTGTAATTCAACAAGATTTTCTCACGAATGGTTTCGTTTACGAAAAAACGTTCCGGTTTGTCTGTTAATTGATCTTTTGGATAATATGCGGGAGATTCTGGAAGTAATTCAATGATTCGTCCAAAAACTTCCGGTACATTAAAATTCTGTAAAGCCGAGATTGGGAAAATTTCAGCATTTGGCACTTTTGCAGTCCAGAATGCAACTTGTTCCTCTAATTGTTCCTGATTTGAATTGTCGATTTTATTCAACAGTAATAAAACCGGAATTTTAGCGTGGATAATTTTATTAAAGAAAGCTTCATCTTTTAAGTCCTGCTCTCCTATTTCGACCATATAAACCAGAATATCAGCATCTTCAAAAGCCGATTTTACAAAGTTCATCATCGATTCCTGCATTTCATAAGCCGGTTTGATGATTCCTGGAGTATCCGATAATATAAGTTGAAAATCTTCGCCATTCACGATTCCAAGAATACGGTGACGAGTTGTTTGTGCTTTTGATGTAATAATCGATAATCTTTCTCCAACAAAGGCGTTCATTAATGTTGATTTTCCAACGTTTGGATTCCCGATGATGTTTACAAAACCTGCTTTATGTGACATTTGCATATTATTTATTTTGCAAAGGTAGTCATATCAACTCAATACAGAAAATAAAACATTTTTTAATCTTTTCGTTGGATTTCTCAAAAAACGGCGTATCTTTGCACCCGAAACATCGCGGGATAGAGCAGTAGGCAGCTCGTCGGGCTCATAACCCGAAGGTCACAGGTTCGAGTCCTGTTCCCGCTACAGAGAAAAAAAGCTTCAGAGAAATCTGGAGCTTTTTTTGTTTATACTAAATCTATAAAACAATATGTACTTGATTCAGATCGCGGGTAAGGAGGCAGGAGACATTTACACAGCTTTTCATAAGAACTCTTCGCGAAATTGAGATGCGTCAATTTCACACGTAAAGACTTATACATGATTGCTTAAAAACTACCAACTTATTGTTATTACTCCATGATCGTAATCTACAGATACTAAATAATCTAACTCTTCCAATTTTCCCCTACAATACCTTAAGTCTTTAGAGGTTAGCTCTACAGTTTTATCGTAATCAAATGAATATTTACCTTTTGAAGATTGCTCTAGAATGTCCATAAATATACCATCTAGAACTCTATCCTCTAGATAATCTTCATCTTTTGAATAGCTATTAATATCATCTGCTGTTTTTCTTGCGTCATTTGCGAGCATATCTAATTTATTTAAGTTTAAAATTTTACCCAAAAAAGGGTTTTTATTAAAATATAATGGAATCAAATCTAACTTATTTTAATCATGATTAGCCATTACTTTATAAAGTTTTTTTTTAAATCGTAAAAATTTAAAATGCCTTACAGGAAGACAAGAATTTCATATATTCTGAAACTTATTTGTCTTTATTAACTTTACAGGTAGAAATTGAAATCTGGGCTATTCATCTATTTTGTAGGGAAAAATACATATATTTATAAAATAAAAAAACTCAACTAAATTTATATATTTACTAGTGATAATTACAAAAGAGGATTGCATCAAATAACTTGAAATCTAAATTTATCAAAAAAAATGATTAAAGAGCTTATAATTGACATTGCATATGATAAAATAACAATTGGGCAAGCCTTAACAAGGGCAAAACTAATTGCAAATCAAATTAAGAATGAAGATTTTAAAAATTGGTTACATAAAGAATTAAACGGCTATGACTATGATGAAAAAAATTTACCCAATTATAGGGAAATTTGGGCTGAAATTAAGTTACGTGCTGAATTTCCTAATGGACAAAACTATGTTTTTTCAGTAATAGTTCCTGATAGTTTTGATAAAAAAATTCGTGACAATATCAATTTCCACAAAGTGTATGAATCAATATCGATTATAGAAAAAAATCTATGCGATTTTGAAAGTAGTTTAGGAACAATTAATTTACCTTCTTCAATGGTTGAAATCTTAGGAAATATGTATGAAAATGTAAAGAAACAACGTGGAGTTATTAGAAATGGTTGGCGGACAGTGGGTAAATCTCAATATCAGAATATTGTGGAATTAACAAAACAAAAATTATTAGATACATTACAAGAATTAGAAAATCAATTTCCAGAAATAGATAAAACATATATTATGAATGATGAAAATGAAAAAAAAGTAAAAAACATAATTACTAATAATATTTATGGAAATAACAACCCTCTAAATTTAGTTTCCGGTAGTAATATAACTCAAGGGAATATTTCCTTTAATATTTCCAAAGAACAAAAAGAAAAATTACAGTCTTACGGTGTAGAATCACAAGACATACAAGAATTGGAAACAATAGATAATGAAAATCCAAAAGGTTCTGAAAGCAGAAATGCAAAAATATTATCTTGGATATCAAAAGTATCCACATCTTTAGTTGCAAGAGGCATATATGACAATATTCCAAATGTTATTACTTTCGCAAGTAGTATAATTTAAACTCTATTTACCATGACATACAAAGTAAATCTAAAATATAACTACATTATCAACAGACAATTTTATAAAAATCATCCATAAACTATTTAGATAATTAAATATTTCCCGCTACTAAGACAAATCTTCAGAGGAATCTGGAGCTTTCTTTTTTTACTAGATTTCTTACTCAGTTTTTATTAAATTACCTTTTAGTTTAGCATAAATATCAAGACTTATAAATTTGCCATTTTTAATTTCACAGTCTTTCATAGTTCTTTCGTATTGAAAGTCAAGTTTAGCCATTACGCTTTTACAATTCTTATTTTCCGACTCAACAAATCCTTCAATTCTGTTAAGTTCTAAATCGTTAAAGCCATAATTACAAATTAACAGTATTGCTTCTTTTATAATTCCATGTCCCCAAAAATTTGGAATTAACCAAAAACCGATTTCTGCTTTTTTATGTTCTTTATTTAAATTATTTAATCCGCCCGCTCCGTAGAATGTTCTGTTGTCAGCCGAGCAAATAACAAACCAAATTCCTGTATCGTTTTTTTCAAGGTCAGCAAAAAAAATCATTTGCTCTTTAGTTGCTTCCAATGTTTGAAAACTCACTCCATAATACTTAATAACTTGTGGATGTGAAAGTCCTTTGAAAACATTTTCAAGATCACTATCTGCAAATTGTCGCAGTAAAAGTCTTTCGGTTTTTATAATTGGAAATTCTTTCTTCATGTTTTTTGTTAGATAAAAAATTTCTTGCGAAACGTGAAGGTGAATTTACAAAAAAACACGCAATCTTGCCAAACGACTGTTAGACAGCGTAATTGTTAATTGTTTTTATATTCAGCGTGTATTCGTTCAAAATATTTTTCAAAATTTTTAATGATAGACACCACTTCAAAATTTGAAATTTTGTCTAAAGGTATTTTGACCAATTCTTCTTTAGTTATGTGTGACAATGCAAACATGGCGGTTCGTTTTGTCCATCTGTCAACATTATTGCCTGAAAATTCAATTAATTTAATTAGAGGTTCGACAATTCTATAATCTGGAAAGTAAAACAACATTTCTGCAGCAAAAAACCAATAGTAAGGGTTGTCAGTTTTAAATAAATTAATTAATCGCATTAGTACATCTTCTTCTTTTCTGCTTTTTATTTCCCATTCAATTCGCCATCTGAAAGTTGGAGGATCAGCACCTTCCCAAATGCAGGGAATCATTTTAAATAAGATGTCGTTGGAAATAATTCCAACATAATTTTGCAAAAGTTGGCGTAAAGCATAAATCTTATTTTTCTGTGAATTTGAATTTAGAAAAATGTATTCCAATTTATTAAGTCTTTCCAAATTATGCATACGTTTTTTCTATGTTACTTGAGTTCAATATTATGTCGGCTAATATCTTTTATGATTTCATATTTCATAAACTGGTCAATTCCAAATTCAAAAATGTCATTTTTTTGAAGTTAAACCTGAGGGAATCATCAAACTGTCTTTATCGTACATATTGATGTAAATCTTTAGAGTATCAGCTATATCTTCCCAATATACTTTATAGATGTCAAGCGAACCCTTGAGCCCTTCTTCTACATTCGGAGTTTCAAAAAGGCAACAGCTTCCTTGTCTATAAAATCTGACTGTTTCGCCATTTGGACCTTTCAATGCACTCAAAAATCTTCGTTCATTTTTTGGCCCCATACTTTCCAAATGACCTCCAACCTTAATTGGATTTGATTGAGTAAAGCCATAACTTTTATCAGAACTTTGGGCAGTTAAATGAAAGTAGTCCAGTTCAACCGGTCCTTCTTTTTCTAAAAGTGCTTTCTCTAGCTGTTTTTGTTTATTATTACAGGAAAGAAATAATACTAAAATTAAGGGAAGATAAATTTTCATTCGTGTGTCTTTTTTACAATGTTGTCTAATATTCTGATACTACAGCGGGTTTAGAACTAAATTAAACCCTATTTTCGGATTTGCCTAAATCCGTTGCAATAGATAGCTGTTTTATGCAGGTTTATTTTGTGTTTTTATCGTATTCTTCTTGAGCCATTTTATCATATTCATCTTGAGTAAAACCATATTTGCAGTCTGAATATTTTGGATCGAGAGCCCAAAACATTAAATCATTTATTTCAGCCGATCCGTTTAGACAAGCTCCATTTGTAGTACTAATAGCTTCAAAATCATTCTTATGTTTGAAATATATCTCCTTAATTTTTGGATAATTTTTCTCTTTTAATCCAATAAAAGCATAATATCGAATGTATGGATTTTCACTATCAGTCAAATAAACCAAATCTTCGACAGTTGCAACTTTAATTAAGTTTTTATATGAATCATTATCTTCAGTCCAAACAGTATTTATACATTTTTCCTGACTCAAAAGATTTACAGCATTTTCCACTTTTGAATCAAGTTTATTTCTACACGAAATGACGATATTAAAAGTTAAAAGCATTAAAAAAATATTTCTCATAATTCTCTGTTTATCAAGCGCTGTGTCTTTACAACCTATTATATTCATAGTTTAATATCTTTAAAATTATCGTCAACGTCTTGGGACTACAAGAGGTCTGGGACTAAATTAAGGCCAAAATGCCAATCTAGCCAAACAGCTATTATCGGCTGGCATTTATTATTTTAAAGGTTTACATCTTTCAAATAACAATGTGTCCATTTTCCTTTCGTCAAACGACATCATCATTTTTTTCTTGCTTAGGAAATAAATTGGTGAATTTGAACCTACAATACACAATCTTCCCAGACTTATTCCTTTTGAAGTCGGTTTCCACTGATAATCTACTAATGAATCTAGATTATTATCTTTAAAAATTTCGGCATTCCCATCAAGATTTAAGTGGAGCGTTATATCATTTGCATAACCTGCATTTATTAATCGAATTGGTTTATATGTTGCATTTTTCAATTTCCACCATCCATTGGCATTTTTGAAATCGAAATTTTTCGTGATCAGGTTTTTATCTTCTAATTTTTTATCAACCTCTTCTTTACAAGAATAAAAGAACACGAATATTAGAATCATAAATATTTTTTGCATGGAATATATTTTCATCATTTTGTCTGTTCTTGCTTATAAAGTTCTGACACTACAACAAGTCTGATACTAAATTAAGCCATTATTCGGTTTTGCCAAATCATCCCAAATACAAAACCATTTTTACATTAAGTCAATTGCCCAAATCCGTTGTAGCTGTTATGAGCAGTTTTACTTTATTTCAAATGCTTTACCATCCATTGATTCGAATGATTATTCATTTCTTCTAAATACACTTTTGTCAATACTTTCTACCGAATTTATCCAAGAATAAGGAATATTTAAATCATCTGATGACATTATAGACATTCCACCTACCATTGCACAAATAGTATCTCTATCACCTAAAATAGATACTGCTTTCCAAAGTCCTTCTTCAAAATTTTGTAGATTATGTGCAGTACACCAAATCGCAAAAGGTACTGTATCTTGTGCGGTCATATTTATACCGTTACCTAAAATACTTTTTACAGTTTCAATATGATAATTATAGGATACACTTTTAGCTTTTGATATCTTTGACTTTGTATCACTATCAGGTAATTCTTTTAAAATTTTATCTATAAAATCATTTGGTGTTAATATACTCCTATCAAATTTCATTTGAGTTGTCAATGCAGTACCAATTGCAATCGCAATAGCACCTGTAATTGCTTCAATATTTGAATGAGTAATTTCGGCTGATTTTATTGATAATTCTTTCACTTTTTGAAAATTGTCGAAATGAAAAGCACCAATTGGACAAACTCTCATTGCTGCTCCATTTCCCATTGAACCTTGTCCGTCAAATGCTCTTTTTGATACTTCATGCCAATTCTCACCGTTTTGAACTTCTCTTAATAGCCTTCTCAAAGTTGCACCATAACCTCTATTTGTATCTAAATCGTGATTTATACAAAACTGTTTAAGTAAGTTTTCTTGGTCTATATCGCCATTTTTTTCTAATTCCTCAAAAATCGCAATAGACATTACTGTGTCATCAGTAAATTCCCATTTAGTTTCAGGCATTTGCCTTAAATAAATACTTTCTGAAATTTCATCTAAATCGCCAAAAAAACTATCACCAAACGCATCTCCAATTGACACGCCTAATAGTGATTTCTTAGCATTTTCAATTCTATATTTATTATCAATGTGATCCATAATTGTCTTATTATTATAATAGCAGATAATGTTCTCTCGCTTGGCGATGATGCGGATTAGGAAAGCCTAATTTTCGATTAATTAATAATTTCCCACATGCAAAACCAACTCCAAATTAAGCCCTATTTTCGGATTTTGCCAAATCACACTAAATACAAAACCAGCTTTCCATTAAGTCAATTGTCTAAATCCGTTGTAGTTAACTTTATTGGCAGTAGTGACTTTTTATCAATGGTTTTCAAACGTATTATTTATTGGGTAAGTTCCCAATTTAAGAGCAAGGTAGGGCTCAAACATTGTCTGCAAAATATCATTTTCTACAGCAATACATCTGAATTCTATACTTGCTAAATTCAATTTATGCTTTCTGAAAATTTCTATAAATTCCTCAATTTGCATTAATTGTTTTCTTTGCTGTTTTATTTCACTATTCTTTGCATATTCCATTTTCGCAAGATTAAATGCAAAGCTCGCACTTTCACTTCCTGAACTTTCCCTAGTATGCCATTGAATTCTTTTGCGGATATTGTTTGCGCGTCCAACATATATTGGTTTTCTGTTTTCGTAGAAAACATAAATGCCACGATATGTAGGCAATTCGTTTCTTTTCAATAAATCAGACATTTCAAATTCTTCAAATAATTCTTGAAATAATGAATCCATTTCTTTCTGATAAGGCTTCAATTGTTCTAATTTATCCATATTGCAATTTTCTCCAGAGAAATCTCAAGCTTTTTTGTTTGTTATGGTTTTATCTTTGTTGATTCATTTTATATCACACGAAAGCATTCGTGCGAGAGCGGTGGAAATCTTCCCAGAACAGGTAAATTATTTAATCCACTCGCTTAATTCAATAATTGCATTTGCAAATTCCTGTGGTGTTTCTTGTGGTAAATTATGCCCTGCACCATGCACAATTCTTTGTAAATATTTCCCTTTAAAATGTTCAGTGTGATCGTCAAAGCCAAAATAGTTAACAAAGCCATCATCTCCTGGCTCTAAAACAATCGTAGGAACTTTAATTACAGGTCTGGTTGCCAAAAGGTTTTCAATATCATCATATTGCTTGTCTCCTTCTTCAATTCCGTATCTATGTTTATAGGAGTGAATTATAACATCAATAAAATCTGGATTGTCATAAGATTCAGCAGTTTTTTCAAACGTAGCATCTTCAAACTTCCAAAGAGGCGACCACTCGGTCCATAAAATTTTACATAATTCTTTTCGATATTTCGTTAGACCTTTCCTACCTCTTTCGGTATGAAAATAATATTGATACCAATATAGTTGTTCCATATGTGGCGGTAAAGGTTCTGCATTACCAAGGATATTTTGTATTGTGTAACCACCAACAGATACCAAACCTAAAACTCTTTCCGGCCATAACGCCGAAACAATGCAAGCTGTCCTTCCACCCCAATCATAACCTGCAATTATTGCTTTCTGGATTTTTAATGCATCCATAAAGTCAATTACATCTTTTGCTATTGCCGCTTGTTGCCCTGTACGCATAGTTGAAATGTCTTTGAATGTAGTTTGTCCAAAGCCACGCAAATATGGTGTTAATACTCTAAACCCCTTTTGGCTTAAAATATCCGAAGATTCATTATAGGCATTTATATCGTAAGGAAAACCATGTAAAAGAATTACTGGAATATCATTTGTGTTTCCGTATTCTCTATAGCCAATCTCTAATGATTCAGTTTCAATTTTTTTAATCATAAATTTTTGTATAATTTTAATTTAAGGGGCATCTATTTAAATTAACGCCAACTAATTTATATTTTGACAAAACCTCACAAAATAACCCAAATTAGGGTAGATATATATGATAAGTATTACACATTATTTATCTTCAAATATATAGTTTTTTCATTATAAAAATCAAAAGAACTTTCAATTTGACAAATGCTTTTCTTACTTTCTATAAGTAGCTATGCAAAGAAAAAGAAGAGAAAAATTTAAGATGCACATTCAATAATATTATAATAATCCTCAATAAATATAATTAGACACTAATGCTTCCCGCTACTGGAATAAAGCTTCAGAAAAATCTTAATCTTCTTTTGTTTATTATATTTTTGATTCTTTATCTATTCATTTTGTATCACACAAAAGAAATTCATTCCTGAGCGGAACAAAAGCGGACATAACATCTGAAAAAAGATTATTAAAAGACTATTTTTTTTATCTTTGAAATTCAAGTTTTTTTAAGCCAAATGGCTTTATCTTTGAGCATACAGAAAATTGATATTCATTATGGAACAGAAAATACATCAGGGAAGAAACGTAAAACGCTTCAGAGAAATGCTTAATATAAAGCAGGAAGCATTGGCTTATGATTTGGGAAATGATTGGAATCAGAAGAAAATTTCAATGCTGGAGCAGAAAGATGTAATTGAAGAGAATCTGCTTAAACAAATCTCAGCAATATTAAGAATTCCTGTTGAAGCTTTTCAAAGCTTTGATGAGGAGCAGGCAATAAATGTTATTTCGAATACTTTTGGAGATAATGCTTGTGTTGGAAATCCTAATTCTACATTCAACTTCAATTCTGTTGAAGAATTAAAAAAACTTCACGAAGAAAAAATTGCTTTATTTGAGCGTATGCTGAAAGAAAAAGATGAAATGATGGCAAGGATTGAAAAATTAATCACCAAATAATTTCGGAATAATTCTTATTTATATGTGGAAATATTAAATTAAGAAATACTCATTTATAAAAAATATCAAAAAAAGCTTCGGAGAAATCTGGAGCTTTTTTTAGTTCAAGCTAAAATGTAAAAACTTGAATACTTTTTTAAGATTTATAAGAAACCAAAAAAAACTGCGCAAAGCTCACAGAACATTTGCGCAGTTTTTTTGGTCACACTTCGAAGGGCGAAATTACCAAATTGTTATTCTGTCTTTCTTCGGTAAAAACATTTTATCTCCGGGTTTTAGATTAAATGCATCGTAAAAAGGTGTCGTATTCATTAGAGGACCATTAACACGCCAGTTTGGTGGAGAATGCGGATTATTATTAATCCACAAACGCAGGAATTCGTCTTTCATTTTTACTCGCCATATTTTGGCTAAAGAAATAAAGAAGCGTTGATCCGGAGTATAACCGTCAATTTTTACGTTTCCTTTTCCTTGTTCGGTCATTTTAAAAGCATCATAAGCAACTGCTAATCCAGCAATATCTGCCGTATTTTCGCCAACTGTCATTGCGCCATTTATGTGTAAATCGCCTAAAACAGTATATGTACTGTACAAATTGATAACCTGTTGTATTCTAGACTTAAACTGCGCATAATCTTCTTTTGTCCACCAGTTTTTTAGGTTACCATCTTTGTCATATTGAGCACCTTGATCGTCAAAAGTATGGGTTATTTCGTGACCTATAACCATTCCGATACCTCCGTAATTAAGTGCATCATCTGCATTATTATCAAAATATGGAGGTTGCAAAATACCTGCAGGAAAAACAATTTCATTTGCCGTAGGATTATTATATGCCGTAACGGTTGGAACTGTAGTAAACCATTCTGATTTATCGACTGGTTTGCCCAATTTTGCCAATTGAAATTGATATGCATCTTTTGAAGCCGAAACCATATTCTCAAAATAGGTATTTCTGGCTACATTTACATTGCTATAGTCTCTCCATTTATCCGGATATCCTATTTTCTTAGTCATTGCTGCCAATTTTTCTTTTGCCTTTTGTTTCGTAATTTGACTCATCCATTCTAATTTGTCAATTCTTTTGGCATAGGCTTTTTGAAGATTATTCACGAGAGTTAACATACGTTTTTTGGCATCTTCTGAAAAATATTTTTTCACATACAATTCACCCAACGCATCACCTAAATAAGTATCAAGGACATTAGCCATTTTTTCGCCACGTGATTTTTGAACAGCCTGACCAGAAAGTACTTTGGTATACTCAAATGAAGCATCGGCAAAAGGCTTACTTAAGTCATCTGCATATCTTTCCAGAGAATTTGCTTTCAAATAAATTTTCCAATTATTGATAGGAATGGTTTTTAAAAGTTTATTCAGCGCATCATAATAAGCAGGTTGACCTACATTAATAGAATCGGTTTTGGCACCTAAATTATTTAAGAAAGTATTCCAGTTTATATTCGGATTTCTTTTTGCAAGAGTTGTCACAGCCAATTTATTGTAATTTGCCTGCACATCTCTAAGTTCAACTTTTGTCTTATGCGAAACAGCAAGTTGTTTATCAATATCGTAAACCAAATTAGCATTCTTTTCAGCTTCTTTAGCATCGCTGCCTATTTGCTGAAATAATGTAGCAAGGTATTTTTTGTACGATTTCTGAATGGCAACAGTTGATGAATCTGATTTGAAGTAATAATCTCTGTCAGGCAAACCAATACCAGTTTGATAAATTTGCGCAATGTTCATACTACTGTTTTTTTCATCGGGCGAGACTCCAAAACCTATAATCGAAGAATTGTTCACTTTTACTTCATTAGCTACAAAATTCATTAAGGATGGTAAATCGTTGATTGCATCAATTTTGGCAAGTAATGGTTTGATAGGTGTATAACCGCGTTTGTCAATCGTTACAGTATCCATACCTGATGCATAAAAGTCTCCTACCTTTTGCGCTATAGTTCCTGCCTCATTTTTGCTTTGCGAAATACTGTCTAATATTCCTTGCAGACGCATTCGTTGTGGGTAATTCATAAACATATAAACACCAACTCCTGCTTGAGATGCAGGTATTTGTACAGAATCGTACCATTTGCCATTTACATATTTAAAAAAATCATCACCAGGTCGCAATGTGGAATCTATGCCAGTGATCGCGATATTTTTCTTTTCCTGATGTTTTGAGCACGCTGTAAGAGCTAAGAATGCAATGAAGAGCATTACTGAATTTTTCATAATCTAGATTATTTCTATTAAAATGAACTAAAAAACACTTAAAGACAAATGTTTTAAAATGATATACTTGGTATAGTTAATTTAAGCAGAACAATATACGAATTCAGTTTTTAATACTAAAGTTTTTGTTAGAATGCTTCCCCGCTACTCAGATAAAGCTTCAGAGAAATCTGGAGTTTTTTTAGTTTATTATAATTTTTATTTCTTTATCACTTCACTTTGTATCACACAAAAGGATTGATTTGCGAGCGAAGGGTAAATTAATTGTAAACTATATTTTTTATTTCGATCTTCAAAATTCAATGTTCTTATCTTATATCATAACAATTACTTATCTTAGATTTTTAACTAACAATTACTTTTCAATGTCCTCAAAATATTTTATTTTTTTTGGTTTAATATCATTATTTTTTTCTTGTGATAATAGTGATGATCCTGTTGATACAAATGTTACTGATTCTGTTTTGATCGAAGTCAATAAATTAAGAGTAACAGGATGTAAGTGTGGAGACGAAGATATGCCACCTGTACCTGAATTGGTAAGTAACTCAATATTAGCTAAGACAGCACTTAATTATGCTCATGATATGTATGTCCGAAATTATTTTTCTCATATATCACCAGAAGGAACAAGTCCTATTCAAAGAGCCAGTATATTAGGTTATACAGGTAATTACGTAGGAGAAGTAATTGCTCGAAATTATGATAATCCTATAAGTGTTGTAAACGGATGGAAAAACAGCACAGACCATTGCAAAGCCATGATGAGCAGTACTTATATTGAAATGGGAGCAGGAAAATCCGGTAATGTATGGGTTGCTAATTTAGGAAAATAAATTAATCCTGTCTCCTATCTCTTCTCTCTCTTATTCAAACAAAAAACCTTTTACTTTACCTCATCAATCAGATAATCAACGAAATAGAAACTATGTCTTTTACAGCATAAATCAATCCCTTCATTTAGATTTTCTATAAATTATGAAATTCACATTTTTTTTATTTTAATTATAGTCATTTTAACCATAACTAAATAAAGTTATTGCTTTTAAAAAGGAAATTATTATGTTTTTATAATAATACCTTAAAAATCGCATTTTATTTAAGAAAATATTTAAACAAACCGCTAAATATCAATATATTAGTAAGTATTTTTTTATTAACTATCAAACCAAATTATTTATGAAAAAAACATTTTTATTTACTGCATTATGTATTATGTTCATCAGTTGTGAAGCAACCGATGGTAACAACGAATCCGAAGTTAAAGCAAACTGGTCATCATCTGCTCAATATGCAAACTGGTCAAATGGCGGTTATACTGTTTATAATAATATCTGGGGTTCTGGTGCCGGAAGCCAGTCTATATGGGCAAACAGTTACAGTCAATGGGGAGTTTGGGCAAATCATCCTAACACTGATGGAATTAAATCATACCCAAATTCTACCAAATACATTGGTAAAGTACTTAGTGCAATAAACACGCTAAGTACTAGTTTTAATGCAACTACACCTTCTGGAGGTGCCTGGGAATCCTCATATGATATCTGGGATAGTGCTAAAGCGCATGAAATAATGTTATGGATGAATTATACCGGAAATGCAAATGGAACTGGTAATGTAAAACCAATTTCATACAATTATTCTGCGACCGGAGCTGCAATTGCAGTCTTTACTAATCAATCTATTGGCGGTCATACCTGGAATGTATACAGAGGAAATAATGGTTCGAATAATGTATATTCATTTTTACGTACTACAAAAACAAATAGCGGTACTATTGATGCCAAAGCCATTTTGAATTGGATAAAATCCAAAGGATGGATTGGTGATATTACTGTTGGTGATGTACAATTCGGGTTTGAAATTACATCATCCTACGGCACAAATGGAGCCGGACTGAATTATACCTGCAACAGTTATTCTGTTACCAGCAACTAATTTTTTCTTTTGATACTAAATAATCTTTTATAAAAATATATTAATTCCACAAAGAGACTTTCGAGTCTCTTTTTTGTTTTTCGATCTGAAAGAAAAGTATAGAAATAAATTATAAAAACGATTTTAATCGAAATCTCTTCTACTTTTGCCAAATGTTAGAAATTCTTTACCAAGACGAATATATTGTAGCAATTAATAAACCAAGCGGATTGTTGGTTCATAAATCATTTTATGCACGAGATGCAAAAGTTTATGCTATTCAGGAATTGAGAAATCAAATAGGTCAACACGTTTATCCTATTCATCGGTTAGACCGAAAAACATCTGGCGTCTTGTTATTTGCGTTGGATAAAGAGGTTTTGAAAATTATGAATGACCGTTTCGCTACACGCGAAGTCGAAAAAAAATACTTAGCCATTTTACGTGGTTGGTCGCCCGAAGAACTAACAATTGATTATGATTTAATCAATGATGATGACATTAAACAAAATGCAATAACATACTTTCATCGTTTGCAAAATGCCGAAGTTGAGTTAGAATTCAATAATAAACCAACGTCACGATATTGTTTGGTAGAAGCGATTCCTGAAACTGGGCGCATGCATCAATTGCGAAAACATTTCAAACATATTTTTCATCCCATTTTAGGAAGTCGGCCACATGGTTGTAACAAACAAAATAAATTATGGCTGGAAAATTATGACCTGAAAGGAATGATGCTTCACGCACATCAGTTAATTTTTGATCATCCAATAAAAAATGAACAACTAATTCTGAATGCCAAGATTAATGAAGAATTTAGCAGAGTGGGTACTATTCTTAATCTGGATTTGAGTAAATATAAATAGATAGTAATCCTCAAAAAAGGGATTAGAGATTTCAATTCCTCCCGCTATTAAAAACAAAAACACCACTTAAAAAAGTGGTGTTTTTGTTTTTATATCGCACAACTGTTGTGCATTCGCTTTTTTATTTATTCAACTCTTTTTCAATTTCTTTAATAAGTTCAACTGCTTCTGGTTTTACATTTTGGTCATAAACTCTTATGTTATTCTTACCCAGTCTGACAAGAAATTCGATTGTCTTTTTAAATTTTGGATCTGAATATAATTGTTCTTCAGATTTATCTGCATTTTCTATCATTTTGTCAAAACACTTAAACAGAAAATCATTATAAATTTTATCGACTTCGCTAATTGACGGTGCAAGTATTTGGTAGTAATTTAAAATTTTCTGTTTTAATTTTTCATCTTCAATGTAGCCAATTTTACCACTAGACTTAAATCCTTCATAATTGCCAATATTTATTACTTGTCCATGTGAATAAATTGGGAAATTAACTTTACCTTTTGACTTATAAATACTATCAAGTTGAAGAGTCGTTAGTGCTAAAATTTTCTCATAACCTATGTTTGATTCTTGGTATCCGCCCTTTTCAATGTTCAGGCTTTTTACATCATCTTTTAAATCATTCTTTAAATTATTAAGAAAAATAGAAACTTCTTCTTGCTGGTGTTTGTGTTCACTCCAACTATGTAATCCTATAGAAAGTGTTACTGCAAAAACGATTATAAAAATTTCTATAATGATTTCTTTCACTTTCTCTCCCAATGTATGTTCTGAATTTTTCACAGTTTTATAAATTTTTTCTGAGTGTTTGGTTATTTCTTCTTGCATTTTTTAGTTTTGTAATTTTAACTTTGATTATTGGTGGCAGTTTATTTTAGTACGCTATTAATCCTCACTTTTAAATGAATGACTTTCAATTTCTGATTCTTTAGATTTTACTAAAACTAAATTATCTTTCTTAAAAACAAATGTATCCTCTTCTTTATAACTCCAGGAATTCTCAGTGCGCATATTTACACCATTTGCTTTAAAGGTTATTTTGATTGTATCACCTTTTGTTACAACATTTATGTAATCAAAGGTATTCTGAACGCTTGCTGTAAAAGGAACTGCAGAACAATCTTTCAAACGTTCTAACTGTTTTTTATCATTTTTAAACCACTTTCTTAAAAAATTTAAATGCTCTTCTGAACATTGATAACCAATATTAAGCGCTGTATTAATTTTGCAACTTAAATTATCATATTTTGCATTTGGTTCTCCATCCCAATCGCACTCACTTCCAATAAAACTTGCTACAAATCCAAGAGCTGCTTTTTCGGGTTCTGAAATATTTTTGGAATATTCTTTATTTATAAAAATTGAATTAACCGTGTCCTTTAATTCTTTGTCATATGCATCTTCTCTCCATAAAAATTTCACAGATTTGTCGGTTAATTTTATTGGAGTTTCGGCTTTTAAAGTCTTAACTGTTGTTTTTAAATTTTCTGATTCATTTTTCTTTGCACAAGACACTATTAAAATCAAAATGGTTAAGCTTAAATATTTCATGCAGATTGGTGTGATAAGTATCGAACAATATTTATTTCCAAATATATAATTTTTCATGAAAAACCACCTTATCAACTTCGTTATTTTATAAGCTTTTTTGTGCTAAATAATTCTATAGCTACGTTGTTTTTAATACAACATAAAGAAATCGAGAAGAAAGTTTAAAGCAAAAAAACTCTTCACAGAGAGTCATTTTTCAGATTGATTATATTTGGAAACAACATATTTTCTTAGTTTTTCATCAAACCTCGGGTCTGTTCCAAAAGTGTTATCTTCAGGCAAGCCAAATTTGATTTTAAAATCAACCGTTGGATAAGCAAATACTCTATCACAACCAAATGAAGAAAATAGATTCCAAAACCACAGACTATAAATTCTTCTTCCATTTAGAGTCATTACTACTGGTAATCCAGGTAAAGGAATTTTTAAATCTGTAAACTTATGTTTCCCTTTTTTTTGTTAAGATTATTTGTTGATTCTTCCAATTAAAATGTTTGATATCCTCTTCATTTAATATTGGAACCGAACTTAACTTGGCTGTTTTCAAGTCAAGACAATATGTGCAATCAGAATTCAAGTTTTTGAAATTCTCTACAAAGAAAAATTCAATTCCGGATTTTTGTGCGTAAAGATTAAATCCAATAAAAAATAAAAACACAAAAAATAGATTTCGTTTCATTATTTACAGCTGTTTTATTAATTCCTTTATTTATAATTTTCCAGCAGAAACCATAATAAAGATTGGTCTTCTTAATTCGTCTTTCATCGCCGGATATTTTTCAATAATTTCGTCTGATGGTTTAGGCTCCGATATTTGTTTAATAGCAAAACCTGAATCAATTACAGTATTTAGAATACTTGCTACTGTTCGATGGTATTTAATTACTTTGTGACCTAAAAAATTCGTTTGCCTTACTCCTTCGTCTTGATAATTATCTACTGGCCAATGTAACAAATTTCCTTTTTCGTCCTTAAACCAATCTTGTTCTGGTTTTGAAGTAAAAACGGGATGTTCCATCGAAAAAACAAAGCTTCCTCCTTTTTTCAGAAACTTATTAATTTTACGAAAAACAATGTCCAAATTTTCGATATAATGAAAAGTAAGCGAACTAAAAATAATATCAAACTGCTCATTTTCAAATTCAATATCTTCAACAGGCATTTGATAATACTCTACTGATAAATCTTTTGAATTTTCCTTTGCTTTATCAATCATTTTCTGTGATAAATCAATTCCAATCACATTTTTTGCGCCTTGTTCTTTGGCATAAATACAATGCCAGCCGTAACCGCAACCAAGATCAAGAACATTTTTATCTTGAAAATTGGGCAACATATTTTTCAAAACATGCCATTCTCCGGCTGAATTCAAACCGTCTATAGAACGTGGCATTTTACCGTAGTTTTCAAAAAAATCTAAATCATCGTAAATATTTTGTTTCATCTCTTTCTTATTTATTAAACCTTGTTCCGTAAAATTTTCCTCGGTAACGCTGGCAAATATGGCTTACTTTGTACTCAATTTAGACAAATATAATTGAAAAACGGAAACTTCATAAAGTCGATGACTTTAAAAAATTAAGAGACTTTTATAAGATTTACAAGATCTGTTAACGATAAAAAATGTCGAAAGTCAGGGGCATTTGGACAACTTTTCATAAAAACACTTCTAAAACTTTTCAAAATATCGCTCAATAAACTAGAGAATATTCTTTCAAAATAAAAAATTATCAAAAAATATCATTTTGTCAAAAGAAGAAAAAATTCTCTCTTTACGCCTTTTTCAACACAAAACAATCAATTATTAATCAAACAAATACACTTTTGAATAACCCCATTTCTTGGCGATCGATACTTTCTTAATGTGATATTTTCAGAATAATTCGACAAAATTTTTCAAAGATTTTTTTGTGTATCTTAAAATTAGTTATAGTTTTGCACCCGCAATACAAAAGCAGGCCCGTTCGTCTATCGGTTAGGACGCATGGTTTTCATCCATGTAAGAGCGGTTCGATTCCGCTACGGGCTACTTTACTACAAAGCTTCAGAGAAATCTGGAGCTTTTTTGTTTTAATAACATTTTCTCCTGAGTCAGATGTTTTGCTTCCTCAAAAAAAATTTAATCGCAAGGGCGCAAAGTTTTTTTGTTATAGATTACGCTTATTAAACGCAAAGTTCGCAAAGCTTTATCAATATAGCTTTGCGAACTTTGCGTTTATAAAAAACCTTTGCGCCCTTGCGGTTAAAATAATTAGTCAACACAAAACATTTTATGTTTCTCCACAGGTTTTTGTGTTGATCCTTTGCTTTCTCAAGAAAAATTAAAATATATCAAACCTACGATACATCGTTTCTTAAATCTACAAGTGTCCTAATTTAATATTAAAAAGACCTGCGAGCAACCAAACCCAGCACATCTTTTATGATTTTTACAGGATAAATAAATCAGCCAGTTTTTGAATTTTCTTCGCTTTTATGATTGCTTTATTTTAATAGTTAATTGATAATTGTCTTTCGAAAATTAAGCTGCATGTATACTTAAAATTTAAACGCTCTATTTTATAATTCCAATGTTATTTATGGCTTGAGTGGAAAAAATTAAGCAATAACAATATAAACTCAACTATCTAAGTTTTAACCTTATTCAAATCGATAGATTCTTATCAGCATTCACATTACTGAATATCAAAAAAAACAATACAATAAATGAAAGAATCTATCCGAATTCTTAACACTTATGAGTACAAGATGCAATTCTTACCAAAAGTAAATGCACATGCGTTGTTTGACCAATCACTACTTCAAATATATCGAATAGAAAGTTACTTAAAAGGAATCGTAATACCGGTACCACCATACAGAACATCTTTTAATTTTCTTTTATTTATAACAGAAGGTTCTATATGTCAGCAGGTAGAAACTGAAAACTATCTAATAGGTCCCGGACAAATATTAAACATTAAACAAGGAAGTATTACCCGAACTATTGAATTATCTGAAGATGTCAAAGGATTTTATGTAATGTATGAAAATGACATTATAACTTCTATCGCTTTAAGCCGACAAGACACTATATTTCTTACTTCGGATCCTGTAATAAAAATTCATGAAAATGCTTATGAATTTATGACTACTGCACTAGAATTACTAGAAAAAGAACTACAATCAGAATGCATACATCAAGATATTTGCATTACTTTTTTTCGTGCGATTATGTTGAAAATCATTAAACATGCAATTTCGAAACCATTGGGTATGGCTCGTGAACTCGACATTACTTATAAATTCAGGGAAAAACTTCAGCAAGAACATATAGAGCATAAAAATGTTTTCTTTTATGCACAGGAATTAAATATTTCTGAAACTTACCTGAATAAATGCATCAAGAAAGCAACCGGAAAACCTCCAAAACAATGGATTAATGAAATTTGTGTACAACACAGCCAAATATTACTCCGCGATTTAGGACGCGAAATTGCTGATGTAGCTTATGAACTAAATTTTCAATCTCTTTCTCATTTTTCCAGAGTTTTTAAAAAGGTTACGCATCAATCGCCTTCTGCATTTCGTCTGGAAGTAAATAAATAATCTATTGGCTTTACTTTTTTTTTAGCATTATAAAAAAAACCTAACCTGTTTTTAATCATTGAGTTAGGTAATTTTCATAAACTTTAAGTTTCTCTTTAAAATCCTACTGTTAACCCAAAAGCTATTCGGTTTACCGCAGAATTTTGTGTTATTGAATTAATAATTTGTTTTGAACCTCCACTATATTCGATACCCATTGTAAAATTTTTAGTAACATCATACATCATATTTACGGTAGCAAAGTTTAAGGCTACATGAGTGGTTTTATCATTATTATTAGTTACAAAATCACCTGAGGCATTATCGTTAATTACTTTGCTTTCTACTAATGAAAAAGGTGTTGCATGATAAGTCATATTTGTATATCCTAAGACAAGGTTTGAGTGTAAATTCTTTTTTGTACCAAAGAAATATTCAATTCAAGCCGAACCTCCATAAACAGGAACAGTTTTGAAATCACCATTTTGATTATAAATTCCATCATACATATTAGTAGCTCCTCCATTACCAAACAAAGCTCCTGACAATGTATAAGAACCCGCAATACCAGACCCTACAAGTCCTTGCGCCATAAAATAGCTTTTTTCATTTAGTTTACTTTTGAAGTTTGCATTAATTCCCCAACCCATTTCAAGAGCATTAGAAGCATCTTCTTTTGTGTAACGAATACTTCGCCCCATAAAGGCTAAACGAACAAAACTTCCATCTTGCGAATATTTTGTAAATGCCGCTATTGGATCTACAGAAAATTGACCAGGAACACTTCCTCCGGCTATCTTAAGATATTGTGCGGTCGTTTCTGCTCCTACTTCAAACTTCCATAATTTATCTTTACCAAAGTTATCGTAATATTTTGCTTGTAGATGTCTTGCCCAAGTTCCTGAATTTGGACCTTCCCATTCTAATGTATTATACCACGTAGAAACACCGCCTCCAAAGAAACTCCAATCTTGTCCAACATGCCAGTGATTATAATCTACATAAGCAACTCTTAGCTGAAGATTTCCTCCTGCGCCCGGTCCTCCCCACCATTGTGCTTCTATATAAGTAGTTAATGGTCCTTTTTCAAATCCGTTATAAGTAGTTTTCCAAGCCATTTGAGTTTGGTACATATTAGCATCTGCATTTTTATCTTTCAACCGATTATAAGGATCGGCTGAATTTAAATTGAGTGATTGCGAGGTATTAATATCATTTCCTCCCAAATTTACATAGCCATTCAATTTCAAGCGAGGTGAAAACTCCATTTCGTACATTGGTTTGCCGTCTGAAGTTTGTGCTTTTGAATCAAAAGAGATTTGCGCCTGTGATGTGTAGCTCGCAATAAGCAATAGCAAGCCTAATAATGATTTTTTTTTCATTACAATTTTAATTTTTTATGATTAGAAGGAATTGCTGTTTATCTATATTCAGCCGGTAAAAACTTTTTGACAAGAAGTGTAATCCAGCTCGCTGCAACAAATGGAAAAGTAAGTACACTGCATCCCATTTTTAACATATATACATCTATCAAGGTCGATAAAATGATTGAAAAAAGGACGTAAATTCCATCTCTTACGCGAAAGCCAGAGAAAGTAATTGCACAAAGTACTGCGTTAAAACTAAATAAACCCATGTGAATATCTGCATCAGGTTCAGCAAACTGATATGAAAGATAGGCGCTAATAACTCCTGCAGCAATTGCATATAAGGCAGCAATTGGACTGTTAATAAAGACTGCAAGAATAAATAAAATTCCAGCTATAATGCTTCCCTGAAAAATCACTTCTCCAAAACCACGTGCAACTGTTGCCAATCCATTTTCGCCTACAAGAGACTCAGCAGGTGTTACAGGCGCTCCAATGACGTCTAGATTATGAAAAACATAAAGACAAACCCAGGTAACAAGAATAAACGGAAGTGTAAATGCCGGTATTTTACGTCGGATAAACACATTTTGTACTATTGCAGCCAACGCAGATCCTATAATAATGGTTATCCAAATAATGAATTCTGGCTTAAAAAAGAAGGTTAGTGCGACTCCAACAAGTGTTGCACTAAATCCATAAAGTCCCTGTTCTATTTCGGTTTTGTCATATTTTAATAATTGAGCCGTAATCAACCCGACCGAAGCTGATAAAATAGCCGCAATACCCATTATTGGTGAACCATAAAATATTCCGATAAGAAACAACAGTCCTGTCCAAGGATTTTCCTGCAACATGATCTGACCTATACTGGTCAAAACCGTTTTTAAATAAAGATTAATTTTTTCCATAAATTTAAAAGTTTTACCAACCTAAAAACACCATTCCGATACCGCATATGGTGACAACTGCACCGCCAATAGCATGGACATAACGCTCTAGTTTGTCTGTTTTGAAAAATGAATAACCATAACGCCCCAGCAATACCATAACAAGCATTGTAAGAACTGTGAAAATGGCAAAAACGGCAATTAGCACAATGATTTCTAATGGAGATCTTCGTACTCCTGAATAAAATAATAATGGCACAAGAGGTTCACTCGGACCCATTACAAAAATGACAAACAAGATCCATGGCGTAATTTTGACACGACTTTGAGGTGCCACAACTTCTCCGTGTTTATGTTCATAGACATAAATATCTTCGTCATTATATACTTCAAAATGTTTGTGCGGCTTATTTAAATAAGCACTGCGCAATCCCCAAACAAGATATACGGCTCCAAACAAAAGCAAGCACCATCCCGAAACATTTCCTCTGATATCCTGAAACATGGATAGTTTTGACAATTGCCATCCAACCAAAACTCCTATCAATCCCAGTAATACAGAACTTAAAATATGACCGAGTCCACAAATTGTTGTCCACCAAATTGTTTTGGCCAAAGACCACTTTCTTGATCGTGACAACACAATAAAAGGCAAATAATGATCTGGACCCGAAGCAGTATGCAAACAGCTAATAGTTATAGCTGATAATATAAGTGTTGTTAATGTTGTATCCATTATTCGCTATATTCGGCAGACTCGATTACCTGACTTGTTACATTTATTTGTTCTTGGCTATTCCAAAGTTTTTGTTGCATATGTCGAAATACATTATATAATTGTTCTCCTCCATTGCCCAAAACACGAACTATTATAGCATTATCAAACGGCTGTGATAGTCCAAATGCTATTTCTTCTTGTAATTCCAAATAACTAAAGGTATCTTCAAAAATCGCTTCTAAGTCCTGTGCACCAGTATTGATATAAATTAATGTCCCCTGATGGGTGTAACCTTCCATTTGTCCTATGGTTTGAATGTCTGCTAAAAGAGGTTGTAATAATACGTTGTCCTTTAAAACAAGTTTCCCATTATGGAATACTTCTGTTAGATTTTGAAATTTTGAATAACGAAATATTTCTCCCGAATGCTTTCGTCCACAAGTAATTATTTCGCCTAATGTCAGACTACAATTATCTTCCAGATTTATTATGTTATGTGCCTTGAAAATAGAATGTTCATGTGGTACTATCGGATGCTGTACATAACTAAAAGTACTACCAGAGAGAAGTGAAACTTTCATTTCCTGTTGCGCTCCATTTTCCATATTAAACAAACGTTGGTACGATTGAGATTCAAGAAGTAAACGACTTCCCGACTCTATTTGAATGTTTATATCATAATGGTCTTTGTCGAGTATGCCCGGAGAAGAACTCATAAGCATTAGATACAAAGAAGGATCAGATCTGTCTTGCCCAATATTGGCTATACGAAAGGGTCTGGTAAAGAATGCGTCTTTTAGATAAGAACGTCCATCTTTATATCCGCTGACAATATTTAATCTATTGATCATTTATAATAATTGAATGTTGTGTAATAGATTAGGCTATCTAACCAATTCCGGCTCTTCGGTATTTTCAAGTAATGCGTATTTTTTAATCCAGCCAATAACAGAATCAAGTCCTTGAAGACTCATAAGATTTGTGAATACAAATGGCTGACCATTACGCATTTTTCTTGCATCATGTTCCATAACACCCAAATCTGCATTTACATAAGGAGCAAGGTCAATTTTATTGATTATAAGCAAATCAGATCTCGTAATACCAGGTCCGCCTTTGCGAGGTATTTTATCTCCCTCAGCAACATCAATAACAAAAATGCTTACATCTGCCAAATCAGGACTAAAAGTCGCCGATAAATTATCGCCACCACTTTCGATTAAAATAAGTTCAATATCCGGAAAACGAGACGCCATTTCTTCAACAGCTTCAAGGTTCATACTCGCATCTTCGCGAATTGCAGTATGAGGACATCCGCCTGTTTCAACACCAATAATACGCTCTTTAGGAAGCATACTATTTTTAGTCAAAAACTCCGCATCTTCTTTAGTATAAATATCATTCGTGATAACACCAATGCTGTATTCGTTCATTAATGTACGTGATAAACGCTCTATTAATGCCGTTTTACCTGAACCTACAGGACCAGCAACTCCAATTTTGATATATTTTCTTTCTTTCATTTTATTTTATTTTTTTAGAATATTTTAGTCCTCTATAGTGACTTTTTTTAATTATTTTTTTTTTAAGACATATACAATCGTGAATACAATCGTTCATGCTGCATACATCTTACATCTAAACCTATATTGCACAATCCAACGTGATTTCGATCAAGAGAAATTACATTATCAGTAAGTGTTTCTATTAATTCCTGCATATCGTGCAAAATATCCTGTCCGTCAAGTTGCCCAAGAGGAACGAGCTTTACAGCATTGGTTACCATACCTACAGTGGCGTTATAAAAGAATGCATAAAGTGCTTCATGAAGCGGAATATTCAACAATGCAGCGTATACTCCAAATACAATACAATAATGTCCTTCTGCTCTTTTTTCGACAATTGCATTTTCATATTCATTAATGATACCTGCTACCGTTTGCCTTTTAAAGATTTTTATAAGTCTTAAACTTAATTTTTGACTGGCTTGTCGTATTTCGCGTGCTGTTTTTAATGCTCCACATTCATCATCCAATTCCAACAATGCCTTAATATCATTGTTTTTTGTTACTTCATAAGCCAGTTTTACAAAAGCTGCATCGTTGTATTGAAGATTATTTAAAAGCATGTTACGAACAAACAATGCAGTTGATGGAGTATCATTTACTAACCTCAGCTGTATGTAAGTTTCCAAACCATTAGAATGGCTATAACCGCCAATTGGCAATGTAGGATCACTCAAATGCAACAAACTGCCTAGAAAATTTTTCATTATTTTAGTTGTATTTATTAATACTGAACAACGCTACTTTCCTATGTTCATAATTTTAAAGAAAAGCGAGCTGTTTTCATTATGACTGCCATGTGGCTGTACTGTTGAGTTAAGCAGATTGGTTAAGCGTGTATGTATCTTTTCGGTTTTATAACCACTTGCTGATAACCATTTAAAAATTGGCTCTTCAAAAGGAACTAATACTTCATCATTTTGAATAAACATTGGAAGGTGTTTATTTCCAATTTCATAACACACACTTCCCATTTCCAGTAATGTTGTTGGTTTTACTGCAATCGCATCGCAAGGAAGAATATCAACTACAATTACCTTTTGATCATCTGCATATAAAATATCATCTTGTCTTAGGCGTTGTCCTTCTTTTAAAAATTTAATAGCGATATCGTCTCCACTTTTTGTTTTTTTTCGCTGTATGCGCTTAGTCGATTCAAACCATTCTATTTCCAGAAGATCAATAATGCGATTTCCTAAATCAAATTCTTTAAGATTGCCTGTTACCTCATTTATAATCATATCTACTTTTTTTATCGCACTATTTAGATGCTTTTGTTTATCGAATATTTTTCTCTGTTTGTCTTGCAGATTTAGATACTAAAAAAGTCTGGTAGAAAATGTTGCAGGGCGAACCTGCAACTTTCCTCCATTTAATCTTTTAGAATAAAAAATAACGCTGTGCTAATGGCAAGTCATGCGCTGGCTCACAAGTAATAAGTTCACCATCAACACGTACTTCGTAGTTTTCTGAGTTTACCGTAATTTCAGGTGTTTTGTCATTGTGAATCAAATCTTTTTTAGAAATATTTCTACAACCAACTACCGGTAATATCATTTTTTGCAATCCGTATTCTTCTACAATATTGTTTTTTAGAGATGCCTGAGAAACAAATGTTGCACATGTTTTTGACAATGCTTTACCAAAAGCACCAAACATGTTGCGGTAAAGAACCGGCTGTGGCGTTGGAATAGAAGCGTTTGGATCTCCCATACGAGCAGCGATAATCATACCTCCTTTAATAATGATTTCTGGTTTTACACCAAATAACATTGGCTTCCATAATACTAAATCAGCCATTTTTCCAGGTTCTATTGATCCTACATATTGAGAAATACCGTGAGCAATAGCAGGGTTAATTGTATATTTAGCGATATAACGCTTAGCGCGGAAGTTGTCATTTCCACTTCCTTTATCTTCTTCTAAATCTCCGCGTTGTTTTCTCATTTTATCGGCAGTTTGCCAAGTACGGGTAACTACTTCGCCAACACGACCCATTGCCTGAGAATCTGAACTCATGATGCTGAATACTCCCATATCGTGCAAAATATCTTCGGCAGCAATTGTTTCCGGACGAATACGAGAATCGGCAAAAGCGACATCTTCGGGAATATTTTTACTCAAGTGATGACATACCATCAACATATCAAGATGTTCGTCAATTGTATTAATAGTATACGGACGAGTAGGATTTGTTGATGCCGGCAAAACATTTGGGTACATCGCAGCTTTGATAATATCAGGAGCATGTCCTCCACCCGCACCTTCTGTATGGAAAGTATGTATAACACGACCATTTATCGCATTCATTGTATCTTCAAGAAAACCTGCTTCATTTAATGTATCCGTATGGATTGCCACCTGAACATCATATTTATCGGCCACTGTCAAAGCAGCATCAATTACAGCAGGTGATGCTCCCCAATCTTCATGGATTTTAAGACCTAAAGCACCAGCTTCAATCTGCTCTGCTAAAGGAGCTTCGGTAGAACAGTTTCCTTTACCAAAAAAACCAAGATTCATAGGAAATGCTTCTGCTGCCTGCAACATTTTCTCCATATACCATTTCCCCGGAGTAATCGTCGTAGCGTTTGTTCCATCTGCCGGACCTGTTCCACCACCAATCATTGTGGTAATTCCGCTGTAAAGCGCTGTTTCAATTTGTTGCGGACTGATAAAGTGAATGTGCGTATCAATTCCTCCGGCAGTTACAATCAGGTTTTCTCCTCCGTGAGCTTCTGTACTCGCTCCAATAATCATGTTTGAATCAACTCCATCCATTGTATCTGGATTTCCGGCTTTTCCAATTCCAACGATTTTACCGTCTTTTATACCAATATCTGCTTTTACAATACCCCAATGGTCAATAATTGTAACGTTGGTAATTACAAGATCCAAAACTCCCTGATCACGAGTAGCTGTACTTGATTGAGACATACCATCACGAATGGTTTTCCCTCCTCCAAATTTGCTTTCGTCACCATAAACGGTAAAATCTTTTTCTACTTCAATAATTATATCAGTATCGCCTAAACGAACTTTGTCGCCTGTTGTAGGCCCATACATGCTGGCATACTTCAGTTTATTTATTTTCAAGCTCATTGTTATTTGTTTTTAAAGTTTTCTGATTTCAGCTTTTCCAAACTATGTTCTTTGTTAACCTCAAGAGTAGTATCTCCGTTTACGAGATTATTAATCCCAAATGCACGTTTAGCGCCGCCTAATGCAACTAATTCTACTTCTTTTTCTTCTCCCGGTTCAAAACGCACCGCTGTACCTGCCGCAATGTTAAGTCGCATTCCAAAAGCTTTGCTTCTGTCTAAACTCATCATTCGGTTGATTTCAAAAAAATGACAGTGCGATCCAACCTGTACAGGACGATCTGCGGTATTTGTAACTTTTACTTTAACTGTTTTTCGACCAACATTACACTCAATGTCGCCTTTGCTGATAATATATTCTCCAGGAATCATAATTGAAACTTTTTAGGATTAACGAATTGGACTATGAACGGTAACTAATTTTGTTCCATCAGGAAAAGTTGCTTCGATTTGTACATCGTGTATCATCTCAGCAATTCCATCCATAACATCATCTCTGGTAAGCAATGTCGCACCGTATTGCATTAATTCGGCAACAGATTTTCCGTCGCGGGCTGCTTCAAGTAAATGACCACTGATGTAAGCAATCGATTCAGGGTAATTAAGTTTAAGACCTCTGGCCTTTCTTTTTGCGGCTAGTTCTCCGGCAAGGTGCAATAGCAACTTCTCGCTTTCTCTTGGTGTAAGATGCATAGGTGTAATTTTAAAATGTTATTGAATTTTAGAAAATAAAAGCCCGTATCGCGATTAATTTGCATTAACGGCAGATAAAAAAGGACTGTTTAAAAAGTAATTTGGAGTTCTCAAAAAAGAAAACTAATAGAAAAATGTGCTGCTTGGCTTATTAAAAAAACAACTTAAAAAGCAAGAGACAAGTATTCCAATTTAATTCGAAGAAGGAATCATTATGGAACCAAATAAGATATAAAAAGGAATCGTTTTGCTAGTTCCCACATGATGAGAAGATTCTGTATAAAGAACAGATCTAGGAAATTTATAATTTGAATAAAACGAAATTATAGTATCAAAACCAACGAATGCAAAATTATCATCGGCACGTTCGCCAAGATCAGCTTCGTCAAAACTTTCTACATACAATTTATCGTCAATGTCAAATGATGCCGAAATCGCATTTTGAAGTTTATTCAAATCCTTTTTTACAAGTTTTTGATCTAATGAATTTTGAGTATACTGTATATCATTAACTAATGGTTTACTTTCTACTTTCGTAAAAAGCACCAGAGTAAAAAAACAAGTTAATATATACAATAAGTGTTTCATTATCTAAGCATCCTATAGCATCAGGACTGAGAACAAAGTTAGCGACAAACTCTAATTCTTTGGTTTCACAAATCACGACTTTTGTATTCTTTTTCTGTTGTTTTTGACATTAATTAAGCGTTGTTTAATTAGAATTAATTGTGTTTTTAAGGAAGTAATCAAAACAAAAAGAGCCGCCTCAAATAAAGATTGAGACAGCTCTTTTTTAAAGTAAAATATGTGATTTAGATAAGAATCAATTATCTATTTGGCGGAGTTCCTTCAGCATTTGCGACTACAACATCAATTTGTACTAAAACATCTTTAAGTATAGATGCTACACCAATTATTCTTCGTGCAGGAATTCCTTTAGGGAAAAATGTTTTATAAACTTCGTCTACAGCATCAATATCTGACAAGTTTTTAAGGAAGATATTTACTTTTACTACATCTTCCATACCGTGATCTATATTTTCTAAAATTGCCTCGATATTTTTTAGACATTGTTCCGTTTGCTCTTTTACTCCGCCAACAATCTTGTCACCGGTTTTTGGATCCAAAGGTAATTGTGCCGAAATATGATTGTAATGAGAAAATGCAACACTTTGTGTAGAAAGAGAACATTTTGGAGCGTTCTCAGAATTGGTTGCTTTTATTACGATTCCATGTCTGTCTTCAATAGCTTGCGGAGGCGTACCATCTCCATGAGAAACTACTGCTTCAATTTGCACCAAAGCATCCATAAGTAATGCCGAAGCTCCAATTGTTGTTTGCGCAGGAACATAAGCTACAGCTCTGGCAATAGCAGAATCCGGAAAAAAAGTTGCATAAACTTCATTTACCGCCTCACTATCTGAAAGGTTTTTAAGGAAGATATTGACTTTAACAATATCATCAAAAGGAACGTCAATACTTTCTAAAATAGTTTTAATATTTTTCAAACATTGTTCAGCTTGTTCTTTTACACCGCCAATTATCAATCTGCCAGTTTTGGGATCGATTGGCAATTGAGCCGAAAGATTATTATAATGAGAAAAAGACACCGTTTGTGCAGATAATGTACTTAAAGGTGCATTTGCTTTATTATTTGCAAGTTTGATAATATCACCCGCTTGTGGAGCATTTGGAATTGTACCTTCACCGTTTGAAACAAGTGCTTCAATTTGCACCAAAGCATCTTTAGGTAAATCTGCAACTGCAACTACTGTTCTTGTAGGAACATAAGTTGAGAAGAATGTTGCATAAACTTCGTCTACAGCATCAATGTCTTTGATATTCTTAATAAATACAGTGATTTTAACAACATCGTTCATAACATGATCGATACTTTCCAAAATTGCTTTAATGTTTTTAAAGCACTGTTCTGCTTGCTCTTTTACACCGCCATTTACTAATTTTCCTGATTTTGGATCTATCGGTAATTGAGCAGAAAGATTATTATAATGAGAAAAAGCTACTGTTTGTGAATGCTGTCCAATACTTTGTGGTGCATTTTCAGTATTTCTTGCTAATACCGAATTTAATTTCTTTGAAGTCATTGTTGTATATTATTTTCTGAATTAATAATTTGAGTTATTTTTTTAATCTGAATAAGTAATTTTAAAACCTTCTGTCTTTCTTTTTACTGCTAATTGACAAGGAAATTTTTCGTTTTCCATTGGAGTTAGATGTATAATTTTAGAATTTAAATGAGGAAAAAAATGTCCAAGCCAAATACTAAATTGCATTAGCAGAAGCAGAAAAAATGGTGATTTAAGTCTAAATCTAAAATTGTAAAAAGGGATAATCCGAAAAGAATATTATAGGTTTTGGTAATTAAATTCGCTGAGAAGTAGAATTCTTTCGATTTAATTAAAAGAAGGAATCAACATTGAACAAAATAAAATATAGAACGGAATAGTTGTCCTAGAATACAAACAACTAGAAAATTCAGTAGATCGTTCTGATTTCGGGAATTTATAATTTGAATAAAACTCTGTTGTCTTATCAAAGCTCAGAAAAGCAAAATGATCATCGAAACGTTCATCAAGGCCGTATTTTTCGAGATTTTCTGAAGATAATTTATCAGCATTATTGAAGGATGCTAAAACATTATTTTGCAATTCAGACAAATCCTTTTTGACATTTTTTTGCCCGAATGAGTTTTGATTAGAATGTATTGCATTAACTAATTGCTTACTTTCTACTTTTGTAGAAAACATCAAGGTTAAAGAACAAATCAACACACAAAAAAAATGTTTCATTATCTGGGTATTCCTATTTTTAGAATACTAGACAAAATTAAAAACAATGTGGATTTGCAAGTTTCACAAATCACGACTTTTGTATTCTTTTTCTGCTTTTTACACTAATTATGCAAGCTTAAATAAAAACTCAATAAATACATCTTTTACTTTTGATTTTACCAATCTGGTAATACCGGTGCTATTTGTTTGATTTTAACTTTAGTAAAAATTGTTTGTGTTTCATTGGACTTTATTTTCTCTTTTAATTTTAAAGTATCTCCTGCAATAACAAATTTTCTAATTGATCTTTTTCCTGCTTTACTAAAGGAAGTATTTGGGAGTTCTAATAAAAGTATACCGTTTTTAATGTTATAATAACCAACTACACTTGCCTTTTGTATGTCGTTTATATCAGCATTTTCGGTTTTACTATGAAAAGTTGCAAATTGACCAAACTTAAAAAATCTCAAATAAGAATATCCTCTTAAGTTTATACTATTATTTTCGTAATAATTAACATAAATGGCATCTGTTTCGATCTTGTTCTCCATTTCTTTTGTGAAAGATTTTTCAAACTTCATGTTTTTCAAATGCAATCTGCCGTATTGATTTTTATCAATATATTTTGTGTAATGTTGTGTTAATCGGCAAGAAGTTGAAAATAGGACAATTATAATTAATAAAATTCTCTTCATAAATTATTTAAAAATTGTAGAATAAAGTACATAAATGCTCTGCGAAATATCTTTAAGAAATGAAATTTAATTAATCAATAGGAAACTCTAAGAAGGTTGATAAAATTTTGCCGTTTCTTGCATCAATTTTAATCACTTTAAATCCAGATTGCTTGCCATCTTTCAAAATATTTTTCTCTTTTAATGTCCAGGTTATTTTCCACTTTTTTTCATCATCTTTATAAAAACCATTTCCTTTCCATCTTGGGTCTTCCTCTATTTCATAAGAATAAATATTAGTGAATTTATTCGTTAAAGCAATCTTATTTACCTTAACCAATCCAATTAACTTTCCTTTTTTGATATCGATTAATAAACTATTAAA
This sequence comes from uncultured Flavobacterium sp., assembly GCF_951805225.1. Classification (NCBI taxonomy): domain Bacteria; kingdom Pseudomonadati; phylum Bacteroidota; class Flavobacteriia; order Flavobacteriales; family Flavobacteriaceae; genus Flavobacterium; species uncultured Flavobacterium sp. The sequence continues at coordinate 5,869,751 of NZ_OX638201.1, read as the reverse complement.
AAAAGCTAATGATTGAATAAAATCATCTTTATTACATTTTAAATTAATCTTATGAATTGCGTAGCCTTCATAAATTAAATCATAGACAAAACGGGGTAATCATAACTATATTTCCTTTTATTCAATAGAGGTTTTATTTCGTTAATTTTACTGATTTCTACTTTTTTTGATTCAATAGATTCGTCAATAAAGTCTATACGAATATAACTTTCTTCCGCATTGTATTTTGCACTGTAATCTAATTTTGAGGATTTAATTTGTTGATTAATCTTGTTCTCACAAATTGTTTTACAACTATCTATACTATTTTCGATTTGATTTTGCCCGCTTACTTTAAAAAATAGAAATATAAATACAATCAAAATCTGTATTTTATAATAACTTTTCATTTAATTTATTTTGGATTAATATTGAGCATTTTACAGATATTATACTCATAAATTATTCATTCTAAAAATTGCAGATTTATTGAGAACTAATTGAAAGAATCTAGAAACCTTATTAGATTTACAATTTCTATTAAGCACAAAAAAAGCGCAAAGTCAAAGACATTTGCACGGCTTTTCATAAAAAAAAACTCATTAGAAAACGAGTTTTTATTACTAAATAAGTTAGAAAAAATTATACATAAAGTAAATCTATAATATCAATATTTATGTCCTAAGCCTTCTTTTAGTACAAGTAATATTACGTCGTAAACTTATTTAGTTCGTCGTTATTAATTTAGAAGAATATTAAAGCTTATTTTTTCTTATTAGGAAAGAAAAACTCCGTAATACCTTTTCTTCCAGAACCACTACTTTTCCAATAGTCTCCAGATTTACCACGCCACAGCCTTAAACTACTGTGCTTCGTTTGTCCTTTTAACATAAAATCCAATAACCCCATAATTTATTTATTTAAGTTTATTCAAAAATAGAGATAATTTAAACCATTTCAAAAGGACTTATACGATGATTATAAAATACTAAATAAAATATTTTTAAAATGCATAATCGTATGCTCCACAAAGTATTCATTCTAAATGTCACGTAAATACCTCTTACTTTACCTCAAATTTAAAAGCACTAACTTATTATGAATAGTTACCAATTCTAGCATCGATGTTTTTAGATCGTCTGGCATATTATTAATTTCTTTTTGTTTGGTATAAAACTCATTTTCGTCTTTGTAATGTGTAATACTCACTAAAAGATTTTTATCCTGAAAAACAGGTAACCTTGGAAAATCATTTTCGCTCATTTCACTCACCCAAAGCGTAATATCTTCTATTTCTGATTTTTTAAGAAATGGAATATACGTAGTCTCAAATAAGTCGATAACCTTCTCGAGTGTACTATTACAGATATAAAAATCGACGACCGAAAATGTTTTATCCGTCTTTAATAATTTGCTATTAATTGCTGTTTTTAAAGGTTGCAATAAATAGACATTATCCGAATTTATCATCATCTCATTTGCGCCTTTTCCGTGCTCTTTCCAAGTTGTGCTGTTTAGATAAAAATCATTCAAAAATTTGAATCTCGTTTTCATATCTACAAAACCACGAAACCAAACAAATCGATCGTTTACGTTATTAATTTTGAATTCGCCTAATGTATATCCGCCAAGTTCATTCATTGGAGAAACAAATTTCGAATGAAAATAATCGCCAAACTTATCCGTTAAATTTGGTTTTAAAAGATAATTCCGAATCTCTAATACTTCTATATTTTGTGAATTTTGTTGGGCTGAATTATTCATATTTTCTCTTTCAAATTTAGATTCATTTTTTTCTAAAAGCCTTTAGCAAATAAAGTAACTTACTATTTTTTATTACAATATCGATGTTTAAAACTACGTAAATCTTTCTAAAACTTCTCTGCAATAAGCAATTCATTAATTTCGCTTAGCAATTCAAATTCATCTACAGGAAACAACTGAAGCACAACTTCCAGAATTAGCGCCACATTTATATATGGATTTTTGATTGTCTTTGAGATTTCCGGTGCTTCAGAATCCAGTGCCAAAATACATAATTTAAGCATATTTGTAATAACACAACCGAGTTCTCCGTAATTTGATAATTTGATTTCGGCAGTATAAAATTCTGTTTTATCACTTGGCGCTTTTAAAGTATTTAGATACCGATTCATTAGTTTTCTAAGATATTCTAAGTCTTTAATTTCTTTTGCTTCCATAAATTATAAATTAAATTACTTTCCCTTTTTATGACAATTCAAATTTCATCTTATTTTTCCTAAAAAAGGTTATCTTATATGATAACCCCTAAAAACAAACTGATTTTCAATAGTTTAAAAAACATAAAAGACTCTACTAATTATAATTACGATTCGCAAAAACAAAAAAAATGCGCAAAGTCAAAAGACATTTGCGCAACTTTTATAATAACTCTCCAAAGAACGGAGAATTTAAGATATTAATTAAAAGCAACCTTGACTATTTAATCTGCAAAGTCCATCGCCGCCGCCTCCTGCATAACAGCAATAAGTACCTGGTCTTGGACAAACACCGTCAACACATGCTAAACCGCCTGCGATGCTTCTTTTTTCGTTTTTAGTTAATTCTGTAACTCCTTTTAGGTTTAAAATGTTTTTTATCATAATATAAAGTTTGAAAAATTAATTAATACCTCAATCAATTAAAGACACTTGGGGCTTTTGTCTATCCTTGCGCAAGAATTCTTTATATATTTTTACAATTTAGATTAAATTACTTTTAACGTTCTTGATTTTTTCAAAAGAACATTTACGAATTATTTTATTAGGAACTTAACCAAAGATATACAATTATTTCTTACAAATAATACCTTTTTATTTTCTGTATATAAATTATAGAAATCCTTTTAAACTCATAATAAGACGATTATATTGCTCTGGTTTAGATTTTTCAATAGTTCTTGTTATTGAACATAATTAGGAAAAGTTGAAAAAATTCTTTCAGTTTTGTGCAAAAAAGTTCCGGAAATAGGTAATTCATTATTTATTTTTTTTCTGCTTACTTTATCTTATTCATTCGTTTTCAACAGGTTACAATTCTAAAATTGCTTGTCATTTACTTAGAAAAAACATCACAATAATTTAATATATGTTTTCTCAATATGTGCGTTTATGTTAGTAAATGTTTTTATAAATTTGCAATTTTATACGGAAACCCGTTATTTTCAATTTAAAATTATGACTTTCACATAAATACCGCAACCAACTAATTTGAAGTCTTTATTCAAAAAATAAATAATACCCCTAACTACAATTAAATCCAATGCTTAAAAAACACAAATCCCAAATTCTATTTTTCATTCTTTTAAATTTATTCTTTTCCATCAATGCATTTTCTCAAAAAAATGTTTATGCAGGAATCGAAATCGGACGTAGAGCAATTAAAGTTTCTGTCTTGGAAGTAAATAACATCAAGAAAGCCGACTATGAAATTCTATATTTTGCAAATGAGAGAATTAGTCTTGCAGATCATATTGCTGCTTCGGGCGAGTTGCCTCAGGATGATATCAACAAAGTAAGTATTATAATTGTTGATCAATTGAAGAAAATCAAAGAGGAATTTAAACTTCGCGAAGAAAATATCTTTATTGTAGCTGCGCCTGTTTTTTCGTCTGCTCGTAATATTGATGTTTTAAAAAATAAAATTAGTTCGCTAACTTCTAAAAGTTTTGACATTATTAATGTTAACGAAGAAGCTAAAATGTTAGTTAAAGGTGCAATTCCACCAGTTGATTATGCTAACGCTTTATTGCTTGATATTGGTGCTCAAACTACTAAAGGCGGCTATATTGATGAGCTTGAAGACAACAAATTAGAGTTTATTCCTTTAGAGCTTGATTTTGGAACAATGACGCTTACAGATGCTGTTAAAAAGACGGTTGTAAATCCAAACCAAGTGAATGATATGTCAACGTTTCAGGAAAAATCTTTTGATTATAACCCAGTGTTACGTAAGAAAATCAAGGAATTATTGGATGCAAATCCTCTTTTATTAAAGAAAGAAAAAATCTATTTATCAGGTGGAGCTGTTTGGGCATTTGCAACGCTTTATTATGATGAAAACGTTAAGAATCATTATATTCCATTAACGCTTGAAGACGTTATCAATTATGATGCAATCCTAAAAAATAACTTTGTGAAGTATACAAACCTTGCTAAAACCAATAAAGAGATGGCAAGAGTTTTGAGTACCTATGACCAGAAATACCTTATTTCGGCAAATAACATTCTACAGAACTTTTTGGAAAGCATTCCAAATTTAGAGACTAAGAAAGTATTCTTCGTTAAAGATGGACAAGTAACGTGGCTTATGTCATACATCGCAGATCGTTCTAAAAAAGTAAATACTAATTTTTAAGGTATCAACTTTACAACATTACTAAACAAAGCTTCAGAGAAATCTGGAGCTTTGTTGTTTTTAAATTATAAATGAGATATTTGCGGAGTTTTTTATAAGAATCTTTTCAGAAGTATAAAAGATCATTCTTTGGCACTAACAGCCACACAACGATTTTTGTCTAACCATTCTCGCCAAAGTTTCATATCGTGATTATAATCCGCAGCATTTCTATAACCAATCATATCACTATATTCTGCTAAAGTCATAACACCACTCGTAATTGATAAATACGTCAAGGCGTCTCTATATTCTACGACTTTTACTTCTTCTTTTTGAGCCTTTTTAACTATCGCTAATTTGCTTTCATATTCATCAATTAATTTATAATTCATACTCGCACAATCTTTTGATTTGCAAGAGGAAAAAACTATAACAAAAAATAGTATTATTTTTTTCATTTTCTTGTTGTGATTTTTCTATTGTCAAACTGCGTAAATGTCTCTGACTTTGCGCACTTTTTTAGGACTTCTTGCCGAACTAGCTTGTTAATTTTCTCTATTAACTTTTATTACTTTTAAAGTTATTTGTTTTTTAGAAATTACGGTTCCGTCACATGGTTTTGGATCTAAAGTTCCTAAACCGTCAATGTCTTCATAATAACCACGTGCTAATTCTCTAATTTTTGTTTGTCCTTCATATTTTCTTAAATAATCATTTGCAGGTAAATGAATAGTTGTATTATAATCATATTTATTAGCATATAATAAGCCCGTTTTATTATCGATTTCAAATATTACATCCCATAATCCATAAATTCCAAAAAAGAAATTATTTTTTCTTTCCTCTATATCTTTTTGAATAGCTTTAAGATAAAACTCATTTGCGATAAAATTTTTTAAAATAGACTCGTCATAAACAAATTTATCTACTTTTAATCTAAGATCTGGAGCATTAATTCTTTCTATTTCAAAATATGGATGAGGTACTGTTTGCATTGCAACGTATTTTTTATCATTTATTAAAATAGCTGACATATACTTGTATTTTTCCTCAAATTCGATAAAATTCTCAATATTTTTATCACATTCATACAATTCATTTGCAATTCGTTTTAGTCTAAATTTCGGTATTACAAGAATAGTAAGTTCATTCAGATTAAATTTATTAGATATTGCTTCACTTCCTAATGTATTTGAATATTTATACATTTCCTTCTGATTATCATACATTTTTTTAATAGTATCAGTTGCAATTTTCTGATATATAAACTGATTATATGAAATTGAAATATTATTGTTTTTGTTTCTTGCTTCTTTTATCTGGCAAATTACCAAGATAGGAAAGAAAAGAAAGAGAAATGTTATTTTGGCCATACGATATATATTCTAAATATTTTAGACAAGTTCAATAAACGGTTAATATCTGATATTACAACATAAAAAAATTGCGCAAATTCAGAGACATTTGCCTTTACTTTGAATTAGATAAAAAACTTTAAATTTATTCAAAGGAAAGCAGAGGTGAACTTTAGACATTTGTAGTTAAGCACTATGCTGCGCATTAGTCCTCTGCCTTCTCCTTGAATCCTGTTGAATTGCTTCAAATAGAATGATAGACATGGCGGTCTAATAAAGGCTCTAAAGAAGTTCAACATTTTTGTTTATCCTAAATTCAAAGTTATGAAAAAGTATTTATTTTATGTTGGGATTGATGTATCAAAAGCAAAATTGGATATTAATATCCTTGACTCTTTAACTCTTAAATCAGAGCATTTTATCATAGAAAACAATATTAAAAATATTTTAATATTTATTAAAAAAATCGATAGAAAATTTGATACAAAATGTACTCTTTTTTGTTGTGAGAACACGGGTGTCTATACGAATCATTTATCAAATGTTTTAGTAAAGCTTAATTTAGATTTATGGATTGTTCCTGCTATTGAAATAAAAAAATCAAAAGGAATTTCAAGAGGAAAAAATGATAAAACTGATGCTAAAGATATTTCTTATTACAGCTATAGAAACATTGATAAATTAAAACTATTCACTTTTGCAAGCATAGATATTCAAAAACTAAAAATGCTGTATACTGAAAGAGAGAAAATGCTAAAAGCGTTATTACTTATACAAACGACCAAGGAAAGTAAGGCTTTCACAGACAAAATAATTTTTAAAGAAGTATCACAAATTAACCAAACGCTTGTCAAATCTATTAAAAATTCTATTCATAAAATTGAGTCAAAAATTAAAGAAGTCATTAAAACAAACGATCAATTATCTAAGCAAGCTCAACTTATCAAATCAATTCCTGGATTGGGAGAACAAACCAGCGTGTATTTGATTATTGCTACAAAAGGATTTACAGCTTTTAAAAATTGGAGACAATTTGCCTGTTATTCAGGTGTTGCGCCTTTTGAACATAGTTCCGGTTCCAGTATAAAAGGAAGGACCAGAGTAAGTCATATGGCAGATAAAAAAATGAAAACATTATTACAAATGTGTGCTATGACAACATTAAAATACGATCCACAATTAAAAGAATATTACAATAAGAAAAAAACGGAAGGTAAAAACTCAATGTTGGTTTTAAATAATATTAGATGCAAACTTATAAGCAGAGTTTTTGCCGTTATCAACAGAGAAACTCCCTATATCAATACTTATAAATTTGCAGCTTAATTTTTTAATATATTATTTGTTTTTTATCATAGAATGCGCAGCTTTTTTGTAAGGAACTCTTCGGAGAGCGGGGGTATTAATAACCACAATGAAGATTAATTTCTGCAACTAATTGTCTATAATTTTTCAAATTTAATGGAGATATAATCAATTTTTTATCATTTTCTAAGTTAAATACGTACCTGTAATATCCAGATGAAATTTTACCAACTTCATAAATATATGAACCGTTTATAAATTGTTTATCTAAACTTTTAATAGATGTATAAAAGATAATTTCTTTCTTTCTGGATAGAAAATAGATTTTTGTGATTTTTTTCTCTTCCACAATGAGTTTATAAAGTGATTTTAAATTATTAAACAAAACTAAACACCCTAATATTAGAAGAAAAGAAATTGGAAAAATGACATCAGCATCCTTTTTGTAATTAATCTTAACATCTACAAGTAAAACACTTAAACCAATACAAATAATTGGTAAAAAAACAATTCTCAGCAGATAAAGTTTTTCAAATTTTGAAACTACTGTCATTTTTATTTTATATGAATGTTAAAAGAAATTGTGTCCGTAAAGACAGGAGTCACATTATCATTAAACTCATATCGAACAATACTCCTAATTGTATTTAAACCTTTTTTGACGATTTTCTCCTCTACATCCAATTCACAAGGCTTTACATGTTTAAAAGTTCTATTTACTTTAGAATTATCTACAGACAAATTATCTATTTTAAAACTGCGTTTAGCATTAGGGATGTTAGCAATAAGATAACTATATTTCAAAACATCTCCTACTTTTAAATGCTGGTCATTCAAAATATTAAATTGATTTTTATGAGCGTACTTATACTGATAAGTTTCTATTTGGAAGTTACCATCATATTTAGTAACCCCTTTTTCATCAAAATAAATTGTAAAAACTGATTTTCCAAAATCATCACACATAATATATTTATCAATCAAGCCCTTTTGATTATAATTGATACTCTCTAAAGTAATTTTACTATTTTTTTTAAATTGTATTGTTTCTATTTTGCCATTATCATAATAATATAGACATTTTCCGTTTGGCTCATCATCTACGAATTGTCCTTCTGAAATTTTTATACCTTTCTCATTATAGTTAACAAACTTACCATGCATAATAGTTTTTCCGTTTCTAATCACATATTCATTTGTCCCAATAAGTTTCCCTGCTGAATCATACTCCTTTGATGTGTATATTTTTTCATTTTTAAAATATAAAAACAAGAATATCAAAGAACCTAATATAATAATAATTATAACATATTTTTTTTTCATTTTTTATTTTTTTTCCTTTTTTTGAGCTTCATAAACGTCCCTTCTAACCCAAGTCTGATTTTGTGTTTTTGGATCATACGCAGTTCTTACATATTCCGTTTCCTTTGCTTCTTTTTTATTTGTATTTTGTTCTACAGCCGCTTCCACACTCTCAGTGGCTTTCGAACCTAAATCTATACCACTAAAAACATCATTCAATGCTTCTACAAAATCTTTTCCGCTCTTATATTTATTTCCTGTTTTTTCACCACCAGGTGTAGCTGTTAAAAATGCATCAGCATCAATATTACCACCTTTTTTATTACCTGTGGTTTTTTCATTTTCACCACCTCCATTTTTTGATGTAGCAGTTGTGCCAATATCTGCATTACTTGGCTCAATTTTTTCCTTTACATAAGTATTGATACTATTTAAGAACTTCGCAGGTCCTTCTAAAGATTCCTCAAATTTCAATAATGCAAATTTCCCTATATCAGTGTTACCCGTCTTTGGATTATAAGATTGTTGCCAAGCAGTCTTCTTTTTGCTAGGTGGGTCAATAACATCATTTGGAGCCATTCCATCTGGGTCGACAAAACGAATTGGATTGTCAAAACCATAATTAAATGGACTATGTCTTCTCATTTGTTCCGCTAACGGGTCAATGTTCATCCAGCGACCAAGTGCAGGGTCATAATTTCTCATTCCATAGTCATACATGTTCAGTCCCAGTTCGTCCTGCAGCTCTTTTCCGTTGTACTTATACTTATTCGTATTTGGTGTATAATCATTATAGCCTTTATGTTTTAGTCCAAAAGGATAATAATTGTTTTCTTCAATAATTTCAAGAAGCTGTGTTGTTGGGTTTTTAGCATAACTCACTCGTACGTTTCCTAAATGATCTTTGTACTGGAACACATACGAGAGTACATTGAGTGTATTTTTAACATAACCTTCTGCCGTTGGAAAAAATTCTAAAACATTGTCTTTGTACTGAAAGCCTCCTAAATAATCTGTAACTACTGCTGTTTTTCCTGTTTCGCTTACAGTTTTCTGTATTTTCTGTCCTGCTGCATTGTAAAAATACTCAATAGTACCGCTTGTTCCAAATGTTATTTTCTTAGGTAAATTCAGTTGGTTGTACTTGATATCTGTAATGTTTTTGTTTTTGTCGGTGATCATATTACCATTACCATCATAGGTATAATCATCTCCTGTTTTATTCAAATCATTAAATCCGCTGGTATTATTAGAACTGTCATCTACTTTGGCCAGTTGGTTTGAATTTGTCACAGGACCATAAACTAAATTGTCAATTATTATAGTACCGGTCTGTGGGTCTATATCTCCTTTTCTGAGCAAGGTCACAATATTACCATTTTTATCATACGTCAGGTTCTCATCATAGGCACTGGTGGTTAATCCGCTCTTTTCGTAAATCGAAGTTTTTAATCGGTTGAGTTTGTCATACGTATAACCATAACCTCTGTCTATATTATCAGAGCTTGTTTTCCATAGTGTCTCGGATATGTTTCCGTTATAAAGAGCCGTAACTCCTGCAATTGCTGCCTGAGGAGCATTATAACTTACTTTAAAAGCAAACAAATCTTTGGCATCTGTGCCTTGCTGCAAATTGGCTGTTTTATTAATCTCGGTCAGCCAGCCTCTGATATTATAATTAAAATCAACTTTCTGAAGTGGGCTTGCCGTAGTATTCCCTACATTTTTACTCGTCAATTGCCCCAGATTGTCATAGGTATTGGCCGCCATAAGCTGTATGGCCCCTCCATTAATTTGATGGGTATGGGTCAGTAATCGATCCTGGGGTGAGTAAGTAAAATCTTCTCTTATCACCATCTCCACACTGCCTGAGGTACGTTTATGTTTTGTTATGGTATAAATTGTTTTGCCCGCAAAATCAAGATTCGTACTGGTAATGGTAGAACCTGTTAGATAATTCACACTATAGGTTTGTATAAGCCTGGCATATTCATCATAAAACAGGGTGTTGGTTTCCCCTGCAATGGACGCTGCAGTGGTTACGGCTCTTATCCAGCTTCCTGTTGCCATAGTTTTTACGTTTGCCAAAACAGTCTGTCCTTCTATGGTTGAAGGCAGGGTTTGGGCTCCGGGAAAAACATAGTTATCATAATAATTTACCGTTAATAACTTGAAGCTCGTTGGCGCATTGGCATTCGTATAATAAGCCGCAATACCATCGATGGTCTTGGATGTGTCTTTGGTTTCAAACAAAACGGTCGCTGCATTTTGCGTATCCTGTAATGATTTTCTGATTGCCGAACTTACTGCCTGACTGCTCCAACCCGTATAAATTGGCCGGCTAAAAGCGTCATATTTGGTGATCATCCAGCCTACTGTAGTATCATCTTTAAAAGGTGAAAACGCAGGTCCGGTTGCCACGGGTCTGTCTAATCTATCATAAACAATAAACTCCCATTGTTTACCCGGTAACTTTTTCTCGACTAAACGATTCTGGCTGTCGTATTTGTATTGGTAACATAAACCATCTAAAACTGCAGAGTTTATGGTCGCATCTGCTTTTGGAGGTATCACATAAGTCAGGTTTCCGTAGATGTCATAAACATAATAAGTGTCATGGTTAACGGTTGCATCATAGGTTCTTTTAAGTACCACCTGACCTTGTTTATTTTTAAATTCTACCGTTGATCCTGATTTTTCACCCGGGCTTACGCCGGAATTCTCATCAAAAGTTACGGTTTTATATAATTCATTTTCAGCATAACTCCCTGCGTCTGAAAAAGTAATATCATACAAAAGGGTACCAATATTCCAGCTTGTTGTAGCTTTAAATAATCGTACTGCATCGGTGGTAATGTTGGTTTGATACTCTAATTTTATAGTATTCTTTTTAACATTGCTAAGTGCCCAATCATTTCCGGGTGCTGCTTGTTCTAAGACACGATTAAGCGGTGAGGGTTCAAATCTTTTTTCTGAAAATGGATTGGTTGTGTTTTCGTATTTGGCAGTGTTGTAAACGCCATTTAAATTCGTTATGGATGTAGCTGTGGCAATTCTTGAGTAAGTTGTCGTGCTATTGGTTAAGGGATAAGGTAAATATTCTTTTATTTGTCTGCCAAAACCATCATATTCAACCGGAGTCACAATATCGATATTGGTTCCTCCCTGATTTATGGCCGCAGTCTGAATTGGACGGCCTAGTCCGTCAAAATAAGTCACGCTTTGGCTCATATCATTTTTGGTCAGCGTATTGAAACTCGCCGACTGTACTTTCTTTTTAGGCGAGGCGGTGTAAACAAAATTATCATCACTGAAAGTCTGGGCTTTTACACCCCAAATTCCAACGAACAACAAAATTATTATGGCTATATATTTTTTCATCAAGTTCTCTTTTTTATTTTTTAATTTATAACAGTTACTCAAACTGATCTCTCAAGATCTGCTCTTTCACTGCCGTGATTTGCAATTAAAATGTCTGAGCAGTATTATCGGTACAATCCGTTTGCTGTCCTTTGTAATTATAACAATACTTCTGAAGCACGTTTTGATCTTTATCTTTTACAAATTTCAATCGGCCAAGATAATCGTACTCATAATAAGTCGAGATTCCTTTTGGATCTGTAATACTGGTCACCCCAACAAGTGGATTATAGGTATAGGTACTCACCATACCCTGAGTAAATGATGTTCTAAAAGTATTGAGCGCTGTTCGCAAAATCTGCTCTTTACACGTACTTGTGATGCAATTGTCATTATCGGCATCTGAGAGTGTTTGAAGATTTGCCACATAACTCGAAATCTGCGCATAAGTCGCATTTTCTACTTTAGCGATAGGCTGTGTTCTGCTGTATCCCCAGATAATTGCTACCGGCAATCCTCCCTCGGGTGTGTATTGCAGAACATTTCCTTTGTCATCGTATTTATCAAAAGTGATTTTTTTATCGGTTGCAACAAGATTACCGGCTCCTTTATTGGAAGAAATATATTTGGGCACTAATAAATTGCTGGTCTCGGCGCTATTCTCATAAGTTGTTTTTTGCTCTGATAATTTCGTTGTACTGTTAAAGGTCTGGGTATCCAAAGGTATACCGATCATGAATTTAGAAACCATTTCTGCTCTAAAGGGCTCATTTGCCATTTCAGGATCTGGGGCATAGAAATATTTTGTCTCCAAGGTTTCAAGACTAGAAGATTTAGTCTGCGATCTTTTTAACTGATAATTCGAATCGTAATTGTAAAAATAATTCGTCGTCTTTTTATGTTCTTTTGCGTTTTTTAAAATCTCTGTCTCTACACTGCTATATAGATCAACTGTTCCGCCCATTGTATAAAAAGTTCTATAGGAATTAACATCATTAAAATTAATTGATCCACTAGAACTTACACTTAAACTAAAAAAAGCCATAGGAAAAATAAATTTTCTTCGATGCATTAAGTAACCGTCTATATCCAGCATTTCTGCCATATTCCTTACATCTGTCATCATATCTCCGTAAATATATTGGTTTACAACTGTCTTAACCAATGAATAAGTACCCGCATTATTCGAATAATATTTAATATTTAACGGCATTCCTCGCAGCCACTCATTATCAATAGGAGGATAGTAAGGAAACTTGTAATATGCACCACCCGCATCTAAAGGCATTGTAAAAGTATATTCGGTTTTACCAATGTTATTCCCTGCTTCTCCGTTAATCTCGGTAACAACAGAATAGCCCAATGCATTTCCCTGAAAATTAGTCAAAGGACTTCCTGCCGTTGCGCCCATCTGACCTACGACCGGAACATCACGAACCATTCTCTCTACATAATACATATTAGGTATCGAGAATGTCGTGCCTGACGATTCTCCAGAACTATCCAAATATTTGTAAGTTTTAGAAGTTATACCTCCCACATTATCATCCCAAACAATACGTTTGATTCTTTTACCTGCGGCAAATAATATTTTATTCAAAGGGTCTACAGCTTGTAGTATTGGTTCTTGTTCCCAACTTAAAGTAACCGAGAAAGCGTCAGTTTCAAAATCATCCGGATTACGACCAGCATCTGTTTTAGGTTTATACTCCAAAACATAATCTCCAGGTTTTAGTAAAATAAAGCCTCTGCCAATATACAAGCTCCCCATAAAGATTCTTGGACTCACTCTATAAACAGCCACTTCAAAAGGACAATTAGCATTATTAGATGTTGTACTGCATGAAGTAGTAGTACCCCCAAAAATTGTATTCGAATTTATAGTAGAGACTTTATTCGGATTGGGATCATATACCGTAAAAGTTTTTGAATATATGCTATTACTATATAAACTACCATCCTTAAATACATTAGCCACTTGATGAATAACAGGAGAAGTAGCATTCAGAAGTAATTCTTTGTAAAAATTTGGCGCGATAACGATATTGTGCTCATACTCAAAAGAAGCACTTCCTCCGGTAGGATAAATAATTTTCTTTAACATTCCGGCCTGAGAGGCAATAGTGTCTACTCTCCTGTCATCACCCTCAAAAAATGAAGAGTATTCTCCATTATTTTTAGCATTATAATATCCCCAGGCATCTTGTGCTGTTGAAAATCTATTGGGTAAAACCTGAGGATCATATACAAAAGAATGTTTTTTACTTTTACTTATTGCCGAAGGTGAGCCTTCAGTAAGAATAGATTCCAGGAACAGTCTTTTTTTAGACTGCGGTTCTGTCGTTCTTAAATGAAACAATGCATTAGTATCTTCGCTGTTGGTATACGTATAATTAAAAGTATGTTTGACCCTTACAATATTGTTTATATCAAAGACTTCTATTTTTTGTAAAGCATAGCTGGACTTTAAATCTTCTCTTTCTGTTGCGAATTTGGTAAAAACCACTTTTCCTTTATCAAAAGTAATGGTCTTAATATGATACTGGTCCATAACAATTCTGGAAAAATGGCAATTTAGAGCCGATGAAGGACCATCGTCAAAACTTCTCGAGAAATAATTGGGTTGGTCTTTTGCATATTCAAATTTAATCTGTTTGTTGCTTGGAGTCACAATATCCATTAACTGCCACGCATTGTTATATGGACTATTTCCACCAGATACAGTTTGAAGACCTCCATTAGAAAGAAATAGGTAAGAAGAGGTTGATTGTGGTCTATCTATAGCGGTTCTTAAACCATCTTTAGAGGTACCAAAATAATATTGGATTCCATCTTTATCCGTTATGATCCAGCCTTTAATGGTATAATTGCCTGTTGTTTGATAAATAGGTACAATCTTAAAATCACTATATTTTTGAATTACCGGTAATTTTGTTTTCTGATCAAACATAAATTTACCTGAAAAATTCAAAAAATTAAACATAAAAATATCCGGCTCCATATCCATCAAATTGTCTGAGTCTATACCGGTTGTGCTCCCATCATAAACTCTTTGTCTTGTTGCCTGAGTTGTAAAAAAGGTATCGTAAAAATTTTCAGTCAGATAGCCATGGTTACTTTCATCTGCCGGTCCTCTCTGCTGTCTGGTAATAACGCCTCCTGCATTTAAAGCCCAGCCCGTACCAACCTGAGAAGCCATTTCGCTCACCTGAACCCCTCGTGCATGATAAGAAACTTGAATAGGCAGGTTTATCTCTCCCGATTCAATAGTGTAAAGCGGCACTGAAATATTCGGCAATCCTGTGTAATGCGAAACAGGTACTTCTACAAATTTTCCCAGTGAAGCGGCTTCCGGTGAAGGAGGAACAATTTTAGGAACGAAGTCATTTTGTGCCAACCCTTTTGTTGAAACGATCAAAATCATCCCCAGACAACAAAAGATTTTAACCTTACTTTTTATAGCTGTTGTATTCATTTTATAATTCTAATTATATCTTATTTACTTGTTATTCTTTTAATCACTTTTACAGACTCGGTTTTAACATCTGTTTTAACGTTGATGATGTAAATCCCTTCTGCATAAACGCTTAAATCTACTGGTACAGTTCTGCTGGAAATACTGAAGTTCTGCAGCGTTCTGCCTGTCATATCCACAACACTGACTGTTCCTGAGGTAAAATCATAACCTATAATGATGTTGGTATAAGTCGATACCGGATTAGGTATAGCTTCCAGACTCGATCTCACTTTTTCGATTTTTGTTTTGTCTTTGAGTTTTACAACCCAAAAATCATTTCCTCCAATATTGGAGTTTTTATCTTTTGAAGCCCCTGAATTTGACGTTCCTGCCATTAAATATCCTCCATCTCGGGTTTCGATCAATTTTCTTAGGATGTCCTCACCTGCACTTCCAACGGTTTTATTCCACAGTTCTTCTCCTTTTTCATCAATCTTTAAGGCGATATAATCATTGATTCCGTCTTTTTCTTTGGCAACAACGTTGGCTAATTTCCCAACGACACCTTCTCTTGGAACCCTTCTTTCGCTTTGGGCATATCCGCCAATTAAATACGTATGGTCTTTGTTTTCTACCAGTGAAGTCAAAATATCCACTTTCCCAAAATCGTAGGTTTTACTCCAAACTACTGCTCCTTCTTCATCTAATTTAAAAATCCAGTAATCGGTTCCGTTTCCAACAATTCCACCCAATGAAGTAAGCGGGTTGGTACTATTGGAGTTGGCTCCTACAATATATCCGCCATCACTGGTCTGATGAATTACATAAGGCTGGTCATCGCCATCTGCTCCATAGGAATTTTGCCATTCTATAACTCCAACATCATTTATTTTTATAACCCACACATCTCCAGTCCCTTTATTATTCTCTGTTTTATCACCAGATCGTGATGAAGTGGAATATCCTGCCAGAATAAATCCATTATCGGTGGTTTGCTCCATACTTCTAAGTATATCTGCATATTCTCCTCCGTATGTTTTTTGCCACTCAATAACACCTTGTTTATCCAGTTTTACAACCCAATAATCCATGTTGCCTCGGCTTTTTTCGGATTTACTGTATAAATCGGCTTTGGTAGTGGTTATTGATTTTGCATCAGGCATGGCAGCTGAAACAGGTTGAGGACTCGAGCTTGAAGATCCTCCTAATATATAACCTCCGTCTCTGGTCTGAAAAGCGCATAATAATTCATCCGAACCATTCCCGCCAATTGTTCGTTGCCATTGCTCTGTTCCTGAAGCATCCAGTTTTATAACCCAAAAATCCGTAAGTCCTTTAGAGTCTTCTGTTTTTTGAAAACCGCTTGCCGAGCTTGAAGTTCCTGCCAGAATAAAGCCGCCGTCTTTTGTGTTTTTGATACTCTGAAGTAAGTCAAATCCGCTTCCTCCAAAACTTTTCTGCCAGTCAAGTTCTCCTTTTTCGGTCATCTTCCACACCCAATAATCAAGATCTCCATGATTATCGTCTGATTTATTTCCTGTTTTATTCGATAATGAACTTCCTGCCAAAATAAATCCGTAATCGGCTGTTGGCTGGGCATCAAAAAGATAATCTGCATGCTGTCCTCCGTAGGATTTTTCCCAAATAATATCCTGAGAATAAGTAAGTAAAGGCAATAAAAGAGGAAGTAGTAGGTAGAGTTTTTTCATTCGTTTTTTAGATTTCAAACTGTTTTTGGCTGCAAATCTAAATGATGACTATGTTAAATTTTTACGGGTTTCCTCATTTTGAAATTCTTTTTATACGCCTTTTAAAAAAAATGAGCAAAGACGCCACTTTAGAGTTAATAAAACTTATCAACTTCATTTATTTTTTAAAATTACCCTAAAATTATTCTTATAATTACCTCATCGAGACTATTAATAAATTGTTCTTCTTAAAATTTGAAACATGGTTTTCTGCAAGTAACAAATTCGTAATTTCTATTAAATAAAAAAAGCGCAAAGTCAGAGACATTTGCGCAATTTTTATAAGAAACTCTTCAGAAATCGGAATCAAATAACATAGAATATCTTATTCATACATTTCAGGCTTAACGATATATTCTGTTACGAATTCTCCGTTTTTATCTGTGTAATGGTAATTCACAGTGACTTTATTATCTCGGAATGATTTCATTTCGGGGCTGTTTTTTATATTTTCTAAAACTCCCGGGAAAACATATTTTTTTACAGTATCCAATTTAACCTGAGCTTTGGGTATATCCAAAATATAATTATACTGAACCGTTTTATTCGGTAAAGCAACAACGTTTTTCAAAGTAGTATATTCATCAACTCTCATCGGGCATCTTTTATTCATTTCGTTTGCCGTTTCGGTAAGTTGTTTATCAATCGATGGGTTAAATAAAGTTTGTGTTGCAAAAAACATAACTACAAAACCCACTATAAATCCTAAAAATGTTTTAAGGTTAAATTTCTTTTCTGGTTTATCAGACGTTTCTTTTTTGATTTCAGGAGTTATATTTTCTTTTTCGTTGCCAGACAATTCATAACCACAAGTAGCGCAATATTTTGAACTTGAATCATTTTCTGCTTCACATTTTGAACAAATAGTCTTCATAAGCTTTGGCTTTTTGAATACTAATATAGCTTTTTCTAGATGTATCTGAAAGTTTAAAACCAAAAAATGCGCAAAGCCAAAGACTATTGCGCATTAAAAAACAATTAACTCTATCGACAGAGTCAACTAAAAAAATCTTACTTCAGGAAATAATCGGCATCGATTAATTGGTTTCCTGTATCGTCATAAACAGCATAATTAAAACCACCCTGAATACAGTAAGAACCATATTCTCCGGCTTTGTTCAATGCGATAAAACCTACCTGAATATCTTTTAAATCTTTATTTCTGTTCTTCGTCAATTTTATAATTCTTGCTACAGCTTCTTCACAGGCTTGTTGAGGCGATTTTCCTTGTCGCATTAATTCAACCACCAAATGACAGCCCGAAATCCTGATTACTTCTTCGCCGTGACCTGTTGCCGTTGCTGCGCCAATTTCGTTATCGACATATAAACCTGCGCCAATAATTGGAGAATCTCCTACCCGACCGTGCATCTTAAAAGCCATTCCGCTTGTGGTGCATGCTCCCGAAAGATTTCCGTTGACATCCAAAGCAATCATTCCAATTGTATCGTGATTTTCAATATTCGCAATTGGTTTGTATTTACTGTCTTTTAGCCATTCTTTCCATTCTTTTTCGGATTCTTCTGTTAGCAGATTTTCTTTTTTGAAACCTTGAGATAATGCAAATTGCAAAGCGCCATCGCCAACTAACATTACATGAGGCGTTTTTTCCATTACAGCTCTCGCAACAGAAATTGGGTGTTTTATATATTCTAAACAAGCTACAGATCCTATATTGGCGTTTTCATCCATAATACAAGCGTCCAACGTTACACGACCATCTCTATCCGGACGTCCGCCATAACCTACGCTTCTTTCTTTTGGGTCGGCTTCCGGAATTTTAACTCCGGCTTCGACAGCATCCAAAGCAGTTCCGTTCTTTTTTAGAACTTCCCATGCAGCAGCATTTGCAGGGATTCCAAATCGCCAGGTTGAAAGTACAATTGGCTTTTTTCCTTTCTTCGAAACTATAATTTTTTCTTCTTCTTCAGAATTTGAATTGAAAGATTGCAATGCCACAGCAACTGAAGCTATTGCTGCCGTTTTTATAAAATTTCTGCGATTTGAATTTGTCATAATAAATAAAATTTTAAACCATATAAGTTATGTAAGATCATTTAAGCTGGCTGTTTATTGCTACTCAAAATTAAATCATATTAGTTATATAAGCGCAGTAAAGATTTTTTAATATGAACTTATATAACTTATATATTTTAACTAATCTAAGCTGTATAAAGCAAACTTGTAGCGCCTAATAACGCTGCAATTTCATTATCTGTAGAAACCGAAACATTGACTTTACTTCCTGATTCTTCTAATTTCTTATTGAAACTCGGTAAGAAAAACTCGCTTGCATTTGCAATTTTTCCTCCAATAATAAAACTATCTGCCGAGAATTTCTCTAACCACGGAATAACAATCGCAGCTAAATCTTCTCCCATTTTTTCAAACGTTTTTATTGCTACTTTATCTTCGGCTTTAGCCAAATTAAAAAGCTCTAATCCGTTGTTTATTTTTTTTCCGCTTAAAGCGAAATAACCAGCGATAAGTCCGCGTGCAGAAACATAATCTTCGGCAATTCCGTGTCTGTATGGCAGATCATATATTTCCCCGTCTTTTGGTACTAAATCACCTGTATTTATAGATTCTCCTTTGTCAATAAAACAAGCGCCAAGTCCTGTTCCAAGTGTGATTGCCATTACTTTTTTAGAAAGATTATCAGCATCTTTAAATACTTCGCCTTTGCCAAAACAAACAGCATCATTTTCAAAAAGAATCGGAAAATCATTCGAAAGATTCAATTTATTCTGAAACAAATCCCGAACATTTAATCCGTAAAAATGCTCGTATTTTGATTGTCCTTTTATCCAGCAAACTCCCTTTTCATAATCAAATGGTCCCGGCATGCAAACTGCCAATCCAGTTGTGGATTCTACTTTAGAGTTTTCGATAGAAGTTCTGATTGCTTTTTCCCAAATTGTCATTACTTCTTCTACTGGCAAATTAGAATCAAACGACTCTTTATGCAACGAAAAATCAATCACTTTCATACCTACAATATCTATAATCGCTGCGGTAATATGTGTACCTCCAATGTCTAATCCAACGGCATATTCTTTATTCATTCTTTTGTATTTTGGATTTGAATCACTAAGAAACCAAGAGAAAACTAAATATAATTTTCAATTCACACTTAATCTCTTAATGGTATATTTTTAGTTTTTTAAATGTTTTTGTCTTTTAAAATTTGTGGATAATGAATACTCGTATGAACAATCATTTCGCCAAATAATGTATTCGCCCAAGCAAACCATTTTCGGGTAAACTTGGTTACATCATCTTTATGAAAAGATTCGTGCATAAATCCTGTATCGGCGTTTGTTTTGATCAAATTGCTGATGCAATGTTTTATTTCATTTTCATCTACACTTGTAATCGCTCTTAAAACAATACTCATTGGCCAGATTGTATCTGTTCCGGTATGTGGTCCGCCAACGCCCTCGCCTGCTTTTCCTTTATAGAAAAACGGATTATTTTCTGAAAGCACTACTTTTCTAGTATTCAAATAAAGTTGATTATCCGGCTCAATTGCGCCTAAATAAGGCAGCGATAATAAAGACGGAACATTGGCATCATCCATCATATGGAAACTTCCGTATCCGTTTACTTCAAAAGCAATGATTTTTCCGAATTTTGGATGATCGATAATTCCGTTTTCTTCTAATCCTTTCTGAACTTGTCCTTGCAATTCTTTGGCTTTAGCCACTAAATTATCGTCTTTTAATGCTGGCAAAGAGAAAATTTCCTGAAGATATCCAAGCACTTCGATCGCAAACATATTGCTCGGAATTAAATACCCAAACAACGTACTATCGTCACTTGGTCTAAAAGTCGAAACGATTAATCCACAAGGTTTTACAGGATATCCGTAACCGCTTAAAGGCACGCCATCTGTAGCCCAAGCCGTAACTCTCTGGAAATTATAAGGTCCTTTATCTGTCCAGCGTTGTTGTTCTTTGAAAGTTTGAATAACCAAAAGCATTGCTTCTTTCCACTTAGCGTCGAACAAACTGATGTCTCCGGTTTCTTTCCAATATCCGTGCGCAAGTCTTATTGGATAACACAAACTGTCGATTTCCCATTTGCGTTCGTGAATACCAGGTTGCATTTTGGTCATGTCATTTTTCCATTCGCTTACCTGATTGAAATCTTTGTAAAAAGCATTCGCATAAGGATCTAATAAAATACATTTGGTTTGGCGGTTGATTACTCCTTTTACCAATTCTGCCAGTTTTTTATCTTCTTTTACAAACGGAATGTATGGCCAAATCTGAGCTGTACTATCACGCAGCCACATTGCATCGATATCTCCTGTAATTACATAAGTATCAGGTTTTCCATCGATGATTTCAAAATCTACAGTTGTATCTAATGTGTTTGGAAAACAGTTTTCAAACAACCAAGCCAATTCCGGATTTGCGATTTGCTTTTTGATTCTCACAATTGCTGCTTCAACAGCTTTACTCGTAAATTTTCTTTCGGCTAAAGGTGGTCTTTTCGTAATAAAATCTTTTAATGCAAAATTGAAAGCATCTGAATTCATTCCGAAAACATCGGTTTGAAGTGCCAATAATCCTGCTGAAAAAATTCCTGTGTTTTTTATAAATTTTCTACGTGATTGCATAGTATTATTTTGAAGTTGAATAAGAATATGGATAAGAACTTGCCGAAGTTCCTCTTTGTAAATTAGGTTTGCTAATCATGTCAAAATTTAACTCTCCACCTTTTAATACATCAAAATGATTGATGAAATTTTTGGTATGAGTTGCATTATTCCACTTTAAATCCTGAACATATTTATTGGTTTCAGAATTGTTTGGTGCGTTGATTACTAATTGTTTTCCGTTTTCTAATTGCAAGGTTAATTTCTTAAATAATGGTGCTCCAAGAACATATTCGTCTGTTCCAGGGCAAACTGGATAGAATCCCATTGCTGAGAAAACATACCAGGCCGAAGTTTGTCCGTTATCTTCATCTCCGCAATATCCGTCCGGAGTTGGTTTGTACAAACGGTTCATCACTTCACGAGACCAATATTGCGTTTTCCAAGGTTCTCCAGCATAATTATACAAATAAATCATGTGCTGAATTGGTTGATTTCCGTGAGCGTATTGTCCCATATTCATGATTTGCATTTCGCGGATTTCATGAATAACTGCACCATAATAACTATCATCAAAAATTGGCGGAGTGGAGAAAACTGCATCTAATTTTGCTGTGAATTTTTTCTCGCCGCCCATTAAATCAATTAAACCATGAACGTCATGAAATACACTCCAGCTGTAATGCCACGCATTTCCTTCGGTAAAAGCATCTCCCCATTTAAACGGATTAAAATCTTTTGGAAAGCTTCCGTCTTTATTTCGACCACTCATTAAACCAATTGACGGATTATAAAGATTCTTATAATTCATCATTCGTTTTTCGTATAAACTGATTTCTTTTTTCGGACGATTTAAGGCTTTTGCCAACTTCCAAATCGAGAAATCATCGAAAGCATATTCTAATGTTCTGGCTGCATTTTCATTGATTTTTACATCATAAGGAACATAGCCCAAAGTGTTGTAATATTCTACCCCTTTTCGTCCTACAGCTTCTAATGGTCCTTCGTTATTAGCGCCATGCAATAAGGCTTCATACAATTTATTGATATCATATCCTCGTAATCCTTTGATATAAGCATCAGCAACGACAGACGCTGAATTATTCCCAACCATTACATCTCTGAATCCCGGACTTGACCATTCCGGCAAGAAACCACCTTCTTTATAATCGTTGATTAATCCTTGCTGCATTTCAGTATTTATCGAAGGATAAACCAGATTTAACAAAGGATATAAGGCGCGGAAAGTATCCCAAAATCCTGTTCCTGCAAACATATAACCCGGCAAAACTTGTCCATTGTACGGGCTGTAATGCACGATTTCTCCTTTTGCATTTACTTCATATTGCTTTTGCGGAAAACAAGCGGTACGATATAAACTTGAGTAAAACGTTTTTAGTTGTTCTTCGCTTCCACCTTCGGCATTTAATTTTCCTAAAACTTTATTCCATTCTTGTTTTGATTGCGCTACAGTTTCATTAAATGAAGAAGTTCCTAATTCGTTTTTTAAATTTAATTCTGCTTGTTCCTGACTAATAAATGAAGACGAAACTTTTACGTTTACGATTTCTCCTTTTTTAGTTTTAAAACCTACAACTGCACCAACATGATTGTCTTTTAATTCTAATTTGTCTTTTTCTAAAACTTTATCGTGCCAAGTATAATTAGTAGCAAATGGTTTATCGAATTGAAGTACAAAATAGTTTTTGAAATTCTCCGGAACGCCACCACTATTACGCGTTGTATATCCTATAATTTTATTTTCTGACGGAATTATTTTGATGTAAGATCCTTTATCGAAAGCATCGATTACAATAGAAGATTGTTCGTTTTCCGGAAAAGTAATCTGAAAATGTGCCGCTCTTTCTGTCGCTGTAATTTCTGTCGTTACATCATAATCTGCCAGATATACGCTGTAATAATATGGCTTTGAAACCTCAGCTTTATGGCTGAACCAACTTGCTCTTTCATTTTCTTCAAAAGTCAATTTTCCGGTTACCGGCATGATCGAAAACTGTCCGTAATCATTCATCCAAGGCGATGGCTGATGCGTTTGTTTGAATCCTCTAATCTTTTCTGCGGTATAAATATACGCCCAACCGTCGCCCATTTTTCCGGTTTGTGGCGTCCAAAAATTCATTCCCCAAGGTCGGCAAATTGCAGGATAAGTATTTCCGTTCGAAAGACTATGCAAAGATTGTGTTCCCATCAAAGGATTTACATATTCTACAGGGTCTAAAGTTTTAACTTGTGCATTTGCTGCAAAAAAGCATTGCATTACCCCTAAAAAAATTAAACTCTTTATTTTCATATTCTGTGTTGTTATCCTGCAAGGTTTTCAAAACCTTGTAGGTATTATATATTTATTGTGACTTGTCGACTTGAAAAGTTTATATAAACCAGAAGATTTAAATATACCTACAAGGTTTTGAAAACCTTGCAGGAAATTCAATTCTCCAACTTCTTAAATCTAAAATCTATATTCTAAAATTAAAGCGGTCTATCTTCTTTTTTCACTCCAAAAGTTGTCGATGGTTTACTTCCCATAAACAATTTTAATTCTCCTCCTTTTACAATCATATCGTGCGTGATGTATGATTTTGTATAAGGTTTTCCGTTGTATTCTGCTTTTTGAATATAGATATTTGTTTTGCTATTATCGATTGCGTTCAAAGTAAACGAAATTCCTTCTTTATGATGAATTGTCGCTGTATTTACTAACGGACTTCCTAAAACATAAATTCCGTTTGCCGGATTAACAGAATAGAATCCCATTGATGAAAAAACATACCAAGCCGACATTTGTCCTAAATCTTCATTTCCGCATAATCCGTCCGGTTTTGTCGAGTAGAATTTATCATCGATTTCACGAATTAGTTTTGCCGTTTTCCAAGGTTGTCCTGCATAAGCATACAAATATGGAATATGGTGATTTGGCTCATTTCCTTGTGCATATTGACCAATTAATCCGCTAATGTCTGGTGAAATTTCTTCGCCTTCTACTTTATCTGTGATTAAGAAAAGTGAATCTAATTTGGCTAAAAATTTATCTTCGCTTCCAAATAATTCAATTAAACCATAAGGATCCTGAGGAACTAACCAAGTATATTGCCACGCATTTCCCTCAACATAATCGTCTTTACGATGCGCTGATGAAAGCGGATTAAATGGTGTTCTCCAATTTCCGCCTGTCAATTTTCCTCTCATAAATGTGGTTTCTTTATCGAAATAAAGTTTATACAAATTGGCTCTTTTAGTGAAATAATTATAATCATCTGTTTTACCTAAAGATTTTGCCATTTGTGCCACACAATAATCATCAATTGCATATTCTAAAGCATTTCCAACTGATTCCAACATTTTATCAGCAGGAATATATTCTAGTTTTTGAACATAATCCATTCCGTCACGCGTTTGCATTGCTGTTTTTTTAATCGCTTCGTATGCCAATGCAGTATCGTAATCTCTATATCCTTTCATGTAAGCGTCTACAATCACGGCGATCGAGTGATTTCCGTTCATCGTATTAGTTTCATTACCCATTAAATGCCAAACTGGTAATCTGCCTTGTTGTTCGTAAATCGCCAAAAATGATTTTACAATATCGTTGATTTTATTTGGTTGTGTAATCGTATATAAAGGGTGTAAACCACGGTAAGTATCCCAAAGTGAGAAAGTGGTGTAGTTTGTAAAATTTGCTTTTTCGTAAACTTTCTTGTCTGTTCCTCTATAATCTCCGTTTACATCATTGAAAATTGAAGGCGCAAACATGGTGTGATACATTGCAGTATAAAAAACTTTCATAGTTTTATCGTCTGCTTTGATCTGAATTTTGTTCAATTCTTTGTTCCATTTTGAAGTCGCTTCTTTTGCTACAGCATTAAAATCCCAACCCGGAATCTCGGCTTTAATATTCGCGGAAGCGTTCTCATAACTTACCGGAGAAATCCCCACTTTTACTAAAACTTGCTTGTTTTTTAAAGTCTTGAAATCCAAAACGGCTTTCATTTTTAAACCTTCTCCTTCGTTTCCGGAAACAGCCGTTGTATTGTCGTAAAGTGCAATATTCGAAATTGGTTCAGAGAATTCCATCGTAAAGAAAATACGTTGATCAGCTGCCCAACCCGCAGAATATCTGTATCCTACAAGCGTTGTTTCGTTTAGTTTTTTTATAAAAGTTTTTACCGGTTTATCCCAACCAATTCCGTCTGCAAGATCTAGTAAAACGTGATTGTCAGTCGTAGCATTAAAAGTATATTTATGAAAACCGACTCTTTCGCTTGACGTTAATTCAGCTTTTATTTTATATTTATCCAATAAAACGCTGTAATATCCGGCTTTGCTTACTTCGTTTTTATGAGAGAAATAAGAACCGTAACCGGTTGCCATATCTTCTTTTGTTCCTTTGGTAAGTGGTACTTTTCCTGAAACAGGAAGCAGCAAAATATCGTTTAAATCTCCAATTCCCGTTCCGCTTAAATGTGTGTGTGTGAATCCTAGAATTGTATTACTTGCATAATTGTATCCGCTGCACCAATCCCAACCTTCGAACACATTTACGGGTCCTAATTGAACCGCTCCAAAAGGAACATTCGCACCCACAAATACGTGTCCGTGTCCAGCAGAACCTATGTACGGATTTACATATTGCGTGTAATCTAAATTGGTTTGTTTTGCTTTCTTTTCCTGCGAAATTGCCGGTAAATTAACCAGCATAATTATATAGAAAACAATGTGCTTATATTTTGTAATCATTTTATTATTTTTTATTTGACTTGTGTAAATTATGGGCCACGGATGATACGGGTTTAACTGATTTACACAGATATTTTTTAATCTTTGAACCTGAAAATTTAACCGCAAAGTTCGCAACGATTTACGCAAAGGCCACAAAGTAGACGCACTGCTGTGCGCCTCTACGATAAACCTTTGTCCCTTTGCACCTCAGAACCTTAGTACCTTCTCAAAACATCATATAGAGAATAAACTCTAACTTCTGGTTTTGCGATTTTGCCTTCAAATGTGATTGTTTTTTCTTCTCCTGCTTTTAGGCTGAAGTAATTATCGCTCCATTTTCCGGTATATCCTTTTATCGAAACATTGACATATTTTGCATCTTTTAAAGCTTTCAGCGTCAGCTTGTTTCCTTTTATTGTCCAGGTAATTTTCGGATCATCCAATTTTAAACTTATCGGACGCGTTAAATCAATTTCCGGAGTTTTATCATCTCGATACGCTTCTTTCATTGCATACCAAGCCGCTTTTGGTTGACGGTCATAATAATCGGTTACACTCCAACTTGCAACTGGCCAACAATCGTTAAGCTGCCAAACCAAAGTTCCCATATTATAAGGCGCTTTTGAACGGTGGATTCCGATAATATTTTTAAGAGAATAATACTGTAAACATTGTGTCAGATAGGTATAATCCTCAACATTCATTTTACTTATTTTGGTTGAATCAATAAAATAACGACTCAAATACGAATCTAATTTCATGAATCCTTTTCCGGCTTTTTGATGTACTTGTAAAATATCCGAATATAAATATCGGTCTTCAGGTTGTGTAAATCTTTCGATAGAAGAATAATTTGGCATTGCCTGCATTCCGTATTCGCTCACAAAACGTCCTGTTTTATTTTGTACGGCTTCAACATCTTCTAATCCCCACCAAGTTCCCCAATAATGGCTGTCACCTTCGGTTAAACTTTTTGCTTTTGACCAATGAAATGATGGCGAAGAACTAATATATGGACGTTTAGTATCGACTTCTTTTACCCATTTTGGAATACTGTCCTGAAACAAACGAACGTAATCTTTCCATAAACGAATCGAATCTTGTTTTGGCATTTTCATGCTTTTTTGCCATCCCCAATCTTTAAAGGCTTCGTCGATTTCATTATTTCCGCACCATAAAACAATACTTTTATGATGACGTAAACGTTTCACCTGATACTGAACTTCCTTTTTTACATTGGCAAAAAAAGCATCATCTCCCGGCACCATTGTTCCGGCAAACATAAAATCCTGCCAAACGTAGATTCCGTTTTTATCACATAAATCATAGAAATAATCGTCTTCATAAATTCCGCCGCCCCAAACACGAAGCATATTCATATTGGCGCTTTTTGCCATACCAATAACTTTCTCGTATTCTTTTTTGGTTACTCTCGAAAGAAAAGCATCGGACGGAATATAATTCGCGCCTTTCATATAAACTGGCTTTCCATCTATTTTAAAGTAGAATGTTTTACCCACATTATCTGGTTCCTGAACCAATTCGATTTTGCGATCTAATACATATGGTTTCTCTGGAGTTTTATTGTCGTAAGCTTCTAATCTTGGTGTTTTCCAGATTCCACAAGTGGTGAATTTTGGTCCCCAATCCCATCCAAAATGATATTGCGCTTTACGAACATAAGCACGTGGATTATCGGGAATTACAAACGGTAAATCTTTTTTAGCAAGAGAATCAACTACATTTTGTGCCGATTTGAATACAATTACCAAATCGTTATTTCCTGATTTCAATATCTTTTTTACATCTACACGCCATTGCAGAAACATATTATCTGCTTTCAAAACCAATTGATTGTTCAGGTAAACGGTAGCATAAGTATCTAATCCGTCAAAAACGAGTTCTGTATTTTTCTTTTTTAAAGTTTCGGGAGTTACTTTAAAAGTGGTTTTATATTCCCAGTCTTTCTTTTCGATCCATTCTAATTTTTTTTCGTTATCACGATAAAATGGATCTGGAATTACTTTATTATTAATCAAATCGGTATGTATTTCTCCCGGAACTGTTGCAGGATTCCATTTTTCAGTTTTTACTTCCCGATATTTCCATCCCGTTTTGATATCTGTATTTTGGGCATTTGCCGCCAATGAAAAATTGGCGATACAAATACCGACAAACCAATAAAAGCTTTTTTTACATTCCATTTTTACTGAGTAATAAATTATTATATCGATGTCTATTTAATCGCTGGCAGTTTGAGAAGGATAATTGGTTTCGCAATTATTTCCTTCTCTTTAGGTTTTTACATCAGAATAAAAGGTAACTAACAAAATATCCAGAAATCATTTCCTTTTTTACGGCTGCCAAGCTTTAATTTAATTATTAATTGTTGATTGTAAATTGTTAATTTTTTTTGACTTAAAAAATCAAAAGCATTATCATTCACTTTATGTTCTTTGGATAATAATCCCATCTTTTTCAGCAGAAGCAACTTGTCTTTGCGAAAAAAAAGGTTTTAAAACTATTGAACGGGTTTCTGATATAACTCCTCTAATTTAATGAAAATCAAAATAGAAATTAAAAATAAGCCGGGTGGTACAGGTATTCCTACCCGGCTTAATTCAACTAACTAACCAAAATTATTAACTATTGTTTGTCCCACCAGATTCTGGTTGTCATTAAATCCAACCCTTGGCGAGCTATTGCAGCTTTATAATTAGCCTCATTTGTTATCAATTCTGACTGATCATAAATTAATCTTCTTGGCACAGTTCCTTTTGTTTCTCCCGCAGGATCATTTACCGGAACTAAAACCGGATATCCTGTTCTTCTGTATTCTGAAAATGCTTCAAAACCATTGAATAACAATACAATCCATTTTTGAGTTATAATTTGTTCAATCTTTTGAGCTTCTGTTCCAGTAGCTTTAAAAGGATTTGCAGCGATGTAAGTATTGTATTCTGCTAGTGAAACTGCAGGTACTTTGTCTCCAAAAATTACAAGAACTTCCATTGCAGCTCTAACTCCGTCTTGGTAAAGATTTTGTGCTGTATCTCCAACATTCCATCCTTTTACTGCTGCTTCTGCCAATAAAAATTTAACCTCAGCATATGACATAATCAAAGTTGGTGCATCTAAACGCAATACTGTCGAAGTATTAGGATCTGAGAATAACTTTTTGTCTCCACCCGGAAATTCTTTTGCATCATTTGCAAGTCCTTGTTGGCTCGCTGGATTGTTATTTCCTGAAGCTTCTAATTTTGCATAAATTCTTAAACGCGGATCGTTAGTGTTTTTCAACATATCGATGAACGTTTTACTGTATTTTGTGTTAGAATCTCCTCCGTTAAGGTCATTTCTAACCCAAGATGAAGTAATTGGGTTTGTTCTAACTCCTTGTGGTCCTGCATCATGTTTTAAAACAAGACTTTCTGCATTTGATGTAAATACGCCTTTAGCTACAGCTTTCTCAACATATTGCTGCGCTTTTGCAGGATTTACTTTAGACAAACGCATTGCAACTCTCAACATTAATGAGTTTGCCAGTTTTTTCCATTTGGCAACATCACTTTGGTAGTACAAATCGGCATTACCAACAAATGCTTTATTAGCATCTAATGCAGTTCCGGCTTCGTCCAATTCTTTTAAAAGGTCATTATAAATAGCTTCCTGGGAGTCATATTTTGGGGCAAAAACATTTCCGTTGTATCCTTTTACGGCTTCGAAATAAGGAATTTCACCGTAAGTATCTGTCAATTTTTGAAACATAAATACTTTCATGATTCTACAAGCCTGAATCATAT
This sequence comes from uncultured Flavobacterium sp., assembly GCF_951805225.1. Taxonomy (NCBI): domain Bacteria; kingdom Pseudomonadati; phylum Bacteroidota; class Flavobacteriia; order Flavobacteriales; family Flavobacteriaceae; genus Flavobacterium; species uncultured Flavobacterium sp. The sequence continues at coordinate 5,839,743 of NZ_OX638201.1, read as the reverse complement.
TTGTATTCTCAGGAGTATCTTTTACTACAGAAAGTAATTGAAAAACCTGATTTAATCCTTTACCATAAGTTTCTCCAAAAAGAGATCCTGAATACTCAGAAGAATAGGTATATTTTGAACCTGGTCCGCCAAGTGAAGAAAAGTGCTGAACGATTTGCGCCGCATAAGCGTTGTTTCCTCTTGTATTAGAATAATCTTGTCCGTCTACATAGATTTCAGCAAGCGTAAACATTGATTTTATCGCTGGATCTGTCAATGCATTTGGATTCGTATTCATTTCCTCGAATCCTTTATCGCATGATGTTAATGTCATTGCACCAACAATTGCGATACAGAATATTTTTATAAATTTATTTTTCATCTTTCAATTTTATTATTAAAATTTGACATTAAGACTTACTCCGTAGTTTCTTGTCAAAGGCATAGACGCTCTTTCAAGTCCTTGTGCATTACTATTAGAATAGTTTGATTCTGGATCGATGTTTGGAACTTTATCATAAATTGTCCATAAATTATGAGCAGAAAACGCTAAGCTAATCGCTTGAAATGGTGTTTTTGACAAAGTAGATTTTGGAAAATTATAAGCAAAAGAAATCGCTCTTAATTTTACGAAATCAGCATCGTAAACAAAATTTGATGTAATATCACTATAACTTCTCCAGTAATCGTATGCAGAAACTGTTGTGTTTACAGGATTTCCGTTAACATCTTTTCCAGATACCTGAATTCCGCCTTCACGACCAGGAAGTGTTTGTTCTGACAATCCGTAACGAGTTCCTAATTGGTTTGTTGCAGAATAGATTTCTCCTCCAAATTTAGCATCTACAAAAACCGAAAGTGTGAAATTTTTATATTGAAAATCATTCGAAAGTCCCATTGAAGTTGGCGCAACACCTTGTCCTGCAATGATTAAATTTCCTCTCATGAATTTACCATTTGTATCGATTACAATGTTTCCTTGTGAATCTCTCAAATAATCATAAGCTTTGATTACTCCAAAAGGCTGACCTTTTTCTAATACTACAGAAGCTCTTGAATCTCTGTTTCCTTCTAATGATTTTGTATTGATTTTATCCGAAAGACTTACTACTTCACTATCATTGTAAGCAAAGTTATAGCCAATGCTCCAAGAGAAACTTGGTGTTTTAATCGCTTTTACATTTACTGCAAATTCAACACCTTGATTCAGGATTTCTCCCACGTTGATTTTTGTAGTTCTGTAACCTGAAGCTTGAGAAATATCAGCATCAGCAATATCTTTTGTTGTTCTCTTTTGATAGAAAGTCAAATCTGTACTTACTCTGTTATTAAAGAATGTATTTTCGAAACCAAATTCGATTGTACTTACATTATAAGGTCTCAAAAATTTATTTGGAACTGTTTCTCCATTAACTCCCAAAATTGGTTGTCCCTGAGAATCTGTTTGTCCGTCTGGCGCAGTATAAGTCAATGACAAAGCATAAGCTTCTTGCAATCCGCCTCCTACATTACCCCAACCTGCTCTTAATTTTCCGTAAGACATCCATTCCGGTAAATCGATAACTTGAGAATAAATGAAACTTGAACTTACAGATGGATAAAAAGTACTGTTGTTTGATGGATCTAAAGTAGAGAACCAATCTTCACGACCTGTTAAACTAAGATATAAGAAATCTTTGTATCCTAAATCTGCTGAGTAGAAAAGAGAGTTTACTTCTCTTTCTGAAAATAATTTTTCTGTTTTATCCGGTTGAGTATTGGCATAAAAATATTTAAACGGCACAATAAAGTTGTTACCTTTCATTTTAATACCACTGTATTTGTTATCCTGACGGTTCGCTCCAACAAAAGCATCTAATGAAAGATTTTTAGCAATATCGCCTTTGTAACCTAAATATCCCGAAGCATTAAACTCAGAACGATTCTCTACTCTGTTTTCATAAGATCCTCCTGGATTATAGTTAATTCCTGTAGGTTCAATTTCAGTATATTCATAATTAATATCATCAATACCAATTACAGCTTTTGCATAAATTTTATCGGTAATATTATAGTTAACTTTTGCAGAACCTATAAAACGCTTTCTAAGGTCATCGTTAAGATCTTCTTGTGTTGCAAAATAAGGATTTGTGTGATAAGTGTTTGCACCAAAATAATCTGCTTCACCACCGTTTTCATCATATCCGTTACTAAGCCATCTAATATCTGTTCCCGGAGTCAAGAATGTAGTTGGGAAAGAAGGGTTTCTTGGTGAATCATTCAAATAAGGTCTGTTATGACTTTTCTCTGAAATGTATTGTGCATTAGTTTCGATACTAATTTTTTTGTTTGGTGCTGAGTTTAAACTCAAAGACACGTTATTTCTACCAAAATCTGTTCCCGGTAAAATAGACTCATCTTTTGTGTTTCCGAAAGACAACCTGAAATTAGTTGTTTCGTTACCGCCAGAAATTGCTAAAGTATTACTGAAAGAAAATCCAGTTCTGTAGAAATTTTCAACGTTGTCTTTTCCGTAAGCTTGGTAAGGTCTGGTTTTTCCGTCAAGCGAAAGAGAAGGCGTTCCGTCGTATTTATCTCCCCATGCAAAATAGTAAGAATCTCTAAGTTCCTGTAAGTCAGAAAATCTTGTTGCAACACCATTTACTGGTGCTCCAGCTCCGTATTGATCTTGCCAGTGCAAAAGACTTGCCGGAGTATTAAAAGTAGAATTTGTACTAAAATCTACACCAAGTCCAGTTCCGCTTCTTCCTTTTTTAGTAGTAATCAAGATAACACCATTTGATCCTCTGTACCCGTAAAGAGCAGAAGCGGCACTACCTTTTAATACTGACATCGAAGCGATATCGTCAGGATTGAAAGAAGACATACCATCTCCTTTATCAGCTCCACCATACATTCCGGCGTTTCCTTGTTGGCTGTTATCGATCGGAATTCCGTCTACAACGTACAAAGGCTGGTTTAATCCAGAAGCAGATGTTGCTCCACGAATTACTACACGGCTTGAACCTGAAGGTCCTGTAACGGGTGCAGAAACGTTAACTCCGGCAATTTTTCCCTGAAGGGCATTTCCTAAGTTAATCTCTTTATTTTTTGTCAGGTCGTCGCCTTTAATTTCTCCGACTGCATAACCTAACGCTTTCTTTTGTTTCTTAACTCCAAATGAAGTTACTACAACATCTTTTAATTCTTGTAAATTTTCTCCTAATACAACCGCAACACGGTTTTCTTTTTCCTGAAGAACTACTTGTTTTGATGCAAAACCTATAGAAGATACATTTAAAGTTACCTTCCCTTCCGGAACATTCATCTTGAATCTACCTTCAGCGTCTGTAACTGCGCTAAACGGTTTTCCCTGAACCTCTATCGATGCAGCAACAATTCCCTTGTTCTCTGCATCTGTTACTATGCCTGTTATTAATCGATTTTGCGCAACAGCTCCTAAGCTGCTCAACAATACCATTCCTAACACTGCTAAAATTCGTTTCATAAGCATTTTTTTTGGTTTATTTGTTTTGATTTTTGTTGGTTTTAACGTGATTGTTTTTAATAATTAGTAATAAAATTTAAACTCAGTTTTAATATGGTATTCCAGATTTTCACCTTTCGAATACTATCCTTTAATAACAACTTAAACATTTTTCTAATTTTAAGAAATCGATATAGTAAACAGAACAAAAAAATAACTGATTATCAGTTTGCTTCCACTAAAATTCACTAAAACGATTTAGTAAAATGACTAAAAAAAAACGAAACGTTTCTTTTTTTAATTTTTAAACACCATCCGTTAAAATCAAACTGATTCGCGGATTATTAATTTACCTTTTTTAAGGCTTTTTTCAACTTCAAATTTCTCCATGTCAGTCATCTGACTCATTAACAACTGTATTGATTTAACAGCAATATCCTCAATTGGCTGTGCAATTACTGTAATCGTTGGCGTATGCAATTTAAAACTATCATGATCATCAAAACTAATTACCGAGATATCGTCAGGAATGCTAATTCCCATCTTTCTAAAAGCCTGAAGACCTGCAAGTCCCATGTAATTCGTTAAGAATAACACAGCATCAATATTCTTGTTTTTTTCGAAAAAGCTTAAAATATCAGCAACCTTATTTTCTTCAGAACTCTTATAATCTAAGTGAAGAACAAGTGATTCATCATAAATTCCTTCTTCTTTTAAAGCATCGCGATAACCATCTTCTCGTAATTTCATCTGAACCATTTCAGAAGTATTATTTACAACGGCAATTTTTTTAGAACCTTTATTGATCAAAAATTTTGTAGCTGTATTTGAAGCTTCGTAATTATCCATCACAACATGGCTCACTCTTTGTCCGGGAAAATACCTATCGACTAATACAACTGGTTTTTTCAATTTTAAAAGAAGATCTATTTTCTCTTCCAAATTTTGCGTTGGCGTAATAATAAAACCATCCACATTCGCTTGCAAAAGACTGTTTATCAACTCTTCAGAGCGTTCATTATCTCCACCAGTACTACAATAAAAAACTCGGTAATCAATGCTTTTAGCCTCATCTTCAATAACTCTGGCAAGATCTGCAAAGAATTGATTCGAAATATCTTCAACAATAAGTCCAATCGATCTTGTCTTTCCCGTCCTAAGACTAGTTGCAATCATGCTGGGTCTGTAATTAAGCTTTTCAGCAACTTCCTGCACCTTTTTTATTACTGCAGGACTGATTCCCATTTTCTCGCCTTTATCATTAATGACAAAAGATACAGTAGATATAGACACTTGCGCCTCTGTGGCAATATCCTTAATAGTAATCTTTTTCATTTAGCGAATTAATTTTTTATTAACTTGTTGTTAATTGTGTCACAAATATATATAAAAATAGTTACTAAAACGATTTTGTAATTATTTTTTTAGAGTAATCATTTTTTTTGAGTTAATTAAACACCAAATCATTAGTATTTACAGGTAATCTCAGCATTTATCATTTTTAAACATCAAAAACATGCTTAATCGTTTTAGTATGAATAATCTTTATTTAGCTTTTTTAGCAAAATCGAAAAGCCATAATTTAACAATTTATTCAGCTAAAAATTGGCTCAGAATATTCATTTTAATTCCTGTAAAGTTTTGAAAACCTTACAGGATATCTCAATTGAAACTTTAACTTAAGAAATAAAGACTTCTAAAACATAAGCATAACCGTCTAACATATAATTAGTTATATCTGCAGGTAATAAAACGGTATCTCCTTTCTCATATTTATAAATTTCATTCTCATATCTAATTCCAAAAGAACCTTCAATACACATATAAACCGTAAATGTTTCGCCGTTTCTACTTACATCAATTGTTCCGTCAAGCGGAATAAAATTCGTTGTAAAATAAGGACAATCAACCACAACATTTGATTGATTTTGAATCGTTTCGTACTTTTTATGTGTATCTACTTTATTATAATTAATTGCATCAAGTGCCAAATCTACATGCAATTCTCGTTTATTTCCCTGAGCATCTACTCTATCAAAATCATACAAACGATACGTAATATCCGATGTTTGCTGAATCTCGGCAACGACCAATCCCGCTCCAATCGCATGAACCGTTCCTGTTTCCAGAAAAAATACATCTCCGGCTTTGGCTTTTACATCGTCCAAAATCGAAACCAATGTATTATTGTTTAGATTTTCCAGATATTCTTCTTTGCTTGAATCTTCTTTAAAACCTACAATAATTCTTGCGTCAGCGTCGGCTTGCATTACATACCACATTTCGGTTTTACCAAAAGAATTATGACGTTCTTTTGCCAATTTATCATTTGGATGAACCTGTATTGATAAATCTTCACGAGCATCAAGATATTTAAACAATAGCGGAAACTGATTCCCAAATCGTTCGTAAAGTTTCGTTCCTAAAATTGCTTTTGGAGATTTTTCAATTAATTCTGTTAATGATTTTCCTTTTAATTTACCATTCGCAACAACGCTTACATCTCCTTCTACAGTAGATAATTCCCAACTTTCTCCTGTAATTTTCGAAACGATTGGTTTATTAAGAACTGTATTTAATTTTTCTCCGCCCCAAATTCTCTCTTTCAAAATTGGTTCAAATTGCAAAGGATAATTCTTTATGCTCATTTTTATGTTTTTTAAATTAATATCTATTTTTTTGCCGCAAACTACACAAATCCTCACTAATTCATTTTAGCAAATCTTGTTTAAAATTACGCAAAAAGATGGCACGCGGATGACACGGATTTCCTTGCGGAAAGACGCTGATAAAAACGGATTTTTTTCTTCTAGTATTTGAAAAAAATCCGTGTTTTCGCGATAGCGAATCCGTGTCATCCGCGTACAATTTTTTACTTTACAGAAATAGCAACTCCTCCGCTTGACGCAAGTTTTTGTTTCAACTTAGTTTTACTATTTACGCTTATTTTTCGAATAGTATAAGATTTCGGATTAGTTTTATAATCGGCTGTTTTTCCGTCTTCGTAAATCGTTGCAATATAAGATTTCCCTTTTGGAAGAAAACTAAAATCAATTGTCGCAATACGTGCATTTTCATCCGTTATTCCACCCACAAACCATTCTTCTTTTCCTTTTGTTTTTCTGGCGATTGTGATATAATCTCCAGGTTCAGCTTCAAGAATATAGGTTTCGTCCCAATCGAGCGCAACATCTTTTATAAACTGAAATGCATCATTAAAACGCATATAATTTTCCGGTAAATCAGCAGCCATTTGCAACGGACTATACATCGTAACATAAAGCGCCAATTGTTTGACAAGCGTTGTACTCAGCTTATTTTTCTTAGATCCGTAAACCGATAAATCTCCCTGAAAAATTCCCGGCGTATAATCCATCGGACCGCCCATTAATCTTGTAAAAGGCAAAATTGTAGTGTGATCTGGATGAATTCCTTCCATCGATTCAAACTCAGTTCCTCGCGCCGATTCTTGCGCAAACCAGTTTGGATATGTGCGATGTAAACCCGTAGGACGAACGGCTTCATGCGAATCTACCATGATTTTATGCTTCGCCGCTTCTTTGGCTACATACGTATAATGATTCACCATTTGTTGTCCGTCATGATGTTCTCCTCTTGGAATAATTGGCCCAACATAACCCGTTTTTACAGCATTATAATTGTTATCAACCATAAAATTTAAAGCATCATTTAATTGTCGCTCATATTCCGCAGTTGAAGATGTCGTTTCATGATGCATGATAATTTTTACGTTCTTTTTTGCAGCATAATCACTTAAATCTTTTACATCAAAATCCGGATATGCTTTGGTAAAACTATAAATTCGTTCTTTCTTAAAAGCCGTATTATCCTCCCAACCTTCATTCCATCCTTCTACCAAAACGGCATTAAAACCATTTGTAGCTGCAAAATCTATATATTCTTTTACATGTTTTGTATTTGCTCCGTGCGTATTATTGGGTTTTAATTTAGAGAAATCTGTCTGATCAATAACAACATCCTGATTATCTGAATATGCCCAAGTCGAACCTCCGCCAGTAAAATATTCCCACCAAACACCAATATATTTAACGGGTTTTATCCATGAAGTATCTTCAAAATTGCAAGGTTCATTTAGGTTCAAAATCATTTTTGAAGCCAGAATATTTCTTGCATCATCGCTCACAACAATCGTTCGCCAAGGCGTAAAACTTCCCGTTTGAATATATCCTTTATTCCCAACAGCGTCAGGAACAAGATGTGAACTCAGCGAAAAAGTTTTATCATCAACATTCAAACACATTGCCGGATAATTTTTCAAAGCCGCTTCATGAATATTAATATAAAGTCCTTCGTTTGTCTTCATCATCAAAGGCGTTTGTGTCGCCAGATTTTTAATCGTAGTTTGTGCTGCAAGCGAAACATGAGTTGCATTATAAACCAGAGATTGCATCTCAGATATTTTAGACGTTGTATAACTATATTCGTTAGTATCATAATCTCCCGGAATCCAGAAAAGTTTATGATCTCCCGTTAAATTAAACTCCGTTGTTTCTTCCTGAATTATAAAATGGCGCAAATTATCCTGCACGGGAAATTCATATCTAAAACCTAAACCATCATTAAACAAGCGGAAATAAATCGAAATCTTTCGCTTGCTTTTATTCTGAACAAGATCAGCTTTCAATTCATTATATTGATTTCTAATTTCTTTTTGTTCTCCTAAAACCGGTTTCCAAGTACTATTTTCGGATTGAAATTTTGTATCTGTAATCTGGAAATCTTTATTGAATATAATATCCGATTTCAGAATAAAACCTAATTTACTTTCTTTGATTACTTCTTTATTCTTAAAACTTAAAGTATAAATTGGCGTTCCGGCTTCATTTAATTTGAATCTCAAAACCAGATTTCCATCCGGAGATTTTAATTCCTGAGCATTTAGGAAAGCATTAGAAATAACAAAAAGACAGATAAGGAATATATTTTTCATAAATGAAGGTGGTTTCAAGAATTGCTAAATCGATTTAGCAAACATAATAAATTTTATGAAACGGATTTCCTTAAAGAAAAAAAATGTGTAATTATGACATTACCAAGAAAGTATTCTTTACAATTATTACCTTAAAAAAACTCAAATACACAATATATTTTAGACCATTTTCCTAATTAAACTACATCCAAATACAATTATAAATATCTATATTAGTCCTTAAAATTAAAACTTATATATAATGAAGAAATTCTACTCAAGCACCTACAATTTTTGGATAATATCAAGAATAGCTTTCATACTTCTTGGCTTTGTAGAACTTCTGAGAGTCGTTTTTATTGATAAGATTTCGCTTTTCCATGTCTTCCTTTCTATATATGTCATTTCATTTTTTGTGATTTTCTACAAAGAAATTACCAAATCAACTCCATCTAAAATCTTGAAATATAGCATTGGAACTCTCACCATTCTTATCGGTTTTTATTTTGCCTATTTAAAATTCATACAGCCAAAAGCTTCGTGGGGATTAGAAAAATATCAATTTGATTATTGGCAGATTATTATATATGGTTTTTCAATCTGGGTTATACTTCTTGGCTTTTTTGAGTTTTTTACATTCCATAAAAATGAATCAGAAAAGTAGTTTATATCCAATCTTATAGAAATTTCTCTAACTATTTTCAACTAACAGATATTCAGCATGTTATTAAAATAACCCCAAATTTGTGAATATCTATTTCAATATTTAAGAGTTTTTTTTCCTGTAAAATCTATCTTTGGCATCCTTAAAAATTAAAGAAGATGAGCGCAACTTGGTACGAATGCAAAGTAAAATATAGAAAGACGGACGAAACCGGAGGACAAAAAGTTCTAACAGAACCTTATTTGGTAGATGCATTATCTTATACCGAAGCCGAAAAAAGAATTAATGAAGAGATGGCAGCTTATATCAGTGAAGAATTTAAAATCACGAATATAAAAGTGGCTAATTATGCCGAAATTCATCCTTTTGAAAATGCAGATCGTTGGTTTAAATCAAAAGTAACTTTGATGGCTTACGACGAAGAAAGCGGTAAAGAAAGAAAATCGAATATGTATCTTTTGGTTCAGGCAAATGATGTGAGAGAAGCTTATGACAATACGCTTCACGTGATGCAAACTACGATGGGAGAATATTCAATTCCTGCTGTTTCTGAATCTCCAATTATGGATGTTTTCCCTTATTTCAGCGGTGAAGAAGGAGAAACAGAACAATTAGAAAGATTCAATGCATTGAAAGCTTCAAAACCTGCACAACCTGCACAACCTGCAGTAGAAACGATCGATCACATGGAATTTGAAACTGCTTTAGAAGAGTAACTATTCTATGAAAACTCCAAAATCCTCAGACGATTTAATCAAAGAAATTTTTCTTTGCGTTGATCTAACGGAGAAATTAGGAGATTTGAGACTCAGACAACTTATGAAGTTATTGCCAAAAGTATCTGATGAAATAATTCTGGAAAGTGTTATTAAAGTTTTTAATAATAAGGATAGAAACGAAACTTTATATGTTGATCAATTGTATGCAGGAAAAATTCTAACTAATGTCAATCCTAAATCGGACATAGATTTGAAATCGATTCTAAACGAAATATTAGAAAACTGGAATACAAAGTATAAGAGATATGCCTTTTTGGCTTTTCAATAATTATAAAAAAGAGGATTTAAACAATGAGCTTTTATCAATTTTAGATGATTCTTTTGAATCTAATGAAAGACGAGATAAAGCAGAGACAATGATGTGGTGGATTAAATCAATGTAGAAATAAATTATACAAAACAAAGCTTCAGAGAAATCTGGAGCTTTTTTATTTTATATCATTTCTTAAAACTTTCATTTCTTACAAAACCAAAATAAATTATATATTAGCTATACATTTTTAGGACTGATACAAAATCATTTAGACTAAAAAAAACACAACCAAAACTTACCAAACCAAATCTCGATGACTAAGAAATCTCTAATTTTAATTGGGTTTATAATTTTAAAATTCGTCTTGCAATACGTTCTTATAAGTCCTGAATATGATTTGCAACGCGATGAATATCTTCATCTTGATCAGGCACATCATTTGGCTTGGGGTTATTTATCAGTTCCGCCGGTTACATCCTGGTTTTCTTACCTTATATATCAACTTGGAAATTCGGTTTTTTGGGTAAAATTCATTCCTGCTCTTTTTGGTGCATTGACACTTTTTATTGTTTGGAAAACTATTGAAGTTCTTAAAGGAAATCTCTATGCGCTGATTTTGGGCGCAACTTGCATTTTGCTTTCGTCTTTATTGCGAATCAACATGTTATATCAGCCAAATTCGCTGGATGTTTTATGTTGGACAGGATTTTATTATGTCATTATCCAATACTTTATTACCGAAAAAACAAAATGGCTTTATATTGGAGCAATAGTCTTTGCTTTTGGCTTTTTGAATAAATACAATATTCTTTTTCTCTTACTCGGACTTTTGCCTGCGCTTTTACTTTCTAAACAAAGACAAGTTTTAGCCAAAAAAGACCTTTATCTGGCATTACTTTTAGGATTATTATTGATTCTTCCGAATCTTTTATGGCAATACAACAATCAATTTCCTATCGTACATCATATGAAGGAATTGGCAGAAACACAACTTGTCAATGTTGATCGCATTGGATTCTTAAAAGATCAATTACTGTTTTTTATTGGCGCCTTTTTTGTTATTCTTGCCGGATTATATGCCTTATTATTTTATAAGGCTTTCGCCGAATTTAAATTCTTTTTTACCAGTATTGTTTTCACGCTTCTGATTTTTATTTATTTCAAAGCCAAAGCTTATTATGCAATTGGTCTCTATCCTATTTATATTGCTTTTGGAGCTGTTTTTCTATCCGATATTTTAAAAACGGGTTGGAAACGATTTCTGCAACCTGTATTTATCATTATTCCGCTTTTGTTTTTTATTCCGATGTACAATTTGGCTTTCCCAAATAAAAGTCCTGAGTATATTGTAAAACATCCTGAGAAATACAAAAAATTAGATATGCTTCGTTGGGAAGATGGAAAAGATCACGCTTTGCCACAAGATTTTGCCGATATGTTGGGATGGAAAGAACTTGCCCGCAAAACCGATTCTGTTTATGCGACGCTTCCAAATCAAGATAAAACACTTGTTTTATGCGACAATTACGGACAAGCCGGAGCGATTAATTATTATACAAAAAAAGGGATCAAAGCGGTTTCTTTTAATGCCGATTATGTGAATTGGTTTAATCTCGATATTACCTACAAAAACCTCATCAGAGTTAAGGATTACGAAGAAGAAAGTGACGAATTAAAAGAGACAAGTCCTTTCTTTAAGAATGCAAAAATTTCAAGTGAAATCACCAATCAATACGCACGCGAATACGGAACGACAATCTATGTTTTTACTGATGCAAAAGTCAATATCAAAAAAAGACTTGAAAGCGAAATAAAATCGACAAAAGACTATAGTAAATAAAAATGACCGACTTTACTTCTATCGAATATTTAAAAACCGGAAACCAAAAACAGATTCACGCGTTTGAGGTTTTGTCTCAAAATAAGGTTTTAATCAATTTAGCCGAATTCGATCCTATTTTGGTTGGCACAATTCCAATTAATATTGATATCGAAAATAGTGATCTCGACATTATCTGTTACTGGAAAAACAAAACTGATTTTATAACAAAACTGAATATTCTTTTTGGGAATGAAAATGATTTCCAAATTAGAGAAACATATATTGATAATCAGGAAACTGTTATTGCCAACTTTAAAATAAACGATTTTGAAATTGAAGTTTTTGGTCAGAACATTCCAACCAAAAATCAAAATGGTTACAAACACATGATTATCGAATATGAAATTCTGAAAGCAAAAGATGAAAACTTTAGATTAGAAATCATCAAACTCAAACAAAACAGCTACAAAACCGAACCTGCTTTTGCTTATTTATTAGGTTTAAATGGAGATCCTTATTCGGAATTATTAAAATATCAAATTTAACGCTTCCATAACAAAAAGATAAACAACTACTGCTTAATCGATTACAAATTAAAAAAGTTATTTCGAAAATAATTCAAAAAAACCTTTGCATAATCGTATATACTGTGTATCTTTGCACCCGAAACATCGCGGGATAGAGCAGTAGGCAGCTCGTCGGGCTCATAACCCGAAGGTCACAGGTTCGAGTCCTGTTCCCGCTACTAAGACAAAGCTTCAGAGAAATCTGGAGCTTTTTTCGTTTATAATTACTTTTTTAAAATAAAATGACTTTATCTTTAATTCTAAAATTTCCATAATTAAAGTTATAAAGGCTTTCTATTGTAATTTTAATTAACAAAATCACATAACATCAAGTAATGAAAAAAAGAACAGTAGAAGAAATAGTAAACGAAAGTATAAATTACCAAGGATCTTTTCCTGATTTAAATATTATTATAAACGCCATAAACGAGGGACACGAGCTAAATTCTAGATTAGTAACCTATTTACTTTATAGTTTCATAAAAGAAGATGACGATCTAATAAAAGTTATTGACTTAATGATTGAAAACAATTATGAGTTTGATAAATTCATTGTTTTTGAACTAGCAATAAACGGCTTCTTCAAAACTATGGAACATTTCAAAAAAATGGGTTTTGATTTGAATATAAAAAATGAAAAAAATGAAAATGCTTTATTTTACGTTATCCAAAATGGGGTTGCTAAAAATAATTATATTGATTTCCTAAGAACAGAAGATTTTATTGCAACAACTGTGGACAATTGTATAAGACTTGGAATTGATGAAAAAGTAATTAATACAGCAGGAAGAAATCTCCTTCATATTAGTTTATTAACATGGTGTCCAGATATATACTTTGATATTTTGCTTAAACTTGATCTTGATATTAATCAAATCGACAATAATGGCTGGACACCTTTTCACCTAGTATGCGCATATTATCCTGAGGACAAATTATACAAGACTTTTTTGCAAAATGGAGCTGATAAATCAATAATGACAAAAAATAGAATTACAGATTTTGAAGAAATGTTTAACCTTGAACCAACACCTGAAATCTGTTCTGCATATGATCTTCGACTATACCATCTTGACTCGATTTTAAGTGACCTTAAAAAAGGATCTGATGATTATAATTACAATCGAAATGAAATCGAAATTTATTTAAAACCTGATTGAGTATAACTAATCACATTATAAAAATCATTCATAAAATGGTTGTATGTTTGAATGCTTCCAACTTCACTATCTGAAAAAGGAGGTGTTTTTTTTATTTTCAATTTTAAGTTTTCGCGATCATATCCACCATGACAAACTACTAAGACAAAGCTTCAGAGAAATCTGGAGCTTTTTTATTTTAAAATCTAGCTATCGGAATCATATCCGCCGCGGCAAATACTCAAATATATTGTAGCAAGTGTTAGCGGTAGTTATTTCATTAGCAATTTATATTTTATTTTAGCATCATTGTCTTCTGGCTCTTTTTCAATGTATAACTTTAGATATTCAATGGCTTGTTTTTTTTGACCTGAAAACCTATATGCCTCACTTATATAATAATAGCCATAGGTTGAGTTTGGAAAAAGGTGATTATTTAACTTAAATAAATCTATTGCCTGCTTAGTCTTTTTTTCGAACAATAACTTACAACCATATCTTTCGATAAGACTTTCTCTTAATGAATATTTATTTAAATTTTGTTCTATTTCCTTTATCCCAGCTTCATAACCTTTATTACATACTATCTTAATTATATCTTTAGTGTAAAAAAAGTTGTCAATTGATGGTGTTGAACCCACTAATTGTTTTTTAATTAGATTACTCGCTTCCCAATAATTTTCGACTTCTCCATTTGTTAGAATAACAACAGTATAGCCCAAATCCGAATAAATCATTAGTTCATCAGCAATACCATCATGCCCACCAGTATGTCCAATGATCCGATGTCCGTTTATTGTATCTTCCATAAAGCCATATCCATACATTCCATCTCTAAATTTCACCCTTCCAGAAGTATAAATAGCCGTATTTTCTTTGCTAAGTAAACGATTGTTTTGTAAAGCATTAGCGAAACTCAACAAATCGTCAACTGTTGAATAACCGCCGCCAGCAGGAGTTCCTTTTGCTAAATTTGAGTAGATATTATTTTTCCATTGCCCTGGTTCTTCCAATGACATTGTATAGCCTGTAGCTAAATTTGGAATAGCATTATCCAATTCGTAAGCATCAGTATTAATCATTTTTGCAGGTTTATAGATATATTCTTTTACGAAATCAAAATAATTTTGACCCGACACCTTTTCAATGATTAATCCTAAAACCATGTATCCGGAATTGCTATACAAGAAGTCACTACCTGGAGCAAAGGCTAGTTTTTTATTAACAAATAATGGAAGATAATCAGAAACTGTTTTGAATTTTTCTTTTGCAACTTTGTCATATTCCTCCCAAAAACTATTCATTCCTGAAGTGTGCGTTAATAATTGATGAATTGTTACAGAGTCGGCAACAGTTTTATTAGGGTAATCCAAAAGATATTTGCCTACTTTATCTTGAAGCGAAATTTTGCCAGATTCTACCAATTGCATAATAGCCATTCCTGTGAACATCTTGTTTATAGAAGCTAAGTTGAACTTCGTGTCCGGTTTATTTTTAATACTGTCCGGTAAATTAGCAAAACCAAATGCTTCTCTATATATTGGTTTTCCATTTTTTGCAATAAGAACGACTCCACTTAAGTTGTTTTCTTTTTCAAGATTTTTTAATTGGGATCTTATCGGATAAACTATACTTTCTAAATTTTGTGATTGGACTACGATAGGCTGTAAAAGAGCTATGAAGAAGATAGTGGTAATAAAATATATTTGACGGGTTGTCATATGGGTATCATTTTATGATTAAGTGACAAAAGTACTTTCATCATAAAAGGAAAAATTGTACATATGTAAACCTAACTATAAAAACAACCAGTGAATTTGTTTTTTTTCCAGCGCAGTCGTTTTTTTAAAAAAAGACTTAGGAGAGAACCCAGTCAATGATTTGAATTCTCTTATCATATGGGACTGGTCAAAATAATCAACACAATATGCAATATCTGTTAAGTTGTTTCTTGCTTTATTTGATGAGTATTTATTAACTGCATTTCTAAATCTTAGTATCTTTTTGAATTGAGAAGGTGTTTTGCAGATGTGTCTGCCAAAGTGTTTGTTTAATGTTGTACGTGAAATAGCATTTTTTTTGCATAGTTCTGTGATTGTTAAAGCTGCATTTTCTTCACAAATAATTTCAGACAAAATAGTTTCAAGGAAATCATGCTGAAACCCTATTAATTTGGATAACCAATAACTTTCTAAAGCTTGAATTTTTTCGGTATCATTTTGCAACGAAAGAATTTCAATCATAGCTTTTCTATAATCTTTAAAAGGTAAAAATTCAGAAAAGTTTGAACTGTTGTAATGATTTAATTCATGCTCCAAAAATGAATTAATAGCTAACGGCTTAAAATAGATCGTAATTTCGTTTATTTTACCTTCGTATTGAACGTAGACTGGCTTGTTGAAATTAGATACCAAATTTGTTTCAATCTTATTGTCATCGCATTGCCCAATTATTAATTTATCTCCTTTATTAATAGTTTTTGATTTTTCGCTTATTGATACAATAGTAAAAATAGATGGAAAGGTTATGTATTTGGCGGGTTTTTCTTCAGATGTATGTGTGAGTATATAAATACACTCTATGTATTTTTTAAGTAAAGGATTTGAAGGGGAATAAACTTTTATTTTCATAGGTTGCAATTGGAAGTTAGAGCCTAATGCCTAAAATTGGATTCACTTGCTATCAACGAGATTTTTAATTTGATTGATACTTTTTAGCATTTATGTGAGGGCTATACAAACAAAAAGAAGAGAAAAAGCTAACATACATATTCTAAAATATTGTAATAATCGAAGATAATCTGGTTAGATATTTGAATACTTCCCGCTACTAAGACAAAGCTTCAGATAAATCTGGAGCTTATTTTTTGAGAAAACATTCTCATTTTTTCATTTCAAGATGTTTCTTAGAAAAGTATCAAATAGAGAATTATTCTAAGTTCATTTTCTTTTAAACGCAAAACCTTTTATTAAACTTCCATCTGAAGCCATATAATAATATATTAATCTGTTATCTGTTATTTTCACACAATGCATTTCATTTTCTAAATGATTCACAGGATTAATTAATGAATAATATTTTCCTTTTTTTGAAATTATTTGCACTTCTTTCTTAGCCTCATAATTTTTGTAGTTTTTCCATTCTCTCTTATTCGGCAATCTATAATCATATCTTGTCATTATCGAATCTGAAGAAATATGAATTTCAACCACACTATAGCTATAAATTGTACTATAATTGTGTGATCTTCCAAAGTAGATTTTTTCTTTCGATTGGGTATTCAAATTAAAAATCGAAAAAAGAATTGAGATTATTAAATACATTGTACTCGAGGTTGTTTGTAACAGTAATTAAATAAGTTTTTTTTAAATTAATTTTGTGTCATCAGCTTACTTCTATTTCAAACTAATATATGAAATGTTTCTATTAAAATTTATTAAGTCTTTTGAAATAAAAATCTAATTTACAATTCTAAAATGTCTATGTAAAGTGAACTTCTGCCCAAGCAGATAAAATGTCATTAAAATAATCACCAAATTGATTAAATCTTTTGATACTTCCCACTATTAAGACAAAGCTTCAGAGAAATCTGGAGGTTTGGTTGTAATATAAAATTACTAAGTTCATTTCCCTTTTGTATCTTAATATCCTAAACTGATTTCTATTTTTGAAATGTAATCTGCATTTACATCTAGAACATTTTCTTTTAAATTTAAAATATCCTCCAAAAAAGCTTCAGTTCTATTGATGTAGAATTCTAGAATTGAACTAATCTCTTTGTTTTCTAATAATTTTAAAGGATCAATTGTTAAAATGCTCTTCTTGAAATTTCCAATTTCTCTTTCATATAAACATTCATTCAAAACCTCATTCATATTCAATTCTTCAAAACTATTTGATCGGAAGAAAAATGGCATAGAAACTTCATTTCTATTATTATAGTTTATGTTCATGAAAAAATTAGCCTCTATTTTAATGATCGCAATATTCTTATCGTAAACATTATATTTTGAAATACAACTCAAATTAGCATCAGGAAAAACGTCTTCCAAATCCAAAATAAGAATCGCATATAAATCAGACAAATCAAGTGTTTTGAAAAAAGGCTTAATATAATCCGTATCGAAAACCTCAACAGAGATATTATATTCTATATCACTTTTACAATTGGTCCTTACAAAAGGAATATCCTTATATGTTGCAACAAATTTTTGGGATATTATGTTATATTTTAATCTATTCATAGAGATGTTATTATTTAAATGATTGAGCATTCAAAACATTTAAAACAAGATAAAAGTTAAAAAATAATACTAAGTGATAATAAGATTAATAAGAAGCATTCAATACTTCAATTGTTAAGGGCTTACCAAATTCTTTAATTAAAAAATTTTCATAATCATTAATGTCAAAATTAGAATAGTTAACACATATCACTGTATTGGTTCCTATTCGATAAATTCTATGAATTTTCAAAGTAATCTCATCAATACAGTTTTTCCTTGCTATTTCCCTAATTATTGTATCAGCTTTTTTTTCATCTTTGAAATGAAGTAATTCGAAATTAAATGTGCTAGTATAAATATTGTCTTTCAGAGTATAAATTTGGTATGACTGTATAATATCATAATCAAGAGCGTTATTTAATTTTTCTACATGACAAAACGAAGTATAATTTTTAATATAATCTCCATTTGCTTTGCTGTAAATATTATAAAGAGAATATTTTTTTACAAAATCGCTTTCATATTTTTCAGATAAAAACGTTGAATAATCATCTTCATTTTTAATTGAATTACATGAATAGAAACAAAGTAAAAAGAATATTATCAGTCTATTTTTAATCATCTTTTATATTCCAGATTATCGATTATTATACTTATATCTTTAAGAATAGTATTATTTAAAATTTGTCTTTTAAGTTCTTTCGGCTTAAACAAATATAACTGAAAGTTGCAGAGTTCTGGCAGGGCAAGAACCTGTTCTTCGAATTGTTCCTGTAAGCGTTCCGCAAATGTCTTGGACTTTGAGCCACTTGTCAAAACAAATCTAATCTAAAAAACCAAAACTTCAACTTTACCTCAAAACAATGTAAAAGCATATTGATTAAACAATTTATTTTCATTGTTCATCCCAACCTTTTACATCAAATAATCATCTATAGAGATAGAAACCGGAAACAAAACAATGGTTCCTTTTTCGATAAAAATGCTATCTTTCTCTAATTAAAATTGAATTGTCTGATGATTATAAAATACTCTAAAAAATTACTTTTCATTTTTGTTCTTCTCGCTCAGGTTTGTTTTGGACAAAAAGTTTTTAAAATCAAAGAAGGTCAGCTACAATTTATTAATGCTAATGAAGGTGTTTTTATAAAAAAAGGAAATTCATATTATCATCTAAAATTACCTCGAATAAATGATTATGAAGATTTATCTACAGGAGCTAAATATGAACTAGACGATGTAACTCTGGAAGAAATAAATAACCTTCAAAAAGATTCGGCAACTATTTCTGCTTTAGACATTGTAAAGTTTGATTTTGAAAATTTAGGAACAAAAAAGGTTATAACTAAAAATAGTAATCATGAGAATAATTATCAATTCTACAAATACAATAGAAATTTCTTCGCTATAGATTTTCTCAAGGATTCATCTCATAAACCGGTCAAAAAGTTTTTACTGAATTACTGTATTCTGGATTTTGGAAATAATAACAAAATTATTTTCCACAATGAAGGCTTTATCGTTTCGACAAAAGAGAAAGTCAATTTTTTGTTTAAAGACAAGGATTTAATTGATGCTTTTAAAAATTATGAAACAGAAAAACTTAAAAGCTTTACTACTGCAGAAGTATATTTTGGAAATGAAAGCAAATTAGAAATTAACAACGGTTTCTATAAAACTGACACTTTATGGAATAAGAAATTAAAAATTAAGGATATTTATAATGAAAGTGTTATAACTAAATCATTTGACTCAATTGCTTTTAATAATTTCTTCATCGTAGGTTATCAAAAAGGAAAAATAAATCTTTATAATTATGCTTTTCAAAATTTAAATATTCAAAATCTAAAAGCTGCTAGTTTGAAAAAACATTTTCCTTTAATGCAGATTATCGAAGGAAATTCTTTGAAAACTATAAATCTAATCGGAAAAGATTCAAAAATGAGTGATTATAATATGGAAGGCACACCTTTTAGTGTTAGTTTTTCTGATTATTTTGACGATCAGACGGCTGATTTTAAGATCATTCAGAAAAATGGGATGTTCTATTTAGAACCTTACTCTATTTCAATCAATTCAATTGTTCCTGATGTTCGAAATTTTCGAAAAGAATTGCAACTTTTGAATTCTAATGAATTTGAAACTGTTGAATTTTTAGACGAAATGGCTTCAATAACAGTACAATCTGAAATAGGCGCTTTTAGTATTAAAGATCCAATTATGATCTATGTAAAACTCAAAAACGGAAAATTTAATCTGACAACAATTGAATATTTAATTGCGGAAAATCCAGACGAAAAAATTATTGCATTTAATAATAAACTGCCTAAAAACTTAGATTCAATTAAAACTATTAGTGATCAAAAATATTTAATTGAAAATGACGGATTATTTACTTATTATCCGATAAGGAAAGAAATAAAATATAAAAAGCTTGAGGATTTTAAAGAGAATTTTGCCCGATTTGAATTGCCAAACGGACAAAAAGGATGGCTCGATTTAAAAGGAAACGAATACTTAGATAATTAAATTAGAAAATAATTAATCATTACAAAACTTAGGTTTCAAACATTCCAAATTAATATCAAAAGTCATTCATGAAAAAAATTATCTGTATCGTATTTTGCCATTTAACTATTCTCGCATTTGGACAGGAATCAGTGACAAATAACAAATTAATTAGAGGTTTTGTTTTTGACAATTCCTATTTTTCAAGTATTCCTTTGCCGGTTGCTGAGGCTGATATTGAAGTAATAGGAACTGAAAGGAAAACAAAAACAGACAATGATGGTAAATTTGAAATAGAAGTAAAAGAAGGCGAAGAATTAACTGTTACTTTGATGTTTTCTAAAACTCAAAAAATTTTAGTTACCGACAAAAACTGTTACGAAATTAATTTAAATACAACTTTGATAGATTATCCAATGTTTTTTGAAAGTAAAAGATCCAGGAGAATTAATGCCAGATATTATCGTAAAACCGTAAAAAAATTGAAAGAAAAAATGGAAACCGGTTTCTACAATTGTCTTGATTAAAAAACATTATATCAAGCTAAATTCAACACAATAAAAGCAATTCATGAAAACAATAATTTTAATATTCTTAAGCATTTGTTCCATCGCAAATTGTCAAAACAAAAAAGCTAATACGGCAATTAGAGATTATACTTTAAAAATTCCGAAAGGTTACACTAAGCAAAAATCGTTAGAACCCTATTTGATGTGCGGTACTGATGATTACACCTATGTTCCAGATGCAGAGAATTATGCTTATGGATTTTATAAAAAAGAAAATCAGGTTTATTGCCAGGGGAAATTGACAGATATTAATGGTGATAAATTTCGTTCGCTTTGGTTTAATTATTACAAAAACAATGACAATGTATATTATTACACCAGAGAACTCGGGTTACAAAGAATTCCAGGCATCGATGCGGCTTCAACGGAAACTTTTAGTTCTTTTATAGCCGATAAAAACTATTTATACATTAAAACTTTTAAAGTAATTGAAAGACAAGATCTAAAAATTGTATCAGATTATATAAGTTATAAAGAAGCTATTCCGGCAAAAAACACTGATAATAATAGTAATAGCAGTTATACATACGTAAATTATTATCTGCTCAAAAACATTAAAGGATATTGGATTGTTAAACTTTCTGATGTGGTGTCTTATAATTTTTTAGGAAAAACATACAATCACAAATGGGATGTCGTTTATCAAAAAGAAAAAGTAGAAGATGAAGTACAAGAGACTGTATATAACGCTGCAGGTATAGATGTTAAACCAGAATTTCCAGGCGGAATAAGTAAGTTTCAGGATTTTGTAGATAAAAAATTCAAAGTAGACGAAAAAGATCTTAGCGGAAAAATTTACTCAACATTTATAGTTGAAAAAAACGGAAGTTTATCTGATATAAAAATCCTTAGAGATCTTGGATATGGAACCGGAAAAGAACTAATCAGAGTTTTAAAATTATCCCCAAAATGGAAACCCGGCCTTCAAAATGGACAAAAGGTAAGATGCCTTTATGCGATACCTTATAGAATAAATTCATCTCTGGATCACTAATATTCTTTTCAGATTATCTGTAAAATGATTCGGGAATTTTCGTGTTAGCGCTAAAACGAGAAAGCTTTAGAGAAATCTGAAGCTTTTTTGTTTCAACAATATTGTACAAATTCACAGATATTTACGCAGCTTTTTATAAGAAACTCTTTCTAGAGTTGGAACCCTTTTTTGAGACAAATTGATAAATCATTTTAGTTAATCATTTCTTAATCCATTAAGAAAGTTATTAGTATTACTATAAATTCGTCTCATCAATCCGTATGAAATAGGCTATGTTTTAAAGAAGGACTAATTACCACGATATCCAAAAGCAAATCTTAAAAACAACTTTTATTTTAAAAAATTGATTTATACCACACTTTTAAATATTGCGATTTTTCAGGGAATAGTCTTAGGCTTAATTATTTTAAAGTCTTCCTTATTCAATAGTAAATCAAATAAATATCTGGCAGGCTTATTATTTGCACTTTCAATAGTTTTACTAAATTATGTTTTTGAACTTGAAGATGCCTTTAGATCCTATCCCTTATTATGCTTTTTAGACGCTATCGATTGGGTATTTCTATTACCTGTTTTCACATTTCTGTTTATTATAAACCGCATTGATGATTCGGTAAAAAATAGACAAAAAACTTCTTTGTATTATATTCCATTTGTCTTTAACAGTATTCTTAATTTTACAATCTGTCTTGACACTGTAGGAGGAATTTATAAAATTCCTGAGTCCTTCATATTCCTAATCAATATACTTCGGCTGATTCAGCTTTTAATGGCCGTTGCCATCGTCATGTTTCTACCTTTTTACTCTTATTTTATGATAAGGCATTTAAAAGATCCTCTAGAGAAAAAATGGGTTATTACCTTATTAACTATCATGTATTTGCTATTAATTGTCTGGCTAAGTACTTATTTGGTTGGTCAGTTTTTTCATTCAGACATTTCTTTTACTATGAGTGTCATCGCTTTATCCGCAACATTCGTAATGCACTGGACAGCTTATATAGGCATTTACAAATACAAGCTTGCCAAGAACAAAGATGCTATCTATAATTTTCTAAATACAGATTTAACTCTTTCGTATAGCAATTTGCAAACTATAGAAAATAATATACCAGAAGAATATAAGGAAGCTATCACGGCAGATAATCTTTATTTTCAAAAACTGGAACTTCTTTGCAAAGAGCAGCACATTTATACAGACAGTACATTAAACCGAGAAAAAGTTGCCGAAAAATTAGGCATAAGCGCCGGATATGTTTCGCTAATTGTAAACACGATAACGGGAGACAACTTTGCCAATTATATCAATCAATATCGGGTTGAAGCTGTCAAGGAAATGATCTCAAATTCTGAATACGAAAATTATAATTTGTTGACAATGGGATTAGAATCCGGGTTTACTTCCAAAACAACTTTTTATAAAGCTTTTAAAAAAGTTACCGGTCAAACACCAAATGAATATAAAAACACCAGCAAATAAGTACCAATTTATCCATTTTTGAGGTTTTGAAACCTTTTATAGTTTTTCTTAAGTGAATTTTGGCTTCAAATAATTCAAATCACTTTTTATGAAAAAAATGCTATTACTAGCTGTTCTTACAGTTTTAGGTTTTACAAATGTTAATGCTCAAAAGATTCATTTTGGTGCCAAAGGAGGCTTAAACTTTGCAAACATCAGCGGAGATAATACGAAAGGTATTGATGTCGTGACGTCATTTAATTTTGGTATTTTATCAGAAATTCCCATTTCAGATAAATTTTCTTTTCAACCTGAATTAATGTATTCCGGTCAAGGATATAGTTTCAATGATAATACAGTTGCCTTAAGTTATTTGAACGTTCCTTTAATGGGAAAATATTATCTAACAAAAGGATTTAGCGTTGAAGCCGGACCACAAATAGGATTTTTACTTGCTGCCAAAAATGAAAAGGTAAACGTAAAAGAATCGTTTAATACTGTTGATTTTGGTGTTAATTTTGGTTTAGGTTACAAACTTGAAAACGGACTTAATTTTGGCGTAAGATATAATCTGGGATTAACTGATATTAATAATGTAGACAATTCTTCTGTTAAAAATAAAAACGGAGTATTTCAAGTCTCTGTTGGATATTTCTTTTTCTAAAACTTAATAATTTCAACACTTTTACAACCTGCTTTTAGAGGTATTATTATTAATACTGCGCAAATGTTTCTGACTTTGCGCAGTTTTTTATTTTACTATTCTAACAACTTCTAGGGTAATAAAACACAAGATATCTTTCTATTACTTTATTTGTTTTACTATTCTTAGCTTTGATTTTGTAAACGTATTTCGTCACAAAAAATGTAAATGGTATTTTATCAACTGATTCAATATTCTTGATTTCATTTGACCATTCAGGTCCGCAATGTTTTTCTACAGCAAGTTTTAACTCCTCGGCAGTAAAGTGTATTGGATAATTTTCTTTTTCTTCAATTCTTACAAGTTTTAAAGCTGTTCTATCGATTTTAAGCTTGCTCCATTTTGAAGTATAACCTTTCCAGTCATCCAAAACACAAAGTGGATCTTCAATATCTTGTTTTGTTTCTATTCCTATTTTTATTTCAAATTGCCCATATAATTCGATTTCATCAAATCCTGTTTCTTCAATTTTAAATGGTTTTTCGATATCAAAACCTGCATTGAGAGTAAAAAAAACGGTATCTTGTTTGGTTTCATAAATTCTATCATTTGGAGAATCATCTCCCCAACTCAAATCATAATCTGACATTGATATGGTTAAATCCGGAAATTTAATTTTGATATCGTAATTTGAATTCTCATTAATTTCTTCTTTTGTAGATGCTGGATTTTCTTTCTCTTCGGTTAAAACCTCTTTTTTATTGGTTGTTTTGTCTGTTGTTTTTGTTGTTTTCTCGCAAGAAAATAATATAAAACATAGTAGTACTATTTTGAGCGTAATTTTCATAATGGTTTTAATATTGGCGTGAATTAATTAGAATGTTAAAAATAGAAAAAAATCTATTTTTAATGGATTTCATTAAAAGAAATAAAACTAAGTATAAAAAGTTGAGAAACTTTTCAAGAAATAGAAAAACACACAAAGTCAGAAGCATTTACGCAACTTTTGTATAAGAAACCTTTTCTTTTTCATTACAAGTCATTTTATCTTTATTTCTCTACAAGCTGCGAATATCCAAAAATCATCTCATTAATTTCGGCTAACATATCAAATTCATTTGCAGGAAACATTTCAAGTATCATTTCTAAAATAAGCGAAACATTTACAGGATTTTTGTTTGTACTTGACATTATATGTCCTTCATTTTCTAATGCCAAAATGCACATTTTTAGCATATTTGTAATCACACAACCAAGCTCATAATAATTAACCTTGATTTGGGTCGTGTAAAATTCTGATTTACTTTCTGACTTTGAATTATTGAAATACTTCTCAATTATATTTTTAAGATTCTCTAATTTTTTAGTTTCATTTATTTCCATAATTCTCGCCGTCTTTTTTTGATTTTTTTATTCACTGAAATATCTTTGTATCTCTTAGCAAATATAAACAAAAAACAGACATATTTTACTGCACATATATGCTCCTGTTTTTTTGACTACTTACTTATACTTTTCAACCTTATAATAATAGGAAATGAGAAAAACTGAGGTACCTGAATCTGTTAAGATTGTAGGAAATAATATAAGGGAAATTATAAAAGAAAAAAAACTTAAAGTAAGACATATTGCTCATGATGCAGATTTAGATATTGAAGCGTTAAGACGGTATATGTTAGGCAAACACATTATGGGAATTGACAAACTTATTCGAATAAGTAAAGCTTTG
The DNA here is from genome assembly GCF_951805225.1 of uncultured Flavobacterium sp. Classification (NCBI taxonomy): domain Bacteria; kingdom Pseudomonadati; phylum Bacteroidota; class Flavobacteriia; order Flavobacteriales; family Flavobacteriaceae; genus Flavobacterium; species uncultured Flavobacterium sp. The sequence goes on along the minus strand of NZ_OX638201.1, from coordinate 5,813,996 downwards.
GATGTAGAAATTTCAGAATTATTTCGAAAAATATAATCCATGATATTATTTTGACAAATGAACAAACTAAAATATATTCTCTTAGCATTAACTTTTATAATTCTCAGTTGTCATTATAAAAAAGATAAGCTGAAAATTAAAAACAATTCGGCAAAAGATATCTATTACCATGTAATTCTCAAATATAGAGATGAAAACACTTATTATGGACCGGCGATTGGTGGCAGAATAAAACCTAATACTTACGATTCTCCTGGTATAAGAGGTACAATTTTAAATGAAATGAATAAAAACTCTCATAACAAGACATTATACATTGTATATTTTAATGTTAAAGACAGAGAGTATGTTTATAAAAATGAAAATACTATAATCTTTAATAAAAAATTCCACGTTGATGAATATTCAATAAAAGAATTGGATAGTATGAAGTGGATTATAAATTATCCTCGTGTTAATAATTAAAAACACTTTAAAAACTTGTGCACGATCGAGACGCTCACGCCAGCAGGAGTTATTTTTAAAAAGATATTAAATAGAATCATTTTGCTTATCATATTGTCATTATAAAAAAAATAAGAAATGCTGAAAATTTATTATAAAATATGTGTTGACACTATTTTTAAATCTCAAAATATAAACAAAGAAGACTGGAAATTTAGCACTATAATCTTCTTATCCGGATTTTTAGGCTTGATCCTTATATCCTTAAGTATCTTTATTAAAAAAGTTTTACCTGATTATTTTACTTTTTCAATATATCCTGAAAACTATACCATGAAAAACTTAGATCATAAATTAGAAGCTATTATACTCTATTTTATTCCCTCCATAATCATAAATTATTTTTTAATACTCTATAATAAAAGATATGAAAAATTGCTCGCTACTTATAGCGCAAATAATGGGCGATACATGATTAGGTTTATGATTTTCAGCTTGGTTTTTTTCTTAATATCAGTATTTATATAAGTATTAACTTCCACTTGCAAAATTGAACAAAACAATTAAAACTATAATCATGATTTTATTAAAAGCCTATCAGTACTTCTTTTATAAATTGTATCGATTTTATGAAGCTTCATTATATTCTAAATGGTGGAGCCGAATGGAAAGCTTCTGTAACAATGTTAGCTTTAAGCATCTGGAGTTATGCGGCAATAGAAATATCATATCATTATCTTTTCAATATTCCACTTAAATCATCGAATTCAATTATAGATTTTTCAACTTTAGTATTTGCTTTTGCTGTTAGTGCTGTCAATTGGTTTTTATTTGTCTATCAAAACAAATGGAAAGCTATTGTAATTAACTTTGATAAATTGTCAAAAAAACAAAATAGAATTGGCGGTATCATAGTCTTTTTAATAATTATTTTAATTCTATTTTTTTATTGGATTTACTCAATTCCATTATTAGGTAAAATAACCTATAACTAATCCTGATTTTTGAATAAACTAAGTGATTTTTTAAACTCTACAAATCATATTATACCTAAAAAATGAAAAAACTAATTGAACCGATATTTATTTACTTTTCAAAAATTTATATTTTTTTTAATCAAGACAAAGGCGATAGATGGTTCATGTTACCTATCGTAATATTGGCAACAATATTTCTTCTTAATTTAGAAGTGATTTCTTTTTTCTTTATGAGAACTAACAAATACCATGTAATTATTCTATTTGTCCTTTTAATAATATTTTTTCATCTTCTTTTTAAAAATACAAGTTATGAATATGTTAAAAATTATAACCTGTCCAAGAAAACAAAAATCATAATAACTACCTTAATTTTAGTTGATCTTGTTATTAATTTTGTTTTCTTAAACATAGCTCGCAATGGTAGTTTTATGTTATAAATAAGAAAAGCCCGAGGCATTTGCGCAGCTTTTTTTGAGGACGCTTTGGAGAACAAAAAACTCTAGTAAAATCAATTTTTAACTAATGTCTACATACAATTTTAAAACGACAAACACCTTTCTTTTATTTACAAGATTTATATTCTCATCAGCTCTTACACTTTTGTTATTTGCGATAATAGTGTCAAATCATTATATAAATTTAAATAATGAGGTTTTGTTTACATTAACTTTTTTATTCGTTTTTTTTATTATTTACTACTTAACAAAAGGAATAACCATTATTAATGTATTGGTCAATTTTATTGATAAAACTAAAATTGAAATAATTATAAAATATCGTTTTTTTAAAGAAAGACGATACGTTTTTTTAATTTCTGAAATTAAAAATTACCAGTGTGAGTATGGTACAGGATATAAAATTTTCTATTTAAATAGAAATAAGGGTACAAACTTTAAATTTTTAATTTTAACTGAAATTGAAAACCTTAAATCTTTTGAGAATTTTTATGAACAATTAAAAAATAACATTGAAAAATATAATAAAGAAGATAGTTTGTATTTAATCAAAGAGAAAACAAATATTTATCAAACTAAATTAGGACTGTTCTACGGAATTATTCTTTTCATCATTTTGTTAGCTATTCCAATCTGTTATATAGTATTACAGACAAAAATAAATATAGGTTTTTTATTGATTATCTATCCGACTGGGATTTTATTTTTATGGCGCTTATTTATCGAACAGAAAAAAAGAAATTAATGCAGTCCTTGCTTTCCGAAGTGTACTTGCTAGTTTCAGAGACATTTGCGCAGCTTTTTATAAGGAACTCTTTGCAGAGCGAGGGGTCCAGAATCATTTTCATCAGAAGAGATCAAGATTGCTCAAAATAATGATGTCGTGATAAAAGAACACCATTCATATACAATAGATACAAATTATCTTGCAAATACTTGTCCCAGTTGTAATGCATTTATAGGACAACATTTCCTTCATGAATATTTTATAGATACAATGTATGGTGATTATGAGCACAAAATCATAGATTTAATTTAAAATTACTTCAATTAAGTATTTCTGGCAGGTATGGATTTATTTCATCGCCATAGCTGTCTATTCTCAATAATACACCCTGCTTAGACCTTGTTCCGGAAACATCTTTGTATGAGATGCTAAAAGTAATCAGGACTTTCATCAGGTTTACAATTCTAAGACGCAAAAAAAATTGCGCAAAGTCAGAGACATTTGCGCAGTTTTTCATAAGGAAGACTTCGGAAAGCAGGGGGCACTACCAATTTTTTATTGTAAATCCTCAATATCGTTTTTTATAAAATATATCAAGATTTTTATATTCATAAAAACAATAGATAAACCAAGAAATATCGGAACTATCGCTGACAAATCACCTATTTTTATAGAAAATATTTCATAAAAAAAATACAAAAAAGAGACTAAAACTAAGAATAAAAGAGTAATTAAAATCCTTGTTATTAGTAAGGTCTTTTTGTATAGTTTAAGAATCAAAGTAATTGCTGATGATGAATATAAAAGAATTAAAAATAGGTAGATTTGATTATCTAACTTATTTAAATCAAACTTGTGACCTGACGCCCCGTATATCACAATGATTCCTAAAGAAAATATGATTAAACATATACTAAAAATCCAAATTAATTTTCTCATAATAATTATTGATTTAAAAATTTATTGATTTGCGTCATTACTTCTGCAAATTGACTTTTCGTCATACCATTTGCATCAAAACTTATCTCTTCCTTACCCTCGAAGGCTTTCCAATTTCCAGACATTATATTATGAACTGTAATAGCAGAATCAGAGATTCTTTTTGCACCAGACGTATCACCGTATCTATCATTCCATAAATGACCAGGTCCTACATCACTTCTACCATGATGGGCATAAGCATCCTGTAAAGCGTGTGCACCCTGTCCAAAAGCTTTGATACCCTTACTATTTTTCTGAAGATCATTTAATTTTCCTAACTTAGCAGATTCAAAAATTTTACCCCAACCAAATTCCATTCCTCTTTCTGTTGCATCATGAGCAGATATAGTATTATTCTCATCTTCCCATTCTGAACGCATTGAATGCCAAATATTGTAATTGTATTTGTCACCCTTTTTATAATCAGTTACTTGAGAATTTGCAGTTCCAGAATAATCTATTCCTGCTCCAGGTCTATATCCTTGCATATCTGTTGGATGGGAAAAATTGTTTAATGCAATATGCCATCCAGGATTGTCAGCATAGACTGAAGCATAATGAGATAGTAAGTCAGCTTGTTCTTTACCAATCCCAGCTGCTGAAAGTGAACTATACGTCATATTGTAATGCCTCGTAACGGTCCATTGCCCTTTTATATCAATATTTACTATTGGATTGTTTAATACATATTGATATGGAGATATAGGATAATAAGCTTCAGTTTTTAAGTCCATATTCATCCATCTTCCAATTGCAGGGTCGTAATTTCTAAAACCATAGTCGTACATGTTAAGCCCTAGCTCGTCTTGCAGTTCTTTGCCGTTGTATTTATACTTATTCGTATTTGGCGTGTAATCATTATATCCTTTGTGTTTTAATCCAAAAGGATAATAATTGTTTTCTTCAATAATTTCAAGAAGCTGTGTGGTTGGGTTTTTAGCATAACTCACTCGTACGTTTCCTAAATGATCTTTGTACTGGAACACATACGAAAGAACATTGAGTGTATTTTTAACATAACCTTCTGCCGTTGGAAAAAATTCTAAAACATTGTCTTTGTACTGAAAGCCTCCTAAATAATCTGTAACTACTGCTGTTTTTCCTGTTTCGCTTACAGTTTTCTGTATTTTCTGTCCTGCTGCATTGTAAAAATACTCAATAGTACCTGTTGTGCCAAATGTTATTTTCTTAGGTAAATTCAGTTGGTTGTACTTGATATCTGTAATGTTTTTGTTTTTGTCGGTGATCATATTACCATTACCATCATAGGTATAATCATCGCCTGTTTTATTCAAATCATTAAATCCGCTGGTATTATTAGAACTGTCATCTACTTTGGCCAGTTGGTTTGAATTTGTCACAGGACCATAAACTAAATTGTCAATTATTATAGTACCGGTCTGTGGGTCTATATCTCCTTTTCTGAGCAAGGTCACAATATTACCATTTTTATCATACGTCAGGTTCTCATCATAGGCACTGGTGGTTAATCCGCTCTTTTCGTAAATCGAAGTTTTTAATCGGTTGAGTTTGTCATACGTATAACCATAACCTCTGTCTATATTATCAGAGCTTGTTTTCCATAGTGTCTCGGATATGTTTCCGTTATAAAGAGCCGTAACTCCTGCAATTGCTGCCTGAGGAGCATTATAACTTACTTTAAAAGCAAACAAATCTTTGGCATCTGTGCCTTGCTGCAAATTGGCTGTTTTATTAATCTCGGTCAGCCAGCCTCTGATATTATAATTAAAATCAACTTTCTGAAGTGGGCTTGCCGTAGTATTCCCTACATTTTTACTCGTCAATTGCCCCAGATTGTCATAGGTATTGGCCGCCATAAGCTGTATGGCCCCTCCATTAATTTGATGGGTATGGGTCAGTAATCGATCCTGAGGGGAGTAAGTAAAATCTTCTCTTATCACCATCTCTGTACTGCCTGAGGTACGTTTATGTTTGGTAACGCTATAAATTGTTTTCCCCGCAAAATCAAGATTAGTACTGGTAATGGTATACCCTGTTAGATAATTCGCACTATAGGTTTGTATGGGTCTGGCATATTCATCATAAAACAGGGTGTTGGTTTCCCCTGCAATAGATGCTGCAGTTGTTACGGCTCTTATCCAGCTTCCTGTTGCCATAGTTTTTACGTTTGCCAAAACAGTCTGTCCTTCTATGGTTGAAGGCAGGGTTTGGGCTCCGGGAAAAACATAGTTATCATAATAATTTACCGTTAATAACTTGAAGCTCGTTGGCGCATTGGCATTCGTATAATAAGCCGCAATACCATCGATGGTCTTGGATGTGTCTTTGGTTTCAAACAAAACGGTCGCTGCATTTTGCGTATCCTGTAATGATTTTCTGATTGCCGAACTTACTGCCTGACTGCTCCAACCCGTATAAATTGGCCGGCTAAAAGCGTCATATTTGGTGATCATCCAGCCTACTGTAGTATCATCTTTAAAAGGTGAAAACGCAGGTCCGGTTGCCACGGGTCTGTCTAATCTATCATAAACAATAAACTCCCATTGTTTACCCGGTAACTTTTTCTCGACTAAACGATTCTGGCTGTCGTATTTGTATTGGTAACATAAACCATCTAAAACTGCAGAGTTTATGGTCGCATCTGCTTTTGGAGGTATCACATAAGTCAGGTTTCCGTAGATGTCATAAACATAATAAGTGTCATGGTTAACGGTTGCATCATAGGTTCTTTTAAGTACCACCTGACCTTGTTTATTTTTAAATTCTACCGTTGATCCTGATTTTTCACCCGGGCTTACGCCGGAATTCTCATCAAAAGTTACGGTTTTATATAATTCATTTTCAGCATAACTCCCTGCGTCTGAAAAAGTAATATCATACAAAAGGGTACCAATATTCCAGCTTGTTGTAGCTTTAAATAATCGTACTGCATCGGTGGTAATGTTGGTTTGATACTCTAATTTTATAGTATTCTTTTTAACATTGCTAAGTGCCCAATCATTTCCGGGTGCTGCTTGTTCTAAGACACGATTAAGCGGTGAGGGTTCAAATCTTTTTTCTGAAAATGGATTGGTTGTGTTTTCGTATTTGGCAGTGTTGTAAACGCCATTTAAATTCGTTATGGATGTAGCTGTGGCAATTCTTGAGTAAGTTGTCGTGCTATTGGTTAAGGGATAAGGTAAATATTCTTTTATTTGTCTGCCAAAACCATCATATTCAACCGGAGTCACAATATCGATATTGGTTCCTCCCTGATTTATGGCCGCAGTCTGAATTGGACGGCCTAGTCCGTCAAAATAAGTCACGCTTTGGCTCATATCATTTTTGGTCAGCGTATTGAAACTCGCCGACTGTACTTTCTTTTTAGGCGAGGCGGTGTAAACAAAATTATCATCACTGAAAGTCTGGGCTTTTACACCCCAAATTCCAACGAACAACAAAATTATTATGGCTATATATTTTTTCATCAAGTTCTCTTTTTTATTTTTTAATTTATAACAGTTACTCAAACTGATCTCTCAAGATCTGCTCTTTCACTGCCGTGATTTGCAATTAAAATGTCTGAGCAGTATTATCGGTACAATCCGTTTGCTGTCCTTTGTAATTATAACAATACTTCTGAAGCACGTTTTGATCTTTATCTTTTACAAATTTCAATCGGCCAAGATAATCGTACTCATAATAAGTCGAGATTCCTTTTGGATCTGTAATACTGGTCACCCCAACAAGTGGATTATAGGTATAGGTACTCACCATACCCTGAGTAAATGATGTTCTAAAAGTATTGAGCGCTGTTCGCAAAATCTGCTCTTTACACGTACTTGTGATGCAATTGTCATTATCGGCATCTGAGAGTGTTTGAAGATTTGCCACATAACTCGAAATCTGCGCATAAGTCGCATTTTCTACTTTAGCGATAGGCTGTGTTCTGCTGTATCCCCAGATAATTGCTACCGGCAATCCTCCCTCGGGTGTGTATTGCAGAACATTTCCTTTGTCATCGTATTTATCAAAAGTGATTTTTTTATCGGTTGCAACAAGATTACCGGCTCCTTTATTGGAAGAAATATATTTGGGCACTAATAAATTGCTGGTCTCGGCGCTATTCTCATAAGTTGTTTTTTGCTCTGATAATTTCGTTGTACTGTTAAAGGTCTGGGTATCCAAAGGTATACCGATCATGAATTTAGAAACCATTTCTGCTCTAAAGGGCTCATTTGCCATTTCAGGATCTGGGGCATAGAAATATTTTGTCTCCAAGGTTTCAAGACTAGAAGATTTAGTCTGCGATCTTTTTAACTGATAATTCGAATCGTAATTGTAAAAATAATTCGTCGTCTTTTTATGTTCTTTTGCGTTTTTTAGAATCTCTGTCTCTACAGTACTGAACAAATCAACTGTTCCGCCGGTTGTATAGAAAATTTTATACGAATTAGGATTATCATAAGCCGCACTACCTGTTAAAGTCTCATCTTTAGTAAAAATTACAAGCGGCAAACTAAATTTCCTTCTGTGATTTAAATACAAATAAGGCAAATCAGGATCAATCATTTCTGTAAAATAAAGTGGGCCAAAAGCTTCATCTCCATAAAGATATTGGTTTACAACTGTCTTAACCAATGAATAAGTACCCGCATTATTCGAATAATATTTAATATTTAACGGCATTCCTCGTAGCCACTCATTATCCGTGGGAGAATGATACGGGAACTTATAAAAATCACCTGAGTCTTCCGGCATTGTAAAGGTATATTCGGTTTTACCAATGTTATTCCCTGCTTCTCCATTAATTTCGGTAACAATAGAATAGCCCAATGCATTTCCCTGAAAATTAGTCAAAGGGCTTCCTGCTGTTGCTCCTATCTGGTTTACCACCGGAATACCATTAAACTTTTTCTCGATATAATACATATTGGGTATGGAAAACGATTTTCCTGACAATTTTCCCGAACTATCCAAATATTTGTAGGTTTTAGAAGTTATACCTCCCACATTATCATCCCAAACAATACGTTTGATTCTTTTACCCGCTGCAAATAATATAGTATTCGAATAATCTGTAGCTTCTACGATTGGTTCTTGGTCCCAGCTTAAAGTAACCGAGAAAGCGTCAGTTTCAAAATCATTGGGATCACGACCTGCATCTGTTTTAGGTTTATACTCTAAAATATAGTCTCCCGGCTTCAGTCTAATAAAGCTTCTGCCAATGTAGAAAGATCCACCAGTATATGGTCCACTATCTATTGATTTTACAGCTACGTCAAAAGGACAACTTGCACTATTAGCTGTTTTACTACATCCAGATGTATCACCACTAAAAATTACATTCGTATTTATCGTAAGTATTTTACCTGGATCGGGATCATATACAGTAAAAGCTCTTGTATATACACGGTTGCTATATAAACTTGGATCTTTAAATACGTTAGCCACTTGATGAATAACAGGAGAAGTAGCATTCAGAAGTAATTCTCTGTAAAACTTTGGCGCGATAACGATATTGTGCTCATACTCAAAAGAAGCACTTCCTCCGGTAGGGTAAATAATTTTCTTTAACATTCCGGCCTGAGAGGCAATAGTATCTACTCTCCTGTCATCACCCTCAAAAAATGATGAAAATTGCCCATTATTTTTAGCATTGTAATACCCCCAGGCATCTTGTGCTGTTGAAAACCTGTTGGGTAAAACCTGAGGATCATATACAAAAGAATGTTTTTTGTTTTTAGTTATTCCCGAAGGTGAGCCTTCACTAAGAATGGATTCCAAAAACATTCTTTTTTTAGCCTGTGGCTCAGTAGTTCTTAGATATTCTAGTGAATTAATATCTTCGCTGGTAGTATACGTATAATTAAAAGTATGTTTGACCCTTACAATATTGTTTGTATCAAAGACTTCTATTTTTTGTAAAGCATAGCTGGACTTTAAATCTTCTCTTTCTGTTGCGAATTTGGTAAAAACCACTTTTCCTTTATCAAAAGTAATGGTCTTAATATGATACTGGTCCATAACAATTCTGGAAAAATGGCAATTTAGAGCCGATGAAGGACCATCGTCAAAACTTCTCGAGAAATAATTGGGTTGGTCTTTTGCATATTCAAACTTAATCTGTTTGTTACTTGGAGTCACAATATCCATTAACTGCCACGCATTGTTATACGGACTGCTGTTGGATGGATTCTGAAGACCTCCATTAGACAAAAAAGTAAAAGAAGAAGTTGATTGCGGTCTGTCTATAGCGGTTCTTAATCCATCTTTAGAGGTACCAAAATAATATTGGATTCCATCTTTATCCGTTATGATCCAGCCTTTAATGGTATAATTGCCTGTTGTTTGATAAATAGGTACAATCTTAAAATCACTATATTTTTGAATTACCGGTAATTTTGTTTTCTGATCAAACATAAATTTACCTGAAAAATTCAAAAAATTAAACATAAAAATATCCGGCTCCATATCCATCAAATTGTCTGAGTCTATACCGGTTGTGCTCCCATCATAAACTCTTTGTCTTGTTGCCTGAGTTGTAAAAAAGGTATCGTAAAAATTTTCAGTCAGATAGCCATGGTTACTTTCATCTGCCGGTCCTCTCTGCTGTCTGGTAATAACGCCTCCTGCATTTAAAGCCCAGCCCGTACCAACCTGAGAAGCCATTTCGCTCACCTGAACCCCTCGTGCATGATAAGAAACTTGAATAGGCAGGTTTATCTCTCCCGATTCAATAGTGTAAAGCGGCACTGAAATATTCGGCAATCCTGTGTAATGCGAAACAGGTACTTCTACAAATTTTCCCAGTGAAGCGGCTTCCGGTGAAGGAGGAACAATTTTAGGAACGAAGTCATTTTGTGCCAACCCTTTTGTTGAAACGATCAAAATCATCCCCAGACAACAAAAGATTTTAACCTTACTTTTTATAGCTGTTGTATTCATTTTATAATTCTAATTATATCTTATTTACTTGTTATTCTTTTAATCACTTTTACAGACTCGGTTTTAACATCTGTTTTAACGTTGATGATGTAAATCCCTTCTGCATAAACGCTTAAATCTACTGGTACAGTTCTGCTGGAAATACTGAAGTTCTGCAGCGTTCTGCCTGTCATATCCACAACACTGACTGTTCCTGAGGTAAAATCATAACCTATAATGATGTTGGTATAAGTCGATACCGGATTAGGTATAGCTTCCAGACTCGATCTCACTTTTTCGATTTTTGTTTTGTCTTTGAGTTTTACAACCCAAAAATCATTTCCTCCAATATTGGAGTTTTTATCTTTTGAAGCCCCTGAATTTGACGTTCCTGCCATTAAATATCCTCCATCTCGGGTTTCGATCAATTTTCTTAGGATGTCCTCACCTGCACTTCCAACGGTTTTATTCCACAGTTCTTCTCCTTTTTCATCAATCTTTAAGGCGATATAATCATTGATTCCGTCTTTTTCTTTGGCAACAACGTTGGCTAATTTCCCAACGACACCTTCTCTTGGAACCCTTCTTTCGCTTTGGGCATATCCGCCAATTAAATACGTATGGTCTTTGTTTTCTACCAGTGAAGTCAAAATATCCACTTTCCCAAAATCGTAGGTTTTACTCCAAACTACTGCTCCTTCTTCATCTAATTTAAAAATCCAGTAATCGGTTCCGTTTCCAACAATTCCACCCAATGAAGTAAGCGGGTTGGTACTATTGGAGTTGGCTCCTACAATATATCCGCCATCACTGGTCTGATGAATTACATAAGGCTGGTCATCGCCATCTGCTCCATAGGAATTTTGCCATTCTATAACTCCAACATCATTTATTTTTATAACCCACACATCTCCAGTCCCTTTATTATTCTCTGTTTTATCACCAGATCGTGATGAAGTGGAATATCCTGCCAGAATAAATCCATTATCGGTGGTTTGCTCCATACTTCTAAGTATATCTGCATATTCTCCTCCGTATGTTTTTTGCCACTCAATAACACCTTGTTTATCCAGTTTTACAACCCAATAATCCATGTTGCCTCGGCTTTTTTCGGATTTACTGTATAAATCGGCTTTGGTAGTGGTTATTGATTTTGCATCAGGCATGGCAGCTGAAACAGGTTGAGGACTCGAGCTTGAAGATCCTCCTAATATATAACCTCCGTCTCTGGTCTGAAAAGCGCATAATAATTCATCCGAACCATTCCCGCCAATTGTTCGTTGCCATTGCTCTGTTCCTGAAGCATCCAGTTTTATAACCCAAAAATCCGTAAGTCCTTTAGAGTCTTCTGTTTTTTGAAAACCGCTTGCCGAGCTTGAAGTTCCTGCCAGAATAAAGCCGCCGTCTTTTGTGTTTTTGATACTCTGAAGTAAGTCAAATCCGCTTCCTCCAAAACTTTTCTGCCAGTCAAGTTCTCCTTTTTCGGTCATCTTCCACACCCAATAATCAAGATCTCCATGATTATCGTCTGATTTATTTCCTGTTTTATTCGATAATGAACTTCCTGCCAAAATAAATCCGTAATCGGCTGTTGGCTGGGCATCAAAAAGATAATCTGCATGCTGTCCTCCGTAGGATTTTTCCCAAATAATATCCTGAGAATAAGTAAGTAAAGGCAATAAAAGAGGAAGTAGTAGGTAGAGTTTTTTCATTCGTTTTTTAGATTTCAAACTGTTTTTGGCTGCAAATCTAAATGATGACTATGTTAAATTTTTACGGGTTTCCTCATTTTGAAATTCTTTTTATACGCCTTTTAAAAAAAATGAGCAAAGACGCCACTTTAGAGTTAATAAAACTTATCAACTTCGTTTATTTTTTTATCATGACAATTAAATAAAAAATCCTTCTCAAAATCTGATATGTTTTATCTAAGAAACTTCTTGCTTCTTTCCTTTTAATTAAATAAGATTGTTGGTCCTAAATTAATCTAATGCATATAGAAATTTACTTGGTATTATTGTTTCCGTTCTCCAAACTCTTCTCTTGCAAGTGCTGTAAAACATTTATCTAACTTCATGGCAAAACAAACATATTTAAAAACAGAAAATTCATAAAAAACAAAAAAAGCCTTTCAAATGAATCACTTCATAGAAAGGCTTTTTTTAAATATAAAACTAATTAACTATACTTCTGTAATTCGTGTTACTTATTATATTTTATCCTGAAAGCAGATTTGATTTATGGGCTTATATTTTTAAAACACGCTTCTAAAATTCTGGTTTTTCAAAACCGTTTCAACTTCAGAACCTAAGTATTGGTATATTTTATTGTTTAAAAAATTCCCCATACTAATTCGTTTTACGCCTGCATTTTGCAGCTTATTAAAATCGGGTAAATCTGGCATACACATTACGTTTATTGGCAATTTTGTCGCTTTTGTAAGTGCTTCTATATCTTCGATTTTTGTAACACAAGGGAAAAATAATCCGTGAACTTCTGTAGTTTCATAAATGCGTATTCTTTTCAAAGCTTCGTTTAGACTATCGGTCAATCCAAGTAAAAAAACATCAGATCTAAGATTGATAAAAATCTTTATATTCTCTTTTGAAAGTTCATCGGCGACAGCCTTAATTTTTTGAGCAAATGATTCTGCATCAACGATTGTTCTTACTCCTTTTTCAACTACAGAATCTTCTATATTAATTCCCGAAACGCCAATCTTATTCAGTTCTTTGATATTTGACACAATTTCTGCAACTGTTTTTCCGTAACCCGCTTCCAGATCTACAGAAAGTGGCGTAGATACAGATGCCGCAATACGTTTTGTAATAAACAGATATTCCTCAAAACTCATTTCTTCGCCATCAGCATATCCAAGTGTTTCAGCAATTGCATAGCTTGAAGTTCCTAAGGCTTTGAAACCTAAGTCTTCCAATTTTTTCGCACTTTGTACATTCCAAACATTACCAATCAACAAAGGTTCCTGCTGATCGTGTAATTCTTTAAACTTTTGAAAATGATTTGTCATATTGTATAATTTTATAATAAAAAGGCAATTCTAATTTCTGTTTTGATTTAATTAATTTCCGTTTCTTTAATTTCCGAAATCACAATATCATCAGTATCAAGAGCATTTAAAAAATCTGTGGCATCAAATGCTTCTCCTAATGTTGTAACACCTTGTTTTTGTATTTTTCCAGTCAAAATTCTTTTCAAAGCTTCGACAATCAAAGGCGCTGTTACGGCATAAATATCGATTCCCTGAGCCGTAATACTTCTGCTTTTATTGCCTTTTGTAGCAACAACTTCCATACAAAAAACTTGATTAGATCTGTTTTTTTCATCGGCAGCTTTGGGTTCCGGCGTTTTATCGTTTCTAATATCGGTCAGCGAATTTTGACTCAAATAAGTATTGATTGTATTGACATTTATATGTCTCGAAATTGTAATTATTTCCGAAAGCGGAACCGTTACAACTTCTTGTGTTGCTATTGGTTCTGGAAAATCCCAAACTTTAGATTTTACTTCCAAAACTGGTTGTAGACTATTGTTTTCAAACATAAATCTTTGATAGTGATTGCGTTCTCCTGTCAATCGAGTTCCTTTTGTAGGATGCCAGGAATCCAAGCCTATATAACTTGAGATTTCATCAACCTGATCCCAATCTTTGGTAAGTGTTGTACTCAATAAATCTGCCAAACCGCCGTAAAATGCAGCCGCTGGAATTATAATTACATTGGCTATTTTTGCCTGTTCAGAGAATTGTTCAAAGATGTCCAAAACTGCTTTTTGCTCAGCACTTACGTCAAGATAATGTTTTCCTAATCGTAGCGTAGATTGAATAATAGGTTCTGCTGTATCTAAAAATGGACCTGCACAGTTTACGATTATTTCTGCATCGGCGAAAGCCTTATCTAAAGTTTCAGGTTGATTGATGTCTGCCACTTTTGTGATTAAATCCGGATAATCTTTACTTAAAGCATTTAACTTATCAGCATCACGTCCGCTAAGAACAGGTTTGAAACCTTGTTGATAAAGCTGAGCAACTAAAAATTTTCCTGTATGACCGTAAGCTCCGTATATTACTATTTTATTTTCCATAAAAGGGTTTTGGTATTTTTAGGTTTAGTTATTGTATTTTATAATTTGTGATTACTGCTAAAAGAATCTCGGAACATTTTCCAGCCTTCAGGAGTTTTTTTCCAAAGAACCAGAAATTTACCATCGTCAAACAATTCGCCTTTGGCATTAAAAGATTGCCACAAACCTTCTTCGGTTACATATTCGATTCCGTCGCCATAAACGGCTGTTGTAATAAATTTGCCATTTCTCATTCCGTAACTGTCATATGCCGCTCTAAAGAATTTTGCGGCAGCATCATGACCACACATTTGTACTGAATTTGGAGCCATAATACAGGCATCTTTTGCATAACGATTGATGAAAATTGAAGAATCATTTTTTACGAATGATTCAAAATAAATCGCATTACTTTCTGCGATTGCTTTTTTAGCTTCTTCTAAACCTGTATTCTGAATTTCTTTTTTTTGTTCCTTGCAAGACAATAGCATTGCAAGAACAACTACTGAGATAAATAATTTGTTGTGCATGATAATTATTGTTAATGTTACAGGACAAAATTCAGATTATGCAGATAAAGAAATGGTGATGTAAGTCACTTTTTTAAAAGAGGAAAATTTATCTTTTCAAACGGCTTAATGTTTCCCTTGATACGCCTAAGTAAGCGGCTAATTTTCGTTTTGAAATTCTTTGTATCAAATCCGGGTACTCTTTCAGTAAGAGATTAAAACGCTCCGTAGCATCGTTTGCCATATAAGTAAGAAGTCGTTTTTGCTGTTTTACAAAACTGTCGTTGGCTTTTCGACGAAAAAAATTTTCCATCTTAGGAATGGCTGCACATAATTTTTCTCTGTTCTCGAATGAAATCGAAATCGCCTCAGTTTGTTCCAGACAAACAATATCAAAAATGGCAATTGTCTGGTTATAAAAAGCCTGTTGATCTGTAATCCAGCAACCTTCATTGGCAAATTGCATAATGTGTTCTTTGCCCAAATTATCTATATAATTAGACACCGCAAGACCTTTAGAAATCCAATAAGTGTGGTTTACTTTTTCGCCTAGTTTTGCAAGATTATCTCCTTTTTTGAAGGTAATTTTTGAAAAATAAGACATTATATCATCAAATTCTCCTTCTGTAATAGAAGAAAACTTTGCAATATGTTTATAAAAGAGGTAAAATTCAGACGTCTCGTTCAACTTTGTATAGTTTATATTCTTAGCTATTCTGATTGTTCTGTACAGGAAATTTAGCACTAAAATAAGTGCATTTTTCGGATTAGCCAAATCCTACAAATACAAACTATAACTTTAAATAAATCAACTACTTATACAATTACAATAGTGTAAAATACACACCTTTTTTATCCAAAAACGTTGACTCCTTTTCCTGTAGTTATTAAGCTGAATAAACTCTTTTCGATAAGCTGACTCCATGCATTTGAACAATCTCCATAACATTCAAATTCAGGAACTAATCCCAAATGACTAAAACGGATTTGTGTTTTATGGTTTACTTCAGAGATTTCGAATACAATTTTAGTTCCCGTCCATTCGCTTTGATCTTTTACAAAACTTAATTTGCTGTCGGTAATAAGCCAAACAATTTTTTCATTCGGAATAATCTCGACTATTTTTTGTTTCGAAAAATGAATTCCCGGTACGCTATAACCAAATTCATCGTTGAGGTTTTCTGTGTTTCCATCAATTTCACCTTGCCACCAACCGCGAACATTGTTGATGGCTTTAAAAACTTCTTCTTTAGAATTGTCAACTAAAATCGTTGTACTAAAATTTGATGTTTCCATTTTGTTGTTTTTTAATATTATTTAAAGTTTTTATTTTTTTAACACATAGAAACATAGACTTTTATGTTTGTGAAAGAGTTGTAAAAAAGAAACACATTTCTTCACACATAGTCCCGAAGCTTCGGAATACACTAATACTAAGTGAAACGCCTTTTTATGCACAAAATAAATCTATGTTTCTATGTATTAAATTAAACTTTTTAAAGTGTAGCTTATATTATTTAAGTAATTGCAATTGGCCTAAATGGTATTGCAAATGTGATGTTCTTGTTACGACAATATTCAATTTATTACGATGAGGTTCTCTCTCGAAATCTTCGATGCTTACAGCCGTATGTTTTTCGAACCATTCTTCGGGTTTCAAATTGTCAAATTTTTGTTTTATTGCTTCACTTTGTTTTGTCCATAAACTTCTCAATTCTTGTGCAGTTGGAAGTTCTTTTACTATTTTATCAGGAGATTTAATGAAAGGTTCATTTAGTTCCGGATATAATTTTGGTCCCATATCCAATAGAATTAATAAATCGTCATGAACCGCAATAAGATGTCCAAGCAAATAAATGCCTCGGTTTTTTCCCGGAGCAATTTCTTTTTGCAAAGTTTCGTCGCTTACAGAATTTAGTAATGTATCGCAATTTAGTATAGAAGCGTACCATCTGTCTAAAATCATTTTGACAAATAATGTCGTTGTTGGTGTTACTGTTGTTGTCATTTTTTAGGTTTTAGTAGTTATAAAGTTTGTAATCGCTTTGTTGTTTTATCAGGTATTTATTGAATCATACACATAAATCTGAACTTCGTCATCGCTGGCAAAAATCATTCGGTCAACCGCACATTGCTGCCCAATATCTGACTTAAAAGATTCCATCATTTCATCAAGTGAATTAAAATATAAATTGGCTACACGATAAACATCATTATGTCCTGTAAGCGAAATAACCGGACTATTATTGATTTCATATTTCAATAATCCCGGCAATTGTTTAGCCAATGGAACATGTACTTCAAAATAATGTTTTTCGAAAAATTCTTTATCCTTTGGAGTTGTGTAAATCACAGTCATTTTTGCCATAATTGGTTTTGTTTAAATTGTTCTAAGTTGTCTTTTTGAGTTTCGAATTGTAAAATTACCTTCTAATAATCAAATCATTAAGGTGTAATTCAGACATTGTACTGGGTAGTTTTGGACAAAAACATTTACTATCTTTACTTGTCAAACAAAAACAAAAAGCGATGAAACATCTTACCATTATAGTTCCAAATGGAGATAATAATCTTTCTAGTATTACTGGTGCTTTTGAAATCTTCAACAAAGCAAATCTTTATAATAAGGTAAATGGCAAAAAGGAGTTATTCTCGATACAATTGGCTGGTATTTCTGAAAAAGTAGATTTCAATGGCGGATTATTTACCGTAAAACCGCATCTTAATATCTCGGCAATTACTAAAACGGATCTTATCATTATACCTTCTTTAAACCATAATTATAGTCTTGCGCTAAAAGATAATGAGCAATTATTGCCGTGGTTAGAAAAACAATATTCAAACGGTGCCGAAATTGCCACGATTTGTACTGGCGCATTTGTGCTTGCAGCGTCTGGATTATTAGACGGAAAAAGTTGTTCTACACATTGGTCTGTAACCGAAAATTTCAAATCAATGTTTCCTAAAGTAAATTTACAAGTCGACGAATTAATTACGGATGAAAAAGGAATTTACACCAATGGCGGCGCTTATTCGTTTCTTAATTTGATGATTTATCTGATCGAGAAATATTATGATCGAAATACTGCAATTTATTGTTCGAAAGTTTTTCAGATCGAAATGAACCGAAATACGCAATCTCAATTTGCTATATTCACAGGTCAAAAAAAGCATGATGACGAAATGGTTCAATTGGCACAATCTTACATCGAAAAAAACTTAGACGAAAAAATATCTATTGGAGAATTATCCTCAAAACTAAATGTTGGAAGAAGAAATTTCGACCGAAGATTTATAAAAGCCACCGGAAATACTCCTATAGAATATTCGCAAAGAGTGAAAATTGAAGCGGCAAAAAAAGCCTTTGAAACCAACCGAAAAACAATAAACGAAGTAATGTATGAAGTCGGTTATTCTGATGTTAAAGCATTCCGTGAAGTATTCCGAAAAATTACCGGAATGTCTCCGTTAGAATACAAAAGAAAATACCATAAAGATGTTGTTTTGGTTGCCTAAAACTTATGTATAACGGTAATTTCTTTTTCGAAATATTCAAAAAAAAAGACTGCTCAATAATCTGAACAGTCTTTTTTTATCTTAAAGCACATTAAAGCTTACGCCATAAATAATGCATATTTATTGTAGTTGTATAAAACCTGATCATAAGGCACTAAAGGCGTAGCAACTTTCTCTGAAGAAGCTTCGAATTTGATACCATTGTGTTTTCTGAATAAATAGATTTCTTTTAAACAATTTGACAAACTCTGGTGAATTGATGTCGTAAAAGTAGGTAACTGCTTGTCTCCTACCAGCAAATCAATTTGGTAATTTGAACTGCTTTTCGATAAATTGTTTCCTATTATTCTTAATGTAAAATTGTTTTTTTTGCCGTATTGTTCACCTTGATACTGTACTACCATAATCTTATTATTAAAAAGGTTAAATTATTTTTTTAGAACTTCAACATGCTTATAAGTTGAATTCAAAATTAAAGTTATGAAAAAAAAGTAAGTTCATATATAAACTTACCTTAAATTATTAAATCAATACAAAGTTAGTACAAATTCTACTTTCGAAACCTATTTATTTTCTTCTTGAAAATTAGATTTCAACACATTTTTCATCGAAATATCACGACATAAAAAAAACCGTAACGAATTACGGTCTTCACAATTAACTAAATATATTTAATCAACTTTTTTAACGATTGTAAAATTCATTCATAAGCACGATTAATTTTCTATTATTACGGTATTTTCTTTTTCTGCATTTAGTTCTAACAAAAACATGTTTCCATTTTCGTCGAACATCGTCATATTTAAAGCATCCAATAATGCTAAGTTTTTTGATACGCCTCCGGCAAATTTATTGTACGAAAGATTCATCTCAGATAAATTATGCAACTTTTCAAGTCCTTTAGGAATCTCACCTTCAAAACCATTGTTAAACAAACTAAGATTTTGCAAAGCATTGAAGTTTACCACTTCTCCGCTCAAACTTCCTGAGAATTTATTACTATTTAAAAGTAAAACCTTTAACGCAGGAATCTTATAAATCGAATTTGGCAATTGCCCTTCAATCTCATTATCAAATAAAGACAACACTTCTAATTGGTTTAATTTTCCAATTTCTACTGGTAACTCTCCCGAAATTTTATTCTTAGAAAGTTCTAAATCTCTTAGCTTTTGCAAATCGCAAATAGTTTCCGGTATTGCTCCCGAAAGCTGATTAAGCGAAATATCTAAAACTTCAAGCTCCTTGAAATTATTAATTGCTTTTGGTAATTGACCTTGTAATTTATTTTTATGCAAATCAACAGAAGTCAAATTCACTAAATCAAAAAACTCAGAAGGCAATTGTCCTTCCAGATTATTGTCGCCTAAATTAAGCGCCGTTACCTTTCCATTTTCGACCTGAACGCCATACCAAGTTGAAACTGACAATGATAAATCCCATTTAATTTTCCATTGTGATCCATTTGTTGCGTAATATAATTTTATCAGAGCGTCTTTTTCTTTATCAGATACAGTATCTGCAAAAATATTCAGCGTAAAGCCGAATATTAGCAAAAGAGTTGTTAGGCATTTCATAACAGATTTGGGGTTTTGTTATCTGTGATAAAATTATGCATTTCATAGCTATAAAGCGTCTAATGTCGATAAAGTGTTAATAAGTAATTAATTAACATGAATTTATTTACTTTTTTATAAAAATCATATAATTCTATTTTTTTGATTAAATTTGATCAACTAATTCTAAAAACCTCATATTATGGAAATTAACCCTATTGCATTGCTTCTTGCAGCGGTTGTAACGCTTGTAGTTGGTTTTATTTGGTACAACCCAAAAGTGTTCGGAACAATCTGGATGAGAGAAAATAATCTCACCGAAGAACAACTTCGAACAGGAAATATGCTTAAAATCTTCGGATTAACGTATGTTTTTTCTCTAATGATTACCGTAATTCTGATGGCAGTGACCATTCATCAAACTGGTGCGGTAGGAATGGTAGGCGGACCTCCTTTACTGGATAGTGCAAAACCTTCGTTCGCAGCTTTTATGGCAGATTATGGAACGGCTTATCGCACATTCAAACACGGATCACTTCACGGATTTATGGCGGGCTTGTTTTTTGCTTTTCCTGTAATTGGGATTAATGGTTTGTTCGAAAGAAAATCATGGAAATACATCTTTATTCACGCCGGATTCTGGATCGTTTCTCTTACTTTAATGGGAGGAATTATTTGCGGATTTGCTTAAATAATAAAAACAGAAACCTGTTTGAAATCAAAATCAAACGGGTTTTTCTTAATAATAACTTAAACAAACGGAGTTATTATAAATATTACCTAATTTTGAAGAAATTAGCACACTCTTTTGACTACAACTTTTTCTTTCCGAATTTACAACAGCACGTCATTATTGCCTTTAGAATGGAATTCGCTGGCTGTAGATAACATTTTTCTAACCAGAGAATATCTTGAAGTGCTGGAAAATTCTTGTCCTGTAAATATGATTTGTCATTTTATTGGAATTTTTAGCGACGATAAACTAGTCGGAATTGCTTTAACTCAATTTTTATTTGCCGAAAAACTAGAATCCTTTGGGGAACGAGATCAGTGTTTAAAAACTTCTGTGCGTAATTTTGCTTTCAAAAATTTTGCTTCACATGTTTTATTCGTTGGTAATAACATGCTTACAGGTCAAAATGCTTTTGCTTTTAATAAAGAAGCAAGCCAGTCTAAACTAATAAAGACATTGCATAAAGCAATTAATCAGCTTAAGAAAGACTTGAAAGCGAGTGGAAAAAAAGTTCATATTACAAGTATAAAAGATTTTACTGCAAAAGAAATTGAACCTTTACAAGCCGAATTTAAAAACAATTATACGTTTTCGACTCAGCCAAATATGGTTTTCGAAATCAACAAAAACTGGAATTCAGAGCAAGATTACATTGATGCTTTATCCAAGAAATACAGAGATCAATACAAACGCGCCCGCAAAAAAGCAGACGGAATAGTTAAGCAAAAAATGACGCTGGCTGAGATTAGAAAATACGAAGATGTAATTTATGATTTGTATTTTCATGTCGCCAAAAATGCACCTTTTAATACATTTTTCTTAGCCCGAAATCACTTTAGTTTCTTTAAAGAAATTATGAAAGATGATTTCTTATTTTACGGCTATTTTTTGGATGAAAAATTAATAGGTTTCAATACATTAATCAAAAACGGCCATGTAATGGATACTTATTTTTTAGGGTATGACGAAACGATTCAACGCGAAAAAATGCTGTATTTAAATATGTTGTACGACATGATCGCATATTCTATAAATCAAGGTTTCTCTGAAATTGTTTTTGCCAGAACTGCGCTTGAGATTAAAAGTTCTGTTGGTGCAAAACCTATAAAAATGTACGGACTTATTACGCACAGCAATGCTTTGATCAATCATAACATTGCCAAACTATTCAATTATCTTGAGCCAAAAACAGATTGGCAGGAAAGAAATCCTTTTAAATAATTAAATCAAAATAGAGAGGCTTTCTTTTTTATAAATCGTCAAATAAAATTCCTTTTTTGTTCATCCAG
Organism: uncultured Flavobacterium sp.; assembly: GCF_951805225.1. NCBI lineage: Bacteria > Pseudomonadati > Bacteroidota > Flavobacteriia > Flavobacteriales > Flavobacteriaceae > Flavobacterium > uncultured Flavobacterium sp. Next base: position 5,791,841 of record NZ_OX638201.1, on the reverse strand, counting down.
CCTCCGGTATTATTCCTTCTTTTATATCTTAAATAGTTATAACTAAAAAAATCAATAGTAGTAAAACGCATCGTATTTACCTTAAAATCTTTATCATAAAAATCCATTTGATTGTTTTTGTTTAAAATTACAAAACCATTTAATAAATAAATCTTATCGCATTTTATGGGTACTATTTCCTTCAAAGTAATAGTATCGTTTTGTTGTTTAAATGCGTAAAGTCCTTCCTTTTTATTTTTTATTAATATCACCCGATCATCAAAACCACCATTCACAGAATAATCCATAATCTTTTTACGGCTTATAAAAAGCAGCGAATCAAATTTTATTTTAGAGTCGATAAAAATATTTTTAGGCGGCGATGTGTACCCACTAGTAATTTCTGCATCGATAATTTCTCTAATTCTGTTCCGTTTTATACTTAATATATGTCTTGTAACAGTTCCACAGCCAAAAACTTGGTCATTGTAAAATGTAGGGGTAAAAAGACGAGTGTCAATTTTTTTAATTTTGTTTTCTGTCAAAATCTCTATATTCCCAGATCCTTGATAAATATCACGGTAGGTAAAAGTGCTGTCTAATACAAAATCAGAAGTGTAGAATTTTACAGTTTTATCATCGGTCGTAACAAAATGTTTGCTATTGTAATACTTTAATGGCAAGTCATCCAAGATCTTTTGATTGCCTTTAAAAACCGTATAATTGTTGCCTTTTTTTATTTTAAGAGTATATTTCCCTATTTCAAAATATCCTGTTTCCATATTAACAGCATTTTTATCCTTTATAGAAAATTTAAGACCATAAGTATTATATTCACTTTGCAAATCCAGAAAACTTGTTTTTATCTCATTATCTTTTTTATAAATCAAACCTAGATAGGGACACCAATAAATAATTTTATTATTGGCCATGACCATCTTATGTATTTCATCTTCTTTTTCACTTTCTAATTCCCAAACATTTTTCTTTCTTATTACTTTACAAACCAAAATACTATCATTTTTCAAGAAATAAAATTGTTTCAGATGAGGCTGATCCACAAAGTAAACTTTGCCTCTAAACTCTTTTAACAAATCAAAATCACTATCCAAATCAGAGAGTTTTATCGCATCCATACTGCCATAATAATATTCTTTGCCTATAGAATCAACATTTTCTGTAGCATAAACACTGAATATATTACCATGAAAGAAATTGCCACGACTTTGAGTAAACCCTTTTTTCTCAATTTTATAAAAATAAAGCGTGCTCCTGTTAACTTGGCAATAATCGTAGTTTGTGATGTCCGTAACTTTGTTTTGTGCCTTCATGATTGTCACAAAAACAAATAGAATTAAGAGAATTTTGTTTTTCATTAATAGTACTATTATTGGCTAATCTTCTTGTTCAGCATTTTGAATTAAAGCTTGCATAATTACTATTCTTTCCTCAAGAGTTGTTTCATTAGTTAATTTTTCTTTTTGCTTTCCCATCACACTATCATCCATATAGCCTGTATTTGTAGCCCTTTCGTATGCCTCAGTAAAATCATAGGAACTAAAATACTCGTCGTCTTCATTTTTACTAAGCATGACCTTCATTTTATTAATATAGAATTGCTTTACTTCTTTGGGGAATTTTTTTGAAATCAGTTCATAATAGCTTTCATTTCCCTTCAAAAAATTATCTTTCGCCAAGATTAATTGTTTCTCGGTTAAGACTAAAGTATCTGATTTTAAAACTTTTACTTGTCTATAATAATTTATAAAGTCATACCTAGGCAAATCATCATACTTCAAATAATAGTCAATACTTTTTCCATAGCGTTCTTCTGGCGATTTTAAATTTTCAATTTCTTTTACGTTTTTTATTTTCTCAATTATACTTTTCCAGTCAAAATCACTTTTCGAAAGATTCGCCAATAGTGTCAGTTTCTTTTTTTCTTTTTTAAAGAATAGAATACAATAATATTTTCTGTTACCTTCCAAGATCTCTCCAAAACCGCAGGATCCTCCATTCATCATATTGCTATCATAATAGTCATTTTCACTTTGAGGGCAAAAAATTTCTTTATCTATAAATTTAATATTAGAGTCGTTTTTTATGATTTCCTCATAATTATTTACCTTAATATATCCGGCTTTAAAATGGTCATTAATATACTTATTTCCATAATCAAAATCTGAATATTCAACGAAAAGGATTAAATCGCTATTCATTGTCAAACTTCTCAAATCAACACTTTGAGAATGTATTACACTCTGAATCAGAATAAAAATTGTGAAAAATATTTTTTTCATTATTAATAAATATATAACGGGGTTATTATAAAAAACTAAAGTACTTTTTTACATTTAAAAACTTACTTTTTTAGTTACGATTTTTCCCTCTTTATTAATCATTTTGTAAATTTCAATTCTAAACTGATTTTTTTTTATTTTTCTTTCAAATTAAAACTTCACTTTTAAGGTACCGCGATTTTCATTTGTTTGTGCAGAATATGAATTTCCAAATCAGTTTGTGCGCCGCAATATTCGCCATCAATCTGAAAGTTTACCGGATAATCTGTTTTTATTTTCGCTTGGTCTGTCGAAATAATCACTATATCATCAGAATCAATTGGCATATTTCCGGTAATTATTTTCCCGATTAACAACAAATCAAGGCTTTTCAAAATGACCAATTCGAACTTTCCGTCGTTCATCGCGCCATTTGGATTAATAATTACGCCTGTTCCGTATTTTTGAGAATTGGCAATTACAATCATTCGCGCCATATGTTCGACCGTTTCATTATTTGCCGAAATTGTGGCTACAAAAGGTTCTTCGGATTCTTTTAATGCGGAATAAGCTTGTAATGCATAACCCCAAAAACCACGTAAATTACTTTCTTCGTAATTCTTTACCAGGTTTGCATTGACGCCAATATCGCTTAAATGGATACTTTTTTTGCCGTTGATACAAATCATATCCATTTCAATATAATGGTGCAAAAAGGCAATTTTTAGGTTCTCCTCGATTGTTGCGGGCAAATTCAAATCGACAGACAATCCATTGGCTGAACCTGCGGGCAAAATTCCAATAATTACATCGTATTGTTCCATTGCTTCGGCAACCATTTTTATAGTTCCGTCACCTCCGGCTACAACAATACGTTCCGGTGAATATTGATTATAAAGTTCTTTTATATTTTTCTGATCTTGTTTTCCGGTAGTTTCATAAACTTCCAGATCAAAATTATTTGTAGTTGCAAATTCTTGCACTGCATTAATTAAATCTGATTTATCAAGATCTCCGGAAATAGGATTTACAACAAATATGATATTCTTTTTCAAAGTTTTATTTTTAAAGTCAATTAAAATAATTAATTTACAGCATCTATCTATAAATATACGCAATTAATGAAACCAATTTTACAATTATATCGAGGTTATGCCAACGAAGAAGAATTAATTGTAATGGGGCACGTTTTTAAAAGAACGTATGATTATGATTTTCAAAAGAAAAACTTTAAAAACGCTACTTCGATTATCAATCAATTTAGAATAAAAACGCTTCAGAATTTTGATATTTATCTGAAATGTGGCAATCAGGAAATTCACACCAAAACACTTGATGACGGTTATTTCAAGTTTTGTATTCCCTTGGAAAAAGAAACTCATTTTGGATGGATGGAATATGAAGTAAGTATCAAAGATGGTGATGAAACGATAACCGAAAAAGGAAGTTTCATAAGACCTCACAAAGGAAAACTGGGAATTATATCTGATATTGACGACACTTTTTTGATTTCGCATACTCAGAATTTCTTCAAAAAAATCTACATTCTTTTATTTAAAAATGTAAATGACCGCAAAGTCTTTACGGATGTTGTACCACATTATCAGGCCTTAAGTTCCGCTGGCCGACATAATAAGGAAGAGGAAAATGCTTTTTTCTATGTTTCAAGCAGTGAATGGAATTTGTATCGCTTTATTGTGAAATTTACCAAAATACATCATTTGCCAAGAGCTGTTATTTTACTGAAAGACATTAAAAGAGGTATAACTGATTTTTTCATGAGCGGACGCGGAAATCACGATCATAAGTTTGATAAAATAAAACACGTTTTAGAGTTTTATCCCAATCTGAAATATGTTTTATTAGGTGATGATTCGCAACACGATCCGGTTTTATATGAACGAATTTGCAAAATATTCCCTGTAACTGTAAAAGCTGTTTATATAAGGCAAACGGGTAATCACCAAAAGGAAGCCACAAAAAAAATCATGAAAAACTTAGAGAATCTGGAGGTTTCTGTTTGTTATTATAAACATAGCAGCGAAGCGATTATGCATTCAAAAAGTATTGGGCTTATTTAGGGTTTGTGTTTATTTGCATGCGGATGACGCAGATTTTAACTGGTTTTCGCGGATTTTTATTTTTCTTTTATTACCTAAAAAGAGTTGATTAATAAGGTATAAAATAAGTAAATCACTATATTTTTGTCATCTCGACGAAGGAGAGATCACACGCGAAGCTCGACAAAGATTGGCGATTTTGCATACGGCATTTCTAGTGTGATCTCTCCCTTCGGTCGAGATGACATAGCTTGCGGTTACTGTGTGTTCAACGGATTAAAATCCGTTGCTACAAAATAAATCATTCCTTCGGAATTTTAGAAAGAGTTCTCGAGAAACGAGGGATGACTAAACGTTGCGAAAAATTCTAAACTTGAAACCTGAACCAAAAAGAAGTTAGAACTCCGTTTTCTAGCCCAGATTGAAGAGGAAAGCCCGGAACTAAAAAAACTAATTTTTCTTGCTAGAAAACAGCGACCAACGGAAGCTCGTTTTATGGCTTAGAAAAATATTTTTTTTAGTGAGGACTTGAAACGGAAAGCTGGAAATAGCTCCTAAAAACTAAAAAAACCTTTGTCAAAGTTCGAAACTTTGACAAAGGCATCTGTAAACTTTGACCGAGACTGAAAACTCAACTAAGCGTTAAAATTATCAATTTCTTCCTGAACGATTTCCCAGTCAAGAAGTAGTTGATCTAAATCTTTTTTCTTCTTGTTGTATGCTGTAAAAAATGAAGCGTCTTCGATATGTTTATCATAGTTTGAAGCTAATAATTTATCGTCATGCTGAATGTCTTTTTCTAATTGCTTGATCTGACTTTCAACTTTACTCAATCGGTTTTGAAGCGCTTTTCCTTTTTTCTGATCTTCGTATGATGTTTTGTTATTTTCTTTTGGAGCAGCAGCTTTTTCAACGTCTTTTTTCTCCACTTCACGCATGTTTTCAAGATTGCGTTGCTCTAAGAAATAATTGATATCTCCTAAATATTCTTTTATCTTTTGATCTTTGAATTCGTAAACAATATTCGACATTCCCTGCAAGAAATCTCTATCGTGAGAAACTAATAATAGGGTTCCACCAAATTTTTGAAGTGCGGCTTTCAATACGTTTTTAGATTTAATATCTAAGTGATTCGTAGGCTCATCCATTAGCAAAACATTGATAGGTTGTAATAACAACTTACAAAGTGCCAAACGGTTACGCTCTCCTCCTGAAAGTACTTTTACTTTTTTCTCAACATCGTCTCCGCGGAATAAAAATGATCCTAACATGTCACGAACTTTAGAACGGTTTGTGTCCATTGCAGCATCTTCCATAGTTTGAAGAAGTGTGATTTCTCCATCAAGATATTCTGCCTGATTTTGAGCAAAATATCCTAATTGAACGTTATGTCCTAATTTGATGCTTCCTTCATATTCGAATTCATCAACAATTGCTTTGATAAAAGTTGATTTTCCCTGACCATTTTGTCCCACAAAAGCAATCTTGCTTCCGCGTTCTACTAATAAACTAATATCTTTTAGAATGGTTTTATCGCCGTACGCTTTGGTTACGTTATCTGCTTCTACCACAACTCTTCCTGGTTCTTTTGAAACCGGAAAAGAGATATTCATTACTGAATTGTCGTCTTCGTCAACTTCAATTCGTTCTACTTTATCTAATTTTTTAATCAACGATTGCGCCATCGAAGCTTTTGAAGCTTTTGCACGGAATTTCTCGATTAATTTTTCTGTTTCTTCAATTTTCTTCGCCTGATTCTTTTGCGTTGCCAATTGTTTTTCACGGATTTCATGACGCAATTCTAAATATTGAGAATATGGTTTGTTGAAATCGTATGCTTTCCCTAATGAAATTTCGATCGTACGATTTGTAACATTATCCAGAAACATTTTATCGTGCGAAACAATTACAACAACTCCGGGATAACTGCGTAAGAAACTCTCTAACCAAATGATACTTTCGATGTCCAAGTGATTCGTAGGCTCATCCAGAAGCAATACATCATTTGATTGTAATAATAGTTTTGCTAACTCGATACGCATTCTCCAACCTCCTGAAAATGTTTCGGTTTGGTTATTGAACACTTCTCTTTTGAAACCTAATCCTAAAAGAATTTTCTCTGTATCTCCTACATAATTGTAACCTCCAAGAAGGTCAAAACGATGTGTATAATCAGATAAATCTTCAATGATTTGGCCGTATTCTTCACTTTCATAATCGGTTCTGGTAACCAATTGATGATTGATTTCTTCTAATTTTTTCTCTACAATTTTAATATCTGTAAAAGCTTCATAAGCTTCTTCTAATACTGTTCTTCCACGTTCAAAATCAATATCCTGACGTAAAAAACCCATTCGAATATCTTTCTCTTGAGAAATAACTCCCGAATCAGGAGCAAAATCTCTTGCCAGCATTTTAAGCATTGTTGATTTTCCTGCACCATTTTTCCCGACAAGTCCAACTCGATCTCCGGCACCTAAACGAAAAGTAACTTCTTCGAATAAATAAGTACCACCAAAAGAAACCGATAAATTGTGTATATTAAGCATGTAATGTTATTTTATAACTAATTGATTGTGTAAATTTACACTCCCAATTTAATGGGGTAATTTAATTTTTTGCAAATGTTAAAAAAAGGATCGAAACTAAATAGTATTTTAACAGGAAGTTGTCCAAAATGTCAAAAAGAAAGCATGTATTCGGACAGAAACCCACTTCATTTGACTAAAGTTCTCAAAATGAACGATCATTGTAGCCATTGCGGATTAAAATATCAAATTGAACCTTCGTTTTTTTATGGGGCAATGTATGTGAGTTACGGTTTAAATGTGGCCGTAGGAATTGCTGCTTTTATTGTTTCGTTTGTATTTTTTAAAACTTCAATCGAAGAATCATTTATAGCAATCGTTGTTTCCTTAATTCTATTATTTCCATTTGTTTTACGACTTTCCAGAAATTTATACATTAATATGTTCGTTTCTTATGATCCTAATGCTGGTCAGGATTAAGACTTTTTAAATATCTTTTGCGAAAGCGCTTAATATCTATTTCGCGCTCAAAAGGAATTTCATTTTCGATATGATCGTATAAAACTTTAGCCATTGCTGGTCCAAGCATCACTCCTCTTGTTCCTAATCCGTTAAGAATATGAAGTGATTTAAATTCTTCGTGCGTTCCTATCAAAGGCCTTCTGTCTTTAACTGTTGGACGAACTCCGCCATAATGTTCGACAATCTCAAAATCGCAGTCAATAATTTCTTTTATTCGCTCTATTAATTCCTGTTTTCCTGCTGCTGTGGGTAAATCGGTTTTATCTTCCCAGTTGTATGTCGCACCAACTTTAAACAAATCATCACCCAAAGGCAATATAAAAACACTTGTATTCATAATAACATCCAAATCTAAATCCGGTGCTTTTATTATAAACATTTCTCCTTTAGTTCCGTCTAATGGCAGATAATTAAAGAAAGGATTTTTATGCAATCCAAAGCCTTCTGCAAAAATTATATTTCGTGCCTGAATATTTTTATATTGAATTCCAAAATCAAAAAACTCAATATAACCATAGTCGAAAGCCTGTTCTAATAATAAATTATTGTCTTTTAAATATTCTCTGTAAGTATCCAACAGCAACATTGTATCTACATAACCAGTATGCAATACTTCACCATAATTATAGGGAGAATTAATTCCTTTGTATTTTTTAGTAATAATTTTAGTAGATAAAAAAGGCGCCAAGTTTCTTTTATCTGAAGCGGCAAACCAATTGTTTTGCTCTTCTATAGAGAAAAATTTTCTTAGAATTGGAAGTTTAAAATTAAACTTGGTCTGTAACTTATCTTCAATCTGATCGTAAAATTCGTTCATTACAACTAATTGCTCCTGAGCATTCCAAACTTCGCTAAAACGCTTTAAAATAACCGGATTATAGAATCCTCCGGCTACTCTTGAAGAGACCTGAGACATATTATCTACTACTAAAATAGATTTATTGTTTTTAAGGGCAATTTCTGCAAATGAAATTCCTGCCAATCCAGATCCGATAATTAAATAATCTAACATGTATAAAAGATAAAATATAAAAAAACTCTTAGCACAAAGGTACTAAGAGTTTTTGTTTTAATACGGTTCGGATACTTAGTAGTTCCACATATCTTCTTCGAAATTGCGAATCTTTTCTTTGACTCTTTCCGATTCTAACAACTGATTTTGTGCATTGTTTTTCATATAATCTTTGATCTCACGATCTCCGTACATATTTTCTTCTTTATAAATAATAGAATTAAAACGTCGTGAATTTAAAATCTGATCAAAAGAAATTGGGCGTGCCGAATTATTATCATTAAATGCCGTTGCTTCGTTTAACACTTCCCGGGCATTTGGGAAAAACACCCAAAATAATTCAATGTAATCCTTCTCGTCACTGTTCATTGTATAAACATCCGGAGTGACAGGACAAATTCCTAATAAGCGATATTTTAAATCACCCTGACGCTTATCAAAATACCAATAACCTTTTATTTTATATTGTGTAACATCAGCGGCCGTTAAATCTTGCTTAAGGATATATTCTGCAGGAACTGTTCTTGTTGCACCGACAGTTTGGTCAACATAAGTAACAACTTTCTTTTTACCTGTTCCGGTAACGACTTTTTTCTTGACAACATGTGTTTTATAATCATCCGGATATTGGTTAATTAATTCTCTACCGGCATCTGTTGTATCAATACGCGACAGGGAACCTTGAATATCTTTCAATGTTTTTTTTGTGTTAAAATAACTATCAGAATATACTTCCGTAATCCTACCTGTTCTCATTGCTTTGGTTAAAACGTCATAAAGTGAACGCCTATCAGAACCAATATTAGCTGTATCTACAGGAAAATAAAAAGGAAAGTTTATTTTTTCATTTAAATCAATGATTTCCCATACCGTTTTCCCCATCAAAACATCTCTGTCATCAATATAACCATAAGCTAATGGTTTATCGTTGTCAGCAATTAGCTGAGCAGCGTTCTTTTGTCCAATTTGGTCAGCCGTTTTTGCATTAAGCAAATTTGATTGTGCATTGGAAGCAAAACTTCCGATAACCAAAACACTAGCGATTAAAAAACTTCTTACTTTCATAATGATATTGTTAGAACATAGTAAACGTAAATTTACGCTATTTATTGTTATTTTTCTTACATCTTGTCAAAAATCATTAAAACCGCCCAAATCACTAGGATAACAAACAAAAGAACATCAAGCTATTACATCTTTAGCGTCAGATTTTACTTTAATAAAAACCAAAAAAAAACTCTTACTACACAGGTAGTAAGAGTTTTAATTATAATGTAATTTGGATACTTAGTAGTTCCACATATCTTGTTCGAAGTTACGAATCTTCTCTTTTACTCTTTCAGATTCTAACAACTGATTTTGAGCGTTATCTTTCATGTAATCACTAATTGCTCTGTCTCCGTACAAGTTTTCTTCTTTGTAGATTTCTGAATTGAAACGTCTAGAGTTTAATATTTGATCAAATGAAATTGGAAGTGCTGAATTATTATCGTTAAAAGCTTTTGCTTCATGTAATGCTTCTCTCGCATTAGGGAAGAAAACCCAGAATAACTCAATATAATCCTTTTCGTCACTGTTCATTGTGTATACGTCTGGTGTTACAGGGCAAAGTCCAAGTAAACGATATTTCAATTCACTTTGACGTTTGTCAAAATACCAGTATCCTTTAATTTTATATTGTGTAACATCTGCTGCAGTAAGATCTTGTTTCAAGATATACTCAGAAGGAACTGTTCTTGTTGCACCAACTGTTTCATCAACATAAGTAACAACTTTCTTTTTACCTGTACCAGTAACTACTTTTTTCTTCACTACGTGACTTTTATAGTCGTCTGGGTATTGGTTGATCAATTCTCTACCAGCATCTGTTGTATCAATACGTGATAATGCACCTTCGATGTCTTTCATAGATTTTTTAGTATTGAAATAACTGTCGCTATATACTTCAGTTATTTTACCGTTTCTAACGGCTTTCGTCAAAACGTCATATAATGAACGTCTGTCTGAACCAATATTAGCTGTATCTACAGGAAAATATAATGGAAAGTTGATTTTTTCATTCAAATCAATAATCTCCCAAGTAGTTTTTCCCATCAAGACATCTCTATCATCTACATAACCGTAAGCCAATGGCTTATCATTGTCTGAGATAAGTTGTGCAGGGGTCTTAAGTCCTATCTGAGCAGGTGTTTTAGCATTAAGCAAATTAGATTGCGCATTAGAAGCAAAACCTCCAGCGATAGAAACAATAGCTATTAAAAAATTTCTTACTTTCATCATGATATCATTATGAGATATTGAGCGTAGTTTTACCTACTATATTATTGTATTTCGTAAATTACCGGTGCAGTTCTTGGTAATAAATAACTACCAGCTCCAACAAGTTTAGTTTTAATTTCAGAAATAGTAACCTGATCTCCTTTACCTGCTCTTGAAAGAACTTGCTTACATTGTGCACTTAATTTGTTACCAGTAACAACAACTGTAGGTTGTCCAGCAATTTTCAAGTTAAATCCAACAACATCTAAACCAACTTCAAAATCAAAATCAAGTAATTTAGCACCAATCGTAGCAATTTCTAAGTTAGATCTAGGTCCTTTTACAACACCCATTTCACCTCTAATTGTTCCTGTTGGTCCAGGAATACCTTTAATTCTAAATGTTTTCTTATCTGTTACTTTATCTCCGTTTGGTAATGTACCAGTTACAGAAATAGTAGCTTCAGTACCTGAACCTGGGTTCATGTTATATTTTCCTGCTTTACCAGCTGAAGATAATCCCGGAGCACTAGCAACAACTTTATTATCAGCAACACCAGCGAATGATACAGAGATTGGGTTAACAACACCTCTATAAACTACATTCATTTTGTCTGCAGAAATTGTAGCAGAGTTTGGTCTTGGTACTACAACGTAAGTTCCGTTAAAAGGAAGATTAATTGGTTTTCCATTTTCCATGAAATTGAAAGAACCTCCAATTTTTTGCTCTCCAACTCCACCAGCAGTCATTTCAAGCATAGCTTGACCATTTACTAATTTACCTGGTCCTTTAAAACCACTAAATTGAGCATTTGGATCGTATTTACCTAAAACTACTTTACCAGTAACTTTTTCACCTTGGAAATAAGCATTCTTATCTAAAACAACAATTGCTTGAAATTTACTGTAAGAAGCTTCTGCAACTGCAGCTTTTCCTAAAGCAGCACTGTAAACATCAGATTCAGTTTTTTGAACGTCATTTTGCCAAGCCGAAAGTTTAGCTAATGAAGCTACAGCCGGGAAACCTTTAAAGTGGTAAGCTAAATATTTGTCTTTTAAACCTTCTTTGTTTTTTACATCTGAAAGATCAAATTTCTTTTCAATTTCAGCTATAATAGCAGCATATTTATTGTTTTTATCAGCCAAAGTAGCTTTCATGTCTGCTTTGTACTTTTCAATTTTAGAAATAACTTCATTTCCTTTAGCAGTATATCCTTCACCTGTAAACCAGTTGTCGATATTATCACCTTTGTCCATAGACTCATAAGGTAATTTTCCTGTTTCTTTATCAGTCTCAAATCCGTGTAAAACATCTCCTTTTAAAGAACCAATGTATGCGTAAAATTCTTTTGAAATTGTTTCAACTTTATGAGCTGTAACTGCTGCTGTAGCGAATTCTCCTTTTGACTCAGAAGCTTTTAAGTCTAATGAAGACAACATAGTTGTGTTATTTGCAACTGACGCATTATTAGCGCTTTCAAATTTTTCATTCATTAAGCCAAAAGCAGATAAAACTTCTTTTGACATATTCATTGCTAACATTGCGATAAAAACCAGATACATCAGGTTAATCATCTTCTGTCTAGGGGTTAATTTTCCTCCTGCCATTTTTTTCTAATTAGTTCTTATTAATAAATTTAATATAATAGTTAAAAACTAATTATCCTTTGTTACTCATTGCAGAAAGCATACCACCGTAAACACTGTTCAAAGAAGCGATGTTTGCAGTCATTGATTGCATTTGTTCTTTTAATTTAGAAGCATTTTCAGCGATTTCGCTGTTTGCTTGTGCATTTCTTGAAGCACTTTCTAATTGTACTTTGTATAAGCTGTTTAATGATTCCATTTGTGCAGCAGCCATAGACATTTCCTCAGCATATTTCTTTTGTCCAGCGATAGAATCTACTGTTGGAGAAATTGCTTTTGCAGCTCCTTCGAAATTTTTGATTGAGTTTCCTAAGCTTGACATTAATTCTCCGTCAATTTTAGCTTCTTTCAATAAGTTGTCTAATTTTTGAGACAACAATCCTTGAGCATCAGTTGGAGTTTCAACTTTGTCCGCTTTTTTTCTAGCTTGACCATTAGCCAACTCTGGGTAAACAAGTGTCCAGTCTAATTCATCGTCAACTGGTTCGAAAGCAGAAAGAGCAAAGATTAACGCCTCAGTTAATAATCCAACCGAAAGCATCAATGTACCAGTTAATGGTCCAATTTCAAAGTGAGTAATTTTGAATAATGCTCCAACGATTACTACTGCCGCTCCCATACCATAAGCGAAATTCATTGCTTTTTTACTTAATAATGCCATAATACTTTTTTTTAGGTTTTAATTTTAAATAGATTCGATTTGGTTATTGATATTAATTATAAATTACTTTTTCTTTTTTCCGCTTCCGGTTGTTTGAGTTCCCATGTAATCTTGTACAGTTCTGAAACCAATATAACTTCTTGCAGAATCAGCATATTCGTGATCACGAGTACTTACTTGTAGGAAGTAAGCAACATCTTTCCAAGATCCTCCACGAACAACTTTTCTTTGGTTGTTTCCATCAATTACGTTAGGGTTCATTGTAGAAACGTATTCGTATGCATTTGGATTGTAAGCTGAATCTGTCCACTCTGAAACGTTTCCTGCCATGTTATACAATCCGTAACCGTTTGGCTCATAAGATTTAGCCTCAACAGTATACAAAGCTTCATCAGCTGCATAATCTCCTCTGTTTGGTTTGAAGTTTGCTAAGAAACAACCTCTGTCACTTTTAGTGTAAGGACCTCCCCAAGGATAAGTAGCTGATTCCAGACCACCTCTAGCGGCATATTCCCATTCTGCTTCAGTTGGTAATCTGAAAGCATTTACTAAATCACGTCCTTTTTTCTTAGATTTGATATAGCTGTTTTTATTTAAAGTTCTCCAAGCACAAAATGCTTTAGCTTGTTTCCAAGTCACACCAACTACAGGATAATCTCCGTAAGCTTTGTGCCAGAAATAATCATTGTGCATTGGCTCATTATATGAGTAAGCGAAATCTTTAATCCAAACTGTTGTATCTGGATAAACACTAACTTGTTCTGTTTTAACGAAGTCTTTTCTTTTTCCTACTTTGGCTTTTGCAGCTGCCTGAATATCCATCCAAGAATAACGGAATTTCAATTTATTTACATCAATTGTTCTTAAACCATTATATGATTCTTCAATTGGCAAATACATAGAGTCCATTACCTCAGTATAATACTCATCTGGGTAAGCTTTAGTATCTTTAATTAACTTAACTTTTTTGTTCAATTTTCTACCAGCATAAGGATCATCTTTTGTTCCTACACTATAATAGTTATCATACATATATTTATCATAAGCCGTCATTTTGTCTGGCTCAGAATCATTAAATGCATAATCAGCGATACTACCGCCTTTTTTACCTTTAGCGTCACCTGAAGCTTTTTGCCCAGTTTCATCAGCTAAAATAGCTAAACGAACTCTCATTGTAGAGTCTTTTACCCACTCCACAAACTGGCGATATTCGCTATTTGTAATTTCGGTTTCATCCATATAAAACGAACGAACAGTTACTGTTTTAGTTGGAGCATCCTCCACATTAGCTAAATCAGCATCAGCCTTACCCATTATAAAAGATCCACCTGGAACCAAAGTCATTCCATAAGGTTTTTCAGGATGCCATTTCCCTCCTGTAACACCAACCAATTCTCCTTTGTCTCCTGACTTACCACAGCCAATTACCAGTGTTAACATTGCTGCAAATGCAATAAACTTCTTCATATAAATTTGGATTATCTATTCATTATTATAAGTTCGTAAACGTATTTATTATTTATCTAAAAAACAATACTAGTTGCGAAATTTATTTTACCGTTCAAAAATAATGTTAAATAAAATAAAAAAAAAATATTTCCTCGACAAACTGACTTAAAAAATCGACGTAAAACGTTAAATTTTATATTTTGTAAACCTTGTCTTACTAATAATTCTTAATGATTTTTTTACATTACAAAAACCGTAATTTTTATTGTAAAGCTTTACTTCATAAAGCATTTTTTCTTTGTGCCTTCCACCATCTTTCAGGCAATTCTTGATTGCAAGCCGAGAGATATTCGTCGTAAGAACACGGTAATAACGTATTTCTTTTCAATTTATTGTGACCGTTCGATTCGTAAGGAATTTCTATCCACCAACGTTCCGTTTTATCACTTTTATAAAAAATCAATTCTTCTTCTTCAAGCGGAACAATATATTTTAAATAGTTTGTTCTGCTTCCAAACGGATACTCTTTTGATCGGTAATGATATCCTTCGATAAAATACCATACAATCTGAGCAATTATACCTGATTCCTGTGCCGTACTATTATGATTAAACACTCCAAAAGAGGAAACTTTATCACTAATTCCAGCGTATCTCGCCAGAGAACAAATCTCTTTTCCATTAAAACCATTTGGCTCAAAGTAAACATTATTTCCTGAAGCAGAAGACTTTACCGAATTTAAATCAATACTAACTAAATCAGCATCTCTAAAAACAGGTTCTGCCAAGGCTATCTTATTTGATATCTCACCCAAACGATACGCATCAAAGAATAATTTTTCGATCAAATCAATTTCTTCCTGCGAATTGTAATAAGTCTGATATCCTATATTACAATAATTGAAAAGGTTATTAGGCTCATCTATTATGATTTTGGTCAAAAAAGAATTAGCCGAAACAGTTTCATTTTCTTTTCCAAAATCAAATTTATTATCTACAGAAACCAGGTTTACCATTTGCTCTAAATCGTCATAAGCACGATACATTGCATAGGTCAAATCCTGCGAACCTCCTAGGACTATAGGAATCACTTTATTCTTTATTAATGTAGAAGTTACTTTTTTTAATGCAAAATAGGTATCCTCTACAGAATCTCCAGCAAGTATATCTCCTAAATCTGCAATCGATGCATCCCAATTACCAGGAAACATGCTGTAAATCTTTTTACGAACTGCCGTAAGATTCACTTCATTAATCATATCACTGCTGCGGCGGTCTTCTAAAACACCTACAATAGCAATGTTTATTCTGCTAATATCCGGAAATTGATCTTGAGTATGCAAAACTATTTTGCTTCCCAATTCTTGTGAAGACAACGAACTAATGAATTTTAAAACTCCGTCGTTAACTGGTTCTAGAAAATCAAATTCCATTTTTTATTTCTTTTTTGCAGCTGCTTTTTTAGCTGGAGCTTTTTTAGTTGTTGTTGCTTTTTTTGCTGGTGTTTTCTTTGCCGGTGTTTTCTTTGCCGGTGTTTTTTTGGCAATCATTTCCTGAACTTCTTCTAATGTCAATTTTGTTGCATCAACATCTTTACTTAATTCAATTTTGATTTTACCTTTTGTAATAACCGAGCGTCCCCAACGCGCTTTTTCAACCAAAATCCCTTCGTCTTCCCAATTGTGAAGTACTTTATCTATATTTTTTTGTAATTTATCTTCAATTAGTTCTTCAACATCTTGTTGAGATAAATTATCAAAATTGTATTTTTTACTTACGTTAACAAAAAGACCATTCCATTTGATGAACGGACCAAAACGTCCCACACCTTTCTGAACTCCTTCGCCTTTGTAAACAGCAATTGGTGCATCAGCAATAGCTTTTTCGTCAATTAATTCCTGAGCTCTTTCTTTAGAAAGACTTAATGGATCTTCTCCTTTTGGCAAAGAAATAAATACACTTCCGTGACGTACATAAGGACCATAACGACCATTGCTAACTTCTACTTCTTCTCCTTTATATTCTCCTAAATTTTTAGGTAATAAAAATAAATTCAAAGCTTCTTCAAGTGTAATGTTTCCGATATTTTGATCAGACATTAAACTGGCGAACTTTTTATCTTCGTCATCCGCTTCTCCAATTTGAGCCATTGGTCCAAATTTTCCTAAACGAACAGAAACTTGTCTTCCGTCAGCATCTTTTCCAAGGATTCTTTCTCCGCTTTCGCGTTCTGCATTTGCTTCAACCTCTTTTACGTTTGGATGAAATTTATTGTAGAACTCCTGCATCATGATTGCCCAGTCAATATTTCCTTCAGCAATCTCATCAAAATCCTGTTCTACTTTTGCAGTAAAATTATAATCCAGAATATTTCCGAAGTTCTTCACTAAGAAATCAGTAACGATTGTACCGATATCAGTTGGAACTAATTTTCCTTTATCTGAACCTGTATTTTCTTTCAGCAACTTCTCTCCTACTTTATTAGCTTGTAAAGTAAGTTGAGTATAATTACGTTCCTGACCTTCTAGAGTTCCTTTTTCAACATAGTTTCTGTTGATGATAGTCGAAATAGTTGGCGCGTACGTAGACGGACGACCAATTCCTAGTTCTTCTAATTTCTTAACCAATGAAGCTTCTGTATATCTTGCTGGAGGTCTTGAATATCTTTCCGTTGCTGTGATATAATTGTTAACTAACTTTTCGTTTACTTTTAGCGCAGGCAACATTCCTTCTTGTTCTTCTTCATCGTCATCATGACCTTCTAAATACACTTTTAGGAATCCTTCAAAAAGTAAAACTTCTCCCGAAGCTGTAAAAATTTCGCTATGATTATTCGCTTCAATTTTTACGTTTGTTCTTTCTAATTGTGCATCACTCATTTGAGATGCCAATGTTCTTTTCCAGATCAAATCATATAAACGAGCTTGGTCACGATCAATATTTACCGTGTGACGAGACATATCAGTTGGACGAATTGCTTCGTGCGCCTCTTGTGCTCCTTTGCTTTTGTTAGCAAAAGTTCTAGGCTTAGAAAATTCTTTTCCGTATGATTTTATGATTTCAGCTTCTGCAGCGCTCATTGCTTCAGCAGAAAGATTCACACTATCCGTTCTCATATAAGTAATAAGTCCGGCTTCGTATAGACGCTGTGCAAGCTGCATGGTGATTCCAACTGGCAAATACAATTTTCTTGCTGCTTCTTGTTGCAATGTAGAAGTTGTAAATGGTGCTGTTGGTGATTTTTTGGTAGGTTTAGTTTCTAAATCTGCTACCTTATATTGTGATCCGATGTTTTGATTTAAAAAATCTTCGGCTTCTTTTTTAGTATTGAAGTTCTTTGGTAATTTGGCTTTGAAAGTTTTTCCTGCCTCATTCACAAATTCTGCTACGATAGAATAACTCGCAACTGCATTAAAGTTTTGAATTTCGCGTTCTCTTTCTACAATTAAACGAACTGAAACTGATTGAACACGTCCGGCAGAAAGTCCACCTTTAATTTTTCTCCATAAAACAGGAGATAATTCATAACCTACTAAACGGTCTAAAACACGACGCGCTTGTTGTGCGTTTACTAAATTATAATCTATTTCTCTTGGATTCTCGATTGCTTTAAGAATCGCTGATTTTGTAATTTCGTGAAAAACAATTCGCTTTGTTTTTTTAGTATCTAGTTTTAATTCTTCCGCCAAGTGCCATGAAATAGCTTCTCCTTCGCGGTCCTCATCGCTTGCTAGCCAAACCATTTCGGCATTCTTAGATAGTGTTTTCAGTTTACTTACTAAAGCTTTTTTATCAGGAGAAACTTCGTATTTAGGTTTAAATCCATTTTCTACATCTACCCCTATTTCCTTTGATGGTAAATCTGCTATGTGTCCGTAACTTGACTCTACTTGAAAATCACTCCCCAGAAATTTCTCTATCGTTTTCGCCTTTGCAGGTGACTCCACTATTACTAAATTCTTTGCCATTGCTCTATTTTTCTGCAACAAAAGTATCTATTTTTTTTAAATATCTGCCTTGCTAATGCATTTTTGAGTTATTTTAATATTATGTTTCTTAAAATTGAAGATTTATCTGTATTCCTACCTATATTATATATAGGTACAATTTTTAAGGGTTTATGACCGAGAAATGTTCTTTTTTGACTGTAAACCCCTAGCCCGGATTATAGTGGAAAGCCCGGAGTAAAAAATGCAAAAGTTTCTTGTTTTAAAAAAGCGACCAGCGGAAGCTCTTTTTAAAACATTAGAAACTTTGCATTTTTCATGAGGACTTGTAGGGGAAAGCCGGAAATAGCTTCTTAAAAACAAATACTAAAAATTTAACCGCAGAGTTCACAAAGTTTTTTACGCAAAGTTCACAAAGTTAGATTGAGCTGAAGATTTCAGGTGAAGTTCACAAAGCTTTGAGAATTATTTTAATCTGTGGCTATTATTATTTTAGATTATTTACCTGAATCTTTAAAAATCACTTTTTTAATTACTTGAGATCAATCTAAAATCTTTCCCGAAGCTTCGGGACTAAATTCTAAAATCTTTTCTCTGCCATCTTGTCACATTGACCGCATTTACGTTATCTTTGCACTTTGAAATTATACAATGGAAAAGATTATTGAGGAAAGCAAACAGGGCGAAAGTCTTGTTTTGGAGAATAAACCTGAGAATACTAAAAAACTTTTTATAGAAAGTTACGGTTGTGCGATGAATTTTTCGGACAGTGAAGTCGTAGCTTCCATCTTATCAATAAACGGATATAATACTACTCAAACTCTTGAAGATGCCGATTTAGTTCTGGTAAATACCTGCTCGATTCGAGATAAGGCGGAGCAAACTATTCGCAAGCGTCTGGAGAAATATAATGCGGTAAAACGTATTAACCCAAAGATGAAAGTGGGCGTTTTGGGCTGTATGGCCGAGCGTTTGAAAAGTCAGTTTCTAGAGGAAGAAAAAATAGTAGATCTTGTTGTTGGACCTGATGCTTACAAGGATTTGCCAAATTTATTGGCGGAAGTTGAAGAAGGACGCGACGCGATTAATGTTATTTTATCGAAAGAGGAAACTTACGGAGATATTTCGCCTGTTCGTTTGATGAGTAACGGAATTACGGCGCTGGTTTCGATCACTCGTGGTTGCGATAATATGTGTACTTTTTGTGTTGTACCTTTTACTCGTGGTCGTGAGCGTAGTCGTGAGCCTCAAAGTATTATGAAGGAAATTCAGGATTTATGGGATAAAGGTTTTAAGGAAATTACGCTTTTAGGTCAAAACGTTGATAGTTACCTTTGGTACGGCGGCGGTTTGAAAAAAGATTTTGTAAATGCTACTGAAATGCAAAAAGCAACTGCAGTCGATTTTGATCAATTGCTTGAAATGGTTGCTGTTGGTTTCCCGAAAATGCGTATTAGATTTTCGACTTCGAATCCGCAGGATATGCACGAAAGTATCTTGCATGTTATTGCAAAATATCCAAATATCTGTAAACATATTCACTTGCCTGTTCAGTCTGGAAGTGACAGAATTCTAAAAGAAATGAATCGTTTGCATACTCGCGAAGAATACATGACTTTGATTGATAAAATTAAAGCTATTGTTCCGAATGCTTCGATTTCGCAAGATATGATTGCCGGTTTCCCAACAGAAACAGAGCAAGATCACCAAGATACAATGAGTTTAATGGAATATGTGAAATACAATTTTGGTTATATGTATTCGTATTCTGAACGCCCGGGAACTTTGGCCGGAAGAAAAATGGAAGATGATGTTCCGGAAGAAACTAAAGCCAGAAGATTGCAGGAAATTGTTGATTTGCAACAAAAACACGCTTGGTTTCGCAGTGAAGAATTCGTGGGACAAATTGTTGAAGTTTTAGTCGAAAAAGTATCCAAAAAATCAACTGAAGAATTCTCAGGAAGAAACTCTCAAAGTATTACAGTAGTTTTCCCTAAAGAGAATTATAAAATTGGGGATTTTGTAAACGTAAAAATTACAAGTTGTACTAGTGGAACTTTAAAAGGTAAAGCAGTTGGATATTCTGAAATGAATTAAAAATTTGTTTCAGGTTTCAAGTTTCAGGTTATTTCTGTAACTTGAAAAATATTAAATAATCAAATATTCAAGTTATAAATTTAAGAATGGAAAAAGAAATCATTATTGAATACAAGCCTAATGCAGACACACTAGTTAAAGTTTCTAAATATCTGCTTTTTAGAATGCGTTTTGTGAAATTTATTATTTTTATTTTCTTTTTTGTCCTTTTTCAAAACATAGCTTTATCAGCTACGCAATCTGTGACTAATATAAAATGGGACTTTTTAGATCTTTTACCTTTTGCAATGGTAATTCTTGTTTGGATTACAATATATTTTTTAACAATTTACAGTATCAAAAAGAATATTCTTAAAAATAAAAAAAACTTAGAATCTCAAAAAATAACTATTACAAAAGATTCGTTTACCCAAGAAGCTGAGAGTTTTAAAATCGAAAATTTTTGGAAAGAATCTTTTCAAATTAAAGAAACCAAAGATTGGTTTTTGATCTATTTAAATAAAACTTCTGCTTTACCAATTATTAAAGAAGATCTTAAAGAGAATCAATACAACGAATTAAAACAGCTTTTTAATTCGATCGATATAAAAAAGAGTTTAAAAAGTTAAGGCTCAAAGTATAAAAACCTGAAACCTGAAACAACTAAAAACTTGAAACAAAAAACAAATGGAAACAGTTCAAGCAATTAAACAACGATTTGAAATTATTGGAAATGATCCTAAGTTAAATCGTGCCATCGAAAAAGCGATTCAGGTTGCTCCTACTGATATTTCGGTAATGGTGACTGGAGAAAGTGGTGTTGGTAAAGAAAATATTCCAAGAATAATACATTCGCTTTCACATAGAAAGCACGGTAAATATATTGCTGTAAACTGTGGTGCAATTCCGGAGGGAACTATTGATAGCGAACTTTTTGGTCACGAAAAAGGTGCTTTTACAGGTGCAACAAGTACACGTGAAGGTTATTTTGAAGTAGCCGATGGCGGAACTATTTTCCTTGACGAAGTTGGTGAATTACCCTTAACAACTCAGGTTCGTTTACTTCGTGTTCTTGAAAATGGTGAATTTATAAAAGTAGGTTCGTCTCAGGTTCAGAAAACAAATGTTAGAATCGTAGCGGCAACAAACGTGAATTTATTCAATGCTATTGAAAAAGGAAAATTCCGTGAAGATTTATATTATCGTTTAACAACTGTCGAAATTACTTTACCGCCTTTACGCGAAAGAAACGAAGACATTCATTTGTTATTCAGAAAATTTGTTGCTGATTTTGCTCATAAATATAAAATGCCTCCGTTGAAATTAGACGATGATGCTGTTCAGCTTTTGCAAAAATTCAGATGGAATGGTAACATTCGTCAATTGCGAAATGTAGCGGAACAAATTTCGGTTCTGGAAACTAATCGTGATATTTCTTTGGCAACTTTACAATCTTATCTTCCTAGTACT
Source organism: uncultured Flavobacterium sp. (assembly GCF_951805225.1). Taxonomy (NCBI): domain Bacteria; kingdom Pseudomonadati; phylum Bacteroidota; class Flavobacteriia; order Flavobacteriales; family Flavobacteriaceae; genus Flavobacterium; species uncultured Flavobacterium sp. The sequence goes on along the minus strand of NZ_OX638201.1, from coordinate 5,769,954 downwards.
GAAGGAAGCAATTTGCCTTCTGTAATTAGTGACAAGAAAAAAGACAGCGATTTTAGCACTGAAAGAGATATTTTGTACAAAGTGCTTTTTGATATGAAAAGTGATCTGAATGATTTGAAGAAACTCACTCTTGAATTGATGAAAAACGGAACATCAAAAGTCCAGGATATCAATCCAAATCTGATTCAGAAAATATATGGTTCTCAGGAAAATGAAAGTGAAATAGATTTTGAAGAAGAACCCAGAACTGCTGTAATGACGCCAACAGCACGTGAAGAAAATTATCAAATGCAAGATGATAATTATTTGTTTGCCGAAACAATTGAGGAAGAAGAAGTTTTGCGTTTAGAACAAAAAGAAATCGAAATGATCAAAAAATCATTAGAAAAAAATAAAGGTAAACGAAAAGCCGCTGCAGACGAATTAGGCATTTCTGAACGAACTTTATATAGAAAAATTAAACAATTTGATTTGTAGTTTTGTCACAAAGACACCAAATGTTTTAGACGAAAATGAATATCTTTGAACTCTTAAAGTAAAAAATGAAAAACTTAAAATATCTTCTAATTCTATTAATAGCAACAACTTTTAGCGGTTGCAACGTTTATAATTTTACAGGAACAGGAAAAATTGACGCCAAAACTTTTCAGGTTAACTTTTTTCAAAATAATGCCGATTTAGTTGAACCTGGAATCGACAGACAATTTACACTTGCTCTTCAGGATTTAATCATGGGGCAAACTAACTTAAACTTAGTTAGTAATGGTGGAGATTTAGTTTATGAAGGAGAAATTGTAGATTACAGAACAACTCCTATGACTGCAACTGCAGATCCGGAACATCCGGCATCGCAAAACCGTTTGACGATTCGTGTGCAAGTTAGGTTTACCAATAAAAAGAAAGAAACTGATGATTTTGAAAAATCATTTGAGTTTTACTATGACTTTCCAGGACAAGGTTTACCTACAGGAGCAATTTTAAATGAAGCATTAAAAGTTATTTTCGAGAGAATTACTCAGGATATTTTTAATGAGTCACTTGCAAAATGGTAATTTTTTTGTTTAATTGGTAAATCGTGTAACCGTTAAATCGATTAAACAAAATTCCGACTAAACAGATAAACAAATAAACGATTAAACAATAAAAAATAAATAATGAACGTAACTGATTATACTTACTTAATGAACAAACCCGATGCTATTACAGAAAAGCAAACGGATGCATTAGGAAGTGTCTTGAATGAATTTCCGTATTTTCAAAGTGCGCGTGCATTGCGATTAAAAGGACTTTATGATCAAAACAGCTTTAAGTATAATTATGCTTTAAAAGTTACAGCGGCGCATACTTGTGATCGTTCGGTTTTATTTGATTTTATAACATCGGAAACATTTACTTCTATCCAAAGTGAATATTACGACCAAAAACTGAAACATCTTCTGAATATTACTGTTTTTGACAGTGAAATAATCTCGGCTGAACAAAGTAAAAAGATGCCAGAAGTACGAATTGATCCAATTGAAAAATCAATTTTAAATTCTATTAAAGAAGCTACATCTGTTACTTTTGAAAAACCCGTAATCATTGAGGAGCCAACTTTAGATTCTTTCAAAGAAGTGTCAACAACTTTTGAAGAACCTAAAAAAACGGAAGAACCTATAATTGAATCTATAAGCGAGCAAGCAATTTTGGATTCTTTTAAAGACGTTTCAACCCTAACTTTTGAAAAAGCTATAAAAACAGAAGAACCTAAAATTGAGCTGATTGATGAGCAAGCAATTCTAGATTCTTTTAAAGAAGTTACAAACATAACATTTGAAGAACCTGCAAAAATTGAGGAACCTATAATTGAATCAATTAGCGAGCAAGCAATTTTAGATTCTTTTAAAGCAGTAGCAACTTTATCTTTTGAAGAATCTGCAAAAATTGAGGAACAAAAAGTTGACTCTATAGTTGAGCAGCCTATTTTAACTTCGGATAAAGAAGAAACGAATATAACTTTTGAAGAACCTGTAAAAATCGAGGAACAAAAAGTTGATTCTATAATTGAGCAGCCTATTTTAACTTCTGATAAAGAAGAAACGAACATAACTTTTGAAGAACCTGCAAAAATCGAGGAACAAAAAGTTGAACCTATTATTGAACAGCCTGTTTTAACTTCTGACAAAGAAGAACCGAACATAACTTTTCAAGAACCTGTAAAAATCGAGGAACAAAAAGTTGAACCTATTATTGAACAACCTGTTAAAATAGCAACTTCGACCTTTTTTGACGAAACAGTTGACGATGAAATTTCAGAAGTACAAATTGATCCAATTGAAAAATCAATTTTAAATCCTATTCAAGAAACTTCAACAACATTTTTTGAGAAAGCTGTAGAAATTGAAGAACCTAAAGAGATTGAAATTCCAGAAACCGTAAAAGATGCAGAAGAGAATCTGGAAATAGGAAAACCATTGGATTTTTCGGTTAATGAAAAACACTCTTTTCAGGAATGGCTGCAATTAGCCAAAACTGAACCTATAGACAGAACAGAAGAAGTTCCCGAAGAGGAAAAAAAAACGGAAAAAAAAACCGAACAACCAACTGAAATAAAAGCTGACGACGAAGAACTAGACGAAGAAAAGAAAAAAAAAGCAGAAATAATCGATAAATTCATTGAAACGAACCCGAAAATTTCGCCTATAAAGCAAACTGCAATAACTCCGGCGGTACAATTCAACATAAATCAAGAGGATAATTCGTATCTAATGACAGAGACTTTGGCCAGAGTTTATCTGGAACAAAAAAAATATACAAAAGCAATACAAGCATATGAAATATTAATTTTGAAATATCCAGAAAAAATTAGTTTCTTTGCAGACCGTATTTCGGATATAAAGATTTTACAACAAAATAACAATAATAATTAAGCAATGAGCACATTTTCAATTTTTTTAGTTTTAATCACAATAGTTTGTTTTCTATTGATCGTAGTAATCATGGTTCAAAACCCTAAAGGAGGCGGATTATCGTCTACTATCAGCGGAACTCAAATGTTAGGTGGAGTACAAAAAACAACAGACTTTTTAGATAAAAGTACGTGGACACTAGCGACTATTTTGATTGCTTTAATTTTGCTTTCAAGCTTAAGCTTTTCAGGATCATTAAGCGATACTGATTCTAAAATCATTGAAAAAACTGAAGCTCCTGCTAATACGCCAGCTGCTCCAGTTCAACAAACACCTGCTCCGGCAACTCCTGCAGCAAAATAATAATTTTGAAATAAATATAAAATGCCAGCCTGTCAAAGCTGGCATTTTTTTTAAGAAATAATGTCAGTTTTAAGAGCATGGCACAATTTCTGAAATCCAATAGAGCATATAAAACGTATAACTTATAATAAATATAAAATATAAAATCATGGCCTTAAACATTAAACCGCTTTCAGATCGCGTACTTATTGAGCCTGTTGCAGCTGAAACAAAAACTGCCTCAGGTATTTTTATTCCGGATACTGCCAAAGAAAAACCACAAAAAGGAACTGTTGTAGCTGTTGGTAATGGATCTAAAGATCACACTATGACTGTAAAAGTTGGTGATACTGTACTTTATGGTAAATATGCAGGAACAGAATTAAAACTTGAAGGAACTGATTATTTGATTATGCGTGAGGACGATATCCTTGCGATTATCTAAAAACATAGCTCTCAAGAATATAAGTATCGGGGGAACCTGAAACAAATAAAACATTAAACAAAAAAGAAAATGGCAAAAGATATAAAATTTGATATTGAAGCACGTGACGGATTAAAACGTGGTGTTGATGCATTAGCAAATGCTGTAAAAGTAACTCTTGGACCAAAAGGTCGTAATGTAATTATTGGAAAATCATTTGGTGGACCAACGGTTACTAAAGATGGTGTTTCTGTTGCAAAAGAAATCGAATTAAAAGACCCATTAGAAAATATGGGCGCGCAAATGGTTAAAGAAGTAGCTTCTAAAACTAATGATTTAGCGGGTGACGGAACTACAACTGCTACAGTTTTAGCTCAGGCAATCGTAAAAGAAGGTTTAAAAAACGTTGCTGCAGGTGCAAATCCAATGGATTTGAAACGTGGTATCGATAAAGCTGTTGAAGCTATTGTTGCTGACTTAGCTAAACAAGCTAAAGTTGTTGGAAGTGATTCTGATAAAATCAAACAAATTGCTTCTATCTCTGCAAATAATGATGAAGTAATTGGTGAATTAATCGCTACTGCTTTCGCTAAAGTTGGAAAAGAAGGTGTTATTACTGTTGAAGAAGCTAAAGGAACTGACACTTTTGTGGATGTTGTTGAAGGTATGCAGTTTGACAGAGGATATCTTTCTCCTTACTTCGTAACAAACCCAGAGAAAATGGAAGTTGAATTAGACTCTCCATATATCTTATTATACGACAAAAAAGTATCTTCTTTAAAAGAATTACTTCCAGTTTTAGAGCCAGTTGCTCAATCAGGAAAACCATTATTAATTATTGCTGAAGATGTTGACGGAGAAGCTCTTTCTACTCTTGTAGTAAACAAATTAAGAGGTGCTCTTAAAATTGCTGCTGTAAAAGCTCCTGGTTTTGGAGACAGAAGAAAAGCAATGTTAGAAGATATAGCAATCTTAACTGGTGGAACTGTAATTTCTGAAGAAAGAGGTTATACATTAGAAAACACTACTATCGAAATGTTAGGAACTGCAAAAAGAGTTTCTATCGATAAAGACAACACTACAATTGTAAGTGGTGCTGGTGAAGCTGATATTATCAAAAACAGAGTAAACCAAATTAAAGGTCAGATGGAAACTACTACATCTGATTATGATAAAGAAAAATTGCAAGAACGTTTGGCTAAATTAGCTGGTGGTGTTGCTGTTCTTTATGTTGGTGCTGCATCTGAGGTTGAAATGAAAGAGAAAAAAGACAGAGTTGATGATGCTTTACACGCTACTCGTGCTGCTGTTGAAGAAGGAATCGTTGCTGGTGGTGGTGTTGCTTTATTAAGAGCAAAAGCTGCATTAGCTGATATTAAAGCTGATAACGCTGACGAAGCAACAGGAATTCAGATTGTATCTCGCGCTGTTGAATCTCCATTAAGAACTATTGTTGAAAATGCTGGACTTGAAGGTTCTGTAGTTGTAGCAAAAGTTGCTGAAGGTTCTGGTGATTTTGGATATAATGCTAAAACTGACGAATATGTAGATATGCTTAAAGCTGGAATTATTGATCCTAAGAAAGTAACTCGTGTTGCATTAGAAAATGCTGCTTCTGTTGCAGGAATGATCTTAACTACAGAATGTGCATTAATTGATATTAAAGAAGAAAGCGCTGGCGGAATGCCAATGGGTGGCGGTATGCCAGGAATGATGTAATCGTTCTTTTCTTAAAATTTAAAACGCCGGATATTAATCCGGCGTTTTTTTTATATTTTTTCGCCACGAATTCACAAATCTATTCGAAAAGATTAAAATAATTAATTCGTGAATTCGTGGCAAATCCTTTTATTTTATAATTGTTTAACATTCTGTTTTTTATTAAAAGTTCTGTTATTGATACCTTTGTAATTCTATTAAAATTACAAAATGAGAAAATTTACAACTCACCTATTATTTTTTACATTCTTACTCCTTACCTCTTTTTCCTATTCTCAGACTAATAAAGATGCTTATGTTGTTTTAGTTTCTATGGATGGATTTCGTTGGGATTATGCTAAACATTTCAAACTTCAGAATCTTGATAAAATAGCCAAAGAAGGCGTTCATGCTAAATCTATGCGTCCTTCTTATCCAAGCAAAACATTTCCGAATCATTATGCGATCGTGACCGGACTTTATCCGGATCATCATGGTATTATAAACAATGAATTTTATGATTCAGCCTTAAACAAATATTTTGCATTATCAACGGATGCTAAAAATGATTCTCGCTTTTACGGCGGAAATCCAATTTGGAATGTTGCTGAACAACAAGGTGTAAAAAGTGCTTCTTTCTTTTGGCCAGGATCTGATACGGACAAAAAAAGACCTGGGATTTACAAAAACTACGACAATAAAATTCCGTACGGAACCAGAATTGATACTGTTCTAAAATGGCTTCAGCTTCCTGAAAAACAACGACCTCATTTAATCACTTTATACTTTGATGAACCTGATCATACCGGACATTCTTTTGGACCTCTTTCAAAAGAAAATGAAAAAATGGTTCGCAAAATGGATACTATTATGGGACAATTGTCTTCTAAACTGGATCAATTGTCCATCGGAAAACAAATTAATTTAATTATTGTATCAGATCACGGAATGACTGATATCAGTAACGATAAAAAAGTAGTTATTCTGGATTATCTAAAACCGGAATGGTTAGGATACAAAGCTGTTATTAACCCAATTATGAGCCTTCAGGCAAAACCGGGATATCAGGATTCTATCGCAAAAGCGTTGAAAAAAGTGCCTCATATTAAATTTTGGAAATCAAATCAGGTTCCTAAAAGATTTCATTATGGTACAAATCCAAGAGTTCATGATTTTGTTATTGAGGCTAAAAAAGGATATAGTTTAGCAAAAGATAAAACTCAGGATACAAAAGGAGGAACTCATGGTTATGATAATCGAACAAAAGATATGCAGGCTATTTTCTATGCAAAAGGTCCGGCATTCAAAGTAGATAAAGAAGTTGGTTCGTTTCAAAATGTTTCAGTTTATCCTCTAATTGCTCATATTTTAGGTTTACAAATTGATGAAGTAGACGGAAAGTTTAGCGAAGTAAAAAACATGCTGAAGAATTAGAGAATGTGTCAATTAGAAAATTTGATAATTAGAAAATTAAATTAAAAAACGCCAAATAGAAAATTCTATTTGGCGTTTTTTTTTATCATTTAATCAAACACACAACACTCTGAAAATAAATTATTTAAATCATAAAAGTATTTTATTTAACTTTAAGGATATTCCAAAGTTGTTTTTATTCGCAAACTAAAAATTCTTCAAATGAAAAAAATACTTAGCGTCGTATTTCTTCTTACTTTAATAAGTTGTAAAAAAGAAGTTGCCAATCCTGCTGATTCGATTTATTTTGGAGGCGATATTATAACCATGGAAGGCAATAAGCCAAATTATGCAGAAGCCGTTGCAATCAAAGAAGGCAAAATTATTTTTGTTGGATCAAAAACCGAAGCAGAGAAATTTCATGGTGACAAAACTCAAATGAATGATTTGCAAGGAAAAACATTACTTCCCGGATTTATAGATGCTCACGGTCATGTATGGAATGCTGGTTTTCAGGCTGTATCTGCAAATCTACTTCCGGCTCCGGATGGAACGGGAAACGACATTCCGACACTTATTTCTTTATTAAAAGAATGGAATACTAAAAATCCAAAAGCCGTTGGAAAATATGGTTGGATTGTTGGTTTTGGCTATGATGATGCACAACTAAAAGAAAAACTTCCACCAACTGCTGATGATCTCGATAAAGTATCGACAACCGTTCCTGTTTTAATTATTCATCAATCTGGTCATTTGGCGGTTATGAATCATAAAGCTTTAGAATTTGCCGGATATAATGCAAACACAAAAGATCCTGCAGGCGGTGTAATCCGAAGAAAAGAAGGTTCTCAGGAACCAAATGGCGTTCTCGAAGAAATGGCAATGTTTATTCCGTTATTCAAGATTATGGGAACACTTGATCAGACTGCAAACGTAAAAATTGCAGAAGCAGGAATTGCAGCTTACACGAAATTTGGTTTTACAACAGCGCAAGAAGGTCGTGCAAGTAGCGATGCTTGTAATACGTGGAAGAAGTTAGCCGACGAAGGAAAACTTTCTATTGACGTCGCTGCTTATCCGGATATTCAGACTCAAATGGCATATATGAAAGCTAATGGAGTTCAAAAAAATTACACAAATCATTTTAGAATTGCGGGTGTAAAACTTTCGCTTGACGGCTCGCCACAAGGAAAAACGGCTTGGCTTACAAAACCATATAAAGTTCCGCCTCCGGGAAAACCAAATACTTATGCGGGTTATCCAGCTTTTCCAAAAGAAAACGATGCTATCGCTCTTGTTGATTCTGCATATGCTAATAATTGGCAAATTTTAGCCCATTGCAATGGCGATGCTGCAATCGATGAATTTATAAAAGCGGTAAGAAATGCTACCAATTTATATGGATCTAAAGACAGAAGAACCGTCGCTATACATGCGCAAACAGCCCGCTTTGATCAACTTGACTCTATGAAAGTTTTAAAAATCATACCATCTTTTTTCGGGATGCATACTTATTATTGGGGCGATTGGCATCGAGATGAAACTTTAGGAAAAGAAAGAGCTTATCGCATTTCGCCAGCTGCTACGGCATTAAAAAAAGGAATGATTTTTACAGAACATCATGATGCTCCTGTTGCGCTTCCAAACAGTATTATGATATTATATTCTACAGTAAACAGAATTAGCAGATCTGGTGACGTAATTGGTCCTGACGAACGAATTACTCCTTATGATGCTTTGCGATCTATAACAATCTGGGCAGCTTATCAATATTTTGAAGAAAATTCAAAAGGTTCAATTAAAGAAGGAAAACTAGCTGATTTTGTTATTTTGGATAATAATCCTTTAAAAGTTGATCCAAAGAAAATTATAGATATTAAGGTTTTGGAAACCATTAAAGAAGGAAAAACTGTGTTTAAATTTGCTAATTAGATAATGTGTCAATTAGATAATGATTATGCGCTATCTATAAATTATCTAATTATCTAATTGACACATTGGCTCATTAAGAAACAACCTTATACGTTGGATCTTCAATTATATTTACTTTGATAACGGCTTCTGCATTTTTAAGCAATTCCCGACAATCTGGGCTTAAATGTTGTAACTCGATTACTTTATCAAGTTGATTGTATTTCTTAGTTAAATTATTTAGTGCTTCAATTGCTGACATATCGGATACACGGCTTTCTTTAAAGTCAATAATTACATGATTTGGATCGTTTGCTACATCAAACTTTTCGATAAAAGCAGCTATTGAACCAAAAAATAATGGACCATAAATTTCGTAATGTTTCACTCCTTCTGCATCAACAAAATGTTTAGCACGAATTCTTTTGGCACTTTCCCAAGCAAAAACAAGAGCCGAAACAATTACTCCAATCAAAACCGCCAAAGCCAAATTGTGCAATAAAATTGTTATCACGGCAACCAGAATTCCAACAAAAATATCATGTTTAGGCATTTTGTTTATGATCTTGAAACTTGCCCATTCAAAAGTTGTAATTGCAACCATCATCATCACACCAACCAAAGCTGCCATTGGTAATTTTCCGATTATTGGCGCTCCAAAAAGTATGATTAATAAAATGGTCAAAGAAGCAATTATTCCCGAAAGTCGAGCTCTTGAACCAGCAGAAAGATTTACAAGAGTCTGAGCAATCATTGGACATCCGCCCATTCCAAAAAAGAAACCATTTAATATATTTGAACTTCCCTGAGCGATACATTCTCTGTTACTGTTGCCACGGGTTCCGGTAATTTCATCAACCAGATTTAGCGTAAGCAAACCTTCCGTCAAACCAACAGCGGCAACAATTACTGAATATGGAAAAATTACTTTTAAAGTCTCAAAAGAAAGCGGAATATTCGGGATATGAAACGGAGGAAATCCGCCTTGAACAGAGGCAATATCTTCAACCGTTTTGGTTTCGATATTAAATAAAAGTACGATTGCAAAAACAACTAAAATTGCCACTAGAGAAGCCGGAACTGTTTTAGTTAATTTTGGAAAAAGCAACACAATTGCAATCGTCAAAGCAACCAAACCTAACATAATATACAAGGGAGTTCCTTGCAACCAGGAAACCTGACCATTAATTACCGTTTTAAACTGTTCTAATTGCGACATAAAAATCACAACTGCCAAACCGTTTACAAAACCAAACATAACAGGCTGAGGAACTAATCGAATAAATTTGCCGAGTTTAAAAAGTCCAATACAAATTTGTACCACACCTCCGAGCGCAACGGCTGCAAAAACATATTCAATTCCGTGAGATTTCATTAAAGCTATTAAAACAATAACTGTTGCTCCGGCTCCGCCTGAAATCATTCCAGGTCTTCCTCCAAAAATAGCAGTAACCAAACCGGCGATAAAAGCCGCATATAAACCTACAAGAGGCGGGAATCCAGCCAAAATAGCAAACGACAATGATTCTGGAATCATCGTCATAGCAACTGTTAAACCGGCTAAAATTTCATTTCTATAATTGACTTTTTGAGTAAAATCGAAGAGTTGGAAGGCTTTTTTCATAAGAGCACAAATTTAGACAATTTGGCAATTAGAAAATGTGGCAATTGAGATAATGTGTCAATTTGATAATTAGAAAATTTATAGATTGCGCATAATCATTATCTAATTATCAAATTGGCACATTATCTGATTATCTTTACTCTAATTTTATACAAATATACCCTAGACGATTTACGTAATCAATTATGCTTTTAGGCTTTAAATTAACGCCTTCGACTCTTAATATTTTATCACAATCTTCTAAATCGAAATTGATTTTATAATTAGGGAAATGGGTTTGAATAACAGTAATAATATAATTTTTATCTGCTTCTTTTTGAACATTTGTTTTAAAAACCTCAACAATCATAATTGCTAATTTTAATACTACATAATTTAAAATCAAAAAACACTTTTAAAACGGATTATACGAAATCCCAAATCTAAAATAGCCTTGCGGATCTTCCTTTTGATCGTATACATACTTAGACGTTCGCTCGCCTTTTTCTGTTACACGCACACTTACAACATTATTAATACCACCTTTAATTATTCCGATAATTTTTGGTGAAAATCGATATTCATACGTAATCCCGGACTTCAATTCGAGTTGATTCAATTCATAAATTCCTTTCAATTTTGAATTGTTTAGATTTAAGTAAAAACTTTCCGTATTTAATTCAGTTCCCAAGGAAATCCTTCCGTTTTCTAACAATTCTCTTCTAAATAATAAACGTTGTGGAAGAATAAAATCGATATCCCACTTTGAGTTTTCGAACTTATGATTATAAGTCAAAAGTGGTGTAATTGGAATAATCGACGAAGGATCTAACATGGCCAAAACTCCAACTGTGAGCGTTGTATTAGCGGTTCTTTTCAGGACAATATTGGCGGTTGCAAAACCTTTTACACGCTGAAAACTATCCTGATTACCGTCAACCGTTGCAGTAGCATTGTAAATAATAGGTTTATGAAAAAGCGTCGAAACATAAGTTGCGCTTAAAGCCGCAGCAAAAAAATGGATTTCTTCTTTTTCTCGAGTATACGTTGTTGCTGAATTGTAATTATAAATATCTCCAAATTCATAAGTTTCATATTTATAACGAAGCGAACTTGTCAGAACAAACCGTTTAGATTTTGAAGAAAAAAAAGGCACATTAATGGCTGCTTTAAATCTATTATGACTTTCAATTCTTCCTCTTTCAAACCGATCTCCAAAAAGCTTTGAATCAAAATTGGTGGGACCCAATTGTTCATATTGCACATCTAAAATTCGAGTGGTCGGAAATTTATCAGTTACAACTTTTGCAACCGTTTTTATTGGAGTTTCTTTTTCCTGAGCAACCGTTCGCATAGCTGCAAATACAAATAAAACACAAATGATGTTTGTTTTCATAAGCCAATAAATTTTTAGAATTTGTTTTTGAAAAGAGGTTTAAATCTCGAGGCAAATGTAAACGTGAAGCCTTGATTATAAAAGCTTAATTATATAAATGGCGTATTATTTATACCAATGGCGTTTGTATAATTTTGTCACAGAAAAAAGCTAAAACTATACTATTTCGCTAATTTTGCCGTTATGACGATTCTCAAAATATATCAGAACTTTTTTCTTCGAAATCTCATCGTAAATGCATTGATAATTGCGGTCATTTTTGCCTGTGTTTATGATGAAATCAAATTAGACGGCCATAATTTGTCTTATATGATTAGTAAAATAGCCGTTGGTTATTTTCCGTGTATTATCTGGGTTACTATTTTTAATCTTTTCATCATTAAACCTTTCTTGTTTAAAAAAAAGATTAAAACATTCTTCACGCTCTTTGCGCTTTATTGGACTGCTTTTTACTTTTTTATGAATTGGTTTTTCCCTTTAGTTGGCTTGGGAAACTTCAAGACGTTACAAATATTATCGCTTATTATTAACGGAACATTTTTTTATTTTATTCATATCATGATCATGAAAAAAGTTTCGCAAACAGATAAGGATATTATGAATTATAAGTCCGAACTTTCTTTTTTAAAACAGCAGCTCAATCCTCATTTTTTGCTAAATGCAATGAATAATTTATATGGAGAATCTCTAACTGAGCCTGAAAAATTGCCAGACAGAATTTTGAATCTTTCAGATATGCTTCGTTATCAAATTGAAGCCACTAAAAAAGATTATGTTCTGGTTGCCGAAGAAATTAATTTTGTCAAAAAATATATTGAATATTACACGTTCCGAAACGAGAGATTAAATGTGACTCAAAACTATACAGGCGATTTTAACAACATCAATATTCCGCCTTTATTCTTTTTACCTTTGGTAGAAAATGCCGTTAAGTTTTCTGGTGAAACTGCGGAGCCATTTATTCTTTTGGACTTAAAAGTAAAATCACGACATTTATCTTTTACCCTGAAAAATAATTATTTAGAATCAGGTTCCAGACTTTCGGGAACAGGAATTGGAATTGAAAATCTAAAGAGACGACTCGAAGTCTACGGTTTGAAACATGAATTGAGCTGCAATAAAGAAAAAAATGCTTTTAGCGTAAAATTGAATATATGGGACTTACCTATCGTTGCCTGATCATTGACGACGAAACGCCTGCACACAAGGCGCTGGCTTCGCATATTGCAAAATGTGACGATCTGGAATATTCCGGAAGCGCTTTTAGTGGTATGGAAGCGGTAAAAATGCTCAACGAAAACAAATATGATATTATCTTTCTGGATATTAATATGCCTGTAATTTCCGGTATTGAATTAATGGAATTACAACCAAATCGCCCCATAACTATTGTTACCACAGCTTATTCTGACTTTGCACTTTCGGCGTACCAAAATGATGCAATTGATTATTTACTTAAACCTATTTCATTCGAAAAATTTTCTAAGGCGATAGAAAAAGCCAGAACCTTTTATTCCGGAAAAATTCTTAAAAAAGAAAATACCGCTAGCGAAAGATCTCTTTCATACCGTAGTAATGGTCAAATAATTGATACACTTTTGAGTGATATTTTTTATATCGAAAGCTTGGGTAATTACATGAAATTATATAGCAAAAAATTAAAATCTCCTCAAATTATCTACGGTTCTCTCTCCAGTATTTCTGATGAGATCAACAGCACCAACTTTATTCAGGTACACCGTTCTTATATTGTAAACGCCAACGAAATTGCTTCGAAAACTTTCAAAACACTTACACTTTCCAATGGAGAAATTATTCCTGTAGGAAGGAAATATCAGATTTTATTAGACAGCTTTTTTAGGTAATTTTTTTAAATCTAATAAAAATCTTCTTAAGCGATATTTTCAAGTCCACCCGGAAATGGTCTGTAAGCGTAATAATGTAAAACCTCCTCGATTGCTTTTTTTAATGCTTCGTTTATAGGAAGTAAAGTCATTCCCATTTTGAAATCAATTTGTGCGAGCTTCATATAATAATCCGTAAAAATGGGTACATATTGTCCCGTATTAATTGCCTCTTCACTTTTATCAAAGTTTTGCTGTTGCTCTTCTTTAATTATCGAGCAGGTTGCCAATCTTAGTTTTCCATATTTGTCTGTGTTTGCGGCATAACCAAAAAGACGGCATATCAATCCGCGATAACGATAATTACTGCAAGCTCCTTTATGATGTTCTAATACGGAAAGTGGTCGATATAAAAGACAGTTTTTACTAATAGAATTGTTTAATTCTTCTAAAGTTTCTTCGGCTTTGCCATTTAAAAACAAATGAAACGCCCAAGGCAAAAATTCTAATGGAGAAGCGTCTATGTTTGGTTTAGAACAACATTTGCCACAACCTGCGTTACAATACAAATGAGTTTCAGATTTAAATGCAGTAATTTCAATTTCAAGGCGCTCAAACAATTCCTCAACCAGCCGAACTTTCTGTTCTATTGCCATCTTTTTTTGGTAAGGTAGACTAATAGAAATTGCTCCTCCTAAAACCTTGATTTTATTGTGAATAGTTTATGCATTTATTCTTCAAAGTATTCATCGTTACGACTATAAAAATGCTTGCTCGACTTCTCAAAAAAACTATCCAAAAGCTTCAAAATAAAAGTTATTACTTTCTAAAAGCTTGTAATTCATATTAACCATAAATCTTTTCTTCAAAAAAAACCGTTATAGAAACAATTTTTCCTACATAAATAATTATATTCGCAAAGCCACTAATCGTTTAAAATAATTGTGAAAATGACCATTTTTAAGTTCCTATTTAGAAAATCAGATTTAGAATGTCCCAGATGTTTAGGAAAAACTTTCGTTGATTGGGATGATATAAAACGTTTAGACAGAGAACTAAAATGGACACCTGCGCCTTGTGCATATTGCCTTGGCACGGGAAGAGTTTCTAAAGATATACTGTCAAATGTTCCTGTGGACTATACCTATCTTACTATAGATTTGCCGGAATCAGAAATGGACAAAATAAAAGAAGGCAACGAAGAAACACTCGAAAAAGGAAGACAACGTGATCTTTTTTTAGACAATCTGATAAAATATGCCGAACATCATTACTCTAATAATAAGATGGATGCGATAAGTATTGCCGATTTATATCTAAAAACCGAAGATGAAAGTGCTTTGTTTTCGCTGGAAAGAAAAAATCTAATACAATTTATTGAAAAAGTAATCGAACTTAAAAAAAACAACCTGAATTAATTTAAGCAATACTCTTTTATTTAATTTATCAGTTCTTCGCTACAAAAACTACTTCAGTGCCCTAATAATATTTGGAATTGCTTCAAAAACACGTATAAATACGCATTGTCAGAACTTTATTAAGTGGTAAAATTGCGCTAAATAATTTTACTTTTAAAATATGGTTTTCCTTTAAGGAAGATTATAAAAATGCTGTCATTTTTTTTGGAACAATTAAAGTGAGATTTCTAATCGAAGCCATCGATTAAAAGTCTCACTTTTTTTTTATCATAAAAGAATACAACGCAAATAAGTTGTGAAGAGTTTATCTTAAAATTCCGAAAGAGAAAAAAGACTCTGAAAAACTTTGTATATCTATACTTTCGAACTTTTAAAATAAGTAATTGCGCCAGTTGACCACAAGGTTAAGAATATCAAAACGGGCTGAAAAAATAAGCGTATCAATCGCGATAAATCTGTGTCGAGTCCCAGAGCGCTTGTGCCGTTTAAATACTGAGCAATATTTCCAGGGAAAACCAGCACGTAAAATATAGCGAGAAAAATACCAACTTTTACTTTATATCGCGTTAAAAATATAAGAGTTAGGCCAAGCACTAATTCTACAATTCCGGAAAGTATTACAACGAGATCTTTATCAACCGGAACCCAGTTAGGAACTTGCGCCTGAAAATCATTTCTCTGAAAAGTAAAGTGACCCATTGCTGCCGTAATCATAAAAATTCCCAATAGTATTCTAACGAATTTTTGCGTGTTTGTAGTTTCTATATTTTCCATTTCTGATAATGATTTACTATTTAAAGAAAAATCTTTCATTCAAATTTAAGATAATTAACAATAGAACTTTTCTATAGTTTTTATATAATGATTATGTAATACCCATATAATTAAGCTTAAAAAAAACCTTGTATCTTTGAACCTTAGTACCACAGAACCTACAAAATATGACACGAGAACATTATATTCCCTTCAACAAGGAATTCTTACTCGAACAACAAATAAACACTTTCGCCGAAGATCAAGAAAAAGTTGATGATTTTAAAAAACTGTTTGATATAATCGAGCATTATTTTCATTATGAAGCTTTTAATTTAAACCGAAATCTTAAGCAAAACTATGCTTTGTTTGATCCGGATTTGAGCTTAAAAGAGCGAAAAGGTTTTATAGGCAAAAGTGATTTTTCGGTTTTTAAGGAAACATTACTTACGGTTTTAGAACAGGGAAATTATATTCGTATTGATCAGGAAACTTTAGATAAAGCATTTCAGGATTCTGATTTGATTGGTTTAAAACTTTCTATCGATTTTAATGCTTTTCAGGATTATGAATTATACGTTCGCGGACATCATAAATCGAAAGAAAAAGTGAAGAAATATTTCTTTTGGAAGAAAGAAATTGAAATCGAATATTACGATCGTGTCATGATTTATCTGCATTATAATGACACTCATTTTTTAAAGCAAAACAAAGTCAAATTAGGAAAAATGCCTATCGAACCAGGATCTGTAGTTTTAAAAATCTTTAAGCGCGTTCCTAAAAATGATATTGAAACTATTTTTCCAAATGCAATTCCAAGAATGTCAACCACAGATAAATTACTGCTGTGGATTCCGGGGATTTTTGGTGGAATTTCGCTATTAAGTACAAAAGTAATTCCGGCTTTAATTAGTATGTATGATGCTTATGAGACAGGTGAAGCCATTGATTTATTAAACAGTAAAACGTCGCTGAATCAAGGTTTAATTGCATTGGGAATTTTGTCGCTTTATTTATTTCGTCAATACAACAACTTTGTAAATAAGAAAATTAAATATTCTAAAATACTTTCCGACAGTCTTTACTTTAAGAATCTCGGAAACAATAGTGGTGCTTTTTATTCTCTTTTAAACTCTTCTGAAGAAGAAGTTCTTAAGGAAACTATTTTGGCTTATACCTTTTTATACAAAAGCAACAAACCGCTTACTTCAGAAGAATTGGATTCACAAATTGAATCCTGGTTTGAAACAAAGCTAAAAACTAATCTTGATTTTAATGTAAAAAATGCGCTAGAAAAGTTAAAGAACATTGGACTTGGTATAGAAACCAATGAAAAATGGGAGGTTCTGCCGCTTGATCAGGCGTTAATTAAAATTGACGAATTATGGGATGGTGTTTTTAACTATAATCAACAACCTACTATTTAATTTATTGAATGATCAGAATAAATCAAACTAACTAAAACTCTCAACACTTTTTGTCAACATAAAAGAAATTTTATTAGATTTACGTATACCTAAATCAAAACAAATGAGAACATTAGAACAATGGTTTGAAGAATATGCAGTAAGTCATCAAAATCCAAAAAACAAGGCGATTCATTACGTTTGTGTACCTGCAATCTTTTTTTCGATAGTTGGTTTATTAATGAGTATTCCAAGTGGTTTTATTGCTAATACTTTAAAACTAAATGCTCCAATTATTGAAAACTGGGCTGTTGTTGTTCTTCTTTTTGTTCTTGTTTTTTATATTCGATTATCAGTTTCTATGGCTATTAAAATTGCCATTTTCTCTGCAATTTGTCTGGTTGTAAATTATTACATCGGACAGGTATTTCCGTTATGGATTTTTTCGATTGGAGTTTTTGTTATCGCCTGGATCGGACAATTCTACGGACATAACATTGAAGGCAAAAAACCTTCTTTCTTAAAAGATCTTCAATTTTTAATGATCGGTCCGGCTTGGGTAGTAGAAAATTTGTTTTCCAGAAAATAAGCTCATCATGAAAGCAGAAAAAACAAGCAGAACAGCGCAATATATGGCTTTGTTTCGCGCCTTAGAAACAAAACGCGACGTAAATGATCGCTTATTTTCAGATCCTTACGCAATAGATTTTCTTGATTCTAAACTAAGATTTGCTACTCGCCTTTCTAAATTTGGTCCTGTAAAAAATTACATTCAAAATACGATTCAAAAAAAAATTCCCGGTGCTTTTTCTTCCGGAATTGCCAGAACTAAATATATTGATGATTTACTGCAAAATGCAATTCAAAACGGCATAAAACAAGTTCTGATTTTAGGTGCCGGATTTGATACCAGACCGCTTCGTCTTGATTTTCTAAAATCGATTCCTGTTATAGAAATTGATCATCCCAACACTTCAAATTTTAAAACACAAATATATAAAAACAGTCTTGGTCAGCTTCCAGAAAATGTTCAGTTTCTTCAAATCGATTTCAACCAACAAAATCTGGATCAACTGGCGGTTCAGAACAATATCAATTTCAGCCTTCCAACCGCAGTAATTTGGGAAGGCGTTACCAATTACTTATCTGCAGATGCTGTTAAAAGCACTTTTGAATTTATTTCAAAATTTGCCAAAAACTCTATTGTCATTTTTACTTACATACATAAAGAAATTCTCGAAAATCCGAAATCATTTTTAGGTGGCGAAAAATTATTAAAGGATCTTAATAAGCTGGAAGAACAATGGACATTTGGTTTCTTGCCTAATGAATTATCTGATTATTTAAATCAATTTGACATCAAACTAATAGAAGATTTAGGAGCTAATGAATATCGGGAAAGATTTCTTCCTAATCGATCTGAAAAAGGTTATGAATTTTACAGAACTGCTTTTGGAATAAAACAATAGTACTATCTTTTTTTAACATAAAACAACTATAACTTTATCACTATTAAACAAATAGATAAAGGAAATGAAGATAAATAACACAGAAATCGAAATCGAGCGCGATGATATTTTTACTTACAGAAGAATTAGGCGCGCAATTGGTTATTTAGGAATTAGCATGCCGATACTTTTGGTTGGCTTGTCTTTTATTTCTTTTTTCAAAACACAACTTCAACCTTCTATAAGTCATTATTATTTCACGAATCTCAGGGAAATTTTTACTGGAACTCTGTGTGCAGTAGGTTTATTTTTGATTTGTTACAAAGGCACAAGCAATGCTTCGATCTGGAAAAACGATAATTTGCTAACTAATATTGCTGGAATTATGGCTATTGGTGTAGCACTAGTTCCAATGAATCCGGATGATTTTGCGGTTAAAATTTACACTCTGATTTCCTATCCTGAAAAATGGCTCGGATGGCTTCATTATAGTTTTGCAGCTTTGCTTTTTCTAATCATGGCTTTATTGTCAATTAACATTTTTACGATTGGTCAGAAAAACGAAATGAGAGATCCGAAAAGTATTCTCAATGAAAATAATATTTACAGGTTTTGCGGTTATTCGATACTTGTTTTTGTGGTTATGGTTCCTGTTTCTGAAACTTTAAAATTGTTTACTTATTCAACTTTAATTTTTGAGTCCCTTGCTCTTTTTTCTTTCGGAATTGCATGGCTGATAAAAGGACGCGCTCTTGGTGACAAAGGCATAATTGGTAAAAAATTATATCAGGAAAATAATTCTGTTGATACTCAAAAAATTTTTGAAGAATAAATAGTTTTGCTGAAGTCTGCTTTTTAATGGTATATTTTTTGGACGAAAAAAAACAAATTAACTATTTAATCTACAAATAATTACCATCTTTAAAAATCTATTTATTATGAAAGTAACGTATTATGGGCATTCTTGTTTTTCTGTATTTGCCAATGGAAAACATATTCTTTTTGACCCTTTTATTACTGCAAACGAATTGGCAAAAGATGTTGATGTTGATGCTATAAAAGCTGATTATATTTTGGTTTCACATGCGCATTATGATCACATTTTAGATGTTGAAAGGATCGCAAAAAATACCGGAGCTAAAGTTCTCGGGAATTTTGAAATCTATAACTGGCTACTTAAAAACGGAATAGAAAACGCACATCCTATTAATCCCGGAGGTAAATTTGACTTTGATTTTGGAACTGTAAAATGTGTAATTGCCCAACATCCGAGTAGCTTTATGGATGGTTCTTATGGCGGAATTGCCTGCGGTTTTGTACTAACCACTGTCGATGGAAATTTTTATTATAGCGGAGATACTGCTTTGACGCTCGATATGCAGCTTATCACAAAATTCACTAAACTTGATTTTGCCGTTCTCCCAATTGGGGATGGATTAACTATGGGAATTGAGGAAGCTATTGAAGCTTCAAAACTTGTAGAAGTTGATAAAATCTTAGGTGTCCATTATGATACTTTTGGTTTTATTGTCATGGATCATGAAAAGGCTTTGAACGCTTTTACAAAAGAAAATTTAAAACTGTTTTTACCCAAAATTGGTGAAACAATCGAATTGTAATTTTCTATATTTCGCTAAAAACATATTTGCTTTAACGAAATAAAACAGAAAGCAGAAAAGACAAATCAACTCATTATATGTAAAATCATGGATTCGTAAATATTTTTAACGAAGGCATTAAAATTGTTTGTCTGAATTTATCATGAACCTAAAATTCAGAACAATGAAAACATTTACGTTCTCATTTATTTTTTGATGCTAATTTTAAATTTATCCATTATGAATGCACAATCGATTAATGCCTTAAATTCGAAAACAGAATTTGCAGATGTTTCAGGGCGAAAAATTGCTTACCGTTCTATCGGTAAAGGAGATCCAATTGTTTTGGTAAACCGTTTTAGAGGAACTCTTGATACTTGGGATCCATTATTTTTAGATCAGCTTGCGGAAAAATACAAAGTGATTACTTTTGATTATTCTGGAATTGGTTATTCTACTGGAACTTTAGCAACAGATCTAAAAGATGTTGCCAAAGATGTTAAAGATCTAGCCGATTTTCTTAAAATAAAAAAAACAATCGTTATTGGTTGGTCTTACGGCGGATTAGTAGCACAAGTTGCTACTTTGCAATTTTCTGATCTAATTACTCAAACTGTGTTATTAGGAACCGGACCTCCGGGTGAAAGAGTTGTTCCGCTTGAGCAAGCTTTTCTGGATGCTGCATTAAAACCTATAAATGATTTTAATGATGAAATTGTACTTTTCTTTGAACCTACTTCTGACGAAAGTAAAAAACAGGCTAAAGCATCACATGACCGAATTGCGCAGCGATTAGATGTTTCTAAAATTCCTTCGACAATGGATGTTTTCCAACTTTATTTTCAAGGAAGTGCTGGTCTAACTGAAGATAAAGAGAACTTCAAAGGTAAACTAGAAAGTACCAAAACTCC
This sequence comes from uncultured Flavobacterium sp., assembly GCF_951805225.1. Classification (NCBI taxonomy): domain Bacteria; kingdom Pseudomonadati; phylum Bacteroidota; class Flavobacteriia; order Flavobacteriales; family Flavobacteriaceae; genus Flavobacterium; species uncultured Flavobacterium sp. The sequence continues at coordinate 5,748,901 of NZ_OX638201.1, read as the reverse complement.
AATTCTAATTATTTCCGGAGATCATGATATTAGTTTTGCAGTTGAAAATTGGTATCCATTGACCCGAAAACTCTCTACAGCACAACTTATCGTACTTCCTGAAACGGGTCATGCTCCACAACATCAACATGTAACTTTAATAGTAAATTATATTGATAATTTTCTTCAAAATAAATAAGACTTCTTATGAAAACTGATACCTTAGCCCAGACAGCAGCGGCATCCTTTAATGGTGGGGTTCACCATTAAAGATATAGTGAATGGCTGGAAAAAGCTCCTGAATAAAAAAATGGAACAAAAAAGATGTACTCTTCTTTGTTCCATTTTGTTTTTCTGTTAAGTACACATTAAATTACAAGATCAAATAATCATTCCTTTTTGTAATAAAATTAGTTCTATATTAGTACTTTTTGATTATAAATATTAAGAAATGATATTAAAGATATTTTTGGAGAGTGCTGTGCCTGTTTTACTTCTTTTACCTCTAATTTTTATTTTTGCAAAGGATAAAAATCAAATTAAAACCATTGTACTTTTTGTATTAATCTTTATTTGTTATCAGATAGTTTTAAAAATTCCATTAGAATATAAAGCATTTCAGATCATAAATGGAAAAAGAAACTGGACAGGAAAACTATTTGGAATTTCTTTTGGCTTATTGACCTATTTAATATTGTATGAAAAACTAAAGCCTTTTAATTTCCTACGTTTCAAACAAGATAAAAAGGCTTTGCTAAAAACAATTTTAGTCTCATCAATATTGATTTGTACTGCTTTTTTCTCTTACTTCGACACTCGTACAGATTTTAATATTGAGATTCTTGCTTTTCAACTGACAATGCCCGGGATTGATGAAGAAATTATGTTTAGAGGAATTCTTTTAGCACTTTTATTAACCTGTTTACAAGACAAAATTAGAATTAAAGAAAAGACTTTTGGCAATCCAAGCGTCTTAATCATAGGTATATTATTTGGTCTTGTACATGGATTTAGTGTAGCAGATGGCCTTGAATTGAGGTTTGAATTTTATCCATTTATATGGACGTCTGTCTCTGGTTATGTTTTGAGCTGGATAACTGTGGAGAGCAAAAGTATTTTACTTCCAATAGTGTCACACAACATGATTAATTTTATACAGACTTTAATGAAAATGATAAAATAAAAAAAGCAAAGGAATACATTACATATTCCTTTGCTTTTTTATTTATTGTACTTTTTTCGGTTACAATTTGTAATTCAACCCAATTTCAAAAGTATTGTTTGCATAAGCCCCTAAACTACCAAAGTATTTAGAGTAAGCCAGAAAAACACCTAAATCATCAAGCGAAATTCCGAATGCTGTAGATACTGTTTTATTGGTATGATAAAATGCTGATAAGTTCATCTTATAATCTGGAAAATTAAATCTTCCACCCATATCTAAAATATCTTTATGTCCTTTAATACCTCTATAAGCAACCAATGGCTCAATGTTTAAGTTTTCATCCTCATTTGACAATAAAAACTTGTAACTCACGGCCGAATAAAAGGTAGAACGGTCTGCATAGTTTTTAATGCCATTATCATTTTCATAAAAAAGATTATGAAGTTTTGGTAATGATGCTTGAACTGTTAGCAATCTGGTAGTATAAGCAATACCCAGATCTCCGTCAAAAATTGCACCTTCGTTATAATTCTGTAATGCAATATCATCCATACTTCCTACTACTTTGCTATAATCTATAGAAGAAAATTTTGCACCTGCAGATAATCCAAAATGTATTTTTTGATCAACTCCTATTGGTAGGTGATAAGCATAGGTTGCCATTATTCTCGTTCTATTGATTAAACCAGCTCTGTCACTATTAACATTTAATCCTAATCCAGTTCTGTTTCCAGAATTGTATTCGAATGTCGCATTCATCAATATTGGATTCCCTGGAACTTCATCCCATTGCCTTTGATAACCAATATTGAATTTCATTCCTTGCTCTAACCCTGCCATTGCAGGGTTGTTAATATATTGATTTTGAAAATACATGGATTCGTATTCTGTTAACTGCGCATGTGCGGAGTTTGTTCCTAATATAATCAGGAACATAATTACCTGTATATAGATTGCTCTCATTGATTTTATTTTCATTGTATTCATTTCTGTGTGGTTATCCTCTAACCATTTTACTATTTTTTATTATTTTGTTATTAATTATTGTCTCTAATAATTGTAATGAATCCTTTAATTTTTGGTGATCCATTTCCTAGATCAATTAAATAGTAATAAGTATCCTCGTTAAGCGGAGATCCTTTATAAGTACCATCCCACTCATTGTTGTAATTATTTTTAGAATAAACCAATCTTGCTGCTCTATCAAAAACTTTAACTGAGTTGTTTGGATATTGATCAAGACCCGGAACTATCCAATTATCATTTTTACCATCTCCGTTTGGAGTAATAATATTTGTAGGTACAATTGGTTGTAGTACTGCATCTGCTCTATTCACAATTACAATATATGTATCTGTAGTTCCGTCAGGAGCTGTAACAACAATTGTAACTTCATTGTCTCCAACCTTTAAATCTATTGGAGCTGTTGGATCAATAACTTTTCCATCTACTGTCATTACAACCGTTGCATCTGGATCAATCGTTTTTGGAGTAATTACAATTGAATTCGTTTCATTTGGCACATCCACTTCGTAACCTTTTGTGTCTGTATTAAAAGGTTTATCTAAAGAACCATCACTGACAACAATATCCGATAAACCTGCATTATCAGGAGCTGGAGCTGCTTCTCTTGTTACAACTACTGTGTAAGTAGTAATTGTACCATCTTGAGCTGTAACTACAGTTGTAATTATATTCTCTCCAACTTCTAATGGAAGATTTGCTGAAGTAGTTCCATTAGGAACTGGTTTTCCATTTATAGTTATTGTTGCTGTAGGATCTGCTGTAATTGGTGTAACAGTTATTCCTGCAACATCATTAGGTACTGTAGCTGTATAAGCTGTAGTTCCTTCTGTAAAAGCTGGACTTAAAGTTCCTTTACTAATTACTAAATCTGTTAAACCTGAATCATTAGATAACGGAGCTGCTTCTCTAGTTACAATTACTGTATAAGTAGTAATTGTACCGTCCTGAGCTGTAACTACTGTCGTGATTGGATTATCTCCAACTTTTAATGGAAGATTTTCTGAAGCCGTTCCACTTGAAACTGGTTTTCCATTAACAGTTATAGTTGCTGTAGGATCAGCTGTAATTGGTGTAACAGTTATTCCTGTAACATCATTTGGTACTGTATCGGTATAAGCTGTAGTTCCTTCTGCAAAAGCTGGACTTAAAGTTCCTTTGCTAATCGCTAAATCTGTCAAACCTGAATCATTAGATAATGGAGCTGCTTCTCTAGTTACTATTACTGTATAAGTAGTAATTGTACCGTCCTGAGCTGTAACTACTGTTGTAATTGTATTCTCACCAACTTTTAACGGAAGATTTTCTGAAGCTGTTCCACTTGGAACTGGTTTTCCGTTTACAGTTATAGTTGCTGTAGGATCAGCTACAATTGGTGTAACAGTTATTCCTGTAACATCATTTGGTACTATATCGGTATAAGCCATAGTTCCTTCTGCAAATGCTGGACTTAAAGTTCCTTTGCTAATCGCTAAATCTGTTAAACCTGAATCATTAGATAACGGCGCTGCTTCTCTAGTTACAACTACTGTATATGTTTCTTGTGTGACTCCATCTTCAGCTGTAACAACTATTGTTATTTCGTTATCGCCAACTTTTAAATCAAATGGAGCATTAGGATCAATAACTTTTCCGTCAATTTTCATCTCAACCGTTGCATTTGAATCAACTGGTGTTGGATTGATTACATATGAATTGATTTCATTTGGAACCTCTACTTTATAACCTTTTGTATCTGTATCAAATGGCTTATCTAAAGAACTATTACTAATAACAATATCAGATAAATCTGCATTGCTAGATTTTGTCACAGTTAAAATTCCTTTTTCAAAAGCAATAGTATAGTTTGAAGAAGTTGCACCACTTACTATGATATCATATTCTCCTACTGGACTTTCTTTCTTTGCATTAGTTTCAACTGTAACTGGTGTACTCAAACTTACCACATTATCTCCATTAACAAACCCAGTATATGCTACTGTTAATTCTGGATTCGCAATACCATGTTCTCTTTTCTTATCATCTGCTTTAATAATTAATTTTGCAGGAGTAATAGTTAAGAATCCATTTGGCTTACCATAACTAATTTCATAGTTTGGTGAAACTGCACCGCTAACGGTGATTTCATATTTCCCTACAGAACTTGTTTTATCTGCTTCAGTAGCAATTATAGATTTTGTAGTTAATTTTGTTTCATTATCTCCATTAACAAAACCAACATAAGTTACTGTAAAATCAGGATTTAATGATCCGTAAACTTTGCTAACATCATTTGTTGTGATAGTTAATTTTGCAGGAGTAATAGTCAAGAAACCATTTGGCTTACCATAACTAATCTCATAGTTTGGCGAAACTGCACCACTAGCAGTGATTTCGTATTTCCCTACTGGACTAGTTGTATCTGCTACAGTAGCAATTGTAGGCTTTGTAGTTAATTTCGTTTCATTATCTCCATTGACAAAACCAACATATGTTGCTGTAAAATCAGGATTTAACGATCCGTAAACTTTATTAACATCATTTGTTGTAATAGTTAATTTTGCAGTAGTAACAGTTAAGAATCCATTTGGCGTACCATAACTAATTTCATAGTTTGGTGAAACTGCACCACTAGCAGTAATTTCGTATTTTCCTACTGGACTTTTTGTATCGGCTGAAGTAGCAATTGTAGGCTTTGTAGTTAATTTCGTTTCATTATCTCCATTGACAAAACCAACATAAGTTGCTGTAAAATCAGGATTTAATGATCCGTAAACTTTACTAGCATCATTTGTTGTTATAGTTAAGGCTACTGGTTTAATAACTAATGATCCATTTGTTGGCTCATATTTAAACTTATAATTTAATGCTTCCGCTCCACTAGCAGTTATTGGATAAGGACTTCCTAGTACTGGACTTCCTTCAACTGCTGTAGTTGTAATCGTAGGTAATTTGGTTAAAATATCTAAAGTATCTCCATTTACGAATCCAGTATAACTTACTGTTAAAGCTGGATTTAATGATCCATAAAATTTTTCCTTATTATCTGCTTTAATAGTCAATTCTGCTTTATCAACAGTGCTTAATGCTATTGGTACATTTATAGTTGTTGTACCATTACTACTTAAAGTTACATTTCCAGAAGAATAAGTTCCTGCTGCAGTTGTTGCTTTCAATCTAATATAAACTGTTTTAGATGCAATTGCACCAGATGTTCCAAGCGTAACTGTATTACTAAAATTAGTTCCGTCTATACTTACTTCAAATTCTGAAGTAGGTGTAACTAGAATTCCACCAATCATTGCAATACCAGCTATATCAAAGCTCTTTGATGCTGATGGTGTGCCATAAGTAGTAGTAAATCCTTGTAAGTTATTTGTACTTATTACTATTGTTGGTCCAACATTGATGATACCATTATTAGTAGATACAAAGTATGTATTATTTTTATTAGCAGCATTTGAAAGCGAACTTCCCCATGATCCACTGGATGCATCTCCGCCTCCTAATTTTATATATTTAGCACTATGTACCAAATTTGTCGTAAGATCTGCAATTACTCCTAATGCAATAGAAATAGTTTCATTTATGGTGGTTTTTGCACCAAAAGTTTTTATTCCCGATCCTGATAATGTAAGATTATTATAAGTTAGTGATCCTGTTCCTAAATTTTGAATTCCTCCATTAAAATCTACTGTACCTGTTCCAGCGATAAAATTACCTCCTGTACCAATTACATTTCCAGAAAATTTCAAAATACTTGAACCTCCATCTAATATCCCCTGAGTTCTTGTCCAGTTTGTAAAAGCATGAGTTCTACCCACTCCAAGATTAAGTGTTCCCTGACCATTAATTATTAATTCTTTTGATGTTATGTCTTCTGTAAAAATAGCCACTCCGCCAGTTTTATTCATAACCACACCTTTTGCAGCAGTAAAACTATCTATACTTTGATTTCTACTTCCCGCTAAATAAACATATCCATCAGTTCTCAATGCCCCTCTGTTATTCATAAGATCTCCTTCAAGATAAACATCTCCATTAGTAACTAATGTGGCTTCTTCATCTATTACAAGTGGTACACCTTCACCAAGCATCTTTGCTAAACCATCATTTATAGTAACTACACTTGCTCCAGGATCAAGAGTAGGATTTGAAATTTCAATTCCTCCTGTTGCAATAAAAGGATTAACCCATTCAGGACCAACTGTCAAAGCAGATGTGCTATTATACAACAAAGAAGCATTAACACCATAAGTTGGTGCGGCAGAAGCTTTTGCTGAACCTCCCATAGTAAAAGTACCATTTACAATTACTCCTGAAGCAATTGTTCTGGTTCCGCTACCGGAAATTGTCAGGTCATTATAACTATACGTACCAACATCGCGTGTGCCCGAACCACTATAGTTTACAGTTCCTTTATCATTCGCATTTAATATCCCTCCAGTCATTGTTCCTCCAACAAATAAGGTTCCGTCATCAGAAAAAGTTACATTATTTTGAAGAGGATTCATTGTAACATTTCCTGTTACGACTCTACCGGTATTAATGTTTAAACTACAAATACTGGTGCTTCCACCGCTACTATTCATAATTATTGAAGTAGGAGAAAAAGTTCCAGTAGTACTAGTTTTTACCGTAAGAACAACAGTAGTACCCGGAGCAGAATTTGACAATGTTAGAGTTGCACAAGCAGCTCCTGTAATAGATATAACTGGCTGATTAGCTGAATTTGTTATTAATACATTCTCAGTAGATGTAGGCTTCCCAACAGGGCTCCAATTTGAATCCGTATCCCATGCAGTACTCGTGGCCCCTGTCCAGGTTTTTTGCCCGTATCCTATATTGAATAAAAGAAAGGCTAATACAATAAGTAAATATTTGTTCATTTTTATTTTATTTCTATTCATTTTTATTTTTAAATTTTCATCACTTTTTTCTAATTTTTTACCTCATAATTTTTAATTTTAATTCATTTTGTTCATTCTTTTTAACTTCATAGACTAATACAATTATTTAAAACAATCGCACAAAATTCACAGAGCATTTAATTTTAAAACTCTCAAAAAAATGCTTTAAGTATGTTGGGTTTTACATCAAAAAACAAAACATTAAACATAATCTCTTGATTATAAAATTATTGTGACTATACGTTCACAAGCCAACTAAACAGAAGAGCTCACACTATTCTAACATTCAAATATTGGATTAATCAAGATCTGTTTTGACCTTCAAAAGTTTTTAAATTGACACATAAAGACTTTTTACAAGAAAAATATTATTTATTAAAAAATATAAACAAGTATAATCTTAAAATAAGAACAAAAAATTTCTATTTAATACTTCAAAGTGATGTATTGAACTAATAGGGTGAAATAAAGACGAATCTAAAACGGAATATAAGAGACAGCAACAACAAACTTTCAGTTTGAATGATTACCATAAAGAAGATGAATTAAAACCCAGAAAAAAGAATCTGTAATACTTCAGATATTCAGAAAAGAAAACAAAAAAAGGCAAAATACATAAATAATGCATTTTACCTTTTTTTGTGACCTTGACGGTACAGAATTCGAACCTTTTAATCGACGATTTGAAGATTTTAAATAATGTTTAATTTTATGATTCGAAGGCACCTAAATTTATACCTACCAGTACCAAAAGCATTCAACGAATTAAAAGTTCTTTTGCTTATTTATAAGTTTATTATTATATATTTGATAATAAATAAGCCCTGACCTTTGTCAGACATATCTACCCAATTTTGTGGTAATAAGTCTGATGTTTCAGTAGTATATACTAGTTAGCATCAATTAAACCAGCACTCACAACAGACAAAAATGAAGGACTCTATTTTGTTACTGGCGACAAAGCAATGTTACAAGCATCAAGTATAGCTGGACACGGTGTGAAGGTTCTAAAACTAAACGACTACTTAACGACAATCGGACATCCGTGAACAAATTGACTACTGCTAACAGCCGTTGGCGGTAATAATAAAAGACATAACTATGAACTTTTCCTGTGAAGAAATATATGCAATGTATGGTCAATATGACGCATTTGTAACTTTAGAATTTCATTACAATACTGAAGCATTTAATCTATTCGGAAATAGATTAATGGGAGTTTTCATTTATACTATAGAAGAAAGAAAACAACTTGAAGAAATTTTGCAAAAAGATCTAATTCCAAGAACGGATACAAAAATTAAATTCAGTCCTTCCTCACTTGAAAAGTTAACAGCTGAAAACCTTGAAATTCTAGACCGATATGGAATACAGGTAAGCAACATTAATACTGTTTCTTCATTTAATAGACCTCGAAAAAATAGATTTGTAGAAAAAGGAACTAAAGAAATTCCAAATCAAATCACACTTCAAGCACCACAATTTAGTGGTTGGCAGGAGTTAAATAGAGTAAGATTTGGATTTTTAAATTCATTGTACAAATCTGGACAAACATTTACACCATACCAAGAAATTGAATATTGGGGCTTAAGGACCCATTTATCACTAGGATTAGATTTAGAAGATTATTCTCAATTGAAAAATAGAGATGAGGAATTTGTTAAAAAAGTTAGATTAGTTGAACTTGAAAGTAAATATCAAGAACTTAGTATTGATGAAGAACAATTACCAGAGTTTGCAAAATTAGTTATGGAAAAAATGTCTTTTAAAAGACGCGTTATCGATAATGAAATTCAAATGTCCGGAGAAAACATTCAAGGTGTAATTAAAAACTTTAAAGAAGAAATAGAAGAGTTAAAAAAATGTTGTTTTCCTTTTCAGGAAGATATCATTGGTTTTGGAAAAAAGCCTATATACTTGACATTTGAAAGGTTTGTCCATATTTATGCAAGGCACGTGACGGAAACACAAATTGGAGAAAGATTTTCAGGCGATAAAACAGTTTTTCAGTATAAACTAGATGATATAAAGTACTTGATAAAAATGGTTGTAGAAACTGTTAATGATGAAATCCAAGACCATTTCAAAGAAAATGCAGACCAACCTTTTAGACGCCTAGGTAAAAGAGCTGTTTATATTGATGGGCATTATTATAGGTTGGTAATTGAACCTAATGGAAGTATTCTTGATTTTCATCCATACAACAGAAACGAGGAATAAAATTACTACCGCCAATAGCTAGAGTTTCATTGTTGGCTTTTCAAGCCCAACGAAACTCTAGATATTAGGCGACGTTTTTATTTGATGAATACATTTTTTCGATGATATTCTAAATATTTTTTTGATTCTTCATATACAGTAATTTTCATTTCTTGTTTTAAACTTAAAATTTCAGGATTTGTTAGTTCTTCAGATATTGTAATTTTTCCATTATTTTTGAAAGTTATATATCCCAAATCAAATAATTTATCAAAGGTTGGAAGCAACAATAGACCATTGAACTTATCAATACGTTCTTTATCATTCGAAAATTTCCAAGGTTTAATATGAGATGCTATCAATATGTTTGTAGTGTTATATTCTGTTAAGCAACATTTACCATATAACTTTATTAAATCATTTCTGAAAATTCCTTGACCAATTCTACTAAGAATTATATTCTCTTTTTCCGTTTGACTTAGTGATAATGAATTTATTTTATATACTTCCCTCTCTTCATTTACTAAATTTCTATTTCCCGAATTGTAATTTTCAATTTCGTTTTTATTTATTCTTGAAGGATTCCTTTCTTCATTTAATAATTTTGAAAGAATAGTGAAATTCTCAATTCCTTGGGGGGTAATTTCCCATTTATTTCTACTTAAATTAGACAGATATCCATCTTTTACCAAATGACTTCTCACAAACGCTAATTCGTTTCTCCATTTTTCTTCATTTCTTGTAGCTAAAATTTCAAAATCACTTTCGTTAAGTTGAATGATATCATTTTCAAGAAGATAGTTTAATACTTCATTTTTTGTTGAACTATAATTTAATTTTTCAAGAGCGAAAAGTATAAGAAATCTATTTTGTTGTTCTTTGGTCATTGCTTTTTATAATATGTCGTCTAACTAGTATATACTACTGCTAAAATAAGACTTATTACCCCAAAATTGGGTAAATATGTCTGACAAAGGTCAGGGTTTATCAAATGTGATTATTGCACTGGCATCTTAAGACTTGTTATTTGCCGTTATCAGCATTTTTAATTTTCTGTGTTTCTAAAATCTTTAAGTATAGCTCTGTTCTAAGTAATTCTTTTTTCAAACTATCGGTTTCTTTTAGAAGATTTAAATTTTTCTCAACTAATTTTTCTTTTTCTTTAATGATCTTATCGTTATCTAAACAAAAAGAAAAACCAAAAAATACACAGAAAATTAGAATTAAAGGGCCATAAAAAAACCAAAATCTCTTTTTTGAATTTAACTTTGTAGTAAATCCTAAAAGCGAAATATTAAAGCTACTTTGCTTTGTTATTGCATTACTAAGCCCAATTTCTGGAATAATTTTGTACCATTTATCTTCAATAAATGTAGCTTGAATTACTGCTCCTAATAAAAATTTATGATACCAGTATCTATCCATGAAACAAAAACAAAACATTATTAAAGCACCTAAAAAACTAAACACTGTAATACCGTTAACTTCTTTTCCGGTAATGTAGAAAACAATATTTTCTTTCACGATATAGCCTAATGTTGCAATTATAAATGTAAACGCTGTTAATGAAAGATTTCTAATTCTTAGAGCAATGTCATTAAAATGCTGTTGAACTTTTACAGTTTCACTCCAAATCGAAATAACATTTGGTATTAAATCTTTATTTAGTTTCTTTTGATAAGAAGAAAAAGAAACATGATTTAGTAATTCAGAGAAAGAATGTTCAAGTATAATATCGGGGATTATTTCATCATTTTTATGTTTTTCATGAAATTCTAACTCTCGTCTTACATCTTCAGGAGTCCAATGAGTGACTTCTTTTAGAAACTCATACCTTTCATTGCTTATTTCGCTTCCATACTTTGCATAAACACTTGTTACACCTGCGTCTATTGCCATTCGAATATCACGATCAATTTTATCTCCAATATATACCGCATTTTCCTTTAATACTTGGAAGTCTCTTAGTATAATCCCCAATATCTCACTATCTGGTTTTCTTATAGTTTTTGATAAATATCTTATTTCTGTTTTTATAGGTTCCCAATGATTCTCACTATAGATTTGTTGAACACTTTGGGGTACTCCAGTGTCCAGCGGAGTATATATACAATCAAAAATTCCGTCCAAATCTAAGGTCTTTATTCTGTATTTCGTAAAAAAAGCATTAGATTCAGTGAATCCAATTATAAGAACACCCTGAGACTTTAGTTTCAATAAAGTTTCTAATACTCCTCCATAAAGCTTTAGGTTGGATTTTTTATTACTATTGTATTTATGAAGAATGCTTTTCCCTGTTAGTGTTTTTTTTGTAATACTATTTTTGTTTTCCTGACTTAATGATGAGAGTTCTTCAAAGGCAAATGAAACCTCGGTAGTGTTATATTTCTGATGTAATTTTTTAAAATCAGATTTTAGTACGTCTTCATTAATATTAAAGGAATCTTTAATATCATTAAAATACGGACTAAAAGAATTATACCACATTCCCAACCAATCCCACATTGTATCATCTAAATCGGTTACAATACAATTTTTGATGTTTGTTTCAATCATATTAATTTAATTTAAAACTAAATTAATCTATTTTTATATTCATTTTTAGATTTTAAATTAAAATGTCAAATGCCTATTAAAATTAAAAAACGACAGTTTTTTTTTAGACCATTTTTGTTTTCAACTTAATGACATGATAGTTTGCTCCGGAATACCCAATAGTAAAGAATATTAACAAACTACGAATTATATCTTCATAGGCAAATAATTTAGTAAAAAAAATAAAAAAAACAGAGCCAATTGAAAACTAACTCTGTCATGCGTCAAATAAGAAATCTCAATTGATTACTTATTACTAAATCTTAACTTCTAAGACATTTGTGAATTCATTTTTAAAATCTGACGTGTTTTTTGCATTAAAAAATGGTAATCCAAATAATTTATAATTTTTATCTTCTGCCTTTAATATAGATGTATTACCGTATTTAGCTGTAATTTGCTCTAAAAATATTTCTTTCCATCCTTCCTTAGCGTCCTTAAATTTACCTAAACTATCTTCAAATTGATTTCCTTTTGGTTCTATGAAAACTTGATAGTATAATTGTAAACTTTTAGATTTTAGAAATAATAAAAAATCTGGTTGGAAGCCTCGCCCTTTATCAAAGTCATAGATTTTATATACTTCTTCATTTCTTAATAAAAACACCTTTTCATATTTATCTTCAAGATTTACAATTGTGTCTTGTATGAAGGAAATAAGGCTTCTTTCCTCACTAGATCCACTAAATCCATTATATATATACCAATCTTTATCCTTTAACTCTTTTTCCAATTTAATATTTTCAGGCACTTCTTCAACTGATTTTTCCTTATGCCAATTAGCCATATCGAGAATTGGTTTGGCTTTAAATTCGGAACCTATAAAAGGATTAGAAATTAGTTGCAATTCAATGGAAATTCTTTCGAAAAATCGAATTAGAGTTTTTAACTTTTCAGTATTTTCTAAGTTATCAAATGTATTTAATTTTGGCATTATTAATTTTATTGAAAACATTCCTAGAAAGTCATCATTTACTAAATCGTCAATAGAATTTATTTTCAACTCCTCTTTCAATTTATTAAATCGTAAAAGGGAACCATCTTTTTTGGCAATGCTATTAATAGCCTTTCTTATTATATGTAAATCAAAATCTTTTAGTTGTAATGAAATTGTCGAGCTATCATTTGATCCCTTTTTATAACGAGTTAAATCATCTTCATCAATATCAAGATTAACAGTTGTTTCATTGATTTTAAAAGACTCAATCTTATAAGTAAAATCGAAATCTTTTTTAATTTCATTTAGGGTAGATTTGCGCTTATTGGGATTGGTCTCTTGTGAATTATAGTATAATTTTAAGGAATTATAAAATTCTTTATTGGCTTCTAAAAAAGATTGTTTTAATTCATATCTTTTCAAGATTTTATCATTTTGCGGGAGTAAATCTTGCCTTTTTAATTCATTCTTTAAATCACTTAAATATTTTTCATTATTGTCACTATGAAAGAAAAATTCTTCCAAAACACGTAACTCGTGATTTAGTTGATTGTCAAATTTTCTCTTATTTTTTTCTTTATTATCAAACTCAAAAGGATTATAACGAACTCCTCTACCAATCAATTGAACTTCTGAAGTCGTTGCACTACCAGATTTCCCTTTATTAGTACCTCCAGTATTTTGACCTTCGTACATTCGTACAATATCATACAGATTAAGTACGTCCCAACCCTCAGTCAGCCTTTGAACCGTAAAAATTGCTCTAATGTGATTGTTTTTATCTTCTAGACTATTTAATAATTTTTCAGTTTGTTCTTCTGTTCTCTCAATTGTTTTAGTTCCTTTTTTTGAATTTGTAATTATACAATTTCTTTCGCCAAAAGCCCCTTGGAGGTAGGTTACTATACTTTTTACGCTAACATTATTTTGTTCCATGTAACGTTTAATGTCAATAATTCTACTTTGACCTTTCTTATAAAGTTCCGTTATATTAAATAATGCCTCCTCATCAAATTCATTTAGGAAATGGAAGTCCTTTATGTTCAAATCTTTTATGAGATTAATAAAAAAGTTAAAATCTTCCTGAGAATCTTCAATGTACTTACTTCTAAAAAGAATAACAGCTTTAAAATTAGGAATATTATATTTTAATGCAATTTCGTTTCTATACCAATTAAATAGTAAAGCTTGTAATATCCTTTTACGTTTGTCGAAGGAGCTAGAAACCAAATTAATTTCCTTTGTGAAACCCGCTTTTAAAAAATCTTTTAAGTCAAATTTATAAATCGTTATTGGTACATATTTTTTTTCTACCTCTGCATTTTTTGGTACAGTTGCAGTAAATTCAATAAGTGCATTATTATTTTTGATCTGAGTTTTAGAATTATCTTTATTCAATAACTTAGCAATAACGGTATGTTCCCAGCTTTTCTCGATTAATTCCTGGCTTGCTTTATCATTTAATTCTACAACTAAATCTAATGAAAATTGATCTCCTTTTTTCTTTTTAGTATCAGCATTTAAGTGATGTGCTTCGTCTCCAAGCATTACAATATCATCTTTTTGAAGCTGTTCTAAAAACACACTATCTTCTTTAACTCTATAAACCGAATTGTGTAAAGCGTTAATAGTTGTAAATAAAATTTGTATATCATCATCATAGTTAGAAAAACTAGTCACTTTTTTTATTCTCACGATCATATCGTCTATAACAATATTATCAGTAAATAAATATTTATTATGCAAAGTATTGGTAAGGTTTTCCTCTGTTTTTCCTACTATATTGTTTTGATTTACAAAGAATATAAATTTGTTTTTACCTTGCTTATAGTAATATAAAATTAGAGATGCCATTAATAAGGTTTTACCAGTTCCAGTTGCCATGTTAAAAAGTAAATGAGTAGGATCATTATCTTCTTCTAACCTTTTAATTTCCTGATAAGTTAAAAAGTTTATTAATGCCTCTTCTTGCCATTTGAAGAGAGTGAATTTTAAATTTTCTGTTATATATTTAGGTACTTTTTGCTTTGGAATTTCCAAATCATAAGCACTAGATTTAAGATCCTCGAAAAGATATTTAGGTGTAAATAGACTCATTAATTTATCTTTTAAATTCGGTAAAAATCTTTTGTAATTTGGATATCGTTATCAGACAAATCATATCGTTTGTCTTCCACATCTGATAAGTTGATATATAATTGATTTAAATCGAGCATTTTAATAAAAATTTCTTTTTGTCTCTCTAATGACAGATTGATAAAATTTTCCTCTTTTGCTATTACTTCCTTAAACTGTTTAATTTTCAGATTATAATGCAAAAAATATTTTTCGCACATATTATCGAAGTAACTTATAAGTTCGTTTAAATTTTTTGCATTTTGAATATGATCAATTGCATTTTGGTTATTTTTAGCAAGCTCTAAATAAACAAATGATCCTCCTCCCTTCCAATTAAGTAATTTTGAAATGCCAGATTGATCACTTCCATCAATACATGCTTTTAAGCGATCCAACGTTAATGTTTCTATATAGTCTAATTGCTCAATACCAATGAATTGCCTGTTCATTTTAGTTGCTACAGCGCAAGTTGTACCAGTACCAAGATGATAGTCTAAAACAATATCGCCTTCATTTGTAGAAGCTTCAATAATTCTTTGCAGCAGGTTTTCAGGTTTTTGACCTAATAAATCTAATCTTTCCTTTGACTGAGAATTAATTCTGGGAATATTCCATAATGTCCCAACAATTTTATCGTTTGATTCATAATATACTACCTTACCGTTTTCATCTTTCACAGTTACCATTTTTTTTAACTCTTTATCCCAAGTAACTTGATTTTGCATTCGTTTACTCTTGACATCTACTTTAATATGTTTGAAGTCTTGATTCCCATTGCTTTTTGAATAAAACAAGATAGCTTCGGTATCATTATTAAAATATTTTGTGAATTGAAATTTGAATTTATTTTCGTAAAACCAAACAATTTCATTTTTAAAGTTATTTCTACCAAAAATACTATCCATTAAAATTTTCAGATAATGAACTTCATTCCAGTCTGCTTGAACATATATGCTCCCGTCGGAGGATAGTAATTCTCTGGCTATTTCGAGTCTATTTTTCATAAATGTTAGCCAAGTCGAATGTGTAAATTTATCATTATACTTGAAGCTATCTTTTTCTGTATTGTATGGAGGGTCAATATATATAAGTTTTACTCTACCCCCAAACTCTTTCTTTAATGAATGTAATGCTAAAAGATTATTTCCTTTAATAATAAGATTGTCTTTTATAAATCCATTTTTGTCACGTTCAAATGAAGTAATTTTCTCTTCTCCTTTTTCTGTATATTTTTTTATTTTTGTAAAAGTTTTCGGTTCTAATAACCTATCAATTTCATCTTTAGCCAATACTTCATTAAAAAATATTTCCTTTCTAGTAGCTGTTTTCTCAACATAATGTTTATTTTTTTCATCCCATTCAAAGTGAGCATCGATTCCTTCTTCTGTACTTTGACCTCCCTCAAGAACGCAATCTTTGTATGGGAAATCTAAAACAACATCATTACTATCTTTTAGAAATTTGCCTCCAGTGGCAAGACCAATTCTATTTTCATATTGTGTATATGAATTATCAATTTTATTTTCATCTAAGTAAAATTTAAATTCACTCGATTTAAATACAAACACTTCCTTTATTTTAATAAAGAAATTTAGTCTAGTATGTTCATTATCTAATAATAATTCGATCAGTTTTTCGTCAATTTTATCAGCTAAATCGTGTATTTTGTTTATCATTAATTCGCCTTCATTATCTAAAAGTCTTTCGTCTGTTTTGAGTAATGAAATTAAATTGTCTTTGAAGTTGGTATTCATTTATAGATGTTTTTTTAAAGTGTAAATATATAAATATTGAAAATTTTAATCCCCATTTAATAAATTAGTTTACCTCTCGATGATTTTTATTTATTTTGGTTTCTTTTGGTAAAAAAAATAGGCTTATTTGAAAACTATTATTGTGATAATTTTTGTTGCTTTTATTTTAATTAATTTTTGAAGAGAATTTGAAAAAGTGTTCTAGAAGAAATCTTACTTTATCCTCTATATAATTTCGGAATACCTCTATTGAATATACAAACAAAAATAGGAGACAAATTTAAGGGTGTATTTTTGCACTCCTAATCATTCTATATCCCTTTATAAAGTCTCTTTTTCTTTCTTTGTTTAAATTGTTTCGAAACATAGTCTGTTATTTTTTCTCCACGAAGAAGAATATCTGATAGATTTTCTTTTACGTACTCTCTTAATTCAAGATTTTGAAAGTTCTCTGAATTTGTTGAAATTGAATTTTTATGTTTTCTTTCAAGCGCAAGAATGTTCATTGCACAGCTTTCCTGAATTCCTTTTGCACTGAATTCTTTTCCTAGACTGCTTCCGTTGAAAACGGATCTGGTTTTATGGTCAACGTAAGTTATTCCGTAAAGCTGTCCTTCACTGTTTTTTCTTAATATCGTGTGAATGCTTTCTCCTTCCAATACTTTAGATAATTTTTCGGGAGAAACTATATTCTCACGAAAGAAAGCCAGTGTTATGGCATTTCTCACATATTTTTTGCAAGATTCTTTCTCTGCTTCATTAGTTTTAAATTTTCCTTCCAGAAATTTTAAAGTAGGTCTGCTGTAAAATTCGCTGGCTTTTATCGGCACGCCTATCGGTTTTGAATTCTGGTCAAGTATCTTGTAAAGCAGTCCATTGTTTTTAAAAACTCTCGATTCCTCAGTTCCTCTATCAGCCTGGATATTATAGAGGTTTAGAACTGCATTGAGTTCAGGCAGGCTCGAATATTTATAGTCAAATAGAACCTTGTTTAAAACTGAATTGATCGCCTCTCTGGACTCTGCTTTTCCGTATTGGACTCTGCCGACATCTATCGGATTTAACGAAAATTGTTCTTTCTGTTTTCTTCCTTCGGCTTTTACCAGTCCGAACATTTCTTCAATTTCTTTTCGGGCAGGTTCTGATTTTCTGATTCCCAGTAAATGCAGATCGATTCTTTTTCCGTCTCTCTGAATGTTGTTTGTTACGATATGGCAGTGCGGATGCCCTGCATCATAATGCTGGTATACCAGATAAGGCTGTCTGCCGAATCCCAGTTTTTCCATATAAGCGTCTGCAATTTCAGCCAGTTTTTCTTTCGAGTGATTCTCCGACGGATCAAAGTTGAGCGAGATATGCACTGTATTCCGCTTCGCATTGGTATTTAGTTCTGCCAGTTTTAAAAAGCGGTTTAATTTTGAAGTGAAACTCAGTTTTTCCAATTCCAGCGGATAATTCACAGCACTTATGCATTCTGCTTTTCCGATTTCAACTTTATTTTCGTTGTAATTCAGAATACCTCTTATGGACGAGCTTGTTTTTATCACTGCAACCATTTTTCTGCTATTTTCTGGGTGTGACCTGAGACCTCTTCCATTTTATCAAAAAGTCTTTTTCTCTGGATCTCGAACAGATAAAGATGTCCTTTGAAATCGGGAACTGTTTTGAGCGTGTTTATCTTTCTGGCAATCTGATTGATATTATTACCAATTGCTTTTAATTCGGAAGATAGAATAATAGTTTCTTCCATCAATTCATCTAAAGACTGGTTTCTGTACGTGGCTACAATTGGTTTGTTAAATAAGTGCCTTCTTATATGGTCGCTTAATTTTCGGCAGGTGCTTGCTCTGAATCTTTTTTCCAGTTCGGCATACTCCATGGGAGTGAATCGCAGTCCCACGATTCGTGTTCTGTTTGAATCTTCTCTTTTCATCATCTTTCATTTTCATAGTGTTCAAACTCTTTGCTTTTAAGTTTCTCCACCGCCGAGTTCCGAGGCAATGGGTGGCAAGATAGGCGGTTGTTAAACAACCGTTCATCTTGCCAGATGCAGGAACGTGGCATCTTGAAGATTTTTAAAAGTCTAAATACTAAATTAAGTGTATCTTTTGAAGATTCCTATCCTAAGTAAATTTTACGCATGATAGCTGTTGGATGTTATCTTTAAGTGCTTACTAAACAACTCTATAAAATGTGATGTTTTAAGAAAGAGATCTTGAGAATCATAAAATATCATTTAATTGACAGCTCTGCTTTTAGTTGGTCAGTCTGCTTTTTATGTTTCTTTTCCAGCTCTTCAAACTCTCTCACCTTCTTTTTGTAGCAGACCTCTTTCAAATAAATTTCTTTATCAATGCGAGAAAGCTCCTTTTCCAAAATCTTGGTTTCTTCATATCGATATAAAAAAGATGTAAAGGCGAAGAATAAAAGGCTTAAAAGAATTACAAAAAGAATTTTTAGACGATTCATAAATAAATGAATTATAGAATTAGAAATCTTCTGTTTATTTAGAGATAAATATATAGTAAAATCTTTAATTTACTGGTATTTATGTATTTAGAAAGGCAACATCAATCAATGATTTTTTTAAAAGAAAAGGAAAAAAGAAAGCAGTCTTTGATTGGACAGTAAGACAGCTGAAGTGCTATAAGTCCCGAAGGGCATTTTTTGAGGAACGAAAAAAATGTTATGCGCACTTCTCTGGCTGTGTCCAATACCTTGCTTTGCTTTTTTTGTTTTAGAAATGATTTAGAAAGTTTTGATATTAAAGCAGTATGAAATTACTTTTTACATTATCGATCAAGGATATGCTGTCATTTATTCCGTTAGAAGCAATGAATTCCAGCACATAATTTTCGGCTTCTTTTTTCTTGTCTGGATCAGTTGAAAAGGTATTGAGGTAGAAATCTTCGCTTTCGTCTTTGATATGAATTATTTCAGTGTAGCCTTTTGTAATTAAAGTGCCTTTCAGCTTTAACACCTTAGCCTCACTCGCTCTGTCAATTTCCTTTTTAATTCTAAGATGTATAGTTTTATTCATGACTTGTATGGTATTATTGAGAATATTTGAAAACAAAAAAGAGACTCGAAAAGTCTCTTTTTGGAATTAATATATCTTTTATAAAAGCTTATTTGGCTTTTAGAATTTTTTCCAAATATTCGACTTTGTCTTTTTCTGCTTGAACTAAACGTTCGTATAGTTTAATCTGCTGTTCATGTGATTCTATTAATTTATCCAATGGATTAAAAGTGCATTGCGTATTTAATGATGAATTATCGTTAAAATTATTAAAGCTATTAAAATAATTAATTACGCCTTCATCGGAAAAGTTCTTAATTGCTTCCACACTTACCTCTAGAGCTTTTGCCACTTCTTTTAATTTTTCATCATCAATAGTTTCACTGTTTTCCAAGATAGAGACAGCCTGCTGGTTTGTTCCCATAGCCTGTGCCAGTGCTTCCTGTTTCATGTCTTTCAGTTCACGGATACGGCTGATCTTGCGCCCCATGTGATTAGGTTTTGTTAGTGTACTCATAGCCCAAAGATAATAATTAAGTATAAAAAAGCCAGATTTATGTATGATACATAATCTTCTTATGTACGGTACGGGACATTTTGATAGCGTACCATACTGGTAATTGCTTACTTGCCAATGTGTTTAGCAAAAATACAATTTTTCAGACAAGTATTAACTAAAATGAGTAAAATTATGAAAGCAATTCAAAACACCGCATCCGATTTAATTTATCAAGTTATTTCACAGAGCATCGATCCGATAGGCATTTACTGTTTTGCAGAGAAGAAAAGCAGTTATACTTTTAATGAGCCTTTCCAGAAGCCCGTTCAGAAAGAAAAGCATGTCCATCTTTATCTGCTGGTCATAGCGCAAGAATTCGAGGATAACATTGGCAATGACCTCACAGATAAAATAAAGAGCAGATCAAGAGGACATATAACTGTAACCATTCTCATGCACAGCCTGAGGAATATCGTGAAATTATACGGAGATCAGCAATATTTCTTCTGGAATATTTTTAAGAATGCACAGAGACTCCATATAGATGCATACAGATCTCCTATAATCTGGGCTAAAAATCCAGAAAAGAGATATGTGAAAAGCACTTCAGCATACGCAGGAGACAGAAGAAATATTACTGCATCGATCTGGGATCTTATTTATAATAACGATCAGTATTTTTCATATGAAGTCAGAATGTGTTCCCTTCATCAGATAGTGGAGCAGACCTGTCTTTCCCTTATAAGGGTATTTCTGGGATATACTCCTAATCATTTTTCTTTGGGCTACTTATTTGAGCTTTGCGAATACTTCACGAGCTTGACTTCTGAATACTTTCCCCGAAACAGCAGGGATGAAAAAAATATGTTCAAGCTTTTGAAAAAGAACCCAAACACGCTTCGATTCAGCAGAAGGAATAGTTTTGATTATCTGTACTATGGGCTAATGGAAGACAGATGCCGTGATTTTATGAAAGAGGCAGAAGTTGTAATTCAGAAAGAACTAGAGAGGCTTGAGGGAATTCATCAGCAGGAAACTTTATCAGCGTAAATTAGAAGTTATGTACTACAATATTTTAAGACAGAAGGGCAATCCAGCTCACAGGCGCATTAAGAAAGCGGTTAAGCGTTTGCGAATGTTTATGAAAACCGATTTAGTTTACTATTCGAAACAGTCAGGAAGGTTTTCTGCTTCCGGCATAATAACGGTTATTGTAAGTAAATCTAGTCCTCATTATTATGAAGAAATTTATGAATACTGCTGGAAAATTTTCAAACATTTCGATGAGTTTACTTTTCGTTTTTATGACAGGTTCTGGGTTAATGAGGAGATTGGAAATGGTAATCCGTACTTTATTCTGCATTGCAATGATGACGCTCTAATTTACAGCAGAACCAAAGAAAAGTGTGTTTTTAAGATAGCAGAAATAAATGCGGAAGATTTTCTTAAGACAGCAGGTGAAAGATTCGATGCCGATAGATTGGAGAGCGATAATGTCGGATGTGATTTAAAATATCATATGGGCAATAAGAATCATCTTCTGTCTGCTTATACAATCCATCAGCATCTGCGTTATCTCTTTATAAGTGTTTCTTGGTTTTTGACAGGAGAACATAACCCTTCACAAAATATAGCTGGACAGCTTAGATACCTGTCGCGATTCTCTGATAGGCTGGGAAATCCATTCAATCATGACCTAAGCAGAGAATTGTCCGTTTTGGAACAATTGGAATGTGTTCGCGAATCTGTTCAGAACAATCAGAAAATAGAGCGTGTAACACAGCAATGTGTTGAATCTGCCCTTGCAAAATTGGATTGGTTAAAAACTGAAACCAATATATTGTTCAAGGAGTGTATTGAGAAAACTAACCAAATATTTGAAAATTATGAAAACTGATGAAATCAAAAAAATAGAAAATATTAGGGTGTTAAGCGGAAGACTGCTTAATACCCTGAAAAAAGCAGAGGATAAAAGAGGAATGTATAATGCAGAGATCAGGGTTTATGGCTATTGCGAACTCGGTTCTGTTGTTAGAAACCTGATGAAGCTGTGCATTATCGCTTTAGATCAGGACAGCGCAGAAGTTCCGCCTACGATTCAAAACAAATACATTGATGTTGGGCTTATACTGGGGGTAGCACTTCAGCTGTTTCCAGTTGATGAATTAGAATTTTTAAATGAGATTACAGATCTGTTTTCAGAAAATAAAGAAGTAACAGAATAGCATAGATTAAAATTTAATATTTTAAAATTATGGAAACTGACAAAATAAAAACGCTGGAAGAATTTAAAGATTTTGCATCTTATCATTTTAAACTTCTGAAACCTGCTCAGGACAAGAGAGGGGAATCAATACGAGAGATAAGATTTTACGGCTACACGGATATGACGTCTCTGGGAGTGAATCTAATTAGAATGTGCCTGAATATCATTTATTCGGATGAACTGGATAATAGGGAAATATACATAGGTTCAGTTCTGGAGCTTGCTCTTCAGCTGATTCCAAGTGCAGAAATTGAGGTTCTGGATGAAATATACAGAATGCTCAATGAAAAGAAAGAAGCTAAATGATTACTGGGCTTATCAATGGTTTCAATACCGTTTTCATGAACATATTATGTCCATGACAGTGAGAGAAAAGCATTTTATCTTTGTCAGAATCAAAAATTTGATTGAGTGATGATAGGTAAATTTTGCTTATGATCATCAGTGGGTTAGGTTTTATATTTGTGTTATCCTACCCAAATTTTGCGCAGGATAAAATGAGAAAAGTGTTTTAACTTTATAACGATGAATGATTGTGGAACAAAAAAGACCGAGACTCGGTCTTTTTTTAATGAAGAGGAATTGTGAAATGAGAAATGAAGATGAGAATGAAAGAGGAAAAATGACGGCAGAGCAAGCCATGAAAATGCTGAAAGATGAGAATGTAGATGTAACGCTTGAACAGGCAGGCAAAGTATTAGATTTTTTACGACTGCTTGCCAGAGTTACGGTTTTAAACTATTTAAAGAAAAAGAGGGATGAAAAAGACAGCAGATTTATACGTGAGAGTGAGTACGGACGAGCAGGCGGAAAAAGGCTACTCTCAAAGAAACCAAGAGGAAATGCTAAGAAAGTATTGTGAGATTAATTCCATTCATATAAGGGATATTATTTATGAAGATCATTCTGCAAAAACATTTAACAGACCCAGATGGAAACTTTATCTGGCAACAATTAAAAAATACAAAAACAAAACCGATTTGATCCTGTTCACCAAATGGGACAGATTCAGCAGAAATGCAGGTGATGCATACCAGATGATTAATACACTTAGAAGACTTGGTGTCGAGCCTCAGGCAATAGAACAGCCTTTAGATCTGTCTATTCCAGAAAATAAAATGATGCTTGCTTTTTACCTTGCGGCTCCCGAAGTAGAAAATGACAGGAGAGCATTAAATACTTTTCACGGTATGAGAAGAGCTAGAAAAGAGGGACGCTACATGGGGCTTGCCCCTTCTGGCTATATAAACAAAATTACTGAAGATGGTAAGAAATATATAACTTTTGACCAGCCTGAAGCATCTATCTTAAAATGGTGTTTTGAAGAAATTGCAAAAGATGTTTTTAATACGGAACAGATTTTTCTTCAGGCAAAAAGCAAAGGACTTAAAACAAGCAAAAATAATTTCTGGAGACAGATCCGCAATCCTGTTTACTGCGGAAAAATATTAATTCCCAAATACAAAGATGAAGAAGCAAAATTTGTAATAGGATCGCATGAGCCGTTAATTTCTGAAGCGCTATTTTACCTTGTTCAAGATGTTTTAGAGGGACGAAGAAAGAATTTCAGGACTAAGTCGGTAACCTCCGAACCATTTCCGCTTCGTGGCTTGTTTAAATGCCCATTATGCGATAAGATTTTAACTGCAAGCATATCTAAAGGTAGAAACAGCCATTATTCATATTATCATTGCTATAAAGGCTGTAATTACAGAATCAGATCATGTGAGGTTAACCGCATTTTCTATGATCAGCTGAGAAAGTATATTCCAAAACCTGAAACAGAAAAGATTTACATTACAGCTGTCAAAGAGTACTTTAATGATTTCAACAAGGAGGCAGTGGCAGAAAAAAACAGGGTCATTTCTCAGCTGAAAGAATTTGACCAAAAGATTTCCTGCATTAGGGATTTACTGGCTTCAAAAAAAATCGATGTGAAAGATTACAGCGAAATGAAAACAGATTATGACAGCAAAATTCATCGTCTTGAAATTAAATTAGCTGATTTATCTCAGGAGAATATCAGCGTTTCGGATTTGTTAAAAACTGGAATTAAAAATTTAATGAAACTCAACGAATGCTGTAGTGAAGCGGATTTAACTCACTTTAGGAATATTATTGGTTCAATATATCCTGAAAAATTCACAATTGAAGAAAAGCAGTTTCGAACCGCAAGAATAAATGAGGTTGTTCAGATAGTTTACTTAATTAATGAGGAATTAGACCCAAAGAATAACGGGGCAAAGAAGAAAAAATCTTCTTTGCCCCGTCAAGTGACCGCGGAGGGGTTCGAACCCCCAACCCTCAGAGCCGAAATCTGATATTCTATCCAGTTGAACTACGCGGTCTTTTTGATTGTAGATTGTTGAGTTCAGATTTTAGGTTATTGTATAAAATCTGAACTCAAAAATATAATTTTTTAAACTAAAAGTTTCTTTACAATTGCAGAGATTGTTTTTCCTTCAGCAGTTCCACCTAATTGAGCAGATGCTAATCCCATAACTTTACCCATTGAAGCAATTCCTGAAGCGCCAGTTTCAGCAATGATTTTTGCAACTACTGCTTCTACTTCTTCTTCGCTTAATTGAGCTGGTAAAAATTTCTCGATTACTGCAACCTGAGCCAATTCTGGTTCAGCAAGATCAGGACGATTTTGTTCTGTAAAAATTCTAGCGCTTTCTTTACGAGTTTTAACTAGTCTTTGAAGTAATTTAACTTCATCGTCTTCTGTTAATTCTTCTTTAGAACCTGAAGCCGTTGCAGCTAATAACATTTCAGATTTGATTGCTCTTAAAGCTTCTAATGCCACTGTATCTTTTGCTCTCATGGCGGTTTTAATCTCGTCCATGATTAATGTTTGTAAGCTCATCTTATTTTTTATTTAAAATAGGTAAAACCTATAATTGATATGAATGCTTGAAAATTTGTTCTAGACTCCGCTCGAACTGACAACAAGATTAACTTTAAAAGTCAAGTATAGAAGTCAAATTTAAAATTCTGTGCGAAGATAAAAAAAATAACCCGAAAATTAAATCCAATTCTCGGGTTATCCGTATTTATTATGATTGCAAAATTAATCTACATTGTCATGCAAAAATGAATTGTTTGAACGCAATTGCAAATCATTATTACTATCTGTCCCAACTGATATTCTGGAACCCGTGTTATTTGATTGTGAATTAGACAAATCGATTCCTAATCTTTTATAAGCAGGTTCTTTTTCAAGCTCATCGATTCTAGAAACATTATTGTGAAATTTATAATTAAATTCTTTTAGTTTCTTTCTTCTTTCATCAGCTCTTAAACGTAATGTCTCTTCAATTGTTAATTCCATCGGAGAAACATTTGATGTTGTAGAATAATCAGCTTCACTTGCAAAATCTCTTGGTTTCATAGTAATATTTAATTCCTCAGGAATTACATCTTCTATCACTTTTTCAACCGGTTTTGATGCTGTTAAATCATTCTCAACCTCCATATATTCTTCTAAAGAATACTTGATAATTCCGTTATCAGAAACTTCCGTAACCGGTACAAATTGTACAGGATCATTTACTTTTATATTACGTGTTTCATTCGATAATTCGAATAAAATCTTAGTCTCTTGTTCAACAACAGGCTCTTTTCTAGCTTCTGGTTCTGATCTGTAAAGAGGTAAGTCAAATGAGAAAGTAGTTTGTTCTTCTCTTTCGAAAGTTCTTTGCTGAACAGGTTTTACTTCCTGAAAAGCCTGTACTTGAGGAGTTGGCGCTGTAATTGTAAAATCAATATCTGTAATTGGTGAAACAATTTCAAAAGTTACATCAAGATTCTTGATAAACTCAGACATTACAACCAATTCTTCCTGATTCATAGATGGAGCAACTGCAACCGGAGCAACCGGAGTTGGTATTACGGGAGCAACCGTATCCGCAAATGAAGTGTCATCCATTAAATCGAAAACAATTTTTTCTTCTGATTTCGCAGTTGGTGTTTCAGCATTTAAATCAAAAGAAGTAACTGATTTATTTGTCAAATCATAAACACTTCTTTGATCATCTCCTAATGTGTGGATGATTTTTTTAGGCTCAGTATTTACAATTTCATTTTGTTGTTCAACATCAAAACCTGTTGCAATAATAGTCACAGCAATAGCATCACCAAGAGTTTCGTCTTCACCAACTCCCATGATAATATTAGCATTATGACCTGCTTCTACCTGAATGTGATCATTGATTTCTCCAATCTCATCCAATGTAATTTCGTTTGATCCAGAAACGATAAGCAACAATACGTTTTTGGCTCCTGTAATTTTGTTGTCGTTTAACAACGGAGAATCCAATGCCGAAACGATAGCATCTTTAGCTCTGTTTTCACCCGCAGCAACAGAAGATCCCATGATAGCTGTTCCACTGTTTGACAAAACAGTTTTAGCATCACGTAAATCGATATTTTGAGTATAGTGATGTGTAATTACTTCAGCAATACCTCTTGAGGCTGTTGCCAAAACTTCATCAGCTTTAGAGAATCCTGCTTTAAAACCAAGATTTCCGTATACTTCTCTTAACTTATTATTATTAATTACAATTAATGAATCGACTTGCTTACGCAATTTCTCGATTCCTAAAAGTGCTTGTTCCTGACGTACTTTCCCTTCAAACTGAAACGGAATTGTTACGATACCAACTGTCAAAATTTCTCTTTCTTTTGCCAATTGTGCAATTACCGGAGCTGCACCTGTACCTGTTCCTCCACCCATACCAGCGGTAATAAATACCATCTTGGTACCACGGTCCAACATTTTCTCGATATCAGCGATACTTTCTATAGCAGACTGTTGTCCTACATCAGGATTTGCTCCTGCTCCAAGACCTTCTGTTAAATTCATACCTAACTGAATTTTATTAGGTACAGAACTATTCTGTAGTGCCTGTGAATCTGTATTACAAACGATGAAATCAACGCCTTTAATACCTTGTTTAAACATGTGGTTAATAGCATTACTACCTCCACCACCTACACCTATTACTTTGATTACATTTGATTGGTTTTTTGGTAAATCAAATGAAATACTTCCAAATTCTGAGTTGCTCATCATCTTTTTGGTTTTTGAAATTCTTATTTAATACATTTTTTACTTCTTGACTTGGGGCCAAAAAAGTAATCCTTTTCTTTTATTGTCTTATTCTGCGTTGTCTAAAAAATCTTTGATTTTGTCGACATACCTATCAAAAAATGATCTTCTAATTTTTGTTTCGGTAGATTCTTCTTTAGAGGCATTGCTTCTAACTTCTCTTGTCTCTTCAATAGTTTCTACTCTTTCAACGTAGTTTTCTTCTACTTCGTATCGTTGTTGTACAGGTTGTTGTTGCTGAGGCGGAACATTTCTGTACACCACTCTTGGCTGCTCATTTACAATCTCCATTCTAACAGCACTTTGCGTACTATTTTCGATACTATTCATTACTAATCCAACTGCTGTTGCAAATAACGGACTAGAAATTTCTTCGCTTGAATTTCCAGCTAAGTGCTCATTTGGATATCCAATTCTCGTATCCATTCCTGTAATGTACTCTACTAATTGTTTAATATGCTTTAGCTGAGCTCCACCACCTGTAAGAACGATTCCGGCAATTAATTTTTTACGAGGATCTTCGTGTCCATAAGCTTTAATTTCTGCAAAAACCTGCTCAACAATTTCCACAACACGTGCGTGAATAATTTTAGATAAATTTTTAAGCGAAATCTCTTTTGGCTCTCTTCCTCTTAAACCCGGAATAGAAACAATCTCATTGTCTTTATTTTCTCCCGGCCAAGCTGATCCGAATTTTATTTTTAAAAGCTCTGCTTGTTTTTCGATAATCGAACAACCTTCTTTAATATCATCAGTAATTACATTTCCTCCAAAAGGAATCACTGCTGTATGACGAATAATACCATCTTTAAAAATGGCTAAATCTGTTGTTCCACCACCAATATCAATTAAAGCTACACCTGCTTCTTTTTCTTCCTGACTCAAAACCGCATCTGCCGAAGCCAATGGTTCTAATGTCAATCCAGACAATTCGATTCCTGAACTCTGAATACATCTTCCAACGTTTCTGATCGAAGAAGCTTGCCCAACTACTACGTGAAAACTAGATTCCAGTCTTCCACCGTACATTCCAATTGGTTCTTTAATTTCAGATTGTCCGTCGATTTTAAATTCTTGTGGCAAAACGTGAATAATTTCTTCTCCCGGTAACATGGCCAATTTATTAACCTGGTCAATCAAAAGCTGAATATCTTTTTCGCCAATTACTTCCTCCGGATTATTACGGCTGATGTAATCTGTATGCTGTATACTTCTTATGTGTTGTCCTGCGATACCAACAACGACATCTTTAATTTTATAACCTGAATTATTTTCTGCCTCAAGTATTGCTTGCTGAATTGATTGAATAGTTTGCGTAATGTTGTTTACAACTCCACGTGCAACTCCCAAACTTTTGGATTTTCCAATACCCAAAATTTCCAACTTACCATACTCATTTTTCTTGCCTATCATGGCAACTATTTTGGTTGTTCCAATATCTAGACCTACTGCAATGTTATCTTTTTCCATTTTCTATTATTTTGTGCAAACTACTTGTTCCGTAAACCTAAGGTCAATTTTATTGTATTTGTATAACGAACTATCTAAAACTGCTTTTTGAAAAAAAGCTTTATAGTTTCTAAATTTCTTATCAACATTCATCGTTCTGCCAAAATCGATGACGTAATTATAATTTCGATTAAACATTTTTAGGCTGCCATTCGGCATAATTTGTATTGCAATGATGTTTTTTTTCAAAAACGCATCGTCATAAATTGTGCGAAATAAAGCAGCTAAATCTTCGTTATTTTTTTTATTTATTGCCCCTGAAACAAGAGGAACTCGCGACGTAAAATTGTCCGACAAAGGCATTTTATTACCCTCATAGTCAATATAAAAAGATTGATCACCATCATAAACTCGCGCTATTGGTGTCTTCTGTTTTACTACCGCTTTTAGAACGCCGTCGATACTTACAAAAACGTCTGACTTTTCAATCATGTCTTGCGTATCAAGGGTTTTTTCTATCTTATTCAAATCTAACTCATCTTTTCGGATACTGGAAGCGTCTTTTTTATTTTCTATCAACAATTTATTAACCGTTTCCGGCTTCACAAAAAGCGTATTTTCTCCTACAAAAACGACCATCGATTTTTTCAATTTTCGATCTCCATTTCGATGTTGAGCAAAAGAATATAAAAAAAGAACAAGCCCTAAAATGAGAAATAATCGAATATTTGTCCAATTAAATATTTTCATTTAGCATTTTTTTGATTGACGGAACCATTTCACCAATATCACCAGCTCCTATTGTCACAATTATTGGCGCATCACTGGCTTTGATCTCCGCTAATAAATCACTTTTTGCAACAATTTTCTTGTTCGAATTTGTCATTTTACCCAACAACCAATCAGATGTAATTCCTTCCATCGGTAATTCGCGTGCAGGATAAATATCCATTAAAAACACTTCATCAAATTGAGATAAACTTTCAGCAAATCCATCTGCAAAATCTCTCGTTCTGCTAAACAAATGTGGCTGAAAAATTGCCAATACTTTACGATTTGGATACAATTCCCTAACCGCTTGATGTACAGCATTTATTTCTGTTGGATGATGTGCATAATCATCAATATAAACTAACTTTTCAGATTTAATCTGATAAGAAAAACGTCTTCTGATTCCGTTGAATGACGCAATGGCTTTTGCGATGGCATCGGTCGGGGTGCCAAAAGTTTTTGCCATCGCAATAGCCATTAAGCCATTCATTAAATTGTGTTTTCCAGGCAATCCAAAATGCAAATCTTTCATGATTTCTGATGGAGTTTCTACATCAAAAACATAGCTTCCATCTTCGACACGCACATTGAACGCCTTATATACAGCATCTTCATTTATAGCACATTGAACTCCTTCCAGAGGTAATTCTTTGGTTATAAAAAGATTATTCTTATTTTCTACTTTTGAAGCAAATTCTACAAACGATTCTTCAATCGCTTCACTTGTTCCGTAAATATCCAAATGGTCTGCATCCATTGAAGTAATACAAGCAATATTAGGATGCAAATGCAAGAATGAACGATCAAATTCATCTGCTTCTACAACTGTTACGGTTTTTCCGCTTCCAATTAAATTAGAATTATAATTCTCTACAATTCCACCAACAAAAGCCGTAACATCAGCTCCGCTTTCAAATAAAATATGCCCAAGAATACTTGAAGTTGTAGTTTTTCCGTGTGTTCCGGCAACAGCAAAACTAAAAGTGTCTTTGGTAATAATTCCTAAAACCTCGGCACGCTTTTTAATTTCATAATTTCTTTCGATAAAATAATTCCACTCTGAATGTGATTTTGGAACCGCAGGCGTAAAAATCACCAACGTATTCTCTGCATAATACTCACTCGGAATCAAACTAATATTATCTTCAAAATGAATATCAATACCACTCTCTATCAATTCGCTTGTTAACATTGATGGCGTTTTGTCGTAACCAGAAACCTGTTTCCCTATATTTTTAAAATAGCGAGCCAGAGCACTCATTCCTATGCCTCCAATGCCAATAAAATAAACGTTTTGTATTTGATTTAAATTCATTTCTATTTAGTTTTGAGCTATTTACAAGTTGCTTTATTTTATAAAAAACTAGTAATTAAGCCTTTGTAATTTTATTATTTTAACAACTCAAAACGCTTAAAAATAGCGTTCTAAATTTTTAATTTTGTTCTATAATTTTCGAAAAAAGTTATATTATAACAACTTTTTAATCTGATCCACAATCACTTTCGTTGCATTTGGCATTGCCAATTTCTTGATGTTATCGCTTAATTGTTTCTGTTTTCCCTGATCTTTCAATAAAGCTTCAAAAACAATACTAAACTCATTTTCCAATTCCGATTCTTTCAATAAAATAGCCCCTTTCGCATCTACAATTGCCTGCGCATTTTTTGTTTGATGATCTTCGGCCACATTTGGTGACGGAATAAAAATTACCGGTTTTCCAACAATACATAATTCTGAAACCGATGACGCTCCTGCTCGCGAAATAATCACATCTGCAGCAGCATACACAAAATCCATTCTTTCTATGAAATCAACTACTCTAACATTTTGTTGATTGTGCTTTTTATAATCTTCAAAATATAATTTTCCGCATTGCCAAATGATTTGTACATCTTGCGAAAGCATATTTTGCAATTCTTTTTCAATTAACTGATTGATTCTTCTTGCTCCTAAACTTCCTCCTAAAACCAACAATGTTTTTTTATTCGGATCTAAGCCATAAAAAGTAATTGCTTCGTCGCGTTTACTCTCAATATCAATTAAATCCTGACGAACCGGATTTCCAGTCAAAACAATTTTTTCTTTAGGAAAAAACCTTTCCAAATTCTCGTAAGCAACACAAATTGCATTTGCTTTTTTGCTCAACAACTTATTTGTAATTCCCGGAAAAGAATTCTGTTCCTGAACTACTGTCGGAATTCCTGCCGAACCTGCCGCTTGCAATAATGGTCCACTGGCAAAACCTCCTGTACCTATTACTACGTTTGGTTTAAATTGTTTGATAATTCGTCTTGACTCTAACAAACTTGTTGCCAATTTTAATGGAAACATCAAATTTTGTAAAGTCAATTTTCTTTGTAAACCAGCTATCCAAAGACCTTTTATTTCGTAACCTGCCTGAGGCACTTTTTGCATTTCCATTTTATCTCTGGCACCTACAAAAAGAAATTCAGCATCAGGAAATTGTAATTTTAATTCATTTGCAATCGCAATTGCCGGATAAATATGTCCTCCAGTTCCACCGCCACTTAGTATGAATTTATACTTTGTCATATTCTTAAAATTATAACGCTTAAAAAATTATCCTGTTTCTAAGCTTTATTTAATACTGCATTCATTGGATTTCTGGAAGTATCTTCAATCGAATACATTCCTTCTTCTTCATATATTTTTTCGTCAGCCGGCAAATCTTCTTCTGATAATTCTTTATCAATTAATCGTTGAAGTGCTTCTTTACGTCTTTCTTTTTCATCTTGTTCTTCGGCGATTTCTTCTTCTTTTTTAGTCACGCTAATGATAATTCCAAGCGAGAAACAAGTCATCCAAATCGAACTACCTCCAGAACTTATCAGCGGAAGCGTTTGTCCCGTTACCGGCAATAATTCTACAGCAACCGCCATATTAATCATCGCCTGAAATATCATCGGAAACCCGAGCCCGACGACGACTAATTTTCCAAACAATGTATTTGCTTTATGCGATGCAATAACAAATCGGAACAACAACAATAGATACAAAATCAATATCGATACTCCGCCCACTAATCCGTATTCTTCAACAATAATTGCATAGATAAAATCCGAAGATGATTGAGGTAAAAAGTTCTTCTGAACACTTTTACCTGGTCCTAATCCTCCAAGTTTTCCTGATGCAATAGCAATTTTTGCTTTTTCGATTTGGTAATCATCTTCATCAGGTTTATCTGTGGTAAAGTTCATAATACGACTTTCCCAAGTTGATACCCTGCTAAAGAATCTTGAATCCGGAAAAGCTTTTGCCACTAAAAGGAAGAACGCTAACATTGCAATTCCTGAACCTATTATAAAACCGATGTACTTTAATGGATATTTACCAATAAATGTCAGCATCATAACCATTGAAAAAATCAACGCTGTTGTCGAAAAGTTTGCTGGCAAAATAAGTGCCAATGTTATAAAAACCGGCAACCAAAGCTGTATTAATGAAGCTTGAAATGGCTCATTCTCGTCTCTGGTTTTTGACAAATAACGCGCTACAAATATGAATAATATGCTAGCTGCCAAAGTCGAAGTTTGAAACGTAATACCAATAAAAGGTACCTGAATCCAACGACTTGCATTTGCTCCGGCAATTACAGTTCCTTTCAACAATGTATAAAGCAATAAAAACCAAACAATTGGTAATGCTATTTTCGAAATTGCTCTAAAATAATGATACGGAACTCTGTGCACCCAATAAATAATCAGGAATCCAATACAAACGTGTGCTAAATGTTTTACCAAATATCCAAGTGTATTTCCGGTTCCGTGACCAATATATGCCAGATTACTACTCGCACTAAAAACTGGCATAAACGAAAACAGCGCTAATAAAGCCACGAATGACCATATTACTCTATCTCCTTTTAGTTTGTTTACTAGTTCTTTCATGCCTTTAGTTTCAAGTTTCTTTTGTTTCAGGTTTCATGTTTTAGGCATCAAACTTGAAACCTGAAACATGAAACTTTAAATTATTTTTATAAATTATGAACAGCTTGTTTGAATTGCTTTCCTCTGTCTTCGTAATTTTCAAATAAATCGAAACTTGCGCAAGCTGGTGACAATAAAACTGTATCTCCTTTTTCTGTTAATCTCTGTGCTGTTTTTACAGCATCGTTCATATTATTTACTTCAACCATGATATCAACAACATTTCCAAAAGCTTCAATAATCTTACGATTATCAAGTCCTAAACAGATAATTGCTTTCACTTTTTCGCGAACTAATGACATCAATTCGTTGTAATCATTTCCTTTATCAACACCTCCAACAATCCAAACGGTTGGAACATTCATACTATCCAAAGCAAAGAATGTAGCGTTTACATTTGTTGCTTTTGAATCATTGATATATTGTACATTCTGAATTTTAAGTACTTTCTCTAAACGGTGTTCAACACCTTGAAAATTTGATAAACTTTCGCGAATTGTTGCATTTCTAATCTGCATCAATTTCGCCACGGAGCTTGCTGCCATTGCGTTTTTCATGTTATGTTTTCCTTCTAACGCAATGTGTTCTGTTTCCATTGTAAACTCTTCTTGGTTGATCTTTATTTCCATTTTGTTGTTATTTATAGAAGCCCCTTCATCGAATGTTTTAGACAATGAAAAAGGAATTAATTTTGCTTTTGTTGTGTTATTTTTTAACCATTCCGTAATTGCTTCATCATCTGCATCGTAAATAAGATAATCGCTTTCCGTTTGATTCATTGTTATTCGAAACTTTGAATCAATATATTTTTGATATTTATATTCGTATCGATCTAAATGATCTGGACTAATATTCGTAATTATTGCAATATCAGGTCTGTAATCTATAATTCCGTCAAGCTGAAAACTACTTAACTCAAGCACATAGGCATCGAATTTATTCTCGGCTACCTGCCAGGCAAAACTTTTTCCGATGTTTCCTCCTAAACCAACATTCAAACCTGCTGATTTCAGCAAATGATGCGTTAACATTGTTGTAGTCGTTTTACCGTTACTACCTGTAATTCCAATTGTCAGCGCTTCAGTAAAAGGTTTCGCAAATTCAATTTCCGAGATTACTTTAATTCCCGCAGCGATAAGCTTTTGTACTATTGGAGATTTTTCAGGAATTCCCGGACTTTTCATCACCACATCGGCGTTTAAAATCAGGTCTTCAGTGTGCTGTTCCTCTTCCCAGGCAATTTTATTAATGATAAGAACTTCTTTATAGCTTTCTTTTATCTTTCCAAAATCCGACACAAAAACATCGTATCCTTTTTTCTTCCCAAGAATAGCGGTACCTACACCACTTTCTCCTCCTCCTAATACTACCAATCTCATCTCTATCTTAATTTTAAAGTAACAATTGATAATATGGCTAACATAATCGCAACAATCCAAAAACGGGTTACGATTTTACTTTCATGATACCCTTTCTTTTGATAATGATGATGTAATGGCGACATCAGAAAAATTCTACGTCCTTCGCCAAAACGTTTTTTAGTGAATTTGAAATAACTCACCTGCAAAACCACTGAGAAATTCTCCACTAAAAAGATTCCACACAATAACGGAATCAATAATTCTTTTCGAACTGCAATTGCTAAAACTGCGATGATTCCACCAATAGTCAAACTTCCTGTATCTCCCATAAAAACAGATGCGGGATAAGAATTGTACCAAAGAAAACCAATCAAAGAACCAACAAATGCAGATATAAAAACGGTCATTTCTCCCGAATTGGGGATATACATAATATTCAAATAATTGGAGAATATAATATTACCGGAAACAAACGTAAATATTCCGAGCGCTAAAACCGATATCGCCGAAGTTCCCGCTGCGAGACCATCAATACCGTCTGTTAAATTTGCTCCGTTTGAAACTGCTGTGATAATAAAAATCACAACCGGAATAAAGATTAACCAAGCCCATTTTTCATATCCTTCTCCTGTCCATGACAACAATTCGGCATAGTCAAACTCATTATTTTTTACAAAAGGAATTGTCGTTGCCGTTGATTTCTCTTCGATTGGAGCAGGCATAACCACAGCTGTGCTTACATTTTTCTGAGTTCCAATATATCCTGTATCAGTTCTTACTGTAACTGCCGGATTAAAATACAAAACAGTTCCAACGATAAGTCCTAAACCAACCTGACCAATAACTTTAAAAATTCCTTTAAGACCTGCTTTATCTTTTTTGAATATTTTAATATAATCATCAATAAAACCAATTGTTCCCATCCAAAGTGTGGTTACAATAAGCAATACGATATAAATATTATGCAAACGAGCAAACAATAAAACCGGTACAAGAGTTGCAAAAATGATAATCAATCCACCCATTGTTGGCGTTCCTGCTTTTTCATTTTGACCTTGTAAACCCAACTCACGAACTGTTTCTCCAACTTGCTGATTACGTAAAAAATTGATAATTCTTTTTCCGTAAATCGTTGACAAAAGCAACGAAAGCATTAACGCTAAAGCCGATCTAAAAGTGATGTATTGAAAAACTCCAGTTCCTGGGATGTCTAGTGTTTTATCGAAATATTCAAATAAATAGTATAGCATATTTTATATTTTTTAAATTCCAATTTAGAAATTCCAAATTCCAATCATTGTGGTGGCATTTGAACTTAAAAATTTATTTTTATTATTTGTTTAGTTGATCTAAGATTTCTTTTACAGTTTCCATATCATCAAAATGATGACGAACTCCACTTATCTCCTGATAAGTTTCGTGGCCTTTACCTGCAATTAGAATAATATCATTTGGCTGAGCCAATTGACAAGCCGTTTTTATAGCTTGTTTACGATCGGTAATCCTTAATATTTTTTTATAATTATGAGCTTCAACTCCTTTTTCCATTTCATCAAGAATCACTTCAGGATCTTCGTTTCTTGGATTATCAGAAGTTAAAATTGCTTTATCACTAAGATCTGTAGCAATTTTTGCCATAATTGGTCTTTTCGTTTTATCTCTGTTTCCGCCACAACCAACAACAGTAATCAATTGTTCGTTTTTGGTACGGATATCATTAATCGTTTTTAGCACATTATCCAAAGCATCCGGCGTGTGCGCATAATCTACAATTGCTGTAATATTTCCTTCTGAAACAATATATTGAAAACGACCAGAAACACTCTCTAAATCAGACAATAAGCGTAACGCTTCCAGACTATCCATTCCTAATTCTACAGCAGTTCCGTAAATTGCCAAAACATTATAAGCATTAAAAGTCCCAATAAGTTTTACCCAAACTTCATTGTCATTTACTTTTAATAATAATCCTGACAATTGGCTTTCTAATATTGTCGCTTTAAAATCAGCATAAGATTTCAAGGCATATGTAAATTTTCTCGCAACTGTATTTTGTAACATCACAGTTCCGTTTTTATCATCAATGTTTGATAATGCAAAAGCCGTTTTTGGCAATGAATCAAAAAATGATTTTTTTACGTCTCTGTATTCTGCAAAAGTTGGATGATAATCTAAATGATCATGCGAAAGATTCGTAAAAATCCCTCCAACAAAATGTAATGCTTCTGTTCTCTTTTGATGAATTCCATGCGAACTCACTTCCATAAAACAATGTGTCACTCCAGCTTCAATCATTTCATTTAGATAATGATTTATTGTGATAGAATCCGGTGTTGTATGTGTTGCAGGATATTCAGTTTCATCAACCATGATTTTTACTGTTGACAATAAACCAACTTTAAATCCTGCTTTTTGAAACAACTGAAACAATAATGATGCAATCGTTGTTTTACCGTTTGTTCCCGTAACACCAACTAATTTTAATTTTTCAGAAGGATTTCCAAAATAATTAGCTGCCATAAAAGCCAATGCTGTATTGGTATCTTTTACTTGTATATAAGTAATTCCTTTTTCAATATTCCCAGGCAAAGTATCGCAAATAATCGCAATCGCTCCTAACTCAATCGCTTTCTGGATATAATCATGTCCATCAGAAAGTGATCCGCGAATTGCTACAAAAACATCATTTGCTTCAATTTTTCTTGAATCAAAATCAATTTTGTGTATATCAATTTCAGTCGAACCTGTTACAGATTCAATTGCTACTTTGTATAATATGTCTTTAAGTATTTTCACGATAATTCTAATACTATTGTTGTGTTTCTACTAATATTTTGTCCAGCTTGTAAAGACTGTTTTTTAACTTTTCCTACTCCATTTACTTTTACTTTCAAACCTAAATTCTCCAGTAAAGCAATTGCATCCATTCCCGGCATTCCTTTTAAATCAGGAATCTGATTTAATTTTTTATTTACCTCTGCAGTATATTCATTATAGCTGTTTTCCTGTTTTGGAATTCTTGAATCCAGCTGTTTTATTTTATTTGTCGAAGGCGCATCTGTAAATATTTTTTGAGCAATTCTCTTAAAAACCGGTCCGGAAACGTCTGCTCCATAATAATTATTCTTAGATGTATTAGGTTTATGAACCACAACTATACAAGAATATTTAGGATGATCTGCCGGAAAATATCCTACGAAAGAAGAAGCATAATACAACGCTGATTTCCCTTCTTTTCCGCCATAATTTACCTGAGCTGTTCCTGTTTTTCCTGCCATCGAAAAATCTTTCGAATACAACTTAGAACCTGTTCCCTTTTTAACCACATTCTGCAATACAGCTCTTACTTTATTAATAGTTTCCTGCGAACAAACTTTCGGATTGATCACTTCAACATCAAATTTCTTGATGGTTTTGTTCCATTCTTTAATTTCAGAAACAAATTGAGGTTTCACCATTACTCCATTATTCGCAATTGCATTATAAAGCGCTAATGTTTGCATTGGTGTCACCGAAACTCCATAACCAAAAGCCATCCACGGAAGTGAAATCCCTGACCAATGTTTATCTCCAGGTTGCGGAATATATGGTCTTCCTTCTCCTTTAAAATGCAACCCCAATGTCTTATTTAATCCGTAGCTGTTAATGTGATCCACAAATTTTGCCGGATTGGTTTTATAATTTTCATAAACCGCCTGAACCATTACCGTATTTGACGAAAGTTCGAATCCGCGAGCTAATGAAACCTTTCCGTAACCACCTCTGTGCGAATCATTAACCGGACGACCATAATATCTTATCTGACCTCCATGACTGTCATAAACCGTACTTGTATCAGCAACTTTATCTTCTAAAATCGCCATTAAATCAACTAATTTAAAAGTCGATCCTGGCTCATGAGATTCAGCAATAGCGTAGTTTGTAGTTTCATAATACGATCCATCTTCTGCTCTTCCTAAATTAGAAATTGCTTTTACATGTCCCGTTTCTGTTTCCATAACCACTACACAACCGTGATCTGCCTGATAATCTTCCAATTGCTTCAACAAAGCGTGGTGCGCAATATCCTGAATAAAAACATCTATCGTAGAAATTACATCATAACCATCAATTGGATCTACCTCATTTACATCTCGAATAGGTTTCCACTGACCTTTTGCGATTTTTTGCTTTAGAATTTTTCCGTCTTTTCCGTTCAGATAACTTTTAAAAGCCCATTCAATTCCTTTTCCAACCTCAATTCCTGACGTAGGATCAATACGATCGTAACCAATTGTTCTTTCTGCAATTTTTCCTATCGGATGTTTTCTAACCGTTTCTTGTTCGATAATAATTCCGCCTTTGAAAGCACCTAATTTAAATAATGGAAAACCTTTAATTTTCACATATTCGGTATAACTTAAATTGCGGGCAATCAAATAATAACGATTTTTATTTTCTCTTGCTTTTCTTAATTCCTGTTCGTAATAACCTCCAGGTCTATCTAGAATTGTAGCCAATGAATCCGATAATGCTTTTACATACTTTTCGAAAGTTTCCTGTTTAGGCGCTTTAGCATCAAATCTAATTTCATAATTAGGAATCGATGTTGCCAATAAACTTCCATCAGCCGAATAAATATTTCCTTTGTTTGCCGGAATCACAAAATTTCTAACCGTACGTTGTTTCGCCAGCTTTCTGTAATAATCTCCTTCAACCCATTGAATATTGGTTAATTTAACGACAATAGCAATTGCCATCACAAAGATGAAAACTGCTACGAGGTAAATTCTGTAGGATATATGTTTATCGTCTACTGCCATATTCTTTTAAAGAAACTTTTTTCTTCTTCTTTTTTAACTTCTATTTTAACCGGAGGAACTGTTGATGGAAAAATCTGTTTTTCAAGCATTTTATCCGATATCGTCGACTCCATTTTTAACTTCATCAATTCTGAACGGCGATCTACAAATTCTGATCGCAATTCTTTTACTTCATTATTGAGCTTTGCAATTTCAAAAACTTTCTGCTCGTATCGTTGCGTATTTGCAATCATCAGTATAGCAAGCAGAATGATAAAAACAATGAATCTCCAGTTTTTTACTGCATCATCGTTAATCAGAAATCTTGCTTTTAATATGCTAAATACTCCACCTTTCATTTTCTACCTATATATATTATATCTTCTCAGCAATTCTCAATTTTGCGCTTCTTGCTCTATTGTTGATTTTAATTTCGGCATCATCCGGAACAATCAACTTTCCTATCGTTTTATATGGAACAGAAAAATTTCCGAAAAAATCACGTTCTGGTTCTCCTTCAAACATTCCGTTTTTAATAAATCTTTTTACCAATCTGTCTTCAAGAGAATGATACGAGATTACTGAGAATCTTCCGCCTGGATTTAGAATTTCTAAAGATTGTTCTATAAACTCTTTCAAAACATCCATTTCCTGATTTACCTCAATTCGAATAGCCTGATAAATCTGAGCCAATACTTTATTTCGAATTCTTTCCGGTAAAAATTTCGCCAGAACATCTTTCAATTCATCTGTAGTTTTAATTGGCCTGTGTTCTCTTGCCTCTACAATTGTTCTTGATAAAAGTGGCGCATTCTTCAACTCCCCATAATCAAAAAAAACACGACGTAAATCCTGTTCTTCATATTCGTTAACCACTCGGTAAGCACTCAAATCATTTTTTTGACTCATCCGCATATCGAGTTCAGCATCAAATCTTGTTGAGAAACCTCTCTCAGGAACATCAAACTGATGTGATGAAACTCCTAAATCTGCCAAAATTCCATCTACTCCTTTAACACCATGAAAACGCAAAAACCTTTTTATAAATCTAAAGTTCTCATTAATTAAGGTAAACCGTTCGTCCAGCAACGCATTTGCAAGAGCATCTTCATCCTGATCAAAAGCAAATAATTTACCGTTTGGCCCTAATCGTCTCAAAATTTCTTTTGAATGACCGCCGCCACCAAACGTTACATCTACATAAATGCCATCTGGTTTAATGTTTA
Source organism: uncultured Flavobacterium sp. (assembly GCF_951805225.1). Taxonomy (NCBI): domain Bacteria; kingdom Pseudomonadati; phylum Bacteroidota; class Flavobacteriia; order Flavobacteriales; family Flavobacteriaceae; genus Flavobacterium; species uncultured Flavobacterium sp. The sequence goes on along the minus strand of NZ_OX638201.1, from coordinate 5,707,809 downwards.
AACCATCAACTGTAGGATGAAGCAAAACCGGATTATGATATTCCATTGTCGTCGTCATTAATATTTCCCATTACTTCTTCGGCTAAATCTGCAAAATCCATATCTTCGCCACTTATTGATTTTTCATATAAATCTTTATCCCAAATCTCCACAATATTAACCGCAGATGAAAAAACCACATCTTTAGAAATACTTGAAAAAGCTACCAAATCCTTTGGAACCAATAACCTTCCCAATGCATCAATTTCTACCATTTTAACACCGGCAGTAAATCTTCGAATGAAGTCATTGTTCTTTTTTACAAAACGATTCAGCTTGTTGATTTTTTGCATCATCAAGTTCCATTCTTCCATTGGATATAACTCTAAACACGGTTGGAAAACTGAGCGCTTCAAAACGAATCCGTCCTGAAGAGATGCAGTCAATTGCTTTTTCAAAGGTGCAGGCAACATAAGCCTTCCTTTAGCATCGACTTTACACTCATATGTTCCGACAATTGTGTTCAAGAAAAATTCATTAATATGTTATAGGACAAAAATATAAAAAATATTACCACTATTTACCACAATATACCACTTTGTTAATAAGTTTAACCACTTTCCTACCACCTTTCCTAATTCATAAGCAATCAATATGTTAACTAATTATTAATCAATTCCTGACAACACTGATCAATCAAAAAAAATACGCACCTTTTTTCTTAAAAAAATAAGTATTATGCTAATTTCTTAACATTTGAAGATTCACCAAAAAGCGCCCATAAAACCTGATTTTTAACCACTTATATATTCTACTGAAATTATCTAGTTAAAAAACGGTATCAAAAATTCATTTTTATTTATTAAACCCTATATTTGTCCAAATTGAAATTGGCATTAAATTAAATGGACAAACACTACAAAAAAGAAGGCAAATACAGCTATTATGAAGCTGGAGAAGGAACTCCTATCGTGATTTTACATGGCTTAATGGGAGGCCTAAGTAACTTTGATGCTGTAGCAGAATATTTCCCAACAAAAGGATACAAAGTTGTTATCCCGGATTTGCCAATCTATACCCAAAGTATTTTAAAAACAAACGTAAAAAGCTTTGCGAAATACGTAAAGGACTTTATTACTTTTAAAGGATTTGATCAGGTAATTTTGTTAGGCAACTCTCTTGGAGGACATATTGCTCTTTATCACACCAAAATGTATCCCGAAAAAGTAGCCGGACTCGTAATTACCGGAAGTTCTGGACTTTACGAAAGCGCAATGGGCGATAGCTACCCAAAAAGAGGCGACTATGAATACATCAAAAAGAAGGCTGAAGATGTATTTTACGATCCTGCAATTGCAACTCCCGAGCTTATTGATGAAGTGTATGCAACGGTAAACGACCGCATAAAACTGATCAAAACTTTAACGATTGCCAAAAGCGCAATTCGTCATAATATGGCAAAAGATTTACCAAAAATGACAGTAGAAACCTGTATCATTTGGGGTAAAAATGACGCCGTTACACCACCCAATGTTGCCGAAGAATTTGATAAATTATTGCCTAATTCAACTTTGTATTGGATAGACAAATGTGGACACGCTGCTATGATGGAACACCCTCAGGAATTCAACACAATTCTTGAAGAATGGCTCGTTAAAAAGAATTTATAGCATCTAACTTTCGACTTTTAGGAGGTTTTAAAAACAAAAAACATGAAAATTAATACCGCCGAATTTATTATCAGTAATTCCGAAGTAGCAAAATGTCCACAGGATTTTTTGCCGGAATATGCTTTTATCGGACGATCTAACGTTGGTAAATCTTCGTTGATCAATATGCTTACCAATCATAAAAACTTAGCTAAAACTTCAGGAAGACCAGGAAAAACTCAGCTGATTAATCACTTTAAGATTAACAACAATTGGTTTTTGGTCGATTTACCTGGTTATGGTTATGCGAAAGTATCAAAAAAAACAAAATCAGTTTTTCAGCAATTTATAACTGATTATTTCGAAACAAGAGAACAACTTGTTTGCGCCTTTGTTTTGATTGATATTCGCCACGAAGCTCAAAATATAGACATTGAATTTATGTCGTATATGGGAGAAAGTGAAATTCCGTTTTGTATTATCTTCACTAAAGCAGATAAAATCAGCAAGACTAAAGTTGACTCTCATATTGCAGCATACAAAAAACAAATGTTTGCTAATAACTGGGAAGAAATGCCACACTATTTTGTAACCTCGGCTACAGAATCAATAGGAAAAGATGATGTTTTAAATTATATCGACGAAGTAAATCAGGAAGTTTTTAAAAACAGTAACAAGTTTTAAGAAACAAATCCTAATTCTTTTAAATTCCAAATTCCAATACTTTTTAAATTGGAGTTTGGAATTTTTTTATTGTATGTTTTAAACTACATTTGAGGCAACCAAAACCTAATTCATGAAGAATATCAAACCAATCTTTTTTCTTTTTTTTATTTCTATTTTATTTTCATCGTGCTCAACAAAAACTTACATGTTTACTTCCGGACCAAGATCCGGTGTTGATTTTACTTCTGGAAAATGGTTATTAAATGAATTAGACAGTCCTAAAAACCAAAGAGATAAATTGACTGCAGAGTCTTTAGAATTTTTCAAAAAGAAATTAGGAGAACGAGTTTCTTATATTCATGACGTTAACGGATTACTTGTTCCCAGAAAAATTAGTTTCAACCCAAGTAAAACAAAATTAAAGGAACTAAAAGAAGGAACCGGTTTTGATTTCTTTATCAATATTTCTACCCAAAAAAACAAAAGTGATTTCTCTTCGATTGAACTTTACCAATCCGATAACGAAACAGGAAGAAATGAAGCTTCTGTACTTGTCGAAATTTATGATTTGAACTTACACGAAATTATTTACTCGCAAAATGTTGTTGGAGTTGTCAGAAAAACTAAAGACGAATCTGTGTGGGAAACAGAAAAATCAAGCAAACTTCTCGACAATGTAAAATTTTATAAAAGCTCAAATAAATTAATGACGGGAGCTTTAAAAAAGATACTGAAAGATCTGGACAAAAGATCTGTTAAATAGAAAAATCCCAAACTTCATTTGAAAAACTTGAAGTTTGGGATTTTTTTTATTAATTATTTTATTCATTACAACTTTCCGGGATCATCAAAAACATCTACCTGATCTGATTCTCTAATTACTTCTTTATGATTCAAATCTTTCCATTCTTTATAGATTAAAAATTGATACAGAATATAAAACAGAGAATTAAAAAACCACAAATCAAGCACAAATGGTTCGGTAAAAATCACCCAATCAGTATTACCACTTAAAAAAATACTCAAACTACTCGCGAGATAAATGATCAATCCATTGCAGAAATACAAATAATTGTGTTTCGCCGTTTTAAAATTCTCAATCAAAAAGATTAACGCATACACAATTAATAGCATTGAAGTTATTCCTATTTCAAATAAATTAAACCTCCAATAAAGATCAGGCGTTCTGGAATATTGGATCGCTAATAAAATCAAAACTAGTATTAGAAAGGAAAGTATCACTCTTTTTAAAAGAAGATTCGAAAACAAACTATAAAAGAATATACTCAAAGCAACAAATTGAAAAATGAAATAGTAATGAGAAAGGAAAAAATTAGATCCCGGATAACAAAATCCAATGATATTGCAAAGTAGTTCTTGTACAAACAAAAAGATTAAATAAATCATGATTATGATATATCGCACATCTTTGTTTTTTCGCGTTCTATAAAAGCGAATACTGTTCACCAGCAAAAAAAACAATCCTACAAGGCTTATAAAAAATGGAAACAACATATTATTCTTTTTTTTTCAGATCATAAAACTATCTCAACTACAAATTACTTTTATCAAAAAGTAACCTTACGAACAAATGCTTTCTAAAGTTAATATTTAAATTCAAAAAAAAGAATTACAAACAAAAAAATCCCAAATCCCCATCTTTACGATAGGAATTTGGGATTTCTTTATTGGAATTTTAAATTACTTTGTCAACTCTAGTTTTTCTGCAAAATAATCACAAAAATCTTTCATTGTATCTGACATCTTTTCATCGTCTGTTGCACGCTTAAAAGTATCTGACATTGCCACTAAAGTCTGATGAAAGAAAATCTTCATTTCATCAACCGGCATATCTTTCGTCCATAAATCAATACGCATCGTTTCTTTAGCTTTGCTATCCCAAATAGACAACATTATTGCTTTTGCCTCTTCAGCTTGTACACCGCCATCTTGAGCGCTCCATGTTAATTTTTCCGGAACGCGGTTTTCGTCCAATTCTATATTGAATCTAATTTCTGAGTTTATTGTATCTGACATTATTTCTTCGGTTTATATTTTGACTTTTCGAAAATTTCTTTTGAGTTTGTTTTTAACAATTCCGGCAACGTTACATTATTATTTTTCATATAAGATCGTACGATTTGCCAGCCAATCCAGGCACCAACTCTTCCTGGAGAATCATTATCTATTTCTAAATAAAATTTAGAAAACGGAGCTGGCGTCATAAAACGTGTCGTCAATTTTGGATCCTGACTATACAACATTTCACTTTCTATAAAAAATCGCCACATATAGGCTTCATTTTCTTCACACCATTTTATTTGTTCCGGCTTATATCCTATTTTTTCAGCATCTGAATATTCAGGCAGAAGCAAATCTTTTGCATAAAGCTGTTTTCCGTCAAAAATCATTTTAGAAAGCAAATCTTTATCTGCAGAAGCAGGAATATTTCGATAAGTAAAACTAGAAACTACGTCTGGCATAATCTGATTTTCTTCGAAGTTTTCCTTTAGATAATTTGGAAACTCATAAAACTTATGATTTTTCCCCAAATACAATTCTAAGGCAACAATTACCAGACTGTCTGCATAAATTGCTTTAGAATTATAATCCATTTCTCCAATTACCGTAATAACTTTTGGCGTTTTAGTTTTAGGAAAATAATATTTTACATGCTGAAAAAGTGCATTGAATTTCTCACGCACCGGTTCAAAATTGCTATATTTTTTTTGCACTTCTGTATACACTTCTCTCCAAAGCGGATCTTGCATTCTCTTTAACCAAACACTATCATCATTCCCTGCTGGAAAAAAGAAAGGATATTCTTTTTTTAATTTGGCTAAATCCTCTGGTTTACTTTCAAAAAAGGCTTTATCAAAGCGTTCAACCTTAATATCAACCGGAATTTCTTCTACTGCTTTTTCAACTTTAGTTTTTTGATCACAGGACAAAAAAAACAAGCCCAGAACCACTACAAAGCGATATATTTTCATTTTATTTTAATTAGATTTGTGTTGCCTATATTTTAAATAAACGTTACTTAAAAATATTTGTGCAAATATACACCCCTGCATCTTAAATCTTGAACTATTATGGCTAAAAAAAGTACTATTCAAACAGAAAAAGTGAATAACCACATTGTAGAGTGGTTGAAAAATTATGCTAACAATGCAAAAGTAAATGGTTTTGTAATTGGAATTTCCGGCGGCGTTGACTCTGCTGTAACGTCTACATTATGTGCCCAGACCGGTTTGAAAGTTTTATGTGTAGAAATGCCAATTCACCAAGCCGAAAATCAGGTTTCGAGAGGAAGAGAACATATTGAGCAATTAAAAAAGCGTTTTCCGAATGTTTCAAACGTAGAAACTGATTTAACTGCGACTTTTGAAGCTTTTAAAAGTTCTGTACCAAAAACAGATGACGAAGCAAAAGTTAGCTTATCATTAGCTAATACACGTGCTCGTTTGCGAATGACTTCTTTATATTATTTGGCCGGAATTCACGGGTTATTAGTTGCCGGAACCGGGAACAAAGTAGAGGATTTTGGAGTAGGATTTTACACCAAATACGGAGATGGCGGAGTCGATTTAAGTCCGATTGCTGACTTAATGAAGTCGGATGTTTATGCTCTAGGAGAATTTTTAAGCATTCCACAATCAATTTTAACAGCTGCACCAACTGATGGATTATTTGGAGATAATCGTACCGATGAAGACCAATTAGGAGCAAGTTATGACGAACTTGAATGGGCGATGTTGGCCGCGGAGTCAGGAAATACGCCAGCTGACTACAGTGGGAGAGAAAAATCTGTCTTTGAAATTTATAAACGTTTAAACACCAGTAACAAGCATAAAATGGACGCAATTCCGGTCTGCATTATACCAAAAACGTTAAAATAAAACTTTTTAACATTTGTCTGCAATTAATTACAGAATTTATTTATTAATTTTACAGTTCCAAAAACATGAACAATTCTAAAAAAGGTAAAAATTATGATTAAAGTATGTCTTGCAGACAATCATCCTGTGACTCACTTTGGCGTTAAGTCTTATTTTAAAGACCACGATCAAATTTCAATTGTTGCCAACGTAGGCAATTTTTCAATGGTTAGAGATATTCTTCAGACGAAGGAGATCGATATCCTAATTCTAGATCTAGAGTTAGAAGGTCTCTCAAGTATTTTTGAAGTAAAATCTATTCTGAAAAACTTCCCAAAAACAAAAATTGTAATTTTTAGTGACCTCGCCGAACAAATGTACGCTCCAAATGCGATCAAAGCAGGAGTTTCTGGGTATGTGCACAAAACAGAAAAACTTGAAACTTTAGGTCTTTCTATTATTAAAGTACATGAAGGAAAAATTATCATCAACGAAACTGTGCGTAAAAACATGGCTCTTATTGCGAAACAAAGCAAAAGCGAACGTTTGTACAGAAAACTTTCTAATCGCGAGATCGAAGTTTTACGTTACTTAAGTGATGGTAAGAAAAACAATGAAATCTCTAAAATCTTAAACCTGAACGAAAAAACGATCAGTACTTACAAATTAAGATTATTGACTAAATTAAATGTTACTAATTTAGTAGATCTTGTTAACAAAGCAAAGACTTTAGAAATTATTTAATGGTATCTTGACATTACTCTTCCCAGTTTTTTCGAAAATGAATTAACTAGTTTTGAGTAATCAACCACCATCGACAAAAGCTCTGTATTATCTGAATTATCAGGTTGTATAGAGCTTTTTAATTCTTGGATGATTTTATCAACCAAAAACCAACGCATAGACATAATTGTTTCCGTAACATATTGCGCAATCGTTTCGTGCTTCATTTTCGAAAAAATGTTCTGCCCTTCCCAATCGTGAAGCGTCAATCGTTCATCTTCCATTAAAATATCTGTAACTTCCTGAGCAAAATCAGGCTGTAGACGCATTAAATATTGCTCTAAACTAAACTTTTCGTTTTGATTATAAAAGGCTATTAAATCCGTATAAATATCACGGAACAAGTTATTTGATAGTTCTACCTCGTCTTCCTGCAAACTCAAATAAATTCGCTGGTGTACTTTATATTGTTTCATTTCAGAAACCATTACAACCTCACCTTCATCATTATTCTTTAAAAGCACATCTTCAAATTCTTCCATTGTATCTCCGTAAAGCAATAAAATTTCGATCACTTTACGCTCTAAACGGTATAAAATATCAACTTTTTCTGTTTGCTGTACTGGTGCAGCATATCCTGGTCCTCCCGGATAATAATCATCTGGCGGCCCTGTTCTTGGATCATCAGGATCTCCTCCTGAATATCCGGCATTACTTGGCGGTTGTTGGGGTTGGTTTCTAAAAACTTCAAAAGGTTTTTGTTCCTGTTTTTGCTTTTTATTCGCCTCTGTAATATCTTTTTGAATCAGCTGAGCCAAAGTACTTACCAAAACCTGCTCAGAAATATCCATAATTCTAGCACATTCCTGAGTATATACTTCACGTTGAATACGATCCGGAATTTTCGAAATACTAACAACCATATCACGAATCAAATCGGCTTTTTTTATAGGATCGTTTTTAGCTTCTTTCATTAAAAGAGAGGCTTTAAACTGTATAAAATCTTTACTGTTTTCTTCTAGATAAGCAACAAGATCATCATGCGAAGTTTTTCGCGCAAAACTATCAGGATCTTCTCCGTCAGGAAAAGCACAAACCCTTACATTCATTCCTTCTTCAAGAATCAAATCGATTCCTCGAATAGCAGCACGTAAACCTGCAGCATCTCCATCAAAAAGTACTGTAATATTTCTTGTCAGACGATTAATTAAACGTATCTGATCCGGCGTTAAAGCTGTTCCCGAAGAAGCTACAACATTCTCAATTCCCGCTTGATTAAACTGAATTACATCTGTATAACCTTCAACCAAATAACAATTGTTTTGTTTTGCTATCGACTGTTTCGCCTGAAAAATTCCGTAAAGCACTTTACTTTTATGGTAAATATTACTTTCGGGCGAGTTTAAATATTTTGCTGCTTTTTTATCATTCGTTAATATACGTCCTCCAAATCCTAAAACACGTCCGGACATACTTTCGATAGGAAACATTACGCGGCCTTTGAAACGGTCAAACGGACGATCTTCTCTCGCAATTGTTAAACCGGTGCTTTCCAGAAATTCCAATTTATAACCTTTACCCAAAGCTTCTTTGGTCAAAGCATCCCAGGTTTCAGGCGAATATCCTAAGCTAAATTTTTTGATTGTTTCATTGGTAAAACCTCTTTCTTTAAAATAAGAAAGTCCAATTGCTTTTCCTTCTTCTGAATTTAAAAGTGTCTTATTAAAATAATCTTTTGCAAATTCCGAAACCAAATACATACTTTCGCGAACATCCGTCATTGCTTTTTCAGCATCTGTTTGTTCTGTCTCTTCGATCTCAATATTGTACTTTCTGGCCAAGTATCGAATGGCTTCCGGATAGGTAAATTGCGAATGTTCCATTAAGAACTTAACAGAATTACCTCCTTTTCCTGTACTAAAATCTTTCCAGATTCCTTTTGCAGGCGACACCATGAACGACGGAGAGCGCTCATCTGAGAATGGACTTAGACCTTTGTAGTTACTTCCTGCACGTTTTAAGTTAACATAATCACCAATAACCTCCTCTACTCGAGCAGTTTCAAAAACAGAATCAATTGTAGCTTGTGAAATCAAAACGTAAAATATTTAAAAAATTTGAAGTCTGTAAAAGTACACAAATCCATCTTGAAATCTGATGATTTCAAATAAAAAAAGTGCCTTTTTCAAGGCACTTTTTCCACTAACTAATCGATTGTATTCCTAATTTAAATCAAATCTTAATCCTAACGAAATATTATTTTCTTTTATTAAATTATCCTGAAACAATGGATTCAAATCATATTTCACATACAAACTCATTTCTCTATATCCTATATAAGAACTTAATCCGTATATAAAATTATTCACATTGTAATCTCCTTTTATTGTTGTTTTATAATCTAAATCGTCCTGATCGTATTTCAGAATCTGTTTTGATTTTACGTTAATTCCTGCATATCCTCCAATTCCAAAACGAAAACTTTTATGTGTTCTAAAATACGTTTTTCCGTTAACTACTTTAGGTTTAGAAAAATCAAACTCTAAATGAACCGGCGCAACGATATAAACATTTCTAAAACGTGATTCATCTAAATTTATCGCATTTGTCTGCAACTCGGTTTGATCTCCATTTACCACAAAACTGCGATTATCTGTTGGTCGTATATTATTATACATTAATGAAAGTCCATATTTAGCGTGCAATAAATTGTCGTTTTTCATTAATCTTGAATTATAAGTAAAACCCCATTCATAAAAATGTGAACCTATAAAACTGTAATTCGAATCCTGAAGTTTTCCGTCGACCATCATATTATTCAAACCCATTGCAAACACAAATTGCGATGTTGTACGTCTTTCTCCACGAATAGAATCTTTTCTTTTTTTATTGTCTTTCCAGTCTCGATCATTCCAATGAATAACCAAAGTATGTTTCTTTATCGAATCTCCTTCTTTGATTTTTCCGTCTACTTTTTGCTGAACCAAATCATTAAGTTCATTTTGAGCCTCAGTAACTTTTTGTTCAATAATTGTAGCTCTGACTTCTGCTAATTCTTTTTTGCGTTTATCAGCTTGCTCCTGCGTAATTTTCCCTTCAGATAACTGAACATTTACAGCTTCAACTTCTTCTTTTAAAGTTGCTTTTTCTTCCTTAGTAATCTTTTCTATTTTGTTAGCAATCTGCCTTGCTTTCGATTCAAAAGTTTCCTGCCCCAACACTTTACTAACAAATAGAAAAACGAGGATAACGAGATAAATGGTAAAATTTTTCATGATTGATTGATTTTGATGATTGATTGTTAATTGTTAATTATTGATGATTAATTGTTGATTATGAATTATTGATCGTCGATTGTGAATTATTCATTAAGAATTGTTGATCGTGAATTGTTGATCGTCGATTGTGAAATACGAAATATTGATTGTGATTTATTCATTGAGAATTGTTGATCGCGAATTGTTGATCGTCGATTGTGAAATATGAAATGTTGATTGTGAATTGCAAAATGCGAAATATGAATCCAATCTCCATCGGGTTAAAACCCGACGCTACAATATGAATCGTTCCTCCGGAACTAAAAAATCTATATTTTTTATTCTATTTTCTTGATTCTTTACTCTTGATTCTATATCCTCTATTCTTGCTGATTTCGATTTGCTAAAGCCACTTTTACTGTTTGGTAATTTTTATTGACTTTTGTGATTACTTTTTCTCTAAACGAAAGTTCTAATTCACCATCGACCTGATTTAATAAATCGTTGGCATTGATTTTAATTTTCGCTTTCGGTTTAACCGAATTCTGTGCAACAACAGTTTTTTCAGCAGAATCTAACAACTGATCTACATTTTCTTTTTTAGAAGTTTCGACAATTGGATTCGCATTATTGATTGATTGTTTTTCTTGATTGTTTTTGTTGATGATTGAAGACTCCGCTATTTGATTTTTCTCATTTTTTATGGTTTTATTTAGGTTTTGTTTTAAAGTATCAGGTTTGTTTTTTATTTCTTTATCAGAAATTTGTGTCGCTGTTTTTTCTGAAACTACCATCTCTTCTTTAACAGAATTGGTTACATTTAAAATTGGTTTTTCAACCGAATCTTTCTTAGTATTTTCTTCTATTACAACGGTTCCTTGAGGAGTTTCAACAACACTTTTCTTCTGATTAAAAAAGAAAGTTCCAACTAGTAAAAACCCAACAATACTTGCTGCGATATAAAGCCATTTTCTACTCTTTTTAGGCTGCTTCTTTTCTTCGGCAACACTCAACATTGCGTCCAATCTGTCCCAGGCTTTATTGCTTGGTTCGATCTGACGTTCGTTTAGCTTTTCACGGAAATCCTTTTCAAAATTATTCGGTTCCATTATCTTGTTTTTTTAATATATTAATTTGTGTTTGCAGCATTTTTCGGGCGTGCGATAATTGCGATTTCGACGTTCCTTCATTAATTCCTAACATCTTTGCAATTTCATTGTGTTTATATCCTTCTATGGCGTATAAATTGAAAACCATTTTGTAACCATCCGGTAAAGCGTCTATTAAAAACTGAATCTGATCTGTCGAAAACTTGCTGTCAATTGCATTAAAACTTTCTTCGATATAAATTTCATCATCGGTAAACTTTACTTTTTTCTGAACTCTTAAATAAGAGATACATTCGTTGACCATAATTCTGCGAATCCAACCTTCAAAACTTCCTTTATTTTCAAATTTGTTTAAGTTGGTAAATACTTTCATGAAAGCCGTTATCATTACATCTTCTGCCAATTGAATGTCTTTTATATATTGTCGACAAACACTCAACATCTTTGGTGAAAACCGACTGTATATTTGTTGTTGCGCTTGCCGATTATTTTCGACAGCCAACTTTATAATTTCGGTTTCTTCTTGATGTAAATGAATAATTTTCATTAATAAGCTTTCGGTTTTTGGTTTTGCAATGGTCTTCTATTAGCATAGACGATTGTCGATTCGAAATGGTTGCATCGGGATTGAAAAAATTTTAAAAAATAAATTACAAATCCCTATTAGACGCGCCAAAACATTTGATTTACAAATAAGTAAATCAATTATCTAATTGAAAAATTTTCTAATTATCTAATTAAAAGAATTATTTTTTTCTTTCAATAACGTAGTTCACCATTAAAATAAGGGCATCTTTAAACTCAGAATCTTCAAAGTTTTGAAGTAACGAAAGTGCTTCCTGTTGAAATTCTACCATTTTATTTTCGGCGTAAGCCAAACCATTATTGTTTTTCACAAAGGCAATAACTTCTTTGACGCGTTTTTTGTCTTTATTGTGGTTTTTGATGGAGTTTATCAACCACTTTTTTTCTTGCGGAGTACAAGTATTTAAAACATGAATTAAAGGCAAAGTCATTTTTTGCTCCTTAATATCAATTCCTGTTGGTTTACCAATCGCTTCTTCGCTATAATCGAATAAATCATCTTTAATTTGAAAAGCCATTCCGATAAGCTCACCAAATTTGCGCATATTCTCAACCTGAGCATCATCTTCAATTACAGATTTTGCACCAAGCGCACAACAAGCAGCAATAAGTGTTGCAGTCTTTTTTCGGATGATTTCATAATATACTTCTTCGGTAATATCAAGTCTGCGGGCTTTTTCGATTTGAAGTAATTCTCCTTCGCTCATTTCACGAACTGCAACAGAAATGATTCGGAGTAAATCAAAATCGCCATTATCTATAGATAGCAACAAACCTTTTGACAATAAATAATCACCAACTAAAACAGCAATTTTATTTTTCCAAAGTGCATTTATAGAGAAAAATCCGCGACGGCGATTACTATCATCCACGACATCATCATGAACCAAAGTTGCGGTATGAATAAGCTCAATTACAGATGCACCACGATAAGTTCTCTCATTTACGATGCCTTCTGAAACCATTTTTGCAGTCAGAAAAACAAACATCGGACGCATTTGTTTCCCTTTTCTATTTACGATATAATAGGTAATTCGGTTCAGTAAAGCCACCTTTGAGGTCATCGATTCATGGAACTTTTTTTCAAAAAGTTCCATCTCGTTAAAAATGGGCTGTTTTATTTGAGAAGTAATATTCATTTCGATTCCAAATATACTATTTTAAATAAAAAAACGTTGTCTATTTTAAGTTAGTATAACAATAATTTAAGTATTAACTAAAAAATTCTACCAAGAACATTTTTCATAAAGCCTAATTTGAATTCATTATTTAAAAGTAAAACCATTTAAACTATTTACTATGAAAACAAAAGTTTTATTTATTGGAACATTAGTCGCTTTATCTTTTTTTATTAGTTGTAATTCTGATGAAAAAACAAATGACGGAACTACTACGGCAATTTCGAACAATGAAATTATTACGACTTCTAAAATTGATGCTTCAATTGAAGATGTAACTAATATTGCCGAAGATCAATTTAACGCACAACAAAATAATACTGCTAAACCCGGCGGTCCTGTAAAAAACTTTTTACCGAGTTGTGCTACTATTACAACAGTTTTAACCAATAATACGTGGACAAAAACAGTCGATTTTGGTGTTGAAGGATGCACTCTTGATAACGGAAATGTGGTTAAAGGAAAAATGGTTGTTTCATTTGCCAACGATTTTTCGGCCTCAACACAAACGATTAGTTATACTTTTGACGGTTTTTATCATAATGGCAAAAAACTTCAAGGAAGCAAAAGTATCGTTCGAACTATAAAAACAACCAATTTATTGGCAACAGCGCATCCGGTTTCTACTGCAACAGTTGATATGACCATTACTTTTGATGATGGAGGTGTTTATACCCGAAAAGGCTCTTTGGTAAAAGAAATGGTTGCTGGTTATGATACTTGGTTTAATTGGGAAGACAATGCTTTTTTGGTAACCGGAAGCGGATCGACTACTTTTCCTAACGGAGATACTTTTTCGGCAGAAATCACAACTCCTCTTGAATTTGACGCATCATGCAGAAAACCATTTGCAGTAAAAGGTGTTGTTTCCATTACCAAAAACGGAGCGACTGCGGTTCTTGATTATGGCGATGGAAATTGCGATACTCTTGCCAAAGTAACCAAAGGTGGCGTAACGGAAGAGATTGATTTGAAAAAATAAGAATCCTTTTTGCCCAAAAAAAGCATTAAGAACAAGAATAATTCTCGTTTTTAATGCTTTTTTTATGTAATGATGCGATCAGATGTTCCTATGGAACAAATTCACTTTGTCAATATTTTTTTTCTACCGATCAATTATTCCTAGCGGAATATTTTTTGATATTATGTTATAGACTAATCTAAATCAATTATTCCTGGCGGAATATTTCTCTACATATCGGCTTCTTTGTTTGCCAATTGTCCGCAAGCTGCATCGATATCTTTTCCGCGGCTGCGACGTACTTTTACGACAACTCCAATATTTTCTAAAGCTTTTATATACGCCAAAATAGATTCTTCGGAGGCTTGTTGAAATTCTCCATCGTCTATTGGGTTGTATTCGATTAGATTCACTTTACAAGGCACGTATTTACAAAATTTCACTAATGCATCGATTGAAGCTTTATCGTCGTTGATTCCTTTCCAAACTACATATTCGTATGAAATCTTATTTTTTGTTTTTCTGTACCAATATTCTAATGATTCTCTCAGATCTGCCAGTGGGAAATTTTTGCTGAAAGGCATAATTCGCGCACGAACTTCGTCAATTGCCGAGTGTAAAGAAACCGCCAATTTGAATTTTACATCATCATCAGCCATTTTTTTAATCATTTTAGGAATTCCGGACGTCGAAACCATAATACGCTTCGGAGACATTCCTAAACCTTCTGGTGACGTGATCATATCGATTGCTTTGATTACATTATTGTAATTCATCAAAGGTTCTCCCATTCCCATAAAAACAATATTCGAAAGCGGATGATTGTGATACAAACGGCTTTCTTTATCAATTGCGATAACCTGATCGTAGATTTCTCCAGGCTCCAGATTACGCATTCTTTTTAGACGCGAAGTTGCACAGAAATTACAATCTAAACTACAACCAACCTGACTGGAAACACAAGCTGTTGTTCTTGTTTCGGTTGGAATCAAAACTGATTCTACTACTAAACCATCATGTAACCGAACGGCGTTTTTTACAGTTCCGTCGCTGCTGCGTTGCATTGTATCAACCTTAATATGATTGATTACAAAATTATCTTCAAGCATAGAACGCGTTGCTTTGGCAACATTTGTCATATCCTCAAAACTATGTGCTCCTTTGCTCCATAACCATTCATAGACCTGATTTCCACGAAAAGCTTTGTCATTATTTGCGACAAAAAAATCACGTAACTGATCTTTTGATAAGGCTCTTATGTCTTTTTTCTCAATTTGCATGGCGCAAAGTTACTGATTTTTTCCTTAAAACTTCTGACGTTGTACTGAAGCTTAACACCTAATAAAGACTCCTTTTTTATTCTGCTAAATAATTCTTTTTACTTAGAACACATCTTTAGATCTCTTCAATAATTTTAACTATTTAATAAATTCTCAACAATGATTTTTATCATCTTCTGTATTATTTGTTCGTAATAAATTTGATCTAAGAAATAAAAGCAGACTATAAAATATAGTTTCTCTATTTCCAAAAACAACTAATACCATATCAAAATGAAAACAATTAAATCAATTTTATTGACAGTGATTTTTATAACATTGTCATTCCAGACAAATGCACAAAGAAACTACTCTATGGTAAAATCAACTTTTGAAGTTGCCGGAACTTCAAATGTACACGATTGGGTAATGAAATCTACAGAAGGAAATGGTAGCGCAAACTTAACCGTTACGGATTCTAAATTAATTGATATAAACAGCTTAACTATTACACTATTGGCCGAAAGCATAAAAAGCAGCAAAGGAAGCATGGATGATGTGGCTTATGAAACTTTGGACACGAAAACATACAAAAACATTAAATACGTTTTAAAATCTGCAAATAAAGTAAACGAAGCAACCTGGAATTTAACCGGAACTTATACCATTGCAGGAATTAGTCGAGAATACAAAACTTTGGTTAACGTAGCAGCCGGTAATGGAACTTTTATTTTAAAGGGATCTAATCAAATTACTTTTGCTGATTTTGGTATGTCTCCTCCAACTGCTGCACTTGGAGTTGTTAGAGCCGGAAAAGAATTAACTGTGATGTTCAATATTACTTTAAATGACTACGCTAAAAATGATAACGTGTTGGTTATTAAATAACAAATTACTAAGACTATTATTTTTAAATATTAAAGTCAATTCCCGGTAAAAAACTAAAAATTAATTCATCCGAAAAATAATTATTGATCGGAACAAAAAAACTAAAGTTTGGCATAAGAATTGTTTTTCTCTCAAAAGGAAAATAATCTTACAAAGCGCGCAATCATTTTAAAATTTGTATCTTTATTTTTCAGCTTTATAACCTTTAAATTTTTATAACCTAAAAAAAGATCATTCATTATGAAAAAACAAATTTTAAGCTTGGCTGTTGTTGCTTTACTAGCATTCGCTGTACAATCATGTGAAAAAAAAGAGCCAAAACCAGCAGAAGATGAACTAACTCTTGGAAACAAAGTTGATTCTCTAACAACAGATATTAAAGAGGTAAAAGACAGCGCTGTAACTAAAACAGAAGCTGCTGCGCAAGACGTAAAAGATGCCACTAAAAAAGCTGCTGACGATGTCGAAAATGCTGCTAAAAAAACAGCTACTGACGTAAAAGACGCAACAAAAAAAGGAGCTGAAAAAGTAGAAAATGCCGCGAAAGCTGCGAAAGACGGAACAGTAAAAACTGCCAAAGATGTTAATGACGCTTTGAAAAAATAATCTTTTCCAAATTCAAGATTGAAACCATTCCGCAAAACGGAATGGTTTTTTTATGCAAAAAAGTGAGTCAATATTTTTCGTATTTTTGTTTTCTAAATTTGAAGACACTACAACATGCATTTTATATCACAAGACTTAGAAGATTATATCCAGCAACATTCTGAAAACGAACCGGAATTACTAGCCAAACTTAACAAAGAAACTTACCAGAAAATCCTTTTGCCAAGAATGTTAAGCGGACATTTTCAAGGCCGCGTTTTGAGTATGTTATCTAAATTAATTCGTCCGGTTAATATTCTTGAAATTGGAACTTATACTGGTTATGCTGCTTTGTGTTTATGCGAAGGAATGCAGGAAAGTGGTCAATTACATACGATTGACATAAAAGAAGAACTAGTAGATTTTCAACGCAAATATTTTGATGCATCGCCTTGGGGAAAACAAATTTTCCAGCATTTAGGAGAAGCTGTCGATATTATTCCAACTCTGGATGTCAAATTTGATTTGGTTTTTATCGATGCCGACAAAGAAAATTATCTGAATTACTGGGAAATGATTGTTCCGAAAATGAATAAAGGCGGAATTATTTTATCTGATAATGTTTTATGGAGCGGTAAAATCCTAGAACCAGTTCATCCAAATGATGTGAGCACAAAAGTGCTTTTGGAATACAATTTACTTTTGAAAAATGATCCAAGAGTTGAGACCGTTTTATTACCAATTCGTGATGGCTTGACGGTTAGTAGGGTTCTTTAGGAAAAGGTTCTGAGATTCTGAGATACTAAGGCTCTAAGTTTTTTCTATAGATAATTACAAAAAAATTGATTTCAAAATGAATTCTTTAAACGAAATAAATTCCGAAGGCTTTGCAATTATAAATAATATTTATTCTGAAAATGAACTCGAAAAGCTGATTTCATTAATTGAGAATGTAACGGAGAATTCAAATGAAAATGCAACTTTTAGAAAATCTCAGGATTTATTTGCTATTAGACAATTTCACAAAGAAATTCCAGAAACATTGCCTCATATTTTCAATCAGAATTTAGAGAATATTATTGAATCTAATTTTGGAAAAAGGTATTTCATAACCAAATCTATTTATTTTGATAAGCCTGAAAAATCAAATTGGTTTGTTGCTTATCATCAGGATTTAACTATTTCTGTTGACAAAAAAGCTGAAATAGAAAACTTCGAAAATTGGACGATAAAACAAAATCAGTTTGCGGTTCAGCCTCCAAAAGAAATTCTGGAAAACAATTTCACAATCAGAATTCATATTGATAAAACTACAAAAGATAATGGCGCCTTAAAAGTCATTAACAACTCTCATTCGAAAGGGATTTTAAGAATTGAAAATCTCAATTTTGAAGAAGAAAAAGAAACAATCTGCGAAGTCGAAAAAGGAGGAATTATGATTATGAAACCGTTATTATTTCATGCTTCAAACAAAACTACCAATAACGAAAGAAGAAGAGTTATTCATATCGAATTTAGCAATCAACAACTTCCTGATGGATTAGAATGGAGCGAGAAGGTTTTCGAAAAAGGTTCTGAGGTTCTGAGATACTAAGTTTCTGAGCTTTGTTTAAATTAAAAAAGGCTTTAGCCAAAACATTGCGTTTTGCTAAAGCCTTTTATATTGAGTTGAATTTTTAATCCTCCAACTAAAGCAGGAGACAATTCAAAAACTGATATATTATTTGATCTTAAATTTTCTTTTGAAAACTAGAATCCTAGCCCAGATAGAAGCGACATCCTTTTGTTTTTTTCTTTAAAAAACAAAAGATATAGCGAATAGCTGGAAATAGCTCCTAAAAATTATCCAGGAAAATATTGTGGTTTTAATTTTCGATATACCAAATACAGTAAAAATCCGAAAAGTGCTCCAAAGAAATATCCTGTAAGAATGTCTCCCGGATAATGCAATCCTAAATAAATACGGCTATAAGCAAAAATTAATGGCCATAAAAACAAGAATCCTAAATATTTAAAATAACGTCTTAAAACTAAGAATAAAAACGTTGCAACTGCCATTGTATTTGCTGCATGCCCGGAGAAAAAACTATATGATGTTCTAACCTGAACAACACGAATAATCGTATTGATTTCGGGATTATTACACGGACGCAAACGTTGAAAGTTGTATTTGAATAAATTGGTAACCTGATCTGTAAAAGTCAGCAAAACAGCAATAAACAGTACAATAAACAAGGTTTGTTTCCCTCCTACTTTTTTATAAATAAGATAGAAAAGTAATAGAAAAAATGGCGTCCAATTTAACTGACTGGTAATAATAAGCCAAAGTTTATCGTATGTTTCAGAGCCTAGACCATTAAGATAAACAAGTAATTGAGTATCTAGTTCTTTTATTTTTTCAAGCATATTACATTTGGCGTTTTACAGGTCCTGAGATAGAATCGATATCTTCTTTTACTTTGTCAATTTCTGTTGCGGTTTCTCCCAACAAATTAGCTGAATCACCTAATAAATTAGCCTTAGCATCATTAATTTGAGCATTGATATTTCCAGTGATATCCGTTAGAGCTTTTGAATCAAGACCGTTGGCCTCTGCTCCTTTTTGGATTTCGCTTTTAATATCATTGGTTGCATTTTTCAATTGTGCCATTGCTTTTCCCATTGTACGGGCAATTTCCGGCACTTTGTCTGAACCAAAAAGCATTAGAACTATAAATAGTATGAAAACTAATTCTCCTCCTCCTATACCAAACATATCTTTTATTTTAGTGTGCCACAAAGATATTAAATTTTGTAGCTGACAGTTTTAAAATTTACTTAAAAAAAAAGACTCTTTTTCAGAGTCTTCTTCTTTTTATATTTAATCAAATTTTGACTTTTCTTCTACTTTTGGCCAAGAGTTATTGGTTACATCAATATCAGCGGTCATTAATTTTGGATCTATCTGAATGCTTTTTATCGCTTTTTCGGTTGCATAAACTTTTTTAGCGGTATCATTATTCTTTCTCCAGATTTGAGCCGGATATTGATAATTTTGTTTTGAACCATCTTCGTAAGTAATCTCAACAAGAATTGGCATAATCATTCCGCCTGGTTTATTGAATTCTACTTCGTAGAAATATTTAGGCGATTTTAATCCTGCTTTTTCTTCTGCTGTAAAAGTTTGATTTACATAATCAGACAATAATTTTACGTCATCTACTTTTAAAGCTGTCTTTTTTGAAGCATTTACTTCAGCATTATCGCCTGAAACTAAATACACAAAAGGTCCTTTATCAAATCCGAAACGTCCTTTTCTAACTTTTACATCTTTAATATCAGCAGTTGGAGTATCAGAAACATAATATTGTTTTACTTCTTTGATTCCGATATCTACGAAATCTGTTGAGTAAAACCATCCTCTGAAAAACCAATCTAAATCTACTGCAGAAGCATCTTCCATCGTTCTAAAGAAATCCTCTGGAGTTGGGTGTTTAAATTTCCATCTGTTTGCATATGTTTTAAAAGCATAATCAAACAATTCGCGTCCCATAACAACTTCTCTTAACATATTAAGACCAGTTGCAGGTTTTCCGTAAGCGTTATTTCCAAATTGAGCAATTGTTTCAGAGTTAGACATAATTGGCTCTAAAAACTTTTGATCTCCACTCATATAAGGAACAATATTTTTTGCAGGACCACGTCTTGACGGGAATGTAGGATCTAATTCCTGCTCTGCCATATATTCCATAAATGAATTTAAACCTTCATCCATCCAAGTCCATTGACGCTCGTCAGAGTTTACAATCATTGGGAAAAAGTTATGTCCAACTTCGTGAATCACAACACCAATCATTCCGTTTTTAACCTCTTTACTAGTCACTCCATTTTCATCAGGACGACCGTAATTCCAACAAATCATTGGATATTCCATTCCTTGATCTTCTGCAGAAACTGAAACCGCTTTTGGATAAGGATAATCAAATGTGTGTGATGAATAACTTTTTAAAGTATGTGCTACTGTCATTGTCGAAGTTTCTCCCCAAAGCGGATTTGCTTCTTTTGGATAAACAGATTCTGCCATTACAATTTTGCCACCTAATTTTACAGCCATTGCATCATAAATGAATTTTCTTGAAGATGCAATTCCAAAATCACGTACATTTTTAGCACTAAATTTCCAGGTTTTTTTCTTTTCAGAGAAACCTTTTTCAGTTACTTCAGCTTCAGCTTGCGTAACAATTACAACAGGTTTATCAAATGATTTTTGTGCTTGTTCGTAACGTTTTACTTGTTCAGCAGTAAAAACTTCTGCTCTATTTGTCAATTCTCCAGTTGCATCGATTACGTGATCTGCAGGAACTGTAATATTTACGTCAAAATTCCCAAAAGGCAAAGCAAACTCTCCGCTTCCCCAAAATTGCATATTTTGCCATCCTTCAACATCATTGTAAACTGCCATTCTTGGGTAAAACTGAGCAATTACATATATTTTATTTCCGTCTTTTTCAAATAATTCATAACCTGAACGTCCATTTCCAGTTTCTTTTCTATAGTTATTGATATTGTACCACCATTTTACCGAAAATGAGATTTTCTCACCTGCTTTTAGAGGAGTCGCCAAGTTAATACGCATCATAGTTTCATTGATCGTATAAGACATTGCATTTCCTTTTGCATCTTTTACATATTCAATATTAAAACCACGTTCTAAATCTTTTTTCAAATATTTATTTGAGAAACCATCTAATGGTAAAACCTGACTGATTTTTTCGCTTTCAGCTAAAGATGATTGTGTATTTACTTTTGCTTGATTCTGATCTAACTGAACCCATAGATACTCTAAAATATCCGGTGAATTGTTTGAATAAGTAATCGTTTCAGAACCACTTAACTTTGAATTCTTATCATCTAATTCAACATCAATTTTATAATCTGCCTGTTGTTGATAATATGCCGGTCCGGGAGATCCTGCTGCGGTACGAAACATATTTGGTGTTGCCAATAAATCATACATTTGGCTAAATTTGTTCGTATCATATTTGCCTTGTTGTTTAGGTGCAACAGTGGTAGTTTTTTCCTGAGCAATAAGTATTGCAGGAAAAAGCAATAATAATGAAAGTTTTTTCATAAATATTTATGGGTAATTTTGTCAGGGTGTGAAAATAACAATTAAAATAATAATTTTACCTATTATTTAATACTTTAACAATTCTTTCCTTGAAGATTCTGTAAAGAGAACACTTCGTTTCGTACCAAAAGCTGTAATATGTGTAATATTCTGCTGTTCAGCATTCCAATCTACTAAAATAGAATTTAAAATCTCAATTGTCTTAAATTTCTCCACATCCTTTATTCTGGAATAACAAACCAAAACATCATCTGATTCTACTTCTTTAGACAAAAAAGTAATAATTTTTGATTGTCCGTTTATTTTTATTGTGAAGTTTTCTGAAAGGTATTTTTTTAATAAATCAACATCGGCCTGAGTTTCTTTCTCAGTACCGATGTATGATTTTTTATGGTATTTTTTTTCGATTCCGTTATTCAGATCATCGACAAAAATACGGGAAGTAATTTGAATCATTTTTTTTTCGGCCGCATAATTGACCTGAAAAACACCCATATAAAATTTATGGAATGTAAAAGCTGAAAGCGATAAAAACAATAATCCTAAAAGAGGATAAATTAATCTATTTTTCGGCAACATTTGCTTTTTGAAATTCTTTGTTTTTATTAACCATAAAGTCCATTAATTCAAACTTTTCTTCTGGTTTTAAATGTCTTTTAGACTCTGGATCATTCGAACAATACATTAAGAATAAATCAATTTCATCGTTTTTTAATCCTAATGTTTTAGTAAAAAAATCTGTAGTAAAATTGGCTCTGGAATATTGCACAAAAGCCATATCATCAATAACTTCCGGTTTAACCTCGTCTTTGTTTTTCTTTAGAATCTTTTTTACATCTTTGAAAATTCGAACAAAATCCATTCCGTATTTAATGGTTTGATCAGAATACATTGCTGTGTTTTTTGCTGTCGATTGTTTATCATCTTCAAACTGCATATCAACATATTTCTGAGTATCTTTATCTAGGGATTTTACTTTTAAATCTTTGCGAACAACAACTTCTTTCAATTGATTATTGGCTAAATCTAATTGAATTAAAAAAAGTACATCTGAACAATCTTTTTCTGTCAGAACAACTTTTTTTGCCTGAAATGCCAAACCTGTAAACAATAAAGTATCTTTTGGTTTTGCCATAATATCAAACAATCCGCCTGAACCTATAAAAGTTCTAACGTTTGCATTAATATTCATCACATAACCGCTTTCTATCGCCAATCTTGTATTGACAACTTGTCCATGCAATGGCTTCCTTGAATTATTTTGTCCCAGCGCAATCTGGCAAAATAAGCACACAACGAGTATTCCTAGTCTATTTTTCATTTTCGAGAATTATTAAATATCTTCTTGCTAAATCTGTTATTAAAAACATACTCATTGTTTTGTTTTTAGTATTCAAAGATACAGCAAATTCGGCATCATCCACACAATATAATTGAAATCCTTTGATATCATCGGTCGGAATTTTCAATCTATCAGTGTAATAATTCTCTTCAAAAAGGTATTCCATTTTTCTAAAAAGCGCTTCCTTTTTCTCTACATTTACCTCTTTTTTCAACATTGTAGTTCGCCCAGACATCATATTCAACAACTTATCTACAGAAGTCGAAGTTGCAGTATATACTTTTCTTTCTGCCGGCGTATATTTTTTTTGCCCGTATGGAATTATACCTAAATTTTCTGCCGTGATATTGGCATTTTCATTTACGATAACTTCCTTCAATTCTACTTCTTTGGCAGTCATTTTAATCTTCAGCGAATTCAAATTCAAATCATCTGCAGTAATACGATAACGAAACACTTCTAAATTTACAGCAGAAAAAACCAAAACATCGCCTTCTTTCACAGCAATTGTAAACATTCCATTTACATCTGAAATAGTTGCCATTTGTGTTGTATTATTCACAACATTTACTCCTTCAACCGAAGTAGATTGTGCTAAAATCTGCCCAAGAATTTCCCTTGAAACTTTATTTTGTCCAAAACTAACCTGAACCAATGTTAGAAGAAAAACCAATATTATATTACTTATTTTCACTCGCTATTATTTCTTTGTATTTAACGGCCAATTCGCCTAGTAAAAACTCTGTCGAAGTTTTATTTTTAGAGTTCAAAATTACTGTGAATTTATCGTTTTCTACTGCATAATATTCAAAACCTTTTACGTATTCAAGCGGAATTTGTAATCTATTTACAAAATGATCAATGCTAAACATATGCTCCAAAAGTTTCATAAAAGCTTCTTTCTTTTCTACCGCTACTTCTTTTTTGAGCATTGCAGTTCTTCCTGAAAAGAAATTCAATAACGGATCTGCAGATATTGAACCTCCAGCCATCGAACCAGCATTTGCAGTTGGATTTAATGCCGTAGCTGTATGTAGTTTTCTTTCGGCTTCTGTATATTTTTTCTGTCCTTGCGGAATAATACCTAATGAAGTCGCATTAATTCCGTTATAATTTCTAATCACAACTTCCTGCAATTGATGCATTACCATATTCAATTTTACGGTAAAATTAAGGTCTGAGAAATTGTCCGCAATTAGCAAAACCTTATTTTCTTTGAATTGTATGGATGAAAAAACAAGCGTATCACCTTCTTTAGCCAAAATAGAAAAAGCCCCCGTTTCATCCGTAGTTGTCATCGCTTCAGTTTGAGCATTTATAACGTAAACTCCTTCCAAATCAGAGGTATTCGCAGCTATTTTTCCGTTAATAACACTACGATCCTGACTTTGAGACCAAGTAGTTTGTCCCAAAACAACCATTAAAATACATGCAACTTTATTGATCAAAATGCTAAAAAATTAGAATTATTCTTAAAGCTGTAAAAATATCTTAATGTATTCCAAATTTAGTATTAAGGACTTGGTAAAAATATGTTAATTAAACCCGTTTTACACTTTGTAAAAAGAGAGTTTTAATATCTTTAACAGAAACAAATCTGAGTTAATTTTTTATGAAAAGTATCATCATTGCCAGCACATCTACACTACACGGAGGCAGTTATTTAGACTATATTTTACCGGTATTAGCGTCGCATTTCAAAAATTGCAAAAGCCTTTTATTCATTCCATATGCCCGTCCAAGCGGAATTTCGCATGACGAATACACAAAAAAAGTAGCTGAAGCATTTTCTACTATAAATATTGCCGTAAAAGGAATTCATGAATTTGAAGATGCTGCAAACGCAATAAAAAATGCTGAAGGTATTTTTACCGGAGGAGGAAACACTTTTTTACTGGTTACGCAATTATACAAAAACAATGTTATGCAGGTTCTTGCAGAAACGGTAAAAAACGGAACCCCATATTTAGGAACAAGTGCAGGAAGCAATATTTGCGGCTTATCAATGCAAACCACGAATGATATGCCCATAATATATCCACCAAGCTTTCAGACTTTAGGATTAATTCCTTTCAATCTAAATCCACATTATTTAGATCCAGATACACAATCACAACATATGGGCGAAACGCGCGAAACAAGAATTAAAGAATTTCACGCTTTTAATTCAATTCCGGTTTTAGGATTAAGAGAAGGAAGCTGGCTTGAAGTTAAAGGAGACAAAATCACTCTTAAAGGAAATCTAAAAGCTCGTTTATTCAAGCAAAACGAAAATCCTGCAGAATTAGAAACAGAAAGCGATTTGAGTAATTTAAACTAAAAAGATTTTCTTAAACCATATAAGCTATGTAAGTTCATTTAAAAAAAAATGAATCAATACAAAAACTTGTGGAGCTATGAAAATTAAGGATGAATTTAACCGCAAAGAGCGCAAAGTTTTTTTGTTATAAATTATTACGCTCATTAAACGCAAAGTTCGCAAAGCTATATTGATAAAGCTTTGCGAACTTTGCGTTTATATAAAACCTTACGAATAAAAAAAACCTTGCGCTCTTTGCGGTTAAAATAATTAGTCAATACAAAATATTTATGTTTCTTCACAAGTTTCTATAGTGATCCTTAAAAAATGAGAAATTCCAATTTAGGCAAAAACTTATAATTACTTACATAACTTATATGGTTTAAAACAAAAAATCCCCAAACAATTTGTTTGAGGATTTTGAAGAGCGAAAGACGAGGCTCGAACTCGCGACAACCAGCTTGGAAGGCTGGAGCTCTACCAACTGAGCTACTTTCGCATTAACAGGGTGCAAATATAAATAATTAAATTTTTAAAACAAAATAAAAATCAAAAATTATTTACTTTTGATAAAAAAACCGAAACAATTAAGTTCCGGTTTTTTAGAGCGAAAGACGAGGCTCGAACTCGCGACAACCAGCTTGGAAGGCTGGAGCTCTACCAACTGAGCTACTTTCGCATTACCGTGGTGCAAATATAGAAAATAACTTAAGTTCAAAACAAGCTTTTTCGCAAAAAAATTCAATAAAAAACAACAATAATTTATAACTAATTTAAAATTAAAAAGTTATATATTTATTTATTTTACACAAATCATGAGTATCATTAAAGAAATACCGTCAAAAGAAACTTATATCGTTCGTCAACCTGTTTTAAGAAAAGGAAAATCTATCGAAAGTTGCATCTTTGAAGGTGATGATCTGGAAACAACAAAACATTTTGGTTTATTCGAAGATGAATCTTTAATAGGAATTATTTCACTATTTCAAAAAATCAATCCTATATTTGCCGAAAATAACCAAGCTCAGATTCGCGGAATGGCTATTTTAGAAAACCATCAGAAAAAAGGAATTGGAGAAACTTTAGTAAAACATTGCGAAAAATACTGCAATGCAAACAATGTCGATTTAATTTGGTTCAACGCAAGAACAGCCGCTGTTGGTTTTTATAAAAAAATGAATTACGAAACTCTGGGTGACGCATTTGACATTAAAGATGTAGGAGAACATTATTTAATGTCTAAAAAAATATGAAATGAGAAAACTTTACTTTTTATTAGTTATAAGCCTGTTTATTAGTTGTAAAAAAGATACTCCTAAACCCGCTCCTGTGGTCAAGAAAAAACCACCATTAATCATACTTACTGACGAAAGAAAAGTAGAAATAGATACTGCAACAATAAATGTATTCAAGAGCGAAACCTTAAAACAATTTTATGATGCTTCTGAACATAAAACCGTTTGGGGAAATCTTAAAAAGAGAACTTACGTTTTATCGCAATTAGAAAATTCAAACCTACTTGGTTTAGATCCTGAGGATTATAAAACTTCTAAGCTTAAAAAATTTGAAAGCAGAATCAGTTCGTTAAGCGACAAAGATCTGGCTACTTATGATATTTTATTGACGTACAACTTCGAAAAATACCTGAATCACTTATATAAAGGAAAACTGGATCCTAAAAAACTATATACTGATTGGGATTTAGAAGAAAAAACATTCGACGTAAATAGTGTTCTGATAAAGGCATTTAATAAAAATAAACTGGACAGTATTGTTGACAATATTCAGCCGAAATCAGAAACTTACAAGGAGTTATTAAAAGCTCTTGAAATTATTGACAAGTTTCCAAATGACGAAATTGGAACGATTGCTATCGACTCTTCGACAAAAAAAATCACTCTTAATGATACCAACAACGCTTTAGTCAATATCAAAAAGAGACTTTTATTTTGGGGAGATATGTCTGGAAAAGACACTCTGAATAGAATTTACAATAAAAAGACATTCGAATCAATCAAAAAATTCCAGGAAAGACATGGTTTAGCTGACGATGGAGTTATTGGCGCTGGAACGATTAAAGCTTTAAACTATTCGAAAGAAAAAAGAAGAGAACAAATTATTGCCAATCTGGAACGTTGGAGATGGTATACTACAGATTTTGCTGAGAATTATTTCATCATTAATATTCCTAATTACAGCCTGAATGTTGTTGAAGAAAAAGACACGACATTAGTTCGAAATATTGTAGTAGGAACGAGCAAAAGAAAAACGCCAATTATAACCTCAACACTAAAAACTGTTGTTTTTAACCCAACATGGACGGTTCCGCCAACTATATTAAAAGAAGATGTTGTGCCGGCAATGAAACGCAATAGAAATTATCTGGCGAATAAAAGCATAACTATATATGATACTACAGGAAAAGTTGTAGATCCAAGCGCCTGGAATGAAAACAAACCCGGTAATTACCGTTATGTACAAAGTCCAGGATATAACAATTCATTGGGAGTAATGAAAATTTTGTTTCCAAATCATCATAGCGTTTATTTGCACGATACAAATCATCGAAATTATTTTGGCCGAAACAATCGTTCTTTAAGTTCTGGTTGTGTTCGTATTGAAAATCCTTTAGAACTGGCAGAACATATATTAGATGATCCTGAAAAATGGAACAGAGAAAAAATCGATACGCTGATTGCTACCAAAAAAACAACAAGCATTAAGATTGTCAAAAAATATGCTTTATATCAATGGTATTGGACAGCTTGGAGCAAAAAAAATCAGCTCATTTTCAGAGCTGATATTTATAATTTAGATTCGGATTTGTATGCTAAATTAAGAAATTAGCCTTTCTTCCATCGCAAAACTTCTTGATGGATGGTAGATATACAAACACGATTTGTCTTTTATAACTTCGATTATCTCGTCTGTTAATTCCATTGGAATTGCCGGACAACCTTGGCTTCTGCCTAATCTTTTATTGTTTCTGATAAAAGATTCAGAAACATAATCGGCTCCATGCATAACTACTCCTCTTTCGCGGGCGTTATCATTTACACCATTTTCTAATCCGTCTAAACGAAGAGAAGCTCCGTGTTTTCCGCGATAAATTTCACCGGTTGCATAAAAACCTAAACTACTTTTAAAAGAGGAGTTTGAGTTTGAAAACGCTGATGCAAATTCTTCTCCGGTATTTCGTCCGTGAGCAACTAACGAATTGAACAAGATTGTGTTTGTCGTTAAATCAATTACCCAAAGGCGTTTTGAATTTGATGACAAACTAAAATCAATTAATGTCAAAATGTTTTTTTGAATAATCCCTCTTTCTTTCAACAGGTAAAAACCTTTTAAAGCTTCAGAAAAAGTCTTAAGTTCAGGCAGCTTAAAATTGTTAGTGTTCAAAGTATTATAAACACTTTCAATTTTTGCTTCAACAGTAAGTTTCTCAACTTTAGCATAATGCTTTACTGTTTCTTTTTTAATTTCGGATGTGTTATTTGAATCTTTACCAAAAGATAATAGCAAAAACACAAGAAGTGGATAAATTTTGTAAATCATTGAATTTCTTTAGGTTAAACAAAAGGTTTGGGTCTGGCAAAAGTATAAAAAAAATGTACCTATCAAAATATAAGCCTGTAAATCAGGGGCTTTTTGGTTAAACTTTAACAGAACTAAGGCAAAAAATTAGCATTTGGAGCAAAAAACTTTTTTATTTGTAAGATATTTACTTATCATAAAAATCTTAGCGTTTTGATCCCTTTTCTTAAAGAAAACTTAATCAAAAGCCATTTATTATAATTATAACTGTAACAATTCGAGAAAAACGTTGTCTATTAATTCAACACCTATTTACAGAATCGTTTATTTTGAACATGACATGAAAAAAGCACTTTTTCTTATTCTTCTTTTATCTACTTTCTCAGGCTATAGTCAGAAAAAAGTTTTGCAAACCCAATCGACTTCGCAAAGCATTACTATTGACGGGAAACTAGATGAATCAGCATGGAAAGATGCTTCGATTGCAACTGATTTTGTAATGTATGATCCTGATAATGGCAAACCGATTCCGGAAGCGAGAAGAACTGACGTTAAAGTTTTATATAATAATGACGCCATTTATATTGGTGCAATGATGTATGATGATGAACCTGCTAAGATTCTAAAAGAAATTTCGCAGCGTGATAACTTTGGAACTGCCGATATTTTTGGCGTTTTTATTAATGGCTTTAATGATGGTCAGCAAAATTTTGAGTTTTTCGTTTCAGCTGCAGATGTGCAAGGCGATTGCATTATGACAGATGCAAATGGCGAGGATTATTCCTGGGACGCGGTTTGGATCAGCAAAGCAAAAATAGCCGACAATGGCTGGATTGTAGAAATTAAACTTCCGTATGCGGCATTGAGATTTTCGGGAGAAAACAAACAAACGTGGGGAATAAATTTTTTCAGAGAAATAAAACGAGAACGTAAAAAATATACGTGGAATTTAATCAATACTAAAATCGGAACTTTTACGCAGCAAAATGGTGATCTGGCAGGAATTGAAAACATCAAACCTCCTACCCGATTATTTTTCCTTCCGTACGCTTCTTATTATCTAAATGCTGCTGATGATCAAAAAACGTATGGCACGGTAAAAGGCGGAATGGATATTAAATACGGAATTAGCGATGCTTTTACGCTTGACGCAATTTTAATTCCTGATTTTGGACAGGCAAAATACGACGATCAAATCCTGAATCTTGGTCCATTTGAACAGCAATTCAACGAAAATAGAGCCTTTTTTACCGAAGGAACAGATTTGTTTAATAAAGGGAATATGTTTTATTCGAGAAGAATTGGTGGAAAACCGTCTGTTGATCCTGATTTAAACAAGAATGAGGAAATAATCGATAATGTACAAAACGTCAATCTAATTAACGCTTTGAAAGTTTCAGGAAGAACAAAAAACGGATTAGGAATTGGAATCTTAAATGCTGTTACCGAGAGAACTTTTGCTACTATAAAAGATACGATAACAGGCGAAACAAGACGCGTAGTTGTAGAACCTTTGACGAATTATAATGTATTGGTTTTAGATCAGCGTTTTAGAAAAAATTCTTCAGTAACATTTATTAATACGAATGTTACTCGAGATGGGCATTTTAGAGATGCAAACCTAACCGGATTAGTTTGGGATTTAAATACTAAAGCCAATACTTATAATTTATCCGGTAACGTCAAATACAGTTTTATCAATGCTGACGAAAATAAAAATGGGCTTTTTTCAACTGTAAGTTTTGCAGAAACAAGCGGTAAATATCGCTACAGCGTAGGAACTGATTTTGTGACTAAAGATTTTGATCCAAATGATTTGGGAATTAACTTTTACACCAATTATTACAACTTTTATGGCAATGCAAATTATAGAATCCTAAACCCGACTAAACTTTTTAATAAGTTTAAAGTGGACTATGATATGTATGTCGAGTTCAATAAAGAATCCGGAAAAGTTCAAGACAATAAAATAAGTTCAGAAGTAAATGTTACATCGGTAAATAATAATTATTATGGTTTTGGAGTTACTCTTTTTCCGCTGGAATCTTATGATTATTACGAACCCAGAGCAGAAAACAGGTACGTTATTATTCCTAGGAAAATTGAAGCGTGGGCAAGTGTATCGACGAATTACAACAAGAAATTTGCCATTGATTTAAATCCATCTATTGCTATTGCGGATGAATCTGGACGAATTGCTTACGGAGCTGATATTGGCCCGAGATATCGATTTAACGACAAACTGTTACTAACTTATACTTTTAGTTTTTTAAAACGTAACAACAACAAAGGTTATATTGATAGTTATGACGATGATAACAATGAAAACACTCCTAAAATTATCGTTTTTGCAAACCGAAATGTAATTACTTATGCGAATACTCTTGGCGGAAAATATGCTTTAAACAGCGCCATGACACTCAATCTGGCGGTTCGTCATTATTGGTCATCGGCTGAAAATAAAAACATTTTAGAACTTGAGCCAGACGGAACTCTCGCGCCTTATCCTCAATATACAGAAAATAAAAACTCAAGCTTTTATTCCTGGAATACTGATTTATCGTATTCGTGGTGGTTTGCGCCGGGAAGTCAGCTTTCGGTTTTATACCGAAATAATGCTTCAAATTTTGAACGTATTATTGACAAAAATTTCAAGAATAATGTAACCGGTTTACTGAACAATGACGCTCTAAAACACATTTTTTCGGTTAGTGTAAAATATTTTATTGACTATAATGCTGTCAAAAATAAGATTAGAAACAAAGTCTAGTCTGAATTAATTTTAAAATTTTCAGGGTTCTTCAACCAAATTATTATTTTTTAATAGCCTTCATTTTATTAACCATAAATTATAACATTGCTTTCGTTCACATTTTAGAAATGGTTTATCTTTGTAAAAAACTAAAAATGATGAATAAAAAAGTAATACTTATGATCTTGGACGGTTGGGGAAAATCTCCTGATCCAAAAGTATCAGCGATAGACAATGCAAATGTTCCTTTTATAAACAGCCTTTACAAAAATTACCCAAGCGCACAACTTCGAACTGACGGATTAAATGTTGGTCTTCCTGAAGGTCAAATGGGAAACAGTGAAGTTGGTCACATGAATCTTGGTGCGGGAAGAATCGTATATCAGGATTTAGCCAAAATAAACTTAGCGGTAGCAAACAAAACACTTGCCAAAGAACAAGTACTTGTTGATGCTTTTACTTATGCTAAAGACAACAATAAAAAAGTTCACTTTTTAGGATTAGTTTCTGATGGAGGTGTTCACTCTCATACTTCTCACTTACGTGGATTGATCGATGCATCTCAAGAATATGGCTTGGATAAAATTTTTGTTCACGCTTTTACAGATGGTCGTGATGTTGACCCGAAATCCGGAGCAAAATACATTCACGATTTAGAAGAACACATTAAAGATACTCCGGTAAAAATCGCTTCAATCATTGGTCGTTACTATGCAATGGATCGTGACAAACGTTGGGAACGCGTAAAACTTGCTTATGATTTAGTAGTAAATGCTATTGGAACTCCATCTAAAAATGCAGTTGCAAGCGTTCTTGATAGTTATGCGCATGATGTTACTGATGAGTTTATTGCTCCAATCGTAATGGTTGATGAACAAGAAAAACCTCTTGCAACAATTGTTGAAGGTGATGTAGTTATCTTCTTTAACTTTAGAACAGACAGAGGTCGTGAACTTACAGAAGCGCTTTCACAACAAGATTTTCACGAGCAAAATATGCACAAGTTAAACTTGTATTATGTAACGCTTACGAATTACGACGAAACATACCAAAACGTAAAAGTAGTTTACAATAAAGATAATATTACTGAAACTCTTGGTGAAGTATTAGAGAAAGCAGGCAAAAAACAAATTCGTATTGCTGAAACAGAGAAATATCCTCACGTGACATTTTTCTTTTCTGGCGGAAGAGAAACTCCTTTTGAAGGTGAATCACGTATTTTAAGAAATTCTCCTAAAGTAGCAACTTACGATTTGCAACCAGAAATGAGTGCTTTTGAATTAACAGACGCTCTTGTTCCTGAATTGAATAAAGGTGAAGTTGATTTCGTTTGTTTAAATTTTGCAAACGGAGATATGGTTGGTCATACGGGAATCATGAGCGCTGCAATTAAAGCTTGTGAAGCTGTAGATGCTTGCGTAAAACAAGTGATTGAAGCGGCTCTTGCCAATGATTATACTACAATTGTAATTGCCGATCACGGAAATTGCGAAACAATGATTAATCCTGACGGAAGCCCAAATACAGCGCACACAACAAACCCAGTGCCGATTATCTTGGTTGACAAGGAATTAAAAAATATCCAAAATGGTGTTTTAGGTGACATCGCTCCTACTATTCTTGAATTAATGGGCGTTCAGCAACCTAATGCAATGACTTGTCATTCGTTATTGTAAAAATTTTTAGTTTCAGTTTTTAGTTATTCTAAACACTGAAAACTTCAAAATAAACCCGACAGATTTTTAAAATCTGTCGGGTTTTCTGTTTTATAATCCCAAATAAAAAATTCAAAAATTGAGAAAATACAAGCTATTCCAAACAGGAGCAGCTTTTTTTTTCGCATAAATAAAAGTTAAAATTTCCAAATTGATAGTATTACTATTATATTTGCATTTAAAATAACTTTTATGGAAATTATACTATCAAATATAAAGATGCAGGTCAACGAAAAGATCTACGTAAAAGATCCGGAAACATCTGCATTGGGAAAAAAGATAATTGAGCAAAGTATTCTTCTTATTGATGATATTGGTTTTGACAATTTTACCTTCAAAAAATTAGGCGAAAAAATAGGCTCAAACGAGAGTTCTATTTACCGATATTTCGAAAACAAACACAAATTATTAGTATATTTATCTTCATGGTATTGGAGCTGGATGGAATACAAACTTGTCTTTACCACTACCAATATTCTGGACAAAAAAGAAAAACTCGATAAAGCGATCACGATACTTACCGAGAAAATTACTGATGATGTCTCAACAGACCATATTAACGAAGCGATTTTAAACAAAATAATAATTGCCGAATTCACAAAAACACTTCATACTAAAGAAGTTGATCAGGAAAATAAAGAAGGCTTTTTTTTAATCTATAAAAGAGTTATCAATAGAGTTGTTGCAATTGTCAAGGAAGTAAATCCCGAATATCCATATGCTAAATCATTAGTATCGACTATTGTCGAAGGAAGTTTACACCAGCATTTTCTAACAGATCATTTGAAATCCATTACAGATTGCAACGAAACGGTTACAACAACGCAATTTTACCTAAATCTCGCACATAACGTTCTGCGCTAATTATAAAAAAAATAGTATGACTACTCCACTAAAAAGATTTTACAATTTACTAGAGCTTGATAAAAAAGACATTTATCAAATTTTTTTCTACGCCATTTTTGCCGGATTAATCAGTTTATCACTTCCATTAGGAATCCAGGCGATCATCACTTTTATACAATCCGGAAGAGTAAGCGCATCTTGGATTGTGCTTATTATACTTGTTGTTGCCGGTGTTGCACTTGTTGGAATTTTAGCTTTGATGCAATTAAGAATCACTGAAAATTTACAACAAAAAATATTTGTTCGCGCTTCGTTTGAATTTGCGGCTCGTTTGCCAAAAATAAAATCGGAAGAATTATACGGAACTTATCCGCCGGAATTAACGAATCGCTTTTTTGATACTTTAACCATTCAAAAAGGAACTTCAAAATTATTAACGGATTTCTCCGCAGCTTTACTTCAAATTACTTTTGGGATAATTCTGCTCTCTTTATATCATCCTTATTTTATTGTTTTTGGACTTTTATTGTTCCTTCTTTTATTCTTTATTTTTAAATTTTCGTATAAATCAGGTATAGAAACGAGTTTAAAAGAATCAAAATTTAAATACAAAGTAGCAAGTTGGTTACAAGAAATGGCTCGTAATAATTTTAGTTTCAGAAATGAATTAAACTACGATTTTGCACTTCAAAAAAACAACACAATAGTCGAAGGTTATCTTAATTATCGTGAGAAACATTTTGGCGTAATCAAAAGACAATTTATACAATTAATCCTTTTCAAAGTCATTATTACGGCAAGTTTATTATCAATTGGAGGATATTTGGTTTTAAGTCAGGAAATGAATATTGGACAATTTGTTGCTGCCGAAATCATTATCTTATTAGTAATTACTTCTGTCGAAAAAATCATTGTTGGACTTGAAAGTTTCTACGATGTTTTAACTTCTGTTGAAAAAATTGGACAAGTAACTGATTTAGAATTAGAAGAAAACTCAGATTCACAAATAGATCATTGCTACAACAGCATCAATTTAGAAACTGAAAATTTAAAATTTAAATTTCCGGATGCTCCAACAAACGCTTTAGATTCTATCACGCTTAAAATTGAACAAGGCGAAAAAATCGTAATTGATGGTACAAATGGTTCCGGAAAAACAACACTAATTCGATTATTATCAGGTTTATTAAAACAAAGTTCTGGTGCTTTTTACATCAACGACGATACTTTTAGAAAAATAGATCTAAAACAATATCGCGCACAAATAGGCAGCATAATTCATAACGAAACTCCATTTGAAGGAAGCATTCTTGAAAATATAACTTTTAATGATCCTTCGATAACGACCGAAGATTTAAAATGGGCACTTGATGGAGTTCAATTAAGTCCGTTAATTAAAACATTGCCAAAAGGTTTAAAAACACATATTTATCCTGAAGGAAGACAATTGTCATCGTCTAATGCGCAAAAAATTCTATTGGCGAGAAGTATAATTCATAAACCAAAAGTACTTTTCTACGAAGATCCAACAGATACAATGGACGAAAATGTTGCGAATGAAATCATTGATTTTATTACTTCTGAGAAAAACAACTGGACGATTATTGTTTCTTCCAAAAATCCATATTGGAAAACAAAATCTACCCGAAAAATAACGATGCAAAACGGACATATTATCCTGGATCAAAAACAATAAGTCATGCTAAACATATCTGACAACAAAACAAAATTACAGTCACTTGATCGATACGAGACTGTAAAAAACCTGAGCAACAGACCTCATTTTAAGATTTTAAACAAAATAATAGTTGCAACGTCGATCTTAGGATTAATTGCTCTTTTCTTGCCTTGGACACAAAATATTTCGGGATCAGGATCTGTAACAACTTTAAAACCAAATCAAAGACCACAATCTATTCAAAGTGTTATTTCGGGGAGAATTGAAAAATGGTACGTACAAGAAGGTGACTTTGTAAAAAAAGGAGATACGATTCTATTTATTTCTGAAATAAAAGAGGATTACATGGATCCAAATTTGGTTCAGAATACCAAAAATCAGGTTGATGCAAAAAAGAATTCTTTGGAATCTTATGATGAAAAAGTAACGACACTTTCTACTCAGATTCGATCTATAGAAAATGAAAAAAATCTCAAACTGCAACAGGCAAAAAACAAAGTCAAACAATCGCTTTTAAAAATAAAAAGTGACAGTATTGATTTGGTTGCAGCAAAAACACAATTAAGAATTGCCAATACTCAATACAATCGTTCGGTACAATTGAATAAAGAAGGTTTAAAACCTTTGACAGATGTTGAAGAAAAACGTTTAAAACTGCAAGATGTTGATGCCAAAATAATAACGCAGGAAAACAAATATCTAACAAGCAAAAACGAATACATAAACGCGCAAGTTGAGATTAACAGAATTTCTGCTGAATATGCTGAAAAAGTAGCTAAAGCCAAAAGTGATCAATTTACAACTCTGAGCAATAAATTTGACACTGAAGCACAAGTCAATAAATTAGAAAATCAGTATGCAAATTACAGCTTACGAAACGGAATGTATTATATCAAAGCGGTACAAAATGGCTATATCAACAGAGCTTTGCAGGCAGGATTGGGCGAAACTATAAAAGAAGGAACGCCAATTGTAACGATAATGCCATCGCAATATGATATTGCTGTTGAGACTTTTATAAACCCAATCGATTTGCCTTTAATTAAAAAAGGAGCCGAAGTGCGCGTTTGGTTTGACGGTTGGCCAACAATTGTATTTTCGGGCTGGCCGGATATGTCGTACGGAACTTTTGGAGGAAAAGTTGTGGCAATAGAAAATTTCA
Organism: uncultured Flavobacterium sp.; assembly: GCF_951805225.1. Classification (NCBI taxonomy): domain Bacteria; kingdom Pseudomonadati; phylum Bacteroidota; class Flavobacteriia; order Flavobacteriales; family Flavobacteriaceae; genus Flavobacterium; species uncultured Flavobacterium sp. The sequence continues at coordinate 5,670,651 of NZ_OX638201.1, read as the reverse complement.
TTAGTCCAAACGGAAAATACAGAATCTTAATCGCTCCCGATCCAAAAGAAGCAAAATGGCCAAAACAATTGAGTATTGGTTCCGGAGCACAAACAATTGCTTTATTAGACACCGTGCCAATTTGGTTTGAAATCTGGAGAACCTTAAACGGATTCCCTCCTAATTATTACAAAACCGGCGAAAAAGTAACTAAAGAGAAAAAATAATGAAACATATATTTATAGCTTTTCTTTTTCTGAGTTGCACCGTTTTTGGTCAGCAAACCATCTCGAAGGAACTTACTTATAATGAGTTTCTGGGATATGTAAAAAAGTATCATCCATTGGTTAAAAGCGCCAATCTGGAAGTAAGCGAAGCACAAGCCAATTTGATGATGGCGAGAGGTGGTTTTGATCCAAAAATTGAAGTCGATTTTAGTCAGAAGAAATTCAAAGACAAAGAATATTATTCGATTCTAAACAGTAGTTTCAAAATCCCAACGTGGTACGGAATCGAGCTAAAAGCAGGATTTGACAATAACGAAGGTTATTATCTTAATCCGGAAAATACAACTCCAAATTCAGGTTTAACTTCTTTTGGAATTAGTGTTCCGCTTGGTCAGGGATTGTTTATTAATCAAAGAATGGCAGATCTTCGTAAAGCCAAAATTCAGATAAAACTAAGTCAATCTGAAAGAAAACTTCAAGCTGTGAGCGTTTTATACGATGCTTCACTTGCTTATTTTAACTGGAAGAAGAATTTTGAAGAAATGAAACTTTACGAAACCTACAACAACAACGCCGTAATACGTTTGGAGGGAATTAAATCCTTAATTACTCAAGGTGATAAACCAGCGATTGACAGTATTGAAGCGGGAATTATTGTAAAAAACAGGGCTTTAAGTCTTGAAGATTCTAAGCTAAAATTAACAAAATCAAAACTGGAATTGTCAAATTTTATGTGGCTTGAAAACAATATTCCGTTAGAAATTTCAGATGATCTTGTACCGGAAACTGCGCTTGAATCTACATTGCAGGAAACTTTAAAAACAAACGATTTATTGCAGGGAGATTTTAGTTTAGACACGCATCCGAAATTAAATGCGATGCAAAATAAAATAGATATGCTGACTGTCGAAAAAGATCTCAAACAGAATATGCTGTTGCCTAAAATAAACATTGGTTACTCGTATTTATCTGAACCGGCTTATATTGACAATTACCGTTTTGACGATTACAAAATTGGATTGGAATTTTACTTTCCGTTATTTCTGCGAAAAGAACGCGGAAGTTTGAAATTGGCAAAGTATAAACTTCAGGAAAATCAGTTTGCTCTGGCTTTAGAAAAAACACAATTGACGAATAAAATAACGGCGCAAAAAACAGAAATTATTTCGCTTGTAAAACAGAAAAAATTAGCCAAAGATTTAGTCGAAAACAATATGACGATGCTAAATTCCGAAGAACGTTTGTTCACTTTTGGTGAAAGTTCTTTGTTCCTGATTAATACTCGAGAGAACAATTTAGTAAGTGCAAAACTGGCAGCAATCGCTCTCGAAAACAGATTTTACATCTCCAATTCAGAGCTATTTAAAATCATGGCAAATCCTGATTAAAGTTTAAAGCATATAAGTGCTTTTTTTAACCATATAAGTGATATAAGTTCATTTAAGCGAAACCTAAAAACGGCGTAACTTATAATTACTTATATCACTTATATGGTTTATATATTTTATATCACAAAATAGTGATATGTCCATTCGACACAATAGATTAGAATTCCGATAAGTCCGCCAACGAGAGTTCCGTTGATTCTGATGTATTGCAGATCTTTCCCGATTTCGAGTTCTAATTTTTCAGAAACTTCTTTTCCGTCCCAGCTTTTTACTGTGGAAGAAATTAAATCTCCAATCACTTTTTTATTGTTTAAAAGAATCGAAAGTAAATCGTTTTTGATGAAATTATTGATCTTATCAATCATTATCGGATCCTCTTTTATTCCGTTTCCGAAACCTTGAATTAAGCCTGAAATATTTTTCTTAATCGAAGATTCCTCGCCTTTTTCTAAATCATTGGTAATTGACAATTTTATTTCGTCCCAAATTCCGTTGATATAATCCTGAACTTCTTTTTTTCCGGCAAAACTCAGAATCATATTATTGATTTTGATTCTCATTTCTTCAGAGTTTTTCACTTTATCCAGAAAGTCATAAACATATTCGTCAATCTTAATTCTAATCGCACTTCCGGGATGTTTAGCTTCATTTAAAAAATCTGCCAATCCATTAAAAACACCTTCTGTAATACTTTTATCGGCTAAGCCAAAACTTAAAAACGGCGTTGATTCTTTTACTTTTTTCCGAATCAAATCTTTGTTATTAGTAAGTTCCGTACTCATCACATTCAGAAGATTAGTCAGCAATTCGTCTTTTACATTTCCTTTTTGCAAAGGTTCTAAAGCAAGCGCGACCCATTCTCCAAAATTAATTCCTTCGAGTTTTTCTTTAAATTGAATTTGAATAAAGCGTTTTATATCTTCATCTTTTATCGTTTTTAAAACTCCCGGAATAATATTCAAAACAACCAAATTGGCAATTTTATTCGCATTTTCGTCAAGCGAAAGCCATTCTGAAGCCTTTGTTGCAAAGTTGAATTCTTCAATTTTAACTTCCAGTTTTTCGCGATTTAGAAATTCTTCTGAAACAAAATTTCCCAGATTTTCCCCAATCTCATTTTTCTTAGTCGGAATAATAGCCGTGTGCCAAATTGGGATTCCCAACGGATGACGAAACAAAGCCACAACCGCAAACCAATCGGCAATTCCACCAACCATTGCCGCTTCGCTAAAAGCCTGCAACATTGGAATTTTAAAATAAATAGCAATTATAAATAAAAGAACTGCAACACCTAAAAGTGATAAAGCATTCCCTTTCATTTTATTTAAAGCTTTCTTTTTGAGTATATTTTCTTGATCTATAGACGTTTCCATAATTTATTAGTTTTAAGTCTTACTAATTTACGGCTTTTCTGTCAAATAGTAGTTTGAAAAACTAATCGATATTAATTGTTAGTTTGCCACGACCCGAGCGACAGCGAACAGGCGAAGCAATTCACGAATTTTTCTTTATCACTTTACACTTAAATATAGAATTCGTGAAATTTAATATTTAAATTCAATCTGATTCGTGCCAATTTATGGAATTCGTGGCGGAAACTTTAAGCGAATGTAATTCGTGAAATTCGTGGCGAAAATTTTTAAATTCATCAACCTGAAAAAATAATATTAAAATCGTACTTTTGCGAACTGAAAATCTGAAAAATATGATTATCCAAAAAAGTAGAGAGGAAATTGAATTAATGCGCGAAAGTGCTTTAATCGTATCGAAAACATTAGGAATGATTGCTTCTGAAATCAAAGAAGGAGTTACTACATTATACCTTGACAAATTAGCTGAGGAATTTATCCGTGATCACGGTGCGGTTCCTAGTTTCTTGGGATTGTATGATTTTCCGAATTCACTTTGTATGAGTCCAAACTCTCAGGTTGTACACGGAATCCCGAATAATACTCCATTGCAAAGTGGTGATGTTATTTCGGTAGATTGTGGTGCATTCAAAAATGGATATCATGGTGATCACGCCTACAGTTTTGAAATTGGAGAAGTTGCTCCTGAAGTTAAAAAACTTCTGCAAGTAACTAAAGAATCTCTTTATGTAGGAATTAGAGAATTTAAAGCTGGAAATCGCGTTGAAGATGTTGGAAACGCAATTCAAAAATATACTGAATCTCACGGTTACGGAGTTGTTCGTGAATTGGTTGGTCATGGTTTAGGGCAAAAAATGCACGAAGAACCAGAAATGCCAAACTACGGAAAACGTGGTCGCGGTAAACTTTTTGTTGAAGGAATGGTTGTTGCAATTGAGCCAATGATCAATATGGGAACTAGAAATATCAAACAACATAAAGACGGCTGGACTATTACAACTGCAGACGGAAAAGCAAGTGCACATTTCGAACACGACGTGGCTTTAATAGATGGAAAACCGGAGTTATTATCGACTTTCCAATACATTTATAAAGCTCTTGGAATCGAAAGCAATGAAGAAGACGAATTCAGAAAAGTGCCATTAGTATTATAAGAATTCTACAGAGATTCATAAAATTATACGCCAAAATTCACAAAAGTTATTTAGAAGCCAATAATAAATTTATAACTTAGTATTAAATATTAATTTATTAAATTTAAAGTTAACTACTTTTATAAAAAATAGTAAATGAAAATTAAACTCCAAAATATTGGAATTATTGAAGAAGCCGACATCAACATTGAAGGAATAACTCTTATTGCTGGTCAAAATGATTCTGGGAAAAGTACTATTGGAAAAGTTTTATATGCTTTAGTTAGAGGGGTTAATATTGACGAACAATTATTTAATTCTTCAAAAAACGAATATATTCGAAATAAGATTAGAGATATTCGAAATCTTTTATTACGTACCAAACCATCTAATCCTAAAGATGATGATATTCAAAAAGAATTTATTAGTGAATATATTGATAATATTGGGTCTCATATTGGAGAATTTATTGTAAACATTTATTCTAACAAGTCTGACTCAAATGATCTCATTAAAGAGCTTGATGCTATTGATAATTTGTATAGCAACTTTTCCAATCAGTCAATTAAACTTCAATTAAGCACTTTTATAAATGACATAACTAATCGCATTTCAATTTCAATAGATTCTAAAGAAGTATTACACTACGAGTTAGAGGCTTATTTTCAAAATGAATTTGGTTCACAAATTCAAAACAAATTCAAAAAGGATAATTCAGCAATTAGTATAGAAGGTGCCGTAGAACAAAAAATCATATTCGAGGAACCTATTACGTTTGAAGGCTTTGAATCTAGCTCGTCTTTTTATTATAATGATGTATTTTTTATCGAATCCCCTATGAAATTAGGGAATAAAAATTCTATTCGTTTTACTAACGTTCATGTCCTTAGAGATAAAAATGAATATTTAAATAGTAAAATTTTACAACAAAAAAAAGATCAAGACATCTTCTCAGACACTACTGAAAATACTGAAAAATTAAATTCTATAATTTCAGATGTGATTAAAGGAAAATTTGGATTTAATTCAAAAAATCAATTGATTTTTCAAAAAGAAGATATAGAATTTGATCTAAATAATGTCGCAACTGGAATAAAAAGTTTTGGTGTATTACAATTACTTTTACAAAAAGGTGTTTTAAATTCAAACTCATTATTAATTATTGACGAGCCTGAAGTACATTTACATCCAACTTGGCAAGTTAAATATGCAGAAATTTTAGTACGCCTTTCCCAAGAATTTGCTATTCCAATTGTATTAACTTCACACAGCCCTTATTTCATAGAGGCTTTAGAAGCTTATTGTAAAAAATATCAATATGAAGATTTAACAAATTTTTATTTTGCAGAAAAAAACGAAGATGGATTATCCTCAAAAATAATTGACGTTACAAAAGATATAACTCCTATTTTAAGTTCAATATCGGATGCCTTTTATAAAATTCAAGATATCAACAATGAGGATTAATGAAATTCGAGATTACTTTTTAGCCAATGTAAATCAAAAAACATTACAAGAAATTTCTTGGTACGAAGAGAAAGAAAATGAAGTTCTAATTAAAAAACAATTAGTAAACTCTCAAAAATTAGCTTTTGATTTCGACACAATAAATCCAAAAACTAAGACTAAAAATACAACAAGTATAGAAATTAAAACTGCTGACACGGTTTATTTTAAAGAAGATAAAATTATATTTGTTGAATTTAAAAGTAGTGCCATTAAAAAAATAGACTTTAGATTAAAGTCTACGGAAAGCATAATTTCATTTTATAATTTCATTTTCAAAAATGGATTCACAGAACAAATGTCTTTTCCAAATAGTAGTTTTCAAATTTATTTTGTTTATAATCGAGATTGTCACCCTACCCGATTGCAACATTTTTCTTTAATGGAAAGAGAATTATCAAATGAATACAAACACTTATTTTCAAAACTAAAAGTAATTGATCATTATCGATTCAAAAAAATATTCGGCATATAAGACCCCATGAAGAAACTTTTTAAACTCGTACTTAATACAATACCTCGTCCATTATTAATTCGTTTGAGTTATGTTGCCCGACCGATTTTGGCGCTTTCTTTAAAAGGAAGTAAATATACTGATCCTATTGATGGGAAAAGTTTTAGATCATTTTTGCCTTACGGATACGGAAAACAACGTAATAATGTGCTTTCGCCAAGTACACTTTCTCTGGAAAGACACCGCTTGCTTTGGTTGTATTTAAACGATCAGACTGATTTTTTTACAGCACCAAAAAAAGTACTTCATTTTGCTCCAGAACAAGCTTTTTATAAAAGATTCCGTAAGCAGAAAAATCTGGATTATACTACAACTGATTTATTTTCGCCTTTGGCAGACGTAAAAGCAGACATTTGTAATTTGCCTTTTAAAGACAATGAATACGATGTTATTTTATGTAATCACGTTTTAGAACATATTCCGGATGACACAAAAGCGATGCGTGAATTATATCGCGTTTTAAAACCAGGCGGAATGGCGATTCTACAAATTCCACAGGATTTATCCCGTGCGGTAACTTTTGCAGATGATACTATTACAGATCAAAAAGAACGCGCCAAAATTTTTGGACAATACGATCACGTTCGTATTTATGGACGCGATTATTTTGATAAATTAAGAAGCATCGGTTTTATCGTAATCGAAGAAGATTATACTAATAAAATTTCTCCTGAATTGGTAGAAAAATATTGTTTGGCAAAAGGCGAAATTATTCCACTTTGTTTTAAACAGGAAAACTAATTCTTTCACCATATAAGTGATACAAGTTCATTTAAAAGAGTTTTCAAATTATTGATATTTTGAAAACTCTTTATTTTTTTGCCCAATCTCTAAATTATAAGCCAACCAAATCCCTAAACCTTGAAACCTACACAATCATTTCAGTTTTGCTTTGACATCAGTTTTGAAAAAAACCTGAATGTATATATCCCAACAGCTTATATCATTGAGAATACCGATGATATTAAATATCTAGAAAAAAAAGCGAGTGCAGATGTACTTGAGAGTTTTGGAGTTCTTTTTGAAAATTTAGATTCCAATACAAAAAAAATACTAACGGCTTGCGACTCTTTAAAGCCTGATTTTATTTTCAAGAAATTCAGCGCCAAAATAAAATCGGCTAAAACAATTGCTGATTTGCAAAAAGATTCCAAAATTGAATTTGCTATTCGTCAGCATTTAAAATTTAACTTGGAATCCTTTTACAATCTAATTGTAAAAGAACAATTTCCGTTCTCTGCTAATATGAGTGCCGAAAAGGATTTTTATCGTTGGAGAGTTGACACAAATCCGTTAGAGTTTGAACCTCAAATTCAATTTGACAAACACGCTGAAGGCATCACGTATACTTTATCTTTAAAAGAAGAAGAAATCACATTTCTACCAATGGATAAAAATGTCGATATTCTTCTGGACGAGCCGGGCTGGTTGATTATCGATAAAAAATTAGGACGTCTGAAAGAACTTAATGCTAAAAAACTTTCTCCTTTTTTAAAGAAAAAATCAATCGAAATACCTTCAAAATTAGTTGACAATTATTTCAAAAATTTCATTCCAGAAATAGCCAAAAAAATTGATATTGAAGCGACTGGTTTTGAAATTGAAAGTCGTGACAAAATCATTTCGTGCACGATTCAGCCCGTTTATGATTTCTTTAAAAACTGTTATTACCTCAACCTTTATTTTGAGTATAACGGTTATTTATTTGACGCCAGTAAAACAAAAAAAACACATTCATTTGTCGATTTCAGCATTGTAAATGAGCCCAAAATAATTCAGTTTAAACGAAGTTCCGATGAAATTTTATATACAGATAAATTACTGGAAATTGGTTTAATAAAAATCAAAAATGAACTATTCGGATTGAATTCAGATACTGAAATTCATGATCCTTATTCTAATATTCAATTTGTTATTGATCGCAAAGAAGAGTTGGAAAATTCAGGGTTTATAATCCAGAATTTGAAACTGGAAAGCAAAGAAATCATTACAGAAAATCATACGGTTACAACTTCAAAAGGAGAAACAAAAGAAGATTGGTTTGATATTAAAATCATCATTTCTATTGGAAGTTATACCATCAATTTCAGCGAAATTATTCCGAATATAAAAAGCAAAGAAAGATTGTTTTTATTGCCTGACGGAAACTATTTTTTGATTCCTTTAGAATGGCTAAGCAAATATAGTTCGCTGGCAAAATTGGCCAAAACAGAAAATGGAAATCTACTTTTACGTAAATCTAATTTTGCGGCTTTAGATGCGATTCCGGAAATCAAAGACGATGTAAATCCAATTCAGGAAGCCAAATATACTTCTTCTGATTTGCTGAAAGCTACTTTAAGACCTTATCAAATTGATGGCGTAAAATGGCTTTTAGGTCATTTCAACTCAAATTTAGGAGCTTGTCTGGCTGATGATATGGGACTTGGTAAAACATTACAAACTCTGGCTGTTTTAGTCGCAGTACAAGAACAATTAGGTTTTACAACTAAAACAACCAATTTTGATTTGTTTGCAAATGAAACTACGATCGAAAGAGAACCTATGAAAACTCTGATTGTTTTACCGTCTTCATTGGTTTTTAACTGGTATAATGAAGCTGCAAAATTTACACCGCATTTTTCAAGAATGCAGTATGTAGGAAATGACAGAAAGTTGTTGGCAAGCAGATTAGATTCATCAGATTTAATTTTTACCAGTTACAGTATTATTCATCGTGATATTTCAATTTTAGAAAAATACAATTTCCGTTATTTAATTTTAGACGAAAGTCAATATATTAAAAACAGGGATTCTAAGATTTTTAAAGCGATTAATAAAATAAACACCAATCATAAAATCGCTTTAAGTGGTACGCCTATCGAAAATTCGCTTGACGATTTATGGTCGCAAATGCAATTTATAAATCCGGATATTTTGGGAAGTTATAATTTCTTTGCGGAAAACTTTAAAATTCCGATTGAGAAGAAACAAGACGAGAATAGTTTATCTGAATTGAAAAATCTTATTCAGCCTTATATTTTAAGACGAACCAAAGAACAGGTTTTAAAGGATTTACCGGAATTGACTGAACAGATTTATTATTGCGATATGGATCCTGAACAGGAAAAATTATACGAGAAAGAGAAATCAAAAGCTCGTAATTTTCTATTAAAAACAGACGGTTCAGGTCCTGATAAAATTAGCATTATCAATACATTGATGAAGTTAAGACAATTGAGTAATCATCCAAAAATGGTAGATCAGGAATCTGAAATTGATTCTGGAAAATACATTGCAGTCACAAATTATCTGGAAACTTTAGTAAAAGAGAAACAAAAAACGATCATTTTTAGCTCTTTTGTTACCAATTTGAGTTTCTATACGGATTGGTGTAAAGAAAATAAAATAGGATTTTGTGAAATTACAGGTGAAACTCCTGCCAAAAAAAGAGAACAACAAGTCAATTTATTTCAGGAAAAAGAAGAGCCTTTATTGTTTTTTATTTCGCTAAAAGCTGGTGGAGTTGGATTGAATATTACCAAAGCTTCTTATGTTTTGTTCCTCGATCCGTGGTGGAATCCTTTTGCTGAAAAGCAAGGTGTTGGTAGAGCGCACCGAATTGGGCAATTAAATAAAGTAAACGTTGTTAGATTCATTTCGAAAAATACGGTGGAAGAAAAAATCATCAAATTACAGGAAAACAAAAAGCTTCTATCTGATTCACTTTTAGAAGAAAGTTACATCAACGACGAAATCGAAGTTAATCTAGAATACATTTTGGGTTCTTAATAACTTGTTTTCAAAACCAATAGATTGGCATCATATTCGTTATATAAAATTGTTATATTTACAATCTTACAAATATGTTGGATATAATTTAAACACATAGAAACATAGATTTTATGTGTAAAAAAGAATTTAAAAAAGAAATATATTTCTCTCACATAGCCGACTTTGTGTATTTAAAATAAGTGAAACGCCTTTTTTGAGATTACAAAATCTATGTTTCTATGTGTTAAAATAAATTATACCCAACGAATTCATACAACGTAATAAGATGCCAAAATTTTTATTTAGAAATCTCCTTTTACTTTTCATTTTTGCTTCGGCGACAGCTCAAGAAGTACAAAATGAAGTAGTTCCTCCTTATAATATCAAAACCGTTTCATTTGTTCAGAATGGTAATAATGTTGTTCCTATATTTCAATTAGGCGACACATTTCAATTTCAATTTGATGATTTATTTGGTAATGAAGCCAATTATTATTTTGAAGTTGTGCATTGTGACTACAACTGGATTCCAACTGATATTCCAAAAACGGATTATATAAGTGGTTTCGATAATCAAAGAATTACAGATTATGTAAATTCATTCAACACGCTTCAGGTTTATTCTCATTATCGACTTCCTTTTCCAAATCAATTTACAAGTCAGTTGCGCATTTCAGGAAACTATATCTTGAAGATTCTTAACGAAGACAGAGAAGTTGTTTTTTCACGAAAGTTCATTTTGTATGAAGAACATTCTACGGTTACGGCTCAGGTAAAAAGAAGCCGTGATGTTACGAATATAGATTATAAACAAAATTTGGATTTTGCGGTTTTATCAAATGATATTGTTTTTCAGACTCCATTGCAAAACGTAAAAATTCTTTTATTACAAAACGGAAATTTCAATACTGCTATAAAAAATATTCCGCCACAATACACAATCGGAAATCAACTGGTTTATAAATACAATAAGGAAACTCAATTTTGGGGCGGAAATGAATTCTTGTATTTTGAGAACAAAGACATTCGAGCAGGAAGCAATAATGTTGCAAAAGTTGGTGCAAATAATGACATTTACAACTCGTATTTATACACCAATTTGGCACGCGCCAATCAGATTTATACTTTAAATCAAGATGTAAACGGGAATTTTGTTGTAAAAAATATAAACGCTTCGAATAACGAAATCGAAGCTGATTATGCGTGGGTTTATTTCAGCTTGTCTGCTCCCACTTTTAGATCTTCAAGCAAAGACATTTATATTACTGGAATGTTTAATAATTACAGCCTTTCGCCAGAATATAAAATGGATTATAATGCTGAGAAAGGACTTTTTGAAAAAGCCGTTATGATTAAGCAGGGTTTTACTAATTTTCAATACACAATTGCAGATAAAAAAGGTGTAATTGACAATGAAAATGCTATAGACGGAAATTTTTATCAAACTGAGAATGAGTACACCATATTAGTTTATTACAAAGAAACCTCAGATCGCTATCAAAGAGTTATCGGAAAAGGAAATGCAAACTCAATAAACATCATAAATTAAAACATTGTTCATCATTCATTAAAACATTGTTAAGGTTTCGGGCGGAATGATTTTTTTTTGTAGATTTGCACATATAACGCACACATATATACTACTTTAGTATGGTTTCTCAAATTACAAGAGGCATAAAAATATCTGTTTTGACTAGTTTTGAAGGTACTTACTTCAAAAACTACAAGATTCATTTTGCCTTTAGTTATGTCGTTACAATCGAAAATCACAGTAAAGATTCTGTTCAGTTAACTTCTCGTCACTGGGAAATTTTTGATTCTCTAAATGATTTAGAGGTTGTTGACGGAGAAGGCGTTATTGGAAAAAAACCAGTTTTAAAACCTGGAGAAAATCACACTTATAGCTCTGGTTGTTTATTATCATCACCTTATGGCGCTATGAAAGGTCATTTTAATATGATCAATTTTACGACTACAAAAACATTCAAAGTTATTGTTCCTACTTTTAGAATGTGTGCTCCGTTTGCTTTAAATTAATTTACATTAACTTCAATTACTTCTTCTTTTGTAATGGCGTAGACTTTGTCATTTTCTGTTGGAATTAAGTACGAATTGCCGGTAAATTCTCCAAACGAAGGAAAAATCAATTGTTTCGGTTTTCTAAAAAAACACGATAAACTTAAAAATTGTCTTCCTAATCCTTTTAATTTTATTCCGGGATGAAGATGTCCGCAAAAATTAAAAAGATTTTCTTCTTCTGTTGGATGATGCGTCAGTAAAAAATTATCTATAACTAATTCGCTATAAATTTCAATATTCAAATCGGCGTAAAATTCTTTAGAAATAATATCGTGATTTCCTTCAACCAAAATAATCTTTTGCGAATGTTGTTGGGTCCATTCTACAAATAAATCCCATTCGTTATTGATTTTACTGTGAAATAAATCTCCTAAGAAAACAATCGTTTCAACATTGAACAATTCTAAAACGGCGTTTAAACGAGTAAAATTTTCAAAAATAGCATCTTTCGGAATTCCGATTCCGTGTTTTCTAAAATGCGCAACCTTACCTAAATGCACATCCGAAATTAAAAGAATCTTCTTTTCTTCCCAAAATACTGCTCCGGATTGATGCAATGTAAATATTTGATTATCAATGACTATTTTCATATTTCTTTTTAGACTTTCATATAACTTGCAGTCATTTTTTTGATTCTTTCCTGCAAAGTTTCACTAGACAATTTTTCTCTTAATCGATCTGTAATTATAGGAAAACTGAATGGCGTTGGCTTTTTGCATTGTTTCCAAACAATTGTCTGGCTGTTAATTCGTTCCAATGCCTGAAGCAAACGTCCTTCTTCTAGTTGATGTTCAAATGTTTCTATATAAGCTTGTTGCAATAATAAATTATCTGGTTCATAATCTCGAAAAACTTCAAAAAGCAATTGCGAACCACTTTGCAAATGTTTCGTTTTAACAGGTTTTCCCGGCATTCCTGTAAAAACCAATCCGGCAATTACAGCAATATCTCTGAATTTTCTTCGAGCCATTTCGGTCGAATTTAAGCTTTTTTGCAAATCATGATGAATATATTCTGATGAAAATAAGTTATTATCAAAAATAGCCTGCATATCAATTTCCTGATCTGAAAGTAACTCAAATCCGTAATCATTATACGCCAGAGAAAAAGTAATTGGCGAAAGCAAACTAATGCGATACGAGAGAATACTAGCCAAAGCTTCATGCACAAACCGACCTTCGAAAGGATAAAAAACGGCATGAAATCCTTCTCTGGTTTTAAAGGTTTCTATTAAAAATTCGTTTGTATCAGGAACAATGCTTTCCTTGCGTTGTCTATCAAAAATAGGTTTTAAGGCTTTTAATTCCGGAGTCAGATTATCTGTATTTGCAGCATATAATTCTTCCCGAAGCAATTCGCTCATTTGTACAGACAAAGCCATACGACCGCCCATCCAACTTACTACTTTTGATGCTTTTTTAGGATCGGCTTTTCGAACTAGAACCTGCATGTTTTTTACACGGAAAAGTTCAAGTCTTTTTCCGGCAAAAGTAAAAACATCGCCGGGTTTTAGTTTTGAGACAAACCATTCTTCAATAGAACCAATATAGCCTCCGCTTAAAAACTTAACGTTCAAAGATGCATCGCCTACGATTGTCCCAATTTGCATTCGATGATGCATGGCAATCAATCTACTATTGATTTTAAAACGTCCGTCTTCTTCAACCTCAACTTTTTTGAATTCGTCGTAAGCTTGTAAACTCTGACTTCCGTTGGTAATGAAATTCAGAATCCAGTTCCAGTTTTCCTTTGTGATGTTTTGATAGCAGAATGTTTGTCTCACTTCTTCAAAAATTTCATCAGGAAAAAATCCGTCTGAAACCGCCAAAGTATTTAAATATTGTACCAAAACATCCCAACTGTTTAAATACGGAATTCGATCTTCGACAATCGTTTTTTCAACTGCTTTTTTAAGTGCCGACGCTTCTATAAGTTCAATTGCATGCGTTGCAAGAAAATAAATAACACTTTCTTTTCCGGGTTGATGACCGCTTCGTCCTGCTCTTTGCAGAAAACGTGCAACACCTTTTGGTCCGCCAACTTGAATTATAGTTTCAACCGGAGCAAAATCAACTCCCAAATCTAAACTCGAAGTACAAACTACTACTTTTAAATCTTCGTTTCTAATCGCATTTTCAACCCACAAACGCGTTTCTCGACTAATACTTCCGTGATGCATCGCCATATCTCCGGCAAATTCAGGATATTTTTCTAATATGGCCTGAAACCACATTTCGCAAGCCGAACGAACATTGGTAAAAATTAAAGTGGTTTTACTCTTTCTGATGATTTTAGCAACCTCATCAATTAAGTGTAATCCCATATGTCCGCGCCACGGATAACTGTCCATTTTCTCAGGCAATATCGAAAGTACTTTTATCTTCTTGTTGATATTCGCTTTTATTAAAACCGAATTTTGATAGGCTTCAGAATTTAATCCTAGTAAAACTTGTTGTGCTAATTCGAGATTTCCTATTGTGGCTGAAATTCCCCAAATACGCATTTTTGGCGCTACGGTTTTTAATCGAGACAAAGCAAGTTCCATTTGTACACCACGTTTTGTGCCTAATAATTCATGCCATTCGTCTACTACAATCGCCGAACAATTGGCAAAAGTTTTAGCGAATTCTTTTGATGCTAAAAGCAATTGTAAACTTTCTGGAGTTGTTATTAGTAAATCCGGCATTTTTTTGCTTTGTTTTACTCTTTCGCTTTGCGAAGTATCTCCAGACCGAATTCCAACGGTCATTTGCGTATCTAAATCTTGAACAATTCTTTCAGCAGCTTGTTTTATTTCGACCGAAAGTGCGCGCAAGGGCGTAATCCAGATTGCTTTTAATCCGGGTTTATGTTTGGTTTTATAATCAGGATTTTTTTTAATGTAATCGAGAACGATCGGAAACCATAAAGCATAGGTTTTTCCGCTTCCGGTTGGCGCGTTTAATAAACCGTTTTTACCTTGCAGAAAAGCAGTCCAGGTCTGGGTTTGAAAAGGAAATGCTTTCCAACCCTGATCGTGAAACCAGTTTTCTGCAATGGTATAAAGTTCCTCTCTATTCATTTTTTTTAGGTTCAAAGTTGCAAAGGTTCAGAGGGACAAAGTTTAGCTGTTTTCTAAAGTTTTTTCTTTGAAACTTTGTCCCTTTGAACCTTTCATGAAATCATGTTTTTTAAATCTTCTATAGAGTTGGCTTCTTCTATTTTTTTGTCTTGTCTCCATCTTAAGATTCTCGGAAATCGGGTTGCAATTCCGCTTTTATGTCTTTTTGAAAGTGCGATGCCTTCAAAACCAATTTCGAAAACCAATTGTGGCGTTACACTTCTTACGGGACCAAATCTTTCTAAAGTATTCTTCTTTATAAAATCATCAACTTTTCTGAATTCGGCATCGGTTAAACCGGAATATGCTTTCGCGAAAGTGACGAGTTCTCGTTCGCCTTTTTCATTGGTTTGCCAAAGTGCGAAAGTATAATCGGTAAAAAGATTCGAGCGTCGTCCATGACCTCGCATAGCGTAAGTTAAAACAGCATCGATTACGAGAGGTTCTATTTTCCATTTCCACCAATCGCCTTTTTTTCTTCCTACCTGATACGGCGAATTATTTCGTTTTAACATCAAACCTTCGCTTTTCATTTCGCGGGCACGCATTCTTTCGTTCGTTACATCTTCCCAGGAATGGAGCAAAATTCTTTCTGATAATTGAAAATGAGACGTTTTATCTTTTATCGAATCGTACAATTGTTCTAATAACAATCGGCGTTCTACATAAGGTAAATCCCGAATATCTTTCCCTTCCCATTCCAGAATATCATACGCTTTTAAAATTACAGGAACTTTTTCTAACAAAGATGCAGAAATAGTTTTACGACCAATTCTGGCTTGTAAATCATTAAAGGTCCCTATTTCTCCTTCCGGAAAAGCCAGAATCTCAGCATCGATAACGGTTCCGTTTGGAATAATTCCCAAGAAAGATTTAAACTCCGGATATTTATCTGTAACTAATTCTTCTCCTCTCGACCAAACATAAATTTCGCTTTCGCGGATGATAGTTTGTGACCTAATTCCGTCCCATTTATGTTCGATTGACCAATCTTCGGGATTTCCAAGATTTTCTACTTCGCCTTCAATTGGATATGCCAAATAAAAGGGATAGGGTTTAGATAAATAATCACTGCTTTTTTCATCCAAAATTAATTCCTGAAAAGTAATGGTGTTCGGATCCCAGTTTCCCATTAATTTATAAGCCAAAGTATCTTCATCCACATTTTCTGCTTTTGATAAGGCGCGCGTCATTAATTTTTGGCTTACGCCGATTCTTAAACTTCCGGTAATTAATTTGGTAAAAACAAAGCGTTCGTAATAATTAAGCGCTAACCAATTTTCATGTAAATATTCTTTTTTCTCAGGATCTGATTTCTTTTTTAAAGCGATAATTTCCTGTAGATATTCTGTTAAACTTTTATCCGAATGTTCTTTTGTAGTTGGAATGATCAAAGCAATCGTTTCGGCTAAATCGCCCACAATATGATAACTTTCTTCAAAAAGCCATAACGGAATATTGGCTAACTCATTTGCCCAAATTCGCAATAAAGTAGTATTGACCGGTCTTGGCGGACGTCGATGTGATAAAATTGCAATTGTCCATACTTTATCTTCCGGCGATGCATTTTTAAAATACGTCGTCAGGGCATCTACTTTTACGTTCGTTTTATTCGAACTGTCAAGGGTTTTTATAAGTTGGGCAAAGTTTTTCATTAACGTATATTATTTTTAAACTCGTTCCGCATAATTGTTAAACACATAGAAACATAGGTTTGAAATTGAAAAAGAAGATGTTTTTAAAAAATCTAGATTTTCACACATAGCTATGTTTGTTTAAACAAATGAAATGCCTTTAACCACAAAGAAAAACTATGTTTCTATGCGTTAATTTTCTTTCCATTTAATTAATTTTCAGCAATAATCGAAGTTTCATTTTGATCGGCTTCTTTTTCTTCTTCTTTTTCCATTTCTGCCGTTTCGCCTTCGTATTGTGTTTTTTCAGTTCTGGCATCGTAACCTAACTCTCTTAGATATTTAGAGAAAATATCGGTGTAACCATGCGTACAAATTATTTTTTCTGCACCTGTTGCTTTTACGCTATCTAATAAAGAATACCAATCGCAATGATCGCTCAAAACAAAACCTTTGTCAATCGCACGTCTTCGTCTTGCACCTCGAAACGCCATCCAGCCACTTGCGGAACCAGTTACAAAAGGCGTCATTTTTCTGATCCAGATACTTCCGTGTGCACTTGGTGGAGCGAGAACAATATTCCCTAATAATTCTTCTTTTTTGGTTTCTCTGGTTACGAGAGTTGTTGGAGGGAATTCAACCATCGGACGTAAAACATTCGTCATATTTTCGATCGCGCCGTGTGTATAAATAGTTCCGATATCAGTATTTAAATATTTTAAAAGTCGTTGTGCTTTTCCTAAAGAATACCCAAAGAGAATAGAAGTTTTGCCTTCGGATTTATTTTCTGCCCACCAATTATTGATTTCTGTAATTACTTCTGCTTGCGGCGTCCAATTGAAAGCGGGTAAACCAAAAGTACATTCGGTTATAAACGTATCGCATTTTACGACTTCATATGGAGTTGAAATTCCGTCATCTTCGGTTTTATAATCTCCGGTAAAAACCCATACTTCTCCTTTATGCTCTACTCGAACTTGAGAACTTCCTATAATATGTCCAGCGGGATGCAGGGAGAATTTCACATTATTAATGACAAAGGTTTCGCCCCATTCTTTTCCGGTTACGTTTATTTCGCCTAAGCGATGGCGAATGATTGGAATATTGGTATAATGTGTAATATAATTTTGATTTCCCCAGCGCGAATGATCGGCGTGACCGTGTGTGATTATGGCATTTTTTACAGGTTTCCACGGGTCGAGATAAACATCGGCCTGCTGGCAATAAATACCTTTATCATTAAAAGCTAAAAGTGGGATTTTCATACTATTACATTTAAGAAATTCTTTCGGAATAACCTCAAATTTAATTATTTACGCTGATATTTATTTTACACCTTAACGGGATTAGTTTATTTAATTACAACTTTTTAATAATGTATTGTGATATAATCAAATTATCATTTGTACTTTTGTGTAAAATTAAATAATTCGTAATTTTAAAATATTTCATCCCATGTTAAAAGGATTCTTTCATGTACCAAAAGCGGTAAACGAGCCTGTTAAAGGATACGCACCTAACTCACCAGAAAAAGCAGCTGTTCAGGCAGCTTATACCACAATGTGGAATTCTAAAATTGACGTTCCTTTATATATTGGGAGCGAAGAAATCAGAACTGGAAATACAAGAACAATGTCAGCTCCACACGATCACAAACATATCGTAGGAACTTATCATTTAGCTGAAAAACAACATATCGAAAAAGCAATTGCTAATGCACTTGAATCTAGAAAAGCATGGGCAAACATGGCGTGGGAACAACGTGCTGCTATTTTCTTAAAAGCTGCTGAACTTATTGCAGGTCCATACAGAGCGCGTATTAACGCTGCTACAATGATTGGACAATCTAAAAATATTCACCAGGCAGAAATTGATGCTTCTTGTGAATTAATTGATTTTTTACGTTACAACGTAGAATTCATGACTCAAATTTACAACGATCAGCCAAAATCAGATTCTTCTGTTTGGAATCGTTTAGAATACAGACCTCTTGAAGGTTTTGTTTATGCTATTACTCCTTTTAACTTTACTGCTATTGCTGCAAATCTTCCTGCAAGTGCTGCAATGATGGGTAACGTTGTTATCTGGAAACCAAGTGATAGCCAGGTTTTCTCTACACAAATTATCATCGAAGTTTTCAAAGAAGCTGGTGTTCCTGATGGAGTTATCAATGTTGTTTTTGGAGATGCTTTAATGATTACTGATACCGTTTTGGCAAGTCGTGATTTCGCTGGAGTTCACTTTACAGGATCAACTCACGTATTTAAAGATATCTGGGCTAAAATTGGTGCAAATATTCACAATTACAAAACATACCCAAGAATCGTTGGAGAAACTGGTGGTAAAGATTTTATCATTGCACACCCAAGCGCAAACGTAAAACAAGTGACTACAGGAATTACTCGTGGTGCATTTGAATTTCAAGGGCAAAAATGTTCTGCAGCTTCAAGAGCTTATATTCCACAAAGTTTATGGCCAGCTGTAAAAGAACAATTAATTGCTGATGTAAAATCAATGAAAATGGGTTCTCCGGAAGATTTCGGAAACTTTATTACTGCAGTTATTCACGAAGGTTCTTTTGATAAATTAGCAAGTTATATCGACCAGGCTAAAAAAGACGCTGATGCTGAAATCATCGTTGGAGGAAATTACGATAAATCAGTTGGATACTTTATTGAACCAACAGTTATTGTAACTACAAACCCAAAATATACTACAATGGAAACCGAATTATTCGGACCAGTTATTACTATTTATGTTTATGAAGATGCAAAATGGGAAGAAACTTTAGAATTAGTTGATACTACTTCTGAGTATGCTTTGACAGGAGCTGTATTTAGCCAGGATCGTTATGCTATTGAAGTAGCAACTACGAAATTGCAAAATGCTGCAGGTAACTTCTACATCAACGATAAACCAACAGGAGCTGTTGTAGGAATGCAGCCTTTTGGTGGAGCGAGAGCTTCAGGAACTAACGATAAAGCAGGTTCTGCATTGAACTTATTACGTTGGGCTTCTCCAAGAACAATCAAAGAAACTTTTGTAACTCCAGAAGATTACAGATACCCGTTTTTAGGTTAATTTTTGTTTCAGGTTTAAAGTTTCAAATTAGAAACTTTGTCAATATAAAAAGCCGAATCTTTTCATTAAGATTCGGCTTTTGCTTTTACACTGTTATGTTTAAAATGTAATCATTAAACTCTCTCGCATTGTGAGGATTTTTTCTTCTTTAATTCTACAATTTAAAACTTGAGATCGTATGAAAACTATCTGCTTCTTTATTTTTTTCTCCTTCGAAAGTATCATAGTTTACGACTAGCAGTTTTCCTTTATAAATAATAGTCTCACAAGGATTATCTAATTGTCCGTCAGAACCATCAGCATTATCATTTTCCCAAATTAAAGAAATAGTATTTGTATCTAAATTTAATTCATGAACGCTATTATTTTCGTAATTGGCTATAAAAATCGAGTTTCTTTTTTCATCATAAAAAAAGCCATCACAACATTTTAATTTATCCGAATCAAAAACAACCTTTTTAGATTTCACTTTTCCATCCGCAAAAAATTCTATTTTAGTAATTACTCCATCACCAAAATTCCCTGCATATAAATTCCCTTTTTTATCAAAAGCAATTCCGTCAATCCCGATTGTTCTTTTACTAACTTCAGGTTTTAAGGTAAAAGTTGCAATCAGGTAATCTTTCTTATTTGATGAATTCAGAACGATATTTTTCTTGTTCAATTCTTCTAATGAAAAACTATAAATTCCGCTTTCTCTTCTGTTTTCAAACAAAGCATCTGTTATATAAATTCGGTTTTTAGACCATCTTACCGCTTCTCCAAAATTAAATCCTTCGGCTAAAACCTCAGCATTTATTGGTTTTCCATCTTTTACATTAATTCTTAGTAATCTCGAGAAATTCTCATTTCCGGTAAAAAACTGATTATCCATTATATATAAATTCCCGTCAGGTCCAAACTCCATTCCCATTGGGTGTACTTTTTTTGTAACGGGATGCAATGGCAATTTATCAAACCAAGTTACAGGTTTATCATTCTCATCGAAGGTTAAGATTTTGCTTCCGTACTTTTCAAATGAAATTGCGTTTGTAATCGACAGAAATAAATTCCCTTTTTTATCCAGCGCCATTCCGTCTGGAGTTTGGCAGGTTTCGCCTAAGTCTGCAAACAAAGTAGGTTTTATTACTTTAGAAGTTTCGTTGTATTTAATTTCTTGTTTGTTTTCTTGCGAGAATAAATTTGAAGTACTCATTAAAATCAGAATACCAATTGCGTTTTTAATTATTCTTTTCATTTTGTTTTAGGTTAAGTTATTATTTAAAAGAAATTTTATTTTAACATTTCGCTTAGAAGCACCACCAATACAAGGATAAGTTTGATCATAATTGTTTTTTAAGCGAATATAATTGCAAGAAGTTATGAGAATTATGGACGCAATTAAAAAGGCTGTTTTAGCAAACAAATAATGAATAATTCAATTTTACTGTGTTCGTATGCTCAAACGATGTTTTTGAAAGCAAAAACTCATTATTTATAACAACAAACAATGCTTAATTTTATATTTTGCTATCTTGCTCTCAATTAAATATTCTATGAATTTCATCCAAAAAATTGACATAAAAAGAGTCTTACTTCATTGTTTCTACTGGATTTTCTTTTTATTCTTTTATTATTCGAACAAATCTGATAACGAAGATTCTTATGCTTTTCTATTTATTTATTCCTGGAAAATTGTAGGACAAGCATCCGTTGGCTATGGTTTGATTTATTGGATTATTCCTCAAACACTAAATAAAAAGAAATATTTGCTTTTTATAGTTTCTGCTTTGGGTTGGCTCTATTTCGTTTTTGCTTTTTTAATGATTTTAAAATTTTATTATCTCGAACCAAAATTTCCAGGTTTCTTTGATGACTGGCTTGGACACAAAATGACTGTTCCTGAAAGATTAACTTCAGTTAAATTGATTCTAAGAGAGTTTTCTTTTATTACCTATCCGGTTATTATTTTAGGTTTTATAAGTTTTAACCGCAAACAACAGCGACTTTTAAAACTGGAAGAAGAAAAAAAATCAATGGAATTAAAGATTCTAAAAAATCAACTGAATCCACATTTTCTATTTAATACATTAAATAATCTATATACTTTAACCTTAAAAAAAGATGAAAAAGCGCCTGAAGTAATTGCTAAATTATCTGAAATTCTAGATTTTGTATTGTACCGTTGTAACGAAGATTATGTTTCTATCGAAAAAGAAATCACTTTGATAGAAAATTATATTGCATTGGAAAAACTCCGCTATAGCGAAAACAGATTAGACATTTTATTTACTAAAGACATTGAGCACAATCACAAAATTTCGCCTTTAATTGTATTAACTTTTATAGAAAATGCCTTTAAACATGGTGTCATAAATGAAACCGAAAAAGCAAAAATAAGATTGCATCTGGAGAGCAAAAAAGAACAAATCGTTTTTAGCATTGAAAATACAAAGCCTAAAAATGATTTTGGGAAGATCTCGGATAAATCTAAAATTGGACTAGAAAACGTTCGTAAACAATTGGATTTATTATATCCTAAAAAACATCAATTAGAAATTGAAGAAACTCAGAATAATTATACTGTAAAGCTTTATCTGATTGTTTAATCTATAAATTATTAATATTTTCTTTTTTGAATGAAATACAAGTGCATTATAGTTGACGACGAACCTTTGGCAAGAGAATTAATTGCTTCGCATTTAGTGAATTTTGAAAATTTCGAATTAATCGATTCTTTCGAAAATGCACTTAAAGCTTACACTTTTTTGGAAACAAATACAGTTGATCTAATTTTTCTGGATATAGAAATGCCGCTATTAAAAGGCAATGAATTTTTAAAGAAACTAAAGAATCCGCCCAAAGTAATTTTTACGACTGCTTACAGAGAATATGCACTTGAAGGATATGAACTTAACGTTATAGACTATCTTTTAAAACCAATAGCTTTTGATCGTTTTTTTGTTTCAATCGAAAAATTCAAGCAATTACAAAATCCAAAAAAAGAAATAAATGCTACAACTGAAAATCATATTTTTGTAACTAGCGGCGCTAAGAACATCAAAATTATCTTTGACGAAATTTTGTATATCGAAAGTTTAAAAGATTATATCACTATTCATCTTGAAAGCGGAAAATCGCACCATATTAAGCAGAATATTTCCGTTTTTGAAAAATTGCTAAACTCTAATTTTGTTCGTATTCATCGTTCTTATATCATTCAAATCAAAAAATTAACAGCCTATTCTAAGAATGAAGTCGAAATAAATACTGTAGAAATACCAATAGGAAATAGTTATAAAGAAAATTGGCTGCATCATTTAGAGACAGCTATTCTGAAATAAAAGAATCCCAATCTTAGAGTAATTAAGATTGGGATTTTCGTTTATTTCCAAATTGGAATTTTTACAAAGCTGTCATTGTACCATTTTATTTTTAAAGGTTCTTTGGCATCTTTAATAGTTTCATCGGCGACTGGTTTTCCTGTTCCATAATTGAGTTCTGAGAAGGCATTCTTATTTACATTCAACGTAATTAATAATCTACTTCCTTTACTTAATTGTTTACTTACCAAACGTGTATTCAAAAAAGGAATCGTTTCAATTTTATTTGGTTTTAGTAAATTTCTCTTTGTAATGTCTTTAGCATAACTCGCCCTTCCAATAAAATAGGCTAAATTAAAATATTCCCCTTCTGGTGTCACTTCGTATAAAGTAACTCCAATATCCATATCTTTTTTGTTGATACTTGCTTTTATTTCGCCCAAAAAAGAACCATTTACTAAAAGCGGTTCTTTTAGCGGATCACTTACAAAAACATAACCGTTTGTTGTATCGATTTCTTTTCTAATAATAGGATCAGGATAGTAATCATTATTTTGTACTTGTCTGTCGGCAAAATCTACTTCTTGTGAGAGATAATTATTTTTAGCCGGCTTTGTAGCGTTCAAAGAATAGAATTTTCCTGATTTATTATCCGTTAAATAAAATTTTAGAAAACCATTATTCATTTTATCAATAGACGGAGCACTTCTCCACTTGTTCGCACCCATTACCTGATAATTAATTCTATCTTTCAAGATTTCAGGTTTTGGTCCGTTTTTCAAAATATAATCAAACCATTGATACGTTATTTTATTAGTATTAATAAGTGCGTCTGCATCAACTTTGTAACCGTTCAATATGGCAGAACCACCTTTTTGCGCACCAAAATGACTGTATGGACCAATAATTAAATAAGAATTAGCTTTGGGATTGTATTTTTGAAGTTCTCTTAAATAATACAAACTCGAATTTTGAGAATCATTATAATAACCGTCAATCACCAAAACAGGAATATTTATCTGCGCAAAATCCTTTTTATAAGGCGACATTTTCTGCCAATATTCATCAAAAGATGGATGTTTTAGCCATCTTTGAAAAAGCCTGTTTGGACTTCCGTCAATGCTGTCGATTTTTTTGTAGGCAACTCCGGTTTCCCACCATTTAAATTGCATTTTTCTAAAACGCTGTCTGTCATTTCCGGCAATTGTATCCAGATATTTGTTATTGCCAACATAAAAAGACCATTCGTAATTAGGATTTATAAATACGTTGTTTTCCATTGGCAAACCCATTCCGGCTCTATTAGCAACATACGGAACTATAGTTTTTAGCGCAGGATGCATTTTTTTGCAAGCCGCCCATTGCGTCAATCCGTTGTAACTGCCGCCATACATTCCAATACTTCCGTTACACCATTTTTGCTTACTAATCCAGTCAATTACGTCATACGCATCATTGGTGTCATTCTCATACGGAAATATCTCTTCCTGACTAAATCGTTTCCCTCTGGCATAAGCAATTACACCAATATAATCCTTGTCTGCAGCTGCTTTCAAAGATTTAATATCTCTGGCTTCCGTAACATAAATCGTATATTGAAGTATTACAGGTTTTGGTGTAGAAACTCCTTTTTTCCGAACTACTATTGCTGAAATAAATGCGCCATCGCGAGTTTTAATCATTACGCTATCCTGAATATCATAAGCGCTTTTTAAATCTTCGGATTTTGTTTTATTTGTTTGCTGTGAATATGTATTTGATACTATCAAAATAAGAAATATAAAGTTTAAAATTGTTCTCATTGAATTGTTTTAAAGTAGTTTATTTAAAAAAAAATGATCTGTAAAAATCCGGATTTCGTCAAATCCAGAAATAGCAATGCCCTTTACAGCATAAAGAATTAGCTGAAAACATTTAAAAAACGATAAAAATTATGGATTAAATCCCGTTACTGTTTTTGAATTTGACTGCTTGACGATTTGAGACTTCCAGTAATTCTCCGGTTTTTAGTTTTACTTCGAGTTTGCCGCCAATTGTTCTGTTTACTTCCTGAATGTATTTGATATTGATAATTTCAGTTCTATTAATTCTGAAAAAAATATTTTCATCTAATATCTCTTCCCATTGCCGAAGAGAACGCCTTTGAAGCGCTTTGTTTCCCTGAAAAAAAAGTCTGGTATAATTTTCAAGAGATTCTATTAAATAAATTTCATCTAATGGAATAAAGAATCGTTTTTCTCCATCTTTAATGAAAATTTTTCTATCTGCTACAGCATTATCTAAAGAGGATTTTAGCTTTATAGCATTTCTTACTTTTTCAATTGCTTTCGAGAAACGTTCTTCCCTTATGGGTTTCATTAGATAATCTAAAGCATTTACTTCAAAAGCTTGTACAGCATATTGATTATAAGCCGTAACAAACAATACTTCTGGCACATTATCTAAAGATTCTAACAAATCAAAACCAGATTTTTCAGGCATTTGAATATCTAAGAAAATTAAATCCGGTTTTTTGGTTTCAATCAAATCTTTAGCGTTATCAGCATTTTCAGCTTCGCCTATAAGAACAAAATCATCGTAAGCAGATAATGCTCTTTTTAGTTCTTCTCTCGACAAACGTTCATCATCAATTATTACAACTTTTATCTTTTTCATTTCGATGGTAATAAAATTGTTGCCAAAACCGTTTCGTTGTCCTTCTCTTTAATTTCAAAAGTGGCATTTCCGTTGTATTGTAACAATAATCTTTCCTTGAGATTATTTAAACCAATACCTGACTTATTGCTTTCCAGATCTATTTTACCCGAATTTTCAACATTGATTTTTATAAAATTGCCTTCTTCCTGAATTGTTACAGTAATGAATCCGCCATTTTTTCTTTTTTCAATTCCGTGTTTTATTGCATTTTCAACCAACGTCTGAATGCTTAAAGGCAGAATTGAATATTTTGATAAATCGATATTAATTTCAATTTTGATTTGCAAACGTTCTTCAAATCGAATTTTTTCCAATTCCAGATAATCCTTAACGAGATTAATTTCATCATTTAAAGATATTAATCTCTCAACATTACTATTTAAGGAATTTCTCAACAACTCAGATAAAAGGTCAATTGCTCGTCTTGCTGAGTTTGGATTTTCAAGTACCAGATATTTTATATTATTTAATGAGTTAAAAAAGAAATGCGGATTAAGCTGCGCGCTTAAATTATTAAGTTGTGCTTCTTTTATTATAAGTGACAAACGGGAATTTTCTTTTACCGTTTCGATTTCAAGTCTTGAATAATGATAAAGATGATATGCTAATACCCAAATCGACATTAATCTTGTACCGGTCATAAAAACCTGTAATTGTATCGATTTAAAAAATACTATAAATGAAACTGAATTGTTTTCTAAGAAAAATAAACGTACCAGATAAAGTTTAATCACAATCAAAAACATATATAATAAAGAAAGAACCAGAATACTAATCGCAATCTTAGGTATTAATCTCTTTAGATTTAATTTATTCCATCCTTTTCTTAAAGCGAAGTTTCTGTAAATATGCGTTAATGTAATACCAATTGCGACATCGAGAATTAAATCGGCTACACCAATTTTCCAACTAAAATTACCTTCAAAAAAAGCCGAAAATCCCCAATACAAAGAAGTTGTAATCCATGCAATGAATTGAATTTTCCAATAAGTTGATATATTCTTAATCATTTTCTAAATAAAACCGTTAGTGCTTAGTAAAGATATTCCACTAATATAGATTGAACAAATAAAAGTACATAAGCGAAAAATAATAGGTGACGAATAAAATTTCTTTAAGGTTTTATCTAATTTGATATACTCTCAAAATCATTTGTAACTAAGCAGAAAGCCACAAATTTCAAATAATCTTTAAGTCATTTTCTTATATCTGTTTCTCTAAAATCAAATATCATCGTTTTAAAATACTGTAATACAACATACTGACAATAATTCAATAAATACTAACTTATATTTTTGTAATACTTTTCCTATTTAACTAGTTATCAATATGTTATGTCTTTGAAAAATCTTATTATGTTATTATAAAAACTTTTACTTCCTGAATATAAAACAGCATGATAATAAATTTGTACCTGAAAAAAATAATTAAATCTAATAATAAAAAATACAGGTTATGAGAAATTTGAACAATGTCCCTAAAGTGATTTTAGAATCAAAAAGCATTGGTCATTCAATTGATTTTACGTGGACTAAAAAGAAAATAGATAAATTTTTAGATCCTCTTGATCAAAATGATGAATTAGAAAACGCATTAACACATATTAACCATAAAGGTTCGGTTGGATTAACTTCAGCATTATTAGAATGGATTTATTGGCGTTTTACAGGTTATACACAATCAACACATGATATTCAAAAACGTATTGAAGCACTTTGGTGTTCTATAAATGATCGCGAGCAAACAAATCCGTTATTATTTGATACTGATCTTGATGTTCCTGCAGTAGGTTCTGTAGATGGTGTATTGTGGATTGCTTTAATGAATGTGAGAATGGTTGATGTAAGATATAGAAAAGGTTCTTATTTTTTACAAAATGAACTTCTTGGATTAGTATTATTAGCACGCCATATAACTCCGAAGAAAAACGTTTTTGATAAATGGCTTATTGATATCATTTCCAATTTGACACGTTTATATCCTTGCCCTTATAATTTCACAGATTTAGACGAATCTGATGAAGCAATATATAATTCAATAGATGAACCTGCAATATGCCGCGAATTTTTCTTTGATTCTCAGTTTAACTATTCACAAGCTACAACAACTGAAGCACTTCATAAATTCATCGAAAATTTAGATCATAAAGCAAATCCATTTTTGCAATTAACAAGAAAAGCATCTTAATTATAATTCACTTTTGATATGCAAAACCCGATAGTAATACTTGAATGATATTATTATCGGGTTATTTTTTTTTTAATTTTCGAAAAAACTAAACAGTAAATTTCAAAGGCAAATGCACTACTTTTTTGGTTTCGAAAAATTCATCTTCAAAAATAGTAGACAAATCATATAATGTAGCTTTTGGAAAATCTTTTAATTCTTCTGCTAAATCGCCACCTTTAAGATATAAAATTCCGTTTTTCAAAGTGTGTTTATGTTGTTTCTTGATTTTATCTTTTATCCATGAAACGAAATCCGGCATATTGGTTACAGCGCGACTTACAATAAAATCAAAATCACCTTTTACCAATTCAGCACGTTTTTGTTCAGATTTTACATTTTTTAATTCTAATGCATCCACAACGCCCTGAACTACTTTAATTTTTTTTGCAATAACATCAATTAAGTAAAAACGGGTTTCAGGAAAAAGAATTGCTAACGGAATACCTGGAAATCCACCACCAGTTCCAACATCCAAAACAGTTGCTCCGGGTTCAAATTTCATGATTTTTGCAATTCCAAGCGAATGCAAAATATGTTTCGTATATAATGCATCAATATCTTTCCTTGAAATCACATTGATTTTTTCATTCCAATCGTGGTATAAAAAGTCTAATTTTTGAAATTGTTCGATTTGAATATCGGTCAAATCAGGAAAATATTTCAATATCTCATCCATTGCTCTAAATTTTTAACAAAAGTACTACTTTACAGTTGAAATATTTAACTCAATTTTGCAAATTGAAAATTTATAATAATTACCTTTGAAACCTATTTAAAATAATTATGAATAACACTGCGCCTACATTTGCTAAGCAAGACAATCTGAAGTTCTTCAGAACACTTAACTCACGAGTAAACAATTACTTCAAGGAGAACAACATTCAGAAAACCGGAAACTGGAAGCTGCACCTAAAAGCTGTTATTCTTTTTGCTGTTTTTCTAACGCCGTACTTTTTGATCCTAACTCTTGACATGCCATTTTGGGCACAATTGTTACTAAACATTCTGATGGGAGTTGGAATGGCCGGAATTGGAATGAATGTGATGCACGACGGAAACCACGGATCTTACTCTTCTAAATCATGGATCAACAAAATTATGGGTGGAAGTATTTATGTATTAGCCGGAAACGTTCACAACTGGCAAGTACAACACAATGTATTACACCATACTTACACTAACATTCACGGTCATGATGAAGATCTTGATGCGGGAAGAATTATTCGTTTTACACAAAATGCTGAATGGCACCGTTTTCATAAATTTCAACATTATTATTCTTTCTTCTTATACGGACTTTTGACTTTTAATTGGGCTTTAACAACCGATTTTAAACAAATGAAAAACTACCTAAAGAGAAAATTATCATACGGAGCACCTCAAAGTCCAACTAAATTATGGACAGTTCTTGTAATTACAAAAATAATCTACGTTTTAATCTGGATGGCTTTGCCAATGATTTTAGGCGTAACATGGTGGAAAGTTGTTATTGGATTTTTCGTAATGCATTATACTGCAGGATTAATTTTAAGTATTGTTTTTCAATTGGCACACGTAGTTGAAGAAACTTCAAATCCGATTCCTAATGAAGATGGAGAAATGGAAAACACTTGGGCAATTCACCAATTGTATACAACAGCCAATTTTGCTCCAAAAAACAAAATAATCAACTGGTTTACTGGAGGATTAAACCACCAAATCGAACACCATATTTTCCCGAATATCAGTCATATTCACTACGGAAAAATTGCCGAAATTGTAAAACAAACCGCAATCGAATGCAATTTACCTTATCACGAATTCAAAACCATGAGAGGAGCCGTTATTGCACATTACAAGCATTTGAAAGATCTTGGAATGAAGCCGGAACTAGCATAAAAACAAAAAATCTATTAATAATTAACCTTCCTTAATTAAAGTTGAAATTAAGGACATTCAAAATTTTTATAATGAATCATATTCTTTCAGACAGAATCAACAACTTAGCGACATCACAGACTTTAGCAATGGCAGCTTTAGCACGCGAATTAAAAGCACAAGGAAAAGATATTATCAGTTTAAGTTTAGGCGAACCTGACTTTAATACACCAGATTTTATTAAAGAAGCTGTTAAAAAAGCAGTCGATGAAAATTACAGTACATATTCTCCAGTAGAAGGTTATTTAGAATTGAGAGAAGCAATTTGCAGAAAATTCAAAAGAGACAATAATTTAGACTACAAACCAACTCAAATTGTAGTTTCTACAGGAGCAAAACAATCTTTATACAACATTGCGCAAGTAATGTTAAACGATGGTGACGAGGTTATTTTGCCAGCGCCATACTGGGTTTCTTATTTCGAAATTGTTAAACTTTCAGGTGGAGTTCCAGTTGAAGTTCCAACGTCTGTAGATACTGATTTCAAAATAACACCAGAACAATTAGAAGCTGCTATCACGCCAAAAACAAAAATGATGTGGTTCTCTTCTCCTTGTAATCCATCAGGATCTGTATATAGCAGAGAAGAATTAACTGCTCTTGCAAAAGTTTTAGAAAAACACCCAAATATATATGTAGTTGCTGACGAAATTTATGAGCACATCAATTTCTCAGGAACATTCTGCAGCATCGGTTCAATCCCGGGAATGTTAGAAAGAACAATCACTGTAAACGGAGTTGCAAAAGCATTCGCAATGACAGGATACAGAATTGGTTATATTGGAGCACCGGAATTTATCGCAAAAGCGTGTACAAAAATTCAGGGACAAGTAACTTCAGGAGCAAACTCTGTAGCGCAACGTGCTACAATTACTGCTGTAGACGCTGATCCAAGTGTATTAAACCACATGGTTGAAGCTTTTCACGGTCGTAGAGATTTAGTTGTTGGATTATTAAAAGAAATTCCAGGAGTAAAAATCAACGTTCCGGAAGGAGCATTTTACGTATTCCCAGACGTTTCTTCTTTCTTCGGAAAAACATTAAGAGGAACTGAAATCAAAGATGCAAACGACGTTTCAATGTACCTTTTGGCCGAAGCTAACGTAGCAACTGTAACAGGTGATGCTTTCGGAAATCCAAATTGCATCCGTTTCTCTTACGCAACAAGCAATGACATTTTAAAAGAAGCGTTACGCAGAATCAAAGAAGCTTTGACTGCATAACAACATCAATAATTTTATTAAAACGGCTTAAGGTTCAAAGTTTCATCACTTTATACTTTAAGCTGTTTTTTTATGCACTTATTTTGGGGGTTGCCTCCGGCCGGGCTATCCGTTTCAATCTTTTGCTTTTTAAAGAAAAAAGCAAAAGGATTTCCACTTCTATCCCTAACCCAAACGGCAAACAAGAACTTTTTCTTAAATTAATTAAGACACAAAGTAATTAGTGAAAATTTGTGAAATTCGTGGCAAAAAAAATCTTATACTTTCAAAATTCCCATTCTACAATCATATAAATCAACGCTATAATTCTGTAAGACAAAAGCTTCTGTAAATCCCCAACTTTGTATAACACATAATTAAAAAAAATATTATCATGATACATACAGAAGAAACTACCACAGAAACAGTTAATACACTAGAAGGATTAATTTCTATTTTAGAAGATGGAAAACTAGGATATACAAATGCCGCTGAGCATGTAAACGATTTGTCAATTAAAGCTGAATTCTTAGACTACGCTCGGGAACGTGCTTTATTTATAGTTGAATTGCAAGACCAAATCAACAAACTAGGAAAATCAACCGATACTTCCGGCGGAGGCGCATTAGGCGCTTTACATCGTACCTGGATCGACATTAAATCATCATTTACTGGCGGAGATACCCAAGCGATTGTAAATGCATGTATCACCGGAGAAGAAGCAGCCATTGAAAAATACAAAATGGCTTTGGATAAAAACGAACTTGAAGGCACTCAAATTGCTATTATTTCGAAACAATTAAATAATATCCAAAGCACATTGGATAAAATTAAAACGAAAAGATTGTCATAATAATTGACACTATTTTTTTTGGGAGCGAAAACTACTTGGTTTAATAGCCAAGTAGTTTTTTTATTTTGTAGGAATTTAAAAATAAAGCTCTACTTTCGCCCCGACCAAAAAAAATAAATTCACAACCAAAAAATGTTTCATGAATCTAGCATTACGCAATTCGTTCTTAATTTTAATCTTTACTTTATTCTTTAGCAATCAGGCAAAATCCCAAACAGAAGGCAATTCTATCAAAGGCTCCATAGGTTTTGCCGCAAGCAGTTCTTACTACATTGAAAATTACGGCAGTCAAGAAGAAGTTGATGTTATGGGCGGTGGTCCATATTTTCAAGCAGAATATATCATTGGATTAAAATCATGGTTTAGCGTACGTCCATATGCGGGAGGCATCTTTACATCTGTTGAAAAAAATCAGACGCTACAAAATCAACCTCAATACAAAGTAACAACCAATGCTTTTTTACTTGGAGCAAAAGTTCGTCTGTGTGCACCAATTCCTTGGGTTGCACCTTTTATTGAAGGAGGTATTGGTACTTCGATAGGTAAATTCGAAACATTTACACCGAACCTTAATTTCAACAAAAGCGACGTGTTATTACATATTCCTTTCAGTATTGGATTAGCTATTGGTCGAAGAAATAATTTTGAAATTGGTATTTCGGGCTACTTTCATCCCGCAGCCAAACAATCGTCCGGGATATTTGCTGTAGGATATAATTTTCCGTTAGATTAAATTAAAAAAACTTAATTAATATGAAATATATTTTCTGCGTATTGATAGTTCTTTTTTTATTTACTGGCTGCAAAAAAAATGAATTAGAAAACATAAATATTAAATTTACTCATCAAGAGGCTTTTAATTCTAATTATTTAAAAAGAAACGAAAATAAAACAGCAGAGCTTATCATTACTAAAAAGACAAAAAAAGGCATTCAAATCATTGTTGAAAAATATGAAACTGGAGGTCTTAAATATTATGGAAATGCAAAAATAATCAAGAATACCTTATTTCTTTATTACTGGATTAATATTGATCCAATGGATATTTCAGCAGTATTGATTCCAAAAAGATTTATATATGAAATTAAAAACATCTCCTACAATCAAGTCAAATTTGAATACTTAGGAAATAAATTTGAAAATAATATAAATTAAAGTTTTAATTCATTCCATATAACCCAACTATTTCAAAAAAAGTCACTTCAGTATTAGTAAACTCGAAATATTTATAAGAACTTTGCAAACTTTTTTCCGTGAATACCACAGAAGGTTAAAGTCTTAAAAATGAAGAAGATCGAAATATTAGCTCCGGCTAAAGATTTAATTGGAGGAATGGCAGCCATAAATAGTGGTGCCGATGCAGTTTATATTGGTGCACCACAATTTGGAGCACGCTCAAATGCCAACAACTCTATCGAAGATGTTGCTGCATTAGTACAATATGCGCACTTATTTAATGCTCAGGTTTTTGTGGTAATGAATACCATTTTATACGACAACGAACTAGAAACGTGTCGTTCAATGATCTGGGAATTATACGATATTGGTGTCGATGCCCTGATTATTCAGGATATGGCGATTATGGAAATGGACTTACCTCCTATCGTACTTCACGCCAGTACACAATCCAATAACCGTGATGCTGATAAAATTAAATTCCTTAAAGATGCCGGAATCAAACGTGTCGTTTTAGCTCGTGAATTAAACTTGCATCAAATTAAAACGATTTACGACGAAGCCGATGTTGAATTAGAATTTTTCGTAACCGGTGCATTATGTGTATCCTTTAGCGGAAACTGTTATATGAGTGTGGCAAACGGAGAACGCAGCGCCAATCGCGGTTCTTGCGCACAAAACTGCCGTTTACCTTATAACTTAATCGACGGAAACGGAGAAACCTTAATCAAAAATAGTCACTTACTTTCGATAAAAGATTTAGATATTTCAGAGCAAATTCCTAATTTGATCGAAGCTGGAATTGTTTCTTTTAAAATCGAAGGACGATTGAAAGATGTTGTTTATGTAAAAAACAACGTGTCTTATTTACGTCAAAAACTAGACAGCTATTTAGAAGGAGATGGACGCGGAAAATATATCAAAGCTTCTTCAGGAACTTGTACTTATACTTTTGATTCTTCTTTAAACAGAACCTTCAACCGTGGTTATACGGATTATTTCGTTAACGAAAGACACAGTTCTATTGGTTCCTGGGAAACTCCAAAATCAAAAGGTCAATATATTGGTAAATTAATCCGAACTGTTGGAAACGCTTACGAAATCGAAAACGGCGAATTATTAAACAATGGTGACGGACTTTGTTTCATCAACGAAAACAATGAAGCCGACGGAATTTACGTAAACAAAGCCGAAAATGGTAAAATCTATCCAAACGTTTTAAAAGAAGTAAAAGACGGAACTTTTATCTACAGAAATAACGACGCCGCTTTCATCAAAATTGTAGAAAGAGAAGACAGTGCCGTTCGTAAATTAAGCACGACTTTATTACTTACAGAAACAGAAACTGGCTTTGAACTTATCGCAACTGATGAAGACGGAAACGTAAGTACCGTTACTTTAGAACATGCAAAAGAGCAGACTAAAACTGGCGAATCAATCGAAGAAAATATTAAAACGCAATTGACAAAAACAGGTTTCACACCTTATAAAGCCGATGAAATCAACGTTATGTTTTCTCAAAACTGGTTCCTTCCTATTTCAAAAATCAACGAAATGCGAAGAACAGTTTACGATCAGTTGACTGAAATTCGTTTGGCAAACTACAAACGCGAAGAACACCAAATGGTAAAAACATCGCATCCATATCCTGAAACCAAACTGGATTTCATGTATAACGTTTCGAACAAAACAGCTCGTAAATTCTACGAACGTCACGGTGTTACCGAAATCGAAAAAGCATTCGAATTACAATGGGATCCAGGAAAATCTCGTGTAATGACAACCAAATATTGCATCAAATACGAATTAAAAAAATGCCCGATACACCAAAAAGACATTGTAGGCGTTAAGGTAAAAGAACCTTTGGTTTTAAAACAAGGCGAACTTGAATACAAACTAAAATTCAACTGCAAACCCTGCGAAATGGAAATTTGGGAAAAAGATGCTGAATTCGAAATTGAAGAAGATCATTTTCATTAATATGATTTAACCGCAAAGAACGCAAAGGAATACGCAAGGTTCGCAAAGATTAATTTTAAAATCTTTGCGAACCTTTTTCTTTAACTTAAAAACAAAAACTTCGCGTTCTTTGCGTAAATCTTTGCGAACTTTGCGGTTAATATAAATTGCATAGACATACAATACTTTGCGGTTAAAAACATTTTTCGCTACTTTTACTACTCCATTATTTACAAAACTCCAAAATGAAAATACTACTCCTTGGTTCAGGCGAATTAGGCAAAGAATTTGTCATCGCTGCACAACGAATCGGACAAACTATAATTGCAGTTGATAGTTACGAAAATGCTCCGGCAATGCAAGTTGCACATGGTTTTGAAGTGATTAATATGCTCGACGGCGAAGCTCTTGACCGAATCGTAGCCAAACACAAACCAGACTTTATAGTTCCTGAAATAGAAGCCATTCGCACCGAACGTTTTTACGATTACGAAAAACAAGGAATCACCGTTGTTCCTTCGGCGAAAGCGGCAAACTTTACCATGAATCGTAAAGCTATTCGTGATTTAGCATCAAAAGAATTAGGCTTAAAAACTGCTAAATATCAATACGCAACTTCAGCAGAAGAATTACAAAAAGCCGTTCACGAAGTTGGAATTCCTTGTGTAGTAAAACCTTTAATGTCGTCTTCCGGAAAAGGGCAATCAACTATAAAAACCGAAAGTGATATCGAGAAAGCCTGGCAATATGCTGTTGCAGGTTCTCGTGGTGATGTTATCGAAGTTATCGTAGAAGCATTTGTAAATTTCAATTCAGAAATTACACTTTTAACGATTACTCAAAATAATAATCCAACCTTGTTTTGCGCTCCAATTGGTCACAGACAAGAACGCGGTGATTATCAGGAAAGTTGGCAACCTGCTTTAGTTTCAGACAAAGATTTATACGAAGCGCAAGATATGGCCGAAAAAATTACTGAAGCACTTGGCGGAGCAGGACTTTTTGGTGTTGAATTTTTCCTAACAAATGAAGGCGTTTATTTCTCTGAACTTTCTCCTCGTCCACATGATACCGGAATGGTAACTTTAGCGGGAACGCAAAATTTCAACGAATTCGAATTGCATTTGCGTGCCATTTTAAGCCTTCCTATTTTCGAAATTACACTAGAAAAATCTGGAGCAAGCGCCGTAATTTTAGCATCGGAAGATTCTACAAATCCTACTTTTACCGGAATCGAAAAAGTAGCTTCTTTACCAAAAACTGATTTCAGAATATTTGGAAAACCAACTTCAAGACCTTATCGCCGAATGGGAGTTGTATTAAGTCACGATTCACTGGCAACTCCAATCGAAGAAATTATTGAACGTGCCAAAACAACTTCGAAATTAATAACTGTAAACTTTTAAAAATGAAAAAAGCATTATTTATACTATTCCTATTTATTGGAATAGCAACACAAGCTCAGGATAAAAAAACAACCGAAAAACCTCAAATCGTAGAAACCGCTTGCGGAGAATGTCAATTTGGAATGAAAGGCAAAAGTTGTGATTTAGCCGTTCGCATTGACGGAAAAGCTTATTTCGTTGACGGAACTACAATTGACGAACATGGCGACGCTCATGCCGAAGATGGTTTTTGCAATAAAATACGCAAAGCTTCTGTTACCGGAAAAGTAGAAAACGGTCGTTTCAAAGCTACTTCATTCACTTTAATAAAAGAAAAATAATGGCATTAATTCTTGAAAATATTGCCAAACACGTTTCGCTAACTCCCGAAGAACAAGCTCTTTTTTTATCTAAAACCGAAACACATAATTACAAAGCCAAAACTATTTTGTTAAGTGCGGGCGAAGTTTGTAAACATTCTTATTTTGTGAATTCTGGAATTTTAAGAAGTTTCAACATCAACGATAATATCGTAGAACATGTCCTGTCGTTTGCTTGTCAAGGTTGGTGGATGAGCGATATGTACAGTTATTTTTCGCAAAAACCAGGACAGCTTTTTATAGAAGTTTTAGAAGATGCTGAAGTAATTTCTTTGTCGAAAGAAAACCAGGAACAGTTGTTTCACGAAATTCCAAAATTAGAACGCTTTTTCAGAATATTAATTGAGAACTCATTAGTTGCCAATCAACAAAGGTTAATGGACAACTTAAGTTTACCGGCAGAAGAACGATTTGAAAAATTCTCTACCAAATATGGAAATCTGGTTCACAAAGTACCTCAAAAACAAATCGCTTCATTCATAGGTGTTACGCCTGAGTTTTTCAGTAAAATGAAAGCCCGACTTTTGAAGAAATAGTTTTTTTTGCCACGAATTCACGAATTTTTATTCTCAAAGATTGTCACAAAATAATTCGTGAATTCGTGGCTATAAAAAGCAAGAAAGCCAGTTAATAAACTGGCTTTTCTTTTTGAATTAAAATTGTTCAACCTCCGTAGAATGTTCCATCGCCGTTATAGTTGATTTTCCTATCATAACCGTATTCTGAACGGCATCAAAATAAGAAGTTCCTACGAAAGCTTGATGTTTTACCGCTCTGAAACCGTTTTTCTGCAAAGCAAATTCTCTTTCCTGCAATTCAGAATAACCTGCCATTCCACGTTCTTTGTAGGCTTTAGACAATTCGAACATACTTGTGTTCAAAGCATGGAATCCCGCCAAAGTAATGAATTGGAATTTATAACCCATCGCAGCCAAATCTTCTCTGAATGTTTCCATTTCAGCAACTGATAATTTTGCCGCCCAGTTAAATGATGGCGAACAATTGTATGCCAACATTTTATCAGGGAATTCTTTTTTCATGGCATCAGCAAACTTTTTAGCATAAACTAAATCCGGATTACTGGTTTCCATCCAAATTAAATCAGCATATGGGGCATAACTCAAACCTCTTGCAATTCCCTGATCGATTCCGCTATTTACATAGAAAAAACCTTCATTAGTTTTTTCACCTGTAATAAATTTAGCATCTCTAGGATCAGCATCACTTGTCAATAAATTAGCTGCATCAGCGTCAGTTCTTGCAACGATTAAAGTAGAAACTCCCATAACATCTGCTGCTAAACGAGCTGCAATCAATTTATTAATCGCTTCTTGCGTTGGAACCAAAACTTTTCCGCCTAAGTGTCCGCATTTTTTAGCAGAACTCAATTGATCTTCAAAATGAACTCCTGAAGCCCCCGCTTCAATCATTGATTTCATCAATTCAAAAGCATTTAAATTTCCACCAAAACCAGCTTCGGCATCAGCTACAATCGGAACCAAGTAATCTTTTTTATCTTCAACTCCATTTACAGTCTGAATTTGATCAGCACGTAAAAGGGCATTATTAATTTTTTTAACCACCATTGGCACACTATTTACAGGATAAAGCGATTGGTCAGGATACATTTCTCCTGCCAAATTTGCATCAGCGGCAACTTGCCATCCGCTCAAATAAATCGCTTCTAAACCAGCATCGACTTCCTGAATCGCCTGATTTCCTGTCAATGCGCCCAAACCAGCAACATAATCCTGACTTTTTAACTTTCTCCATAATTTTTGCGCTCCTATTTTAGCAATAGAATGCTCAATTTGATACGACCCCTGAAGCGTAATAACCTCTGTCGCAGTATAAGGACGTTCAACACCTTTCCATCTTGGGTTCGTAATCCAATCGTTAATCAATTCCTGAATTCTGTCTTCTGTTGTTTTCATAAATAATATAGTTAAGTTGGTTAGTAAAAGCATTTCATTCAATTAAAAATTTTGAATTAAAAATTAAAGATCTGTGCTATCTGCGTAAAGAGTATTTTTAATTTTTAATTCTTTATAAATATTTATAGCAAGGAATAGTCAGGAAATCGACAAAATCAATATTTACAACTAGTCGTTCCAAAACTTTTTCGGCTAATGGAAATTGTCTTTTTTCGTAATTTTCTTCGCCCAATTCGTCTTTGATTTTCTTGAATTCATCTAAAGCCAATTCGTGATAATACGCCAAATCTAATTTTTTGCCATTATCCAAAACCACTTTATTCTGAAGCCATTGCCACAATTGCGATCTCGAGATTTCTGCTGTTGCAGCGTCTTCCATTAAATTATGCAAAGCCGCTGCGCCTTGTCCGTTTAGCCACGAAGCCAAATACAAAACTCCTACATTGATATTTTTTCGAACACCGTTTTCAGTAATGATTCCAATTGGCGGTTCAATCAAATCTTCTTCTGTAATTTTTCGATGTTCTCTTTTTATATGAATCTGGTTTGGAGTTGGCATTGCTTTATCAAAAATCTCTTTTGCAATTGAAACCAAATCCGGATGTGCAACCCAAGTTCCGTCGTGTCCGTTTCTAACTTCACGCTCTTTATCCGTTTTTACTTTTGCAAAAGCAACAGCATTCGCTTCTTCATTATTCTTAATCGGAATTTGAGCTGCCATTCCGCCAATAGCGTGAATTCCTCTTTTATGACATCTTTGAATTACCAAATTCGAATAAGCATTCATAAAAGGCGAAGTCATATTTACCTGATCGCGATCCGGAACGATAAATTTTGGGTTCTTGCGGAATTTTTTGATGTAAGAGAAAATATAATCCCAACGTCCACAATTCAAACCAACGATATGTTCTTTCAATTCATAGATAATTTCGTCTAACTGAAAACTTGCTGTTATGGTTTCGATTAAAACCGTCACTTTTATTGTTCCGCGTTCTAGTTTTAAATAATCTTCTGTAAAATCAATTACAGTATTCCACCAACGTGCTTCCAGATAATGTTCTAATTTTGGAATATAGAAATATGGTCCTGAATTGTTTTCTAAAAGTCTTTTGTGATTGTGAAAAACATACAATCCAAAATCTACCAAAGAACCTGAAACTTCTTTTCCTTCAATTAAAAGATGCTTTTCTGGCAAATGCAAACCTCTTGGACGTACAATTAATGTTGCGATTTTCTCATTTAAATGATATGATTTGTGTTTCGCCAAATCGGTATATGTAATCGTTTTGTTTACCGCATCAATTAAATTTATTTGTCCGTCCATCAAATTTTGCCAGGTTGGCGAAGTGCTGTCTTCAAAATCAGCCATAAAAGTTTTCGCTCCTGAATTCAATGCATTGATTATCATTTTTCGATCTACAGGTCCGGTAATCTCCACTCTCCTATCCTGTAAATCTTTCGGAATTTCTCCAGCGGTCCAATTACTTTCTCTGACGGTTTTGGTTTCTGAAGGAAAAGATGGCATGACGCCCTGATCAAAAGCAGTTTGTTTTTGTTCGCGTTGTAACAATAACAGTTTTCGTTGCGATTCGAATTTTCGATGCAAATCACTTATAAAAACAATCGCTTCTTCTGTCCAGATCTTTGGATAAGAAAGGCTCTTTTCGGCTAAAAATTCCATTGCCGTTTCGGTAATCTCTAATTGGTTTTTCATAGCTGCTGATTTTAATTATTCCTCAATTGTTTTCTTAATTACTATCATTTCAAGACAATAGTCTCTATAACAATCTGATGGTTAATATTTTCTACACCACAATATTAGAAAAAAGTTTTTTACAAAACAAGCGAACGTTCGCTAAATATTAAAAATAATTTTTTGGCGATTATTTTTCAATTGTCTATATTTGATACATGGATATCGAAAAAGACTATATAAAGCTGATATTTGGGCTAAAACTCAAACAGGTTAGAACACAAAAAAATCTTTCTCTTTTTGGCTTAGCCAAATTGACAAATCTTTCAAAATCGTACTTAAACGAAATTGAAAAGGGGAAAAAATATCCAAAAACAGATAAAATTTTACTTCTGTGCGAACATTTAGAAACAAGTTATGACCAAATGGTGTCTTTAAAACTTGATAATAATCTCGCTCCAATTGGCGAAATCCTAAAATCAGGAATTTTAAAAGAGATTCCGTTAGAGCTTTTTGGGATTCAGGAAGCTGATTTAATTGATATTATTGCAAATGCTCCTGCCAAAGTCAATGCTTTTATTAGTACTATTATCGAAATTGCCCAACATTATAATTTAAGCCGTGAAAGTTTCTTTCTTGCCGCTTTAAGATCTTATCAGGAAGCGCACAGTAATTATTTTGAAGATCTAGAAGAGAAAGTAATTGCATTTTCAAAATCTTTTCAGATTAATTTAGATTCTAAAATAAGCATCGAAGAATTAGAAGCCATTCTTAAAGAAGAATACGAATACACTATAAAAGAAATTGCTTTTACAGATCAGGAAGCTTTAGAAGATTTGCGTTCTATTTATGTTCCAAAAAGCAAAACATTATTACTTTCAACTGAAATCGATAATCCGCAAAGGGCCTTTATTTTAGCAAAAGAAATCGCTTATAATTATCTGAAATTATCTGATAGATTACTGACTTTCAGCTGGATTAAATTCGAAAATTTCGATCAGGTTTTGCATAATTTCTATGCTTCTTATTTTGCCGGAGCATTGTTATTACCAAGACAATTGGTTGTCAATAAAATCAATGATTTTCTGAATAACGAAAAACCAAATCCGGAAGAATTTGTTGCTTTAATAGAAAGTTTTGAGGTT
Source organism: uncultured Flavobacterium sp. (assembly GCF_951805225.1). Taxonomy (NCBI): domain Bacteria; kingdom Pseudomonadati; phylum Bacteroidota; class Flavobacteriia; order Flavobacteriales; family Flavobacteriaceae; genus Flavobacterium; species uncultured Flavobacterium sp. The sequence goes on along the minus strand of NZ_OX638201.1, from coordinate 5,629,015 downwards.
TCGCCGGAATCTTTCTACCAAAGATTAACCAATTTATTACCGAAAGATTTTCATTTGAAAAACTTATTCTTTTTGAGAATGTCTCATAAAATTGGTTCTGATTTTTATCAGATTAAGAAAGAATTACACATTACAAATCAGCAGGAACCGCACGCAAACGAAACGAATGAACATTATTGCAGAAGATGGGTTTCGGTAAAAACCATTGATGAAGCGATCAAGCAAAACAAACCTCATTTTTTTGACGCACAAATATCAAGTTATGTCCATAGCGGAAATGAATATTTGGTGTTTTCATCGGCCACAAAAGATCCATTTATAAAAGACAACATACGCAGCATTTCGGTTGGAATTTTGATTAATCCAACCATGAAAAAGAAATTCAAATTCATCGAAGGAAAACCCATCGAAAAAAGAATCGTAGGCGTTACTTGCGAAACTTGCGATGTAAAAGATTGTCTTGAAAGAGCAGCGCCGCCAATCGCTTTAGAAAAGAAAAAACGCCACGAAAATACGGATGCTGTTGTACAGCAGTTTATTACACAATATAGCTGATTTTAGATTGTTGACTTTAGATTTTAGATTTTTTCACACACAATCTTGTCATCTCGACAGAGGAGAGATCACATTAGAAATTCCGATTCTATAATCGTCAATCTTTGTCGATTATGATTGCGTAAAATGGATTGTGTAGAATGGATTATGTAGAATGGATTATGTAGAATGGATTATGTAGAATGGATTATGTAGAATGGATTGCGCCGAATGGATTAAAATCCATCCCTACAATATAATTCGTTCCTTCGGAACTTTAATAAAAAGCGGGAGTATAGACTTCTTATAAAAATAAAAGTTCTCGCATAGCCCCGATATAAGTGGAAATCCTTTTGTGTCCGCCGCGGCGGACACAAAAGATTGAAACGGATAGCGGGAGTTCAGGTCTTTTGAAAACCAGAACTTCTGCTCCTAAAAAACCTTAGAATCTTAGCAACTCAGAACCTCAGAATCTTTTCTTAATCTAGGTTAAGTGCGTTTCATTGACCTTGGTGGTATCTTTGTACTATAAAAATAACAAAACATAGATCATGGAAAATATAGTATTACATAAAGCAGAAACAAGAGGAAACGCAAATCACGGATGGCTTAACGCATATCATAGTTTTAGTTTTGCGAGCTGGTATAATCCAGATAGAATTCAGTTTGGAGCTCTTCGTGTTTTGAACGATGACACGATTGCAGGCGGAATGGGCTTTGGAACTCATCCACACGATAATATGGAGATTATTAGTATTCCGCTTGAAGGTGATTTAGCGCACAAAGACAGCATGGGAAATACCGAAATCATCAAAAATGGAGATATTCAGGTTATGAGTGCCGGAACTGGAGTTCAACATAGTGAGTTTAATCCAAATGCAGATCAACAGACTAAATTATTACAAATCTGGTTGTTTCCAAACAAAAGAAATGTGACTCCTCGTTACCAACAAATAACTTTGGATGTTGCTGACAGACACAATAAATTAGCGCAGATTTTATCGCCAAATGCTGACGATGAAGGAGTTTGGATTCACCAAGATGCTTGGTTCAACATGGGTAATTTTGACTCAGGTGTATCTACTGAATATAAAATTAAAAAAGAAGGAAACGGAGTTTACGCTTTCGTTTTAAAAGGAAACGTAACTATTAACGGTCAGGAATTAAACACTCGTGATGCTGTTGGAATTTCAGGAACTGACACTTTAAACATAAAAGCAAATACAGATGCCGAGTTTCTTTTAATGGATGTTCCTATGAATTATTAATTCAAAGATTACAATTACTATTTTTTTTTCAGAAACGATATATTAGCTAATCTTCAGCTTTATATCGTTTCTTTTTTGCCTCAATTTTTATCAAAACTCAAAAAGAAAACGTATTTTTATATATGAAAATAGGTTTTTAATTCACTCTAAACTAACCATTTAAAATTTTCAATCATGAATCCAAATAATCTAACCAAAGAATACACAAATGACGAAGTAGCCATTGTTTGGCAATCCGGAAAATGTATACATTCTGCTAATTGTGTAAAAAATAATCCTGAGGTTTTTCGCCCAAAAGAAAAACCCTGGATTGTAGCCGAGGCTTCTACTTCTGAAAAAATAATTTCGACTGTTAATAAATGCCCTTCAGGAGCTTTGACTTATTACATGAACAACAAAAATCAAGACTAAATATATTTCTACAATCTCAAAAGAGATCTAACAGATTTTTAAAATCTTTTAGGTCTTTTTTTATTTCTTAATCTAGGTTAAGTGTGTTACGCTGACTACCAACGTAACTTTGTCCTATCAAAATGAAATTAATTATTTAAAAATAAAAATTATGGCAACTACAAAATGGTCAATTGACCCAACACATTCAGAAATTGGTTTTAAAGTTAAACACATGATGTTTACAAATGTTTCAGGTAAATTTGGAACTTATGACGCAACAATTACTACAGAAGGAGAAAACTTCGAAAATGCTGATATCCAATTTTCTGGTGATATCGCTTCTATCGACACTGCAAATGCAGACAGAGACGGTCACTTGAGAAGTGCAGATTTCTTTGATGTTGAAAACAATCCAAAATTAACTTTCAAAGCTTCTACTTTCAAAAAAATTGATGCTGGAGATTATGAAATAACTGGAGATTTAGCTATCAAAGGTATTTCAAAATCAGTAACTTTTCCTGTAGACTTTAGCGGAATCATGACTGATCCATGGGGAAATACTAAAGTAGGTTTAAGCATTGAAGGTAAAATTAATCGTAAAGATTGGGGTTTAAACTGGAACTCTGCTCTTGAAACTGGTGGTGTTTTAGTTGGAGAAGAAGTAAAATTAAACATTGAATTACAATTTGTAAAACAAGCTTAATTCTCTAAAAATAAATTTAATTTGGTTGGTTGAAAAGCCTGCACTTTTTAGGAAGTGCAGGCTTTTTTTATTGAAGCGAAATCGAAGTTTTTTATAGCCACGAATTCACGAATTTTTTATACATAAAGTTTGGAAAATAATTCGTGAATTCGTGGCTAATAAAACTCAACGTATTGCATTTCGGAATTCTGTTGGCGACATTCCGGTTTGTTTTTTGAAGAATCTGGAGAAATACGAATAATCTTCGTAACCTACTTTGAAAGCAACTTCGTTTACAGCTAATTGCTTATCAATCAACATTCTTTTTATTTCCAGAATTACACGATCTGTAATTACTTCTGTGGCTGTTTTTTGAAGAATTTCATTGCAGATTCTGTTTAAATGCTTCAATGTGATATTCAGTTTTTCAGCATAGAAAGAAGGCAATTTTTCTTGTCTGAAATATTGCTCCAAAAGCATTTCGAACTTATCAATTTTAATATTATACGAATGCGTTTGATGCGAATAGGTTTCGTTGTATTTGCGGGCAATTTCGATATGAATGCAATCCAGCAAATTCAACATTTTATCGAGTTGATATCGATTCTCCTGATTGTTTTCGTGAATCAGCAAATTAAAATACGGAAGGATTTTTGGAATTTCTTTTTCTTCAAAAACCATTTCCGGTCGGTTATGTATAGAATGGTAAAAGTTATACTCATTGATGTTTTTTTGTCCGAAATAGAGATTATACAATTCCTGTGAAAAAATAATCACAAAACCTTCAATGTCTTCAGATAAATTCCAATGATGCATTTGTCCGGGCTGCAAAACGAATAAACTTCCTTTTTTTATTTCGAATTGATCAAAATCTACTTCGTGTTGTCCCGAACCTTTTGTAAAAAAAACCATTAAATACGAATCATGCCGATGCGGTTCTTCGACAAAACTGTGACTTTTTAGATGTTCTTTGAATGTATTTATATAAAAATCACGATGAATATCATTGCAGCTAAAATTCTGAACACTATAAACGGGATATCTTTTCATATATGTAGAATTTATTTTTTATTGGTCATATATGCGATCGCCCAATCACGTTTTTCGTTTACGAAGTCGTTTAAGTTAGGCGATGTCATAAAAATGTCTTTATTGTGCTATAAGTAGCGAAGATATAAAAAAGACTTTAATACCGCTCTGAATTACCTTTGTATAAATAAAAAACAACAAGATCATGTCAAGTGCATTAACTCATATTTTAAGCAACGAATGTCCTATTTGTCATAAAGGAAAAGTTTTTAAAGACAAGAATATTTTTCTAAATTTTGGTTTACCAAAAATGAACGAATACTGTAGTCATTGCAATTACAAGTTCCAAAAAGAACCTGGTTATTTCTTTGGTGCAATGTACGTAAACTACGGATTAACAGTCGCTCAGGGAATCGCAACATATTGTATTGCACAGTTTTTCTTTGAGAAAAATTTCGATTTAAGAATTATTCCTATTATTGCGGTTGTGATTACTTTACTGACTTCTTTCAATCTCCGATTTTCAAGATTAGCATGGATTTACATGTTTAAGGATTATACGAAGTAAAAAAGTGTTATTTTTGCCTTTCAATTGAAACTAATTTTCAATTCAAAAAAATTCAATCTTAAATTAGACAAATGAAAGCATACGTATTTCCGGGTCAGGGCGCACAGTTTACAGGAATGGGCAAAGACTTATATGAATCATCGGCTTTAGCCAAAGAATTATTCGAAAAAGCTAATGAAATTTTAGGTTTTAGAATCACAGATATCATGTTCGAAGGTACTGCCGAAGAACTAAAAGAAACTAAAGTAACTCAACCTGCTGTATTTTTACACTCCGTTATTTTAGCAAAAACTTTAGGCGAAGATTTTAAACCAGAAATGGTTGCAGGACATTCTTTAGGAGAATTCTCTGCATTGGTTGCAAACGGAACTTTATCTTTTGAAGATGGTCTTAAATTAGTTTCTCAACGTGCTCTTGCTATGCAAAAAGCTTGCGAAATTACTCCATCTACAATGGCTGCAGTTTTAGGTTTAGCTGATAATATCGTAGAAGAAGTTTGCGCTTCTATCGACGGAATTGTAGTTGCTGCAAACTACAACTGCCCTGGACAATTGGTAATTTCAGGAGAAACTACTGCTGTTGAAAAAGCTTGTGAAGCTATGAAAGCTGCCGGAGCAAAACGTGCTTTAATTTTACCTGTTGGAGGAGCTTTTCACTCACCAATGATGGAACCTGCAAGAGAAGAATTGGCTGCTGCGATTGAAGCAACTACATTCTCTACTCCTATTTGCCCAGTTTATCAAAACGTAACTGCAAATGCGGTTTCTGATGCAAACGAAATCAAAAAGAACTTAATTATTCAATTGACTGCTCCTGTAAAATGGACTCAATCTGTACAACAAATGATCGCTGACGGTGCTACTTTGTTTACTGAAGTTGGTCCAGGAAAAGTATTAGCCGGTTTAATTAATAAAATCGATAAAGAAGCTGTTACTGCGAATGCTTAATTTTTAGTATTCAGTCGCGGTTTTCAGTTGAAAATCCAAATAAAATAAAAATCCTCATGAACAGATTGTTTGTGAGGACTTTTTATTTTTACTTTATTTTTGGGATTTATTCTTCCAAGGATAAGCTTTTATTCTTTTAGACATTTCATCCTTAAATTCTTCAGGAGTTAAACCTTTTGCAAATTCAGCATCAAAATCATCTACCCACCATTCCCTAATTTTTCTTTTCGACTCAGCTTTCGCTTCTTCTAGTGTTAATCCCTTTGCAAACTCTGCGTCAAAATCAAAAGTATTCATTTTATCAGCTTTTTCCATATTCATAATTAACCAAGTTTAATCTTATAAATTTACAAAATAAAAACAACCCAAAATAAAAAATCCCAAACAATCTAATCTGATTATTTGGGATTTTAATATTCTATCGTTAGATGCACTGCTGTGCATCTCTACCGAAAACTGTGACTGAAACTGAATAATAAATTAAGAACGAACTTTCTGTTCCCATTTCCAGGCACTTGCCATTGCTTCGTCTAAACTCAATTGTGCTTTCCAACCTAAAACATTGTTTGCTTTATCTGTGTTTGCATACGCTTCGGTGATATCACCTTCACGACGTGGCTTAATTGCGTATGGTAATTTTTTATCGCTTACTTTTTCGAAACTATGAATTACTTCTAAAACTGAACTTCCTTTTCCCGTTCCTAAATTGAAGGTTTCTACTTTTTGTAAATTCTTTTTATTGAATAAACGCTGTAATGCAATAACGTGTGCTTTTGCCAAATCTACAACGTGAATATAATCACGAACTGCAGTTCCGTCCGGAGTTGGATAATCATCTCCAAAAACTGATAATTCCTGACGCAATCCTACTCCTGTTTGAGTAATAAAAGGAACTAAATTTTGAGGAACTCCTAATGGTAATTCTCCAATTTCAGTGCTTGAATGCGCTCCAACCGGATTGAAATAACGCAATAAAATCGCACTAATGTTAGTTACTTTTGCTGTATCTGTAATGATTTCTTCTCCTATTTGCTTTGTATTTCCATAAGGAGACATCGCTGCTTGAACGGGAGCATCTTCAGTAATTGGCATTTTTTCGGCTTGACCGTAAACTGTACAAGACGAACTAAAAATGAAACTTGCCTCAGGTTTTTGTTGTAATTCCTGTAACAAATAAACTAGCGAAGCAATATTGTTTTCATAATACAATAAAGGCTGCTCAACACTTTCTCCAACTGCTTTTGAAGCTGCAAAATGAATTACTCCGGTAACATCGTTGTGTTTTTTAAAGAAATCCTGAACGGACGCTTTTTCTCTTAAATCTAATTTTTCGAATAAAGGCGTTTTTCCTGTGATTGCCGTAATTCCTTTTAAAACATCTTCTGAAGAGTTCGAAAGATTATCAATTATCACGACTTCAAAGCCTTCATTTTGCAATTCGACTACGGTGTGAGAACCTATAAATCCTAATCCTCCTGTTACTAATACTTTCATTTTGTGGTTGTTTTGTGCTGTTGTTATTTGGTTTAACTTTATAAATTATTTATTTAAAAATTCTAAAACAGAATCTGTAATAAATTTGATTTGCTCATCGTCCAATTCTGTATGCATTGGCAAAGCAATGACTTCTTTTACTAATTGATTCGTTACCGGAAATTGCTCTTCTTTATAACGAGTATCAACGTAAGCTTTTTGAGAATGCAACGGAATTGGGTAATAAATCGCACACGGAATTTGCTTATCCTGCAAATGTTGCAATAAAGCATTTCTGTCTGCATCGATAATTCTCAATACATATTGGTGAAAAACGTGATCATTTTCGTTTGCATCAAATTCCGGCGTTACAATATGTGCATTTCCTGCAAAGGCTGCATTATATTTTGTAGCTGCCAAACGACGCGCTGCATTATACTCATCTAATAAAGGTAGTTTTGCATTTAAAACTCCTGCCTGAATACTATCTAAACGAGAATTTACACCAACAACATCATGGTGGTAACGCTCATACATTCCGTGATTTACAATTCCGCGGATAATGTGCGCCAATTTATCATCGTTTGTAAAAATTGCTCCTCCATCTCCATAACAACCTAAGTTTTTAGACGGGAAAAATGAAGTTGCAGCAACGTGACCAATTACTCCTACTTTGCTTTTTGTACCAGATTTTGAAATATAATCTGCCCCAATTGCTTGTGCATTATCTTCGATTACATATAAATTATGTTCTGCTGCAATTTCCATAATCGCATCCATATTTGCTGCGCGTCCAAATAAATGAACAGGAACAATTGCTTTCGTTTTTGGCGTAATTGCCTTTTTAATTGCTTCAATATCGATGTTCATATTTGTCATATCAACATCTACTAAAACTGGCGTTAATTGCAATAAAGCAATTACCTCAACAGTTGCAGCAAAAGTAAAATCAGCAGTGATTACCTCATCGCCCGGTTTTAAATCTAATCCCATCATGGCAATCTGCAAAGCATCTGTACCATTTGCACACGGAATTACATGTTTTGCTCCTAAATAATCTTCAAGATTTTTTTGAAATTGATGTACTAAAGGTCCGTTTATATAAGTATTTGTATCTAAAACCTCTTGAATTGAAGCATCAACAGTAGTTTTTATTTTTTCGTATTGACTCTTTAAGTCAACCATTTGAATTTTTTTCATTTTCAATATATTTTTAAAATTAAAGACCTGTATTTTAAACAGAATCCCTAAAAGGAGGAACAAAAATAGTTATTTAATGCCTTTAAACCAATGAAAATAATCGAAAGAAATGTAATTTAGCCACAAAAATAAACAGATGCTTTTTCTATACAATTTAGTTGTTTCTATTGCGGGGTTTTTTCTGAAAATTGTAGCTCTTTTTAGTCCGAAAATTAAGCTTTTCACAGAAGGTCGGAAAAATGTTTTTACAATTTTAGAAGACAAGATAAAACCTACAGATAAAACGATCTGGTTTCATTCGGCTTCACTTGGAGAGTACGAACAAGGTTTACCGGTCATCGAAAAAATCAAAGAAAAATATCCTTCTCATAAAATTATCGTGACTTTTTTCTCTCCTTCCGGTTATGAAGTCCGTAAAAATAATACTGTTACAGATGTTACTATTTACCTTCCTTTAGATACCAAAAGCAACGCAAAAAGGTTCTTAAAATTAGTACATCCCGAATTGGCATTTTTTATTAAATATGAATTTTGGCTGAATTATTTAAAAGAATTAGAAAACAGCAAAACTCCAACTTATTTGATTTCCGGAATCTTCAGAGACAATCAGATGTTTTTTAAATGGTACGGCGGTTTCTATAGAAAGGCATTAAAAGCATTCACTTACTTTTTTGTTCAAAATGAAGCTTCTAAAGAAAAAATTGAAGCTCTCGGATTTCAGAATGTTATCGTTTCCGGCGATACTCGTTTTGATCGCGTAAATGCAATCTTAGAAAGAGACAATACATTAGATTTTATTGAAAACTTCAAAAACAATACTCCAACTATAATAATAGGAAGCTCGTGGCCAAAAGATGAAGCTTTATTAATCGAATATATTAATGATGCGCCTTCAATGGTAAAATTTATTATTGCGCCACACAATATCAAAGCTGATCAAATAGCCAATCTTAAATCGCAAATTACAAAGTCAACGATTTTATATTCTGAAAAAGAAAATCAGGATTTATCAAACTTCAAAGTATTTATTATTGACACGATTGGACTTTTGACCAAAATCTACAGCTACGGAACCATTGCTTATGTAGGCGGCGGTTTTGGAAATCCCGGAATCCACAATATCCTGGAACCTGCTACATTTGGAATTCCAATTGTAATTGGTCCAAATTATTCCAATTTTGCCGAAGCTGTTCAATTAGTTAATCTTGGAGGTTGTTTGGTAATTTCTAACGCAGACGAATTAAAACAAAATCTTGATCTTTTACTTAATAATGAAAGCTTTCTAAAAGAGAAAAGTCAAATTTGCAAGTCGTACATCCAAGACCATAAAGGAGCAACAAATACGATCATGAAAATCGTTTCGTGAGAGGTTTCAAAAACTCAAATCCGAATTTCACCACCACAATCAAACTAAAAAGCTCTAAAAACAGCTTATTTTAACATTCACAGATTACGCAATAATCACCAAAAAACAAAATAAACCGCAAGCAAGAGAATAAAAAAAGCCAATTCGCTTATAGAATAATCAATGAAAAATAATTTATACAAAAAATACGATAATACCAAGCAATTTTGTAGTTTTGGCATATTCTTTGATAAATAAGATAATCGTGAGCAATGAAAATATTTTAAAAAAAAAATAAAAAAATATTTTACATATTAAAAAATTTATATCTTTGCCACGAATTAATAATTAACCTTTTATAATAAAGTAAGATGAAAAAAGTATTTTTAAGTTTAGCTGTTGTTGCTGTTTTAACTGTTGTATCTTGTAAAAAAGCTGACGCTGCAGCTACTGAGTCTGTAGATTCTACTGCTGTTGCTGTTGATTCTGCTGCTACTGTAGTTGATTCTGCTGCTGCAACTGTTGATTCTGCTGCTACTAAAGTTGACTCTGCTGCTGCTAAAGTAGAAGAAGCTGCTAAAGAAGTAAAAAAATAATTAGAACTTAAATTCTAAAAATTTTAAAACCATCCATCGTGATGGTTTTTTTTATGCAAAAATTTAACTCAAAATTCCAATCTTCAAGATTCAGGATAAATTTTAAATTTTAGCAACAAAAAAAATCCCAAATTTCACAAGACTTTAAAGTCCTATTGAAATTTGGGATTTTTTTTATTTGATTCTTTCTCTAATCTTCTTCTTCCTCAAAAACAACCTCATCTTCAAAAATAGATTCGCTTGACGAGAAGTCTAAAATTTCCGCTTTCGAAGCATAGTTGACTATTTCTTTAATTCCTTTCTGCAAAAGCAATTCTGTTGTGTATTTTCGACTTGTTGCAAAGTGAACCTCACCCAACATCAATTTAAAGAAATACTTTCCACCAGAGCCTTTAAATTTTAAAAATTTCGCCTGATCAATATTCGCCTTAAATTTCTCAATATCTTCTTCTCCTTCAAATTTCAGCTCATAACTTAAACTCGTAAATATCACTTTGCCTTTTCTAGAAGTAAACACGAATTTATATTCATCATTAAACCTTTTACTAATTACAAAAGCACCCATAGATATATTTTAAATTATTGATTGTTGATTATTAATTATTGATTGCTGATTTCAAACCTTAAAATCTTTTAAGACAAATTTACTTTGTAAATTTATTTGAAGCCGTGTGAGTTTACACAATAAAAAAAGCCTCTTCAAAAGAAGAGGCTTTAGTACTCAGAGCGGGACTTGAACCCGCACGAACATTGCTGTTCACTGGATTTTAAGTCCAGCGTGTCTACCAATTTCACCATCCGAGCATTATATGGTTTTGAGCGAAAAACGGGGCTCGAACCCGCGACCTCGACCTTGGCAAGGTCGCGCTCTACCAACTGAGCTATTTTCGCATTTCAAATTCTTGTAAGAACCGCAATACTTGACTTGTTGTGTATTGCGAGTGCAAATTTAGGACATTTATTCAATTACACAAGCGTTTTTCCAAAAAAAAATTCACTTATTTTATAACTTTCTGATAACCTAAACTTTAAACTTGAAAACTTTTTTAATTTTATTTCTTAACTAACATTCGCTTGATTTCATTCAGCTTCATCAATGCTTCAACCGGAGTTATCGCATTTATATCAAGACTCAGAATCTCTTCTTTTATTTCTTCTAACAAAGGATCATCTAAATTAAAGAAACTCATTTGCATTTCATCCGCAGCAGATTTTACTCCGTTTAAAGATTCGCTTGAATGATTCTTTTCTAATTTCTTTAATAGCTTTTGCGCTTTCAAAATTACGATTTGAGGCATTCCCGCCATTTTTGCAACGTGAATTCCAAAACTATGCGCGCTTCCTCCTTTTATCAGCTTACGAACAAAAAGAACTGTGTCTTTTAATTCTTTTACCGCAACATTATAATTCTGAATTCTAGTTAAAGATTCCGTCATTTCATTTAATTCATGATAATGCGTTGCAAATAATGTTTTAGGTCTTCCCGGATGTTCGTGTAGAAACTCGGCAATAGCCCAAGCAATCGAAATTCCGTCATACGTACTTGTTCCTCGACCAATTTCATCTAAAAGAACTAAACTTCGATCAGAGATATTATTCAAGATAGAAGCCGTTTCATTCATTTCGACCATAAAAGTAGATTCTCCCATCGAAATATTATCCGATGCTCCTACTCTGGTAAAAATCTTATCTACAATTCCCATTCTCACACTGTCAGCCGGAACAAAACTTCCCATTTGAGCCAACAATACAATTAATGCTGTTTGTCTCAAAATAGCCGACTTACCAGACATATTGGGACCGGTAATCATAATAATTTGCTGCGTTTCTCTATCTAAGAAAACATCATTGGCAATATATGGAGTTCCAACCGGCAATTGTTTTTCGATTACAGGGTGACGTCCGTTTTTGATATCAAGTTCAAAAGTTTCATCGATTTCCGGACACACATATTGATTCTCGATTGCCAATTGCGTAAATGAACACAAACAATCTAATTGCGCCACCAAATTGGCATTCATTTGAACCGGTTTAATATAGGTAGCAATCCAGGCAATTAATTGCTCGAAAAGTTCGGTTTCAATTTTATGAATCTTTTCTTCGGCTCCCAAAATTTTTGTTTCGTACTCTTTTAATTCTTCGGTAATATAACGCTCAGCATTTACCAAGGTTTGTTTACGAATCCATTCTGCCGGAACTTTATCTTTGTGTGTATTTCTAACTTCGATATAATATCCAAAAACATTATTAAAGGATATTTTCAAAGAAGAAATTCCAGTTCTCTCCGATTCTCTTTTTTCAATTCCTTCTAAAAATTCTTTTCCTGAAGTAGAAATAGCGCGTAAATCGTCTAGTTCTTCACTAATTCCTTTTGCAATTGCATTTCCTTTTGCAATCGCTACAGGCGCGTCCTGATTTAAAGTTGTTTTAATTTTCTCTCTTAAAAGATCACAGGCATGTAAACTATCTCCAATAATTTTCACAGCTTCCTGCGGACTTGCCAACGCTAAAGTTTTTATTGGAATAATAGCATCCAAAGATTCTTTTAGATAAACAATTTCACGAGGCGAAACTTTTCCTGCTGCAATTTTAGAAATCAAACGCTCTAAATCCGAAATTTGCTTTATCTGATATTGAATGTTTTGTAAAACTTCAGAATCTGATTTTAAATAGGTAACGACATCGTGACGATTTTTGATTTTAGCACTGTCTTTTAAAGGTAAAGCCAACCAACGTTTCAACAAACGTCCTCCCATCGGCGAAAGCGTTCTGTCAATTACATCCAAAAGCGTTACGGCATTTGGATTATAACTGTGATATAATTCTAAGTTTCTAATGGTAAAACGATCCATCCAAACATAAGCATCTTCTGCAATACGCTGAATCGCCGTAATATGTTGTACACGATTATGCTGTGTTTCTGACAAATAATAAAGAATTGCTCCTGAAGCAATAATTCCTTCTTTTAACTCTTCAACTCCAAAACCTTTTAAGGAAACGGTTTGAAAATGTTTTGTCAAAGTTTCTAAAGCATAATCTTCTTTATAAATCCAATCTTCTAAATAAAAAGTATGGAAATCTTCTCCAAAAGAAGCTTTAAAATCCATCTTATTATTCTTTGGAACCAGAATTTCACTTGGATTAAAATTCTGCAACAATTTATCTATATATTCTGCATTTCCCTGAGCAGTTAAAAACTCTCCGGTAGAAACATCCAGAAAAGAAACTCCGATGCTTTTATTAGCAAAATAAACTGATGCTAAAAAGTTGTTTGTTTTTGATTGTAAAACTTCATCATTTAAAGAAACTCCGGGTGTTACCAATTCAGTAACGCCACGTTTCACGATAGTTTTGGTCATTTTTGGATCTTCAAGCTGATCACAGATCGCTACACGAAGTCCAGCTTTGACCAATTTTGGCAAATACGTATTAATGGAATGATGTGGAAAACCCGCCAACGCTGTTTCGGTTTCAGATCCCGCGCCTCTTTTAGTTAGTGTGATACCAAGGATTTTTGACGCCCTAACAGCATCTTCACCAAAGGTTTCATAAAAATCTCCTACTCTGAAAAGCAGACATGCATCAGGATATTTTCTCTTGATTTCGTTGTACTGTTTCATTAAGGGTGTTTCTTTCACCACTTTGTCTTTCGCTGCCAAATTATTGTATTTTAAATGAAAAATTAAGACAGCGAATTTATAATATTTTAAAGGAATATCGAAGCCGTTCAAAAATTAAAATATTTTAAGGAATTTTTAAGTTTAGATATAAGAATTTTATATAGATTTGTTCATAATTAAAACAAAGACTCTAAAAGATGAAAAAAATAATCTTAATCGCTATGTTAGCTGTAGTTGGAATTACAGCTTCTAATGCTCAAAGCACTAAAAAAGCGGCTAAAGCTGCTAAAGTTGCTAAAATCGAAGGTGCAGGAATGACTTTCGAAACAGAAACTATTGATTACGGAACTATCGCTCACAACGCTGATGGAAAACGTGAATTCGTTTTTGTAAACAACGGAACTAAGCCATTAATCATTACAAACACACAAGGATCTTGTGGTTGTACTGTACCAACAACTCCAAAAGAGCCAATCGCTCCAGGTGCTAAAGGTATTATTGGTGTAAAATATGCTACTGACAGAGTTGGTGCATTTACAAAAACTGTAACGGTTACTTCTAACGCTGAAGGACAACCAACAAAAGTACTTACTATTAAAGGTACAGTTTTACCAGATCCAGTAAAAAGCTAATCTGAGAAAACAAAAATAAAATAATCGAAAAAGCTTCCTTATCTTTGGAAGCTTTTTTTATGACCTGAATCCAACACAAATGAGAAAACTGGAAAATAGTGAACTAGATAGAAAATCTATCGAAGATTTTAAAAAATCTGACAAAACTCCTCTAATTTTAGTATTAGATGATATTCGTAGTTTACACAATATAGGTTCTGTATTTAGAACGGCAGATGCTTTTTTGATCGAAAAGATAATTCTTTGCGGTATTACTGCTACACCTCCAAACAAAGAAATTCATAAAACTGCTCTTGGCGCTACTGAAACTGTAGCTTGGGAACATCATGAAAATGTTTTGGAAGTGATTGAAAATCTAAAAAAAGACAATGTTTTAACGCTTGCTATTGAACAGGTCGAAAGTTCTGTTTTTCTTCAGGATTTCAAAGTAGAAAAGGATCAGAAATATGCACTGGTTTTTGGAAACGAAGTTTATGGTGTTGCTCAGGAAGCTGTTGCGAATTGTGATGGTTGTATCGAAATTCCGCAATTAGGAACCAAACATTCTTTGAATATTGCTGTGAGCGCCGGAATCGTAGTTTGGGATTTATTTCAGAAGTTAAACTGGCCTGCTAAAATCTAGAAAGCAACTTCATCAGAATTATTTTGTTATTTTATATTGAATTACACTTTTAAATGTTAGAAATGTAAATATGTTTTTTTATTATTATAAAATTGATACTTTTATAAAATGAAAAATGTTAATTTCTTAAAAACATCTCTGCTATTTTTTTTATTGCTGTCAGGCTTTTTTGGGCATGCACAATATACCTCAATTCCTGATTTAAATTTTGAAGATGCCTTAATTAAGTTAGGAATTGACAATGGCGCTATTGACGGTAAAGTTCTGACTACAAGTATAAAAAATATTAAAAGTTTAGAAATTCGTTACAAAAATATTTCTAATTTATCAGGGATTGAAGACTTCTCAGAATTAGAAACTTTGATTTGCAATAACAATAATTTAACTGTATTAGACTTTTCTAAAAACACAAAACTAAACTATTTAGACTGCAGCGAAAATAAATTAACCAGTTTAAATGTTTCAAACAACATTTCCCTGGAAGTCTTATCTTGTTATATGAACAATTTAAGCGTTTTAGACGTTACCCATAATCCCTTATTAAAATCTTTAGGTTGTGGCTACAATACATTAACAAATATAGATATCACAAAGAATCCTGTCTTAAATTCTTTTTACTGTACTTACAACAATTTAAATCAAATAGATACCTCTTTTAATCCTGAGTTGGATTCCTTTGTCTGCTACAATAACAAAATAACAAGTTTAGACGTTTCTAAAAATTTAAAACTAAACATGTTTTCCTGTGGAAACAATTTATTGACAAGTTTAGATATTTCTAAAAATCCCAGCTTAAGTAAATTTCAGTGCGATAATAACAAACTGACTTCTCTTAATTTAAAAAACGGAATTAATACTTATATGTTGGTTCTAGACCTGCAATCGAATCCCAATCTGAAATGTGTAGAAGTTGATAATAAAGCATACTCTGATGCCAACTGGTCTACATTTAAAGATGCAGCAGCTCTTTATTCAAACAATTGCAATGCAACTTCAATTGCGCCGCCTATAATTAGAGCAACAGACGATCAATTCTATTGTCCGTTAACTTCTATAAAAATTGCACCTTCTATTACAATTACTCATGATCCGGCAGAATCTGGAACACAAGCTGTTTATATTCAGATTTCTTCAGGTTATGTTAATGGTCAGGATAAAATAGAAATTCCGAATCCAGCCGCGCATCCAACAATTGTACAGGCTTGGTATCCTCTTGAAGGAAAATTAGTTTTATCAAGTCCAACTGGCGGAGATGTTTTATATTCTGAGTTAGAAGCCGCTATTAAAGATGTTATATTTTCGAATTCTTCACCTACAGCTTCTGGTACAAGAACTTTCTCGATAACAATAGGCAAAGCCAATTATCTGCCTTCTACAAAACATTTTTATCTGTATGTTCCAAGCGTTGGTATTAGCTGGTCATCTGCAAAGTTTGCTGCCGAAAACAGTACTTATTACGGTCTTAAAGGATATCTTGCTACTTTATTATCTGCTGATGAAGCTAAGCTAAGTGGCGAACAAGCATCAGGAACCGGGTGGATTGGCGGAAGCGATGCCGAAACAGAAGGTGTTTGGAAATGGGTAACCGGACCTGAAGCAGGAACTATTTTCTGGAACGGTGCTGCAAATGGTTCTACTCCAAATTTTGCTTTTTGGAATACTGGAGAACCAAACCAACAAGGCGACGAAGATTATGCTCACATTACACAACCCGGAATTGGGATACGTGGTTCATGGAATGACTTATCAAATAGTGGAGATCCAAGTGGCGATTATCAACCTAAAGGTTATATTGTAGAATATGGAGGTTCACCTGGCGAAGCGCCTTTAGAAATTGCTGCCAGTACAAAAATAACAATTCCAGTTGCAACACCTGACGCAAATCCACCTGCGGCTTGCGATTTAGGAACTTTTACCTTTACTGCTACTGCAACAACCGGAGCAACAATTAGTTGGTACGCAACCGCAACGGGCGGAACTGCATTAAAAACAGGAAATTCTTTTACAACTCCTCCAATAACTTCAACTACAACTTACTATGTAGATGCGGGTTGCGAATCAAACCGAAAATCCGTTACAGCAACAGTTAACGCAACACCAGCAAATCCAATTGCCGGACAACCTTTCTATTCTAATTGTGGCCCTGGATCTGTAACTATTCAGGCAAGTTCAAATATTGGTTTTATCAATTGGTACACAACATCAATTGGCGGTACAAGTTTATTTACAGGAGAAAACTTTACAACTCCTGTAATTTCAACAAATACTACTTATTATGCTGAAGCATCAAATAATGGTTGCATCAATAACACGCGTATTCCAATAGACGTTAAAATCTATACTCCGCCTGTAGTTACTGATGAAACTAAAATATTATGTCAAAACCAACAAGTCAATCTCGACGCTGGAATTGCCGGAATGTCTTATAAATGGAGCACTGGCGAAACCGCTCAAATAATTACAGTTACAACTCCCGGAACATACACGGTTGATGTTATAAGTCCAGATCCGGAAAACTGTCCAAGTAAAAAAACAATTATCGTCAACGAGCATTTAATCCCTGAAATCTCAGGAGTTGATGTAGACGGAACAAAAGCTACTATTCATCTTACTAAAGATGCTGATTATTATGAATATTCGGTAGATGGATTAACTCAAGACTCTAATGTTTTCTATGATGTTCGTGCCGGATTAAAAACGGCTTTTGTTAAGGAAAAAAATGGCTGTGGAAGCGATACTTTTCAATTTATTGTAATAAGTTTTCCAGCATTTTTTACTCCAAACAATGATACTTTTAATGACACATGGGAAGTTGAGGGAATCGAAAACTATCCGCAAGCGCAAATAACAATTTTCGATCGATACGGAAAACTTGTCGCACAGTTAATTGGTTCTAAAATGAGTTGGGACGGAACTTTGGATAAAAATCCTCTACCGGCTTCTGATTATTGGTATGCAATGAAAATCGATAATGATCATCCTGTTTTAAGAGGTCATTTTTCGCTTAAAAGATAAATTTAATGAGATAATGTGCCAATTAGATAATGAGATAATTCAGAAATGACTTAATTAAAAAATTATTTTATAAACAATTGTCTAATTATCTAATTGCCAAATTTTCTAATTGACACATTAACCAATTTTCTTCTTAATTTCGTCTAGAATAAAAAGATAATCTTCGTGTTTTTTCACAAAATCGCGTTCTGAAACATCGATAATTAAGACATTCAAATCCGTTTGAGATTTAATATAATCTAAATAACCGTTGTTGATTTTATCGAGATAATTTGCTGAAATATTTTGTTCGTAATTGCGACCTCTTTTCTTGATGTTTTCAAGCAAACGCCCAGAATTCTGATATAAATAAACGTATAAATCAGGTTTTGGCATTTCTTTATAAATAATATCGAATAAATTTCGGTACAAACGATATTCATCTTCTGCAAGTGTAATCTTGGCAAAAATCAAGGATTTAAAAATATGATAATCGGCTACGATGAAATCTTTAAACAAATCAAATTGAGCCAAATCATCTGATAATTGCTGATAACGATCTGCCAGAAAAGACATTTCTAAAGGAAAAGCATATCGGTTTTGATCTTTATAGAACTTTGGCAAAAACGGATTGTCTGCAAAACGTTCCAAAACAGTTTTAGCATTAAAATCTTCTGAAATTTTGTGCGCCAAAGTCGTTTTTCCTGCACCAATATTTCCTTCAAAAGCAATATAATTAAAACTTTCTAACGGAATTTCTCTTAACGGGTTTTCTAAATTCTGAACAATTGTACAAACACTATCGTCTGGTGAAATTGCAACTAATTCCGTAATAGATTTTTGAGAAACAGGATGTCTCCAATCCAGTTTTAAATCCTGCATTGGTAATAAAACAAAATTTCTGTTTTGCATTTGCGGATGCGGAATCTGAAGTTTTTCAGACTCAATAATCTCATCATCATAAGTAATCAGATCAATGTCAATTATTCGGGATTGATAACCTTCCTGATTCGATCGGATTCTTCCTAATTGTTTTTCGATTTTTAAAACCTGATTGAGAATTTTTTGTGCAGATGAATTACTATGCAAAACTAAAGCACAATTATAAAAAGCATCACTTTCAAATCCCCAGGCCGGAGTTTCGTATAGTCTTGAAACCCTGATTACAGTGCCCACTTCCTGATGTATTAAAGCGATACAACTTGTGATGTTTGCTAATCTGTCTCCCTGATTACTGCCTATAGATAGTGTGATTTGATGCTGTGATTTCATAATTAATGCAAATTAACTAAAACTATTTTAGAATTAAGTACATTATTTGACTCAAGAATTAGAAGTTTTCAAGAAATGAAAACTCTTTGTTAATCGCTTCTTTTATCTAAATTAATATAAAAAACAATCATAATCTTACAAAATAAAGTATCTTTATTTACAGCATTCAAAAGTTGAAATAATACAAATATTTGACAAATGACGTATAAGGATTAAATTCTATTTAGATTATATTTGTAACAAACCAACCTTTTTTACTACTTATTAAAAAAAATATACTTATGAAGTTTTTAGGAAATGTAATTGCCACAGTTATTGGTATTTTTGTATTTATTATGCTCTTCTTTTTTGGAGTAATTCTAATTGGAACTATTTTCGGCGGAGACGATTCTGTGTCTGTCAAAAGTGATTCTGTTATAGAATTAGATTTAAAACAAATTCAAAATGATTACGCCGGAAAATACAAAGATCCTTGGGTAACCGTTTTTTCAGATAAAAAAGGAATTGGTTTAACGGATGTTATCAGCGCTATCGAAGCAGCAAAAACAGATGATAACATTAAAGGAATTTCTATTTTAAATGATCAGTCTTCTTTAGGATTGGCGCAATATAAAGATTTGAGAAATGCACTTGAAAGTTTCAAAAAATCAGGAAAATTTGTTTGGGCTTACGCTAATACTTATTCTCAAAAAGAATATTATTTAAACTCGGTTGCCAACACTATTTATTTGAATCCTGCCGGAGATTTAGACTTCAAAGGACTTTCGTCTGAAGTAATGTTCTTTAAGGATTTTCAGGATAAATCAGGTATTCATATGGAAGTGATTCGTCACGGAAAATACAAAAGTGCCGTTGAACCTTTCTTAGAAAACAAAATGAGTGATGCTAACAGAGAACAAGTTACAGCATTATTAAACTCAATCTGGACAACGGTTACGAACGATATTTCGAAAAGCAGAAAAATTCCTGTAGAAAAATTAAACGAAATCGCAAATGGTTTACTTGCCAGAACTCCGGAAATGGCAAAAGCACAACATTTAGTAGATATTGTTGCTTATGAAGATGTATATCACGATAACATTAAAAAAGCATTGAAAGTAACCGGAGATGATGATTACAACAAAATTTCTATCGCAGATTATACTCAAAACAACATCACAACAGCTTTGACTAATACAGCAACAGATCAAATTGCGATTATTTACGCTCAAGGCGAAATCCAAAGCGGTGAAGGAGATGTTACCGTAATTGGTGAAGGTTCAATGCGTCGTTCGTTGCAAGAAGCCAGAAAAAATGAAGATGTAAAAGCTATCGTACTTAGAATTGATAGTCCGGGTGGAAGCGCTTTGACTTCTGATTTGATTTGGAGAGAAATCGAAATCACTAAAAAAATAAAACCAGTTGTAGTTTCAATGGGTAATTATGCTGCTTCGGGAGGATATTATATTGCTTGTAATGCCAACAAAATTTTTGCCGAAAACAATACTATTACAGGTTCTATCGGAGTATTTGGTGTTCTGCCTAACTTTAGCCCTTTGGCAAATAAATTAGGAATTAATACTGAGCAAGTAAAAACACATGAAAACTCAGCTAATTATAGTCCGTTTGTGCCAATTGACGAAAAGTTTAAAGCCTTTACATTAGAAGGAGTTGAACACATCTACAATACTTTTGTAACTCATGTGGCTCAAGGCCGAAAAATGACTTTTGCGCAAGTAGACTCGATCGCACAAGGAAGAGTTTGGTCAGGAACTGAAGCTTTGAAAATTGGTTTGGTGGACAAAATTGGAGGTTTGAATGATGCTATTGCCGAGGCTGCAAAAATTGCCAAAGTAAAAACATACAGCACTCAAAACTATCCTGAATACGAAAAAACATTTAATGATTTACTTTCAAATCTTCCTTTTGCACAATCGAAAGAAGCATTTATAAAAGAAGAAATCGGAGAAGAAAACTACCAACTTATCGAACAGGTAAAAAGGTTTCAAAATCAAAAAGGTGTTCAGGCAATCCTTCCTTTTGGGCTAAACATCAAATAATTTAAAGCGATGAAAAATATAGTTCTTCTGCTTACTATTTTCTTTTTGAGCTTTGTTAATGCTCAGGATAAAAAACAAGATACCTATAAAGAGTCTAATGTAATTTTAAAAATTAATAACGATCAGCTTTTTGGTACTTTGACCGTTCCTGATTTAACAAAGAAATATCCTGTTGCCTTAATAATTGCAGGTTCAGGACCAACAGACAGAGACGGAAATAATCCGATGATGAAAAACAATTCGTTAAAAATGCTGGCTGAAGCTTTGGCAAAAAACGGAATTGCATCATTAAGATATGACAAAAGAGGAATTGGCGAAAGCAAAGCTTCTGCAATATCTGAATCTAGTTTGGTATTTGAAAATTATACAGAAGACGCCAAAAGTTGGATTAATTTCCTGAAACAAGACAAACGTTTTTCGCAATTAGTAATCATTGGACATAGCGAAGGTTCATTAATAGGAATGATTGCGGGAGCAAAAGCAAATAAATTTATTTCTATTGCCGGAGCCGGAGATTCAGCAGATAAAATTATAAAAGCGCAAATAGCAAGTAAATCAAATAAGCAAATTGAGGAAATGACCTTTCCGATTATTGACAGTTTAAAAAGTGGAAATAAGGTTAATAAAGTTGATCCAATGCTTAATTCGCTTTTCAGGTCAAGCATTCAGCCGTATTTGATTTCGTGGTTTAAATACAATCCACAAGCAGAAATCAAAAAGCTAAACGTTCCAATTTTAATTCTGCAAGGAAACAACGATTTGCAAGTCACAGTGCAAGATGCTGAGAACTTATCCAAGTCAAATAAAAATGCCGAATTACTGATTGTAGATAAAATGAATCATATCATGAAAATTATCGAAGGTGACAAACAAGCAAATTTAGAAAGTTATAATAACGCAACTTTACCAATTTCAGAAGTTATGACTAATAAGATTATTTCTTTTATTCTGAAATAATTAAAATAATAAAAACCAAAATCCGTTTGAATATATAGTCAAACGGATTTTTTTATTTTAACAAATAAAGTAAAATTCTTACAGTTTTTAAGAAAACTTTATCGCAGAACTAAATCAAAAAAGCTATTTTTGCATCAGTTAAATATTCATATTAAATCCTCAAATCTATAAATATGTTAAAGAAAATTCTAAAAATCGCAGCCATTGTACTTGTCGTCATTGTTGCTGCATTATTTGCCATTCCTTATTTTTTTAAAGATCAGATAAAAGCCAAAATTGCCGAGGCTATTAACGAAAGTGTTGATGCAAAAGTAAGTTTTGCCGATGCTGATTTAAGCTTGTTTAAAAACTTCCCAAATGCAACTGTTGGAATCGAGAAATTGGTTATCATCAACAAAGCGCCTTTTGAAGGTGATACTTTGGTTTCGCTTGGCGAATTGAATCTAAAAATGAGTATTAAAGAACTTTTCAAAGGAAAAGACGAACCTTTAAACATTCAGGGAATTAGTTCTACGAATGGTTTAATTAATATAATCTTTAATAAAGATGGTGTTGGTAACTTCGATATTGCATTAAAAGATAAAGAAGAAACAAAGAAAGACGATGCAAGCAAACCGCTTTCATTGAAAATTCAAGGTTATAAAATCGAAAACTTTACCTTTAGATATATCGATCAGGGATCTAAAATCAAAATGGTAATTGATAGTTTAAATCACGAAGGAACAGGAGATTTTACCAATTCTAAACTAGATTTGACTACAAAATCTACTGCCAAAGTATCTCTAGATATGGATAAAGTCAATTATATGAAAAACGTAAAACTGACTCTAGACGCCGTTTTAGGAATTGATTTAGAAAAAAGCAAATATACTTTTAAAGAAAACAAGGCCTTGATTAACCAATTGCCGTTAGAATTTGACGGTTTTATTCAGATGGTTGATGCAGGTCAGATTTATGATTTAAAATTTAAAACACCAACTTCCTCTTTCACCAATTTCTTAGGTTTAATTCCTTCGGCATATGCTTCTGGTTTAGATGGTGTAAAAACAACTGGAGATTTTACTGTAGCTGGTTTTGCAAAAGGTGAATTAACAGATACTACAGTTCCTAAATTCAATATTGCGATTGCTTCAAACAATGCTTCTTTTCAATATCCTAACTTACCAAAATCTGTTCAGAATATTGTAATCGACACAAAAATCATCAATGAAACAGGAATTCTAAATGACACCTACGTTAATTTAGATAAGCTTTCTTTTAGAATTGATCAGGACGTTTTTAGCGCTAAAGCGAATATCAAAAACATTACGGTAAATCCTATTGTAGATGCTGCATTAAAAGGAACAATCAATTTAGCAAACCTTTCGAAAGCATATCCAATCAAAATGGAAAAACCGTTGGCTGGTATTTTAAAAGCTGATGTTACTACTAATTTTGATATGGCGTCTGTAGAAAAAAGCCAATATCAAAATATTAAAAATGCCGGAACAATGAGTTTGTCAGGCTTTAAATATACAGATGACAACAATAAATCTATGAACATTAGTACGGCTTTGGTTGAATTTAATCCAAGCACTATTAATCTGAAAAAATTTGATGCTACAACCGGAAAAAGTGATTTGAGCATAAATGGTGTTTTGGAAAACTTCTATGGTTTTATGTTTAAAAAACAAGAACTAAAAGGAAACTTCAACATGAGCTCAAACCAATTAGCAGTTGATGATTTTATGACCGCTGGTGAACCTGCAACTGAAAAAACAGCAGCAAAACCAACAGAAGCGATGAAGATTCCAGCTTTTTTAAATTGTACTATTAGTGCCAAAGCAACAACGGTTTTATATGATAATTTAAAACTAAAAGATGTTTCAGGTAAATTAATCGTAAAAGATGAAAAAGCAACTTTAGAGAACTTTAAAACTTCAATTTTTGGGGGAACAATTGGTTTAACAGGAACGGTTTCTACAAAAGCAAAAGTACCAACTTTTGATATGAATTTAGGTTTCAATCAAGTTGATATTGCACAGACTTTTACCCAATTGGACATGATGAAAAAGATTGCTCCAATTGCCGGAATTATCAATGGTAAATTAAATTCTACTATTAAATTAAACGGAAATTTAGATGCTAAAGAATTAACTCCGGATTTAAGTTCTATTTCGGGAGATTTGTTAGGACAATTACTTTCAACAACCATAAATTCTAAAAATTCAACGGTATTAAATGCTTTGACATCAAACATTAAATTTATCGATATGAATAAGATAAATTTAAATGATATTAAAGCTGCTTTAACTTTTGAAAACGGAAAAGTAAACGTAAAACCATTTGACATCAAATATCAGGATATTAAAATCACTGTTGGCGGAACTCACGGTTTTGACCAATCTATGAATTATAACTTAAAATTGGATGTTCCTGCTAAATATTTAGGAAGCGAAGCAAATGCTTTTATCTCGAAAATGTCTCCTGCTGATGCTGCGAAATTGCAAAACATTCCGATAAATGCGATGATTACAGGGAATTTTTCTAATCCAAAAATATCAACGGATATGAAATCTGCTGTTACAAGTTTAGCATCTCAGGTTGCAAATCAACAAAAAGAAAAGTTGACGCAAAAAGGAACTTCTGCACTTAATGATTTAATCAACAAGAACACAAAGGCAAAAGATACAACAAAAGCTGCTGCAACTGAAAAAGAACAGAAAACTCAAGAAGTTACTAAAAAAGCAAGTGACTTGATAAACGGTTTGTTCAAGAAGAAAAACTAAATAAAAATGAGCATAAAAAAAGAGGCATTCACTTATGGTGAATGCCTCTTTTTTATTTAAAGTGATTTATTAAATTGCATCTGAATAAATCTTTAATTTTCCGTTATTCAAAATTGAGTTTATCGTTTTTATATAATCTTTCTTCGCATATAAATTGATATCTACTCCAATACTGCAATTATCATAAGGTTCGTATTTTTTCATGTTTGACACAGAAAACAATCCAATTGTTGGAGTTTGAACAGCGCTTGCCAAATGCATAATACCACTATCTGCACCAATAAATAAATCAGCATTTGCGATTACAGATCCTATTTCGCGAATGTCTTTACTATAAAAAGTAGGCGCTTTAAAGTCAATTTGAGAAACATTTTCTACTGGCAAAATTTCAATGATATTGTACTCTTTATATTCCTCTGTAAGTTGTTTATAGAAATTCTCCCACCAATCTTCTGCCAGGCATTTTGCACCGGTTGCATAAGTAAATATGCAGATTGTTCTTTTAGAATTATGAACTAAATCATTTAGCGTTTTCTTTCCTTGTGCAATTTCCGAAGACGATAATTTAAGATCTATTGGAGCTATTATTTTATTACTTTTTGCAAGACCAAGTTTGGTTAAGTAATATCGAAAGTTATAAACCGGGTATTTTGCAATGTGATCGTAATCATTTTTTACAAGTTGAGATTCTTCATGTAAATCTCCGTAAAATTTATATTTAGCGTTAGAAAACTGGACTGCTAAACGTCCTGAAGAAGAGTTTTGATCGACATTGATCGCAACATCATATTTTTGTTTTTTTATTGAAATCCATACATTCAGGTATTTCAGTAAATTTTTGAAGGGCTTTTTGGGCAAATCGATTACTTTATTAATGCTTTCGTAATTCTCAAAAATTATTGGAGCTAAAGTTCCCTTAACAAACAGATCAACTTTACAATTTGGAAATATTTCCGTGACTTCCTGAACGAGAGGTGTAATCAATAAAAGATTGCCTAATCTTGCATTTGGTCTACAGATTAAAACCCGTTTAATCTCAGATTTATCAACCAAAACAATATCCTGTTCACTTTTTGGTTTTCCAATGTTCTTAGTCAGATTGCGCATTACGCCACGCCTATAATGATTAATTTTGCTTAAAACACTCATCTATAAAATAATTTAGGGGTTATAAAATCTATATCCGATTTTAGAAAAATTGAACAGATTTAACTAACTCAAAGCTAGCCTCTTTTTTTTTCTAAAATTAAATTCTTTCAATAAGCAATTATTACAAAATTGTAACGAAAATGTTTCAACATTCACATCTTCAACTACTTGAAAGAGATCTAAAAATACGGAAATTATTCCCCAATTACTAAATTATTAGACAGTTAGCCATTAACAATCGACGTTTGGCAACTCACACTAGACGTTTATTTCGACAACATAACCTTCAGAACCACGAATATTAAATACAGTTCCGTTTTCAAAAATTAAATATTGACCTTTGATTCCTGTTAATTTTCCCTGAAAAGAAGGTGTCTTATCCAAGTTCAAACTAGCCACTTTTGCAGGATAATTTAGAACCGGATAATGCAATTCATAAAGATCATTTTTTTGAGAATAAAAGTATTCCTGAACTTCAGACGGAATTAAGCTTTCTACTTTTACTTTTTCAGCAATCAAGTCAAAACTTTCGCCTGTACTTTGAAGCATTTTTCTCCAATTGGTTTTATCCGTATAATGATCTTTTAAGGCAACCTCAGTAATTCCGGCCAAATATCGATTAGGAACCTCAACAATTGCGATTGCCTGTGTTGCGCCCTGATCAATCCATCGGGTTGGAACCTGCGTTTTGCGCGTTACACCCACTTTTACTTCACTTGCAAGTGCCAAATAAACAATATGTGGCTGCAATTGCACTTTTTGCTCGTAATCTAAATCACGATCAGCGATTCCTAAATGAGCCGTACTTAATTCCGGTCTCATAATCCAATCTCCAACTGCAGGACTCGAGTAAAAACAATCATAACAAAAACCTTGTCTGTATATTTTCTTCTTTTTATGACAATTCAAACACTCATAACCCACAAAATTAATCTCAATCTCTTTATTCAATAATTGATTCATATTTAGAAAACTATCTTCGAAAACCAAATAATATTGAATTGGATCTCCCATTTCAGTTTGCATTTTTGTAAGTACTCCTTGATATGTCATTTTAATTTTAGATTGGTGATTTTATATTGAAGATTGCTTGTCAGGGTTCTGAATTTTAATTCTTAAAATTCATCTTTAGTGAAAATAGAATGCTTTTTTTTACAAAAAAACACTATTTTTGATACAACGACAAAGTTAGTATTTGTACGTCGATATTCAAATTTTAAATTTCTTGATTTTTGTACTATCTGAGATTTAAAATCTAAAATGAACAATCTATAATCTAAATTTTCTCCATGCCCTTATCAATAATCAACTCGTTTGCCTCTTGGGTCCTGAAACAAAGGATACATCAAATTGAACTTTTTCTAAAATATCCGAATGAAGTTCAGGAAGAACTGTTGCATAATTTATTGATGTCGTCAGAGAATACGATTATCGGAAAAAAATATGATTTTGCATCTATAAACTCTTATGCAACTTTTGTAGAAAGAGTTCCAATTGCAACTTACGAAGAATTGCAGCCTTTAATTGAGCGTACACGTCAAGGTGAACAAAATGTTTTTTGGGAAACTCCTATTAAATGGTTTGCCAAATCTAGCGGAACTACAAATGCAAAAAGTAAATTTATCCCTGTAAGTAACGAAGCTCTGGAAGATTGTCATTATAAAGGAAGTAAAGATTTGCTTTGTTTGTATTTGAATAATAATGAGGATTCTGAATTGTTTCTTGGAAAAAGTCTTCGCTTAGGCGGAAGTTCTCAGATTTACGAAAACAACAATACTTTCTTTGGAGATTTATCGGCTATTTTGATTGAAAATATGCCTATTTGGGCCGAATTTAGTAGTACACCAAGCAGCAAAACCTCTTTAATGAGCGAATGGGAATCTAAGATTGCAGCCATTATAAATGAAACCAAAAACGAAAACGTTACCAGTTTTGCAGGAGTTCCGTCCTGGATGTTGGTTTTGATGAATAAGGTTTTAGAAAATACAGGAAAACAAAGTTTATTAGAGCTTTGGCCAAATCTGGAAGTTTACTTTCATGGGGGCGTAAGTTTTTCTCCATATAAAGAACAATACAAGAAAATTTTGCCAAGCAAAGATTTCAAATATTACGAGATATACAATGCTTCTGAAGGCTTTTTTGCCATTCAGGATTTGAATAATTCGAGCGATTTATTGCTGATGTTGGATTACGGAATTTTCTACGAATTTATTTCTATGGATACTTTTGGAACTCCAAATCAAAAAGTAGTTCGTTTGGCAGATGTTGAATTAGATAAAAACTATGCTATTGTTATTACTACTAATTCTGGTTTATGGCGTTATTTAATTGGAGATACGGTTCGTTTTACCTCTTTAAATCCATATAGAATTCGTGTTACAGGAAGAACAAAACATCATATTAATGTTTTTGGTGAAGAATTAATGGTCGAAAATACCGATCAGGCGATTGCCAAAGCTTGCCAACTTACTCAAACCGAAGTTATAGATTATACCGTTGCTCCAATTTTTATGCAGGACAAAGAAAAAGGTGCGCACGAATGGATGATCGAATTCAAGAAAAACCCTGCTGATGTTGGTCTTTTCCAAAAAGTTCTGGATGAAACTTTACAAACTTTAAATTCTGATTACGAAGCCAAACGCCATAACAATATGACTTTAAATCCTCTTGTGATTAATGTCGCACGTGAAAACTTATTTTACGATTGGCTAAAGGAACGTGATAAACTTGGCGGACAACATAAGATTCCGAGACTTTCGAATCAGAGAGATTATTTGGAGCAGTTGAAGGAGATGTGTACGGTTAAGAGTTAAAGACGAATTTTACAAATTTTCACAAATTAAAATGAAAAGTAAAATCAGAAAGATATTTATTTTACTCTTTGTTGCTATAACAACAACTTCATTTTGTCAAAATAAAACAATTGAAAAAATGGAATGGCTAACAAGTCGAACTGAATATGAAGGACTTCCATTATATTTAAGGATTCCAAATTATAAAAACATTTGGGAGTACAAATCAAAATATCCTGAATTAATTAATATAACTCATGAATTCGAGAGTATTAAAGATAAAGGATTACCAACATCTGAATATAATAAATCTATTATGGATTTTGATCTCGAAGTAATAAACATATTTCAAAATGAAGAAAATTGCGGCATTATTTTTTTAGTTGAAACTTATGGAGGAGAAAGAAATTATTGGTTTTATGGGGAAGATTCAAAAGCCATTTCTAAACTTTTTAATGAGTTAAAAAATAAACATCCAGACAAAAAAATAAAACTAGATTGCCAAAATAATTCTGATTGGAGTTTTTTAAAAAATTATCCAATCCAGTTGTACAAAAACTAATAACAAGGGAAAACATTAACAATGAGACATTATATTTTGATATTAATATTTGCTTTTATTTCTTGTACCAATACAAAAGAGCAACATCAAAAAATAATTGTTATTCAGCCTTTAGGAAATTTCAATATTGAACAGTCAAAAAGTGTCTTCAATAAAATCAGAACAATTAACCCAAATGTTGTTTTAAGACAAAATATTCCCTTTCCTGAAAATGCTTATTATCAACCCCGAAACAGATATCGAGCGGACAGTATTATCAAAACAATAAAAAATAACATTGGCAAAGATTCTGTAATTGTTGGATTATCGAATCGTGATATTAGTGTAACCAAAGGAAAAATCAAAGATTGGGGCGTTATGGGATTGGGTTATCATCCCGGAAAATCCTGCGTAGTTTCTGATTTTAGATTGAGTAAACAAAATAAAAGCCAACAATTCTATAAAGTCGTTCTGCATGAATTAGGTCATACCGAAGGATTACCTCATTGTCCTGTAAAAACTTGTTTAATGCGAGATGCCGAAGGAAAAAATCATCTGAATGAAGAAACTGATTTTTGCTTAAAATGTAAAAATTTTTTAATTGGAAAAGGCTGGAAATTAAATAATCCTATAACCTGATATTTCACCCTAAAAATATATAATTAACCCAAAACCAAACTATAATGAAAACCACAAAATTTAGCGAAATGACTACTGAAGAGTTACTTAAAAGTCAGAAAACTTCAAAAATGGCTACTTATACATTTGCGGGAATCTTATCTCTCTTATTTGTAGTCAATATATTTCTTTTTTATAAAAAAGGATTTACTGCTTCTCTGGTTATTCCTTTTGCGTTGTTGCCTATACTTTTTTTAAACTTCAAGACTTTATCAGAAATTAAAAAAGAATTGAAATCCAGAGAAAATTAAGAAACTGTAATTTCACTAACGCGCATGAGGGATAGAAGTGGAAATCCTTTTGTGTCCGCCGCGGCGGACACAAAAGATTGAAACGGATAGCCCGACCTGCTTTTTTCGGCGGGTCATGCCCATAAAAAAACCTTAGCTTTTTTTGAAAAACTAAGGTTTTTATTTATTTCAGCAAGAGCTTTCAAAACCCTTTTTAAATCATAAGCCTTCGACTTCGCTTAGGATGACACTTATTTTTGTCAGGCTGAGCGAAGTCGAAGCCCTTTACTACATCATATCAATATATCTATCGTGATATCCTAATAAGTATAAAACTCCGTCGAGACCTAAACTTGAAATTGAGGTTGAAGCGTTTTCTTTTACTTTTGGTTTTGCGTGAAAAGCGATTCCTAATCCGGCTAGATTTAGCATTGGTAAATCATTTGCTCCATCTCCAACTGCAATAGTTTGATTGATGTGAATTCCTTCTTTTTCGGCAATTGCTTTTAAGTATTCGGCTTTCTTTTGACCGTCTACAATTTCACCCAAATATTTACCAGTTAATTTACCGTCTATAATTTCTAATTGATTGGCATGAACATAATCGATACCCAATTCTTTTTGCAGATAATCTCCAAAATAGGTGAATCCTCCAGATAAAATTGCAGTTTTATATCCGTAATATTTTAAGGCTTTCATCAAACGATGTGCTCCTTTTGTTATTGGTAAATTTACGGCAACATTTTGCAAAACATCTTCGCTTAAACCTTCTAACAATGCCATACGCTGTTTGAAACTTTCGTTAAAATCTATTTCGCCATTCATCGCAGATTCTGTAATAGCACGAACCTGTTCTCCTACTCCATTTAGTTCTGCCAACTCATCAATTACCTCAGTTTGAATTAAAGTTGAATCCATATCGAAGCAAACTAAACGTCTGTTTCTTCTGTAAATATTGTCTTCCTGAAATGAAATATCGACATTTAAAGTTCTGGAAATCTCCATGAAACTTGCTGTCATGGCAATTTTATCAACAATATCTCCAGTTAGTGACAATTGAATGCAAGAACGTGGATATTCTTCTTTTTCGACTACAGATGTTCTGCCTGTTAATCTTATTATAGAAACAATATTTAAATTTTGATCGGATAGTAACTTTGCGACTGCGGCTAATTGCGAAGCGGCAAGTTTCTCTCCTAAAATATTAATAATATAACGTTGCTTAGATTGAGTTTTTACCCAATTTTCGTAATCTTCAATTGAGATTGGAATAAATTTTACTTTTACTTCTAATTCATAAGCTTTAAACAGCAAGTCTTTTAAAACTGGTCCTGAACTTGAACCTGCTTCGACTTCGAATAAAATACCCAAAGATAGTGTGTCATGAATATCGGCCTGACCAATATCTAAAATATTAGCATCATAAGCAGCCAATACAGCTGTCAAACCAGCCGTTACTCCTGGTTTATCATGTCCTGAAACTTTTAATAGAATAATTTCTTTCTCTTCTGCCATTTTATCTTTGTTGA
Organism: uncultured Flavobacterium sp.; assembly: GCF_951805225.1. NCBI lineage: Bacteria > Pseudomonadati > Bacteroidota > Flavobacteriia > Flavobacteriales > Flavobacteriaceae > Flavobacterium > uncultured Flavobacterium sp. Next base: position 5,597,157 of record NZ_OX638201.1, on the reverse strand, counting down.
TTTTAAGAAGCGACAAAAATCGGTAATCTATTGTTTATAAAAAAGGATATTGTTTGTTTTTTTTGTAAAGAAAAAGCACATATGAATGTGCTTTTTGAATTAATTTAACAATTATGCCGAAGTATTAAAATAACCTAACTTTTCTAGTTTTTATTAGAATTTGTCAAAAATTTTAAGGGTTAAAATGAGTAATCTTTAAAATCTTCTGATCTTCGGCAGAATTTAAATATTGAACCGGAAATAAAATCTCTTAGCTTGGTTGATTTTCGTCAAAGTTTACCATCCAGCTTACGCCAAATTTATCTTTGAACATTCCGAAATAAGCGCCCCAAAAGGTTTTTCCAAGTGGCATATAAATAGTTCCTCCTGCCGAAAGTCCGTTGAAAATTCTGTCTGCTTCTGCTTCACTTTCGACATTGATAGATACTGAAAAGTTTCCGCCAAAAACTACATCGCCTGATTGTTCGTTACTATCGCTTCCCATTAAAATGGTGTTACCTATTGGCAGTGAAACGTGCATAATTCTGTTAGCATCTTTATCCGATACTTCAGGACAACTTCCGTTTTCGTCTGCAGGCATGTCTTTAAATTTTCCGATATACGGAAATTCTCCTCCAAAAACTGATTTGTAAAATAGAAATGCTTCTTCGCAATTTCCGTTAAAAATTAAATAAGGGTTTACTGATGTTGCCATGATATTTTGTTTTTTGTTTGTTATAGTTAATCTATTTTCTTTCCTCTATTCTCTTGCCTCTTTACTCTATTTTCTATCTTCTAATTCTCTGAAAGCTCTTTTACAACTTCTAATCCTTTTGGAAAAACTTCTTTATAATAATCGATATATTTTTCGACCGTATCAATTTGGGCGACTAAATCTATAAATTCGTCGTCCAGAGTTAATCGATACGTTTCCATTGCACCGCTCCACTTTTTTGTTTCTTCGTCAATTGGTACTTCTTTAAAGTCTTTTATTTCACCTAAATGTTTAAATGCCATATATTCGTTTGGAATTTTCGTTTCGATAACACTATACATTCCTTCGCCGTTAGGAGACATAAAATGTACTTTATCACCTTGATTCCAATCGGTTATAGTATAAGAACCTTCACAAAAAACTCCTGTCCACTTTTTATAGGTTTCGTCGTCCCACAAAACTGACCAGACTTTTTCTGCCGGTGCTTTGATTCTGATTTTAAATTCTAACGTTTCCATATTATGATAATTTACTAAAATCCATAAAAAGTATATTCCAACGATGACCGTCTAAATCTGCAAAACCAAAACCGTACATCCAACCCTGACTTTCAGCCGGAGGAGCAAAAACGGTTCCGCCAGCTTCTGCAACTTTCTTTGCCAATTCGTCAACTTCTACTGCGCTTTCGGCATCAATTGAAATCAGAACTTCTGAACTTAATTTTGTATCCGTAAGTTTATTTTGAGAAAAACTGGCAAATAATGATTCTTCAAAAAGCATTACTACAAATTTTCCTTCACCAACGATCATGCAAGTCGAACTTGGCGTATCGTGTTCTTCATTAAAAGAGAATCCTATTTTCGAGAAAAAGGCTTTAGATTTTGCCACCTCTTTTACAGGCAAATTCAGCCAAATTTGTTTTGTCATTGTTTTACGTTTTAATGTTTTTTAAACCATATAAGTGATGTAAGATAATTTAATTGATGCTTGCGAAGTTTATGCTCGCGCAAAGTCGCAGAGTCGCAAAGTTTTTTTCCTCTGTCCCTTTATAACTTTGCCTCTTTGAACCTCAAAAAAACTAATTAGCTTCTACGTAACTTTTAAAATTATCTAAAATTGCCTGCCATCCTCCGCGTTGCATTTCTTCCGGATTTTGAGTTTCAGGATCAAAATTTTCAATTATTTCTATTCCGTCTGGGGTTTCATTGAAACTAATCTCTACTTTTCTTCCGTCTCCTAAAACATATTCAATTGCTTTGTGTTTTTCTACCAATGTATATTCACCTCCAAAATCAAAACTCATGCTGCCATCTTTTGCTGCCATTGTAGATTTGAACGTTCCGCCTTCTCGTAAATCATTTTCGGCATAAGGCGTGTGCCAGTCCGGTGAAGCAAAACTCCATTTTGTAATATGTTCCGGTAATGTCCATAAATGCCAAACTTTGTCGATTGAAGCGTTAATTGTGTTTTTTACTGTTATCATTATATTTTTTTGTTTATTGTTTACTTCTTATTTAATTGATTTATTATTCGAAATTTTCAACGTATTCTTTAAATTTCAGAACAACTGACTGGCAAAATTGTTCTTGCATTTCTTCAGAAATAGTAGCTTCAGGTTCAAATGTTTCGGTGAGTTTTGTTTCTGAACCTAAATTTTCAAAACGAACATTTGCTATTCTGTTATCCAAAAGCTGATATTCTATCAATGAAAATTTTTCGACTTTAGTATAAATTCCTTCAAAATCAAAACCTTCTTTTCCATCTTTTGAAGCCATTGTGAATTTAAATTTACCATTAACTTTCAAATCATTTTCTGCAAAAGGTGTATGCCAATTTGCAAAAGGAATATTCCAATTCTTAATATGTTCTGGCAATGTCCATAATTCCCAAACTTTCTCGATTGGAGCATTAATTAAATTTTGAACTTTTATCATTTTATGATTTTCCATAGTTACATTTTATCCGGAATTTGATCCTCATTTATAACTGAGAATTCCCAGTGATGTCCATCTAAATCAAAAAAAGAGCGATAATACATCCAGCCATAATCTTGGGCTTCGGCATATTCAGTCGCTCCATTTTTTAAAGCATTCTCAATGATTTCATTTACTTTTTCGCGGCTTTCAGTTTGTACTGAAATAATTACCTCATTAGTCGTTTCTGAATTGCAAATTTCCTTGTGTGTAAATGTTTTGTAGAACTCTTCAACTAACAACATTGCATTGATATTTTTACCTATGATCAAACAAGTTCCTTTGTCATTTGTAAATTGTGGATTGAATGAAAAACCTAAGTGGGTAAAAAATGATATTGACCGATTTAAATCTTTTACAGGAAGATTTAAGAAAATTTTTGTTTCCATTTTTATATAAAATTACAAATTATTAAGACAAAATTAGATTATTAACATTAAGCTTAAGATACTTTAAAAGTCAACTTTAGGGTCATTTAAGACAATTTATCTATTTTTGTGGAAAGAATCTTTTCTAAAATAACAACACGATGACTAAGAAAGTAGGTCTAATCATTCCTCATGATTATAAATTATTAAGCATAGCAGCGATTTTAGAAGTTTTTGAAACGGCTAATAAACTGGCTAAAGAAGATGAAAAACCGTTTGGAATTATGGTTTTCCAATCCGTTGAACAGATTAACGACAAACGCTTATTTGGATATGATGTGAATGCTATTGAAGAATCGAATGAATCTTTGGATCTGATTTTGATTCCGGCTTTTACGACCGATAATATGAGTGAAATGATTGTTAAGAATAAGAATTTTATTCCGTGGTTAAAAAAACAACATACATCAGGCGCCGAATTAGCGAGTTTTTGTACTGGTGCTTTTCTGTTTGCCGCTTCGGGTTTACTTAACGAAAAACTGGCGACAACTCATGTTGATGCTTGCAGTGCTTTTACTAAAGCTTTTCCCATGGTGAAACTAAAACCCGAAGAAACTTTAACCGCCGACGGAAGTCTATATACTAGCGGTGGTTCTACCTCAACATTTCATTTATTGATTCTGTTAGTTCAGAAATATTGCGGAAATGAAATTGCGGTACAAATTGCAAAAATCTTCTCGATTGACTTAAACAGATATAAACAGAGTTATTTTAGCACTTTTAGACCTAATCATTTACATAATGATACACTCGTTGCGATGCTGCAGCAAAAAATAGAAAGTCAATATCATACGATCGAAAAGCTTGAAGAAATTACAAAAGATATTCCAACGAGTGCGCGCAACATGACAAGAAGATTCAAACAAGTTACAGGGATTCCGCCAATTGAATATTTACAAAATATAAGAGTCGAAAGTTCTAAGAAATATCTGGAACAAACACAGCTTACAATTTCTGAAATTATCGAAAAAACAGGTTACAACGATCCAAAAGCTTTTAGAAAAGTATTCTATAAAATGGTTGGAATGAAACCTATTGAATATCGGGAGAAATTTAGGGTTCAGTAATTTTTTCAGGAGCAGAAATCTGGTTTTCAAAAGACCTTAAGTCCTGCTTTACACTATATCTTTTGTCGTGAAACCCATAACAAAAGGATATCGTTTCGATCAGGACTAAATTAGAAATTTCATTTTCATAATTTATCAAACACTTTAAAAAGAAACTACGATGATTTTATAATCCACATCAAGACCTTTTTATTTTGTTTTAAAAGAGCGTCAATTTCTGTCATACTTTCATTTGAAACTGCGGGACAACCCCAACCTTCAGGAGTTCCTTCAGGATAAGTTTCATTACTCGAAATGGCTTCCCAGGAATGTAAAACAATGGCACGATTTCTTGCATTTGAGTTTGTGTTGTCTTTTCCTTGTAATATATAATTCACTTTAATTCCCCATTGACTTACACCGCGATCCAAAACAACAAATTTACCAATAGACGAACAATGCGAATCCAATTCATTACTTATTGAAGCATTATTTTTTGTTGAAGTTGAACCCCATTTATTATCACCACAACCATGACTTACCATATAAGATTTTGAAATTTTGTCGTTTTTAAAATCATAAACAAAAAACCTTTTTAAACCGGAATGAACGCCTAAATCAATTAGAAAAAACTGATCTTGATTTAGATTATTTTTTTGGCAATATTGCTTTGCTTCTTTATAATAGTTGCTGTAATTAATTTCTTTAATCTCATTGCGAGGTTTTATTTCCGAAGTTGTTTCGTTTGTATTTATAGCACTAGATAAATTATTTTCAGAAATATCTTTATTCTTATTACAAGATAAAAGCAACATTAAACTTAAAACAAGGAATATTTTTTTCATAATTAGATAAGAGAAATAATAATATAAAAGTATAAAAAAAACCTGCTCAAATAAATGAACAGGTTATTAAAAGAAACTTTGTCAAAGTTTTGAACTTTGACAAAGTAATATCAAGATTTACGAAGCAATTTCCATTCGCTTCAATAAGTTTTTATTCAAAGTATGTTTTGCGTAATCTTTGTCGATTGTCAAAACTTTATCGTCTGAACTTGGCAATTCGTACATCGCATCTGTTAAGATAGCTTCGCATAACGAACGTAATCCACGAGCTCCTAATTTGTATTCTAATGCTTTGTCAACAATAAAATCTAATGCTTCGTTTGTAATCGTAAATTCAACATCATCCATTAAGAATAATTTTTGATATTGTTTGATTAACGCATTTTTAGGTTGTGTCAAAATCGCACGCAATGTTTCTCTATCAAGAGGATCCATATGTGTTAAAACTGGTAAACGACCAATTATCTCCGGAATCAATCCAAAATCTTTAATATCTTTTGGAATAATATATTGAAGTAAATTGTCTTTGTCGATATTGTCTACATTTTTAGAAGTAGAATATCCAACTGCCTGACGGTTTAAACGTTTAGAAATAATACGTTCTACTCCATCAAAAGCTCCACCTGCAATAAACAAGATGTTTTGAGTATTTACCTCAACAAATTTTTGGTCCGGATGTTTACGTCCTCCTTTCGGTGGCACGTTTACAACTGTTCCTTCTAATAGTTTCAATAAAGCTTGTTGAACTCCTTCACCAGAAACGTCACGTGTTATTGATGGATTATCGCTCTTACGAGCAATTTTATCAATTTCATCAATAAATACGATTCCTCTTTCTGCTTTTGTAACGTCGTAATCAGCGGCTTGTAGTAAACGTGTCAAAATACTTTCGACATCTTCACCAACATAACCTGCTTCTGTAAGTACAGTTGCATCAACGATAGCCAAAGGAACGTCTAGCATTTTTGCAATAGTTTTTGCAACTAATGTTTTTCCTGTTCCGGTTTGACCAACCATGATGATGTTACTTTTTTCAATCTCTACTTCGTCGTCTAATTGCTGTTGCATTAAACGTTTGTAGTGATTATAAACCGCAACTGACATTACTTTTTTAGTCTGATCCTGACCAATTACGTATTGATCTAAGAAAGCTCTGATTTCTTTTGGTTTCTTTAAAATTAAATCTCCAACAAGTTTCGAGCTTCCGCTTGATTTTAATTCTTCTAATACAATTCCGTGTGCTTGTTCAATACACTTATCACAGATATGTGCATTAATACCTGCAATTAATAAATTAGTTTCTGGCTTTTTTCTTCCACAAAACGAACATTCTAATACTACTTTTGCCATTCTTTATTTAAGTTACTAAGCTGCAAAGATACTAAGTTTCTAAGCTTTTTACTTTAAAACTTAAAAACTTAGCATCTTTCAGCTTAATATTTTTTTTATTTTTTTGAATCTCAAATTAAATAGAATACTAAGAACCTTAGTGTCTTAGCAACTTAGAAACTCAAAAATTATCCTCTTCTCAATACTTCATCAATCATTCCGTACTCTTTAGCTTCATCAGCGATCATCCAATAATCGCGCTCACTGTCTTTGTGTACTTTGTCAAAAGTTTGTCCTGAATGTTGAGAGATGATGTTGTATAATTCATCTTTCAATTTCAACATTTCACGTAAATTGATTTCCATATCAGTTGCAACTCCTTGCGCTCCTCCTGATGGTTGGTGAATCATTACTCTTGAATGTGGTAAAGCCGAACGTTTTCCTGCTGCTCCTGCACATAATAAAACTGCTCCCATTGAAGCTGCCATTCCTGTACAAATTGTCGCTACGTCTGGTTTAATGTATTGCATTGTGTCATAAATTCCTAATCCTGCGTAAACACTTCCTCCAGGAGAATTTAGATAAATTTGAATATCTTTTGATGCGTCAGCACTTTCTAAAAATAATAACTGAGCCTGAACGATATTAGCGATTTGATCGTCGATACCTGTTCCTAAAAAGATGATTCTGTCCATCATTAATCTTGAAAAAACATCTAACTGAGAAATATTCAACTGACGTTCTTCTATAATATATGGAGTCATATTTGTTGGATTCATTGCTGCTATGATTTTGTCATAGTACATAGCGTTTACTCCTTGGTGCTTTGTAGCAAATTTTTTAAATTCTTTACCGTAGTTCATATGTGTCTGTTCTAAGTTTTACTTTATTTACTGTATATATTCTCCATCAAAGGTTGTACCTATTTCTAAAGGATGTCAATTTGTCTTATTTTGAAAATTTGCTTCAGGTTTAATTTTGTTTCAGGTCTCAAGTTTTCGAACTTTCTTCTTAAATAGCCCAGATAGCAGTGAAAAGCTTTTTGAAATGGCAACTATTTTTTGTTGGTAAAAAAAAGCGACCAGCGGAAGCTCTTTTTTTACCTTACAAAAAAAGGCAGTCATGAAAAAACTTGTAACGGATAGCTGGATTAGCTTCTGAAAAGTAATCAAAATTAATTTAAAACAAAAGAGCGCCAGGAAGTTTTTCCTGACGCTCAAATATACTTATTTTTTTAGAAATTATTCTCCGTAAGAAGCAGCAATAAATTCTTCGTAAGTTACTTCTTTAGTTGTTGGATTTGCTTTTTCTTTGAACACTTCTAACAATTTCTCTGCAACTACTTGCTCAGAAAGTCTTTTTACTTCGTCTTGGTTAGATAAAACTCTAGCTACAATTCCCTGAACTTCTTCGTCAGTTGGATTTGTTTGACCAAATTGAGCCATTTGTTGTTTGATTGCGTTTGTTGTAAATGCTTTCAAATCTTCGAATGTAATTTGGATATTGCTTTGAGCCATAGCTTTTCCTTCGATTAATTGAAAACGTAATCCTTTTTCAGATCTTGCGTATTCAACTTCAGCTTCTTCTGCAGAAAGTTTTTTCTCTCCAACAGTTTGTAACCATTTTTTAAGGAATGCAGACGGTAAATCAAATTTTGTGTTTTCGATCAAGAAATCCTGAACGTCTAACAATAATTTTTGATCTGCTTGTTGCGCGAATTGAGCTTCAGCATCTTCTTTAATTCTAGATTTCAAATCTTCTAAAGAAGCTACTTTTCCTTCACCAAAAAGTTTATCAAAAAGCTCTTGGTTTAATTCAGCCAATTCTGCTCCGTTGATTGCTTCGATAGTAAAGTTTACTTCGATATCTAAACCGTGAACATCATCGTGACCAACTTTTAGGTAATCCATTAATTGGTGATCATCCTCGAATAAACCTTTTGTGCTTACAGTAACTACGTCACCAACTTTTTTACCGATGAATTTATCACCTGCTTTTTTGTTGAATGTAGAAACTGAAATTGTAGTTGTATTGTTGATTCCTTTTTCTTCGTTTGTGAAAGTTCCAGTTAAATCTGAATCAGCTTCAACTTTATCTTGAGGAATTGCTTTTCCGAATTGTTTTTGGATACGTTCTACTTGTCCGTCGATTAATTTATCATCGGCAGTAACGATATATTTTACGATATTATTTTTTGCTTCTAAATCAATTTCGAAGTTAGGAACTAAACCAATTTCGTATTCGAAAGTTAGTTCTTCAGCATCCCAATCAAAGTTTTCGTTTTCTTTAGCAAGAGGAGTTCCTAAAAGATTTAATCTTTCAGATTGAACAAAACGCTCTAAAGCCAAATCAACTACTTTTTTTACTTCTTCTTGCTTAATTGCTTTTCCGTATTGTTTTTCAACAAGGTCTTTAGGAACTTGTCCTTTTCTAAAACCTTTTACGGTAGCCAATGGCATTTTTTCGTTTATTCTTTTTGCTACCTGACCTTTATAATCCATGTGAACAACGTTTAATACAATCGTTTCGTTCACAGCATCTGTTGCTACTCTTTTAATATCCATCTTCTTCTTTAATTTACATAATAAAATTGGGTTGCAAAATTATAAAATTTTTGCAACCCAACCAAGTTTTTAATCTATTGTATTTGAAGACGTTTTAAACACGCTTTCAATATTTATTTTATTTATCGTCTCCTAATATTGTATAAGTAATAGACTGAAGAATAGACAATATAACACTAAACAATAATGCAGTCAAGAATGAATCGATTTTAAAACCATCAACAATATTGGTACATAATAAAATAATGATCGCATTAATTACCAATAAAAACAGACCTAAAGTAATAACCGTTACGGGTAATGTCAGGATAACTAATATAGGTTTTATAAAAAGATTAAGCAATCCCAGAACAACTGCAACAATTAAAGAGGTAGCAAAACTAGCAACAAATACGCCAGGTAAAAATTTAGCAATTAACAAAACCAAGCCCGCAGTAACAAGGAGTCTAAGTAATAATTTCATAAAGTTTCAGTTTAATTTTTTCGTATAAAGTAAAAATACAAAATTTTAATAATACAATCCTTTATTTAGGATTCCATCGATCGCTTTTTTTTCATGCGCCAACAGTTTTTCTTTTTCAACGTTGGATATATTATGCTCAACTCCTTTATATTCTATTGTAAAAGAGGCTAAGATTTCATCAAAAATCAGCTTTACTCTTTCTACATGATAATCCGAAGTAATTACAACAAGTGAATCCAGATTATGATGCAACATTATTTTCTTTGTCATAACGGCATCTTCAACTGTATTAGCAGACAAAGCAGGTTCTAAAAAACTTTTGTTTTCTACTCCTTTATCCATCAGATATTTCATTGCATAAGTTGCATGTGCATTCTTAGTTGTATTAAAATGTTCTCCAAAACCACCGGTACAAATAATATAATTATTCGTTGGATCAAAAATTTCCAAACAATAATTCAATCTGTCTAAAGCGGTATATCCCAGACTGCCATCATCTGAATTTGGAGAACCCAGAACAACTAAAGTTTTCATCTTTTGCAATTTTATATTCTGACAAAATCAATAACCTTTACTAATAGGTTACTCTTTTAAAAACTCAGTCGTTAATTCAAAAAACATTTTAGGATTTTCGGCATGAAGCCAATGTCCTGCATTTGGAATAGTTTCGAATTTAGCTTTTGGAAAATGCTGACGTATGTCATCAAAATCTGCATCTGCAATATATCCTGATGCGCCTCCTCTAATAAATAAGGTTTCTTTTTCGAAAACTAAACCTTCAGGCAAAGCTTTTCCGATAGCATCGAGATTATTATTGAAAACTTCAAGATTAAATCTAAAAGCCAATTGTCCCGGTTCTTTCCAATATAGGTTTTTCAACAAAAACTGACGTGTCCCAAAATCAGATACATATTCTGCAACGATTGCTTCAACATCATTTCGACTTGGCTTTACTGAAAAATCTACTGCGTTTAAACCTGCCAAAATATCCTGATGATGTTGTTTATAAAATCTCGGACCAATATCTGCCACAATCAATTTGTCTACAATTTCAGGATGTGTCGTTGCAAAAAGCATTGCTACTTTTCCGCCCATTGAATGTCCTAAAATATCTATTTTGTTCAATTGATTAGCTTGGCAATATTCGAAAACGTCTTGAACCATTGCCTCATAACTCCATTCGTCTGAATGAAAACTGCGGCCGTGATTCCGTAAATCTAAAATATGAACCTGAAATCCTGCTTCAACATATTGTCCGGCAAGTGTTTTCCAATTATCAGACATACCCAGAAATCCGTGCATGATGATAAATGGTTTTCCTTCGCCTTCTATTTTTGAGTATAACATTTGTATTTGGGTTTTAAAAAACTGATCACAAAGGTAAAAAACTTATCTATCAATCTCTAATCGAACAACTTCTATAAGGTTGTTTTTTAATCTTATTATATTAAAAAAAAGTTCACCCTTTTACGGTTTCCCGTATGCATATTAAAATTTCGTAAGGTACCTTGCGTGCTTAAAAATCAAATCAAAAACTTGATTTAATACACTAATTAAATACCACATCCATGATTAAAAAATTTCTTTTATTATCATTAGTTGTTTCTCAACTAACAATTTCATGTTCTAGCGATGATAGCTCTGATACTAAAGATGAAACTCTAGCAGAACAAATTGCAAACATTGTTAAGCAACCTTACTCAAAATTAAGTCCTGCTGACCAAAAATTAAAATTAGAAGCTGAAGCTAATGATATGCTAACTCAATTAGACAAATCAAAAAGTTCAAGCGCTATTGAAGCTATCGAAAACCTTAACAGATTATTAGATTTGAGTCAGGTTGACATTTTTGGCGGAAAAAATAACAATAAAGTTGAAGACATCATAAACGTTTCTGGAGTTTACGGTATCTATACTTGGAATAATACTGAAAAAGTTTGGGTTAAAACAGCTTCTACTACAGAATTGAAATTTGTTTTCCCTGCTAAATCATCTCAAACTGCAAACAATGCAATACTTTCTGCAAAAGGAGTTTCTTCTGATGTGAAAGTTAAATTTTATGATGGTTACATTACCAATAATAATGGAATGCAGGAAATCTTTGACTCAATCTTTCTTCCTTCGTCATCAGATGCAACTTTAACAATTGATGGTAACTCATCTGCAACGTTTACACAAACTGCTAAATATTCTAGTAAAAACCAATCTCCTGACGAGTTTGCTTACAAAATAACTTTAAATGATGGTTATACTTGGGAAATGAGCGGTAAAAAAGGTGCTGAAAATACTGCAAAAGCTAGCTTTACTTATAACGGAAAAAATTTAGTTGATTTTAATACTGGAAGTACTGCAAACATTGACAATTTAATTGATAATGACGAACTTATCCAATACAGAGGAAAAGCAAATGGATTAATCACATTAATGGACAATTTTGTAATTGTTGCTGATATGGATTTAGCTACTGCTGCCGCTGATGATGCTGCTTTTGAAAAAGCTAACACTCGTCCTGTTCGTCCAGCTTGGAATCAAGCAAACAGCGACTACAAAGCATACTATACTGCTTTGAATGCATATGAGAAAAAATACTCAGAAGGTAGTGTAGCTAGCTTCAACAAAAACATGAAGTTAATCTTAGTTTCTAAAAAAGACGGAACTAAAATTGCAGATGTTATACAACACTCAGAAAAAGACGGTGATGATCATACTTTCCTCTTACCTGTTTGGAATGCTGATGGTGGTTACTGGTCAAATGATGGTACTGGAGAAATGTTTTCTCAACCTTATCTTATAGAAGTATACTATTTAAAATTCAGCGATAATACTGAAGTTGCAATGGGCGTTTACTTCTCAGAAGGTTTTGAGAACTTAAACACTAAATTCAATGATTTCATAAAAGCATTCAACAAATAATAGCTTTTTAAAATTATAATTAGAGCCGATTTGAAATCATTCAAATCGGCTTTATTTTTTTGGAGGTGTTTTTACCAATAAAGTACTTTGACCATATCCTGCCCAAATTCCGATTCCGCCTTTTATATTAGATTTCAAACTTGCGTTTGCTGGAAATATTGGGTTTTTACTATTTACAATTTCGTTTTGCCAACTGTTCCAGAAATCTAAAGCGTCTTTATTTTGCGTTCTTAGCTTTACATGAATCAAATCTCCATCTGCAAAATAAGGTGTGAATTTTGTTTTTGGAAAAAGTATAACGCCTCGATTTATTTGTACTGAAACCTCAGCTTTAGTAAAGTTTTTATCGTCTAAATTACCATAAAACGAAGGAACAAAAATAGGTTCTTCACCATCGATTTTTGTTGCAATCTGATAATAGTTTTTTTCGTTTACAGGATCATCAAATTTTACAAAAACATATCCTGTAGTATCTGTAGCAACCTTTTTAATATACTCAGCACTTTTGAGCTCTACACTTTTTGGAATTTTTGTTACCGCTTCGATTACACGATTTAAATATTCAATTTTAAGCGTATACTCTTTTCCGGCTTCACCTTTTAATGTTGATCCAAAATACACAAATGGCGGCACTCTGTTTTTGTCATTTTTAACTTTTAAAACTTCTGATATCTTACCGTCAGAAATTGTGATTTTTGCAGATCTGATGACGTGATTCAAAACATTTGTAGAATCAATAGCGTCGGTAATCGGAATACTACTCGATAACAAAACCTGAGCATAATCACCTTCTTCGATCCAGCCTTCAACTACGACTTTAGACTCCATGCTATGATCGCTAAAATCATCTTTTGAACAACTTATTACTACCAAAATCAAAAGAAACACTATATATTTTTTCATCTTTTAAAATTTAAATCTCCAACTTATTGAAGGCAATCTTCGATACAAAACCTTTTTTTCCTGTTTTACAATTACATTGCTTTTATCTTCATTTACCTGAACATTTAAAACCACATAAATGGGGTTTTGTATGTTTAAGGCGTTATAAATCGAAAAATTCAAAGCACTTTCTTTTTTATTAGTTTTCAGTAAAAAGTAATTCACAGAAACATCCGTTCTGATATAATTTGGCATTTGAGCATTATTATATTCTGAATATTCTTTGACCGGATTATTATTTATAAAATACCATGAAGTTGGTAAAGTAAATCGGTTTCCGGAACTAAAGATCTGCGTTAGTCCAAAATTCCATTTTGGATTCAAATCGTACATTCCAACTAAAGAAAGATTATGACGACGATCGTATTTCGCAAAATAAGTATTGCCGTTATTCAGTTCATCAAAATTTCGATCAGACCAACTTAAAGTATAACTCAACCAACCTGTAAATTTTCCGTTGCTTTTTTTCAACATCATTTCAAATCCGTATGCTTTTCCTTTTCCAACTAACAAATCATTCTTAAGCGTTGTGGTTTCGTTAAACTGAGTTATTCCATAAGGATATTCCAATAAATCTTTCATTGAGCGATAAAATCCTCCAAACGAAGAGCTATAGTTTCTTGAAATATTTTGATTTGAACCAATCGAAAATTCGTTTGACGATTGTGGTTTTATTCCATCTGAACTTGCGATCCAGAAATCTGTCGGAATTCCCACACTCGAAGTTGTAACCATACTTAAATATTGATATTGTCTATTATAAGAAGCATAAAACGAATATTTGTCGTTTGGATAATAATTCAACACGACACGAGGTTGAAAATGCAAATATGAATCTTTTCCTGAAGTATAATAGTTGATTCTAAGTCCTAATTCTGCAATAAGATTCTCAAATATCTTTGGTTTTGCCGTTGTAAAAACAGCTGCTTCATTGGCATTAATTATACCATTTTGAGATATATTATTATTGGTTGTCAGATTTTCAACATTTACTTTCTGAGGCTGTAAATCGTGATATACATATTGCAAACCTGATTCGAAAGGAATATTCTTAACGAAATAACGAACTGAATTTATGAACCCAAAATCTTTTACATAAGAAGAAACCCGAAACTGAATTGTAGCTTGTTCCATGTCTAAATCATTAGAATATTGACTGAAATAAACCGAATTTGACATGCTTACTTTAGGCGAAAATGTGGTGACCAAAGTTGGAGAAACTATAAAATTACTCCATTTTAAATTGGTTCTTAAAGCTAGATTTCCATCTTTAACTTTTAGTTCGTCTCCGCTAATAAAGGCATCAATAGAAAATAAATTCTTTTTTGAAATCTGAGAAAGAAAGGTAATATTTCCGTCTGAAAATCCGTATTTCATTTCCTGAACATTCTTTTCTTTTGATCCGGATTTCAAAAATGGCCCGACTACTTCATCAATATAGGTTTTTCGTCCAGAGATATAAAATCCTGAATTTTTAGCCACCGGAACCGCCACACTTATTTGTGATGCGAGAATCCCGACATTTCCTTGTATTCCAAATTCTGTTGGTACTTTTTTGTTGGGAATCAAAAGTGTAGTTGAACTTAAACGTCCGCCATATTTTGCATTTGAACTTGATTTATCAAATTCTACTTCCTTAATATGGTCTGTATTATAAAAAGGAAAAATACCCAATAAATGTGACATTCCATATACGGGAGTTCCGTTGTACAAAATGGCGTTGTGTCCCGGATCTCCGCCTCTTACATATAAATATCCGTTTGCGTCTCCGGAATTCTGAACTCCTGGCGTTAATTGCAAAAGTTTTATAATATCTGTGGTTCCTGAAACAGTTGGAACTGATGATAATTCTTTTAGATTGAAAGATAATTTACCGCCGGACAAAGTCGTGATTCCGCTTTTTTTGTCATTAGCAATAATAACTTCTTTCAAGATTGAAATATCTTTTTCTAAAACTATCGAAATTAAAGTGTCTTTTACAAAATCAAAATGAATTGATTTTTTTAAATATCCTAATTGGTTAATCGCTATTTCGACTTTTCCTAAAGGAATATTTTGCGAAAAATATCCAACAGAATCTGATATTGCATAGTAATTCTGATTGTTTGTATGGAAAGAAATACTTGCACCAACAAGGTTTTCGTTTTCGGGAGATTTTATGTTTCCAATTATAGTGGCTTTAGTTTGCGCAAATACATTGGAAAAACAGAACAAAAAAAGGATAATTATTGATTTCGGCACTTGATTTTAATAAGAAAAGTGCGAAAGTAATCAATTATAAACCAATTCTCAGGTGATGCAAATATTTTATTTTGGGGTTTAAACTTGTACCCAGAAAAGATTATCGCGACCAGAATGCCGCATGAGGGATAGTAGTGAAAATCCTTCTATTTTTTCTTTAAAAATAGAAGATTGTAACGAATAGCCCGACCCGCTTTTTCTGCGGGTCATGCCCTAATCGTTTTTATATTATTTCAATTTATTCAAATACATATTTACAACATTATCTAATCCCAGATAAAGTGCTTCTGAAATTAAAGCGTGTCCGATAGAAACTTCTAATAATCCCGGTATATTTTGGTTGAAAAACTGAACATTGTCTAAACTTAAATCATGTCCGGCGTTGATTCCTAAACCTAATTCATTTGCCAGTTTTGCGGCTTCGACATAAGGATCGATTCCGTTTTTATTCCCCAAACTATATTGATGCGCAAAAGCTTCGGTATATAATTCGATTCTATCAGTTCCTGTTTTTTTGGCGCCTTCGATAATTTCTAAAACGGGATCTACGAAAATCGAAGTTCTGATTCCGTTACGTTTAAATTCCTGAACAACTTCGATTAAATAAGCTTCATTTTTTATGGTATCCCAACCGGCAGAAGATGTTATTGCTCCAACTGCATCAGGAACTAAAGTTACTTGCGTTGGTTTGCATTCTAATACTAAATCGATAAAATTATGCTGCGGATTTCCTTCAATATTATATTCGGTATGTACGATCGCTTTTAAATCACGCGCATCCTGATAACGAATGTGACGCTCGTCCGGACGAGGATGAATGGTAATTCCCTGTGCTCCGAAATTCTGAATATCTGTAGCTACTTTTAGTAAATCAGGGACATTTCCGCCACGTGCATTTCTTAAGGTTGCAATTTTATTGATATTTACACTTAACTTTGTCATATAAATAGATAATTAATTCTAGTAACACTATATTTGTTACGACAAAAATACAAAGTAAAACGTAGCAGTTTTTGCTATTTTTTGATTATTTTGCATCAAATATCTTCAATTGATTTATGACAGAAATTACGAATTATATCACCAATGATTTCAGAGCGATTGATAGTCAGGAAACGATAGCATCTGTTCAGGACTTTTTTGCGGATTTGAATTTTTCGCATTTTCCGGTTTTGGAGAACGGAATTTTCATTGGAAGTATCGCTTCTGACGATGTTGAAACTTTTGACACGGATAAAAAAGCCATCGATTATAAATATACTCTGGAACGTTTTTTTGCCAGAAAATCGATGCTTTGGCTGGATGTTTTGGAAGTTTTTGCCAAAAATCACACTAATGTAATCCCGGTTCTTGACGAAAATAACAGCTATATTGGCTATTATGAAATGGAAGATATCATGAAATTCTTTCAGGAAACTCCATTTTTAAAAGAACAAGGCGGAATAATTATTGTCCAAAAAGGTCTTTTAGATTATTCTATGGGTCAGGTTACTCAAATTGTTGAGAGTAATAATGGTAAAATCTTAGGCTGTTTTATATCTGAAGCTGATTTAGAAAATATTCAAATCACGATAAAAATTGGCGTTGGGCCAATGAACGAAATCATTCAGACTTTTAGACGCTACAATTACGAAATTATCTCAGAACATCAGGAAGACGCTTATATTAATAGCTTAAAAGAACGTTCAGACTACTTAGACAAGTATCTTAATATATAAAAATTAGATAATGTGTCAATTAGAAAATTAGATAATTTCTGAATTCATCTAATTGACATATTGCCAAATTATCTAATTGACACATTGCCAAATTATCTAATTAACAAAAATGAAAGTAGCCATATACGGACAGTATTATCAAAACAGTACGGAACCTATTATTAAGGACATTTTTTTATTCTTCAATTCCAATAACGTTGAAATGGTAATTGAAGAAAATTTCCTGAAAATGCTTCATGAAAAACAGCTCGTTGACAATCAATACGAGACTTTTTCGGCTAGCACGTCTTTAGATAATAGTTTTGAAATGCTTATTAGTATTGGTGGCGACGGAACCATTTTGAGAGCTGCAACTTTGGTTCGTGATTCTGGCGTGCCTATTTTAGGAATCAATGCCGGAAGACTAGGTTTTCTGGCTACTGTTCAAAAAGAAAACATTGATAGCTTTTTGCAATTTGTGATCGATAAAAATTACACTACTTCCGAAAGAACTTTACTAAGCCTGACTTGCGATCCAAAAAACGAAGCTATTGAAGATTTAAATTTTGCAATGAACGAAGTTACCGTGAGCCGAAAAGATACTACATCGATGGTGACTATTGAAACGTATTTAAACGATGAATATTTAAATTCTTATTGGGCAGACGGTTTAATTATCTCAACTCCTACGGGTTCTACCGGATATTCTTTGAGTTGTGGTGGTCCATTATTAACTCCAGATGTCAAAAGCTTAGTAATAACACCAATTGCTCCTCATAACTTAACAGCAAGACCTCTTGTTATTCCTGATGATACGGTAGTTAAACTTCGTGTGTCCGGGCGAGAAGATCAATATTTAGTTTCATTGGATTCCAGAATAGCTTCTGTAAAAAATGAATCAATTTTGACGATTACAAAAACAAACTTTAAAATAAAAATGGTAGAGATTCCTGGCGAAACTTTCCTGAAAACACTTAGAAATAAGCTACTTTGGGGAGAGGACAAAAGAAACTAAGTCCTTTTCTGACATCTCACTATACGATAATACTACTTTTTCTCGTTCTGCATGTATCGAATCTTCATTAAATGTCTGAAATTCATATCGTAAATTTAAAAAAAAGCACATTTAACTAAAGCAACGTTGATTCGTATCGATAATTATTATATTTGCACGCAATTTTGAATTAAATGAAGAAAATTTTTAATTTATTGTTATGTTTTTTCCCCTTTATCACACTAAATGCTCAAATCAATGAGATTGGTGTTTTTCTTGGTGGAAGTAACTTTGTTGGAGACGTAGGAAATACAACCTATATAGCTCCGGAGAAACCGGCTTTTGGTGTTTTATACAAATGGAACAAGAGTCCTCGCCATTCTTATCGTTTTTCTTATACACAGTCAAAAGTTATTGGAAATGATTACGATTCTAAAGAAACAGGACGAAACAAAAGAGGTTATAGTTTTGAAAATACTATACAAGAATTATCTGCCGGTTTAGAATTTAATTTTTTTGATTTTAATTTGCACGACTATCATCCAAAAGTTACTCCTTATCTATTTTCAGGATTAAGTTACTTTAGGTATGATGAGTTGTATCGACAAGCAACTAACCCAAGTATAATAACTCAATCGAAAAGATCCGGTTCATTTGCTATACCTATAATATTAGGTATAAAATCGAATATTGATCCACATTGGGTTTTAGGCGCTGAAGTTGGAGTTCGCTACACTTTTACAGACGATATTGACGGAAGTAATCCTGATACAAATAACCCGAATTTCAAGAAATTCGGAAATTTAAATAATAATGACTGGTATGTCTTTTCAGGTATTACTTTAACCTATACCTTTGGACAAAAACCTTGCTATTGCGCATATTAATAAAATGAATTTACTAGACTCTATAGATCAAACCAACTTACCCAAACATTTGGCCATTATTATGGACGGAAATGGTCGTTGGGCTAAACAACAAGGCTTTTTAAGAGCTTTTGGCCACGAAAACGGGACTAAATCTGTCAAAAAAACAATTACAACTTGTGCCAAATTAGGTATTGAGTATCTTACCTTATATGCTTTTTCTACAGAAAACTGGAATCGTCCAAAACTGGAGGTTGAAGCTTTAATGAAAATACTGATCAATTCCCTAAAAAAAGAGTTAGTTACTTTACAGGAAAACAACATCAGACTTAATGCAATTGGTAATCTTGAGAAGTTACCAAAATCTGCTCAAAAAGAACTTCTTGATGTAATTGATAAAACCAAAAACAATACGCGTCTCACGCTAACACTAGCTTTAAGTTACGGATCAAGAGAAGAATTGGTAAATGCCGTTAGAATCATCAGCGATAAAGTTAAAAATAATATAATTTCAATAGACACTATTGACGATTCAATTATAAATGAGCATCTTTACACGCAAAATTTACCTGACGTAGATTTATTAATACGAACAAGTGGAGAACATAGAATAAGTAATTTTTTGCTATGGCAAATAGCCTATGCAGAATTATATTTTACTAATGTCTTGTGGCCAGACTTTAAAGATCAAGATTTATATGAGGCTATTATTAGTTATCAAAAAAGAGAACGTAGATTTGGAAAAACCAGTGAACAAATTAAATAATTTTTTAGTGTTACAAAAAAGAGTACAAATAGCCCTTACCCTACTTCTTTTGGGTAGTTTTTCACAAATAAAAGCACAAGATAGAGTTCCTTTTGATCAAGGAAAAAAATATATTCTTGCTAAAGTTTCTGTTGTTGGTAAAATAAGTTTCAATGAACAAACCGTAGTTACCTTTTCAGGCCTTCAAAAAGGGCAGGAAATAACCGTACCTGGTGAAGAAATCAGTGGCGCTATTAAAAAATTAGGCAAACTTGGTCTTTTCGACGAAATTGCCTTCTATATTAATAAGGTAGAAAACGATAGTATTTATTTAGATTTAAATATTGTCGAACTTCCTAAACTAAATGAAGTAAAATTTGTTGGTATTAAGAAAAGTAAAGTCGAAGGATTAATTAAAGATAACAACTTAACCAAAAGTAAAATTGTTAACGAGAATTTAATTACTACCACTAAAAATTATATCGAAAATAAATACAAAAAAGACGGTTTTTATAACACCAAAGTTACGATTACCACTACTCCCGATACTATAAACGGACATCAGGTTAACATGCTCGTTCGGGTTGACAAAGGTGACAAAGTAAAAATAAGCAGTATTGATTTCATTGGCAATAAGCAACTTACAGACTCACAGTTAAGAGGCGCCATGAAAGATACAAAGCAAAAAAACGTACTTCGCGTTTTAAAAGCTTCAAAATTTATTCCTGAAAAATATAAAACCGACTTAGAAAAAGTCGTTTCTGCCTATAAAGAAAAAGGATTTCGTGATGCACGTATCATCTATGATTCTGTCTCTTATGATAAGAAGAAGAAAATGCTTGCCATTAAAATTAATGTAGAAGAAGGAAACAAATATTACTTCGGAAATATTAAGTTTTTAGGAAATACCGTTTACTCTGATCAATTATTAAATCGTTATTTAGGAATTAAAAAAGGTGAAACCTATAATGGTGTTTTGCTTGAAAAAAGAATTGCTGATAAATCAAAACCAGACGCAGAAGATATAACAAACTTATACCAAAACAACGGTTACTTGTTTTCTAACATCAATGCTGTAGAGGTAAAAACAGTAAACGATACAATTGATTTTGAAATTAGAGTTACTGAAGGTCCTATTGCTTATTTCAATAAAATTTCGGTTGTTGGAAACGACAAAACAAATGACCACGTAATTTATCGTGAGTTAAGAACTAAGCCGGGAGAAAAATATAGTAAAGAACAATTAGTTAGAACTATTCGTGAGATTGGACAATTAGGATTCTTTGATCCTGAAGCAATCGAGCCAAAATTCAAAAACGTAGATGCCGGAGCCGGAACTGTAGATATTGAATACAATGTTGTAGAAAAAGGATCTAGCCAGGTTGAGCTTCAAGGAGGTTACGGTGGTGGAGGTTTCATTGGTACATTAGGACTATCTTTTAATAACTTCTCTGCCAGAAAACTTTTTGATAAAGAAGCTTACAAGCCTTTACCAATGGGAGATGGACAAAAAGTAGCACTTCGTTTACAAGGAAGTACTTATTTCCAAACATACAGTTTATCATTTTCTGAACCATGGTTTGGAGGAAAAAAACCAGTACAGTTTAGTTCATCCATTTCATATAGTAAACAATTTCTTAATAATTATGTCACCAGAAGTGTTGACAAAAGCAAAAGTTTTAATATTTTTACCATTCAAGTTGGTTTAGCGAAAAGACTAACAGTGCCGGATGATTATTTTGTATTGTCTCAATCTGTAAGTTACCAACATTATGATTTGAATAATTATAACACAGGTTTGTTTACCTTTGGTAATGGAGCATCAAGAAACTTAGCATACACAATTGGTCTTTCGAGAAGTAATAAAGGGGTTAACCCGATCTTCCCGACATACGGTTCTGAATTTAGTGTTTCTGCAAAAATTACGCCTCCATACTCATTATTTAATGGTATAAACTATGGAGATTTAGCAAATGAAAAAGAATACAAATCAAGATGGACAGCAGCATCAACTACTGGAGCAGATGGAAAACCATTAAACAATGGTGATTATATTAAAGCAGAAACTATTGGTACTGTAAGTGTTGGATCTGATTATGCAAGTGCAGATACTGATCAGGGTAAAGTGGATCAGAAAAGATATAATTGGTTAGAATATTATAAAATTAAATTTAAAGCTGATTGGTATACTAAAGTGTATGGTAAATTAGTTTTAAGAACATTAACTGAGTTTGGCTTCTTAGGAGCTTATGATCAGGCAAGAGGAGTTGTACCATTTGAACGTTTCTATTTAGGAGGAGACGGAATGGCTCAATACTCAATGGATGGTAGAGAAACAATAGGATTAAGAGGGTATAAAAACAGCTCTTTGACTCCTGTAAATGCTAACGGAGATCAAATTGGAGCAACGATTTATAACAAATTCTCTTTAGAATTACGTTATCCAATTACATTAAAATCGTCAGCATCTATATATGCATTAACGTTTTTAGAAGCTGGATCATCATATCCAACGTTTAAAGATTACAACCCATTTGATTTATACCGTTCAGCAGGTGCTGGTTTACGTGTATTTATGCCAGCATTTGGATTGTTAGGTATTGATTTCGGATACGGATTTGATGCTGCACCAGGAATGCCAAGTAATAAACCAAATGGTTGGGAGACACACTTTATCATAGGACAACAGTTCTAGATAAATTAAAATTGGTTAAAAATTTCCAAATAAAGTAATGTTATGAGAAAACAGTTTTTATTTATGTTTTTAGCCTTGATTGTAGCTAATACAAGTCAGGCACAAGGAAAAACAACAAGGATTGGTTACATTGACATGGAATATATTTTGGAAAACGTTTCTGATTATAAAGAAGCGAAAGCCCAATTAGAGCTAAAAGCTCAAAAATGGAAGCAAGAAATTGAAGCTAAGAAATTAAACATCAACACAATTAAAGAAAGTCTTAAAGCCGAAAAAGCTTTACTTACTAAAGAACTGATTGATGAACGAGAAACTGAAATCAAATTTCTTGAAGACGAAATGTTGGATTATCAACAAAAGCAATTTGGTGCTGATGGAAATTTAATGCACCAAAAAATGGCGTTGGCAAAGCCAATACAAGATCAGGTTTTTACTGCCGTTCAGGATATAGCTGAAGCTAAAAACTATGATTTTGTATTTGATAAATCATCAGATTTGACAATGCTTTTTAGCAACAAAAGATTCGATATTAGCGATCAGGTTTTGCGTATTTTAAACAGAACTGACAAACGCGAACAATTGACTAAAAAACAATTGAAAGATCAGGAAGCAAAAGAAAGCAAAGAAAATGCTATAGATGAAAGTCCTGCATTGCAAGACAGACAAAAAGTATTAGACGAAAAGAAAGCGGCCAGAGATAAACTAATCGAAGATAGAAGATTAGAACAGGAAGCTAAGAAAAAAGAATACGACGATAGAAGAAAAGCCATACAAGCTGAAAGAGAAGCTAAAAAGAATGGCACGGTTTCTGAAACAGCTAAAACAACTGACGCTGCTAAAACAGATGCTACAGGAAAAACTGTAACACCAGCAGCTGCAGGAACAGCAACCGGAACTGAAGCCGCTCCGACAACACCAGCGGTTGATAAAGCAGCAGAAAGACAAAAGCTTTATGAACAGCGTAAAAAAGAATTAGAGGAAAAGAGAAAGAAAATCTTAGAGGAAAGAGAAGCGGCTAAAAAAGCAAAAGAAGCCGAAACACAGAAAACAAATACGACCAATAATTAATTAATATTTTTAAAAATGATGAAACAAATCAAAACTTTACTAATTGCTGCCATTTTAGTTCTAGGAGCAAGTAACACAATTAACGCACAAGCTAAGGTAGCTCATGTTGATGTTAGCGAGATTATGTCGAAAATGCCTGCAATGCTAGATGCTCAAAACCAATTACAAAAATTAAGCGGTACATATGATGCAGAATACAAAAAAATGGTTGACGAATATCAAGTAAAAATCAAAAAGTACGAGGCTGAAGCTGCTACAGTAACTGATGCTGTAAACGGAGATCGTTCTAAAGAAGTTCAAGACATGCAAAAAAGAATTGTTGACTATAGAGACAATGCACAAAAAGAACTACAACAAAAAGAAACTGATATCGTAAAACCATTAATGGAAAAAGTAAGAGCTTCTATCCAAAAAGTTGGAAAAGCTAAAGGTTTCCAATATGTTCTTGACGGTTCTACTTTATTATTAGCTGATGGTCCAAACATTACTGCTGATGTTAAGAAAGACTTAGGATTCTAAGAAACAAATCACATTATAAAAGAATGGCTCAACTTTTTAAGTTTGAGCCATTTTTTTTGTTTTATAATTTTTTAAAGTGTTGGACATAAAGTGGTTTGTGGCACACAATCCCAGATAGGAAGACCATTAGCATCGTCTCCACGATAACAAATTTTACCAACTGGACAATATGGAAAATTTCCACCATTAATACTTTTAAGCTCTTCTTTTGTTAATTTCTCGCAATTTTTGACAAATTTCATAGTTATAATTGTTTTAAGGTTGAATGTAAATATAGTATTTTTTTTACATTTAAATAACTCAATTATTTAAATTCCTAATTGTAGAAAATCTTAGAAATATGTAACTTTGTAATATGACGAACAACAATCCTATAGGCGTTTTTGATTCCGGTATTGGAGGAACTTCCATCTGGAACGCCATCCACGATCTACTTCCAAACGAAAAAACAATCTATTTAGCAGATAGCAAAAATGCTCCTTATGGTCAAAGAACCAAAGAAGAAATTGTTGCATTAAGCAAAAAAAATGTTGATTTTCTACTAGAACAAAATTGCAAAATCATTGTTGTTGCCTGTAATACTGCCACAACAAATGCTATTAGAGAACTTCGTGCGGAATATGATGTTCCGTTTATAGGAATTGAGCCTGCAATAAAACCGGCAGCCAATAATTCAAAAACTCAAGTAATTGGTATTCTAGCTACAAAAGGAACATTGAATAGTGAGTTGTTCAATAAAACTGCTGAGATGTTTCAGCACACTACAATAATTGAGCAAGTTGGTCACGGACTTGTACAACTTATCGAAGACGGAAATCTAAATTCTCCGGAAATGACTCAATTGTTAGAATCCTATTTGCAGCCTATGATTGACGCCAATATCGACTATCTGGTATTAGGTTGTAGTCATTACCCATATTTGATTCCGCAAATAAAAAAAATCCTTCCGGAACATATACAAATTATAGATTCCGGAGAGGCAGTTGCAAGACAAACGCAAAATGTCTTACGTGAAAAAGTAGGTTTTACAGATACTCAAAATAACGACGAACCAATATTTTATGTCAATTCAAATCCTGATGTTTTAAAATCAATTTTAGAATACAAATATCCTGTAATCGAAAAAGATTTTTAAGCCTCTACTCTATCTTTCGCTTGACGAACCAAATTCCGTCCAAAGATAAATTCAGGGATAACTTATGGTAATTTTCTTTGATTAGATTATCTGCGATTCTTCCTTTTTGTCCATAAGAGTAAGAAATATTAACTGCGGAAAAAGTGTTTTCGATTGGCAGCGAAATCCCAAAAGAGATTGCGGCATTATTGACTCTTTTTCCGTCGATTTCAAGATAACCGGTATCAAAATTCAAACCGGTCGAATATTGTACGCTATCCCAATATTTCCTGACATTTTTTCTACGGCTATAACTAAAACCCATTGCAAATCTGTCCTGGTTTACAAAATCTCCATATAATTCAGGCTGATTTGTATCGTTCCATAAACTCTTTTCATAATCAAGCGTCATGTTTAGATTATTCTTAAAGCGTTTACTAATCCCTATTCCCATTTCAAGAGGCATATAATAATCATCTAAATCTGATACTACATTCGATTCTATACTTGTCGCAACATCGTTTGTAATTGTTTGAACGGATTGAACTTTAGAAGCATTAATTTGAGTTGGCAACTTAAAGGTTGTCGCAATTGTAAGTGTTGAATCAATTTTATACTGAGCTCCAAATGTGGCTCGTAAACCATTATAATTTGTTTTTTTACTTAACGTTGTAATTGAATTCGAGATTAAAAAACTTCTGTCATCGGTAGTATTTCCAAACAAAACGGCTGCAGAAACCCCAAGTGACAATTTTTTCCCGAATCGATATCCATACGAAAAATCAAAATTATTTAATCCGCCAGAACCAGCGGCAGTTAAATAATAGAATTCCTGACTGTCTGAAATTGGTAATTTTAAATTAGAAATTTTAAATGCAGCGCTTGAATAAGGGCGCAACGCAGCACTAAATGCAGAATTTTTAGTCACAGGAAATGCAAAAGCAATATGTGAGAATTGAAAATTATTTCGTTTTTCACTTCTTGAACCACTCTGATAAGTTGTTGCAATAGCCTTGCCACCTATATCAAACATAAAATGATTTTGAGGCAAATAACCCAGTGAAGCCGGGTTTAGGTTATTAATAAAAGTATCTGAAGGTAATGCCATACCAGAGGATCCAATTGAAGGAAGCGATCCAAAATCTGAATCGTATAAACTTCCAACTCCATATAAGGAATACGGAGAACTTGAAATACTTTGAGAAAATGAAGTTAACGACATTAAAATGAAGCAACTTAAATAAACTATTTTATTTTTCATTTAGTAAGAGATGTAATAAATTTTCAATTGAATTTTATTGTTCAAATGTTTTTGATCTCCTAAAACAACTCTATTGACTGCTTTAGAAAGTGCGGGTAAAGTAAGTATTAAGGAAGATCTGGAATCAGACTGTTTCAGCATTTCTTTTTGCAGAAAACCTCCAATAGGAATTGTATAAGCAATGTTTTCATTAAACTCATCGGTTTTTTTATTTAAAATTCCATATACAGATTTACTTTCAGAATTCAATAAAGTACCGCTAATTCTATTCAGGTTATCGGCCACATAAACACTTAGAGAATCGGCTAAAGGATATTTACTTGAATAAGTGTTGTTGACTGGTTTTAAAATCAATTCTGCAGCGACAATTGCCCCACTTTCTGAGATATGTTTAAACTGCTTGATATTTGGAAAATCAATTCTACAAGAAACTCCAGTTCCGGATTGAATAAAACCTTGCTGCTCCGTTAAGGAACTTGACAGCTTACTTGATGGAACGGATAAATTCTGAAGGAGAGTTCCTGTTTTATCAGACGAAATAGCATTGAATTGCTTTGTTTTGTCAATTATAGAGAAATCTACAATATAAGGCGTTTCTTCAGTATCGGCTTGATATTTTGAATAATACAACCGGACTTTACTTGTCGTTGCACTAAAACCTATAACACTCGAAGAATTAGAAGAAGAAGGCACAAGAACAAGCCCTTTTAAATACTCCGTAAAAGTGTCAAAATCGGTAACTTCTCTTTTCTTTAGTTTCTGAAAAAGTTCTTCACCAAATGCACTGCTCATTTTAATATTGATCGAATCTTTTTCAATTGGACGCGGCTTAAATGAAATTGTCCCTAAACTTTCCGGACTGTAATTCAATTTCGAATTATTATAGAAATTATTATCCTCTGTATTAGGTTTCACTTTCTGAATCAAACGATGAATATCGAATGTTTGCACTTTTGTAGTATCTCCAAAATAATAGTTATCATATTTTAGAATCATCGAAATAGAATCAAAAACATATTTAACGGCTTCGGTATCTGAACCACTATTATTTAAAGCATATGTAGTTGTCGATAATTGAAAATAACTATCAGACTTTACCTTCCCAAAAAGAGGATCATCATAATTTCCTATCAAAATTCGATTTTGACCAGATGTTATAAGCGAATCCAAATTTATCGTAGACATTTCTACCGTAAGAGTATCTACGAGAATAACTTTATTATTTAAAGCCAAATAATCAGATCCAACAACAAACTCGCCCGCATCTGTATCTGTGCCGCATGAGATTAGCGATAGCGCAAAAAAGAACATCAATATAAACTTGTACATAATCTATTTTTTGAACAAATATAAAATGCACTCTTCTGGGCAACACTATAACATATACCGTCACGCGTTTTTAGCCTATAAATGGCAAAAAAACATCTATAACATATTATTACCATCAAATACTTCATTCAGCCTTAAAAAGGG
This sequence comes from uncultured Flavobacterium sp., assembly GCF_951805225.1. NCBI lineage: Bacteria > Pseudomonadati > Bacteroidota > Flavobacteriia > Flavobacteriales > Flavobacteriaceae > Flavobacterium > uncultured Flavobacterium sp. The sequence goes on along the minus strand of NZ_OX638201.1, from coordinate 5,569,288 downwards.
GGATTTAGTCTATCAAAAAGTGCCATACATATATCTTCTTTTTTTTAAAACCATTAGCCACCTACTTTTGAACCAATAAATATGTAATGAAAACAAGGTTTTTAATTTGTTCTATTTTTTCAATTTCATTTTTCAGTATGAAAGCACAGGAAAATTTTTCAGTAAATATGAATTTGAAAACGGAACCAACGGATAAAATTGATTTTAACGAAAGTAGTATTGGAGTTTTGTTCAGCAAAAAAATAAATGCCAAAAACCAAATAACAAATACATTAGAATATTCGAGTTTGAAAGTAAATTATGAATTAGGCAGCTTTAATAATGTTGAAGATCTGGATCAATTCAACAAAATTCAAAATACGTTTGAAATCAAACATGAAGTTTCAAATACAACAAAATTTGAATTGGCTATTACACCTTCAGTAAATTTTCAGCGAAACTTAGATGCTTCTGATTTTTGGCTTTTTGGAAGTTTTGATATTAGTCAGCAATTAAGTTCTAAGACGAATATTAAACTTGGATTGGCGAGAACAGCCATTTTTGGTTATGCTAAATTCATTCCGACTTTATCGATAAACTATCAAATGAACAAACATAGTAATGTGTTGATTGGTTTTCCGGATTCGAATATTTCGTATTCAAATAACATTCGAAACAAATTCAGTTTAACGAATAGTTTTAACGGAAGTTTTTATCATTTAGACGCTCAAAACAGTGAGTATGAAAATGCAACCAAAGCGAGTTTATCACAAATGACATCGGCTTTTGAGTATGAAAGAAATGTTACTAAGAACTGGTTTCTAAATTTTAAAGCCGGATATGACTTTAATAAAAAATATAACCTGCTCGATACTGATAATCAAAAAATCTATGATTTCAATACCGGCAATGGATATATTCTGGGCGTTGGGATCAAATACAAACAATAAATAAATTTAATACACTTATGAATAATTTAAAAAAAGGAATATTATTCGCGGCGCTGTTTTCGAGTCTCTTTTTTATAGGCTGTAGCCATGATGATGATGATGATGATTTGGTAGGAAACTGGGTTAAAAAATCAGCTTTTGATGGACCTGCAAGATCTAGTGCGACTAGTTTTGTCATAGGAGATTATGCTTATGTAGCAGCTGGTTATACTGGAGATGTATATTTAAAAGATTTATGGGCATACAACTCTAATGGAGATTATTGGGAACAAAAAGCCGATTTTGCCGGAGTAGGAAGAAGTTCTGCTTCAAGTTTTACCCTTAACGGAAAAGGATATGTTGGTTTGGGTTACGACGGAACCAACAAATTGAAAGATTTCTATCAATATGATCCAACAAGTAATAGCTGGACTCAAAAAACTGATTTTGGAGGAACCGGACGTTATGGAGCTGTTGGTTTTCAAGTGGGTGGAAAAGCTTATTTTGGAACTGGTTACGACGGAAATTATCTAAAAGATTTTTATCAATACGACGATCAGGCAAACACCTGGACTCTTGTAAACGGATTTAGCGGAAACAAAAGACGTAACGCTACTGTTTTTGTAATTGACACTAAAGCATATTTAGTAACCGGAATAAATAATGGAGTTTACCAAGAAGATTTTTGGGAATTTGATCCATCAACTGATGTTTGGACAAGAAAACGTGATGTTGATAAAGACACAGATGATGACCCAACTTACAATGACGATTATGCAATTGTTCGTGCGAATGCTTCTAGTTTTTCTATGAATGGATTGGGATATATTGTAGGTGGAGAAAGCATCAAAACGGTTTGGGAATACACTCCATCAACAGATCTTTGGACAGAAAGAACTCCTATGGAAGGCGCAACAAGAGCCGATGCTGTAGGATTTGCGATCAACAATCGTGGTTTTTATATGTTAGGAAGAACAGGTTCAACTTATTTTGATGATGCTTGGGAATTTAAACCTTTGGACGCTCAAAATGACGATGATAATTAATACTCAAATAAAATTCTTCTGGATCAAAATCCAGAAGAATTTACTGTTTCTTTTGCTTGTTTTGCAATTTGTTGCCTGCTCAAAAAACGAAACTTTTAAAACAGAATCCTTCAAAACAGAATCTGGTTGGGGATATTCAATTGCTTATAAAAGTAAAATCATAATCAAGCAATCTATAATACCGGTAATAAGTGATTCTAAAAGTTTTTCGACAGAAGATGATGCCTTAAAAGTAGCACATTTAGTAGTTGACAAACTCAATGAGCATATATCGCCAACGGTAACGAAAAATGATTTAATTTTATTAAAAATAAAATTATAGATGAAAATAGATACCATTAAAAATACGAGTTCCAATACAATTTTATTCCATTGCATGATATGGGTTTTCTTTATTCTGACTTCTTTAATTCAGTTTTATGAAAGTCCGTTCCGTATCAATAATGACTTTTATGTCCAATGGTTTACCGGAATTGTATTGTTTTATCTGAACTATTTTTATTTGGTTCCAGCTTTGCTTTTGCAGAAAAAATACTGGTCCTATTTTGCTTTTGTTTTTATTCTGATTGCCGTCTTCATGATTATCAGAATCAATTATTTTATTCCTGAATTTAAACATATCAGACCAAGAATGATTCCGCCGGATGAGTTGAAATTGATGTATAAAGGAAGACGAATAAGAGGAATAATGGCAACAAGACAACCACTTTTTTTTAAAATTGGCCCTTCACTTTTCTATATTTTAATTATTACGATAAGCGCAGCGATTAGAACGCTGACAGAATTTTATAACAACCAACAAAACAAACTTATTGCCGAAACGCACAGAACAAATACTGAATTGATTTATTTACGGAAACAAACCAATCCGCATTTCTTATTCAATTCCTTAAATAGTATTTATTCTTTGGCGCACAAAAAATCTGATTTGGTCCCTGATGCCATCGTGACATTATCTGAATTAATGCGTTATATGCTTTATGAAACAGATAATAAAACGGTGGCTTTAGAAAAAGAAATCAATTACATTCAGAATTACATCGAATTACAAAAACTGAGACTCAACAACATCGAAGACATTGTAATCAATGTTCATGGTGACACAAAAAACAAATTTATTGAGCCACTTTTATTGATTTCATTTGTTGAAAATGCCTTTAAATACGGAACTGATTATAAAGGAGCAGCTCACGTAAAGATTAAGATTTTTATTCTAAACAATAGTCTTGATTTCTGGATCGAAAACACCATTGAAAACTATCTGAAAGATCCTGAAAATTCAGGAATCGGATTAGTGAATATTCAAAACAGATTAGATTTACTTTATCCAGATGCGCACGAACTTACGATCACGCAAGACGATAATTTTTATCGCGTGCATTTGAATTTAAAACTGGACGAAATTCAAAACACAATCAATTAAACACAACTTATCATGGACAGAAAAAAATTCATTAGAAATAGTATATTAGGAATTGCATCTTTGGCAACAGCCTCAAAATTATTAGAATCTTGTTCTAAAAGTGATAATGACGACACTAATACAAACTCGTCCGATGGAAGCTGCACTGTTTCTCCTGCCGAAACTAAAGGCCCATTCCCTATTAAAACACCTAGCCAACTAGTATTAGAAAATATAAAATCTGATCGAATTGGCGTAGCTTTACTTATTAATCTTATTATCGAAAATAAAAATAATAACTGCGCTCCACTAGAAAGTGTTTTTGTAGATGTTTGGCATTGCGATAAAGACGGAAATTATTCTGAATATGGAGGCACTTCGATGCAACAAACAGATTATACTTCTGTTCATTTTTTAAGAGGTAGACAAACCACAAATTCAAAAGGAGAAGTTTCGTTTCTTTCTATTTTTCCAGGTTGGTATCAAGGCAGAGCACCGCATGTGCATGTTGAAGTATTATCTGCGAGCGGCACATCATTATTGGTAACACAAATAGCTTTTCCGGAAACTGTTTCAAGCGAAGTTTATTCAAGCACTAATTATGCTTCTCACGGTCAAGCCGATACTTCGAATACAAAAGATAATGTTTTCTCTGATAGTCTAGCTGATGAACTAGCAACATTAACAGGAAATTTGACAGACGGTTATACACTAAGTAAAACCATTACAGTAAAGGCATAGTTTGAAAATGAATTTTGTTTTTTATGAAAATTTTAAAACTTAATTCATTGGTTTAAAACTACTTTTGAGCACCAAAACAAGACTTTTTAAAATCTAATCTCCAACAGATGAAATGTGTAATTATAGACGATGAACCTTTAGCGGTTGAATTATTAGAAGATTTTGTTCGAAAAATAGATTCTCTCGAATTGGTCAGCACTTTTAATAATGCTATTGATGCTGTTTCTTTTATCAATCAAAACAACGTCGATTTGATTTTTTTAGACATTCAGATGCCGCATTTCTCTGGTATAGATTTTTTAAATACAATCGAAAAAAAGCCCTTAATTATATTTACAACTGCTTATTCTGATTATGCTGTAGAAGGATTTAATCTTGGTGCGGTTGATTATTTGGTAAAACCAATTCCGTTTCATCGTTTTTTAAAATCAGTTGTCAGAGCGCAGCAAATCTTAAATCCGACTGCTTCTACTCAGGCAATTTCTGAAAACACAACAGCTCCGGAATTAGAACAGGATTTTATGTTTGTAAGAGCTGAATATGAAAACGTAAAAATGAATTTTTCGGATATTCTATTTATTGAAGGTCTTAAAGATTATGTAAAAATTTACACGACAGACAATAAATTCACCCTAACCTTAATTAGTTTAATAAAGTTAGAAAACTTACTTTCCAGCAAAGGATTTTCACGAATTCACAGATCTTATATCATCAATATAAAACACGTAAAATCAATTCAGAAAAATAAAGTTTTGATTAGTGATAAACGAATTCCAATTAGTGAAAGTTACAAGAATGCATTCTTCGAAAGAATCAATTTATAAGGTTTAAATTCCGATATAAAAAAATCCAAATTCCAATTGTTGTTGAACAATTGGAATTTGGATTTTTTTATTGAATTATTTATAGTTTATTTTTCGTCTTTAAGCCATCCGGAATACATTACATAATTGTTCGAAATACGCTCAATTTCGCCTGCAAAATCAGATTGATCAATATCTTTTACTTTCTTTGCCGGAACACCAGCGTAGATACTTCCAGAAGTTACAACAGTATTTTGAGTTATAACTGCTCCGGCTGCAATAATAGAATTACTTTCTATGACACAATTATCCATTACGATTGCGCCCATTCCTATTAAAACATTATCGTGAACCGTACAACCGTGTACAATTGCATTATGTCCTATCGAAACATTATTACCAATAATAGTTGGGTGTTTTTGATACGTGCAATGTATAATCGCTCCATCCTGAATATTTACTTTGTTTCCGATTTTGATAAAGTGAACATCGCCGCGAATTACCGCATTAAACCAAACACTACAAGAATCTCCAAAAGTAACATCGCCAATAATTGTAGCATTTTCGGCAACATAACAATCCTCAGGAATTTGAGGTGTTTTTCCGTTTACAGATTTGATTAACATAACATTGATTTAATTAATAGCAGGACAATTACAGTCGTAACGTTCTCTTTTACAAAACAAATTAATTCCTAAAGTAATCTGGTGATAACCACCAGTATCAAATTTTACATCGCCTACAACTTGAGAATATGTATAAGCAAACATAAAGTTTTTGAAATTTACCCCAATTATAGGCGTAAAATATTGTAATTTTTGAGATGAAACTCCACTTCCGCTTCTATATTGAGCGCCATCAAAACTTCTTCTGTAAGATAATGCAGCCCATAAACTTCCGAAATCCATGTTTTTATACGCTTTCATGTTTAAGTCGATAGATTTCTGTTTTGTTTTGTCAAATAACTGAAACAAAATAGAAGGCTCCCAGGTAATATTTTCTCTTTTACCAAAAACATAACCTGCACTAAGCAAGAACTTTCTCAAGTTATCACTTTCATAATCCGTGTATATATCTCTTCTGGTTTCTAACAAACCCTGAACAGTTGCATGAGCATAAAAATCTAAATAGTTATAAGAAGCTCCAACATCTACATTGAAGTAAGAATCTTTTTGAATTTGCCCCGAAACAATTGGATCAAAAGTTGTTCCGAATTTAGTTTCGTCTAATTGATTTTGAATCAAACCTGCATTTATACCAAACGAAAGTTGATTTAAATCTACTTCGTCTCTTGAGAACATAATATGATGTGCATAAGTAAGCTTTACACCTTTTTGAGAATGGTAACCATTTTTATCATTAAACAGGATAATACCTGCACCGGATCTTTCTCCAATTCTTCCGTTCATACTTAAAGTTTGAAGTGACGGAGCGTCTTCCTGACCAAACCATTGCTTTCTGGCTGTCAGCCTTATTTTTGTACAATTCGCTGCTCCCGCCATCGACGGATGAATTAAGTAATAATTATCGGATAAATAATCAGAATAAACCGGAATCCCCTCTTGTGAATAAGAATAAAACGATGTAATAATAAAAATGAATAAAACCTTGATTCTAAATTCCATAAAGGCAATTTTGTTTACTTATATTTTTGACTCTCATAATTTAATACGATTTATTTGAAAAGAGTCTTAATTATTTTATTAAAAAATCAAATATAGGTATTAGTAGAAAATAAGTTTACTAAATTTGTAAAAATTTACAAATCATGACAAAAATCACCATAAAAGAAACTCAAAATCCAACGATCTTAAAGTTCGAGTTTGAAGATTTCATTACCCAAAATCAAAGTTTTGAGTTCAAAAATATAGATGAAGCACAAGCATCTCCATTAGCACAACAATTATTCTATCTTCCGTTTGTAAAAACAGTTTATATTTCAGGAAACTTTATCGCTATCGAAAGATACAGTATTGTAGAATGGGATGACGTTAAAGACGCTGTTGCTGAACAAATTGTAGCATTTGTTGACAAAGGTGGTGTTATCATAAAAGTTGATGAAACTACAACGAAAAAACAACCTATAACAGTTTACGGAGAAACAACTCCAAATCCTGCTGCTTTAAAATTTGTAGTTAGCAGAATGTTGACCAGAAATGCTGTAGAATACAAAAACATCGATCAGACTGCTTCTTCTCCTTTAGCAAAAGAATTATTCAAATTTCCTTATGTAAAAGAAGTTTTTATTGATGAAAATTATATTTCTGTAACAAAATATGACATTAATAATTGGGATGAAATTACATTAGAAGTTAGATCATTCATCAAACAATTTATCGAAAATGGAGGAACTGTTTTAGATGAAAGTTTAATTGAAGTTACGACTAAAAATGACATCACTAAAGATGAAGCATTTGACAAATTGGATGTTACTTCTCAACAAATCATCAATATCTTAGAAGAATATGTAAAACCTGCAGTTGCTGCTGACGGTGGAAATATCGCTTTTGATTCTTATAATGAAAACGACAAAACTGTAAAAGTAATTTTGCAAGGTGCTTGCAGTGGTTGTCCGTCATCTACTTTTACTCTAAAAAGTGGAATCGAAAATATGCTAAAAAGCATGTTAAACGATGAAGCGATCAAAGTAGAAGCTTTGAATGCATAATATTACGTTTTAAATAAACAGAAAGCGTCTGCCAATGGTAGACGCTTTTTTTTATATATCTTATTTACAATCAGTAAATTATTTTAACAATTACACTCCAATTCTTGTAAAAATGATTTAATATTGTATTCTTAACAAATCAAATTTCAAACCATGGGAGTAACATCATTTTTCAAGAATTTATTTGGCTCAGCCAAAGAAACCGCTACAGATTTGGCTAATCAGGCAGAAACTACTATCGAACAAGCTAAAGAAGCTGCTGCACCTTATGTAGAAAAAGCAGAGACTTTTGCAGAAGAAACTTTCGCAAAAGCTAAAGAAGCTTCGGAACCAATACTTGACAGTGCTGCAGAATATGCACATCAGGCAAAAGATATCGTGAGCGAATATGTAGAAAAAGCATCTGATTCAATAGGTGATGTAATTGACACGGTAAAAGAAAAAGCCGCAGATCTTACTCACGAAACTAAAGCGGTTGCTACAGAAACTGTAGTAGATGCTGCTGAAAAAACGGAAGATGCAACGGATGAAATTGTTGATGAAACTGCAGACAAGGAATAGATTCTTATTTTTCTTATAAAAGAAATATCTTTATATTTGCACCACTAATATACCTTCTCTTTTGAGAAGGTTTTTTTATTCTATAAAAACATGATGAGTCCAGAACAACTTAGCAATTACGCCACAAAATTTATTGACGTACTAGTTGATTATTCGCCTAAATTAATTTCGGCATTTCTAATTTTATTTGTTGGTATTTATGCCATCAGATTAATCAATAAAATCATTACCAAAGTAATGATTCAAAGAAATTTAGATCCCACATTAACAAAATTCCTTTCGGATATTTTAATATGGGCACTTCGAATTTTATTGTTTGTTACTTTTATTTCAAAACTTGGAATCGAGACTTCTTCGTTTGTTGCCATTTTAGGAGCAATGGGACTTGCAGTTGGTTTGTCTTTACAAGGTTCACTTTCTAACTTTGCAGGAGGAATGTTGATTATTGTTTTCAAACCTTTTAAAGTTGGCGATACTATCGAATCGCAAGGTGTGATTGCAACGGTATTAGAAATTCAAATTTTTGTTACCAAAATGCTTACAGCCAATAATCAAACTGTTTTTGTACCAAATGGTGCTTTATCAAACGGAACGATTATTAACTATTCGATGCAGGGAGAAAGAAGAGCAGATTTGACTTTTGCGGTTTCTTATGATTCTGATATCAAAAAAGCAAAGGAAGTTCTTTTGAATGTTTTAAACTCAAATCCTAAAGTACTTAAAAAGCCTGCTCCAGAGGTTTTCGTAAAAAACTTAACGGCTAGTTCTGTTGAATTTGCAGTTCGTCCTTGGGCAAAAAATGTAAATTATGGTTCTGTTTTTTCAGAGACTTTAGAAAATTGCAAAGCTGCACTTGACGAGGCTGGAATTAAAATCCAACCTTTTACACTTCAAAAATAAAATTGATTTATTGTTTTTTAGATGGCAATGTCATCATAAAATCTTTTAAATAATACGGTTCAAAATAAGCGACATCTACAGTGTCGCTTTTTTGATACTTATCATAACTGATTTTACTCATTGCCGAAGCCGAAGGGTATTTTATATCTTCCAGAAAAACAAAATTCTCTTTCGTTAAAACCGGTTTGCACTTTTCTGCACAATCGCCAACGAAATAAAGTACATCAGTATATTCTGCAAAAGATTCTTCTCTAATAACTTCTGCCTGAATTGCTCTTTCAACTTCTAGATTTGCAGTAAAAACTTCACTGTAGACTTCCATTCTTCTGGCATCGAGCATTGGAATTATTTTTCCATCAGAAACTTTGGCTTGAGAAGCTAAAGTTTGTAATGTATCAACTGCAATCAAAGGAAGATTTAATGCAAAACACAATCCTTTTGCTGCCGAAACTCCAATTCTTAATCCTGTATAAGATCCAGGACCCTGACTAACTGCAATTGCTGCTAAATCCTGAACACTTATTCCAGAGGCTTCTATTACATCTTCAATAAAAACATGGAGTTTTTCGGCATGCGAATAGCCTTCTTCGGCAATTTCTTTACATATAATGGTTTCTCCATTTTTTGCAATAGATACTGAACAATTTTTCGTAGCCGTTTCGATATTGAGAATAAAAGACAATGTATTTATATTTAATTATTTAAAAAATTACTTAGAAATTCCTGCATAAAGAAAAACACATACTATAATCAACAAAGGAACAATGCATAAATTTATTGCTAAAAAACCTAAGTAAATTAAAGCTTTTTTTCCAGCAGAAAAATAAACAAATTCTTCATTATAATACTCCGTTTTATATGCTTTATAATGAGTAAAAAACAGAAACACGATTACTAAAATCAATCCAATCCCGACGGATTCAAAGAAACTAGCTGGCGGACTTCCACATAATGAAATCATAAATACTAAAATTTCAAATTATTTCTTAGCTGTATCTGCTTTTTTAAGCTTCACTTTATCACCAGAATTTAATTCTTTAGAAACTGTAGTATAAGGTCCCGTAATTACAACATCTCCAGATTTTAAACCTGACATTACCTCGATATTAGTATCGTCCTGAATACCGGTTTTAATGATTCTGATTTTAGCTTTATCTCCTACTTTTACAAAAACGCATTCAAATTTCTTATCGCTTTTTGGAGCAACTTTTTTGTCTTCGCTTGGCTCTTCTACTTTAAAATCTTTTACCGCAGTTGTATCTGCTTTTACAACAACAGAACTAATTGGCACTGCCAAAACATTGTTCTTAGTTCTTGTAATAATATCAACAGTAGCCGTCATTCCTGGTCTAAACGGCGAATATGTACTTGGCTGACCTTCTAATAAATCTTTATAAGAGTCTTTTAAAATACGCACTTTAACCTTAAAATTAGTTACCTGATCTGATGTCAAAGCTGTACTTGCCGAATTAGAAATACTGGTTACAGTACCTTTAAATTTCTTTTTCAGATAAGCATCTACTTCAACATTAGCTTCGTCTCCAATTTTTACTTTAACAATGTCATTTTCGTTAACATCAACTTCAACTTCCATGTTGTTTAGGTTTGCCACTCTCAAAAGCTCTGTTCCAGCCATTTGTTGTGTTCCCAAAACACGCTCGCCTAACTCAACATTCAATACTGAAATTGTTCCATCGGCAGGAGCATAAATTAAAGTACGTCCAAGATTATCTTTAGCTTCTGTTACAGATGCTGATGCACTTTGAACATTATAATAAGAGCTTTGTTTGGTCGCTTTTGCTACTTCATAAGTAGAAACCGATTTATCCCAATCAGATTTTGAAATTACACCTTTGTCATATAACGTTTTATTACGCTCATAACTGGCTTTTGCTTCTCTATAACTTGCTTCAGATTGCGTTAAACCTGCTTTTGTACCAGATAAATTCGCAACAGATCTCTCTAATCCTGAAGTATATAAATCTGGATTTATCTTAACCAATAAATCGCCTTTTTTTACAACCTGACCTTCTTTTACATTTAATGCGATAATCTCACCCGAAACCATTGAAGAAAGTTTTACTTCAATTTCCGGCTGAATTTTACCTGTTGCCGAAACTGTTTCAACAATCGTGGAAGCCATTACTTTTGAAACTTCAACTTCTTTTCCTTCATCCTTATTTCCTATTACTCCCGATTTCGAAAGTCCAACTAAAGCAAAAATAACAATCAGCGCTCCGCCTACTAAGAAATAAACCGTCTTTTTTTTCATATAACTATTTTTTGATAATCGGGACAATTGGAATTCCAAAATAGAATTCAAGTATCTTTATTTTAAATATATAATCGTATTTTGTTCTAATAACGTCTGATTGCGCATTCGTTAATAATGTTTGAGCCTGAGTAAAATCAAAAGAATTCATCAAACCTACATCATACTTTTCTTTAGCATAATTATAAGCTTGTTGTCTTGCTTCTAATGTTACTGTTGAAGATTCAAACGTATTTAAAGCTCCTTTTGCATTTGTAAACGCAGTATAAACATTACGTTGCAAATCTAAACTTTTTTGTTCTAAATCTATTTTAGATTTCTCTAAACTTACCTTATTACGCTCGACATTATTTCTAACAGCGAAACCATTGAAAATTGGAACAGAAAGCTGGAATCCAAACGATTGTCCTTTATTATCACTAAATTGATCAAATATTGGCGCCGGACCTCCTAAGACAGGAGTAAAGTTATTTTGCAATACTGCCTGATTAGTTCCTTCAACAAAACCAATCTGAGATGTTGGATTGGCAGTATTTGGAACCGCTCCCCTTACAACATCAGAGTAACTTGCTCTTGTATTAAAATTATAAAAAGCACTTAAAGTTGGCTGATAAGCTCCTTTTGCAATTGCAACATTTTTCTCTGCAATCTCAAGATTAGTTTGTGCCAGTTTTAATTCAGTTCTTGTTTCTTTTGCTTTATTATAAATATCGATTGGACTTTGCGCCATGATATTATTTTCGTCTTTGGCATTTGTATCATCAACGACATCAAAATCAGCAAATTCTTTTAGCTGTAAAAGCTGCGCTAAACTTAATTTTGAAATCAATAAATTATTCTCTGAAACCGTGATTCCTTGTTGATCTGTTGCAATAGTAGCTTTTAGATCGTACAAATCTCCTCTTGGAATTGTTCCTGCATTTACCATTTCTTCAGAACGCGCTAAACGTTTTTCATCAATAGTTAATTGCTCTTTTTTTACTTTTAATTCTTCTTTATAAGATAAGATCTGAAGAAAAGCATTTGCAACATTCAAAGAAATATCTTCCTGCATTTTCAGCAATTGATATTGTGACGCTATAATAGATAGTTTTGATCTTCGATATGCATTTTGGTTTTGTAAACCTTTGTAAATATCTACTCCTGCACTTACACCAACAGAAGAATACTGAGTAGTCTGATTACGCAAAACCCCTGTTGTAACATCCTGGTTCAAACCAATATTCCAGGAGTGTGAAGCATTACCGTTTACCGACGGAAGATATTTACCAAAAGCATCTTTTTTATCAATATCAGCATTTTTTACATCTAACTCTGATAACTTTATTGTGATATTATTATCTAATGCATATCGCACGCATTCTTCTAAAGTCCATTGTTTTGATTGTGCATGGCCCGAAAATCCGAACCCGAATAACATTGCAAAAACAAGACTGTTATATTTATTTATTTTCATATATTTTGAATCAAAGCATAGTAAGTGACTACGCAAATTTAACATTTTTTAAAACCAAAAAACCCTTACAATTTCAGATTATTTTTTTTCTCCTTCACTAATTAAACCCTGATTCCAGATTTTAATTTTATCAGTGTTTTTGATACCGCTTTTAACCTGAACATAAATTCCATCGCTAACTCCTAATACAAGATCTTTTCTTTCAAACTTTTGAGGAACTGTTTCGATTTCAACATATGGTTTTTGAGTTTTCTTATCAAACTGAACCAAAGATTCTTTGATAGCCAAAACTTTATCTGCTTTTTCTAATATAATCGAAGCATTTGCGCTTAATCCTGCTCTGATAAAAGTAGCATCTCTATTTTCTAAAGAAGCTTTAATTTCAAATTGAATTGCACCATTTTCTACTACACCTTTTGGTGCAATATCTGTTAAACGAGCTTCAAATTTCTTGTTTTCAATTGCTCCAATTGTAATTTCAATTGGCATTTGAACTTTTATTTTTCCAACTTCAGATTCGTCAATTTTTCCAATAAAAATCATTCTTCCAACATCTGCAACACTAGCAATTGTAGTCCCTTCGTTAAAGTTATTACTTTCAATAACCTGATTTCCAACTTTTACAGGAACGGCTAAAACCATTCCGTTTACAGTTGAACGAATTAGGGTATTTGCATAACTTCCTAATGATGTTGTTGTTCCTGTTTTTACAATATCTAAACTCTGTCTTGCAGCAATATAGTTTTGTTTTGCTTGTGTGTAAGCTAATTGTGCTGCATCAAAATCATTGGCAGAAATAACTTCTTTTTCAAACAAAGTTTTTTGTCTTTTATAGATTTTTTCCTGATTATCTAAAGCAATTTTAGCCGTTTGCACTTGGTTTTGAGTAGAACTTACATTAGAAACGTTTGCTACAACTCTAATTTTCGCAATCATATCGCCTGCCTTAATTTTTTGACCTGCCTTGATATATACTTCCTCAATAATTCCAGAGATATTTGGTTTGATTAGGACCTCTTCATCCGGTTGAATATTACCTGTTGCGATTGTATTTTTTACGATCGTTTTAATTTCTGCTTTCTCCGTTTTAAAGACAATTGGCGACTCTTGATTTTTAGCATACAAATAGTAAAGTGCGCCAAAAAAAACTAAAGCAATAAAAATTAAAATGGTTACAGTTACTCCTTTTTTCATTTTGTTTTTGGTTTAATCGATTATTTTTGATTGATAATTTATTCTGATCGTAAAGCGTCTACCGGCTTCACATTAATTGCAGTTTGAGCCGGAATAAATCCTGCCAGTAAACCAGATCCTACTAATATTAATAAAGCTACAAATACAACTCTTAAGTCGACACTTGGATTCGCAAACATAGTGTCGCTGTTAGGTGGCATCGAAGCTAATGCAATATTCAAAATAGCAATAATTCCGGTCGCGACGGCAATACCCAACATTCCCGAAATAATAGTCAAAAAGATAGATTCAGATAAAATTTGTCCTCGAATAGCAGCCGGAGTTGCTCCCAAAGCTCTACGAATTCCAATTTCTTTTGTACGCTCTTTAACTACAATAAGCATGATATTTGATATACCAATTACTCCCGAAATTAAAACTAATGACCCAACAAAGTATGCGATAATTGTTAAGATCGTGAACAAACTTTGCACTTTATTGAATTGCTCATATAAATCGAAATTTCCAACTGCACGATCATCTGCAGGATTAATAGAATGTAACGATTTAATCAACTCTAAAATTTTTGGTTTTAAGTCCGTAATCGAAGTTTCATCTTTCGCGGTAAGCGCCATCCACCCTACTTTATCACCATAATTAAAAGCTTGCTGAAAAGTGGTAAACGGAACAAAAATATTTTTCTGTTCTTGTTCTGCATTCCCTCCTTGTTGTTTAGAGTTATAAACTCCAACCACCATAAAGTTAACACCGTTTATTTTTACATAAGTTCCAATAGATTCCTCTTCTTTTCCATAAAGTTCGCTAATAACTCCTTTTCCAATTACAGCAATTTTTCTTCTCTCATTAATATCTTGTTGGTTTATAAAACGTCCTTTTATAATATCCATTGGCTGCTGTTTGATCAGTTCCGGATAATCTCCATAAATGGTAAAAGAAGAAGTTTTAGTACCACGAACCACATTATTAGTTCCGTTAAAATCTCCTAATTGATTTCTTGGCGAAACATATAACAAATCCGGCAAAGCTGCTTTTAAAGCTGCTACATCGCTATTTCTAAAATCATAACGGCGCGTTTTAGGCAATCCTTTATAAGCTTTAGACGTTGTTTGGCTCCACATAAACATTGTATTGGTAGCTATTCCGTCGAACCCTCTTTTTACACCATTTTCAAGACCTTTTCCTGCAGCAAGTAATATTACCAAAATAAATATACCCCAAAATACCCCAAAAGCAGTTAGAACTGTCCTGAAAACATTGGCCGTTAAAGCCTGTAAAATTTCGTCCCAATTATCTTTTTTAAACATAATTATTCGTCTCTAAGTGCTACAATAGGTTTAATTTTAGCCGCTCTGTATGCTGGAAAAAATCCTGCCATTGCGCCCGCAAATACAAGTAAAGCAAGTGTCGTTAAAGCCACATTGAAATCTACCTGAGGATTTTGAAAATATTCACTCTGCACCATCGGACCTACAAATTCCAACAATAATAAACTCGCAAGCAATCCCGTAAAACCAGCAATTGTGGTAATAAAAATAGACTCGTGAAGTATCATTGAAATAATTGAAAAAGGAGACGCCCCCAACGCCTTCCTGATTCCAATTTCTTTAGTTCTTTCTTTTACGATAATAAGCATAATATTACTCACACCAACAACACCGGCAATAATGGTACAAATACCAACCCACCAAAAGAATAGCCTGATATATAAATTCAAATCATAAAATTGCTTCGCATCTTTAACTGAATTATAAACTCCAATACCACTATCATCATCAGGAGCAACCATGTTTCGGCTTTTAAGCAAATTCTTCAAATCTTGTGTAAATTTTTCAGATTGTGCCAGAGCTTCATCATAATTATCTGTTTTTTTCATCGTAAAAAACAAATTGCTAATTTTATCTCCATTCCCAAAAGCTCTTTGTACAGTCGTTAAAGGTAAATAAGCCCTTGCTTCTTCTCTTTCTCCTCCCGGATCAGTAAAAATTCCGACTACTTTGAAATTGATACCATTAATTATGATTTCTTTACCAAGAGCATCTTTATCTTTAAAAAGATCCGTTTTAATTTTCATTCCAATACAAGCCACTTTTTCATTATTGGCCATATCACTATCATTCACATATCGGCCTTGAACTACCACTAAATTCTCAACTCGGTCATATTCCGGAGTAACTCCTCTATATTGATAACTTCCAGATTCTTTTCCGTATGAAAATGGAGCTCCCCAAAAATTATAAGTCGAAGCTCTCAAATCTAACTTATCATCAAATTTCTGCACAGATTGTTTGTAATCAGCATCTCTGTACTGAATTTGTCTCCCGGGATTTAACCCTTTATATTCTTTGGTCGTAGTTCCTGACCAAACCTCAATAATCCCTGCGGCATCACGTTCAAATTGTTTTTCAATTCCGTTTTGAAGCCCTTTACCCGCTCCAAGCAAAATCACAAGGATAAAAATACCCGAAGCCACAGAAACACCGGTAAGAAATGTTCTTAACCGATTTTTCGAGATTGCCTCAAAGATTTCCTGCCAACGCTCAATATTAAACATAAGATGAAGCTCTAACTTGTTCTACCATTTTATCATCGATAATTAATCCATCTTTCAGGACCACATTTCTTTTGCACATTGCGGCAATATCAGGCTCGTGTGTAACGATCAGAATAGTTTTTCCTTCGTCGTTAATTCCTTGAATAAGCTCCATTACTTCATAAGAAGTTTTGGTATCTAAAGCTCCCGTTGGCTCATCTGCCAGTAAAACTTTTGGATTTGACGCCAATGCTCTTGCAATTGCAACACGCTGTTTTTGTCCTCCGGAAAGTTCACTTGGTAAATGGTGAGAATGAGTTCCTAAACCAACTTTCTCCAAATATCTCATTGCAATCTCATAACGTTCCTTTCTTTTTATACCTTGATAGTATAATGGCATAGCAACATTATCGAGTGCTGTTTTATAATTTATCAAATTGAATGACTGAAATACAAATCCCAAAAACTTATTTCGATATCTTGAAGCGATTGTTTCATTTAAGTTTTTAATCGGGGTTTTATCTAAAATATAACTACCAGAATCAGCTTCATCAAGAATTCCTAAAATATTAAGAAGCGTAGATTTACCAGATCCCGAAGATCCCATAATCGCAACTAATTCCCCTTCAGCAATATTAAAATTTATCCCTTTTAACACATGTAAACTAGAACTTCCCATCTTATAGGACTTGTGTAAATCTTTAATTTCGATCATGGTATTGTTAAATTTTAAAACAATAATAACATTTTTATTAAGTAAATTATGATAAGAAAACGTTAATAATTCCGTTTTGTTATTTAGATAAGACTCTATTTGTTATCAATTGTTACACTTTTTTAAGATAATTTAATAGTTTTCTTAATTTTGCATCACTCAAAAAAATCTTAACCATGAAGTTTTTTTCAATTCTTTCTTTATCTACAGTACTTGCCGTACTTGTTAGCTGTTCTACAACCCAAAAATTAGAAACGTTAAAACCCGAACCAGATGATGCAAGTCCATTGGTTTATGATGCAAATCCTTCGTTTATAAACCTGCCAATCACAGTAAAACTAAGTGATATTGAAAACCAAACCAACACTTTGCTGAATGGATTAATCTATGAAGACAACAACATTGAAGATGATGATATCGAAATGAAAATCTGGAAACAGGCTCCGATAAAAATTCAGAATGATCCGGCAAATCCAGATAAAAAAATCAAAACAATTTTACCGTTAAAAGCGACAATCAAATATAGAATTGGAACTAAAAAACTGGGAATTGAACTTTACGATACCAGAGAATTTAACTTAAACGGTGTGATTACTTTGTCAAGCGAAGTTGCACTGACGAATTGGAAATTAAACACTAAAACAGAATTCAAATCTCTTGATTGGAACGAAAGTCCAACGATGCTTGTTTTTGGAAAAAGTATGCCGATAACTTATTTGGTAAATCCGGCAATTTCGATCTTTAAATCAAAAATCGAAAAAAGTATAGATCAGGCAATTGAAAAATCAATGGATTTTAAACCGAATGTTTTATCTGCTTTAGAAAAAATCTGTACTCCTTTTCAAATGAGTGATACTTATGAAACTTGGTTAAGAATTGTTCCTATCGAAATTTATTCTACCAATGCTAAACTTAAAAATGATTTGTTTTTATTGGATATGGGAATGAAATGCAACATGGAAACTATTGTTGGCAAACAACCTGAATCAAAATTTAGCGCCAGTAAAATTGTATTGAAACCTGTGGCTAAAATCCCAAATCAAATTTCAGCCAATATTGCCGCGATTTCAACTTATATAGATGCTTCAAAAATAATGACCAAGAATTTTGCTGGTCAGGAATTTGGTTCGGGAAGTAAAAAAATAACCGTTAAAAACGTTGCGATTTGGCACAAAGACGGAAAAATGGTTATTGCGCTTGACATTTTAGGATCAATAAACGGAACCATTTATTTGAATGGATTTCCACAATACAATCCGAAAACTAAAGAAATCTATTTCGAGAAACTGGATTATGTTTTAGATACAAAAAGTAAACTAATGAGAACCGCAAGTTGGTTAGGTCAAGGTTACATCTTAAGAAAAATGGAAGAAAGTTGTCGTTATTCAATACAACCAAATTTAGAAGATGGTAAAAAGAATATCGCTGCGTATCTGAAAAACTATTCTCCGATGCCTGGTGTATTTGTAAATGGAAAAATGGAAGATATTCAGTTTGATAAAATTCAATTGACAAATCAAGCTATAATCGCTTTTATCAAAATAAACGGAACGGTAAATGTCTCTGTTGACGGATTGAAATAAGTAAGTCGAAAGTTTAAAAGTCGTAAAGTCAAAAGAACTTATATCAATAAAAACTATTCTTAATCAACATATTACTCATTTTAGCTAATTTTAAAATACAATAATATATTGTGATTATTACTTAAAAAGAAAAAAGCAGAATAATTATTCTGCTTTTTTCTTTTTTGATTGGTACATTCTATAAATTAGATATCCAATTATCGCAACAAGTAAATACGGAATCACCATCAAATAAACGATTCCATTATTTACAGCTTCTGCTTTTTTTACATTCGAATCTCCGGCAAGAGCCGCACGACACATTGCGCATTGAGCGTTTGCTGCAAGAGAAAAGAAAATAGAGAATAGAACATAGATCAATCTTACTGACGAAGATCTTCTATTGACTCTATTTTCTATATTCTGTGTTCTATATTCTTTTTTAATTAATCTATTTTTCATCTTAAGCATAATAAGGCGCAATCATTAAGTAAACTACAACACCAGTTACCGCAACGTATAACCAAAGCGGGAAAGTTATTTTAGCTATTTTTTTATGTCTGTCAAATCGTTGTGCAAGAGCTCTCACGTAAGTAATCAATACTAGCGGAATAATTGCAATAGACAATAAAATATGGGTTATTAAAATAAAGAAATAGATGTAACGAAGTGCTCCAATTTTTGCAGTTTCAGCCAAATCAAGAATTCCATCGTGATTTAAATCTCCAAACTTTGTTGAATCAGCCGTCATATGATACGCAACATACATGGCTAAAAATGCAAGCGATAATGCTATTGCAAAAGTCATTAAACGTTCATGTAATTTACGTTTTCCGTTTTTAATAGCAATTACACCCCAAACTAATACAATTGCCGTTATTCCATTTGTAGTAGCATAAATTGGAGGCAAGAATGAAAGTGGTTCTACATTGATTCCAAAATCTTTTAATTTTACAGCAAACAATATCGCAACCAAAGTTGGTATTACAATTGAAACGGCAATAATAAGCTTGCTATATTTTTTTTCTAATGAATTATCTTCCATTTTTATTCTTCTAATAGTATTTTAATATCTTCCTGAATTTCTCTTACTCCTTTTTTATCAAGTCCGTCGTAGTATAAAATTGGATTTCCAAAATCATCTTTTCTACAACGAATATTTCCATCTTTATCAATTAAAGCAAACAAACCTGAATGTTCAAATCCTCCATTTACTTTATCATTTTCTCCAGCGTACAAATTAAATCCTTTGTTTGACAAGTTCATAATCGTTTCTCTATCTCCCGTTAGGAAATTCCAGTTTGAAGATTTTACTCCCAAAAGTTTCGCATGATCTTTTAAAACTTGTGGCGTATCATGTTTTGGATCGATAGTTATAGAGACAATTCCGAAATTAGGATTACCAAAAAAAGTTTTCTCAATTTCTAACATGCTTAAATTCATCTTTGGACAAATTGACGGACAAGTAGTAAAGAAAAATTCCAAAACATATACTTTCCCTTTGTACGTTGCATTTGAAATTTTAGCATTATCCTGATTTGTTAATTCAAATTTAGGAGCCGGGCCAATGGTTAATAATTTACTATCAGATTTTGAAGATTTCAAACCCACATTATCTAAGCGGTTTCCTTTTACCACTTCTCCATTTTTTATTCTGTCAACAATTTTTGGTACAGCATAAATTCCAAAGATTAAAACGATAAACGAAATTCCGATATATGATTTATTTTTAAACATGATATAAAGATTAAAGTTCTTTTGTTGCGTTGTGATTCTTTTTAAGAGCAGCACGATATTCGTAAAGAATGATTTTGAAATCATCTAACATTTCGTTGCTCAACTCAGAAGGATGAAAAGTATTATATCCTTCTTTGTATTCATCTTTATCTTTTCTTCCTCTTAAATTTCGTTCTTTATCTACGATATAGACATTTGAAGTTCCAAGATTCGAATCTAGTTTACCTTTTAAATGAAGTTGATCATAATAAGCTTTGATTTCATCTGGTGAAGCAAAAATAAAATGCCAACCCGAAACATCTGTAAAAGCACCTAAAGATTCTTCAATTTTTTGAGCATCTTTTTCCGTTCCTAACGGACAAACTACCACAAACTGCAAATCTTTGAAACCATTATAACGTTGGTAAATTTTTTCGTTTAAGTTGAAAAAATTTCCTCTGTTCTTTAAAATCTCAGAACCGGAAAAACCAAGAATCGTAATTTTATTATTTAAAGTGACTTTTTCTCCTTTAAGAGTTTTCCAATTACCAAAGTCGGCAATTTTAGGAGTGATTGTGGGAAGTTTAGTAAAACTATTTACACCTGAAGCAAAAAACAAATAGGCTACAATTGGCAAAACAAAAAGTACAAAGAGAACTATATTTTTTTTCATTGTATTAACAAAAGTTATTGAGGTACAAAAATAAAAAAAGCTCCGTTAAACGGAGCTTCTTTTCGAATTAATATCATGTTAAAAATTCCATTTAATAGTAGAATCTTTAAAAACCCCATAAATATAATGTCCTTCTGTCAAAAGAATAAACAATAAATATAAAACTAGGAAAATAACTGGTGAAACAACTGACCACCTAAGGCTGCTTTTTTCACCTTCCATGTGCATAAATGCCCATACTATATAATATGCTTTGAATATTGTTAAGATATAAAATATCCAGTTCAATAAATTCAAACCTACAAAATGATTAAATTCTAAAACTCCAGGCTTCAAAATACCTAAAATTACTTCTACTGTAGTTACTGCAGATAATAATGCAAAAACAAACCAGATTCTCTTTGTATTTGATACGTGTTCGTGTGACATAATAATAAAAATCTAAAATTAAACTAAGTAGAAAACTGTAAATACAAATACCCAAACTAAATCGACAAAGTGCCAGTATAAACCAACTTTCTCTACCATTTCGTAGCTTCTTCTTTTCTCGTAAGTTCCTAACAATACATTAAAGAAAATAATGATGTTAATGATTACTCCAGAGAATACGTGGAATCCGTGGAATCCTGTAATGAAGAAGAAGAAATCAGCAAATAATTTACTTCCGTATTCATTTCTAGTTAAGTTTGCTCCTTCTACTACATATTTCGCAGTACTTAAGCGAGTCTCAGACTCAGCTCTTGTCAATACTGTTTTTTTCTTTTTATCAGTAAGTTGTTCTGTTCTGATTAATAATTCAGGGTGAGCTTTAAAACCTGCCTGAATTTCAGCAACTGAATATGTTGGTACTGTTTCAGCACTTTCCATAAACCATTTTCCTTTTGCTCTGGTAAGCGCTTCCGGTTGTTCCGGTAATTTTACAGCAAACTCTTCAAGAGCTACTCTTTTACCATCTTTATCAACAAACTGCAATAAACTTCCTCCTACTGTTTCTACTGCTCCGTATTCACCTTTAATGAAGTTTTTCCATTCCCAAGCTTGAGAACCAACGAAAATTAAACCTCCAATAATAGTTAAGAACATGTAGATTGCAACTTTTGTTTTTTTCAATTGGTGACCTGCGTCAACAGCCAAAACCATTGTTACAGATGAGAAAATTAAAATAAAAGTCATTAAGGCCACATAATACATTGGAGCCGAAACACCATGCATAAATGGGAAGTGAGTAAACACTTCATCAGCCAAAGGCCAAGTTTCAATAAATTTAAATCTAGAAAAACCATAAGCAGCAAGGAATCCAGAGAATGTTAAGGCATCCGATACGATAAAAAACCACATCATCATTTTACCATAACTTGCTCCTAATGGCTGGATATCTCCGCCTCCCCAAGTTTTTTCGTCGTTATTTGCAGTAGTAACTGTCGCTTCCATAAAAGATATTCGTTAAAAAGTTCCCAAATTTACGTTTTTTTCTTATTTAAAGAAATATAAAAATAAAAATAAATATACCCATAATAAATCCAAAAAGTGCCAATACATCGCACCTAGTTCTATACCAAGAGTTTGAGTCAAATTGTATTTTTGTTTAAAATGATTATAAATTATAATTAAAAGTGAAATTAGCCCTCCAGCCAAGTGTAATAAGTGTGTTACGGTTACTACATAAAGAAAAGTTGTAGTAATTGAACTACCTTCTCCAGTGAAATAATACCCGCTTTTTACGATTTGTCCAAAACCTACAAATTGCAAAACCACAAATAAAATCCCTAAAGCCAATGTTCCTAAAAGTAATGCTGTAGTTGCGCTTCTATTGTCTTTTTGAATTGCTTTTTTAGCCAGATAAAAAGTAACACTACATCCTATAATTACTGCTGTGCTGTAAAAAAATGCTGTTGGTAATTCAAAATTCTTCAACCAGTCAGCTCTTGATTTACTTACTACAAATGCACTTGTAAGTCCGGCAAACATCATTGTCATACTTACCATTGCGAATAACAAAATCAGTTTTGCCGATTTTGCGCTCCTTACTTGTTCCTCGCCTTTTGTCATTGTCATTTCCATAACTATCTTAAAAATTTATCTACTATATATATTATTTGCAATAATGAGATATACGAAACACTTACCAACATCAATGTTCTTGCTGCTTTTGCCGTTCTTAATTGATACAAACGAACTGCATAAAACAACATCCACAATCCTAATAAAAAGACTAAAATTGCCGCGATTGGCGTAATAAATAATTGCCCTGTATATCCTAAAACCGGCAATAATGACGCTATGATAAGCCAAACTGTATATAATATAATCTGTAAAGCAGTTCCTTTATCTTTTTTTCCTGTTGGAAGCATAAAGATACCTGCCTTTTCGTAATCTTCATATAAAAACCATCCGATTGCCCAGAAATGAGGGAATTGCCAGAAAAACTGAATTAAAAACAAGGTTCCGGCTTCGATACCAAATTCTCCTGTTGCTGCAACCCAGCCTAACATAAACGGAATTGCACCCGGAAATGCACCGACAAAAACTGATAACGAAGTTACTGTTTTTAAAGGTGTATAAATGCTTGTATATAAAAATATTGAAATTGCAGCAAACATTGCCGACTTCGCATTGATTGTATACAATAAAGTTATGCCAATTATTGTAAGCAAACTTGCTACAAACAAAGCCACTCTTGGTGACATACGCCCAGAAGGAACCGGACGATTTTTAGTACGATCCATTAAAGAATCGATATCTTTTTCGATTACCTGATTAAAAGCATTTGATGCTCCAACCATACAATAACCTCCAATCATCAAAACAATCAAAACGCTCCATTTAAAAGGATGCGCATCATTAACACCTAACAAATATCCGGCAATGGAAGAAAACAACACACTAATAGCCAAACCAGCCTTTGTTATCTCTTTGAAATCGTTAAATATTGATTTTATTGAAAATGTATTTTTAGTAGCGTTCAATACGGTAATTGTTTGTATGTTTTTTTTGAGTGGTGCAAATGTACAAATTAGATTGTAGAATCATGACCTATAAAATTAGATTTTTTTCAATAAAACCTTTACAAAATAAGGACTTGCCAATCTTTAACACAATTATTTCGAAAAATCTTATTAAAAATACTAGTAATCAAAATACCAATTAAAGACATCTGTACGTAATCCGATGCTAAACCAAGTCGTGTTTTGCTTGAAAGTAGTCGCAGTCTCTTGTGTTGGATCAAAGTTTCTATAAATCAAACTTCCAAATAACTTCAAGTTTGTCATTGGATTAATCACATATCCTCCTTGAAAATCCGCAATAAAAACACTTGTTTTATTTCCCTGACCTACTTTTACTCCCGTATCATACGGACGATTTACGTCGTAACTTTTATAAATATTACCTCCGTAATTAAAGCTGTTTTGAGCGGTATCAAAATCTAAACCACGTGTTCCAACTGTTATTTTTCCATCTGCATAATAACGCCCTTTATGATAACGTCCAATCATTACAAGTTCTTCAAAATTACCTCCCCATTGATGCCCAATACTTTGATTATTGTGACCATAATTGGTAATAACCGCGCTATGAGAATACACATAAGGCCGAACATGATTATACTCTAATTGCAGCAACAAATCTTTTACTTTAAAAGCATTGAAGTATTTTGCACCTAATTGATAACCAAATTTATTCTTCCAGCTTTGTTCTCCTTTTGCCATATCTCCAACCGAAAATTCATCCAGCAAAAATTGCCCATACAAATTAACATTATTGTTCCACTTGTATTTACCTGTAAATCCTAAAAGCGCATTACCACTTTTAGAAGACGATGTAAACTCTACTGTTCGATAAAAAATAATTGGATTTACAAAGTTCACATCAAAACCTCTATTATTGGTATCCGTCCAAACTACAGATTCAAAGAAACCTAAATTCAATTTATTCGAAACATTCCAGCTTAAATAATGGTTTGCCATAAATTTTGTTGCGTATGTTTTTTCAACCGTAACATCCGGTCGAACATCCTTAAGCCACATATAGGTGTTTGTATATTTTATCTTCCAGAAAGTCGTGTTGATTTTAAAATATGGATATGGACTTGCTCCATCACTTTCAAGAAGAGAACGATATCCATCTCCAATAAAATTACGTCCGTAACCTAACTGAAAATCAAAATATTTACTAGGAACATATGTAAGATTAGCTTCCGCTAAAGGAAAATCGTAAGCATCAGTTTTAAATCGTTTTGCAATTCCTACTCCGGGAATAATTGCCGGATTTCCTCCCGATGGTTTTATAGATTCTGCATAATCATTAAAATAACCCGCAAATCTTCCCTGACTTTCAAAAACCGTGGTTGTAAAGTTCAATTGTTTACCCAAACCTCCTCTAAAATTCAATGCCCTTGTATTTACATAAGTATAGGATGCATCAAGATCTGAAGCTTTTCCCATTTGCAAATCAACAATAGGATTTAGCGATAACCAATAACCTTCACCTTGAATTTGAACTAAATTTTCATTCCACCATTTTCTTCCTAACCAAGTCGAAACATTCTTTTGAAGTGATTCGTTTACCGCTTTTAAATTATAATATTTCGAAACCTCAGCATAAGTATACGGTTTAGAAGCGGTATGATTATTAGTCCCTACCTGATTCATAGCGCCATCAAATTGCGCATAATAACTATGAGTAAACGGAATATTCAAATGACTTTCGAATTCAGGATTATTGTATTTTTTATACACAATACTATCCAATTCTGTCATAGGTTTTTCAACTGGTTTTAGAATTTGGGCTGCAGCCAAAGCTTCTTCAGCAATTTGAGCTGAACTTTTTAATGGAATACCAATAGAAATTGTATATTTTGAATACGTTGGTTTTCCATTGTATGTTGAAGGTTTTATTTTTGGAAATTTACCAAAAACACGTTTTGCTTCTTCAGATAATTCGTCATTGGCGGCATTAACATAAATTACTTTAAACTCACCATTAACATCAACTTCAAAAAGCACTTTTACTTCTCCTTTATAATTATTTTGTTTTGATTTTTCAGGAACTTCAAAATTCTGAAACACAAAATCCTGAACTTCTTTGTAAAAACAATTCTCTAATTTCTTCGCTTCTAAATTTTCACAATTTGAAAAAACAGGAAATTGCTCTGCAGTAAAACCCGGTTTTATAGAAGCATTATTATTTTCCTGAGAAAAAGCAAATAAGACAGATAATGTAAAAATAAAAGATAAAGAAATCTTATTCACGTAAATTTTGGTTTTCATTTAATATTGATTTGTGGTATTTTCTCCGTTTGCAATTGCTTTTGCAGCCGAAGTTCCGATACGTTTAACACCTAAACGAATCATTTCTATTGCGTCATCATACGACCTTACTCCACCGGCAGCTTTTACCTGTAAAGGGGACGCATTTTCTAACATCATAATTATAGTTGGAATTGTCGCTCCGTTTGGAGCATTGTCTTCGGTTTTGAAAAAACCTGTTGATGACTTCACAAAAACAGAAGCATAATTTTCTTCTTTAAAGTTTGACATCACAACATTTTTTATCAATGCCGAGAGCTGAATAATTTCTTTATCTGTTAAGGCAGCAACTTCAATAATCCATTTTACTGTTTTATTATTTGCTAAACCTATTTGAGTTCCAAATAAAATTTCTTCTTTCAACAAAGCAATTTCACCTCTTTTGAAGGCTTCATAATTACAGACAAAATCTAAATCGTCTGCTCCATTTTCAATTGCTTCATTTGCTTCTTTGATTTTCGATTCAATACTTGATGCACCTTCTGGAAAATCAATAACAGTACCAATTAACAAAGTCGAATTGGCTTTCAAAATCATTTCTTTGGCTAAAGCCACATATTCCGGACGAATCATAATCAGCTTAAATCCTTCCAGAATTGCCTCGCTAATTGCACTCTTTACAACGCCCTCATTTTCGGCGTCTGTAAGTCCGGCTTGAGAGGCAGTTTTTAAATAAGTCGAATCCAAATATTGCTTGACATTCATGATTTTGAAATTATTTTGAATTGGGACAAAAATACATTTTAAATTCAAAAAAAACTCGTTGTAAAGCCTGATTTTTAGACAATAAAAAACCCACCGAAGTGGGTAGTTATATTCTTATATTTTATCTAATTGCTTCTTGAAGGCTATTGCAGTAAAAACTGCTATAGTTGCACCAAGTGCATTTGCTAAAACATCTGTTACATCTGATGCTCGTGTTGTTGTTAAAACACTTTGTAAAATCTCGATCGTAATTCCAAAAAAAACAGAAAATATAAACGAAATCAAATATGCTTTATAATCATCTGCTTCTCTTCCTTTAAGTTCTTTCTTAAAAAAAACAATCCAGGAGATTGTAAATCCAAAATGAAAACAAAAATGCACGATTTTATCAATGCTCGGAAAATTCACTACCGGAATCTTACCTGAATCAATCAGACAGAAATAAGCAATAATTCCCGAACAAATAATTGCCCAGATTAAGAGTAACTGTTTAGGCACCGATTAATTGTGTGTAAGCTTCAGCAGACAACAAACTATCTACTTCTGATGCATCAGAAATTTTTATTTTAATCATCCATCCATCTCCGTAAGGATCAGAATTTACTGTTTCAGGAGCACTTTCCAAGCTTTCATTAAAAGCAATAATTTCTCCTGTTAAAGGTAAAAACAAATCAGAAACTGTTTTAACAGCCTCAACTGTTCCAAAAACCTCATCTTTATCAAGTGTCTGATCTAAAGTTTCTACTTCAACATACACGATATCTCCTAACTCTTTTTGTGCAAAATGAGTAATTCCTACAGTTGCAACATCTCCTTCGATGCTAACCCATTCGTGATCTTTTGTGTACTTTAAATTTGCTGGTATGCTCATAATTGTGTTGTTTGAAAATTGATAATTTAGTAATTCCGTCACAAATGTAATAATCTTCTAAGAAATCTACTTTAGAAACTAAAAATTAATTTCCGAAATTATATCTAAGTGTAAATCCTGATCTAATATTCGTTAATGGAAATGATGTTGAAATTACTGCTTTTGAGAACGAGTGATCGTAATAAAATATTGCCGTAAGGTTTTTACTAAACGCATAATCTGCCGTCATTTTTAGCGACCAAATGTTCTGACCTGCCGCCAATTGATTATTGTCATAATCTAAATAACGTACTAATGTTTCATTATTTCTAAAAGAAAAATCAGCTTTTATATTGATATCACTTTTAATAATTCCTGTTGGACTATCCGCTAATCTCGATGAGAAAATGACATCTTTAAATCGATATCCTAATCCTACAACATATTCAACTCCTTTAACTTCTGTCAACAAATTATTATCAAAACTCATCGACAATGCTCTGTCTTTCTTAATCTCAGTAAGAATACGCAATGAACTCTTCAACTCAAAATCAACACGAATAAGCGGACTAAACTGCTCTACCAAATTGACATTTGACATGATCGTTTTATTGAAGAAATTGCTATTAATATCTTGTCCATTCGGATTTTCAGCATAGTCAAAATTAGATCTGAACTGGTTTATTGTATAAGACGCTCTATAATTATTTTGTAATGAGAATCGTTTGAATTTATCTTTAAAAAACTTATAACGCATTAAACCATTGTACTTAATACTCCAGTTTGGTATTGGGAAACTTCTAAAAATTCCTGTTGAAACATTCGATGCATCAGCTCCGGTATAAGCAGCAAGGAAAGCCGGTAATAATACTGCCTGATTACTTTTACCATATCCAACTGGATATCCATCATTTGATAATATTTGCTTTCTTTGAGTATTATTAGGATTTGCCAAATTTTCGATCGGTACCGCATTATCTTCTGCCGGAAGCGTTGAGGCATCATATCTTGGAATTATAGCTCCATATCTATCCTCCGCCAAACGATTTGCAATTATCAAACGATTATTTCTAAAATCATCAAATGCCGCTGATTGTGTTTCATTACTTGTAGAAAAAGCTGTCTTTATCAATACAGTAGAAATAGAAAACATTCCGTATGTATACGGTGATAATGGCAAATATTCTCTACTAACCGGGTCAACACTATATTGTTCTGATGTATTTTGAGAATAAGCACGGTCCATTGCCAAATCGATTTTTAAATCCGGCAGTAAATCAATGTTTGCAGTTACTTTCAAAAGCTTATTTGTTACCTGCGTAAAGTTTTGGTTGAAATCCTGATAATCTGTCAACCAACCATTTTTAGCCGATTCATAACGTATATCATCCTGACTACCAAAAACAAATCCTAATGTTGGTCTCGATGTTCCAAAGAATCCTACACTTGGCGTATATCCTGGTAAAACAGTTCCACTATTTTTAGTATAATTTACCTGAATGTTTTTTACACTTGTCAGCACTCCTATCAAACCATCATAGAAAGGACTATTGCTTACAACCGGTTTTGCTGTATTCACAATTTTCTCTCCTGGTTTTGGCGGTGCCGCTGCCTTAGGTTTTGCCTTAGCAGATTTTGCTCCTGGTGTTAAACCTAAATATTTATACAACATATTCATATTAAATGTCGTAGTCAATGTATTCGAATTTGCATTCTGAATCGTATTCCCTAAATTGTACTGTGATGTTGATCCATCCGGATTTTGTACATCAATATCAGCAAACGCAGACGAAGAACGTTGCCAGCTATAATCTGCCGTATAAGAATAACTCGCTTTTACAAAACTAAAAACAGGGATTTTATTAATAGGAATTTCGTAATTCAATACTAATTGCTGAACGTGTTGATTTGGCGTTCCAATATCCAAATAATCATCCCAAATATTAAAATCTTGCTTAGGCGTATTATCGTCATTCAAGAAATTTTTAACAATATTATTTGATGCAGCAGTATAATTTACTTTCAATGATTTTGTTAAATTATAACCAAAACCATATTGATAATTAAATGCAAAATTCCTTCTGAAAAGCGGGGAAACCGGAATTCCTTGTGTTTCAACATCTCTAAACTGTTGACGATTGCTTTGTCTTAAAATATTGGTATTAAACGTAATATTAGATGGCAAATAATTAAAATTAAAGTCACTTAAAATCTTCCAATATTCACTTGTTTTCATGAATTTGGTCGTTTTAAAAGGAACTACTTCTTTAGGCTGAAAAGTATAAGCATAATTTACCGCCGTATTCGATTGTTGATCCTGATATGTTTCTACTTCATAATCATGACGATTAACTTCATTATACGATTGCGAAAATGTTAGATTCTCAACATCATAAATGTGTGGTTTTTGCTCAGGCGCTCTATCCTTTTTCACTCCAATAAAGTTGATGCTTCTTCGTTTTGTATAGTCAACAGCACGAGTTCTGATATTATCTTTTTCAGTTTGATCCGTAGTTTCACTAATCAACTGATCTAATTTTATATCCTGATTAAAAGGATCATATTCAGGCGTGATTACCTCTTCTCCAATGGCATAATTAAACGGTAAATTGATTCCCCATTTATGCGGTAATAGTTGCCCTAAATTTAAATTAGTAACAATATTATATTGCTGAAGATCTTCACGGCTTCTTTCGTTAGCTCCTTGTTCAAGAGATCCAAAACCAATTGTACTCTTTTTACCAGTTGCCGAAACTGTAGCAAAATCAGCCATATTGGTATCAATATTCAATATCGCCGCCATACCGCCTTTATTCTCTAAATCGGCAAGACGAAGCTCATTAAACCAAACTTCTCCTTTGATGTCTTTATGGTCTACTCTACTTTTTACTCCGACCATTAAATTTCGAACTAAACCAAAGTTAGGATTTCCTTTTATACCTAATATCAATCTACTGTCTCCATCGCCGCCTTGAGCATCTGGATCGTTATCCGGATAATAAATACCATTAATATCTCTCTTAGGAGAATTAGGATCAAGACTCATGGCTTTAATCTTCATACTCGTAAGTAATTCCAATGCAAGATCTATATTATTACTTTCCATCCAAACCTGATCTGCACTTATTGTACATGATCCTCCGGTTCTTGTTACTTTTAATGGAATCTCAACCTGATAAAAGTTTTGTGTAAAGTCATTTCCAAAACGAATAAATCCTACCATTTCATCATCTTCCAATGTAGCTTCGCTTGGCAAAGATTCAGCATGTAAAAACATTTTCAGTTTTTTATATTGACGCATATCTACGCTTACATTCTTAAAAACTGCTCTGGAATCAAGAGGTTGTAAACCTGCTCCGCCAACTCTTAATGCTAACGCTTGCTCATTTTGGTTGATAATGGTATTGTTATTATACAATTGTTCTCTCTGAACTCCTGGTGGAATCACATAATTCACAGGACATTTTGTACTGTTTTCCTGAATATTTACTGCCGAAACATCAAACTCAGTTCCATCATTTGTTGGGTCAGTATCATTTGCATCCAAAGTTCCTGTATATCTTCTCCATTCTCCACGAACTAAATCTAAAGCTCCAAAACGCATTGTCACCTGATCGTTAAAGCCAGTCATAAACATACGCATAAAACGAATAGATCTAAAATCACTAATATTACCAATAGTTTTTTGAGGCTGAGAAACTGGAATTTTAAACTGAATCCATCTTGCATTTGTTGTTCCTCCGTTTGGCAAATCAATATTGGTTACATCACGAATATCCGTAATATAGTTTTGTCCAACTTGCATTCCCGGTTTGATATCAATACTATATTCATAATAAGCATTGATGGTACTCATTGTATTATCACGATTAATATCTTCAACATCAGGTAATGTTGTTGATCCACGGTTAGGATCATCTATACTTACTGCGGAATTATTTTCTACACCATTATACTTTTTATAACGATCAAGAACTCCACCAGTCGTGTTTAAATAATAGATATAGTTATCCGCTGCAGGATCTGCTTCAGTTGCATAATTCGTATATACAGAACCTTCTTTTGAATCCGGCAAACCATCTAAACCAATATCTTGATTTCTACGATTATCTGCATTTGTATCAAAGGCATAAATCAAAGATTGTGAAGCTGGAACATCTCCCCAAATTGGCTGCGGATTTACCATTATCTGATCCGGTCCTAATCCGTTTTCATATTGTTTTCTTCCGTCTTTTAAAACATCTTCGGAAACTTCCCCTAAATTGAAATATATTTTTCCTGTATTATTTGTTTGTGCTTCTCCATTTCCAACATAAGGATCCAGAACCCAGAACTGAATATATTCAACATTTCCTTGCTCAAAATTCGTAGAATTTAGGGAACGCATAATTCCTCCAAAATTTGAAGATGCCGGATCGGTACCAAAATTTGGATTGTTATTATACGGACCTCTATCTGATGGATAGTATGTTAAATCAAGAGTATTAATAACCTGAATTTGTCCCTGCGCAATATCCGTGTTAGGATATAATTCACGGCTATAAATTCTTCTGGTTGTATTTAATGATAAATCATCGTTTGAAATACCAGATGGTTTTGAAGTATAAAATATTGGATCAATAGTATACCAAGCTAGTTTTGCTCTTTTATAACCATACTCTAATGTACTTGAATTGGCATTAAAAGTATTATCGTTTATCGAATTTACAAATGGCGTAGAAGCTAAACTCCACGCATAAGCTGATCGCATATCTATGGTAGATTGTGAACCTTCAAAATCATCTACATATATAGTTGCTTCTCCTTCAAAATCACTTGCTTTTGGAGCGTCTGGTCTTAAGAAAGCAACTTCACCACGAATCGAAAGATTAGAAGGAACATCTGTATCAATATTTGGTAACTTATTTACTAATCTTGTTAAGAATGGAACTTCTGTTGAATAAGTTCCGTTAAAACCAAAAATTGTATTGTTTACAGATTCCTGTCCATAACTCGATTTTTGAGTAAATGGTCTTTCTGTCATTTTTAAATAAGTTCCTCCAACAATAAAATTATCAGAAATTTTATGTTCGATATTGAATCCCATGAATCTTCGGGTTTGTTGTCCAAAAATTGAGTTGTTTTCCAATGAAACTTCAATTGGTGTATTTGAAGCCTGAAGTGACGGATCCAAAATTTGCACACGTCCTAATTGATAATCGACACTATAATCAATTCCTTCAACTAATCTTCTTCCGGCAGCCATTACTACAACAGAACCTTGCGGAACATTAAACGCTCCAATTGGTATTCCGTTGCTTCCTGATGATTTATATTTTCCTCTTAATAAGAATTTATTTTTATCGCTATCCTGTAATGCTCCAGATTGTGTATTTCTATACATGTTATTAAACACATATTTCTTTTGATTTGGATTATACGTAGAAGGATCGCTATAGTTCTCTCCTGAACCTGTATTTAATTTATCAAACAAAAGTTTTCCAAAAGGTTCTTTGGTTGTAAATATAATTCGCCCATTTTGAACGTCAACCGTTATTCCCGGAATATAATCGAAGAAACCATCTCCTCCAGTTTGTGGATCATTGTTGTAGTTCAATCTATCCAGATTAAAAACATTCAACAATGGTGTTTGATCAACTTTATTATCCGGTGTAGGATTTGCTGGAAAAGAACTTCCCTGAACTGATGTAATGTAATTTATTGGCGAAGGATCTGTATAAAGAATGTTTAATCTAAAATCATCTTGCTTAATTTGATACGCCTGAGGAATTTGATAAACGTTCTTCATCATCAAATTCCAAACTGGATTTTGTACGTTAGTCAAACTGCTTTTCAGCATTTTCAAGATTAAACTTTGTGTAATAATAGCTTGATTCGAAGGAGTGTTTCCTGTAACAATTGTTCCATCAACTCCATCACTACCAAATTCTCCAACCTGATAAACTTTACCTCCTATTGTATATTCGTAAGCAACAGCCAAAATCTCATCATTTGCCAAACGCTGCTGCAAAGAGATATATCCTAATTGTGCGTTAAAAGTAAATTCGTTTGCATTTAATTTTCTGGCGTTTTCCAAAACAGAATAATCAGAACCTTCACTTACGTTTGCATTATTAAATCCTGATTTTGCCGTTACAATTTCTCTAATATTTGAATTTAAAAATGAACCTGGCTGTCCAATAGCTGCAGGATCATATTTATTATTATCATTCTCTGCCGGAGTATCAACAGGATTATTAAAGAAACCTGTTGTTGGATTTACAACCACAACCTGATTATCCGGAATACCAGTTGCCTGTGCCTCTCCTAAATCCTGAAGCGCAATAACATTACGAAGGTTATTACTTGTAGTACTTACACGGTTTTGTTTATTGGTTACCCAAACTTCAATTCTCGTTACCTGTACACGACTATCAATAAATGGATACTTTTGTAACGAAGCATCATATTTGTTTCTAAAGTATTGTGATAAGAAGAAGTGTCTGTCGTTATCGTAGTCTAAAGCATACAAATCAAAATTTTGAACTGTACCGCCACCTTCTGCAACTATACTCTTTGTTTGTGACTTTTGTTCTGAGAAAACTCCGGTGATTGTTGTCTTACCAAATTGCAGCTGCGTTTTAACCCCAAATAAACTTTGAGCCCCACGTATAAGCGTACTGTTCAAAGGCATACTAACGTTACCAACCTCAACTTTTTGAATAATATCATCTTCAGAAGGTGAATACGCCAGTTTAAATAAATTTTGAAATGCAAATGTAGACTGAGTATCATAATTAGCATTTACATCCAATCTCGTTCCTACTTTACCCATTAAACTCATGCTGATTCTCTGATCAAAATCAAAGGTTAAACTAGATCTGTTTCTAGGCGAAAACGAAGGATTATCTTGCTTGGTATATCGAATACCCAAATCCATTTCGACTGATCCTGTTGGCTTTACATCAATTGTATTACTTCCAAAGACGCTTTCAAAAAGACTTGAGTTAATATAATATCTTGGTAATAAATTCTTTTTATTAGCTTCACTACCTG
Source organism: uncultured Flavobacterium sp. (assembly GCF_951805225.1). NCBI lineage: Bacteria > Pseudomonadati > Bacteroidota > Flavobacteriia > Flavobacteriales > Flavobacteriaceae > Flavobacterium > uncultured Flavobacterium sp. The sequence continues at coordinate 5,534,245 of NZ_OX638201.1, read as the reverse complement.
CTTTTTTACCATCAATAGCATCTGATTTCTTTTTGAAATAATCTCTTCTGGATTCTTTCAAAACTAAATCTTCGTATTCTTTTGGCGTTAAAACAATAGGGTAATTGATAGAGAAACCATCAACTGAACTGGTGTAAATATAACGGTCTGTAATAGGATCGTATCTATAAGCAGAAAGTATACTTGGTGGATCTTCAATCTCAACTTTTCCTGTAGAAAATTGAGTCTTGGTTGTATCTTTGACCGCCGGATTTACTTGCGCACGCAAAACATTACCGCAAAATAAAACCAGCAAAAAAATACAAATTTTACGCATACAATTCTTTTATTTAAAATGAGTTTATAAGCTTTTTAAAGCTTTTTTGATGATTGATTCTACAGTAGCTTCCGGATCTTCTTTGACGATCTTTTCGACTACTTTTTCGGATGTTTTTCGAACAAAACCTAAAACTTCCAAAGCAGATAACGCTTCATCTCTATTTGTATTGTTTTGTACTACAGAAACTTCATCTAAATCGTACAACTTTAACACTTTTTCTTTTAAATCAAGAATAACTCTTTGTGCTGTTTTGTTCCCAATTCCTTTAATTGACTGAATAATACCTACATCGCCAGAGGCAATAGCATTTATTATTTGTCGAGGCTCAATTGAAGACAACATTGTTCTGGCAATATTTGCTCCAATTCCTGAAACAGATAACAACATTCTAAAAATTTCTCGTTCTGATTTTTCTGCGAAACCAAATAAAGTATGCGCATCTTCCTTAATTTGAAGATGCGTATACAATTTTATATTTTCTGCATTAGGAATTAATGAGAAGGTGTGTAAAGAGATATGTACTTGATATCCAACACCTCCACAATCAATCACTACATCTGTAGGATTTTTCTCGACTAATTTACCTTGCAAATGTGCTATCATAGTATAATTTATAAGGGTCAAATATAATAAAAATGCAATAAAAATACGACATTATTACATCGACCCCTATTATTTCTACTATTTAGCTAATTTATTTTTTTTATTCTCTTTTTCCTGAGCATCAATAACCGCAATTGCAGCCATATTAACCATTTCTTCAACGCTTGCTCCTAATTGAAAAATGTGAACCGGTTTACCCATTCCCATCATAATTGGACCAATTGAATTTACTTTATATAATTCTTTTAATAACTTATAAGTAATATTAGCCGACTCTAAGTTAGGGAAAATCAATGTATTTACCTTCTTTCCTGCTAATTTTGAGAAAGGAAATTTCTCTGCAAGCATTTCCTGGTTCAAAGCAAAATCTGCCTGAATCTCTCCGTCAACGATCATATCAGGATGATTTTTATGCAAATAAGCTACTGCTTCTCTTACTTTTGAAGCACTTTGGCTTGTTGAAGATCCAAAATTTGAATAAGAAACCATTGCAATAACTGGCTCAACACCAAACATTTTTGCAGTTTTTGCAGTCATAATTGCAATGTTAATCAAATCTTCAGATGAAGGATTGATATTAATTGCAGTATCAGACAAGAACATTGGTCCGCGAGAAGTCAACATCATATTTGCAGTTGCAACAAGTGAGGCTCCAGGTGCTTTTTCGATCAATTGCAACATTGGTTTTACAACCGTTGGATAACTTCTTGTATGACCGGTAACTAATGCATCAGCTTCGCCTTCATTAACCATCATTGCAGCAAAATAGTTTCTTTCGCGCATATATTTCTGAGCATCAAGCAGCGAAACGCCTCTTCTCTCTCTTGTTTCCCAATATGATTTTGCAAATCTGTTACGTCTTGCTTCTTCTTCATTTGTTTTAGGATCGATGATTTCAAGTTCTGCATCAAAACCTAATTCAGCTTTAAGCTCTAAAATCGCTTCTTTATTTCCTAATAAAATTGGAAAACCAATTCCGTCTTCATGAACAATTTGTGCTGCTTTTAATACATTTAATTGATCTGCCTCAGCAAATACAATTCTTTTAGGATCCATTTTAGCACGGTTTGTCATCAAACGAACCATTTTATTATCGTTCCCCATACGTTCACGAAGGTGATCTTCGTAAGCTGCCCAATCTGTAATAGGATTTTTTGCAACACCAGATTCCATTGCTGCTCTTGCAACTGCCGGAGCAACTACAGTAATCAATCTTGGATCAAATGGTTTAGGGATAATATAATCGTTACCAAAACCAAGTTTTGTTGCGCCATACGCCACGTTTACTTGTTCTGGAACCGGTTCTTTTGCCAAAATAGCCAAAGCTTTTACAGCAGCCATTTTCATAGCTTCATTAATTTTAGTCGCTCTAACATCTAGCGCTCCTCTAAAAATATATGGAAAACCTAAAACATTATTAACCTGGTTAGGAAAGTCTGAACGTCCTGTAGCCATAATAACATCTTTACGAGTTTCTGTAGCTAAATTATAATCGATTTCCGGATTTGGATTTGCCATCGCAAAAACAATCGGATTCTCTTTCATTGTCAACAACATTTCAGCCGATAAAATACCTCCTGAAGACAATCCGATGAAAACATCTGCTCCTTTTACTGCTTCTGCTAATTCAATTTTAGCACCATCAACAGCATATTTCAATTGTAATTCTGATAGTGAAGGATTGTCTTTTGTTAAAAGTCCTTTACTATTAAACATTTTGATATTTTCAACCTTAACTCCTAACAAAACATATAAATCAGTACAAGCTATTGCCGCCGAACCTGCGCCAGAAACTACTACTTTTACATCTTCTGCTTTTTTTCCTGCTAATTCTAATGCGTTGATTAAAGCCGCAGAAGAGATAATTGCCGTTCCGTGCTGATCATCGTGCATTACCGGAATATCCAATTCTTCTACCAATCTTCTTTCGATTTCAAAAGATTCAGGTGCTTTAATATCCTCAAGATTTATTCCTCCAAAAGTTGGAGCAATATTTTTAACCGTCTGGATAAATTCTTCGATATCTTTAGTTCCGATTTCTATATCAAAAACATCAATATCCGAAAAGATTTTAAACAACAAACCTTTTCCTTCCATAACTGGTTTAGAAGCTTCCGGACCAATGTCTCCAAGTCCTAAAACCGCTGTACCGTTTGAGATAACGGCAACTAAATTTCCTTTTGCTGTGTATTTATAAACGTCGTCTACGTTTGCTGCAATTTCTAAACATGGCTCAGCAACACCCGGCGAATAAGCCAAAGATAAGTCTCTTTGGGTTGCATATTTTTTTGTTGGAACTACCTGAATTTTTCCTGGAGTTGGTTCTGAATGGTACAGTAACGCTTCTCTTCTTTTACTCTCTTTGTTCATTATTTTTAGCTTTTATTCTAGCTTACAAAGATATAAGTCTTGGTTTAAAATGGCGTCTTTTTATGTTTTTCTTTTCCGAAAAAAACGTTTTCGCAACACCAAAAAAAATAGTCCACAATAATTTGGACTATTTTATAAAGTATATTTTTATGTTTTATATTACTGAGAAATATATGAATTTAAATGATTTATAGTATCTTTTTGAATTTCTATAATCGCTTTTACAACGTCACTGATCGAAATTATTCCTACCACAATTCCATCTTCCAAAACTGGTAAATGTCTAATCCTTTTCGTACTCATCAACTCCATGCAATCTTCGATATTATTAGAAAGATTTACTGAGAAAACAGTGCTTTCCATAATCTCATGTACAAAGGTTTCTTTTGATGACTTGTCTTTCAAAACAATTTTTCGGGCATAATCCCTTTCAGACAATATTCCTTTTAAATCGGTTCCATCAATAACCAGAATTGCCCCTATGTTTTTTTCGCCCATTACTTTCAAAGCTTCATAAACTGTTGTTGTTGAAAGTACAGAATAAACATTTTTCCCTTTTGCGTTTAGTATTTGATTTACAGTCATATCTGAAAAATTTTAAGTTCTATAAAGTTAGAAAAAAATGAATATAAAAAACAACGAAAACGATTTTTTAAGACTTAATCAACTCATTTTAAACATAATAAGTTAAAATTTAATCTAAAGAAATTTTATTCTAAAAAAATGAATGAATTTTAAGACTTTTTTGCGAAAAGCGCAGTGTTACCGACCATTTACCCCAAATGGGGTATTTTGAAGAAACTCCGCTAGGAGTTATGGGTTGGTAGAAAAAAATATGACGCGTGGGAAAAATATCCTGTAGGGATATCTGAATGAATGATTTTAATCCGATTTTACTTGACCACAATTGTCCCTACAGGACAAATCACATATCGCCTCCATTCTGTGGCTACCGACGATTTACCCCTAATGGGGTAATTTGCGAAATTTAAACATTAACAGAAACTCCGCTAGGAGTTATGGGTTGGTAGAAAAAAAATATGACGCGCGGGAAAAATATCCTGTAGGGATATATGAAATCTAAAAAAGATATCAACACGACATATATGTCCTTCTATTATTCTTCGCTGCTTAATAGATTTGATTTTTGAAAAAATGTAAGAAATTAATTAAAATACATATTATAGTATGTGAAAAATTACAATTAGATATCTCAACTTACAAAAAATTAAAAAAGCTTAAATGCTGAACATTTTACAATAAAAAAACATCATTATGGAAACAATTGAAACTAAAAATTTAGAACGCCTAAAAAAATTATCTGCCTTATATTTCAACACCTTAAAAGCTTCTAATGATGAATCAGAAACTTATACCGTTCAAATTAAGCTTTCAAATTATTCCGAGCTTGGTTGTCTTATTACCGAAATCCTAAAATTATGTATTGTAGCGTTGGATCACGAAGCGCATAAAATTTCGGAAACCATTAAAACTTCACCTATTAATGTAGCGCTCGTTTTAGAAATGGTTTTAGAAATGTTTCCTACGAATGAATTTGATGTATTAGATGAAATCAACCAAATGTTTGTTGGAACCAATTATAATGATTGACGTAAACTGGACTAAAGTCCAGCCCTACAATATAAATCGAACCTTTGGTTCTTTCTTTTGAGCTTTCAAAGAACAAAATATTTTATTCGACTAAAACACACATTGATTTATTACTCTGCATAACGTTCCGAAGGAACAAATTATATTGTAGAGCTGGACTTTAGTCCAGTTTAGAATATAGGTTTACAATTTCCAAAAAAAAGACCTTTTCAAGATTAGAAAAGGTCTTTTTTATATTTATCAAATTACAGACTAACAATTATAAATTCGCTTCGTCTGTTTTGCTGATGTTCTTGTTCGGTACATTTTACACCATCGGCACATTTATTTACTAATTGTGTTTCTCCGTATCCTTTTGCTGTTAATCTACTTGCGTCGATTCCTTTTTGGATCAGCCAATTCTTCGTCGATTCTGCTCTTTTGTCTGATAAAATCTGATTACTTTCAGTCGATGAACGGCTGTCTGTATGCGAACGAATATCTAATTTTATGCTTGGATATTGTTTTAGCATATCAACAATTTTCTGCAATTGAGGTTCAGATGTTTTCTTGATTGTGGCTTTTCCTAAATCAAAAAAGTTCATCGGAATTTTTAATAATTTTCCTAAATCGGTTCCAATACTAATATTGACTTTAACTGGTTTAATAGAATTCGTTGCTTTTATTACAACCGGAATTGCTACTATTGGTTTTGGTTTCTTTTCTAAAGCTATTGGCAGAGAAACTGAACCTGTTGCTTTTTTCAGTGTCACAGAAACTTCTTTAAACAAATAGTCTTCTTTTGATGTTTTGATAAAGTATTTCTTTCCGCATTTTACATTCGAAAAAACATAATTCCCGTTAGCATCAGATTTTGCTTCAACGGCAGATTTACCTGCTTCGTCAAACAAAATTAAAGCAACATTCGAAAGTGTTTCATTTGTTTCCTGATCTGTAATTGTTCCTGATATCGTCTGTTCGCAAATTAATCTGCGGTTTTCTGTAAAGCGATAAACATCGTCCAATCCGTGACCGCCTGTTCTATTTGAAGAGAAAAAACCGTTTCTGTTTTTACTGTTAATTATAAAAGCAAAATCGTCTTGTTTACTATTAATTGGTTCTCCAATATTCTGAACTTCATCAAAAGAACCTTCTTTGGTTATTTTCGAAACATAAATATCAAGTCCGCCTAAACCTGGTCTTCCGTCGCTGGCAAAATAAAGTTCATTTTCATCCGAAATAAAAGGAAAAGTTTCTCTTCCTTCTGTATTGATATCCGAACCTAAATTTTCAGGTTTTCCAAAAGTTCCATCAGCTTCTATACTTACTTTAAAAATATCCGAAGATCCAAGTGTTCCCGGCATATCTGATGCAAAATACAATGTTTTTTCATCGACGCTTAAAGCCGGATGTGCAACGCTGTATTCGTCACTATTAAAAGGAAGTTCCTGAACTTCTTTCCATTCGCCATCAATAAAAGTTGCTTTGTAAAGTTTTAAGAATGTAATTTTCTTTTCGTTCTCTTTTCTTTTTCCATCTACAGAATTATTTCTGGTAAAGTACATTGTTCTTCCGTCTTTTGTAAAAACCGGAGTCGATTGATTGAAATTTACTCTTAAATTTTCTTTGTGAAACAACATTAAATTTCCAATACTTCCGTCAGGATTTAATTCGGCAGAATATAAAGTTGAAATTGCTTTATTAGTCCATTTAAAACTCTTTTTGACTATTGAACCGGTATCTCTTGCCGATGTAAATACTAATTTATTATCTAAAATAGTACTTCCGTAATCTGAATCTTTTGAATTAACTCCAGCATCTGCAATATCAAATCGGGCTGAATTTGCTTTAATATCTTCTAAATAATTTTTATTATTTGCGAATAAAATACCTCTTTTGTCTAATGGTGCTTTCTGGATAAGTTTTTCCAAAATCTCATCTGATTGTGTATAATTTCCTTCTGATTTCAAGCATTGAGCATATTTATACAAATATTCTGGTTCCTGATTTTCATTAAGGATATATAATTCCTGATAGTATTTTAAAGCTTCTTGTAATTCTCCAATAAGATAATAGGAGTTCCCTAATCTTTGAAATACTTTTTCGTCTCTAACTCCTTTTTCAACTAACTTTTCGTAGGCTTTTATTGCATCCGCGTAAGCGTAATTGTCGTATTTTTTATCTGCATTTGCTATACTGACAGTTTGGGCATTTGCCACGAAAAAAATGCTAAACAACAAAAAGGAATATAATAGTTTTTTAATCATCATATTTTAAATCAATTAAAAGAATCTTGGTGATGTAAGTCTGCTGTAATTATGGAAAAATTCAAAACGAAGGAAAATCTCGTGTGATCCTGAATTGTATCTTCTTAAGTTGGTGGTTTCATGATCGTAACCGTATCCTATATACATTCCTTTTGAAACCTGAAAACCTGCCATCGCACTTACCGAAGCGCTCCAACGATAAGCAAGTCCTACAACAAATTTATCATTAAACATAAAATTTCCTGAAACATCTACTTGCAAAGGCGCTCCTTCAACCATTTTTGTTAATAAGGCTGGTTTGAATTTTATATACTCTAAATGGTCTAAATTAAAGACGTAACCTGCCATAAAATAGTAGTTGATTTTGTCTTTGAAAATAGCAACATCGTTATCATTATATCTGTTGGTTTGGATAAAATTTGGTACTGATAATCCAATATAAGCCTGATCTGAATGCCAATAAACTCCGGCTCCAATATTTGGTGTAAACTTATTATTTAAATCCTGAAATTGTGGATCGCCTTGATTTTCATAAGTTAATTTAGTTACATCCAAATTGAAAAGATTGGCTGTAGCTTTTAATCCAAAAGACAATTTAAATTTTTCTGAAGTTGGAATACTATACGATAAATCTGCCGACAATGTATTTTCGTTTGTTGGTCCAATTTTATCATTTACCAAAGAAACTCCCAATCCTAAATTACTATTATTTAAAGGTGTATTGATTGAAAATGTACTTGTTTCTGGTGCTCCGTCAAGTCCAATCCATTGTGTACGATACAAACCAAAAACGCTCAAAGCTCCGCGCGAACCTGCATAAGCGGGATTTATTGCAATGGTATTGTACATATATTGTGTAAACTGCGCGTCTTGTTGTGCGTTACATACAATGGAAAAAAACACAAAAATTAAAGCTAGTTTTTTCATTTAATGATCTTTTAAAAAACGGCTCAGCTCCTAACTAAGCCGTTTATTATTTTTATTTATTAATGTATAAGTATCCTGATAATTCATGTTGGTTTGAACCGCTGTCTTTATATTTCAAGATATAGAAATAGGTTCCTACCGGCAGACCATCAGATTGTTTTATAGTTGTACGTCCTTCTGAGATTCCAACAAACACTCTGTCTTCATTATTATAATGGTCTATATCAAAAACCAATACTCCCCAACGGTTGTATATCTCGACTGTATTTTCAGGATAACATTCTAATCCCTGAATATAGAATCTTGCATTTTTTGCATCTCCGTTTGGAGAAAAAGCATTGAAGACTTTTATCTCACATCCATTCAATGCAATAACTGTTGGTCTGTCTTCTGCATTATTTTCCTTATCAGATGTATCTCCAACTACAACCCCTTTTCCGCTTTTTCCTTCAACACTTGCCTGATTTGTAACACTTCCGTGGTTTATATCATTTTGTGTTATTTTGTATTCTGCGATAAAGTTTGTTTCATCAGACTCATTTGGATCTAAATCAATTGCTTGTCCAGAGATTACAATTCCCGGTAAAAGATCCTTAATCATAACTTGCGTTAAAGCGACATTACCTGTATTTGTTATTTTAAATTTATAGGTAATACTTTCTCCGGCTTCTGCAACTTTATCTCCATTTTCGTCGTTAAACGAAGCTGTTTTAATAATTGCAATTGACGGAACTTCAACGAAAACAGTTAATGTTCCTGTTTTACAATTTTGTGGATTTGCTTTTTCACAAACTTGATAAGTCAATGTATAATCTCCGCCTGGAGTATTTGGTTTCACGTTTACTGTTCCATCTGAATTAAATTCGAAATATGGACTTGTAGTAGGTGTAAATACAACATCGGCGATCTTAATTGGTAATCCATTTAATAAATCATTATCCAAGACATTTATGAATTCTAATTCTCCATTTATTCCATCAACATTTATTTTATCATTTGTTAGAATAAGTGGTGTTACTACTGGCGGATCCGGATCTAATGAATTTAATACGGTAACAGTAACAACTGCCTGACTACAACTACGTGGATTTACAGCATCACAAATTTGGTATGTTAAGTGATACGTTCCTGAAGGTGTTTTTGGCACAAGATCTACTGAACCATCTGCGTTTAAAACTAAATTAGGATTCGGAATAATTGTCGTTAAAACAACATTCGATGCATTAAATTTTGTTCCGTTTAAAGTATCATTATTAAAAATATTCAATGATGTACTTATCTCTTTATTTGTATTGATTGGTCCCGCTTCATCATCGTTAGCTTTAATTATAAATGCTGGTCTTGCATTACAATCTGCTGTTGCTACAGGATAATTTACTACAACTTTTACGGTTGGATTTAATGAAAATTCCATTGTTACGCTTGGTCTTGTATTTTCAAATCCGTCGGCACCTTGTGTCCATTGTCCATTTGCGAATACCCATCCTGGCCAATCTAAACCGTTTCCGTTACTGTCAACAGTCGCTCCCGGCCAAAGAATGTTTCCGCTTAATGGCAAGTTGGTTTGGGTTGCAACAACATTATTCGCGCTGTCGATCCATGTTATTGTCAATAAGTTGTTTGGCGTAAAATTGTCCGGCTTAACATTATATGAAACATAAGGAACATCGTTTGAACAATAGCTATCTGCTGTTATTGTCATTGTTGGAGCAACAACGGTAACTGTTACTGTTGCTGTCGCACAATTTGTCGTGTTTAATTCGCAAACCTGATATGTTAATTCATATGTTCCAGCTGGCGCATTTGGTCCTAAAACAATTGTTCCGTCAGGATTTAATTTAATATTTCCGGTTGGATCTGAAACTGTTTCTTTGATAGTTACATCTGTTGCAACAATTGGTTGTCCGTTTTTAGTATCATTTCCAAGTACATTTAAAACATCTACCGGATGATTAACTCCAACTACTGAACCTGCAGAATCGTCTTTCAAGATTAAATCTGCTCCAGTTACCTGAATAATACTTATTGCTCTATCACAATTGTTTGGATCATTTGCTTCGCAGATTCTGTATTCAACTTGGTAATCTCCTTTTGGAGTTCCTGGTGCTACAGTTACTGTTCCATCTGCATTTAAAGTTAATCCTGTTGGTACATTTATTCCTGTCAAAATAACCTGACCAACTTGGTTTCCTATAACTACTGAACTTCCGTTTAAGGTATCGTTTGTGATAAGCGATATTGTTGTTCCTCCAATGTTTCCATTTATTGGAGCTGTAGTTTCAGAAACTGCATCGATAACCGGTGCAACAACAGTAATTTTTACTGTAGCTGTTCCACAGTTTGTCGTGTTTAATTCACAAACTTGATACGTTAATTCATAAGTTCCAGATGGCGCATTTGGTTTTAGAACAATTGTTCCGTCAGGATTTAATTTAATATTTCCGGTTGGATCTGAAACTGTTTCTTTAATAATTACATCTGTTGAAACAATTGGTTGTCCATTTTTAGTATCATTTCCAAGAACATTCAATATTGTTTTTGGCTGATTTGTACTTACAACTGAACCTACAGTATCATCTTTCAATACTAAATCCGCTCCAGTTACCTGAATAATACTTATTGCTGTATCGCAATTGTTTGGATCATTTGCCTCACAGATTCTGTATTCAACTTGGTAATCTCCTTTTGGAGTTCCCGGTGCTACAGTTACTGTTCCGTCTGCATTTAAAGTTAATCCTGTTGGTACATTTATACCTGTTAAAATAACCTGGCCAACTTGGTTTCCTATAACTACTGAACCTCCGTTTAAGGTATCGTTTGTGATAAGCGATATTGTTGTTCCTCCAATGTTTCCATTTATTGGAGTTGTAGTTTCAGAAACTGCATCGATAACTGGTGCAACAACAGTAATTTTTACTGTAGCTGTTCCGCAGTTTGTTGTATTTAATTCGCAAACTTGGTATGTTAATTCATAAGTTCCAGATGGCGCATTTGGTTTTAGAACAATTGTTCCGTCAGGATTTAATTTAATGTTTCCTGTTGGATCTGAAACTGTTTCTTTAATAGTTACATCTGTTGATACAATTGGTTGTCCATTTTTAGTATCATTTCCAAGAACATTCAATATTGTTTTTGGCTGATTTGTACTTACAACTGAACCTGCAGTATCATCTTTCAATACTAAATCCGCTCCAGTTACCTGAATAATACTTATTGCTGTATCACAATTGTTTGGATCATTTGCCTCACAGATTCTGTATTTAACTTGGTAATCTCCTTTTGGAGTTCCAGGTGCTACAGTTACTGTTCCGTCTGCATTTAAAGTTAATCCTGTTGGGACATTTATTCCTGTCAAAATAACCTGGCCAACTTGGTTTCCAATAACTACTGAACTTCCGTTTAAGGTATCGTTTGTAATAAGCGATATTGTTGTTCCTCCAATGTTTCCATTTATTGGAGTTGTAGTTTCAGAAACTGCATCGATAACTGGTGCAACAACAGTAATTTTTACTGTAGCTGTTCCGCAGTTTGTTGTGTTTAATTCGCAAACTTGGTATGTTAATTCATAAGTTCCAGATGGCGCATTTGGTTTTAGAACAATTGTTCCGTCAGGATTTAATTTAATATTTCCTGTTGGATCTGAAACTGTTTCTTTGATAGTTACATCTGTTGATACAATTGGCAATCCATTTTTAGTATCATTTCCAAGAACATTCAAAATCGTTTTTGGCTGATTTGTACTTACTACTGAATTTGCTGTGTCATCTTTTATCACAATCGCATCGTTAACCGGAATTACTGTGATAAATAAATTTGCTGTCGTAGAAGTTGTTCCATCAGTTACGGTGTAAGTCACTTTAGATACCGATCCATTATAATCTGGTTTTGGAACAAAAGTATAACTACCGTTTGCATTTATTGTAAGATCTCCTTCGGCTAAATTAGCGGTACTTCCAACTGTATAAGTTGTTGTTCCAATTACGAATTGTGTAATTGTTAAAGTATCACCATCTACATCTGTATCGTTTGCCAATAAGTTAGCGCTTGAAGTAACATCAACTGTCAAAGTTGTGTCTTCATTAGTTGTATTTGAATTATCAACAGCTATTGGTGCATCGTTAACCGGAGTTACCGTGATAAATAAATTTGCTGTTGCAGAACTTGTTCCATCAGTTACAGTGTAAATAACTTTTGGTACAGATCCATTGTAATCTGGTTTTGGAACAAAAGTATAACTACCGTTTGCATTTATTGTAAGATCTCCTTCGGCTAAGTTAGCAGTACTTCCAACTGTATAAGTTGTTGTTCCAATTACGAATTGTGTAATTGTTAAAGTATCTCCATCTGCATCGGTATCATTTGTCAATAAATTATTTCCAGAAGTAACATCAACAGTCAAAGTTGTGTCTTCATTAGTTGTATTTGAATTATCAACAGCTATTGGAGCGTGGTTTACGGCTGTTACCGTTATTGTTAATGTTCCAATATCAATTAGACTTCCGTCAGTTACGGTGTAATCTACTGTGTCGGTTCCGTTGAAATTTGGAGCCGGCATATAAGTATATGATCCGTCTGCAGCTAGAGTTAATGTTCCGCCTTTTGCTGTAGTGTAAGTTCCTGCTATAACCGTTAATGGACTTGAATCTACATCGGTATCATTTGCCACAAGGCTTACAGTTGAGATGTAAAGTGTGTCTTCTGTAGCGGTTGCTGTATCATCAACAGCAATTGGAGCATCGTTAACCGGAGTTACTGTGATAAATAAATTTGCTGTAGTAGAAGTTGTTCCATCAGTTACAGTGTAAGTCACTTTAGGTACTGATCCATTGTAATCTGGTTTTGGAACGAAAGTATAACTTCCATTAGCATTTATTGTAAGATCTCCTTCAGCTAAATTAGCGGTGCTTCCAACTGTATAAGTTGTTGTTCCAATTACAAATTGTGTAATTGTTAAAGTATCACCATCTACATCTGTATCATTTGCCAATAAATTAGCGCTTGAAGCAACAGCAACTGTTAAAGTTGTGTCTTCATTTGTCGTATTTGAATTATCAACAGCTACTGGAGCATGATTTACGGCTGTTACTGTAATTGTTAATGTTCCAATATCAGTTAAACTTCCGTCCGTTACAGTGTAATCTACTGAGTCAGTTCCGTTAAAGTTTGGAGCCGGCATGTAAGTATAAGATCCGTCTGCAGCTAGAGTTAATGTTCCGCCTTTAGTTGTTGTGTAGATTCCTGCTACTACTGTTAATGGACTTGAATCTACATCAGTATCGTTAGCCACAAGGCTTATTGTTGATGTATATAAAGTATCTTCTGTCGCAGTTGCTGTATCATCAACAGCAATTGGAGCATCATTTACAGCGTTTACTGTAATTGTTAATGTTCCAATATCAGTTAAACTTCCGTCAGTTACGGTGTAATCTACTGTGTCAGTTCCGTTGAAATTTGGAGCTGGCATATAGGTATATGATCCATCAGCCGCTAAAGTCAATGTTCCGCCTTTAGTTGTTGTGTAGGTTCCTGCTACTACTGTTAACGGGCTTGAGTCTACATCTGTATCGTTAGCCACAAGGCTTACAGTTGAGGTGTAAAGCGTGTCTTCTGTAGCGGTTGCTGTATCATCAACAGCAATTGGAGCATCGTTAACCGGAGTTACCGTGATAAATAAATTTGCTGTTGCAGAACTTGTTCCATCAGTTACAGTGTAAGTTACTTTTGGTACTGATCCATTGTAATCTGCTTTTGGAACGAAAGTGTAACTTCCATTAGCGTTTATTGTCAAATCTCCTTCTGCTAAGTTAGCAGTACTTCCAACTGTATAAGTTGTTGTTCCAATTACAAATTGTGTAATTGTTAAAGTATCACCATCTGCATCTGTATCATTTGCCAATAAATTAGCGCTTGAAGCAACAGCAACTGTTAAAGTTGTGTCTTCATTTGTTGTATTTGAATTATCAACAGCTACCGGAGCGTGGTTTACAGCCGTTACTGTTATTGTTAATGTTCCAATATCTGTTAAACTTCCATCAGTTACTGTATAATCTACAGTATCGATTCCGCTAAAGTTTGGAGCCGGCATATAAGTGTATGATCCGTCTGCTGCTAAAGTTAATGTTCCGCCTTTAGTTGTTGTGAACGTTCCAGATACTACTGTTAATGGGCTTGAATCTACATCTGTATCATTCGCCACAAGGCTTACAGTTGAGGTGTAAAGTGTGTCTTCTGTTGCGGTTGCTGTATCGTCAACAGCGATTGGTGCATCATTAACCGGAGTTACCGTGATAAATAAATTTGCTGTGGTAGAAGCTGTTCCGTCAGTTACAGTGTAAGTCACTTTTGGTACTGATCCATTGTAATCTGGTTTTGGAACAAAAGTATAACTGCCGTTTGCATTTATTGTAAGATCTCCTTCAGCTAAATTAGCGGTACTTCCAACTGTATAAGTTGTTGTTCCAATTACGAATTGCGTAATTGCCAAAGTATCACCATCTGCATCTGTATCGTTTGCCAATAAATTAGCGCTTGAACTAACAGCAACTGTTAAAGTTGTGTCTTCATTTGTTGTATTTGAATTATCAACAGCTACTGGAGCATGGTTTACGGCTGTTACCGTTATTGTTAATGTTCCGATATCTGTTAAACTTCCGTCTGTCACCGTATAATCTACCGTGTCAGTTCCGTTAAAGTTTGAAGCCGGCATATAGGTATATGATCCGTCTGCGGCTAAAGTCAATGTTCCGCCTTTCACTGTAGTGTAAGTTCCAGCGATCACTGTTAATGGACTTGAATCTACATCTGTATCATTCGCCACAAGGCTTACTGTTGAAGTGTAAAGTGTGTCTTCTGTAGCGGTTACAGTATCGTCAACAGCGATTGGCGCATCATTTACAGCGTTTACTGTGATTGTCAATGTTCCAATATCTGTTAAACTTCCGTCTGTTACCATATAATCTACCGTGTCGGTTCCGTTGAAATTTGGAGCCGGCATGTAAGTATATGATCCGTCTGAAGCTAAAGTTAATGTTCCTCCTTTAGTTGTAGTATAAGTTCCCGCTACTACTGTTAGTGGGCTTGAATCTACATCTGTATCATTCGCCACAAGGCTTACCGTTGAGGTATAAAGTGTGTCTTCGGTAGCAGTTGCTGTATCGTCAACAGCAATTGGCGCATCGTTTACAGGAGTTACTGTGATAAATAAATTTGCTGTAGTAGAAGTTGTTCCGTCAGTTACAGTGTAAGTCACTTTTGGTACTGATCCATTGTAATCTGGTTTTGGAACGAAAGTATAACTTCCATTAGCATTTATTGTAAGATCACCTTCGGCTAAATTAGTGGTGCTTCCAACTGTATAAGTTGTTGTTCCAATTACGAATTGGGTAATTGTTAAAGTATCACCATCTGCATCTGTATCGTTTGCCAATAAATTAGCGCTTGAAGCAACAGCAACTGTCAAAGTTGTGTCTTCATTTGTTGTATTTGAATTATCAACAGCTACTGGAGCATGGTTTACAGCGTTTACTGTAATCGTTAATGTTCCAATATCTGTTAAACTTCCGTCAGTTACTGTGTAATCTACTGTGTCAGTTCCATTAAAGTTTGGAGCCGGCATATAAGTATATGATCCGTCTGCTGCTAAAGTTAATGTTCCGCCTTTCACTGTAGTGTAAGTTCCTGCTACTACTGTTAATGGGCTTGAATCTACATCGGTATCATTAGCCACAAGGCTTACCGTTGAAGTGTAAAGTGTATCTTCGGTTGCAGTTGCAGTATCGTCAACAGCTATTGGCGCATCGTTTACAGCATTTACTGTAATCGTTAAAGTTCCAATATCTGTTAAACTTCCGTCAGTAACTGTGTAATCTACTGTGTCAGTTCCGTTGAAATTTGGAGCTGGCATATAAGTATAAGATCCGTCTGCTGCTAAAGTTAATGTTCCGCCTTTAGTTGTTGTGTAGGTTCCCGCGATCACCGTTAGTGGGCTTGAATCTACATCTGTATCATTTGCCACAAGGCTTACAGTTGAGGTGTAAAGTGTGTCTTCTGTTGCGGTTGCAGTGTCGTCAACAGCAATTGGTGCATCATTAACAGGAGTTACCGTGATAAATAAGTTAGCTGTCGCAGTACTTGTTCCATCAGTTACAGTATACGTTACTTTTGGTACAGATCCATTGTAATCTGGTTTTGGAACGAAAGTATAACTTCCATTAGCATTTATTGTAAGATCTCCTTCAGCTAAGTTAGCGGTACTTCCAACTGTATAAGTTGTTGTTCCAATTACGAATTGTGTAATTGTTAAAGTATCACCATCTACATCTGTATCATTTGCCAATAAATTAGCGCTTGAAGCAACAGCAACTGTCAAAGTTGTGTCTTCATTTGTTGTATTTGAATTATCAACAGCTACCGGAGCGTGGTTTACAGCCGTTACTGTTATTGTTAATGTTCCAATATCGGTTAAACTTCCGTCAGTTACCGTGTAATCTACTGTGTCAGTTCCGTTAAAGTTTGGAGCTGGCATATAAGTATACGATCCATCAGCTGCTAGAGTTAAGGTTCCGCCTTTAGTTGTTGTGAATGTTCCAGCTACTACTGTTAATGGACTTGAATCTACATCTGTATCATTCGCCACAAGGCTTACAGTTGATGTGTAAAGTGTATCTTCTGTAGCGGTTGCTGTATCGTCTGTGGCTACCGGAGCATCGTTTACAGCGTTTACTGTGATTGTTAAAGTTCCAATATCAGTTAGACTTCCGTCTGTTACCGTATAATCTACTGTGTCGGTTCCGTTAAAGTTCGGTGCCGGCATATAAGTATATGATCCGTCTGCTGCTAAAGTCAATGTTCCGCCTTTAGTTGTTGTGAACGTTCCTGCAACCACGGTTAGTGGGCTTGAGTCTACGTCTGTATCATTTACCACAAGGCTAACTGTTGAAGTGTAAAGCGTGTCTTCAGTTGCGGTTGCTGTATCGTCAACAGCAATTGGCGCATCATTTACAGCGTTTACTGTAATCGTTAATGTTCCAATATCTGTTAGACTTCCGTCTGTTACGGTGTAATCTACTGTGTCAGTTCCGTTGAAATTTGGAGCCGGCATGTAAGTGTAAGATCCGTCTGCAGCTAAAGTCAGGGTTCCGCCTTTTGCTGTAGTATACGTTCCTGCTACTACTGTTAGTGGGCTTGAGTCTACATCTGTATCATTCGCTACAAGGCTTACAGTTGAAGTGTAAAGTGTGTCTTCGGTTGCAGTGGCTGTATCGTCAACAGCGATTGGCGCATCGTTTACAGCGTTTACTGTAATCGTTAGAGTTCCAATATCTGTTAGGCTTCCGTCAGTTACAGTATAATCTACTGTGTCGGTTCCGTTGAAATTTGGAGCCGGCATGTAAGTGTATGATCCGTCTGCAGCTAAAGTCAGGGTTCCGCCTTTAGTTGTTGTGAATGTTCCTGCTACTACAGTTAGTGGGCTTGAATCTACATCTGTGTCATTCGCCACAAGAGAGATGCTTGATGTGTAAAGTGTGTCTTCAGTTGCTGTGGCTGTATCGTCAACAGCAATTGGTGCATCATTTACAGCGTTTACTGTGATCGTTAATGTTCCAATATCTGTTAAACTTCCGTCAGTTACCGTATAATCTACTGTGTCAGTTCCGTTGAAATTTGGAGCCGGCATATAAGTATATGATCCGTCTGAAGCTAAAGTCAATGTTCCGCCTTTAGTTGTTGTATACGTTCCTGCTACTACTGTAAGTGGGCTTGAATCTACATCAGTATCGTTAGCCACAAGGCTTACAGTTGAAGTGTAAAGTGTGTCTTCAGTTGCGGTTGCTGTATCGTCTGTGGCTACCGGAGCATCATTTACCGCATTTACTGTGATCGTTAATGTTCCGATATCAGTTAAACTTCCGTCAGTTACGGTGTAATCTACTGTGTCAGTTCCGTTGAAATTTGGAGCCGGTATATAAGTATATGATCCGTCTGAAGCTAAAGTTAATGTTCCGCCTTTAGTTGTTGTGAACGTTCCTGCTACTACTGTAAGCGGGCTTGAATCTACATCTGTATCATTCGCCACAAGGCTTACTGTTGAGGTGTAAAGCGTGTCTTCTGTAGCGGTTGCTGTATCGTCAACAGCTACTGGAGGACAATTTGGTTTTACATTAATAGTAACTGTATTTTTTGGTGAGTTACATCCAGATGTATTCTTAATAATCACATCATAACTACCTGGTGCTAATCCTGATTTTGAATTACCTGATTGAAAATTTTGTCCATTATCAAAACTATAAGTTTCTAATGGATCTTGCACTGTAACTGTAATAGAACCAGTAAATGTATTACAATTAGGTTGTGTCACAGAAGTAACTGGTATTGCTGGTAATTGATTTATAGTTATTGTTGCGCTGCCTGTCATTGGTGCAGTACAACTTGTTGTAGTATTAGTTGCAACTACGGTATAAGTTCCTGCAGCAGTTTTTGTTCCAAAGCTGATTGCTGTTCCTGTAGTTCCTGCAACTGCAGTCCCGTCATTAACTCCTCCTAATTGTAATTGATAACTTACTCCAGTTTGAGAATTGCTTAATCCAACTGCAACTCCTGTTCCACCTGTACAATATGCTCCGCCTCCGGTAACTGTATAAGCTGTAGGTAATGGATTTACTGTTATAGTTACGCTGCCTGTCATTGGTGCAGTACAGCTTGTTGTGGTATTAGTTGCAACTACGGTGTAAGTTCCTGCAGCAGTTTTTGTTCCGAAGTTTATCGCTGAACCAGTAGTTCCTGCAACTTCAGTTCCGTCATTAACTCCTCCTAATTGCAATTGATAGCTTACTCCTGTTTGAGAATTGCTTAGTCCAACTGCAACTCCTGTTCCACCTCTACAATATGAGCCACCTCCAGTAACAGCATAAGCTGTTGGTAATGGATTTATAGTTATTGTTGCACTGCCTGTCATTGGTGCAGTACAACTTGTTGTGGTATTAGTTGCAACTACGGTATAAGTTCCCGCAGCTGTTTTTGTTCCGAAGTTTATCGCTGAACCAGTAGTTCCTGCAACTGCAGTTCCGTCATTCGCTCCAGCTAATTGTAATTGATAGCTTACTCCAGTTTGAGAATTGCTGAGTCCAACTGCAACTCCTGTTCCACCAGCGCAATAAGTTCCGCCTCCGGTAACATTATAAGCTGTTGGTAACGGATTTATAGTTATTGGTGCGCTGCCTGTCATTGCTGCAGTACAGCTTGTTGTAGTATTAGTTGCAACTACAGTATAAGTTCCCGCAGCTGTTTTTGTTCCGAAGCTAATTGCTGTTCCTGTAGTTCCTGCAACTGCAGTTCCGTCATTAACTCCTCCTAATTGTAATTGATAGCTTACTCCTGTTTGAGAATTGCTTAATCCAACTGCAACTCCTGTTCCACCTGTACAATATGAGCCACCTCCGGTAACAGTATAAGTTGTAGGTAATGGATTTATAGTTATTGTTGCGCTGCCTGTCATTGGTGCAGTACAGCTTGTTGTAGTATTAGTTGCAACTACAGTATAAGTTCCCGCAGCAGTTTTTGTTCCAAAGCTAATTGCTGTTCCTGTAGTTCCTGCAACTGCAGTTCCGTCATTAACTCCTCCTAATTGTAATTGATAACTTACTCCTGTTTGAGAATTGCTTAATCCAACTGAAAATCCTGCTCCTCCAGCGCAATAAGTTCCACCTCCGGTAACAGCATAAGCTGTTGGTAATGGATTTATAGTTATTGTTGCGCTGCCTGTCATTGGTGCAGTACAACTTGTTGTAGTATTAGTTGCAACTACGGTATAAGTTCCTGCAGCAGTTTTTGTTCCAAAGCTGATTGCTGTTCCTGTAGTTCCTGCAACTGCAGTCCCGTCATTAACTCCTCCTAATTGTAATTGATAACTTACTCCAGTTTGAGAATTGCTTAATCCAACTGCAACTCCTGTTCCACCTGTACAATATGCTCCGCCTCCGGTAACTGTATAAGCTGTAGGTAATGGATTTACTGTTATAGTTACGCTGCCTGTCATTGGTGCAGTACAGCTTGTTGTGGTATTAGTTGCAACTACGGTGTAAGTTCCTGCAGCAGTTTTTGTTCCGAAGTTTATCGCTGAACCAGTAGTTCCTGCAACTTCAGTTCCGTCATTAACTCCTCCTAATTGCAATTGATAGCTTACTCCTGTTTGAGAATTGCTTAGTCCAACTGCAACTCCTGTTCCACCTCTACAATATGAGCCACCTCCAGTAACAGCATAAGCTGTTGGTAATGGATTTATAGTTATTGTTGCACTGCCTGTCATTGGTGCAGTACAACTTGTTGTGGTATTAGTTGCAACTACGGTATAAGTTCCCGCAGCTGTTTTTGTTCCGAAGTTTATCGCTGAACCAGTAGTTCCTGCAACTGCAGTTCCGTCATTCGCTCCAGCTAATTGTAATTGATAGCTTACTCCAGTTTGAGAATTGCTGAGTCCAACTGCAACTCCTGTTCCACCAGCGCAATAAGTTCCGCCTCCGGTAACATTATAAGCTGTTGGTAACGGATTTATAGTTATTGGTGCGCTGCCTGTCATTGCTGCAGTACAGCTTGTTGTAGTATTAGTTGCAACTACAGTATAAGTTCCCGCAGCTGTTTTTGTTCCGAAGCTAATTGCTGTTCCTGTAGTTCCTGCAACTGCAGTTCCGTCATTAACTCCTCCTAATTGCAATTGATAGCTTACTCCTGTTTGAGAATTGCTTAATCCAACTGCAACTCCTGTTCCACCTGTACAATATGAGCCACCTCCGGTAACAGTATAAGTTGTAGGTAATGGATTTATAGTTATTGTTGCGCTGCCTGTCATTGGTGCAGTACAGCTTGTTGTAGTATTAGTTGCAACTACAGTATAAGTTCCCGCAGCAGTTTTTGTTCCAAAGCTAATTGCTGTTCCTGTAGTTCCTGCAACTGCAGTTCCGTCATTAACTCCTCCTAATTGTAATTGATAACTTACTCCTGTTTGAGAATTGCTTAATCCAACTGAAAATCCTGCTCCTCCAGCGCAATAAGTTCCACCTCCGGTAACAGCATAAGCTGTTGGTAATGGATTTATAGTTATTGTTGCGCTGCCTGTCATTGGTGCAGTACAGCTTGTTGTAGTATTAGTTGCAACTACAGTATAAGTTCCCGCAGCAGTTTTTGTTCCAAAGCTAATTGCTGTTCCTGTAGTTCCTGCAACTGCAGTTCCGTCATTAACTCCTCCTAATTGTAATTGATAACTTACTCCTGTTTGTGAATTGCTTAATCCAATTGCAACTCCTGTTCCTCCAGCGCAATAAGTTCCGCCTCCGGTAACAGTATAAGCTGTTGGTAATGGATTTACTGTTATAGTTACGCTGCCTGTCATTGGTGCAGTACAGCTTGTTGTAGTATTAGTAGCAACCACAGTATAAGTTCCCGCAGCTGTTTTTGTTCCAAAGCTAATTGCTGTTCCTGTAGTTCCTGCAACTGCAGTTCCGTCATTAACTCCTCCTAATTGTAATTGATAGCTTACTCCCGTTTGTGAATTGCTTAATCCAATTGCAACTCCTGTTCCGCCAGCGCAATATGCTCCGCCTCCGGTAACATTATAAGCTGTTGGTAATGGGTTTACTGTTATTGTAGCGCTGCCTGTCATTGGTGCAGTACAACTTGTAGTAGTATTAGTTGCAACTACGGTATAAGTTCCTGCAGCTGTTTTTGTTCCAAAGCTGATTGCTGTACCAGTAGTTCCTGCAACTGCAGTTCCGTCATTAACTCCTCCTAATTGTAATTGATAGCTTACTCCTGTTTGAGAATTGCTTAGTCCAACTGCAACTCCTGTTCCACCTGTACAATATGATCCGCCTCCGGTAACAGTATAAGTTGTAGGTAATGGATTTATAGTTATTGTTGCGCTGCCTGTCATTGGTGCAGTACAACTTGTAGTAGTATTAGTTGCAACTACAGTATAAGTTCCTGCAGCGGTTTTTGTTCCGAAGCTAATTGCTGTTCCTGTAGTTCCTGCAACTGCAGTTCCGTCATTAACTCCTCCTAATTGTAATTGATAGCTTACGCCAGTTTGAGAATTGCTTAGTCCAACTGCAACTCCTGTTCCGCCTGTACAATATGATCCACCTCCGGTAACATTATAAGCTGTTGGTAATGGATTTACGGTTATTACAGCATTACCAGTCATTGATGCAGTACAGCTTGTTGTGGTATTAGTTGCAACTACGGTATAAGTTCCCGCAGCTGTTTTTGTTCCAAAGCTAATTGCTGTTCCCGTAGTTCCTGCAACTGCAGTTCCATCATTAACTCCTCCTAATTGTAATTGATAACTAACTCCTGTTTGAGAATTGCTTAGTCCAACTGCAACTCCTGTTCCACCTGTACAATATGAGCCGCCTCCAGTAACTGTATAAGCTGTAGGTAATGGATTTATAGTTATTGTCGCACTGCCTGTCATTGGTGCAGTACAGCTTGTTGTAGTATTAGTAGCAACTACAGTATAAGTTCCCGCAGCTGTTTTTGTTCCGAAGCTAATTGCAGTACCAGTAGTTCCTGCAACTGCAGTTCCATCATTCACTCCTCCTAATTGTAATTGATAGCTTACTCCTGTTTGAGAATTGCTTAGTCCAACTGCAACTCCTGTTCCACCTGTACAATATGAGCCACCTCCGGTAACTGTATAAGCTGTAGGTAACGGATTTATAGTTATTGTTGCGCTGCCTGTCATTGGTGCAGTACAACTTGTAGTAGTATTAGTTGCAACTACGGTATAAGTTCCCGCAGCTGTTTTTGTTCCAAAGCTAATTGCAGTACCAGTAGTCCCTGCAACTGCAGTTCCGTCATTAACTCCTCCTAATTGTAATTGATAACTTACTCCTGTTTGAGAATTGCTTAATCCAACTGGAAAGCCTGCTCCTCCAGCACAATAAGCCCCACCTCCGGTAACTGTATAAGCTGTTGGTAATGGGTTTATAGTTATTGTAGCGCTGCCTGTCATTGGTGCAGTACAGCTTGTTGTAGTATTAGTAGCAACCACAGTATAAGTTCCTGCCGCTGTTCTTGTTCCAAAACTGATTGCTGAACCTGTAGTTCCTGCAACTGCAGCTCCGTCATTAGCTCCAGCTAATTGTAATTGATAGCTTACTCCAGTTTGTGAGTTGCTTAGTCCAACTACAACTCCTGTTCCACCAGCACAATAAGTTCCGCCTCCGGTAACTGCATAAGCTGTAGGTAATGGGTTTATAGTTATTGTTACGCTGCCTGTCATTGGTGCAGTACAGCTTGTTGTTGTATTAGTTGCAACTACGGTATAAGTTCCCGCAGCTGTTTTTGTTCCAAAGTTTATAGCTGAACCAGTAGTTCCTGCAACTGCTGTTCCATTGTTAACCCCGCCTAATTGTAATTGATAACTAACTCCGGTTTGCGAATTGCTTAATCCAACTGCAAGTCCTGTTCCGCCTGTACAATATGATCCACCTCCGGTAACTGTATAAGCTGTTGGTAATGGATTTACGGTTATTACAGCATTACCAGTCATTGATGCAGTACAGCTTGTTGTGGTATTAGTTGCAACTACGGTATAAGTTCCTGCAGCAGTTTTTGTTCCAAAACTGATTGCTGAACCAGTAGTTCCTGCAACTGCTGTTCCATTGTTAACCCCGCCTAATTGTAATTGATAACTAACTCCTGTTTGAGAATTACTTAGTCCAACTGGAAATCCTGTTCCGCCTGCGCAGTAAGTTCCGCCACCGGTAACAGTGTAAGCTGTTGGTAATGGATTTATACTTATTGTTCTACTACCTGTCATTGGTGCAGTACAGCTTGTTGTGGTATTAGTTGCAACTACAGTATAAGTTCCTGCAGCAGTTTTTGTTCCAAAACTGATTGCTGAACCAGTACCCGCAACTGCAGTTCCATCATTAACTCCTCCTAATTGTAATTGATAACTAACTCCTGTTTGAGAATTACTTAATGTAACTGCAACCCCTGTTCCACCAGCGCAATATGATCCGCCTCCCGTAACATTATAAGCTGTTGGTAATGGATTCACGGTAACTGTTGTGCCTGCTGAAGATGCACTATAACATCCGGAAGCATTAGACACCTTAACTGTATAAGTACCAGAAGTTGTTACTGTTATGGCTTGAGTTGTAGCTCCTGTTGACCATAAGTAACCAGTTCCAGCAGTTGAAGTCAAAACAACACTTCCACCCGTACAAAATGTTAATGGACCGCTTGCTGAAATTGATGGAGTTCCAGGAGATGCTATTACGAGTACATCATCTTCTGTTTTTGAAGTACCATCAAAATTGGTTCCTGCTACATTTAATCCTCCTCCTGTTTGATAAGTTGTATTAACAGTTCCAAAAGAATTTGTCAATGGCGTAATTCTTCTCGTTGGATCTGCTATTGTTCGTGTTGGATCTAAATATAAAGCTTGAGCTTTCGAGCTATAAGTAGTACCTGGCGTCATAGCAGCTGCAACTTTTCCTATAAGCGTAATTTTAACGACTCCATTCAAAGGAATGTTGAAACCTCCAACAATAGGGCTATTTGCTGTACCTGTGTTTGCCATTGAACCTGTTGGTCCAGAAGCATTCAATGTATAAGTTGCTGTTGCAGAATCAAAATTTATTCCGGTAGGGAACAGATAATTTAAATTTACTTGTGCAGCATTTCCACTTCCTAAATTTGTTATTTCTATTTCGTAAGTGACTGTTGCATCAATTGTATTACATACAGATTTATTTATTGAATTTACTTTTGTAGAAAGTGAAGCTAAACAATTTGAATTGATTTGCAATTCAGAAGGCATATCACTTGAACTAAAAGTAGACACATAACCAACAGTTCCTGGTTGAGCACCATGATTTTTATTATCGGCTGTTACTCCAGAAGTTCCATTAATTACAGAAGTATTAATAGTAACTCCAGATCCCGGAACATTATATCTAATTATTCCACCACCACCACCACCACCTGGTCCGTGTGAATTATTTTCGTCATTTAATGTATTTCCCCCATTTCCACCTTTTGCCTCAATATTAATTGTGGTGGTACTATTATTCGAAATATTTAGAAAAACACTTCCTCCGGCTCCACCACCTCCGGCTCCATCAGGAGCACCTGAATAAGTTCCGGCGGCTCCTACACCTCCATTTGCATAAATATTTCCTGATCCTTGTATTGAACCGGCATTAATCAAAATTATAGCTCCTCCAACTCCACCTTTTACACCATTTACAGCGTTATTGGCATCACCGGCTCCACCACCACCTCCCATAACAAGACGGGTAAGTAATGGTGTTGCAGTTAGATATGAAGTGTATCCAGGTCGGCCACCTCCGTTTAAGGGACTAACATCTCCTCCGCCACCTTGCCAGCCTAAACCACCTAAACCACCTAAACCACCATTTCCACCACCTCCACCTCCGGAGTTGTGATCATTTCCACCACCACCAGCATTTGCTGGGGCTCCTCTACCAGAAGATCCTCCTGGCATACCTTCTACTCCGTTATTTACCTGATTAAAACCATCCCACATATATCGTGGTGTTCCGGCAATACCTTCTCCTTTTCCTGAAACTACGCTATTCGTTGAATTATCTACATAAATCGTTGAGTTATTTGCATTTGTTGTCGCTACAGGACTGTAACCTCCTCTAAAACCTCTGGCAGATCCGTCAATATTGAATCCATTAAAGTTAAAAGTTCCAGAAACATTAAAAGCAATAATTCCTCCCGCAAAACCATTAAATGGTGGCGTTGTAATATTAGAGTTAAGAGTTAAATTTGAAAATTGAGGTACACGAATAATCTGAAAAGTCTTTTTACCGCTAGTTGTTGTTGGAGCAGCATTAAAATAATCATTCAATGCACCACCTCCAGTACCAGTTCCAATAAATGTTAAAGTTCCTCCAGCCAGAGGTACGTTACTCGTTGCTATAACATATTCATAGATCCCTGTATTTCCTAAATTGGTAAATCCGGTACCTCCCAAATTATCAATTCCTGAACTTGAGCTTCCTGAACCATAATTTGGATTATTACTATAATCTATGCTTGCATCCTGCATTTGGATAATTAAAATCAAATCTCCTGATGAAATTTGAGTTCCTCCAAAATTATTACCATGACTATCTGTTGCTGGAACTGCACTTAACGCAATTGTTTTTGCTCCTTTTGCTAAATTCAGTGTTCCGGTTATTGGATAATATGTATTTATCGATGTCGAAACATTTATTGGTCCATCTGCTCCGGGAGTTCCACAGACTTGTGCAAAAGACAAAGTGGTATTTAGTAAAAATAATGAAGCAATAAAAATTAACCTAAAAAACTTAGGGGTTCTAAAAGTAATGTTACGCATAGACTGTGTTGGTATTAATGGCGGTAATAAAAATATAATAAGCTGAACAACCGGATGCGGTCTTCAGCACATAGAGCAGATACGATAAAATGAAAGGAATGGATGTCAAAAATCTGAAAAAAGTCTTTTCAAGATCTTTATACATAAAATGTACCGTGTGGGCCATAGATATAATAGGTTCAAGACAAAAACTTGTCTTTTGGTTAAATTAAGTAGTTTTGGAGCAGCGAAAATATACAAACGCCTAATTACTAGCTACATTCGTCGATAAACTACATGGAAAAACGTTGAAATACACTTTTTGTCGATAAAATTTAACCTGCAAGCTCAAAAAACATAACAATTTGATAATAAAACAGCAGAATTTTCTTAAATTTTTATAGAAAAATTAGCTTTTAGTTAATTATGCAACAAAAAAGCAATAATATCTTACAAAAAGAAGAGGGGCAATAATATCGCACCTCTTCTTTTAATACTGATAAACAGCATTTTACATTATTTATTAATATGTAAACATTCTATAAAACTAACGACCTCATTTAAATAGGTTTTATAAATTATTTTATAAAAAATAATTGCACTTTCTGCGACAATATTTCTTGTAATTAAAGCATAACTTCCGATAAAATTAACGGTATTAATCTCATACGTTAAAAAAACAAGATCATTCACAATAATTATTTAAAGTCTATAATCCTTACAAAAAACGCACATACAAATTCTCGAAAAAATTGACTTTTTTAAGCTATTCCAAAAAGGTAATATTACGTTTCAAACCATCAAACTTGGTTCTTTTAATAGGAGAATTTTTAAAAACAGCACGAAAAGTTTCTTCTGTAATTTCGATCCAGTCTTTTTTAGAAAAAGAAAGTAATTCGGGATTCGGATTAAATAAAGGTTCTGAATGAGGTTTTGAGAACCGATTCCAAGGACAAACATCCTGACAAGTATCACAACCAAACATCCATTCATCAAATTTTCCTTTCATTTCATAAGGAATATTTTCTTTAAGCTCGATGGTATAATAAGAGATGCATTTGCTTCCGTCAACCACATGAGGAGCAACTATTGCTTGCGTAGGACAAGCGTCAATACAAGCCGTACAAGAGCCACAATGATCTGTAGTAGCATGATCATACTCTAAATCTAAATCAAGGATAAGCTCGGCAATAAAATAAAAAGAACCAACTTTTTGAGTTAGCAGATTACCACTTTTACCAATCCAGCCCAAACCACTTTTTGCTGCCCAAGCTCTGTCTAAAACAGGCGCAGAATCAACAAAAGCACGTCCGGAAACGTCTCCGATATTTTCCTGAATCGAATGCAGAAATTCTTTTAATTTCTCTTTGATTACAAAATGATAATCCTGACCGTAAGCATATTTTGAGATTTTAAAGCTTTCTTGAGTTTGAGTTTCTTCCGGATAATAATTTAGTAAAAGCGAAACAACACTTTTAGCATCATCAACTAATAAAGTTGGATCTAAGCGTTTGTCAAAATAGTTTTCCATATAAGCCATTTGGCCATGATGGTTATTATTGAGCCATTTTTCAAGACGCGGCGCTTCCTCTTCAAGAAATCCAGCTTTAGATATTCCGCAAGAAAGAAAACCGAGGCGTTTTGCTTCTGATTTTATAAATTTCGAATATGTCTCTTTTGCATTAATGCTCATCTTTTCGAGAATGAAACTTCTACACCAACTGGTTTTAATGTAATTAAAGGATTAAACTGAACTTCATCTGTATTGGATTTAATCTCATATTTTTTTACAATTTGAGCAATAGTCAAACACATTTCATAAATAGCAAATCCAGCTCCTATACACATTCTGGGACCGGCGCCAAAAGGATAAAAGTATTGCATGGAAAGTTTTTTCTGCTCTCCAAGAAATCGTTCCGGATTAAATTCATCCGGATTTGCCCAATATTTCGGATTTCGATGTAATTCGTAGAAAGAAACCCCAATAAGAGTTTCCTTTTTAATATGAAAACCTGCGAGCGTATCATCAGTAACATTTTGTCTGTCCGTAATCCAAGCTGGTGGATACAAACGCATCGATTCATTTAGAACAGCATTTGTATAAGTCATTTTTTGAAGTTGCTCAACAATGTCCTGTTTTTGAGATTCTATTTCGATAATCTCATCCAAAACCTTTTGCTGCACATCAGGATTTCTTCCTAAAAGATGAAGTGTAAAAGTCAATGCATTGGCAGTTGTTTCATGACCTGCTATAAACAAAATTTTTATTTCATCAACTAATTGCTTAACTGACATACCTTCTCCCGTATCTTCATATCGGGTTTCTAAAAGCATATTCAATAAGTCATTAACTTCTTCTTTAGAAGTCAGTCTCTGCTCAATAATTTCTCGAATGATTGCATTATTTTCTTCTGCCAGTTCAAGATGCTTTTTCACTTGACCTGTAATCGAAAACCACCATGCTTTATGTGGAAGTCGAATTTCTTTAATTAAAAAATTCTGAACCTCTTCAATAATAAATTTAATACGATTTAGTTTATCTTCTGAAATGGAAAGTTGGAATAGTGATTTAGCCACAACATTAAAGGCTAATTGACTCATTACAGGAAAAAGATCAATTGTCTTTCCTTCTTCTAAATTATCTAATTCAGAAGCAATAGTCAAATTCATATTTTCAACCAACTGATTCATCTTTTGCTTATGAAAAGCTGGCTGAATTAACCTTCTTTGCTTTAGCCAAAAATCACCGTCAACAGTCAAAAGTCCTTTTCCTAAATACTTAGAAAGATATACAGATTGAAATTTTGACTTGTGATAATTCTTTTGATTCTTTTGCAAAATATACTGTGCAATTTCATTATCTCTTGATAAAATGATATACTTAGAAAGACCAATTTTAAGAGAAAAAGAATCTCCAAATTGCTCAAAATATCTTTTATGAAATGGAATCGGATTTCTACGCACTCCTTCCGCATCTAGAAAAAATCTTAATATCGAAAGTCTGCTCGGGTAATTATATTTTCTGTTCTCAGACATTTTAAATAGAATTAAAACACCTTACACTGAATGTTGGTGTTTATTTTTTCTTATTTATCAAATTTACTTATTATGTATGACAATCCAATCGGTAATATCTTTTATATTCTGAGCTTCGGTATCAGGCGAATTCATACCAACGTCATGTCCTTTTCCTTCTCTAATTAGTAATTTTGTCTCAACATTTTTGCTTTTTAATTCGGCATAAAGATTTTGAGATTGACTAACATTAACCAGAGGATCAGCATCACCATGTATCAGCAATGTTGGCGTGTTCGAAATATTTCTGAAAGGGCTTATTGCAATAAATGCAGGATTATTACCCGATGTATTAAATTTTGCTCCAGCTAATTTTTCGATAATATCCAAAAGACCACTCTTCTTAAGAAATTCTAATACTTCAACAGAATCTAATCTTGAAGGAGCACAAAGTGCGGTTATCGACTTCATATTCTTTTTGGTATATCCAAATAATAATGCCAAATGTGCTCCGGCGCTAATGCCTACAATATGATATCCTTTTTTGGCATATCCGTATTTACCGGAAACATCAGAAACATAATTAACAGCTGCTTGAATATCTGCTAATAAATCCTTTGCCGAAATTTCTTCCGATACATAACGATAATCAACATTTGCCACAACAAATCCTTTATTGCAAATATCCTGAGCATGTTTACTTGTATATTCAAGTCCGCCCATTGACCACGCACCTCCATGCAGCAATATAACAACAGGTACGTCTTTTAAATCTCCATTAGGAATATATAGATCTAAAGCTTGTTGAGATGATTTCCCATAAGCAAAATGCGAAAAAGACTTGCCCTGCCCAAAAGAACTGCAAAAAGTAAACAACAAAAATAAAAGGAAGTGCTTCATAATTAATTTTTAAAACAATCCACCTTGAATGTTGGTGTTTATTTTTCCTAAATGTTTATAGGCTTTGTCCGTAACTTCACGACCACGGGGAGTACGCATAATAAAACCTTCCTGAATCAAGAATGGTTCGTATACTTCTTCAATGGTTTCACTACTTTCAGAAACTGCAGTTGCCAAAGTTGAAAGACCAACTGGTCCTCCTTTGAACTTATTAATAATCGTCAATAAGATTTTATTATCCATTTCATCCAGTCCGTGCGCATCGACATTAAGTGCTCTTAAAGCATAACGTGCAATTTCAAGATCTATGGTTCCGTTACCTTTAATCTGTGCAAAATCTCTAACTCTTCGTAACAATGCATTTGCGATACGAGGTGTTCCTCGACTTCTACCAGCTATTTCGATAGCAGCATCTAATGATATTGGCATTTTAAGAATAGAAGAACTTCTTTCTACAATAGTTGTTAAAAGTTCTGTAGTATAATATTGAAGACGAGATGAAATTCCAAAACGAGCACGCATAGGCGCCGTTAATAATCCTGAACGAGTTGTAGCACCAATTAAAGTAAAAGGATTTAAATTGATTTGTACAGTTCTGGCATTTGGACCTGACTCAATCATGATATCAATCTTAAAATCCTCCATTGCCGAATATAAATACTCTTCAACAATTGGACTTAAACGATGAATTTCATCAATAAATAAAACATCTCTTTCATCAAGATTAGTCAATAAACCAGCCAAATCGCCAGGTTTATCCAAAACAGGACCAGATGTAATTTTAATTCCAACTTCAAGTTCATTGGCAAGGATATTTGCCAAAGTAGTTTTTCCTAATCCGGGAGGTCCGTGAAAAAGTGTGTGATCAAGAGCTTCACCACGCTGATTGGCAGCAGCAACAAAAACTTTCAAATTCTCTAAAACTTGATCTTGTCCGGCAAAATCATCAAAGGACAGCGGACGTAATCTTTTTTCAAGATCTAATTCTTCTGGGTTATACCCATTTGTAGTGGGATCTAGGTTCTCATTCATTTTACAAAGATAGACAAAGTAATCAGTTTGTAAAACAGATAAATCTCAAATAAAATGCTGAAACTTAAAGTCAAATTCTAACTTTAGTTAAAACAAAAAAGACCATCTGAAAAGATGGTCTTTTAAAATATTTTTAGTGGTGTAAAACTTCTTCACCTTCTTTCATTGGTACATTTTGCGGTACAAAATCTACATCGTGATTTGGGTTACTGTAGTCATACGGCCAACGGTATACGTGAGGAATTTCACCTGGCCAGTTACCGTGAATATGTTCTACTGGAGTTGTCCATTCTAATGTTGTAGATTTCCATGGATTCTGAACTGCTTTCTTACCGTAGAAAATACTACTAAAGAAGTTGTACAAGAATACTAATTGGAACGCTCCTCCTACAAGAGCAAATGTTGTAATTAAAACATTCACATTTTGTAAATCATCAAATAATGGGAAGTTTGTGTTTGTATAATAACGTCTTGGTAAACCAGCTAATCCAATAAAGTGCATTGGGAAGAAAACTCCATAAGCACAAACTGCTGTTACCCAAAAGTGGATATAACCTAAGTTTTTATTTAACATTTTTCCATACATTTTAGGGAACCAGTGGTAAATACCAGCAAACATTCCGTAAAGTGCAGAAATACCCATTACTAAGTGAAAGTGAGCAATTACAAAGTAAGTATCGTGAACGTTAATATCTAAAGTACTATCTCCTAAGATGATTCCAGTTAAACCTCCAGTGATGAAAGTAGAAACCATTCCGATAGAGAATAACATTGCAGGGTTAAATTGCAGGTTACCTTTCCATAAAGTTGTAATCCAGTTAAAAGCTTTTACAGCAGACGGAATCGCAATCAATAAAGTTGTAAAGGTAAATACAGATCCTAAGAAAGGATTCATACCTGAAATGAACATATGGTGACCCCAAACAATTGTTGATAAAAATGCAATTGCAAGAACCGACATAATCATCGCTCTGTATCCAAAGATTGGTTTACGAGAGTTCGTAGCCATAATTTCAGAAACAAGACCCATTGCAGGTAAGATTACGATATAAACCTCAGGGTGTCCTAAGAACCAGAATAAGTGTTCAAACAATACAGGAGAACCACCTTGGTAATGTAAAACTTCTCCAGCGATATAAATATCAGATAAGAAGAATGAAGTACCAAAACTTCTATCAAAAATCAATAATAATGCTGCAGATAATAATACTGGAAACGAAATAACACCAATAATAGCTGTTACGAAGAATGTCCAGATTGTAAGTGGAAGTCTAGTCATAGACATTCCTTTAGTTCTTAAGTTGATTACTGTAACAATGTAATTTAAAGATCCCATTAATGAAGATGCGATAAAGATTGCCATTGAAACTAACCATAAAGTCATACCTGTTCCAGAACCTGGAATTGCTTGTGGCAATGCACTTAATGGAGGATAAATTGTCCAACCTGCAGAAGCTGGTCCAGCTTCAACAAATAAAGAAGACAACATAATCACAGCAGACAAGAAAAACAACCAGTATGAAATCATGTTCATGAATCCAGAAGCCATATCTCTTGCTCCAATTTGAAGCGGAATAAGTAAGTTACTAAAAGTACCACTTAAACCAGCCGTCAGTACAAAGAATACCATGATGGTACCGTGAATTGTAACTAAGGCCAAATAAATATCATTAGCCATTACACCATCTGGTGCAAATTTATCTCCTAATAAAACATTAAAGATTTTGAAAGACTCTTCTGGCCATGCTAATTGCATTCTGAAAAGCAAAGACATTGCAATACCAATAATTCCCATAATAATACCGGTAATTAAGTATTGCTTAGCAATCATTTTGTGATCAATACTAAATATATATTTAGTAATGAACGTGTCTTTATGATGATGTTCGTGCTCGTGATCGTGTCCGTGATCGTGACCGTGCGCTTCTGCTGACATATATGTGTACTTTAAATTTTCTTAATAAATATTATTTCATAGCAACTTTAGCTACAACTGCTTTTACAGTATCTATAACTGCTTTAACAGTATCTTTAGCAGTACTATCTGTAGTCGCTTTCGCTCCTGCTTCTTCAGCTGGTTTCTTAGCAGCTTCAGCCGCTTTAATATCCTGAGCTAAAGTAGTTTTTTCGCTTAACCATTTTTTATACTCTTCAGGAGTATCAACAACAACTTTCATTTGCATGTTGTAATGAGAAGCTCCACAAATTTTATTACATAATAATAAATAATCAAATGTATAAGGATCTAAAGCTGTACCACCTTTAGCAACTAACTCAACACTTTTTTCAGCTCTAAGTTTATTGATGTTCGCAACTTTTTCTACCATGAATGGTAACTCTCTGTATTCAGAAGTTGTGTAAGTTGGAATAAAAGCAAACTCAGTAACCATTCCAGGAACACAGTTCATTTGCGCTCTAAAGTGAGGCATGTAAGCTGAGTGCAATACGTCTTGAGAACGCATTTTGAAATGTATTTTTTTACCTTTTGGAATATGTAATTCAGAAACTACGATATCATCTTGAGAATTAGGATCTGACATATCAACTCCTAAAGTATTTACACCTTCAATTAAACGTACGTTAGCTTTTCCTAAAACATTATCTTGTCCAGCATATCTTGCAGTCCATTTAAATTGTTGAGCATATAATTCGATTTCGATTACATCTTCATCTTTATCAACGAACATAATGTTGTTCCAAGCGTACAATCCGTAAAGAATCAAACAAGCCAAAACTACAGATGGAATAATACTCCAAATTGCTTCTAATTTATTACTATCAGCAAAGAATAATGCTTTTCTATCTTTATGACCTCTATTTTTGAAAGAGAACCAATATAATAATCCTTGTGTAATAAATTGAACTACAAAAATTAAAACCCAAGTAATATTCATTAAGTTATCTACTAAAAGTCCATGCTCTGAAGCTGGAGTATGAAGTGCTAAACCACCCCATTTTAGTAAACCATAAATCGTAAATATATATATGAATGCCAAGAAGCCAAACATAATATACCCTTGAATATTATTATCATTATCCGATGCAACCTGAGAATCGTCCGAAGAAGATCCTACTTGAGTAAGATCAAATATCTTGGTCAATTGCCATAATGCAACTGCTAATAAAACTAAAACTATAATTACCAACAAACTTGTCATCTGTTTACTTCTTTAAATATTAATAATGAAAATGTTTACTTTCTTCAATGAAAGGATTTCTTTTTGCTAACAAAGGAGCTTTAGTTAATGCAGTAAATACAACAAAAATAAATAAACCTAAGAAGAAAAGTATAGATGCAATTTCAGGAACTCCAATAAACCATTTATCTCCAACTGTACCAGGCATAATCATATTAAAGAAATCTACATAGTGACCTAGTAAGATAACAGTACCTGCCATTACAATAACCCAGCTAAGACGTTTGAAGTCTGTGTTGATTAATATTAATAATGGGAACACAAAGTTCATAACTACAGCACCAAAGAATGGTAAATTGTATAATTGAATTCTTGTTACGAAGTAAGTTACCTCTTCCGGAATGTTAGCATACCAAATTAACATGAATTGAGAGAACCATAAATAAGTCCAGAAAACACTAATACCAAACATAAATTTAGCTAAATCGTGAATGTGGCTTGTATTTACATACTCTAAATATCCTTTAGATTTTAAGTAAACAGTTACTAATGCAATTGCAGTGATACCACTTACAAAGAAAGATGCGAAAACATACCATCCAAATAAAGTACTGAACCAGTGTGGATCAATTGACATAATCCAATCCCAAGACATAATAGACTCAGATACGATAAAGAATACTAAGAAACCAGCAGTTAACTTAAAGTTCTTTTTGTAGTATAGATCATCGTTAGCGTCATCTTGAGCTAAGCAATTTTTTCTAGATTGGTAACGGTATAAGTTCCATCCTATTAAAAAGATAGCTGCTCTAATAATCCAGAAAGTGAAATTTAAATAACCTGCTTTACCAGCAATAATTTTATCATAATTTGCACTAGCAGGATCTGTAACCCCTTCACCTAACCATACAAAAATATGATTAAAGTGTAATCCGCAAAGAATTAAAATAACAAAGAAAATAATTGAACCTACAGGTAAGTAAGCCGTGATTCCTTGCATTACTCTAAATAATACCGGAGACCAACCTGCCTGAGCAACTTGTTGAATAGCATAAAATGCTAAAGTTCCCATAGAAAGTAGTAAGAAGAAAATACAAGCAACATATAAAGCTGACCAAGGCTTATTTTGCAATTGGTGCAATACATGCGTTAAATGTTCTTTGTGCTCATCAGCAGCATTTACTGTTTCATGCTCACCACCTTTGTGTGATTCATGTGAAGCTTCAGCAGCTTCGTGATGTCCAGCTTCTTGATGTGATGTTTCTGCTGTTGCTTCATGTGCAGCACCATGAGATCCATGTGCATCTGCAGCTAGAATTTTTTCAACTTCTTGAATATCTTTAGGAGCAGTTAAAAAACCATATCCAATTCCTAATATACCAAGGGCCATTAGGATGATAGAAAAAGTTTTTAATTTACTTGAAAATGTATACATATCTATTACGATCAGTTTGTTCAACAATTATAATTGGCTTCTTAGTTTTAGAACATAGTCAGCAACTAACCAACGTTCGTGGGCACTTAATTGATTTGCATGCGAACCCATTGCATTTAGACCATAAGTTTCAACGTGAAAGATACTTCCTTCAGTGATGTCTCTGTCTTTATAGTTAGGTACTCCAAGAAATTTTTCTCTTTCAACCAATTTACCTTTACCGTTTCCAGTTGCACCATGACAACTAATACAGTAAATTTCGAAAAGTTCTTTTCCTTTTCCGGAATTTCTTTCGATAGAATCCAAAGGAGATTTTAAATTAGCTTTTGCTAATTCATAACCTGCAGTTGAATTTTCATATTCATAAGGCTCAAAACCTCTATTGATACTTCCTTCTGCAGGAAGTTGTCCTTCTTTTCCACCTTTGAATATTTTTGCTTCTGAATAGGTTTCATAACCTACAGATTCATACATATTAGGGAAATACTGATAGTTTGGTGCCGAATTATTGTGGCAAGATGAAACTAAAATAGTTATACCAACTAAAAGTGTTATTTTATATATCCTTTTCATAGCTACAATTAATTCTTTTCAATTACTTTAACTTCAACAGCTCCTGTACCTTCGAAAAAAGAAACTAGTTCTGCTTCGTTATCATTTACAGCAACTTCCATTAAAAAATGGTCATCTGTTGTTCTTACATCAGGATTCTCAGCTTCTTTGAATGGCCACAATCTACTTCTCATATAAAAAGTAATAACCATTAAGTGAGCAGCAAAAAATACTGTCATCTCAAACATAATTGGTACAAATGCAGGCATATTTTGAATGAAGCTAAAACTTGGTTTACCTCCAATATCCTGTGGCCAATCATGAATCATGATATAACTCATCATGGTTGTTGCAACAGAAATACCAACACATCCATATAAAAATGCACAAATTGCTAATCTTGTTGGTGCTAAACCCATAGCTTTATCCAATCCGTGAACTGGGAATGGAGTAAAAACCTCTTCAATATGATGATGAGCAGCTCTAGTTTTCTTTACTGCATCCATCAAAATATCATCGTCATTATAAATGGCGTATATTACTTTATTACTCATGATGTGAATCTTTATTTGCTCTTTCTCTAATGTAATTATCTCCTGTTCCTTTCAAAATTGTTTTAACCTCTGCCTGAGCAATTACAGGGAATGTTCTAGAGTACAATAAAAACAATACGAAGAAGAAACCAATCGTTCCGATGAAAATTCCAATATCAACAAATGTTGGTGAAAACATTGTCCAAGAAGATGGAAGGTAATCTCTATGCAAAGAAGTAACAATAATTACGAATCTTTCAAACCACATTCCGATGTTTACAACAATTGAAATAATAAATGAGAACATGATACTTGTTCTTAATTTCTTGAACCACATAAACTGTGGAGAGAAAACGTTACAAGTCATCATTGACCAATATGCCCACCAGTAAGGTCCGGTAGCTCTGTTCAAGAATGCATATTGCTCATACTCTACACCTGAATACCAAGCTACAAATAACTCAGTGATATATGCAACCCCAACGATAGAACCAGTAATCATGATTACAATGTTCATTAATTCGATATGTTGTAATGTAATATAAGCTTCAAGATTAGATACTTTTCTCATAACGATCAACAATGTATTTACCATCGCAAATCCTGAGAATACCGCTCCAGCAACGAAGTATGGAGGAAAAATTGTTGTATGCCATCCAGGAATTACAGAAGTAGCAAAGTCCATAGATACAATCGTGTGTACAGAAAGTACAAGAGGTGTAGCTAAACCAGCTAATACTAATGATACTTCTTCAAAACGTTGCCAATCTTTAGCTCTTCCACTCCATCCGAAACTTAGGATAGAATAAACTCTTTTTGTAAAAGGTGTTACCGCTCTATCACGTAGCATTGCAAAGTCAGGTAATAAACCAGTCCACCAGAAAACTAATGATACTGAAAGATACGTTGAAATTGCGAAAACGTCCCAAAGTAATGGTGAGTTAAAGTTTACCCATAAAGATCCAAATTGATTTGGAATAGGTAAAACCCAGTATGCTAACCATGGACGTCCCATGTGAATAATTGGAAATAAACCTGCTTGAACTACTGAGAAGATAGTCATAGCTTCTGCAGAACGGTTAATCGCCATTCTCCAACGTTGACGGAAAAGTAATAATACCGCAGAAATTAATGTTCCGGCGTGACCAATACCAACCCACCAAACGAAGTTCGTGATATCCCAAGCCCAACCAACTGTTTTATTTAATCCCCATGTTCCAATACCGGTAGATACGGTGTAAATTATACAACCTAACCCCCAAAGGAAGGCTATTAATGCGATTGAAAATACAATCCACCAATGTTTGTTTGCAGGACCTTCAACAGGTGCAGCTACATCTACAGTTACATCGTGATAAGATTTATCACCTATAACTAAAGGTTTTCTAATGGGTGCTTCGTAGTGAGACGACATAATCCTTTATATGTTTCTTAATTAATAATTTATTCTAAGTATTTCTAACTTTAACATGGTAAACCACATTAGGTTTTGTTCCTACATGCTCTAATAAGTGATATGATCTTTCATCAGCCGCTAATTTAGCAACTTTACTTTCTTTATCATTAACATCACCAAATATCATTGCTCCAGAAGAACAAGCGTTAGAACAAGCTGTTTGGAATTCGCCATCAGCAACTGGGCGACCTTCGTTTTTAGCTTTTAATTTAGTAGCTTGTGTCATTTGAATACACATTGAACATTTTTCCATAACACCACGAGAACGAACGTTTACGTCTGGATTTAACACCATACGACCTAAATCGTCATTCATATGATAATCGAATTCACTGTTTTTGTTATACAAGAACCAGTTGAAACGACGTACTTTATATGGACAGTTGTTTGCACAATAACGAGTACCAACACATCTGTTGTATGCCATGTGGTTTTGACCTTCACGACCATGAGATGTTGCAGCAACTGGACAAACTGTCTCACATGGCGCGTGATTACAGTGCTGACACATAACTGGCTGGAATGAAACTTGTGGATTATCTCCAGCTTTTTCCATTTCATTAAATGTAGATAATGAACTAGATAAACCAGCAATATTCTCTTTTCTTTCGTTATCTCCTTCAAAAGTACTTTCAGAAGAATAATATCTGTCAATACGCAACCAGTGCATATCACGACTTCTTCTTACTTCAGCTTTTCCTACAACAGGAACGTTGTTTTCAGCATGACAAGCAATAACACATGCTCCACATCCTGTACAAGCGTTCAAGTCAATCGAAAGGTTAAAGTGATGTCCTGTAGAACGATCAAATGATTCCCATAAATCGACAGTAGTAGCTTTTACTTCTTCGTGATCTAAAGATACCATTGGTTGTTCGTTCCAAAATTCAGCATCTTTAGTATTAAAGATTTCAAGAGTAGTTTCTTTAATAATATCACCTCTACCCATTAATGTTTTCTGTCCTTGAACACAAGCAAACTCATGTACTCCATTTGCTTTCGCAATAGAAACAGATTGAACACTATTGAAATTTTTATATAAAGCGTAAGCATTTAAACCTACAACCATTTCTTCTTTTAAAGCCGCTTTACGACCATAACCAACTGCTAAACCAACTGTTCCAACAGCTTGTCCTGGTTGAACAATAACTGGAACATTTTCTAATTTTAAACCGTCAGCAGTAGTAATTGTAGCATAACTTCCGTTTAGACCTCCGTTAGCAACAATCTCATTTGTTAAACCAAGTTTTTTAGCATCAGCATTAGAAACTGTAACATAGTTATCCCAAGAAACTCTTGTGATTGGATCCGGAAACTCTTGCAACCAAGGGTTGTTTGCTTGTTGTCCATCTCCTAAACCTGTTTTAGTATACAATACTAATTCAAATTCTCCTGCAGCTTTTGATTTTGAAACCGCATTTGCAGCAGCAGCATAATCAACAGAACCTGCAGATAAAGCAGTAGAACCAATTACAAAAACACCATCATGTAAAACTTTATTCCAAGAAGAACCAGCAATAATCCCAGCTGAACTAGCTTTAAGATAATCGTAGAAATTTCCAGTAACTCCGTTTAATGATAATAAAACGTCTTGAAATTGTTTTGTATTGAAAATAGGACGAATAGTTGGCTGAGTTAAACTATAAGTTCCTTTAGTAATCACAACATCACCCCAAGATTCTAAATAATGAGGAGCCGGAGCAGCAATAGTAGTAACTGAAGCAGTTTCATCTTCTTTTAAAGAGAAAGCAACTGAAGTTTTTACTTTTTTCAATCCAGATACAAAAGAAGCTGAATCAGCTAATGTATAAACCGGATTAATACCACTCATGATTAAAGTATGAACACTTCCAGCATTCATATCTTTTATTAATTGAGATACAACCGCATTAGAACCTTTTCTAATTTGTCTTGTACCAGCTGTATTAAAAGCTTCACTAGCCAATACCTGATTGATAGCTAAAACTAATAATTGAGCATTTTTATCTTCAATTCCAGATACTAAAACTCCTTTAGAACCAGCAGCTTTTAACTGTTGAGCAGCTTTAGTAACTTCTGTTTTAAATTTAGCATCCAAAGAAACCGGAACAGAAGCACCTGCAATAATATTATAAACCAAAACTAATGCTTGTTTTTGATCCGCTGGAGTCATCGGAATACGCTTATCAGCAGCAGCACCAGACAATGTCATGTTTGATTCGAACTGAAAATGACGAGACATTTTTCCGTTTTGCGGAATACGTCCCTGAGCATATCCTGCATCGTACCCACCTCCTTGCCAATCTCCTAAGAAATCAGCTCCAACAGAAACAATTAAAGAAGCTTTTGAAAAATCGTAATCAACAAGAGCTCTTTCACCGTAAACTGTTTCAAATGCATCTAATGCTTCAGAAGAAGAAACAGCGTCATAAACAACGTGTTTTGCATTTGGGTTTTTAGCAATAAATTCACCTATTAACTTCTCAGTAGATGGACTCGCTAAAGTATTTGTCAACAATACCACTTGTCCACCTTTTGCTTTTGCATCAGCAAGACTTGATTTTATTTTCAAATCAACAGCAGACCAGCTACTATTTTTTCCTTCCAATTTAGGTTCTTTCAAACGCATGCTATCATATAAAGATAAGATAGATGCATGAATTCTAGCATTGGCTGAAAACTTAGCTCCAGAAATAGTATTGTTATCAATTTTAATTGGACGACCTTCACGAGTTTTCACTAATAAGTTAGCAAAATCAAAACCATCAAAAACAGTAGTTGCATAATAATCTGCAACACCAGGAATGATTTGTTCTGGTTGTAACACGTAAGGGATAGACTTGTGAACCGGACCTTCGCAGGCAGCTAGAGTTACCGCTGCAGTACTAAATCCTACGTACTTTAAAAAGTCACGACGTGAAGTTCCAGATTGAGCTAAAGCATCTGCATTCCCTAAGAATTCTTCTGTAGGAATTTCTTCAACGAATTCGTTATTTCTAAGCGCCTCAACAATAGAACTATTTTCTAGTTCTTCAACACTTTTCCAGTATTTTTTGTTTGATGACATTGTATATAAATATTAAAATCTTAATAATTCGATTAATAGTGGCATTTACCGCATTCTAAACCTCCCATTTGCGCTGCAGTCAATTTCTCTACACCGTATTTTTTAGAAAGTTCAGCATGAATTTTATCATAATATGCATTTCCTTCCATCTTAACATCAGTTTTTCTATGGCAATCAACACACCATCCCATTGTTAATTTAGAATATTGCTTCATGATCTCAAATTCCTGCACTGGACCGTGACAAGTTTGACATTCAACTCCTGCAACAGTTACGTGTTGAGAGTGGTTGAAGTAAACAAAATCAGGAAGATTATGAATACGAACCCATTTTACAGGCTGCGTTTTTCCTGTATATGCTTGTTTGGCTTTATCCCAACCAACAGCAGTATACAACTTCTGGATTTCACCATCGTAGTAAGCCTTACTGTACTCAGGAGTAGCAGTAGACTCAGCAACTTCAGAAATATTTTTATGACAGTTCATACAAACATTCAAAGATGGAATACCTGCATTTTTACTCACACGAGCAGCAGAGTGACAATATTTACAATTGATCTCGTTATCTCCTGCGTGAATTTTATGAGAATAATGAATTGGCTGAATTGGCTCATAATTTTGATCAACACCTACTTGCATTAAGAAAGCATAAACAAAATAACCACTTGCCAAAAGCAAGAATATAGAAGTAACTAATACCAGGAATTGGTTTTTAGCAAAAGCTTTCCAGATTGGAGTTCTTGCTTCTCTAGGAGCAACTTCAATTCCGTTATTACTAGCAACTTTAGTCAATACTTTGTTCACCATGAACAACATCACAACCAAAATAGCCATAACAAGTGCAAGAGCACCTAAAATAACATTATTTGAAATTCCACCGCCTTCAACAGCAGTTCCCGGAGGCGCAGCAGAACCAGGAGCACCCGGTACAGGCTCAGCTTTTACTTCAGAAGTATAAGCGATAATATTATCAATATCACCTGTAGATAATTGAGGAAAAGAAGTCATTACAGACTTATTGTTTTCTTCAAATAATTTCACAGCAACAGCATCACCTGACTTAATTACTTCAGAACTGTTGTGAACCCACTTGTAGATCCAAGCCATTTCGTGCTTAGCAGCAAC
The DNA here is from genome assembly GCF_951805225.1 of uncultured Flavobacterium sp. Taxonomy (NCBI): domain Bacteria; kingdom Pseudomonadati; phylum Bacteroidota; class Flavobacteriia; order Flavobacteriales; family Flavobacteriaceae; genus Flavobacterium; species uncultured Flavobacterium sp. Next base: position 5,491,587 of record NZ_OX638201.1, on the reverse strand, counting down.
TCCTCTTAAAGCAGGACCTGTTGACTTAGCATCTAATTTGTGACATGCAGCGCAATTTGCATTAAAAAGTTCTTTCCCTTTTACTGGATCACCACCTGAAGTTGCAGCCGGAGCGGCAGCAGCAGGCGCCGCCGGAGCAGCAGCAGCATCTTGAGCAAATGAAGTTAGGGAGAAAATTAGCGTTAGCGATAAGCTAAGCAGCAATTTTCTGGAGATCGAATTATGGTTACCCACCTTTTTCATATAGTATAATAATTATCTACTAATTTTTGGTATGATTTTTTCTGTAGTAAATCAACAAAAAACTAATACCTTCTTTTAAAACTTGCACAAAAATACGACTTATGAACTATTCTCAAAACCTTAAAATACTCTTAAATATCAATTTATATCAATTCTAAATAATATTAAAATTTTCCATACAAACTTTAAATACTATTTTTGCATAAAAACCATCACATTATGAGAATTTTAACCCACTCAAAAAGAGTTTTCTTAACACTAGCAATGTTCACTTTAGCATATAACATTCATGCTCAAGACCAAAATTTAACACTAAATCAAGATCCCAAATTTGAGCAATTATTAAACGACAAGCGCAAAATTAACACGTCAATAAACACAAACGACACTTATAAAATTCAAATTTTTAGCGGGAAAAGCGAGGAAGCAAAAAAAGCACTAGCAGATTTCAAAAGAGAAAATAGTGATATCGACGGTACAATAATTTTCAACACACCTAACTACAAAGTAATCGTTGGAAATTTTAAAACAAGAATCGAAGCAGAAAGAAATTTAGCTGAAATCAAGAAAAAGTACAAAAGTGTATTTTTGATTAAACCAAGCAAATAAAATCTTCCAGAAAAACACTTAAAAACAAAAAAAGCATCAGTCGCAACTGATGCTTTTTTTTATACCGATACATATCAAATTACAAGAATGCGACAGCAATTAAAATTCAAAAATAGAATTATTCTTTTTTACTCTCAATATTAGGCAAAAAACCTGTCAAAATACCAATCAAAGGCAAAAACGCGCAGATTTTAAAAACATAAGCTATACTGGTTAAATCAGCTAATTTACCTAAAATAGCCGATCCTAAACCTCCCATTCCAAAAGCAAAACCAAAAAACAATCCAGCTACCAAACCAACTTTACCCGGCAATAATTCTGTCGCGTAAACCAAAATAGCTGAAAATGCAGAGGAAATTATCAATCCAATTATTACTGACAAAATACCAACCCAGAATAACGACACATATGGCAGTAAAAGAGTAAATGGTGCAACTCCTAAGATAGAAATCCAAATCACATATTTTCTCCCAAACCTATCTCCCAAAGGTCCACCGACTAATGTACCGGCTGCAACTGCCCCCAAAAAAGCAAATAAATAAATCTGTGACTCCTGAATCGAAACATTAAACTTATCAATCAGAAAAAATGTGTAATAACTCGTAATACTTGCCAAATAAAAGTATTTCGAAAAAATTAAGATTAATAGAATAATCAATGAAAACACTACTCTTTTTTTAGACAATTGATGCGTAAAAACTCCATGTGATGCTCCTTTATTTTGTCGTTTTAACTCTAAATGTGCACTGTACCAAATTGCTATTTTATATAAAACAAAAATTCCAATTAAGGCAATCAGGCAAAACCAAATTATATAGAATTGTCCGTACGGAATAACAATTAAAGCAGCCAATAAAGGACCAACTGCACTACCTGCATTCCCTCCCAGTTGAAAAATAGATTGCGCCAATCCTCTTTTTCCTCCTGACGCTAAATGTGCCACTCTTGAAGATTCCGGATGAAAAATAGAAGAACCAATACCTATCAAACTAACCGCTAGCAACAAATAAGTAAAACTTGATGCAATGGACACAAAAAGCAGTCCTAATAACGTAAAGCTCATTCCTACAATTAACGAATACGGCTTTGATTTTTTATCTGTATACATACCCACAAAAGGTTGTAAAATAGAAGCAGTAAGTTGGTACGTAAATGTTATCATACCAATCTGAGCAAAACTCAAATCAAATTTTTCTTTAAATAAAGGATAAACAGAAGGAATTACTGCTTGCAATAAATCATTAATAAAGTGAGAAAAGCTTATAATGAAAAGTATAGAATAGATCGTTTTTTGAACTATCTCAGGTTGTGTTTTAACATTTGACATACGTTGTTATTTTAATTTTGAACACTAATAAATTATAAGTAATTTATTTTTGACAAAGATCCTATTAAATTGTATTGTCAGAATTACTACATTTGGACAATGAATAACGATTATCAGACATATCTTGTTGTTGACCTTGGATTTCAAATAAATCCATCTCTTCCGGTTGTGGGATATACCGAAACAATTACAGATGCTATTTGCTCATTGCATTCGCATCCACGAGCGCAACTTCTTTATGCAACAAGTGGCGTCATGAATGTGGTTGTAGAAAATCAAATTTGGGTTGTAAATCCCCTACAAGGATTATGGATTGCAGGCGGAGTTGAACATCAGGTATCTTTTCAAAAGGACGTAAACCTTTATAGTGTTTTTATCGATCCAGCATACACGAACGATCTGCCATCAACTAGTTTCTCTTTTGATATTTCAGTTTTTCTAAAACAGTTAATGTTTAAAATTATTTCTTTTGAAGATCATGAAAACATAACTCCTACACAAAGAAGAATAATGGATGTATTTCTGGATGAATTGTCCCTAATTTACCCAAGTTCTACTTTTTTACCCACAAGCAATCACACAAAACTCAAAAACATCATCGATCTTTTAATTAATGATGTTGCAAATAAAGAAACAATCGAACATTTCGCTGATTTATCTTATATGAGCAGCCGAACTTTATCCCGACTTTTCATAAAAGAACTAGGTATGAGTTTTAGCGACTGGAGAATTAGATTAAAATTATTAGAGGCAATAAAAAGACTAGGAGAAAAACAATCCATAAAAGAAATTGCATTTGATTTAGGATACGAAACAACCAGTGCATTTATTTTTATGTTCAAAAAAAATCTAGGCAAAACCCCATCAAATTATATTTTGGAAAATAAAACAGAATACTAATTTCTTCCTCTTGCTAATAATTTTACGTAAACCACATATTCTTCTTAAAAAACCAAAATCATATAAACAAAAAAATCCCGATTGCTCGGGATTTTTTATTTGAAAAGTATTTCAATTTTATTTCAATTTTTTCTTGATAGCAACTTCATGGTACGCCTCAATAACATCTCTTTCTTCAATGTCATTGTAACCTTTAATCTGGATACCACAATCATAACCCTTAGAAACTTCTTTAACATCGTCTTTGAAACGTTTCAATGCAACAAGTTCTCCTGTATGCACCACTACTCCATCTCTAATAACTCTAATTTTAGAAGATCTCATGATTTTACCATCCATAACCATACATCCTGCAATAGAACCAACTTTAGAAATTTTGAAAATCTCACGAATTTCAGCTGTTCCTAAAATTTCTTCTTTCATCTCAGGAGCTAACATTCCTTCCATCGCATCTTTCAAGTCATCGATAGCAGCATAGATAATAGAATAGTAACGGATATCGATTTCTTCTTTATCTGCAAGTTGTCTCGCATTTCCAGCAGGACGAACGTTAAATCCGATAATGATCGCATCAGAAGCAGAAGCCAACATAACATCAGTTTCAGTAATTGCTCCAACACCTTTATGGATAATATTAATTTGAATTTCTTCAGTAGAAAGTTTAGAGAACGAATCTGATAATGCTTCAACAGATCCATCAACGTCTCCTTTAAGGATTACGTTCAATTCTTTAAACTGACCAAGAGCAATACGACGACCAATTTCGTCAAGCGTAATATGTCTTTGTGTACGTACAGATTGTTCACGCATTAATTGAGAACGTTTTGATGCAATTTGTTTTGCTTCTTTTTCGTCTTCAAAAACATTAAACTTATCACCTGCAGTTGCAGCTCCGTCAAGACCCAAAACAGATACAGGAGTCGATGGACCAGCTTCTTTAACAATATGTCCACGTTCATCATGCATAGCTTTAATTTTACCATGATGTTTTCCTGCCAACATATAATCTCCAACTCTTAAAGTTCCGTGTTGAACTAAGATTGTAGAAACATATCCTTTTCCTTTATCTAAGAAAGCCTCAACTACAGTTCCCTGCGCCGCTTTATTTGGATTCGATTTTAAATCTAAAATTTCAGCTTCTAATAAAACTTTTTCTAATAATTCTTTTACTCCTGTTCCAACTTTTGCAGAAATATCATGTGACTGAATTTTTCCACCCCAATCTTCAACAAGTAAATTCATACTAGCCAAACGTTCTTTGATTTTCTCAACATTCGCATTTGGTTTATCAATTTTATTGATTGCAAATATAATTGGCACTCCTGCAGCTTGTGCGTGAGAGATTGCCTCTTTTGTTTGTGGCATGATATCATCATCCGCCGCTACAACAATAATAGCGATATCTGTAACTTGAGCTCCACGTGCACGCATCGCGGTAAACGCCTCGTGACCCGGTGTATCTAAAAATGCAATTTTTTGACCATTATCCAAAGTTACTCCGTATGCTCCAATGTGCTGTGTAATACCTCCAGACTCACCAGCGATAACATTTTCTTTACGGATATAATCCAGTAAAGATGTTTTACCGTGATCGACGTGACCCATTACAGTAACAATTGGTGCTCTTACTACTAAGTCTTCTTCTTTATCTTCAACAACTTCAATTGCTTCTTCAATATCAACTGTGATAAACTCAACTTCATAACCAAATTCATCGGCAACGATAGTTAATGTTTCAGCATCCAGACGTTGGTTCATGGTAACCATGATACCAAGAGACATACAAGTTCCAATTACTTTAGTAATCGGCACATCCATCATGATTGCAATTTCACCTACAGTAACAAACTCAGTAACTTTAATAGTTTTACTTCCTTCGTCAAGTGCTCTTTGCTCTTCATCAGATTTCTGACGGTGCGTATCTCTTTTATCTCTTCTGTATTTAGCAGCTTTTGATTTTCCACCTTTACCTTGAAGTTTTTCAAGAGTCTCTCTAATTTGGTTTTTTACTTCCTCTTCAGTAGGCTCAACTTTAGCTACAATTGCAGGACGGTTTCCTTTTACAAAACCAGGTCTTGCACTTCTGTTAGCATTAAATCCACCACCACCGGTATTAGGTGTAATTTTATTTGGGTTTGGAGTTCCCGGCGCATTACCTGTTGCAGGTTTTGGCGCACCCGGAGTTCCAGGCTTAGGAGCAATTCTCTTACGCTTATTTTTATTAGCGTTATTATTATTTGCCCCAGGAGCTCCCGGTTTATTAGGAGTTATCTTTGGATCTTCTTTCTTTTTCTTAGGCTTATTAAATTGAGATAAATCAATTGTTTGCCCAGTAAGAGTAGTTCCAGATAATTTTTGATATTGAGTAGTGATAGTTTCCTCAGCAGTTGTAGGATCTGTCGAAATAACAGGTTCTGGTGCTACTTTAGGAGCTTCCACTTTTACTTCTTTTTTCTCTGTAATAATAGGTTTTTCTACCTTTTTCTCTTCAGAAACTACAGGAGCCACTATCGGCTCAGGCTGTACAACTTCTTTTTGAACAGGTTTTTCTGGTTGAGTTGGAGCAACAACTACTTTTGGTTCTTCAGCCTTAACTGGTTCCTCAACAATAGGAGGAGTAGAAACAACTGCAGGTTTCTTTGGATTTAAATCAATTTTACCAACTTGAACAGGTCCAGTTACAACAGCTCTCGCTTTTATAACCTCTTGTTGCTTTTGGCGTTCCTCGTCTTGTCTGCGTTTATCCTCAATTTCTTTCTCACGTTCAACACGTAATGCTTCTTTTTCTTTTCTTTTCTCTTCTCCTACCTCTTTAGAAGCTTCCTTATTCCCCTTATCGCCCGCAAATTGGCTTTGTAGGATATTAAATTCGCTATCAGAAATTTTTGCATTTGGATTTGCATCAATAGCAATTCCCTTATCTTTTAGATAATCAACAGCTCTTTCTAACGAAATATTTAATTCCCTTAAAACCTTGTTTATTCTTATTACTCTCTCTTCAGACATATAACCTTTTTATTATTACCTTTTTCGTTGTGTTGTTAGAGCAGATAACTAGCTATCAAACTCTTCTTTTAGTATTTTCATAACATCAAGAATTGTTTCCTCTTCTAAATCTGTTCTTCTTACTAAATCTTCTACTTCTTGTTTTAAGATACTTCTAGCTGTATCTAAACCAATTTTTGCAAATTCTTCGATAACCCAGCCTTCAATTTCATCTGAAAACTCAGTTAATTCAACGTCATCATCTTCACCACTAGCAACATCACCTTCTCTAATAACATCCAGCTCATAGCCTGTAAGCTGACCTGCTAATTTAATATTGTGACCTCCTCTACCAATTGCTTTAGATACTTCTTCTAATTTCAAGAATACTTCAGCTCTTTTGTTTTCTTCATCAATTTTAATTGAAGAAACTTTTGCAGGGCTTAATGCTCTTGTAATAAACAATTGAATGTTGTTTGTATAGTTGATAACGTCGATATTTTCGTTTCCTAACTCACGAACAATTCCGTGAATACGAGATCCCTTCATACCAACACAAGCTCCAACAGGATCGATTCTATCATCATAAGAATCTACCGCTACTTTTGCTTTTTCACCAGGAATACGAACTACATTTTTAACAGTAATTAATCCGTCGAAAACTTCAGGAATTTCTTGTTCAAATAATTTCTCTAAAAACTTCTCAGAAGTTCTAGACATAATAATTTGAGGTTTGTTTCCTTTTAATTCAACGCTTTCAATGATTCCACGTACATTATCTCCTTTACGGAAAAAATCAGACGGAATTTGTTTTTCTTTCGGAAGTACAATTTCGTTCCCTTCATCATCAACTAAGATAACAACTCTAGGGCGAACATGGTGCACTTCGGCAGTATAAATATCACCGATAATATCTTTAAATTGCTTGTAAAGATTTGTATTATCGTGTTCGTGAATTTTAGATATTAAGTTTTGACGTAAAGCTAAAATCGCTCTTCGTCCTAAATCAATCAATTTAACTTCTTCAGAAACTTCTTCACCAATTTCAAAATCCGCTTCGATCATTCTAGCTTCTGTCAATGTAATTTCTTCATTTTCAAAATCAAGATCTTCATCAGCAACAATTACTCTTCTTCTCCATATTTCCATATCTCCCTTATCAGGATTAATAATAATATCGAAGTTATCATCAGAACCGTATTTTTTCTTCAATGCATTTCTAAACACGTCCTCTAAAATTGCCATAAGCGTTACACGATCAATAAGTTTATTATCTTTAAACTCTGAGAATGAATCGATTAATGCTAAATTTTCCATGCGAATTCTTTAATTAAAATGTTACTGTAACAATTGCCTCTTTAATTTCTGTATAAGGTATTTGTTGCTCTTTTTGAACTGTTTCTTTTCCTTTTCCTACTTTTTTCGGTTCTCTTGCTTTCCAAGACAAAATTATAAAAACATCGTTAGCTTCCACTAATTCTGCCTCAATTTTTTCATTATTTGTAGTAACAATCAACGTTCTACCAATATTTTTCTTGTATTGTCTTATCAATTTCAATGGTGATCCTACTCCAACCGATGCTACTTCAAGCGAAAAATCCTGTTCTTCACGATCCAGATTATTCTCGACTGCACGACTAATATCGATACAATCCTGCAGCGCCACTCCATTATCTCCGTCTAAGCCAACACTAATTTTAAAAGAGTCAGAAATAGCCAGATCAATCAAAAAGATTGATGGTTTTTCCAGAAGAGCTTCTGTAATTAATCCGTTTACTTTTTCTTTAAATGTCATAATTTTATAAAAAGAGGGGACACTTAGTCCCCTCATTATTTAGATTTTAATAAATAACGGTGCAAATATAGTGTTTTTTTTATAAATCAAAATAAATAGATTGCTCTAAAAATATTTCTTATCTTTATAAGAGCATTAAAATAACGGAATTTCACATTATTTAACCCCTTAAGAATCATGAAACGAATTCTAGTACCTACCGACTTCTCAGAACATGCAGAAGACGCCTTGAAAGTTGCTGCAAAAATCGCCCAAAAAAACGATTCGGAAATTATCATTTTACACATGCTTGAATTACCACATCAAATGAATGATGCAATTTTAGGCGGCGCGAGCATTCCAGAAACCATGCTTTTCATGAAAAAGGCAAACGAAATGCTGGACGAAATTTCATCAAAACCTTATCTTGACGGAATAAAAGTAACTGAAATCGTGAAAATGGACAAGCCAATTCATGGAATTACTCAGGTAAGCAAAGATTATGAAGTTGATTTAATCATAATGGGATCACATGGTTCTTCTGGAATTGAAGAACTTTTAATAGGCTCAAATACTGAAAAAGTAGTGCGTAATTCTGATATTCCAGTTTTGGTAATCAAAAAAGACATTACAGATTTCAAAGTTGGAAATATCGTTTTTGCCTCTGATTTTTCTGAAGAAACTAAAAAACCTTTCGAAAAACTTTTGAACTTCACTAAATTCTTTGAATCAAAAATTCATTTAGTTACAATTTGCACTCCAAATAGCTTTAAACCAACTCACGTTATCCAAAAAGCTATGGATAATTTTACAGCTGAATTTAATCTTACAAATTACACCACTCACATCTATAACGACACTAATATCGAAAAAGGAATCATCAATTTCGCCAACAGTATTAATGCTGATATTATCGGGATGTGTACTCACGGAAGAACTGGTTTTGCTCATTTTTTCAACGGAAGTATCAGCGAAGGATTAGTAAATCATACCATAAAACCCGTTGTTACTTTTAAGATTTAAGCAAATATTCTACAAAGACAAAATCTCTTATTCTCACCAAAAGCCTTTCGTTTGAAAGGCTTTTTTTATATATAAATATCATCCACTTGTTCCGTTTAAAAAAAATTACGTGAGCTTTTTAACAAAGTACATCTGAGCTTTTCAACAAAACAGAAGCGCTAATTAATATAGAAATTTGTCAAATAAAAATCATAATACAATACAACATGAAAACAATAGACAAAATCTACATTAATGGAGAATTCGTTACTCCGCAAGGACAAGAATATTTCGACCTAATAAGCCCAACAACAAATGAAAAACTAGGAAGAGTCCTTTTAGGGAACAAAGAAGATACCCAAAATGCTACAAATGCAGCCAAAGCAGCTTTCAAAACCTTCTCAAAAACTACCGTTGCAGAAAGAATTCAATACTTGCAAAACATAAAAATAGCTATCGAGAAAAGAAAAACCGACTTTATAAATGTAATGGTTGAAGAATACGGAGGAACATTGCAATTTTCAACAATAAGCTTTGAATATATACTGAAAGGTTTTGACTCTGCGATTAACCTATTAAACACTTATGATTTTACTAAAAAAATGGGAGAATCTGAAGTTCAAATGGCGCCGCTGGGAGTTGTGGGAATTATTATTCCATGGAATTCAAGTAACGGATTCATATGCAGTAAATTATCAACTGCAATTGTAGCAGGATGCACAACGGTTATAAAACCAAGCGAAATGAGCGCACAACAAACCCAATTAATCACAGAATGCCTTCATGAAGCAGAACTTCCAAAAGGAGTTTTTAATATCGTAAACGGACTTGGCGAAGTTGTCGGAGCCGAAATAAGTCGCAATCCGGATATTGCAAAAATTTCTTTCACAGGATCAACTACTGTCGGAAAAATTATTGCCACAGAAGCCATTAATACCATGAAACGTGTTACACTTGAACTTGGTGGAAAATCGCCAAATATCATTTTGGACGACGCCAATTTTTCAGAAGCAATTCCGTTAGCTATAATTGCCGCTTACATGAACAACGGACAAGCCTGCATTGCAGGAACAAGATTATTAGTTCCCGAAAATAAACTTGAAGAAGTCAAAACCCTTGTTAAAGAAATAGTTTCAAAAACAATTGTTGGCGACCCAAAAAACGAAACAACAGCAGTTGGACCAATGGTTAGTAACAAACAATATGATCGCGTTCAGGATTACATCAAAACAGGAATAAATGAAGGCGCAGAAATTCTTGTTGGCGGCTTAGGAAAACCTGAAGGACTAGAAAAAGGAAATTTCGTAAAACCAACCGTTTTTATCCATGTAAACAACCAAATGCGCATTGCAAGAGAAGAAATATTTGGCCCTGTTTTATCTATTATCACTTATAAAACAGAAGAAGAAGCAATTGAAATAGCCAATGACACCACTTACGGACTACAAGCTTATGTAAGCTCATCAAACAAAGAAAGAGCTCACAAAGTTGCTTCACAAATTAATGCAGGACGCGTTCAGATAAACGGAATCGGACATGATCCAATGGCTCCTTTTGGCGGATTTAAACAATCAGGAATCGGCAGAGAATTCGGAGTTCTTGGACTTGAAGCATATCTTGAACCAAGAGCATTAATTCAATAAAAACAAAACTTACAGATCCGGATATCTTTACACAAAAAGATTTTCCGGATCTTTTTGTAACTTTACAATTATGACTGCAAAAACAAATACAAAACCTCAAATACTTTACTCCTGCTATTACGCACGCAGTCGTGAAGGCGAGCATTTTATACCAGAACACGTCTTTAGCTACCAGATTTCAGGAGAAATGACCGCTTCAGATAGCAAAAACACCTATCTCACAAAAGCGGGAGATTTTCGCTTCAGCAAAAGAAATAATCTAGCAAAATTCACCAAAATTCCACCTGAAGGAGGCGAATTCAAAACAATATCTCTTTTTCTGGATCAGGAGATTCTTCGCGAAATAAGCAAAGAATACGATTTCAAAATCAACAAAAAAACAAATTCTGAAACCATGATTATATTAGCACCAAATCCGCTATACAAATCCTTCATGGAATCACTTATATCTTATCTTGAAGTAAAACAAGAAGACAACGAAACTCTTTTTAACTTAAAAATAAAAGAAGCAGTTCATCTATTAATTAAAGTAAATCCGGAATTAAAAGATATTTTATTTGATTTTAGCGAACCCGGCAAAATGGATCTAGAAGCTTTTATGAATAAAAATTTCCATTTTAACGTGCATCTTAATCGTTTTGCATATTTAACCGGAAGAAGCTTAGCCACTTTTAAAAGAGATTTCGAAAAAGTATTTCAACAAACACCCGGAAAATGGCTCTTAAACAAAAGACTTCAGGAAGCTTATTATTTAATTAGTCAAGGAACACCGCCATCTGAAGTCTATATAGGCGTTGGTTTTGAAGATCTTTCGCATTTTTCATTTTCATTTAAGAAGAAATTCGGCGTAGTTCCATCTTCTTTAATTTCTAAATAACACTGCCTTTTAAAATCCAGCCTAAAATTCAACCACAAAGAACGCAAGGTTTTTCACTTATTAAGATTTAATATAAACGCAAAGTTCGCAAAGCTATAACTGACAAAGCTTTGCGAACTTTGCGTTTGCAATCATAATAATAAAACAAAAAACTTAGCGCTCTTTGCGGTTAAAACTGTTAAGTTTATCCCATAAAAAAAGCCTCTCGATTGAGAGGCTTTTTTTTGTTGGTCTACAAGGACTCGAACCTTGAAAGACTGCACCAAAAACAGTTGTGTTACCATTACACCATAGACCAATAAAAATACTTATACAGACTGCAAATTTACAGCTTTTTTAGTTAAAACACCACTTTTGAGATAAAAAAGCCTCTCGTTTGAGAGGCTTTTTATGTTGGTCTACAAGGACTCGAACCTTGAAAGACTGCACCAAAAACAGTTGTGTTACCATTACACCATAGACCAGCGTTGCTGTTAAGCGAGTGCAAATTTAGAGCTTTTTTTAGTTTGCGCAAACTTTTTAATAAAAAAAACTCGTTTTTTTTTCATTTTTTTTCTTTCAAACTCGTAATGTTCACGCAACCATTTAACAAACAATACATTAATACAATGAAATACTTTTATAGAATTTTATGTTAATGCTCTTCTCTTTAAACAAAAAAACATTTTCTTTGTAGGATAGAAAACATACATAAATATAACACCTAAATATGGCACAATTCAATTTCAATAAATGGAATACAATTATTGGTTGGTTTGCATTTGCAATCGCTTTAACTACTTATACACTAACTGTTGAACCCACCATGAGCTTTTGGGATTGTGGCGAATATATTGCAACAGCAGCTAAACTAGAAGTTGGTCACCCTCCAGGGGCGCCTTTATTCCAGATGATGGGTGCTTTTTTTGCTATGTTTGCTATCGACGCTCAACATGTTGCTGTGATGGTAAACATGATGTCTGTTTTTTCAAGCGCATTCACGATTCTATTTATGTTCTGGTCTTCGTCAATGATTTTGAAAAAAATCGTTGCTCGTTTTGCTGAGATTGATCAAAACAATTCAATTGTTATATTAGGAAGCTCTTTTGTTGGAGCTCTTGCTTACACTTTCTCTGACAGTTTCTGGTTCAATGCCGTTGAAGCCGAAGTTTACGCAATGGCATCTCTATTAATTGCATTACTTTTTTGGCTCGGATTACGTTGGGAACAAGACATGGACAAACCAAAAGGAAACAAATGGCTATTAATCATCTCTCTTGTTGTCGGACTTTCATTTGGTGTTCACTTCATGGCACTTTTGACTATTCCTGCAATTGGTTTTCTTTACTATTTCAAACACTACGAAAAAGTTACTATAAAAAACTTCATTATTGCTAATGCTGTAGTAATTGCAATTCTGTTATTTATTTTCAAGCTTTTATTACCATTAACAATGGCTTTTTTTGGTAAAACTGAGATTTTCATGGTAAACGACATGGGATTACCTTTTAACTCAGGAACCATATTTGTTGCTTTATTATTTATTGCTTTCTTTTATTTCGGCCTTAAATACACCAAACAAAAAGGATTAGTTTTCTACAACACTATTATTCTTTGTATTCTATTTATTCTTATTGGCTTCTCAACCTGGATTATGTTACCGGTTCGTGCTAACGCCAATACTGTAATTAACGAAAACAAACCATCTGATGCTACAGAAGTTTTAGCATATTATAATCGTGAACAATATGGTGTAAACCCATTATTTTACGGACCTCAATACACAGAACTTTTTGCTGGACTGGATGCAAAAACTCCTTACTTAGACAAAAAACCTAACTACGAAAGAGATTATAAAACTGGTAAATATATCATTACCAACAATTATAAAAACGCAGAGCAAAATTCTGATGACAATCAGAAAACGATTTTGCCAAGAATGTGGAGCACCGAAACCGGACACATCCAAAATTATATCAGCTTTACAAATCCTCCTGCTTTCAAAATAGATCCAAATCATAGCTATGATGAAGATTTAGCAAAATACGGTATTGATGCCAGCCAATTAAGCGAAGAAGAATACAACAAAGCTACTGCACAATTGCGTAATGAAGTTGAAAAAACAGTTTCTGAATTCAGAAAAGCTTACGCTCAAAAACAAATCGACAACGAAGGTTACGTTAAATTCTTAAATAGCTATGGCGAATATCTAATCATAGAAAAACCAACAGCTGTAGACAATTTCAGTTTTATGTTCGAATATCAATTTGGATATATGTATTGGAGATATTTGATGTGGAATTTTGTTGGTCGTCAAAGTGATGTTCAGGGAAAATATGATAATCTTGACGGAAACTGGATCAGCGGAATCAAAGCGCTTGACTCATTACACTTGGGATCTCAAGACAACTTACCAACTGATGTTTTAAACAACAAAGGACGTAACGTTTACTTTTTCTTACCATTTATCTTAGGTCTTATTGGAATAATGTACCATGCAAATAAAGATCTTAAAAGTTTTTATGTTCTTCTGGCATTATTCTTATTTACCGGAATTGCATTAAAAATATACTTAAACGAGCGACCTTTTGAACCTCGTGAAAGAGATTATGCACTTGTAGGATCCTTCTATGTCTTTGCAATCTGGATTGGTTTTGGAGTTTATTCTCTATATGAAAGTATACAAAAATATATTGCTCCCAAAATTGCAGGACCAGTTATTATTGCAGCAACTTTCTTAGCAGCTCCAGTTTTAATGGCGTCTCAAAACTGGGATGATCATGACAGATCAGAAAGATACACTGCGGTTGCAATGGCAAAAGCTTATTTGAATTCCTGTGATAAAGATGCTATTTTATTTACTATTGGAGATAATGACACTTTCCCGCTCTGGTATGCGCAAGAAATTGAACACATCAGAACTGATGTAAAAATCGTAAATACAAGTTTATTTATGACGGATTGGTATATTGATCAAATGAAAGCGAAATCATACGAATCTGATCCATTGCCAATATCATTTACACATGATGAATATGTTGGAGATAAACTAGACTATGTTGCATACATTCAAAAAGTTGAAACTCGTTGGGATATCAAAGATTTAATGTCTTTCATCAAAAACCCTAAATCTACTGTTGGATTACAAAACGGACAAACAATTCACTTTTATCCAACAAATAAAATAAGATTGAGTGTTGACAAAAATACGATCATTAAAAACAAAGTTGTAGATCCAAAATACAATGATTCTATTGTACCTTATATCGATATTGATATCAAAGGAAGAGCGTTATACAAAAACCGTTTAATGATGTTGGACATTCTCGCTAACAACAATTGGAAAAGACCAATTTACTTTAGTGGAGGAGCTTTTGATGATGAAGATTATCTTTGGCTAAAAAACTATTTACAATTAGACGGAATGGTTTACAAATTGGTTCCTATTAAAAATGTTCCTTCAAAAGATGGCGGACCAATGGATATGGGACAAATTGATGCCGATAAAATGTACGATATTGTAATGAAATGGGATTGGGGGAACAGCAATGGTAATATTTATCATGATCCTGAAACCAGAAGAAATAGTATAACGTATCGCACGAATCTATCGCGTTTAATGGATCAACTTATCGAAGAAGGTAAAATTGACAAAGCTAAAAATGTTATCAACTTAGCAATAACAAAAATGCCATTGGACAAATATGGTTATTATTCTCTTGTTGAGCCTTTTACTAATGGATATTATAAAGTTGGAGAAACTGCAAAAGCACATGATCTGCTTAATAAATTAGTTCAAAAATACAAAGAGAACTTAAACTATTATGCGACTCTAACTCCTGGCGACCAAACAGATTTAGCAATGGACATCATTACTGATATCGAGCGTTACAGAAGCTTATTGGAAGTTATGAAGAAAAACAACGACAAAGCATTCTACGAAAAACACAAAGTAACTTTTAATACTTATGTAAACGTGTTTGAACGTTTTGGTCGTGAAAAAGAATAATATACGAAAAATATACTAATTAAAAAAATGCAGCACTGTTTGATAAATAGCGCTGCATTTTTTAAATTTACATATCACTAAATCCTTCCAAAATGAGCTTTTACTGGGTAAAAACAAATTCATTCATAAAAAGGGTATTTTCTAAATATTGTTGGGACATTCCAAACAAAGAAAAGAAAATATACCTCACGTTTGATGATGGCCCAACTCCAGAGGTTACAGATTGGGTTTTGTCTGAATTGAAAAAGTTTGATGCAAAAGCTACTTTTTTCTGTATAGGAAAAAACATTAAAGCCAATTTGTCTTTATTTGAAAAACTACTAACAGACGGGCATGCAATAGGAAATCACACTATGAACCATGTTAATGGCTGGAAAAGTCATACTGATGATTACATTGAGAATGTAAAAAACTGTGCTGCTGTTTTAGAAGAAGAAAAAACATGCAATCTAATATTTCGTCCTCCTTACGGGAAGATTAAAAAAGCGCAATCTAAAATTCTAAGAAATCTAGGCTACAAAATAATTATGTGGGATGTTTTGAGCGCCGATTTTGACCAAAGCATTACTCCTGAAAAATGTCTTGAAAACGTTACTAAAAACGTAAAATCAGGAAGTGTAATTGTATTTCATGACAGCATAAAAGCATCGCAGAATTTAAAATTTGCGCTACCTAAAACCTTACATTTTTTAAAGGAAAATGGGTATAAATTTGATATTATTCACTAAATAATATCAACTAAAAAGTAGTATTCTATAAGTTAAATTGTTCCTGGACAATTCCAATAATTGTATTTGCATCAAGTTCTCCGGATTGTCTCCAAATCATTTGCCCTTCTTTATAAATCATTAAAGTAGGAAGTCCTTTTATACGCAGCGCTTCTGCCAATTCCTGATTTTTATCCACATCAATTTTAATCACCTTAGCTTTATCGCCAAGCGCAGCCGCAACATCCTTAATAACAGGATGCATAGACACAGATGATTCGTTCCAATCCGTGTAAAAATCAATTAACACTGGAACTTGAGCATTTATAAGTTCTCCAAATTTTGACATAAAACCAAAAATTTAATTCTTTATTATTCTGTTAAAAAGAGATAATTATATACAAATGTAGCATTTTTAACGAATTAAGCCACATTGTTCCCTTTTTTTAGTTCAATCACAGTTATTTCAGGCATAATACCTACTCTACCCGGATAAGCATGAAAACCAAAACCTCGGTTTACATAAACATATCTTCCTACATTTTCATATAGTCCAGCCCATTGTTTATAGATGTATTGCGCCAGACTCCATTTAAAATATCCCGGAATTTCAATTCCAAATTGCATGCCATGCGTATGTCCTGCCAATGTTAAATGAAAGTTTTTTGGGTGATTTTTAATTTCATATTCCCAATGACTTGGATCATGACTCATTAATACCTTAAAATCATCCTGATGCACATTTTGAGATGCTTTATTTAAATCTCCTGCTTTCTTGAAATTCTGTCCCCAATTCTCTACTCCAATTAATGCAATTTTGTCATCTCCTTTTTGAATATAAGTATGTTCATTCAACAAAAGATTAAATCCTATTTGACCGTAAAGACTTTTAATTTCTTTGAAGTTTTCGTCTTTTGCTTTTTCAGAAGGCCACGTAACATATTCTCCGTAATCGTGATTTCCTAAAACTGAAAACTTCCCATATTTATAATCCTTTATTCTCTTAAAAGTATCCAACCACGGATGCATTTCTTTGGCATGAGTATTTACAATGTCACCAGTAAATAAAATCATATCTGCCTCTTGTTCATTAATCAAATCAATGGCATAATTTATTTTTTCAGGATTATCGAAACTTCCGCTGTGAACATCTGAAATCTGAGTAATTCTAAAACCGTCAAAAGCATCTGGCAAATCAGGAAAGAAAACCGTTTGTTTGATGACTTTAAAATTGTATTTTCCTTCAAATATTCCGTAAATTAAGGATAAAAAAGGAACCGCCGCCAAACCTAAAGCAATCTGACTAACAAACTTTCGCCTATCCGGCATCATTTCTTTTCTTGGAGCATTATAGATGAAATAGTTTAAAATACTTGCTCCTATTCTAAAAATATCTTCTCCGAATAAAATAAGTGTCATTACAATTTTAGGCACATAAACTAACAGCATTAATCCTGTAGTAAACATAAATTGTTTAGTTTGCCCAACAGAACGATCAACTTGCGAAAAAGAGTAAATGATAAAAATTAAAAGTAGTAAACTTATAATTTGATAGCTAACCAAAACCCATCTTAATTTGATTAAAGTACGAAAGGCTTGATAAGAATAGAACTCAATAAACAAAAAAAGAGCGCAGAGAATTACAAAACGAATTATCATTAGTTATAGTTTTAAGCAAAGTAACAAATAATGAAAATTTTATAGCTTTTTATTATCAAAAATTTAACTCAATAAATGTAAAAAGCTGATAGATTACTCTACCAGCTTTTTCTCTACCAAATTTTTCAAAACCTTTAATAATCCACAACAGGTTTACAGGGTAAACCAACGTTGTTTTATTTTTGAGCTTTTGCAGCTTCTGGCTTAGCAGCTTCTGCTTTTTTAGCTTTTTTATCAGCTTTTTTGTCTTTTTTAGGAGCTTTAGCTTCTTTTGCCGGAGTTGTTTGAGCTGGAGTTGTTTGAGCGCTTACCATTGCAGTTGTTCCTAAAACAGCTACTGCTAACATTACTAATTTTTTCATGATTTGAAGTTTTATGATTGTTATTATTTCATTTATTATACCTCAAAGATATAATCAGTAAATGAAGATTAAATGAAGATTGAACCAACCATAAAAAATTAACTTTTAATTGTGTTTTAACGCTTCCGGAAGCAACAACATAAAGGTAGTTTCTTCATTTATTTGCGAAGTAACTTTGATTTCAATATGATGAAAAGACGCAATACTCTCAGCAATAGCAAGCCCTAAACCCTGACCATCCTGATCTGAACTAATTCTGGCAAATCTGTTGAATATGTTTTCCAGCTGAGAAGAAGTCATTCCAATTCCTGAATCGGTTATGGAAATAAAATATCGATGTTCCAGGAAACCATCTTCAACTACAATACTTCCTTTTGGTTTATTATATTTTATAGCATTGGTCACCAAATTATAAATCAGAATATGAATTAAGGTTTTATTTCCTGTAAAGATATAATCATGCTGCATCTGGTTTAGAAACTGTATTTCACGATCCTCAATTCGATCTAATAAATCTTCCTGCAGATCTGAAATTATTTCATGAAAATTAATTTCTTCGTTTGCTTCATACTGATTATTTTCAATTCGGGAAATCAGCAATAAGTTATTGATGATTTTTTTCAGCATATCCAATGTTCTTAGAGAACCTGCAATTTTATCCACAGCATTATCATCTAGAGAACTATTTTGGAGTAAATTCTCAAACTTATTTTTAAGTAGCGCAATTGGCGTAAGAAGCTCATGAGAAACATTCGAAATAAATTGTTTTTCTTTTTTAAAAAGCTCCGTAATACGATCCATCATTTGATTTAAAACAAAATCCAGTTCTCTAAAATCTCTTGAAGTCGCTTTTATTGGTGTATGATCAAAAGATTCCGGTTCATTTACACGCCTTATTTTTGTATCGATAATTTTATAAAAAGGCTTCAATAAAAATTCAATATAAAAAGTATCTGCCAAAAAAGTAATCAACAGAATGACAACAAAAACAATGATAATAAAAAACCGAATAATAAAAGTAAGATCATTTACTTCACTAAGACTACTTCCTATTTCGAGTTGATATCCTTGATTTTCATACGTAAAATGATACTGTAGAATCCTGTATTCATTTTCTTCGCCTTCAATAATTCTGAAATCATTACTAAAAACCGCTTTCTTTTGATTTGGTTTTATCGGAGATCTCGAAAGCACTAAAAACTCACTGTGAAGCGTAGAAAACTGAGAATAAGTCTCAGTTGAATCGTCTGGATTTTCGATAAAATCATCAATTTCATTTTTGTCCAAATGTTCGATAAACTTATGTTTCTTTTCCAGCAATCCATTATTGATGTGTCTATAAACCACATTTTCTACCAAAATAGGCAACATTAACCATAAAATTAAAATAACCAACAATCGCGTCAGAGCATTAAAAATGGCTAATTGATGTTTTATTTTCACAGTTCTTTATTTATTCATTAATACGATATCCAACATTTCTCACGGTCTCAAACCAATCAATTGCGGTATGTTTATCCAATTTTTTTCTCAGATTCCGAACGTGAACATCTATAAAATTAGAATCTGAATTTACCTCCAGAATATCTCCCCAAATATGTTCTGTTAATTGTAATCTCGTAATTACTCTGTTTTTATTCAAAACCAAATATTGAAAAATATCAAACTCTTTTTTGGTAAGATTTATTGGAATTTCATCATAACTCACTTTATAATCCTGAAGTTGCAGTAAAAATCCATGAATGCTTAAATTATTCAAAGTAAATCCATGAATCCTGCGAATTACAGCAAATAATCGTGCACTAAGTTCTGTCAATGCAAATGGTTTTGTCAAATAATCATCTGCTCCCAAATGCAAACCATTTATTCTGTCGTCTAATTCTCCTCGAGCTGTCAGAACAATTACTGCCATTTTTGATTTGGTTTTACGAACCGTTTTCAAAACCTCAAAACCATCTCCATCAGGCAAACCAAGATCCAACAACATTGCATCATAATCGTTACTACTAACTTCGTCAAGAGCATCACTGCAATTATGCGCTATCTTGCACACATAACCTACGTTGCACAAAAAATCGTAAACCTCGACAGCGAGTTCTTTATTATCTTCAACAATCAAAATATTCATAAAAACAGCTTTTAAGCGCAACTAAATTTAAGTAATTATAAAAGGCCGTGTTACGCATTATTAAAAAATTAACGAATCAAAAAAAAGCTGATAAATTTCTTTATCAGCTTTTCTCAACCGCATTCTCCATAATCATTACTTCTGTTTTGCCTCCTTTACAATTCTTCGAAAGCAAAACAAAAACAATTTCTATTATTTCATATTAGTTGCATCTGCTTTTGGAGCCTCACTTTTTGCTGATTTTGCTTTTTTATCAGTATTGTGTTTGTGATGCTTTGTTGCTTTAACCTCTTTTGCAGGAGCTGCCTGAGTTGGAGTTGTTTGTGCGCTAACCATTGCACTTGTTCCTAAAACTGCCACGAGTAACATAACTAGATTTTTCATAACTTTTAAATTTAAATTAATTGCCTTTTATTTTTTTAATGCTCTTTTGTTCTATTTTTATTTTTTTGCTTTAGTAGCTTCTGCTTTTGGAGCTACACTTTTTTCTGATTTTGCTTTTTTCTCAGATTTTTTTTTCGGCTCTTTTGTAGCTTTAACTTCTTTTGCAGGAGTTGCTTTTACTTCTTTAGCATGAACTGGTTTAGCACCTTTTGCAGGAAATGCATTTACCATAACACTTGTTCCTAAAACTGCCACTAGTAACATCAATAAATTTCTCATGATTTCTAAATTTTTATATTAATACCTTTTATTTTACAGATCAAATTTACCCCTGTAATATGAAGACAAAATGAAGAAAACCCCGCATCTAAATATTTTAACTTGACATTAACTATTTAAGGGTTTTTCTACCATGTAGAGACGCACAGCAGTGCGTTTTTTTTATAGAATACAAACAAATTAATTTAAAATCTTATCATAATAAAATCCTTCTAAACCATAGACGCACTGCTGTGCGCCTCTACTAAAATGAACTTATGTAACTTATATGGTTCAAAACAAATTAAATTTTCAGAACCGAATAGTTTTTAAAACCCAATTGATTATTTTTACAGACTAATATTTTTTTTTATGTCAACTCAAAAACGTCTTTTTCTTCTCGATGCTTACGCTTTAATTTTTCGTGGTTATTATGCCTTCATAAAAAATCCGCGAATTAACTCTAAAGGAATGGATACATCAGCGATCATGGGTTTCATGAATTCACTTTTGGATGTTATTAAACGTGAAAAACCAGATCATTTGGCAGTAGCTTTTGATAAAGGCGGAAGTCAATTGCGTAACGAATTATTCCCTGAATACAAGGCAAATCGTGACGTTACACCAGAAGCTATCAAAATTGCTGTTCCTTATATATGTGAATTATTAAAAGCAATGCACATTCCGATTATTGAAGTTGCCGGTTTTGAGGCCGACGATTTGATTGGAACAATTGCAAAGCAAGCCGAAAAAGAAAATTACAAAGTTTTCATGGTAACTCCCGATAAGGATTTTGCACAGTTAGTTTCTGAGAATATCTTTATGTACAAACCGGCTCGTATGGGTAACGGAATCGAAATTTGGGGTGTTCCTGAAGTTTTGGCAAAATTCGAAATCGATCGTCCGGAGCAAGTAATTGATTTTCTTGGAATGATGGGTGACGCTGCCGATAATATTCCGGGACTTCCGGGAGTTGGTGAAGTAACCGCCAAAAAACTTCTGAAAGAATACGGAACCATGGAAAACCTTTTAGCAAATACTGATAAGCTAAAAGGAAAAATGAAAGAGAATATCGAAGCCAATAAAGAGAAAGGATTATTGTCTAAAAAACTAGCAACTATCTTATTGGATTGTCCGGTAACTTTTGATGAAAACGACTACGAATTAACACGTCCTGATATCGAAAAAACAGATGCTATTTTCCAAGAATTAGAATTCAGAAGAATGGCAGAACAATTTGATAATCTATTTAAAGTTGGCGGAGGAAATGAATTAGCAGCTTCGGCTCCTGCTTCAGATCCTAAATTATATAAAAAACCACAACCTAAAAATGAAGATCAATTTGACCTTTTTGGAGGTGGTTCTGCAGAAGAAGATCCAGAAACTGCAAGAACTTCATTTTATAATACTTTAGAAAATACACCACATTCTTACCAAGCTATTCAAGGCGATTTAGGAATAAAATTGCTTTTACAGAATCTACAAAACCAAACTTCTGTTTGTTTTGATACTGAAACAACTGGTTTAGATGCTTTACATGCTGAATTAGTAGGAATGTCTTTCTCTTATGAAAAAGGAAAAGCATTTTACGTTCCGTTTCCGGAAAATCAAGAAGAAGCTCAGGTTTTAGTAGACAAATTCAAACCATTTTTTGAAAATGATAATATCGAAAAAATTGGTCAGAATTTAAAATACGATTTAAAAATCCTTTCTAATTATGGTGTTACTGTAAAAGGAAAACTTTTTGACACGATGATTGCGCATTATTTGATTAATCCGGATATGCGTCATAATATGGATATTTTAGCCGAAACCTATTTAAAATATTCTCCAAAATCAATTGAAACATTAATTGGTAAAAAAGGAAAAAATCAAATCACGATGCGCGATGTAGTTCTTGAAGATATCAAAGAATACGCCGCTGAAGATGCCGATGTAACTTTACAATTAAAAGAAATTTTCACAACCGAATTAGACAAAACAGAAACCAAAAAGTTATTTGACGACATCGAAATCCCGTTAGTAAGTGTTTTGGCAGCAATGGAAACCGAAGGAATTCGTCTTGACGTTGATTTTCTAAAAGCGATGTCTAAAGAAATGGATGTTGAAATTAAATCTTTGGAACAAAAAATATACGAAACTGCCGGCGAGAAATTCAACCTTGCTTCTCCAAAACAATTAGGTGATATTCTTTTTGATAAAATGAAAATTGGCGGCGCAAAACAAAAGAAAACCAAAACCGGTCAATATGCGACTGGCGAAGAAGTTTTGACATACTTAGCCAATGATAATCCAATTGTAAAAGAAATTCTGGATTGGCGTCAAATGGTAAAATTACAAAGTACTTATATCTTGGCTTTGCCGGAACAAGTTGACAAGAAAACTTTACGCGTTCATACAGATTACATGCAAACTGTTGCTGCAACTGGACGTTTGAGTTCTAATAATCCTAACTTGCAAAACATTCCAATTCGTACAGAAAGAGGTCGTCAGATTCGTAAAGCTTTTGTTGCACGCGATGAAAACCATACTTTAATCTCTGCCGATTACTCGCAAATAGAATTAAGAATTATTGCCGCTTTAAGCGGAGAAGAAAATATGATTGCCGCTTTCCAGAACGGAGAAGACATTCACAAAGCTACAGCTGCAAAAGTATTTGATGTTCCTTTAGACGAAGTTTCCCGCGAACAAAGAAGCAATGCCAAAACGGTAAACTTTGGTATTATATATGGTGTTTCTGCTTTTGGTTTAAGCAATCAAACTTCATTGTCTCGCAGCGAAAGCGCTGCTTTGATCGAAGCTTATTACAAAACATATCCAAGACTTAGATCTTATATTAATGAGCAAATTGAGTTTGCACGCGAAAAAGGATATGTACAAACAATTCTGGGACGTCGTCGTTATTTAAAAGATATCAACTCGGCAAATGCTGTAGTTAGAAGTGCTGCTGAACGAAATGCAGTTAACGCGCCAATTCAGGGAAGTGCTGCCGATGTGATTAAAATCGCGATGATCAACATTCATAAAAAATTAAAAGAAGAAAACTGGAAATCTAAAATGTTACTTCAGGTTCATGATGAGCTTGTGTTTGATGTGCATAATGATGAACTGGAAAAAATTCAACCAATGATTAAACACGAAATGGAAAATGCTTTTACAATGGCCGTTCCTTTAGAAGTTGAACTTGGCTTAGGTAAAGACTGGTTAGCGGCGCATTAATAATTTTAGATTTTAGAGTGTTAATTTTAGATTTATAAACAAACTAAATTGTGGCTTTTAATGAGG
This sequence comes from uncultured Flavobacterium sp., assembly GCF_951805225.1. Classification (NCBI taxonomy): domain Bacteria; kingdom Pseudomonadati; phylum Bacteroidota; class Flavobacteriia; order Flavobacteriales; family Flavobacteriaceae; genus Flavobacterium; species uncultured Flavobacterium sp. The sequence continues at coordinate 5,467,456 of NZ_OX638201.1, read as the reverse complement.
AAAAGAAAAATCTTAATTAAGATATTTTTTATTTTAATGATATTAGGAATTCCCGAATTTGGTAATGCTCAAATAAATGATGAAAATATTAGATTAAAAGTTCTTCATAAAAATGTTGTCGGAAAAGAATTTGTTTTTGGAAAATGGAATGAGAAAGGCGGAACAGAAACCTCTTTAACCTATCTAGGAAGCTTAAAAACAGACAAAGGAAAAACTTATAAAATTATGAAGTATGTCTGGACTTGGGGTTTATCATACAGGTCTACTAGCAGAATTTTAATATTCAATAGTAAAAATCAATATTTAGGAAATTATTATATTTCAACAGAGAGTGATTTACCAAAAGAAATTAAAAATGGTATTTTAGTTTTTAATAATACCGATTCTGAGTGTGATAAAAAGATTTTTTCAAAAGTAAGTTTCAAAAATGGGCTGCCTAAAAAAATCTTTGTAGAATGTAAAAATGGCTACGGAAGTTCATATGAATTTGATGGAACCAATTAAAAAATCATAAAAAAAATCCATTCGTTATTGCGAATGGATTTTTTGTTTAATCTTATTTTTTTCTTGTCGATTCTCGTTCTTTCAATTTTGTTTTGATAACAATAGTTTCGTAATCAGAAGTTTCTTCTTCAGATTCTTCTAAACGTTTGATTAATTGTTTAGCAGCAACTTCTCCAATTTCGATTCCGTGTTGACTTACAGTTGTCAAACTTGGCGATAAACGTCTTGAAGCTAAAATTCCGTCAGCAAAACCAATTATCGAAATATCTTCAGGAACTTTATATCCTTTTTTCAAACTTACGCGTAAAGCAGCAACCGAATCATTTTCGTCTAAAGCAAAAATCGCATCAATTTTATTGTCGAAAATTACATCAATTTTAGCTTTCATATCATCTTCTGAATCGGTACGAAGAATAATTTTTTCGTTTACCGGAATATTATTATCAGCTAAAGCTTTCAAATATCCATCAGCTCTTAATTTTCCAACACTTAAATTATCTACAGAAGAAATCAAAGCAATATTTTTACATCCTAAATCAATTAAATGCTGTGTTGAATTTAAAGCAGAATCAAAATCATCTACTACAACTTTATCGCATTCTACTTCATCAGCAATACGATCAAACATTACGATTGGCGTTCCATCATTAATAATTGCAGAAAAATGGCTGTAATCTTGTAATTTTTGAGCTTCTTCAGAAACCGAAAGAATAAATCCGTCAATTGTTCCGTTGCTCAACATTTCAAGTGTATGAATTTCTTTTTCTAAAGATTCATTCGAAATACAAGTAATTACATTATATCCTTTTTTATCGGCTACTTTTTCGATACCACTAAAAACCTTAGCAAAAAAGGAGTTTAATATATTAGGTATAATTACACCAATTGTTTTCGTCTTACGATTCTTTAAATTAAGACCAATAACATTAGGTTTATAATTTTTGAGTTTGGCATACTCCTTAATCTTCACCTTCGTTTGCTCACTAATTTCCGGGCTATCGTTTAATGCCTTAGATACCGTCGAAACAGAAACACCTAGTTCTTTCGCAATTTGCTTTAGAGTTGCTTTAGCTTTCATTTAATAATAATTTTTATGTAATTAATACAAATATAGTAGAATTACCTAAAATAAAACAAAAAACACCTACCAGTATTTGAATTCATAAGGTCTTTTTAAAATAAAATCAAAATAGTGCGATTTCTACTTCATATAGTATTCTCTTAAATATTCATAAAAAAGACTGAATTCGAAATTATATTATATAAAAGACCTCATATAGCTATATTAATTTTAAAGAAATTACTTACCTTTACTTTTCTTCCTGAAAAAAAATAAAAAATTACCTACAAAGGCTCAAGCCTTGACAATTAAGCTTTTTTATTAAAAAATATCTTTAATAAAATCCTCAAAACCAAATTATTAGCAGAATTTTACTTCGTTATTTTAATTAATTATGAAGTAATTACTTATCTTTAATTAGAAAAGCAAAAATAATCTTAAAAAAAAGCAAAAAACCAAAACCACTTCCTCCATAATCTCGTTTATATCTATTTACGGAATAATTATAATTACTATTAATAACACTTTAAAGAATTAAATTATGAAAAACGAAGTTAAAATTCATGAAGTTGACCGCTCATTGAATAATAGAAGGAGCTTCTTAAAGCTCAGCGGCTTGGCATTAGCAGGCGCAGGTTTGGTAATAGCCGGTTGTAGCAACAATGATGATAATGACAACGGACCGGAAGATACGTCGTTACCAGGAGTTAGAAATGGTATTTTTGATTTAGGCTCCGGAGATTTTGGAGTTTTAACTTATGCTTATGCTCTTGAACAACTAGAAGCCGATTTTTATACTAAAGTTGTAAATTCTTCAAGCTTTAACACCACTTTTAATGATATCGAACGTCAGGTTCTAACTGATTTGTATCACCACGAAGTAATCCACAGAGACTTTTTTAAAGCTGCTTTAACAGGAGCGCTTCCAAATCCAAGCGCACAATTACTTCCAACATTAGCTTTTAATTATGGCGCTCTGAACTTCAATAGCCGTACTGATGTTCTTGCAACAGCAAAAGCATTAGAAGATACTGGAGTTGCTGCTTATAATGGAGCTGGGAAACTAATTAAAAGTGCCGACTATCTTTTATTGGCAGGGAAAATTGTTTCAGTTGAAGCAAGACACGCTTCAGCAATACGAAGCTTAATCAATCCAAATTCAAGTGATTTTGCTGGTGATGATATCATAAATACTTCTACAGGTTTAGACGTTGCGAAAGATCCTTCTAAAATTTTACCAATTGCCGGAGGTTTTATTACTACAAAATTTACTGCCAAATATTTACCTTAATCCTAACTAGCTAAAACTTAGAAATTATGAATATTTTAAAATTTATAGAAACATTTACTGATGATAGCTTAATGAGAAGCACTGGATCAAGAAGAGACAGTTTTAATCAGTTTGGAAATATTGGAAAAACACTGGCAATCGCAGCGATCCCTTTTGGATTATCCACTTTCGCTAATAAAGCATTAGCAAAAGATATTACTGCAACACCGGCAACTCCTATTGGAGCTTTGCAATTTGCATTAACTTTAGAATATCTTGAAAACGAATTTTATGCAATGGCATTAGATTCTGGAGTAATTCCTGCATCAGAAAATGGAGGAAGAGATTTAAAAGTTTTTCAACAAATAGCTGCACACGAATCTGATCACGTTAAATTTTTAATTGCAGGTTTAGGTGGAACTATGAGTGCAAACTTTGTCGCAAAACCAACATTTGATTTTACTGTTGGCGGTGCATTTGATCCTTTTGGAGATTACCCAACCTTTCTGGCATTGGCGCAAGCATTTGAAGATACAGGTGTAAGAGCATATAAAGGTCAGGCTGCAAATTTAATTTCGGCACCGGACTTATTAACTGCTGCATTACAAATTCATTCAGTAGAAGCACGTCATGCATCTGAAGTTCGACGCTTACGCGGATTAAAAGGATGGATTTCTAATGATGAAAGAGGCGCAGGAATGCCATCTGCAACGCAAGCCGTTTATAATGGCGAAGGAGTTACTCTTCAGGCAGGATTTAATACTGCGACAGCATTTGGAGCTTCTGCAGGATCAGAAGCTTATGATGAGCCACTTACAACACAACAAGTTGTAGATATTGCAAATTTATTTATTGTTTAAACAAAAACAATTCTAAATATTGAACCACCTTCGCGTTATTGTGAAGGTGGTTTTTTTTTATTGTTTTAAATATAAAACTGATGCCTTGATTTTCAGCATATAAAATATTCTTTTCAGGTATTTGGTTTTAAAATAATTAATTGTACTTTTGCATCCCCTTTATTGGGGATGGAATGTTTAATTAAAATAATATTATGGACGCATTAAGCTACAAGACAATTTCAGCTAGCAAAGCCACTGTAACAAAAGAGTGGATTGTTGTTGATGCAGAAGGTCATAACTTAGGTCGTCTTGCTTCAAAGGTTGCGATGATCTTAAGAGGTAAGTACAAGCCAAGTTACACACCACACGTTGACTGTGGAGATAACGTAATTGTTATCAACTCAGAAAAAATTAACCTTACAGGTACAAAAATGAATGACAAAATTTACATGCGTCATACAGGTTACCCAGGAGGACAAAGAACTTTAACTGCTAAAGTATTGCAATCTAAAAACCCTGCATTATTAGTAGAGAAAGCTGTAAAAGGAATGTTACCTAAAAACAAATTAGGAGCTGAACTTTTTAGAAATCTAAATGTTGTTGTAGGTGCTGAGCATACTCACGGAGCTCAAAAACCTAGAACTGTTAACCTAAACGATCTTAAGTAATGGGAGTTATTCACAAAATCGGTAGAAGAAAAACCGCTGTTGCACGTGTATATGTTTCTGAAGGAACAGGTAAAATCACTGTAAACAAAAAAGAATTCGCAACTTACTTTCCAACTGCAACTTTACAATACAAAGTTTTACAACCATTGTCTATGACAGAAAATGTAAACAACTTTGATGTAAAAGTAAACGTTTACGGAGGTGGTTCAACTGGACAGGCAGAAGCTGTAAGAATGGCATTAGCACGCGTTATGTGTGAAGTAAATGCTGAAAACAGAGGAATCCTTAAACCAGAAGGTTTATTAACAAGAGATCCAAGAATGGTTGAACGTAAGAAATTCGGTCAGAAGAAAGCTCGTAAGAGATTCCAATTCTCTAAACGTTAATATTACCTGTCTTGTGCAAATGGTGCAAGACACTATCAATTATTTATTGAAATTAAAAAACACAGTTGTTGTTGCTCTCCTATCGAGGTAGGATATAGTTTAGCATCTAAATGTATAAAGCCAGGAATCCAAAAGAAACCGCCATTTATACATTGCTAATCAACAGAACGTAAACTAGTACAAAAATGGCAAACAAAATAGAAGTAAAAGACTTACTAGAAGCAGGTGTTCACTTTGGACACATGACTAGAAAATGGGATCCAAACATGGCCCCTTACATTTATATGGAGCGTAATGGTATTCACATTATCAATCTATATAAAACTGCAGCAAAAATCGAAGAAGCTAACGAAGCTTTGAAAAAAATCGCTGCATCAGGTAGAAAAATCTTATTCGTAGCTACCAAAAAACAAGCTAAAGACATCGTTGCTGATAAAGCAAAAGCTGCAAACATGCCTTACATCACTGAAAGATGGCCTGGTGGAATGCTAACTAACTTTGTAACTATCAGAAAGGCAGTTAAAAAAATGTCTTCTATTGATAAAATGAAGAAAGATGGTACTTTCATGACGTTATCTAAAAAAGAGCGTTTGCAAGTTGATCGTCTACGTGCTAAATTAGAGAAAAACTTAGGTTCAATTGCTGATATGTCTAGACTACCTGCAGCATTGTTCGTAGTAGATATCAAAGCTGAACACATCGCAATAAAAGAAGCACAAAAATTAAACATTCCAGTTTTCGCAATGGTTGATACGAATTCTGACCCAAGAGAGGTTGATTACGTTATTCCTGCAAATGATGATGCTTCTAAATCAATTGACAAAATTTTATCTTTAGTAACTGCTGCTGTAATCGAAGGTCTTTCTGACAGAGGTTCTGACAAAGAAGCTGAAGTTTTCACAGAAGAAGCTCCTGCTGCTGAAGCTGCTGCTCCTGCTGTTGAAGCTGCTCCTGCAACTGAAGAATAAATCAAATTTAAATTCCAAATTTTAAATTCTAAAATCCAAAACACAAATTAAAAACGTTATGTTGATAATTTAATAAAATTGGAGTTTAGAATTTAGAAGATGGAATTTTTACTTTTAACATTAAAATTCAAAATATTATGGCAACAATTACTGCTGCAGACGTAAATAAATTAAGACAATCTACAGGTGCCGGAATGATGGACTGTAAAAAAGCTTTAGTTGAGGCTGACGGAGATTTCGATAAAGCTATTCAAGTCCTAAGAGAAAAAGGACAAAAAGTTGCTGCTAACCGTTCTGACCGTGAGTCTTCTGAAGGAGCGGCTGTTTCTTTTATCAATGCTGACAATACTAAAGGAGCTATCATCACTTTAAACTGCGAAACTGATTTCGTAGGTAAAAATGAAGCTTTCGTAACTTTGGCTAAAGAATTAGTAGAAAGAGCTATTAACTTCTCTAATAAAGAAGAATTCTTAGCTTCAGATTTCAACGGAATTACTGTTGCTGAAAAATTAATCGAGCAAACTGGAGTTATCGGAGAAAAAATCGAAATCGGTGGTTTTGAAATTTTAGAAGGTGCTTTCGTTGGATCTTATGTTCACGTTAACAAAATTGCTGCATTAACTGCAATTTCTGCTGCAATTCCTAACGCTGACGTTTTAACTAAAGATGTTTCTATGCAAGTTGCTTCTATGGGAGCTGATACATTATCTTACAAAGATTTTGATCCTGCTTTCGTTGAATCTGAACTTGCTGCTCGTATTGCTGTAATCGAAAAAGATAATGAAGAAGCAAAACGTTTAGGAAAAACTTTAAAAAATGTTCCTAAATATATTTCTTTCTCTCAATTAACTGAAGAAGTTTTAAAACAAGCTGAAGAAGATGCTAAAGCTGAATTAAAAGCTGAAGGTAAACCAGAGCAAATTTGGGACAAAATTATCCCAGGAAAAGTTCAACGTTTTATCTCTGACAACACTACTTTAGATCAAGAGAAAGCTTTGTTAGATCAAAACTTTATCAAAGACGATAGTAAAAAAGTTGGTGATTACGTAAAAGGATACAACGTTGAAATCACAGGTTTCAAAAGAGTTACTTTAGGTTAATATATTATTATTTCAATATAAAAAGCCCGAATATTTATTTATTCGGGCTTTTTTATTTTTACATTTTAATCTTAAATCTTTTCTATAATCGGAAAATTTCTCGCACGCATCAAAGCATCAGATTTTGGCGCTCTTCCTCTAAAATTTTCATATCCTTTTTCGTTATCAATCGTGTTTCCAACACTAAAAACAGTGTCATGTAATCTTTTTGCAATTACTTTATCATAAGGCCCGTTTGCTTCCGTAAAAGCCTCATAAGCATCTGCATTGATTACATCTGCCCATAAATAACTATAATAACCGGCCGCATAACCATCACTCGAAAAAATATGTGCAAATTGCGGAATACGATGACGCATTACAATCTCTGACGGCATATTTAACTTCTTTAAAGTTACTTTTTCAAATTCATCAGGATCAATAGTTTCAGTTGTCAAATGAAGCTCCATATCTACAAAAGAACTCGATATTGTTTCTACAGTTGCAAAACCTTCATTAAAATTCGCAGCCATTTCAATTTTCTCTACCATTGATTGTGGTAATGGCTCATTTGTTTTATAATGCAACGCAAACTTATTCAACACTTCCGGAGTTGCCAGCCAATGCTCAAAAATCTGTGAAGGAAATTCAACATAATCTCTCGCTACTGATGTTCCAGACAAACTAGGATACGTAACATTTGAACATAATCCATGAAGAGCATGACCGAATTCATGAAACAAAGTCGTAGCATCGTCCCAGGAAATCAAAACCGATTCGTTTGCATCGCCTTTTATAAAATTGCAATTATTAGAAACAATCGGAAGTGTGTTTTCTAACTTTTGCTGATCACGATAAGAACTCATCCACGCGCCTGAACGCTTTCCTGTTCTTGCATAAGGATCAAAATACCACAATCCAATTGTTTTCCCCAACACCTTATCACTAACTTCCCAAACACGCACATCTTCATGATATACCGGAACATTTGTAATTTGCTCAAAACCTAAACCAAATAATTCTCCCGCAACCCAAAACATTCCTTCACGTAAATTCTCAAGCTGCAAGTATTGCTTAATCTCATTTTGATCTAAACTATATTTCGCTTTTCTTACTTTCTCAGCATAATAACGATAATCCCACGGTTCAATTTTAAAATTACCGCCTTCAGCATCTACTATTTTCTGCATTTCAGCAACATCCTGATGCACTTTTTCAACAGCAGGTTTCCAAACGGATTCCATCAATTCTAAAGTTTTTGCAGGATCTTTTGCCATTTTATTCGATAAACTCCAATGTGCAAAAGAAGGAAAACCAAGTAACTTTGCTTTTTGACTTCGTAATTTCAAAATCGTAATAAGCGTATGCTTAGTATCATTTTCATTACCATTATCACCACGTTTTACAAAAATTTCAAAAGCTTTTTCTCGTAAATCCCTACGATCAGAAAAAGTTAAAAAAGGTTCTATCGAAGAACGGGTATTAACGATACATCCCAAAGCATCAAGCTTGCGGCTTTTTGCTTCAGCAATCGCTGCATTTTTTATTTCTAAAGGCAAACCATCAAAATCACCTTCAACTTTCAGTTCAATAAACTGATTATTTTCTTCCGCTAATAAATTTTGACTAAATCTTGTAAAAAGCGTTGCCAATTCCTGATTAATCTTCCCAACTTTCTCTTTATTTAAATCATCCAATTCAGCTCCTTCACGAACAAAATCAGTATAATACAACCAAATTAAACGTTGCTGTTCGCTGTTCAATTTCTCTTTTTCCTTCGAATTATATAAAGCCTCAATTCGAGAGAAAAGCTTTTTATTCTGATACATTTTATCATTTAAAGCAGACAGTTTTGGAGACATTTCTGTTTCTACAATTCCAAATTCAGACGTATAAATATTTGAACTATAAATTCCAAAAGCAGTATGAATTCGCGCAATCTTTTTCCCCGAATTCTCTAATGCAGCAATTGTATTCTCAAATGTTGGCGCCTCCAGATTATTTGCAATAGCATCAAATTCATTTAGATTTTCCTCAATTGCTATTTCAATTGCAGGTTTAAAATCTGCAACCTTATATTCGTTAAAAGCCGGAACTCCGCCATATGGACCATTCCATTTTTGAAGCAATGGATTATTAGCATTTATTTTTTCATCAACAGTTAATGAAGTCTCACTCATGATATAATTGATATTTATTTTGTGTTGTTAATTAAAAAAAGAAAAACAAGTTCTCCTTTACCCAAAAGTACCCAAAAAATTAGAAATCAAAATAAAGTTTAACAAACCATATTTATAAATCTCACAACACACAATTCGCAAACACATACTTCAACTTCAAAAGAAATAACTTAAATTTGAATTATCATTTATGCCAAAAATATGTTTAAAACCAGAAGAGAAATTGTCTTTGTAATTCTAGCAGGAATCTTTATCACCAATGCTGTTGTAGCCGAACTTATTGGGGGAAAACTAATCCAAATTGGACCATTTGTAATGAGTATCGGTATTTTACCCTGGCCAATTGTATTCCTTACAACAGATTTAATAAATGAATATTTTGGAGAAAAAGGAGTAAAAAAACTCTCTTTTATAACCGCTTGTTTAATTGCCTACGCTTTTTTAATATTATTTATGGCAATAGTTATTCCGGCTGCAAAAGGAATAAGCCCCGTAAATGACGAGCAATTTCAAGCCGTTTTTGGACAAAGTATGTGGATTATTGTCGGAAGTTTAATTGCTTTTATGGCTTCTCAATTAATTGACGTTTGGATATTTTGGTTTTTCAAAAGACGAACCGGAGAAAGAAAAATATGGCTTAGAACTACCGGATCAACAGTAATCTCACAATTATTTGATTCTTTTATAGTACTTGGAATTGCATTCTGGCTTCCTGGGAAAATCGATTTTGACACCTTTATTTCATCGGGTTTAACCGGATATATATTCAAACTTACCGTTGCCGTTGTATTAACCCCTGCGATTTATGCCGGACATCATTTGATAAAAAAATATTTAGAAAATGATCCTTCCCATAAAGACAATGAAAATCCTGTTGAATAATTAATACCAAACCATCTAACCTATAATAATGCCAAAACCAAACATGAAAAAACCAATTATTTTATTTTTATTCGCATTATTATCAGGACTGCTTTTCTCTTGCAATAGTGATAGCAGCGATAAAGAAACAAATACAGATCTATTAATCGGAAAATGGATTCCCACACAAACCGGAACAATAGTAGAAAGCGGGAAGGAATCTTTACAAGACATTCCTAATCCGGGAAAATGCGACACTGGTCTTTTTGAGTATTTGTCAGACGGAACTTTTACTAGTCTCAGATACGAATTTCAAGATAACAAATGCGTTTCTTATAACAAGAAAGGAACATGGTCTTTAAAAGACAAAACATTAAACGCTAATTTTGATGACGGACCAATTACACTTGAAATTCTGGAATTAAATAAATCAACATTAAAACTAAAGCAGTCGATGCAATTTGGCGAAATCCCAATAGTGCTTATATCCGTTTATAGCAGAAAATAACGTAACGTCTTTGCTTTTTCGATTTGAATTTTAGCTACATTTAAAATAAAAAAATGGAACAAATAAGATGCGGCTGGTGTTCAGCAAGCGATTTATACAAAAAATACCATGACGAAGAATGGGGCGTTCCGGTTTATGACGATCCAACTTTATTCGAATTTTTAATTCTGGAAACCTTTCAGGCAGGTTTAAGCTGGATCACAATTTTAAACAAAAGAGAAAATTTCAGAGCAGCTTTCGATCATTTCGATTATAAAAAAATAGCCAATTATTCCGAAGATAAAATTGAAGAATTATTACAAAATACCGGAATCATTCGCAATAAACTTAAAGTAAAATCAGCAGTTTCAAACGCTCAGGCTTTCATGAAAATTCAAGACGAATTTGGAAGTTTCTCTGATTATATCTGGAAATTCACCAACGGAAAACCCATCAATAACACCCCAAAATCCTTAAAAGATGTTCCGGCTACTACTCCACTTTCAGACGAAATCAGTAAAGATTTAAAAAAAAGAGGATTTAAATTTGTAGGTTCCACCGTGATTTACGCACACATGCAAGCCACCGGAATGGTCAACGATCACATCGAAGATTGCTGGAAAAGAAATAAATAGTTTTTTTGTTTCAGGTTTCAGGTTTCACGTTACTTAACCAACGTACCCTATCCGCAAAAATTACCGAACCAATACAACTTGAAACCTGAAACTTGAAACTTTTTTAAACAACAAAACAATTTTTACATATATTTGCTTCACACTTTAGGGGTGTCTACAACTTTGTAGGCTGAGATTTTACCCTCTGAACCTGATCTAGTTCATACTAGCGTAGGGAAAAGTAAGATGACTTCTGCGCGCATTTTTATGCGCAATTGTAGCCATTCCTAAAGTATAACTACATACTAAACTTAAAGGAATGGAACTAAAAATCAACCAACAAATCAAACAATTCAATGTTGAATCGCTAAGCGTTCAATCATTGCTCGATCTCGAAATTCCCAATAAACAAAACGGAATTGCTGTTGCCGTAAATAATACTGTCGTTCCAAAACTCAATTGGAACCAACATCTTATACAAGAAACCGACGAAATTTTAATTATTTCAGCAACACAAGGCGGATAATATGGCTGCTTAAACGGGCTATCCGTTTCAAGTCCGCAGTCGTCAACCAAAAAAATATAGTCTTAGCAAAGCTTCCGCTGGTCGCTTTCCACTTCTATCCCTAGCAGAAACGGTAACAAGAAATTTATCTTTCAAAAAACAAGATTAAAAACATACAACAGAAGACGCACTGCAGTGCGCCTCTACGGAAAAATAAACGTAAAAACACAATCAAGATCAACTTGAAACTTGAAACCTGAAACAAAAAAACTATGACTACAGAAGAACAAATTTCCAGAACTCCTTTTCCTAACTCCAAAAAAATATATGTAAACGGAGAAATTCACCCTATAAAAGTCGCTATGCGCGAAGTCATTTTAAGCGACACAAAACTTTCAAATGGAGGAATTGAGAAAAATCCGCCTGTGACTATTTACGACACTTCCGGAGCTTATACTGATCCAAACATCGAAATTGATATTCGAAAAGGATTACCTCGCTTACGCGAAAATTGGATATTAGAACGAAATGATGTCGAAATCCTAAACGAAATCACCTCTGATTACGGACAAACCCGATTGAAAGACGAAAGCCTAAATCATCTTCGTTTTGAATATTTACACCAACCAAAAAGAGCAAAAAAAGGCGCAAACGTAACACAATTATACTACGCAAAACAAGGCATCATAACTCCCGAAATGGAATATATTGCCATTCGTGAAAATCAGCGAATCGAGCTTTTGAACGAACAAACCAAAGCAATGCAATGTCAGCATTCCGGACATAGTTTTGGAGCTAATACTCCAAAAAGCAAAATAACACCCGAATTTGTTCGAAGCGAAGTAGCTTGCGGAAGAGCAATTATCCCTAACAACATCAATCATCCAGAGAGTGAACCTATGATTGTTGGGCGCAATTTCTTGGTAAAAATAAATGCCAATATCGGAAACAGCGCTGTAACATCAAGCATTGAGGAAGAAGTTGAAAAAGCAGTTTGGGCTTGCCGTTGGGGTGCTGATACTATCATGGATTTATCAACAGGAAAAAATATTCACGAAACCAGAGAATGGATTATTCGTAATTCACCGGTTCCAATTGGTACGGTTCCGATTTATCAGGCATTAGAAAAAGTAAAAGGAATTGCAGAAGATTTAACTTGGGAAGTTTTCCGCGATACTTTAATCGAGCAAGCAGAACAAGGAGTTTCGTATTTCACGATTCACGCCGGAGTTTTATTGCGTTACATTCATTTAACCGCAGATCGCGTTACCGGAATTGTTTCTCGTGGTGGATCAATCATGGCGAAATGGTGTTTATTCCATCATAAAGAAAACTTTTTATACACGCATTTCGAGGAAATCTGCGAAATCATGAAACAATATGATGTTGCATTTTCATTAGGCGATGGTTTACGTCCGGGTTCAATTGCTGATGCAAATGACGCCGCTCAATTTGCCGAATTAGAAACTTTGGGCGAGCTAACAAAAATCGCGTGGAAACACGATGTACAGGTTTTTATTGAAGGTCCGGGTCACGTGCCAATGCACATGATAAAAGAGAATATGGACAAACAATTAGAACATTGCAGCGAAGCTCCTTTTTATACTCTTGGCCCTTTAACAACTGATATTGCACCTGGTTACGATCATATCACATCAGCAATTGGAGCCGCGATGATTGGTTGGTATGGCTGCGCAATGTTGTGTTATGTAACGCCAAAAGAGCACCTTGGATTACCTAATAAAAAAGATGTAAAAGATGGTGTTATAACTTATAAAATTTCTGCTCATGCCGCTGATTTAGCCAAAGGTCATCCTGGAGCACAATATCGTGACAATGCCTTAAGTAAAGCACGTTTTGAATTCCGTTGGGAAGATCAGTTTAATTTATCATTAGATCCAGATACGGCAAGAGAATTTCACGATGAAACACTACCTGCTGACGGTGCAAAAGTGGCACATTTCTGTTCTATGTGCGGACCAAAATTCTGTTCTATGAAAATATCTCAGGAAATTCGTGATGTTGCAGCAGCCGAAAAAGGTATGCAGGAAAAATCCGAAGAGTTTATTGAGCAAGGGAAAGAGATTTATATCTAGTAAGAAAATAGAAGAAAGAACATAGAAGAAAGACTATGATTGTAATTACAAATCCTTCTGCTATTGCAAATGAAATCAGCTTAATTGATTCTTTATTTGAAGAAGGATTGTCTTTACTTCACATTCGGAAATCTGATTTTTCTGAGATTGAAATGACTCAATTTATTCATCAAATAAAACCTGAATATCGCTCAAAATTGGTATTACACAATCATCTTCAATTAGGAGAAGATTTGGGAATTAATAGAATTCATTTTTCTGAAAAGGACAGAAAAAATAGTTTTTTAATTAATCCGGATCAAAAAATATTTTCAACATCAACACATTCAATTGAAGATTTCAATGCATTGGAAAATTTTGATTACGCTTTTTTAAGTCCTGTTTTTACAAGTATTTCCAAGGAAGATTATCATCCGAAAGAAAACCTTTTTGAAGCATTAAAATCAAGAACAAATAACAAAACAAAAGTCATCGCTTTGGGCGGAATTGATTCTGAAAACATCAAAAAAACACTTGAAAACGGTTTTGATGATGTAGCAATTTTAGGAACCATTTGGAATCATGAAAACCCAATAAAACAATTCAAATTATGTCAGAAAATCGTCCTTTCGCACTCACTATAGCGGGTTTTGACCCAACTGGCGGCGCTGGTGTTTTGGCAGATATCAAGACATTTGAACAGCATCAGGTAACTGGTTTTGCGATTACAACTGCAAACACAATTCAGACTGAAAATGAGTTTTTTGACATTGAATGGACAAATATAAATTTTGTAATTCGTTCTATTGAAACGTTATTTCAAAATTATAAAATCAGTACGGTAAAAATTGGAATCGTACCTTCTTTACATTATTTAAACCGAATTCTTTCGACTATAAAATTAGTATCTCCAACTACTCAAATTGTTTGGGATCCTGTTTTAAAATCAACAACAGAATTTGAATTCATAAAAATTGAAGATCGATTAGACTTGAATAAAATTCTATCTAAAATCGAATTGATTACGCCAAATTATAATGAAATAGAAATTTTATTCCCTGGTTTTTTTTCAGAAAAACTTTGGTTACAGAATGAAATGCCAACTAACATTTTGCTAAAAGGAGGACATAATTCAGCTGAAATTGGGACTGATCGTTTGTTCTTGAAAAATGAAATTATTGATTTATTGCCTTCAGAAAAAAAATGCTTTGAAAAACATGGTTCCGGCTGTGTTTTATCATCAGCAATCGCCGCAAATCTGGCATTGAATCAAACTCCAGAAGAAGCTTGTAAAAATGCTAAAACCTACATAGAAAAATACCTGAGTTCAACTAACCATTTAATCGGATATCATTATGTACAATAAATTGCAATATATCTCACAAGGAAAAACAATCGAAGAACAATTGTATAATATCCATCACGCACTCGATGCCGGATGTGATTGGGTGCAAATGCGTTTCAAAGATCAAACTGCCAAAGACACTTTTGCTTTAGCGGAAGCGGTAAAATTTTTATGCGAAGAATATCTCGCCAATTTTATCGTAAACGACAACTTATATCTCGCCCAACAAATTGCGGCAGACGGAGTACATTTAGGTTTGACCGACATGAATATAGCTGAAGC
The DNA here is from genome assembly GCF_951805225.1 of uncultured Flavobacterium sp. Classification (NCBI taxonomy): domain Bacteria; kingdom Pseudomonadati; phylum Bacteroidota; class Flavobacteriia; order Flavobacteriales; family Flavobacteriaceae; genus Flavobacterium; species uncultured Flavobacterium sp. The sequence continues at coordinate 5,452,330 of NZ_OX638201.1, read as the reverse complement.
AAGAGCAATTCTGGGAAATACAAAAATCATTGGAGGAACCGCAAATACTTTTGAAGATATTGAAAATCATGTAAAAAATGGCTGTGATTATATTGGTTTAGGCCCTTTTAGATTTACTGCTACAAAAGAAAAATTAAGTCCGATCTTAGGCTTATCGGGTTATTTTGAGATTCTTCAAAAAATGAAAAAAAACAAAATTTCAATTCCGGTTTATGCCATTGGCGGAATCAATTTAAAAGATATAAGTCCGTTAATGGAAACTGGAATTCACGGAATTGCCGTTTCCGGAATGATCACGGAAAGCGACGAAAAGAAAAAATTAATTCAACAATTAAACGAAAAGTTATATGCAAACGTCATTGTTTAACATTGGAGATAAAACCTTTAAATCTCGTTTGTTTTTAGGAACGGGAAAATTTGGTTCGAACCTGGAAATGGAAGAAGCTATTCTGGCATCTGAAAGCGAATTGGTTACCGTTGCCTTAAAACGTATCGATCTCGAGACAGAAACGGATGTTATTTTATCACATTTAAAACATCCAAACATCAACTTATTGCCTAATACTTCTGGCGCCAGAAATGCCAAAGAAGCTATTTTTGCGGCTCAATTAGCACGTGAAGCTTTAGAAACAAATTGGATAAAATTAGAGATTCATCCTGATCCAAAATACTTAATGCCGGATCCAATCGAAACTTTAAAAGCAACTGAAGAACTTGCTAAACTTGGCTTCTTCGTTTTGCCTTATATTCATGCTGATCCCGTTTTGTGCAAGCATTTAGAAAGCGCAGGAACAACAGCCGTTATGCCTTTAGGTTCTCCAATTGGCAGTAATAAAGGATTGAAAACTATTGATTTCTTAGAAATTATTATCGAACAAAGTAATGTTCCTGTAATTGTTGATGCCGGAATTGGCGCTCCATCAGATGCAGCAAAAGCAATGGAAATTGGTGCCGATGCTGTTTTAGTAAATACCGCAATTGCCGTTGCCGGAAATCCAAAACTAATGGCTGAAGCTTTTAAAGAAGCTGTTATTGCAGGTCGAAAAGCATTCGAAGCTAAAATCGCAAACCAACAAAATTATGCCGTGGCTTCTAGTCCTTTGACGTCTTTTCTTTATGAGATTTAACCGCAAAGTTCGCAAGGTTTTTTCTCAAAGTTCACTAAGCTTTGCGAACTTTTAGACAAGCATAAAGAACACAAAGCTTAGCGAACTTTGCGTAAATCTTAGCGTACTCTGCGGTAAAAAAATACTCGCAGTTAAAACACAATCCAATGAAAACATTTAAATCAGTTTTTAAACAATATAACTGGGATTCCATTCAATCTAAAATATACCAAACCTCATCAAAAGATGTCGAACGCTCTTTGTCTAAAACCAAACGAAATCTTGAGGACTTTTTGATTTTGATTTCTCCTGCTGCACAAAATTATTTGGAGCAAATGGCGCAACAATGTCATGAAATCACCAAAAAACGTTTTGGAAAAACCATACAAATGTATGCTCCGCTTTATTTAAGCAATGAATGCCAGAACATTTGTACCTATTGTGGTTTTAGTTTAGACAATAAAATCAAACGAAAAACACTTTCTGATGCCGAAATTAAACTTGAAGTCGAAGCATTAAAAAACACTGGTTTTGATCATGTTTTATTAGTAACCGGCGAAGCAAATTATACTGTAAATATTAATTATTTCCTGAACGCAATTACTTTAATTCGAAAACAATTTTCGATTATTTCCGTTGAAGTTCAACCGCTTCCTACCGAAGATTATGAACGTTTGCATGAAGCCGGAGTATATTCCGTTTTGGTATATCAGGAAACTTATCATCAGGAAGTCTATAAAAAATACCATACAAAGGGTAAAAAATCAAATTTCGATTATAGATTAGAAACTCCGGATAGAATAGGAACCGCCGGAATTCATAAAATTGGCTTAGGCGTTTTGTTAGGTTTAGAAGATTGGAGAACAGATAGTTTTTTCAATGCTTTACATCTCGACTATCTTCAGAAAAAATATTGGCAGACTAAATATTCCGTTTCATTTCCGAGATTACGTCCTGCGGAAGGCATTATTGAGCCCAATTTTATTATGGATGATAAAGATTTGACTCAACTTATTTGTGCTTATCGTTTATGGAATGAAGATCTCGAAATCTCAATTTCGACTCGTGAAAATGAGAAATTCAGAAACAACATTATTCCAATTGGCGTTACAAGTATGAGCGCGGGATCTAAAACAAATCCCGGTGGTTATGTCGTTGATCCGCAATCATTGGAACAATTTGAAATTAGCGATGAACGTTCCGCTAAAGAAATTGCTGAAATTATAAAAAACTCAGGTTACGAACCCGTTTGGAAAGATTGGGACAAAATATATAGTCATAAAGTGGAAAGTCTTAAAGTCTAAAGTAAAATGCTTTTTACTTCAATTCCAGCTTTCAATTTCGACTTTTGACCTTCGACTTTACAACTTTAAGACTTAAATTAAATGAGCATTATACAAGAATTCCTTCGTTATAACAGACAAACTATATTACCTGAAATTGGTGACGAAGGACAGGAAAAACTAAAAAAAGCAAAAGTTTTAGTTATTGGCGCCGGAGGTTTGGGATGTCCAATTTTACAATATATTGCGACGGCTGGTGTCGGTTTTATTGGAATAATGGATTTTGATACAATCGAAATTCATAATCTGCATAGACAAATTTTATATACCGAAAATGAAATTGGTCAAAGCAAATCACTTGTTGCAAAAGACGTTGTTTCAAAACTAAATCCTTTAATTGAAGTTAAAGCCATAAACGAAAAACTGACATCAAAAAATGCAAGTGAAATTATTCAGCAATATGATATTATAGTTGATGGTTCTGACAATTTTGCAACACGTTATTTGGTAAATGATACTTGCGTTGCTTTACAAAAACCATTAGTTTACGGAAGTATTTTAAAATTTGAAGGTCAGGTTGCGGTTTTCAACCATAATGGAAGTAAAAATCTACGTGATCTATTTCCTGAAATGCCTGATCCAAAAGATGTTCCGAATTGTAATTTGAATGGAGTTTTAGGGACTTTGCCCGGAATTATTGGTACAATGATGGCACACGAAACCTTAAAATTAATTCTGGAATTACCTACTTTAAAAAATGAATTAGTACTTTTTAATACGATAAACTGGAGCTTTACAAAACTGAATTTCTAAAATACGATTTCATCTCCAACGCTAATAATCCCTGAATTTAAACTCACAATATTAGTCCCGAATAAAACAGAATTATTTACTACTCGATATTTACTTAAGGTTTTAAGAGGTTCTTTTTTTAACTTACCATTGTCCGGATCATTATTTACCATGATGCATCTTCCGCAGGGTTTTACGTTTTTAAAATCAACTTCTCCAATTTTAAAAGTATCAAAATCATCTTCTTCATGAGGTATTTCACTACTTATGACAATATTTGGACGAAATCTCAAAACTGTGATTTTATCTGTTAGTTTTTCATTTAGAAAATCTAAACTTTGACTGCCTATCATTAAATACGGATAGCCATCGGCAAGACTCACATTGAAAGTTTCTTTTAACCTTGAACTTTCATGTTTACGATCTCCGCTTTTGATTATTTTCACCAATTTACATTCAAAACCTAAGTGTTCGCTGAACCATTTAGAAGTTGTTTGATTCACTTCTATAACTTCACTTTTATCATCCCAAACGTTAACTTTTATTGAATCTTCTAAATGTTCATCAATAGAGAATTCATGTTTTTGATCCTGAAAAGTAATACTTATTTTTCCATCTGAAATTTGCGGATAAAACTGACTCATAATACGATGTTCTCTTTGCGTTAGCATTTGATTATCTGCATCAATCAACATCCATCTGCGATCATTTTCGAATCCCATTTCTTCGGCGAAAGCATTTTTACAACTAATTCCGGCTAAGCTTTTTATCGGATAGATATAGATTTCTTTTACAACATGAACTGCACTCATTTTTATTTACTTTTTAAAATAGACATAAATTCATCACGATCAATTTCGCGACAGCCTAAACTCTCCAAATGCGAATTATAAACCTGACAATCTAAAAGTTTGTAATTCTTTTTTTCTAAATAATTAACCAAAGCGATAAAAGCTACTTTTGATGCATTTGATACTTTTGAAAACATACTTTCGCCACAAAAAACGTGTCCTAAATCAATCCCATACAAACCTCCAACTAAAACCTCATCTTGCCAAACTTCAATAGATTTTGCAATTCCTTTTTCGTTCAATTTGCAATAAGCTTCAATCATTTCGTCCGAAATCCATGTTCCGTTTTGACCCTCGCGTTCTATTTTTTGGCAATTCAACATCACATCTTTAAAACTTGCATTAAGAGTAACTTTAAACTGATTTCTATTCAATACATTTCTCATGCTTTTGGAGATAATTAATTCATCCAAAAACAAAACCATTCTGGGATCCGGTGCCCACCAAAGTATAGGTTCGCCTTCATTAAACCAAGGAAAAATTCCGCTTTTGTAAGCCAACTCTAATCTTTCCGGATTTAAATCGCCGCCAACTGCCAGAATTCCTTCTTCGTCAGCTTCTGAAACCGGAGGAAAAAATAGTTCTTCAAATATATAATGCATCTTTTAAATAAAATTCCAATTTTTAAATTCTAAATTCCAAACTTAGAGAGAATCTTTGTCAAAGTTTTGAACTTTGACAAAGATCAACACGCTAGTTTTATCCATGATCTTGTCATTTCGACGAAGGAGAAATCTCCGTAAGAAACTCCGCAACGAAAACCCAATCTTTGTCGAGCTTCTCGCGAAGATTTCTCCTCCGTCGAAATGACAAAAATTACAAATAAAAACAAAATTCCAAACCCCAATTACATATTTATGAATTGGAATTTGGAATTTATAACTTTAAAATTTACTTCTTAGAAAGGTAAATCGTCTGGTTCGTCTTCGTTTAAATTAGTTGCCGGAGCAAAAGCTTCTGCTGCAGGCATTGGAGCCGTTTGTCCAGGACCTTCTGGCGCTAATCTTTCGATTCTCCAACCTTGAATACTATTGAAATATCTGGTTTCTCCTTGTGGATTAACCCATTCTCTTCCTCTTAAATTGATAGAAACTTTTACTGCCTCTCCTTGTTTGTAGCTACTTAATAAATCGCATTTATCTTGTGTAAATTCGATCAAAATATGCTGTGGATACTGCTCATCTGTGGTAACAACCAACTCTCTTTTTTTGAATGCAGCACTAACTTGTTGCTCTGGGTTAACCACTTTTACTTTTCCTGTAACTTCCATCTTCTTCTATATTAATTATTGTTTCTTTTCTTATTTCTTTGCTAAAAGCACTTTCCAAGCCGATGAAATATCATCTTTATTCAGGTATTTTTTAGCTTCTAAATGTATTTTTTCCTGATCATCCGAGCTTAAAACCCCTTTCACTGAAAAATTTTCTTTCACAAATATACTAACTTCTTCCGTCGTAGGCAAGGCTTCTATATTGCCTAATTTTCCAAGATCATTTCCGTCAAATACGGCGCTTTCCTTGATATAATTAGGAATCACATCTACGCCTACTCCTAAAGTTGTAAGCGGTTTTGGCACTTCAAAAAGTCCTTGATTTGACCTTGAATACCAATTACTTCCCAATCTTGAAACCAAATCTATTTTATGCTGATCGATCGCTCCGTTTTCGTCTAAAATAGCTTCATGAATATGCATTTTAACCACTTCACAAAGAATCAAATTTCCTGCGCCGCCTTCTGTTCCCAATGGAATTATCTGCGTGATTTTGCATTCAAACTGCACCGGAGACTCTTTCACGCGATATGGTTTTACCAAATCTGACGGTATTTGCGTTAATCCTGCTTTTATAAATTCGTTTACACCTTCAGCATATTCAGTGCTGGCTAATGATGTTTGTTGCACCAAATCATAATTGACTACATTAATTACTACCTCACGAGTTGCTTCGGCATTAATCAAAGTGTGTTTTACGGTATTATCGCGTACACGACGTGCCGGAGAAAAAACCAAAATTGGAGGATTGGCACTGAACACATTAAAGAAACTAAAAGGCGACAAATTCGGGATTCCTTTTGTACTAATTGTACTTGCAAATGCAATTGGTCTGGGTCCGACAGCACTTTGTAAATAACCATGCAATTTTGCCGTTGTAACTTCTTTTGGATCGATGCTAATCATAGAATTTCACTTTTTAACCGAATCTCGTTTCGGCAACTACAAAAGTAGAGAAATCGTTTATCCCAAAGAAATACTTTTGGACATAAAAGCAAAAAAAATCTTTAAAGAATCATAAAATATTAAATGTGTTTATTTCGTTATATTTATACCTCAAAAAATAATTTATGCTTTTTTCCGAAAGAAGAAATACAACCCGTTGGATCATTGTTTCTATTTCCTTTTTAATCATTTCTTTGATTCTTTGGAATACTTATACTTTTTTCCAAATTTTCAAAAATGAGGAGCGTCTTAAAATGAATCTTTGGGCAAATGCTCAAAAAACATTAGTTAATGCGAATGAAAATACTGATTTAGATCTTCCTTTAGATATTTTGAACAACAATACCACTGTTCCGGTTATGTTGACGATGTATGATAAAGTTATTAGTTCTGTAAATGTTCCCGAAGAAATTCTGGCTGACGATAATAAATCAATGGCTTATTTGAAAAATTTAAAAAGCGAAAATGAACCTATTTTTATTGATTTTGCTCCCGGAAGACGTCAGGAAGTATATTATGGAAATTCGGCATTGCTAAACAAACTCAAATACTACCCGATTGCTTTATTATTGATTATCTTTTTGTTTGGCGCTTTGATTTATAATTTCTACCGAAGCACTAAAATGGCTACTCAAAACAAGCTTTGGGCAGGAATGGCAAAGGAAACTGCACACCAAATCGGGACACCTTTATCTTCGTTAATAGGTTGGGTTGAAATCTTAAAAACAGAGGAAATTGACCAATCGATCACATCAGAAATAGAAAAAGATATTGACCGATTGCAAACAATTACGGATCGTTTTTCTAAAATTGGATCTGTTCCTGTTTTAGAAGAACATGATATTATCGCAGAAACCCTGCGTACTTATAAATATTTGCAATCTCGTTTTTCTAAACAGGTTGCATTTTCTTATTATGCTCCCGAAGAACCTATTTTGACGATGCTTAACCCAACTTTGTATAGTTGGACTATCGAAAACTTAGTAAAAAATGCAATCGATGCCATGAAAGGCAAAGGAACGCTAGATCTTCAGATTGAACAGGACGCACATCATGTAAAAATAAATGTGAAAGATTCCGGAACGGGAATTTCTAAAAATCAATTCAAAACTATTTTCGAACCTGGTTTTACCACCAAAAAACGCGGTTGGGGATTGGGACTTTCACTTACCAAAAGAATAGTCGAAGAATATCATCGTGGAAAAATAAAGGTTTTACATTCTGAAATTGGAAAGGGAACTACATTTCAGATTTCACTAAATAAAAAAGTGTAGTAAAATTTACTTTACTACACTTTGTTTTTTCAGGTTGAACGAAGTCGAAACCTTTTATACTTTACAAATTTGCCGCAATACTTTTGGCCAAAGCTTCAAATTCTTCTTTAGAAAGTTTTACTTTATTATGAAAACGCATTTCATCCATTTCGTTTAATGGAATCAAGTGAACGTGAGCGTGTGGAACTTCTAAACCAACAACTGCCATTCCTACTCTTTTGCATGGAACCGTTTTCTCTAAAGCAATTGCTACTTTCTTAGAAAATTTCATTAATCCCAAATACAATTCATCGTCCATCTCAAAAATCTTATCGATTTCTTGTTTTGGAATACAAAGCGTATGTCCTTTAGCATTTGGATTTACATCTAAAAAAGCCAAATAATTATCGTCTTCAGTAATTTTATATGCAGGAATTTCTCCGTTTACTATTTTGGTAAATATTGACATCGTTTATTCGTTTATTTGTTCATTCGTTAAATCGGTTAAACAAATAAACGATTAACCAATTAAACACTTTATAATTAGTCTCTTGTAATTTCTAATATTTCAAATTTCAAAACTCCGTTTGGCACAGTGATTTCTGCAACTTCACCAACTGATTTTCCAAGTAAACCTTTTCCAATAGGAGAAGTTACTGAGATTTTTCCAGTTTTCAAGTCCGCTTCACTTTCTGCAACAAGCGTATATTTCATTTCCATTCCGTTGCCTTGATTCTTAATTTTTACATTAGAAAGAACCAATGCTTTTGAAACATCTAATTGTGATTCGTCAATTAATCTTGCGTTAGAATATACTTCTTCCAATTTAGAAATTCTCATTTCCAACAATCCTTGTGCTTCTTTTGCTGCATCATACTCGGCGTTTTCAGATAAATCACCTTTGTCTCTTGCTTCTGCTATATCTTGAGATGCCTTAGGACGCATTACACTTTTTAAATGCTCCAACTCATCTTTCAACTTTTTTAATCCTTCTGCGGTATAATAAGATACTTTACTCATAACTTCATCGTTTATATAAATACAAAAAATCCCATCGGAACGGGATTTTGTATTACAAATATACTATTATTTTTAATAGTACATAATTATATGTTAATCATATAAATTTCAAACCTAAATAATTTATTTTTGTTTCACTAATTCTTATTAAAATAATGAAAAAAATCTGTCTTATAATCGTCCTTGTTTCTGTATTCTTCTCTTGTAGTGATAATAACAAAAGCAATAAAAACCCTAATATCCCTAATTATAATGTTAATTTAACAATAGATATGAATCTTCCGTCTTACTCCAATCTTAAATTTGCGAGTAATGCCGTTATCGTTCCTAACTATGGAGCAAAAGGAATTATTGTTTTTAATACCGGAAGCGGCTATAATGCATTTGACGCAGCATGCCCTAATCAAGTCATAACTGCTTGTACTGCGATGACAATTAATGGTATTAATGCTGTTTGTTCCTGCGATAAATCTTCTTACAGTTTATTTACCGGACTTGGAGGCAAAGAATATCCTTTGAAACAATATAGAGTTGAAGTTTCCGGAACTGTAATTCACGTTTACAACTAAAATAAAAAAGCCTGAAAGTTTTAAATTTTCAGGCTTTTTTATTTTTAGAAATCCTTTAGAATTTCAAAGTCAATCCCGCAAGGAAATTAATTCCTGCCTGAGGATAATAATACGGATAAATATCCCACATTGCTCCGTTTGAAACATATTTCTTATCCAGAATATTATTTACCAAACCTGTAATCATAATTGATTTAAAGATCGATTTAGGTTTAATTTCATAAGAAACATTCAAATCGTTTACAAAATAATCGGCCAATTTTGCTGCCGGTAATTCGATATTGTTCATGTATTGTTCTCCAACATATTTTTGTAATAACGAAATATGCAAACTTTGAATTGGGCTATAAACAATGATATTCCCAGCAATAACATTTGGTGAATAAGCAATATCTGTTGTTCCGTAATATTGTCCTTCAACCGCTAAATCAACATTTTTATTGCTGCTTAAAGTAAAGTTTGGTCTAAGAATAAATTTCTCCGAAAGTTTGATTGTCGCATCTACTTCAAAACCTAAACGGTAACTTTTTTCGGTATTTGCACGAATTGGCGCTCCAACATCATCTAATCTACCGGTTAAAATCAATTGATCTTTATAGGCCATATAATAGAAATTAGAATTCAATTGAAATTTCTCTGAATTGAATCTCCAACCCAATTCAAAATCATTTAATTTTTCCGGTTTTGCATTTCCACCTTCGTAATCTGTTCTGTTTGGTTCACGATTTGCTCTTGCATAAGAGAAATAAAGCGTGTTTTTTTGATTGATTTCGTAGTTCAATCCTGCTTTTGGGTTAAAGAAATTGAAGTTATCATCAACTACTCCCGTTTCTTTCGAATTGGCTTTATACTTTACATTTCTGTATTGCAAATCGCCATAGAAACTTAATTTCTCCGTAAATTGATAATTTGCTTTCGCGAAAATATTCCCATCTGTTTTTGTTGAGAAATCATCATAATAATGATCTCCTAATTCTGACGGACCAGAGTTTCTCGCCCAAATTACTTTACCATAATGATCTCCTTCATATTTATTCCAGCCTCCGCCAATAATAACATCTAACTTTTCTTCTTTGTATTTTGCTGAAAAAGTTGTTCCGTAAAAATCATTATCCAACCATTTCTGACGAATTAAATCAGTTCCCGGAACTAATTCTCCTAAGTCATTTTCAACCATTTTAGTCGGATTAATTGGTCCATATCCTTCAATAGGTTCATTATATTTATAATTTTCATAATACCCCAATCCTTTAGTATAATGAACAGCTAAGTTGCTGCTCCATTTATCAGACCATGATTCACTCCAATGCAATTGATAATGATTTTGATTATAATTATCCGTTTCGTTGTCATAGAAACGAACATTTCCTGCTTCATCTTTATATTTTCCTGCAGAATTATAAGTTCGGTCTGAATTTAATGTCTCAGCATCAATTCCGTTCCAGGATTGGTATGTTTTTTCAGTTCCACCAAAAACTAACGCTTTGATTAAAGTTGTTTTTCCAACATAAGTTCCCTGAAGAAAATACGATTTAAGATCTGAACTACCACGATCTATATAACCATCAGATTTAATTGTAGACAAACGTCCGGCAAGTTCAAAATGATCGTTTAATAAACCTGTACTGAATTTTACAGTATTTTTATTGGAATTAAAACTTCCGTAAGAACTCGAAATTTCTCCGGTTGGTTTTGAAGCATAGCTATCTGTAAGCATGTTTAAACTCGCTCCAAAAGCTCCTGAACCATTCGTAGAAGTTCCCACGCCGCGTTGTAATTGTAAACTTTCTACAGACGAAGCAAAATCAGGCATGTTAACCCAAAAAGTTCCCTGACTTTCAGCATCATTATAAGGAATTCCGTTGATGGTTACGTTTACTCTTGTAGCATCGCTTCCGCGGACTCTGATTCCGGTGTAACCTATTCCGCCTCCTGCATCAGAAGTTGTAACTACAGATGGCAAATAATTCATTAAAACTGGAATATCTTGTCCTAAGTTTCTAAATTTTATTTCTTTTTTATCCATGTTACTAAATGTAACCGGAGTTTTTGTGGTAACACGAACTGCCGAAACTAATACATCGTCAAGCTTGTTAACTTTGGTAGAATCTTGTTCTTGTGCGAAAGAGAATTGTGTAAATAAAATAGAAGAAAGAAGAAAGAAAATAGACTTTTGAGTCAGCTTTGAACCTTTGTGTCTTTGTACCTTTGTACCTTTGAAAGTACCTTTAAAAATAGTTTTCATTCGTAAAGAATTACGAATAAAAGGGGGAATTATTCTTTGTTAAAATTAATAAATGTTTCACGACAAAATATAGTATGCACGATAAACTTGTCGTTTTTCCCTTAGCAACATTACTCGCTCAGGTTCTTTGGGTATGATCTCAGCTCGTTATTTAGAGCACCCCTTTGAGACAGTGCAAATGTAGTGTTAAAAATTACAAAAATCAATGGCAATTGCAAAAATCAAATTTTGGAAATTTTAAATAAAAAAAAACCAAATTCCAACTGAAGCTTCAATTGGAATTTGGTTTTTATAAATTGGAATTTTATTCTAAATCTGGTTTTCTGCGCGATTGCTTTCTTTCAGAAATATTCTTTTTGTCTTTGATTCGTTTTTTAATAACAGATTTCGGAATCTTAGTTGCTTTACGAACTTTAGGAACAAACAATCCTTTTTTGATGATTTCTAAAAAACGTTTTACAACAATATCTTTATTTTTAAGTTGACTTCTGTCTTCATCACAATTTAAAATCAGAATATTTTCAGTTGTTAAACGAGACGAAATATTAGTTAATAAAAGTAATTTCTCTTCTTCAGACAAAGCTTGTGAAGCATTCAAATCAAAAGTCAAAACTACTTTCGATGATACTTTATTCACGTTTTGCCCGCCTGCGCCACTACTTCTAACAGCTTTAAAAGTTAACTCTGATATGATTTTTTCGATATCCATTTATTGTGGCTGATGAGCTGGTTTTAATAAATCGTTTACGGTTTTTACCGGATTAAATGTAATTAATGGAACTGCTACAAAAATAGTTAACCAATTCGCCATTGCTCCATTCCATAATCCTGGCAATTCATAGCTTTTTACTAATTTTCCGTCAACACTTTTTTCGACAATAAAACCTGCTTTTGGATCTACAAATTTTAGCAAATCAAACTTTTCGTTCTTATAATTTTTGATTCCGCAAACTAAATCAACCGGATTAAAATGAGTTGCTGCAGCCAGAATTTCCTGTTGCTTTTTATTCGTTAAATCTACTTGCGAAGTTTCTACAATTTGCAATGAAATTGATCCTTTATCATTCATTACCCAGAATGGTCCTCCTCCAGGTTCTCCTTCATTTTTTACCATTCCACAAACGCGAATTGGCCTGTCTAACAAATCTTTAATTTTATTGACTTTATTTTCAAAAGTAAATTTATTAAAATCATTCCCTAATTCGATGTTTAACTTCTTCGATAAAAAGGCAACGATTTCTTCAAGATTACTTTCTTTGATTTCTTGCTTTTCTATTTTATCTAAATAATCAAAAACTTTTTGCTGTACTTTGATCAAAACACCCGCTAAAGCTTTTTTATATAAAGCAATTTTATCAATATGATTTTGAATTACATTATCGATATTTTTTACAAAGATAACATCAGCATCAAGTTCATTTAAATTTTCAATTAATGCTCCGTGTCCTCCTGGTCTAAAAATTAAATTGTTGTTTTTATCCCTAACAAATTCATTTTGATCATTTACCGTAATTGAATCAGTACTTTTATTTTGATAAGAATAACTAATATTAATTTCAATTCCGGAATCTTTCTCTACTTTTTCCTTGAGAACTTTAACTTCATTTTCAAACAAATTCTGATGTGCTTCTGAAACTGTAAAATGCAAATTCGAAACCTCATTAGATGAAGCATAATACACGCATTCATTCAAATGTTCCTCGATTGGATTTGCAATATGTGTTTTATATTGATGAAATGGTAATACCGCTTTTGGTTTATTTGCAAAATCAAAATAATCAGAAGACAATAATGTTTTTATGAAATAGTAATTTTTATAATCTCTATCTAATACTTCAAAATCAGGATAAATTTCTCTAAGTTTTTTATCCAGAGCTTCAAAAAAAGGAAACTTATCCATTGCAACAATAAAAATAGACAAATCACTGTCTTTTTTTCTATTGATATAAGCATTTATAGTTTCTCTTGTAATGTCAAAATCATTCAAAAAAGCACTTAAAAACTTAAACATTCTACTTGCCGCACCCGAAGCTGGAACAAATTTCTTTAATTTTAAGTTTTCTTTTTTCAAATCAAAAAAAGCAGCTTTTTCTTTAAACTCATCTTCTGATAAACCTAGAATTCCGTTTTTAATTTTAGCCGGACTAATTAAGTTACTTTTTAGAATTCCGTTTTTAAAAATCTTCAATTGCTGTAAAATCTTCTCAAAAGGAATTTCATGATTGTATATCTGAACAAAATCATCAGACGAAACGCCATGTTGTTTTGCAACCGATAAATCATCTACAATCGCAATGGCTTTTGCCAAACGACTTTCTTTATTTCCGGAAAGTGTTATAAAAGGCTTTTTAGCATCAATTAAGGATTGTTTGAACACTGAAAAAACAGTTTCCCTGCCATCTGCAGTATCTCTAATATCGTCTTTTTCCCAAGGAACATCGATATCGGTAAGAAAAAACAAATCGTATTCATGCTCTAATGCAGCTTCGTTTAAAAGCGGATCACAGAAACCATAATACATTTCAGAAAAGACTTTGGTAACCATTAAATTAGTATCAGAAAACAAATACTTTTTTGCTGATGCAAGTTTTTCATTTTCTAATGCAACTTGTCCGTATGCGATAGGCAACATATCATCTGCAACACAAATATGTTGATTCTCTTCCCATTTTTCCTGCAAATAGTCACGTGCAAATTCAGGAACCCATTCGGTTTCATAATATTCTGCAAGTTGTTTTGCTAATGTAGTTTTTCCTGTACTTTCAGGTCCAAATAAAGCAATTTTTATGATAGCTGTTTTTTGCTGTCTAAGATTTTTCTCCATTCTAAATAAGCTGAAATAGCCAAAATTGTAAAAATTAAATACTGTAATGACAACATCCCTAAGCCACGATAAGCATAAAGAGGCACTACAATAATGTCGCCAATGATCCAAAGTGTCCAGTTTTCGATCTTTTTCCTGGCCATGTACCACATTCCTGCAAAAAATATTCCTGACGAAATCATATCGACATAATTATCTTTTTTGATTTCGTAATCGAAGTATTTGTAAATCCCGAAAACTACGAAAATAGTTACAAAGAAAAGTAATATTCCGATGATTTTTTCATTAAAATTCGTTCTTGTAATCGGTAAATTATCCTCAGTTGTTCCGCCTTTTGCCCATACATACCAACCATAAATACTCATAATTGAGAAATATCCATTGATAATCATATCTCCAATATAACCTGCAATATATAAGAGATATACGGAGATTACTGTGGCGATTAAACCTGTAGGATATACCCAGATATTTTCTTTTTTAGCAAACCAAACGCTTAAAATTCCACAAACAAAAACCAAAAATTCTAAAGCAATGTGCCACAATGGAGCATTTTTATAACTATCTAGAAAAAAATCAATCATTTTGGGTTTGTTTTGGTCGTTTCTGGTGTTTATTTTGATTCAAAAAAATGGCTGTCGTTTTCAAAAGCAGTTCCAATAACTACTAAATCTGCACCAGCGTTGTACGCATTTTGAATTCCGTGCAAATCTACAATTCCTCCTCCAACAATTACAGGAATTTTAATGTTTTGCGTAATTAACTCTATCATTTTCAGCGGAACTGCATTCTTTGCTCCGCTTCCCGCTTCCAAATAGATTAATTTATTTCCTAACATTTCGCCAGCTTGTGCAGTTGCCAAAGCCAAATCGAAGTTTTCTCTATTTAATGGTTTCGTTTTACTTACACGTGCAACGGCGGTTTCATTTCCGCTTTCGATTAAAATGTAACCTGTCGAAATTACTTCAAGGTTTGTTTTTTTAAGAATTGGCGCTGCCTGAACCTGATATTCTATTAGATAATCCGGATTACGTCCAGACAATAAAGACAAGAACAAAATAGCATCGGCCTGAGGTGAAATCTGCGACGGATTTCCCGGAAATATCACAACGGGCAGATTTGTGTTTTGTTTTAATTGTGCAATTAAATCTTCTAAAATTGTGGATTCAACAATGCTTCCTCCAACAAAAATATGTGTTGCAGGAGATTGATTTATCTTCTGTAATAAATGTTCTAAATTTTCCCAAACAATTTTATCGGGATCCAAAAGTATGGCCAATAATTTTTGTCCATCTCTTTTAGCTTCTAAAATTTGCTGATGTATATTGAGTAATTTCTTCTGCATAATCGGCGTAAAAGTAAAAGTTTTTTAATGTAGTAGAACTATTTTGAATAATTATATTTGTGTTATGTGTTTTGATAACCAAGAAATAAAATTATGATTGCAATTGATTTATTGGAAAAATATGGCGCGCTGAAGAAATTTTTCGCTAAAAGCGAAACTATTTTTGAAGAAGGCAATCTTCCAACGCATTATTATCAAATTATTTCCGGTGAAGTAAAAATGAGTAATTATAATGATGACGCCCGCGAGTTTATTCAGGGAATCTTTTATAAAGAACAATCTTTTGGCGAACCGCCTTTGTTCTTAAATCAAAAATATCCTGCAAATGCTATTGCGGTTGAAGATTCTGAAGTTCTTCTTCTTCCTAAAAATAGTTTCATGAAATTATTGGAAGAAAACTCGGCGATTAGCCTCAAAATAATCGAAAATTTAGCACAGCGATTGTATTATAAATCGGTTATGGCAGCCGAAATGTCTACACAAGAACCTGAACATCGTGTCTTGAAATTAATTGATCACGGAATTGCTTATTTTAATTTTAAGAAAGACGAAAATGGTTACCTCATCAGTTTTACGAGACAGCAAATTGGCGATTTGACTGGTTTACGTGTCGAAACCGTGATTAGAACTATAAAAGCTTTGGAGAAAAAAGGCGTTTTGAAGATTATAAACAGGAAAGTATACCGATAAAAAAGTTCTTGTTTTATGATTTTAGTCATAAAATGAAGTTGTATTGTGAATGTACCTTTGTAGTATAAAAATCACAATATCATGACACTATATCAAACAACATTCGAAAATTTCAATAAAAATTATATGGGTTCTGCAGCAATGGCTGTAATTGGTCAAAGCTGTTTAGGCGGCGCTGCTGCAATGTATATTCTTTCTCACGGAACCTCTATTGGTCAAATGATTCAATTAGCAATTATTGTTTTGGCTTGTGTTTTTGCCAATACTTCAATTCTAGCACAAATGAAACATAAAGTCGTTTTCAACCTTATTATTTTAAGCGCTGTATTAAGTGTTTTACTAATATTTCTGAATAGTTTTATATTATGAGAAAACAAATAGAAAATAGAGCTGATGTTTCTTTTTTAGTGCATCAGTTCTATGCTAAAATAAGAGCCGATGAAGAAATTGGTTTTTATTTTAATACCATGATTAAAGATTGGGACGCGCATCTTGAAAAGCTAACAGATTTTTGGGAAACCAATTTGTTTGCAGTAAAAAAATACAAAGGCAATCCGCATGCCGTACACAATGAAGTTGATGCTCATTTTGAAGGTAAAATCACTTCGAATGAATTTGGAATCTGGCTAAATTATTGGGCTCAGACTTTGGACGAGCATTTTGAAGGCGAAAATGTAGAAACACTAAAAAGACGTGCCCGAAAAATGGGAACTTTTTTATTTGTGAGCATGTTTGAACATCGCAAGAAAATGAGTGAAGCTTCTTTAGAAAATTTAAATTAAGCTTATTTTTTGTCATTTCGACGCGAGGAGAAATCACACTAAAAATTCGACAAAGATTGGCGACAATATAGAACGCGGATGACGCGGATTCGCTTTGCGAAAACGCAGATTAAAACGGATTTTATCATCTGAATCTTGTCATTTCTGTAAATGACAAAATTCAGATCAAACCTTGGAATTTTTATATTAGAATTTTAATCAAAAAAACTACTTCTCAAAGGCATAAACCAATGTAAAATCGTGTCCGGAAGTACTCGATTTTATTTCTTCATAATGCACATCAAATTCTATTACCAAATCATTAAAATGAAGACTGGCTTCAGTTTGTTTTTCATCTAATGAAAAAGCATCGATCCGAATGTGATCTTTAAAGCTGATTCCTTTTTCGTTTCTGATTTTAAAGATCGCTTCTTTTGCGCCCCAGATTACGGTAAGTTCTCTGATATAATCTGCTATATTTTGAGTTTCGGAGTTTTTGGATAAATAACTATTTTCTGTATCGACAAATTTATCGGCGATTCTAAGAATTTTTTCGCGTTGCAATTCCATGTCGATTCCTACGGTTTCGTCACTTATTATAATCGCTGCAAAATCATGCGAATGTGTGATCGAAATATAATTATGACAATCAAAATAAGGTTTCCCAAACTCGTCATAATGCAATTCATGATCTGTAAAACCCATTTCCTGTATCAACATACGAACACTCAAAAAAGCACGCTGGTGCATTTGTGACTTCATTCCGTTTAGGCGAAGTTGTGTTTTTTCTTTTAAAACTACCTTGCTCAATAACTCTTCGAAAGATTCAGTTATTTGCCAAACTAAGATTTTGGTAGTTTCGTTGAATTGTATGGTTTGAAATAAAGGCATTATTTTTAATTATGAATTATGGCGTTGTTTTTTAAACCATATAAGTGATATAAGTAAATCTAATATGGTCGTATTGAAAATTGGTATTATAAATTTACGCAATTAAGTGTATTTAAAGAAGCAATTTAAAATATTAAAAATCTTTTTAAATACTTATATCACTTATATGTTTCAAATATAAAGTCTGGTCTTTCTAGCCCTGATGGAAGCGGCATCCTTTTTCTGGCTTCTTTAGCCAGGAAAAGATATAGCGGACAGCAGGAAATAGCTCCTAATTTTTACAATGATCTTAAAACAAGCAAATTATTTAGCTAAAGTTCAAAAGATTAAGAAATTAAACATTTCACAAATCTTAGAGAAAGTAGTCTAAATTAAAAACCTATTCCGTAAATTTGCAAAAATTTTACAATATACAAATATACACTATAAATGAGTACTACAACTACGCCTTATGTGGCTTTCAAAGTAAAAGACATTTCTCTAGCGGCTTGGGGAAGAAAAGAAATTGAATTAGCTGAAGCTGAAATGCCAGGTTTAATGGCGCTTCGTGCTGAATATAAAGATGAACAACCTCTTGCAGGTGCTCGTATCGCAGGATGTTTACACATGACGATTCAAACTGCTGTTTTGATCGAAACTTTAATTGCTCTTGGTGCAGAGGTTACTTGGTCTTCTTGTAACATTTTCTCTACTCAGGATCAGGCTGCTGCTGCTATTGCTGCTGCTGGAATTCAGGTTTATGCTTGGAAAGGTCTTGATGAGCAATCATTTGACTGGTGTATTGAGCAAACTTTATTCTTTGGTGAAGACAGAAAACCATTGAACATGATTCTTGATGATGGTGGGGATTTAACTAACATGGTTATTGACCGTTTCCCAGAATTGGTTCCTGGAATCAAAGGATTGTCTGAAGAAACTACAACTGGAGTTCACAGACTTTACGAAAGAGTAAAAGCCGGAACTTTACCAATGCCAGCAATCAACATTAACGATTCTGTTACTAAATCTAAATTTGATAACAAATACGGTTGTAAAGAATCTGCTGTAGATGCTGTACGTCGTGCAACTGACTTAATGTTAGCTGGAAAAAGAGTTATCGTTTGTGGATATGGTGATGTTGGAAAAGGAACTGCTGCTTCTTTCAGAGGTGCAGGATCTATTGTAACTGTTACTGAAATTGACCCAATTTGTGCTTTACAAGCTGCAATGGACGGTTACGAAGTTAAAAAATTAAACACTGTAATTGCTAATGCTGATATCATCATTACAACTACAGGAAATAAAGATATCGTTCTTGGAGAGCACTTCGAGCAAATGAAAGACAAAACTGTTGTTTGTAACATCGGACACTTTGATAACGAAATTGATATGGCTTGGTTGAACAAAAACCACGGTGCATCTAAAATCGAAATCAAACCACAAGTTGACAAATATACTATCGCTGGAAAAGATATCATCATTCTTGCTGAAGGTCGTTTAGTTAACCTTGGTTGTGCTACAGGTCACCCAAGTTTTGTAATGAGTAACTCATTTACAAACCAAACTTTGGCACAAATCGAATTATGGAAAAACAGCGCTGCTTACAACAATGACGTTTACATGTTACCAAAACATTTAGATGAAAAAGTTGCTGCTTTGCACTTAGCTAAATTAGGAGTTGAATTGGAAACTTTACGTGACGATCAAGCTGCTTACATTGGTGTTCCAGTTGAAGGTCCATTCAAACCAGAATACTACAGATACTAGTAAATTTTAGATTTAAGATTGTAGATCTTAGATTTCTAATACATACTTTAAACCCGATAGATTTTAAAAATCTGTCGGGTTTTGTTTTTTAATCTAATCCCGAAGCTTCGGGACTAAACTCAGAAATCTAAAATAATTATCTGGGCGTGCCACTATTTTAAAAAAGACCTAATGTTTCGTTGCGTTCATTAGGTCTTTTCTTAAATACTGTCGGGCTATCCGCGCTACTTCGGTAGCATACTCCTATCCCTCACGCAAACCCACGTTCGTAGAAACCCGACAGGTTTTAAAACCTGTCGGGTTTACTTTGCAGCAATCTTAAAATTAATCAGATCTTTTTTGACCTTTTTAAAATATAAGCATATTTTTGGACACCAAAACCAAATTATGAGAAACCTACTTATTGTATTGATAGTAATAATCACTCCTCTTTTCGCAAATGCTCAAGTCCGTTATAGCAGTCAATTCTCCGTGCGAGATCTAGTTACTGGTTCGCCAATTGATCCACTTACAGGTAGACCAATACAACAACACCCAGAGGCTCCAAAATTAGAAACCGTAAAACCTATTGCTACACTAACTCATGTAGAAAAAGCAAAAGCCAAATTAGCAAGAGAAGAACAAAAGCTAATAAAAATGGCAAGAAAAGCTTGGGACAAAGAAGATGATTTAAAAAAAGAACAAGACCAATTAAAAACTCTTGAAAATGCTTCACAAAACAGTAATGATCCTGATCATCAAAAAAAAATTGAAGCATTAAAAAAACAAATCGCTAAATCTCAGGAAAAAGTAAATCAAGCAAAAATAGAAGTCGAATTAGAATCAAAAAAAGTTGAAGATCTCGAAAAAGCGATAGACGACGCAAAATATACAAGACACGACTAAAACTAGATAATATTACCAACAAAACCTTGTAGAAATACGAGGTTTTGTTGGTTTTGTACTTCTGCTAAAAAAAACATTTCTCTCAAAAAATTGCACGATTACAAATATCTACTTACATTTAAGAATCAAAATAAGAATCTATTTATCAAACACTTAAACAGTACAAACTTGAAAAAAACAACTTGTTTAATCGTCTTCTTATTTTTATTAAGTCTCCCGCAGATTATTTTTTCTCAGGAAAAAAAACCTAAAGTCGTATTAGTATTAAGCGGCGGTGGAGCAAAAGGAATTGCACATATTCCGCTATTGCAAAAACTCGATTCATTGCACATTGTCCCCGATCTTATTGTTGGAAATAGTATGGGAAGCGTTATAGGCGGTTTGTACGCAATGGGATATTCTGGTGATAGTATTGAAAAATTAACTAAAAGCATAAATTGGGATAAATTACTTGGCGGAGGCCAGTCCTTAAAATCTGTAAGTGTAGAAGAAAAAAGAGAATTTCAAAGATATTTAGTTGGAATAGGAGTTAAAGACAAAAGACTAAACAGCATTGGTTCCCTTTTAAATGATCAAAATTTAAGAGAATATCTTTCCGTATTAACCTACCCTGTATATAATATTAGAGATTTTGACAGCCTTCCCATTCCTTTTAGAGCAATGGCTACTGATTTGTCCGAAGGAAAAGAGGTTATTTTAAGCAAAGGAAGCTTAGCTTATGCTATGAGAGCAAGTATGTCGCTGCCTGCTATTTTCAAACCTATGTCTTATGAAAAAACAGTATTGGTTGATGGTGGTGTACTAAATAATTTCCCCACAGATGTTGCCAAACAAATGGGCGCCGACATTATTATTGGCAGTGATGTTGGAGGCGGATTAGAACCAATAGGAAAACTGAACAATGTTATAACTATATTGACGCAAACCAGTATGTTTCCGAGTAATATTAAGAACCCGGCAAACCGAAAACTCTGTGATATTTTAGTAGATCACTTGCCTAACTTGCGTTATTCTACTGCTGATTTTACAGATAGCGGCGAAATCTATAAAGACGGTAAAATCGCAACAAACGAAAATCTTCCGGCTTTAATCGCATTATCCGAAAAATTAAAAGCGTATCCACAACGAATTCACGAATTACCGCAAATGTCTTCAGAAATTATTCTTGATACGATTGTTTACAAAAATATCAGTCCGGACAACCTTCCTCTGGTATTAGGAAGAATAAATCTCAAAACACATGTAAAATATACCACCAAAGATTTAATCGCAGGCATTAACAGAGCAATGGGAACTAATCTTTTTGATGAGATCACATACAACTATTTCATCAAAGATGGCGATAAACTTGGAGTTACAATATTTGGACATGAACGTGCCAAAAACCAACTCAATACATCTGTACATTACGACACTTATAGAGGCGTTGGAATCATTTTTAATTACACTGCCAGAAATATTCTTGCCAAAGCATCTCGTCTTCTCTTTACAGTCGATATTGCAGAACAACCAAAAGCACGAATTAATTATCAGAAAAATTTTGGAAAAAACCGGGATTGGTGGTGGTCATCTGAACTTTACGGAGCCTTACTAAGAGAAGAGATTTATTTAAACGGAAAAGCTTCAGATAATGTACTCTATAATTCTCTCGAATTTAATAATGAGATGAATCGAAATTTAAACTCCCTAAAAAGTTATTTCGGTTATGGAATAAACTATCATTACTCCACATTAAAACCAAAATACGATAGAGAATACAATCCTAACTCTCCAAACATTTCTAATTACCATTCAAACACTATAGAAATAAACATACACTATGCTTACAATGATATGGATAAAGTTTTCTTTGCAGAAAACGGAACAATTATAAAAACAAATATAACTCGATCATTGTTATCCGATGTCTACACCTCTTTTAACGATCCGGATCAAACAACTATATCTGGTAAAACCAATGGTTATACAAAATTTGGTTTCACTTTTGAAAAGAGAGCGCTATTAAAAAAGAAGATTACAGGAATTATTGGGTTTGATTCTTATTTTATTTTTGCGGATAAATTTAAAGACAATCAAATTCCAATTACGGATTTTGGTTATACTTCAAAATATTTCTTAGGCGGAATTATACCAAGTTCAGGCAGTAATCGTTTTTCTTTTGCCGGACTACACGAAGACGAACTTAATGTTTCACAATTTATAGGACTAAGACTTGCTTCTCAGATAAATCTTATGGGAAAAATCTATCTAACACCTCATTTTAACATGGCAACTGTGGGGTTTCAAACTTTTGATAAATACATTGATAAGACATTTAGTCCAAAAGGAAATTGGGATGATGGTTTTGATCCCAGCCTTGTAATATCTGGAGGAGCAGCGATTTCTTATCAATCAATTTTAGGTCCTATTCATTTTGATACTTCGTGGATTAATAATATCGACAAAGTGAGATTGTTTTTTAGTGTTGGACTTTCACTTAATCCATAATAAAACAGCCTAATATTTTAATTAAGTTTACTTCTATTAGAAAGTCTAACTTTGTAAAAAAAGTAAAACATGAAAAACTTCTTCTTTTTAGGAATTGCCATTATATTCGAAATCATTGCGACTTCGGCATTAAAAAAATCAGAACAGTTTACACAACTTATTCCCACCATCGTTACGATTGTGGGATATTTTGCTGCGTTTTACTTTTTGAGTTTTGCTATTAGAACCATTCCCGTTGGGATTGCTTATGCGATTTGGTCCGGAGTTGGGATTGTTTTAATTACAATTATTGGCGCTGTATTCTTCAAACAAATTCCGGATTTACCAGCCATAATTGGATTAGCCTTAATTATGATTGGAGTTGTTGTAATCAATGTTTTTTCTAAAACCACAGCGCATTAATTTCGAATTTTATTATAATGAATTTTAGAATAGCAACTATTTCAGATTTACAAGAAATGCAGCAATTGTATATCGAAACCATACAAACTGTTTGTAAAAATGATTATAATCCCGTTCAAATTGAAGCTTGGATTTCCGGAGTTAAAAACATCAATCGTTGGACTGAAGTTATCGAAACACAATTTGTTTTATTAGCAATCATGCAAAATCAAATCGTAGGTTTTGGAACTCTAAAAAACGGAAATTACATTGATTTCTTCTACATTCACAAAGACTTTCAAAGACAAGGAATTGCCGATAAAATCTTAGCTGAATTAGAATTGGAAGCACAAAAACAGCATTCAAAAATCATAACATCAGACATTAGCATAACGGCAAAACCATTCTTTGAAAAAAAAGGATTTGTTGTAAAAGCCGAACAAAAAAACATTCGATTAGGCGTTGAATTGATCAATTACAAAATGGAGAAGGATTTATAATATCAATTGTTTCAAGTTTCAAGTTGCGACAGAACATGAAACCTGAAACTTTAAACAAAAAAACAAACAACAACACTTCCGCAAGTTTCGGATTTTATACCCGCAAAAACCTATCGATCTTTGCCTTATAAAATTGAATGAAAATGAACACACAGGAAAACATCAATTATAATCGCATTGCCGAAGCGATCGATTATATCAAAGTCAACTTTAAAGAGCAACCCAACTTAGACGAGGTTGCCGAGAAAGTGCATTTAAGTCCATTTCACTTTCAACGCTTATTTACGGAATGGGCAGGAACAAGTCCAAAGAAGTTTTTGCAATATATTAGTGTTGAACACGCCAAAAAAATCCTCAAA
Organism: uncultured Flavobacterium sp.; assembly: GCF_951805225.1. Classification (NCBI taxonomy): domain Bacteria; kingdom Pseudomonadati; phylum Bacteroidota; class Flavobacteriia; order Flavobacteriales; family Flavobacteriaceae; genus Flavobacterium; species uncultured Flavobacterium sp. The sequence goes on along the minus strand of NZ_OX638201.1, from coordinate 5,428,127 downwards.
GAAAATAATAACGCCACTTTATTTGATGCTGCTTTTGATACCGGATTATCAGGAACAAGCCGACTTCATGATTTATTTGTAAAAATCGAAGGAATGACTCCTGCCGAATATAAAAACGGCGGTAAAAACCTCGAAATTAATTTCAGTTTTGCCGAAAGTCCGTTTGGGAATATCATCGTTGCTTCGACCAATAAAGGAGTTTGTTTTATGGCTTTCGCCGAAGATGAAGAAACTGGTTTTAATGATTTAAAAAACAAATTTCCAAATGCAGGTTTCACTAGAAAATTAGATTTAGTACAACAAAATGCTTTGTTTATTTTTCAGAACGATTGGAGTAAATTATCTGAAATAAAACTGCATTTAAAAGGAACTGACTTTCAATTGAAAGTTTGGGAAACATTGCTTAAAATTCCAATGGGACAACTTTCTACTTATGGTTCTATTGCACAACAAATCGAGAAACCAAACGCCTCAAGAGCAGTTGGAACTGCGATTGGCAGCAATCCTGTTGCCTTTTTAATTCCGTGTCATCGCGTGATTCAATCTTCAGGAACATTTGGCGGTTATATGTGGGGAAACACTCGAAAAACGGCTATTATTGGCTGGGAAGGTGTTCAGGTAAATCCATAATTCTAAAATTATTATCAATTGTACGATTGATAATAATATTTTCAACACAACGCAAATCCGTAGAGGCGCACTGCAGTGCGTCTGACATTACGTGTTTACCAATTCTTTATCGATAATCTTTGCGTAGACGCACTGCTGTGCGCCTCTACGATAAAAAATACGCAAATATTTCATCCAGGCGATTTAATCCTATCTAAAATTATTATGCAAAATATACAATCAAAAATTGCTTCTCTTAATTGGGAAAGCATCACCGAATCTATGCACGAAAATGGATTTGCTATTATTCCAAATGTGCTCAATAATGATCAATGCGAAGATTTAAAATTCGATTATGATAATCCAACTTTGTATCGAAAAACGGTTGTTATGGAACGTTACCGATTTGGTTTAGGCGAATACAAATATTTCAATTATCCATTGCCGGATTTAATCCAAAGTATTCGAACTAGTATTTATCCTAAACTCGCTCCAATTGCAAATGCCTGGATGAAAGTCCTAAATATAAACACTGTTTTTCCAGAAACGCACGAAAAATTGTTAGAGCAATGTCACGCTAATAATCAGCTAAAAGCAACTGTTTTGATTTTAAAATATGGCAAAAGTGGTTTCAATACTTTACATCAAGATTTATATGGTGATGTTTATTTTCCTATTCAAATTGTGCTTTTTCTGAATGAACCTGACGAGGATTTTACTGGTGGCGAATTTGTTTTGACACAACAAACTCCAAGAGCACAATCTAAAGCTATTGTCCTGAAACCTAAAAAAGGTGATATTTTAGTTTTTACAACCAATTTCAGACCTGTAAAAGGCACAAAAGGATATTATCGTGTAAATATAAAACATGGTGTTAGCGAAATTCATTCTGGAGAACGACATACATTGGGGATTATTTTTCATGATGCGTTAAGTTAAGGTGCAAAGAGACAGAGGTACAAAGGTTCAAAGGCTTAAACACACGCATATCTGTAGAGGCGCACAGCAGTGCGTCTGAAATCATGTTCTTTTGCCACGAATTCACGAATTATTTTTAAAATCTATGCGAATAGAATTGATTTAATTCGTGCATTCGTGGCGGAAAATCTCAAAACGTTAGATGCACTGCTGTGCGCCTCTATAATATAAAAACTGATAATTTTTTCACGCAGATTGAGCAGATTTTTTAAATCATTTTAATCCTGTAATCTGTGACAAAAAAAATAATAAACAAATGATCGAACACAATAAAATTCTCGACCGCGATCTACGAAATAAAATTAAAAATGCGGAAATTTGCTTTGGTGGAAACCGAAAACTAAAAATCTACGGAACTTTAAAATGTTCGTCAGGAAAAAGAATGAAACGTGAAAATCGGGTTTTCTTTTTATCTGAAAATGAAGCCAAACAAAATGGTTTCAGACCTTGCGGACATTGCATGAAAACCGAATATCAAAACTGGAAAAATGGACTTATTTAATCCGCATACAGACGAAACGACCAATTTACTTCCTAAAGACGGAACTGTAAATTATTATGGAAAACTATTTTCCCGAGAAGATTCTAATCGTTATCTGGATGTGCTTTTGAATACCATCGAATGGAAAAATGACGAAGCTATTATCTTCGGGAAATTGATTCTTACGAAACGAAAAGTAGCTTGGTACGGAGATTCGAGTTTTGAATATACGTATTCGAATACCACAAAAAAAGCACTTCCGTGGACGAAGGAACTTCTGGAATTAAAAGCGATTATGGAACAAGAAACAGGCGAAACTTTCAATTCTTGTTTGCTCAATTTATATCATTCCGGCGATGAAGGAATGGCGTGGCACAGCGATGCCGAAAAAGATTTAAAGAAAAATGGTGCGATTGGATCGGTAAGTTTTGGAGCTGAAAGAAAGTTTGCTTTCAAGCATAAAGAAACGAAAGAAACGGTTTCATTAATCTTAGAACATGGTAGTTTATTGGTAATGAAAGGTACAACACAAACGCATTGGCTACATCGTTTACCGCCAACCAAAACAACATCAAAACCGAGGGTAAATTTGACTTTCAGAACGATTGTTGAGTAAGTAAAACTTTAGATTTATAAGCTCGAAATTATTTCTTTTTTGAAGTAACATTTTGAAAGGAAAGCTTTAACGCATCTTCAAACATTTCTGGTCTCACTTTTGAAAGTTCTACAATTGTCCAGCCTTGTTTGCCCCATTTATTCGGAATTGGATAAAAAATCATTTCGCTTGACGCACAAAAAACAGATTGATCGATTTCGTTAAATTTCAAAACTGCCCGATTGTTCTTTTCATCAAAACTGGCAAATATTTTCTTGTTGACACGAAATGAGATCTTCTCGAAATGTGGTTCTTCAGTTGCATTTTCAAACGCTAAAGCTAATTTTCTAAAGGTTTCAATATTTACCATTTAGTACTGATTTATTAGACCCGACAGGTTTTTGAAACCTGTCGGGTCTCTGTTGTCTATAATCTTACCAACCTTGATTTAATCCATTTTTAAGGACTTCTTCGTATTTATCTTTATCAAACGAATATAAATTTGGCGCTTTATGTGCTACGTTGCTTTTCTTTTCGTCGAGTTTGGTCAGGATTCCAATATTGGTTATTTTTCTTAGAAAGTTTCTTCTGTCAAGTTTTCGATCCAAAATAGTTTCGTATAATTTCTGAAGCTCCGGAATCGTAAATTTCTCTGGTAATAAGTTGTAACCAACTGGCATTAAATTGAGCTCAATTCTCAATGTATCTAATGCTTTATCTAGAATTTCTTTGTGATCTAAAATAAGTTCAGGCACTTCTTTATGATCAATCCATTCTATAATTTGTTCTTTATTGGCAGATCTCGGAATTGTTTTTAAAAAATCAACCAAAGCATAATAACCAATTGTCACAAAACGCTGTGTGAGCCACTTCCCTTTTTCTTCTTCGATTTTTAAATATTCTAAAACTTCTTTTCCAAAGTGCTGGTCGTTTCTTTTTATTTTTCCAAAAGTCGCAAATTGCCTCAAAAATATTCCTTCAACTCCAGTTCTTTCGTTCAAAACAGTCACCGCGGCTGTATCGATATCCTGATCAATTGGGATAAATCCGCCGGGCAATGACCATGTATTTCGATGCGGAATCTTGATTAATAAAACCTTAAGCTGATTATCATGAAAACCAAAAATTACACAATCTATTGAAAGCCCAGGTTGATAATTTTGATTATTTTCTATAATGTCTTTTAGCATCTGCTTTTTATTAAATACAACTTTCCAGTTTGGATTGGTACTGCAATTTAATTCATTTTTATAAAACGAAGCGATTTTTTCGAAATTCCAGCTAAATTCTAATCCTGAATCCTCCTAAAAAACACGTGTTAAAATCACAATTTTAACTTAAAAATAAAAAAACAAATTGAAAAAATAAGTACATTGCGTCATAATAACACATATAGCATTTAACTTGTTGTTTTTGCAACAAAAAGGCATTAAAAAAAAGTAATTACGAGAAGAAAATATGTAATTGACGATTTTAACTGAAACTCTGTAACATATGTTAAAATATTACGTCTCTTATATATAGAAAATAAAACTGGTTGAAATATGAGCATTCCAAACCTAGAAAAACTGAATAAGAAGTTTATGAAAAAGCTATACTCTTCTTTTGGATTAGTATCAAAAAATGATCTTCTGGAAGCTTCTATAAAATATAGCGAAGAACAGGAACGAATTTTCAATCAGATGATTGTTGAAACTGAGGCTAAGGATAAGAAAGCAAAACGTGAAGCTTTTGATAAAGCTTTATATGCTTCTTACAAAGGAATTGGCGCTATGGATTTTATAAATACAGTTTTGAAATAATTCTCATTTCTTATTAAACTTCTTAATTTTTATCTCCTTTATTTTTCGTCAATTGTTACTGCATCTCATTAATTACGGGGCTTTTTAGTAATAATACTCTTTACAACTTTCTCAATTCTTTCGGGATTTTATTAAATTATCTAAGATTAAACTTCTATTAAATCAGATAATAAATTCTTTATTGTAAGAAAACCAAACTTATCTCAATAATCATTTTGCTACTGTCAGATATTGGCAAAATTCTATATTTTTGTTTTATACGAAAGATTTTACCTACTTCAATTAAAAGCCTTACTATGGAACAAGCCATTCAATCAGAAAATTATAAAATTCAAAAGCCAGAAAATTGGGCAAGCGATATCAATGACGCTCAACTTATTGAATATATCAAAGAATCTGAATTCTCTCAAAAACAAGCAGATGAAGGACGCGATTATTGCTACTTTTTAGATAAAATATATTATACAAACGACAATCAAAATAGTGAATATGCTTGTTTGGCATACACGCTAAATGAACCTGCAAATTTAGAAAGGGCTTCTGTGGTTGATGTTGTTCTGGAAGAAAACGAAACTTATGTTATACACAGAATCAGCGTTTTAAGAGATGGCGTTCTTGTGGATAAAATTCCTGACACTAAAATCAAAACTTTAGACAGCGAAAACCAAAGCAGTGGCGGCGTTCTTAGCAGCAACAAAAAAGTCAATATCACGATAAAAGATCTTCGTCTTTATGACATTTTGATTATGGAGGATTCCAGAATTAAAGTTTTTACGGAACGTGATTTTTTACGTAAAGAGTTTTCTAAATATGTTTGGGTTGGTCCCGATACTTATTGGGCTTATGGAAAATATAAGTTTACTTTTAAAAACGATCGCGAAAGAACAATTGCCTACAAGAAAACCTTTTTTAGAGACGAGGACGGAAATGTTCTTGAACCGGAAGTCAACTATTTGAAAAAAGGAGAAAAATATGTAATCGAAGAGGAAAACTACATCAATTTTGTAGACTCAAATAGAGAAGTTTCTGCATATATTGATTTTGCAACGGATGCGAATTGGAACGAATTATCAAATTATATCGCTCCAATTTATGATACTATTTTTGAGAAATCTTCTCTTCCCGAATTTGCGCCGGATTTAGTTGCTAAACTTGACAAAATCGACAACAAAGATGAGCAACTGCAATTTGCGATAGAATATGTGCAAAATCATATTAATTATATCTACAATGCAGATGAAATGAATGGTCATAAACCTCAGGAACCTGGTGTTACTTATGAAAATAAACAGGGAGATTGCAAAGCAAAATCTGTTTTATTGAAAGTGATTTTGGATTATATTGGTGTTGATTCTTCTATGGCTTTGGTGAATTTCAATGTTGATTTCTACATGAAATATTATTTACCTTCGTTATTGACTTTTAACCATGTAATTGTAAAAATAAATTACAACGGCCAAAGTTATTTTACGGATGTAACGCTTCGTGATGAATTTGGATTAATTGAAAATCGTAGCTTTATCTTTTTCATGCATTATCTGGAAGTGAAGCCAAATCTGGAATTACAAATTAATCCGCCACATCGTTTTCCTTATTATGCTGTTGATGAAAAATCAGAAGTTATTGTAGAAAATAATGTTGGTAAATTAAAACTAACAACAATTTACAAAGGAAATCGCGCGAATAGTATGCGTAGATATTTCAAGAAAACGAACAAAAGAGAAATTATTGACAGTTGGAATAATTTCCTGTTTTACACGCTAAACTACAATAACGACAGAAACGGAACTGACCTTAGACATATATTTAAGGATGCTGCAATTGAAATTATAAGCGATGATAAAAAATTAAACGAATTTAAAATTGAGTACAAAACCACAATTGAGAATGCGTATTATACTGATGAAAAAAAGAATCGTTTTTTAATGTATTTCGATCCTAATATTACTAAAAACAATGCAAGAGATTTTATGCACAAAGACATTGCTTTCTGGCATAATTTTGACAGTGAAAGATATGAAATCAAACTTTTGACGGATCAGAAAATAGATACGACCGAAAAATATACGGTTCAGGAAAGTACGATCAGCAATCCTTATTTTGATTATAGCAGTCGTAAAAAAATCACCAAAAACGGAGGAACGATTTGGATAGATTTTAAACCTTTGATTAACTTAGAAATTCCGGAGAAGGATTTTGAAGATTTCAGAAATGCACATCACGAAGTGGCTGATAGCAATTCTGGAATTGGAATTGATATTATAGAACAAGGCTTTATGAATTTGATGAAGTTTAATTTCAATAAACTGGTTAAATAATTGTAGACCAAAAAACGTTTATTTAAAATAGAAGAGTACTTAAAAAGTAGCTGTTTATCGAAAGAGGTTGTTTTTAAATGCAAAACAACCTCTTTTTTCTTGGTATACTCGGAGGTAATAGAAAACACTTTCGTACAAAGTATTCTCAGAGCTTATTTTAACTTACTTGAATACCTCTTTTTACTTTAAAGAACTTTTTTAGATCGAGTTTTTTATTTAATACCTTACCTGTGACATTAGAGCTGGTACAAACTCGGGAGACTTTGAAAACATAAAACTTATAATAATATTTATAAATACTTTGTAAAACGTTTTTTGTTTTATTTCTTTCCTGAAATACAAATTAAAATTACGATAATAATATCTATTGCTTTTACTTGAGCGAAAACAAAACTTATTGAAACTACTGAACATGATAAGTACAAAATTTCACAATGCCACACAGTAAGGTTATTTTTACACAAAAAAATCATGAGTAAAAATGTAATTCACAATTTCAATATTGCAATAAAAAACATCCCTACTGTAAAACGCTCAGAGGATTTAAAAGAAATCTTTCTAAAAGAACTAGCAAAAATTTCAATAGAAATGAGACAGGAAAAAGATATAGTACAACTATGGCAGGAATATCAAAATGCTAATTCTTCAATCCTTTCAAATATCTCAATTGAAAAAAATGAAAGCACTACTTTAGAAAAAATTAAAAGTCCAATAGTTTCTGACACAACTATTCCAACTTTAGAGAAAACAAAACAAGATTCTAACATTTCAAAAGCAGTTCCTAAATCTCTTTTTTTTGCTACTACAGATAACAGTAAAACAATTGATTCTTTAGTAGCTACTAATATTAGTTCGACAAACTTAAATGACAGACCAACCACTCAAATATATAATAGTATATCAACACAACAAAGCCTTATAATTCCATCAGAAATTCCAGTCACTGGAAATAAGGCATATACTGGTAATAAGGCATATTCAGATATAATCAAAACCGAAATCAAAAAGAAATTCGATGTTATTCTGATTGAAAACGATCTTGATTCAACTATTTACAAAACTCAAATTTCTAAAGATTTTAACACCAAAAAAGGTCAGGAACATTTTGCTGAACAAATCAATATTGAAACGAAAAAAGAAGGTAAGAATCAATATAAAATTTCTGAAACCTCTATTAATAATGTAAACTGGGAAAAATTAAGTGAGTCACTGATTTTTAAATTATCAGAGTTATCGAAAGAAGAAAAAAACCTATATTTGAAAGAATATTACGATATTTTAATAAAGAAGATCATAAAGCCAAATATAAATATTCAGCAGTTATTTTCTGAACATGACGAATTATTCTTATTACTAAAATCAATTTTCCCAAATTTACCGGAAAAAATAACAATACAAACCCAAAGAATAATATATCCTGATTTAGGCGTTCAAAAAATGTATCCTGAAATTGGAGCGGATAATATGTATTTTAGAGCTTCAGGAACTTTATTAGATAGCAAAAACTATACCTTTGGCGACAGTAACAAAGACAATAATCAGTTTGTACATAAATTTATTTACAATAATTCTTCATCATTGATAGATATATTTAGCAAAGATCCGATACATCATGAATTTCTAATTACTATCGTTATTAAGATATACAATCAAGCCAAAGCAAAAGGTGCAAGCGCCAAAGGAGCAATGTTAATTGCATCTCAGGCTACACTTGAATCTGGTTGGGGTACTGCAGCCGAACGTAGAGGAGATTACAATCTGTTTGGAACTTCAACGAATGGTAATGATTATAAGGTGAAAAACGCTCAAATTAGAATTAAGGACTATTCAAATGTAGGTGGCTATGACGCCTCTATTAAAGACTATTTTACTAGTAAATTTAAAAAATGGCCTGGTATTGAAAAACTAATTAAAAATGAAAATTTTACATCCGACGATATAGATAAAGCTTTTTACACAGGTATATATATAGAAGATGAAAAAACTAGAAATAAAACCGGACATGGCGCATATAATTTTGATGATGTAATAACTTCAAAACCTAATGGTAAAGGAACTATAATTTCAAATGATAATAAATATGGAAAATCATTATTGTTACAAATAAAATCGACTAAAAAAAGACTAATTCAGAGCATTGATTATGAAATATCAAAAAATAACTCATCAATAAATCAGGAAATAAAAAAACTGCAAAGCAACAATGTAAGCAAAAAAGAAAAAGAAGATTTAAGTAATAGCATAGAAGAGATACAAGCTCAAAACGAAAACTATCTAAGCATTAAAAACGAAATTAATAAAGAATGATGAGAAATTTAATTATAATAATAGCATGCTTACTATTAATATCCTGCGGTAAAAATAATCTGAATAAAAATGAAAAAGATTATTTGGCCATTACAAAAGATACTAACGGATTTATAACTTTAGAATACAAATTAAAAAAAGTCAATTTAAAGAAAGATACGTTAAGATTCAGATACTTTGATTATAATGACAATATTTTCCCAATAAACGGAGTTTCAATAATTGAATCAAAAAAATATAAATTATACGGATATAAAATACTAAAAGATAGTATCTTATTTTTACCTGTTTTAGCGAACAACAATAGTTTATCACTAAATATAATAAACTTAAAAAATAAAGAAGTTATAACAAATGACTTACGAACTTCATTAACTTTTGTATGGGTTAAGGAACGAACTGACAAAATTGAATTTATCGTTTCATATACTCCAAAAGTAACTGATGATGGAACTTTAGCAGAAAAATATAAATATGTTTTGATAAAATATGAATTAAAGAATGATGAATTAAATGCTACTAAAATTGATTCAATAGAAACTAATTATGATATTAAAAACAATATCAAGAAAGAGTTTAAATCAATCGATAATATGTTTTAATAATTTAGACTGCACAATAAACCAATAGCGTAAATTGCAGATACAACCTGGTATGGTTAGATTTTCCTCTGGCTAGTCCTGGAAAAAGATTATTTATAAGCCCTCCCACTTCGCTTAAATCCTCATAATCAAATCCAGTTCATGAATAATATCATTGATGAATTAAACAATCAAAAGATCTTAAGTAAATAAATCGGGAAAAAGCTATAAAAATATAATATTGGAATGGGTAGGAAGTCGGGAGACTTCGAAACCATATCCTATATCTAATCCTTTTTAATGAAGTTCATCTCTTAGTTATAGTACTTTTAAAGTTAATCTTTAATTGGTAAAATAAGTAAAGTCGTAAAAAAATCACCAAAAACGGAGGAACGATTTGGATAGATTTTAAACCTTTGATTAACTTAGAAATTCCGGAGAAGGATTTTGAAGATTTCAGAAATGCGCATCACGAAGTGGCTGATAGCAATTCTGGAATTGGAATTGATATTATAGAAGATGGTATTTTGAATAAAATAAAATTCAATTTCAAAAAACACTTTAACTAAAATTCTTTATATATGCCAATCAAGAGTGCCGTTAGGCACTAAATATCGGTAGTTATATCAGTTTGAAATTCGTTGGCGTGCCGTAGGTACGCAACAAAATGATATGTATTGCGTACCTACGGCACGCTAAATTTATTCCAATTCATGTTTTCTACCAATATTTAGTGCCTAACGGCACATTTTCAACTACTGATTGGCATTTACATAAAAAAAGCGGAGTCCTGGAACTCCGCTTTTTTATTTAATTACAGTTTTTGGAGATTGTAATTTTATAGTAATTCAAAATTAGATCTTAACTTAATATCAGCTGACGAAGTTCCAATCATTAATTCAAAATCTCCTGGTTCAGCTCCCCATTCTAATTTATCATTATAGAAAGAAAGTTTCTCTTTGTCAATTGTAAATTCGATAGTTTTAGTTTCTCCAGCATTTAATTTTACTTTTTGAAAATCTCTTAATTCTAAAACTGGTCTTACTACAGATCCAAATTTATCTTTCAAGTATAATTGTACTACTTCTTCTCCGGCAACTTTTCCAACGTTTGATAATTGGAAAGAAACTTTAATTGTTTCGTTGCTTTTTATTTTAGTCGAAGATAATTTCAAATCAGAATAACCGAATTGTGTATAACTCAATCCGTATCCAAAAGGAAATTTAGGTGAGTTTTTTAAATCAATATATGCCGAAACATAGTTCGTTGCATTTTCATCTTTTGCTGGTCTTCCGGTACTGAAATGATTGTAATAAATTGGCACTTGTCCAACTTCTCTTGGAAATGTCATTGGCAATTTTCCAGAAGGATTATAATCTCCAAATAAAACATTTGCAATAGCATTTCCAGCCTCAGTTCCTAACCACCAAGTATATACGATTGCAGGAACATTGTCTGCTGTCCAGTTAAAAACAAGAGGTCTTCCGGCATTTATCAAAACTACAACCGGTTTTCCTGTTGCCTGAATTGCTTTTACTAAATCTTCCTGAACGCCCGGTAAACCAAGATTGCTGCGGCTTTTTGCTTCACCACTTTGATCGCGTCTTTCGCCAATACTCAAAATAACAACATCTGCTTGTTGTGCTGTTGCAACCGCTTCTGCAAATCCGTCTTTGTTATCTCCATCTACTTCACAACCTTTCGCGTAAAGCAATTTGGTATTTTTTCCAACTTTATTTTGCAAACCATCCCATTGCGAAACTACCCATTTATCATAATTAACTTCCGGTAATTCTACTGACCAAAATCCCATATTGGCTTTGTATTCTTTTACCATTGGTCCAATAAATGCAATTGTTTTTACACTTTTAGAGATTGGCAATGTCTGATTATCATTCTTTAATAAAACAATACTTTTTTGTGCTACTTCAAGTGCTGCTTTTCTATTTTCAGGATTATTTAAGGCTTTTTCTTCTCTTTTTCCATCTGAATATCTGTACGGATCGTCAAATAATCCTAATTCATATTTCTTGCGAAGAATACGTTTTACAGCATCGTCAATTAAGTCGATAGAAACTTTGCCTTCTTTAACCAATTCCGCCAAATTATATCTGTAAGCATTACTTTCCATATCCATATCACTTCCGGCAGTAATTGCAGAAAGTGCTGCAGCTTTAAGATCTTTTGAATATCCGTGAGCAACCATTTCTCCAATAGAACCCCAATCAGAAACTACGAATCCCTGAAAGTTCCATTTTCCTTTTAGGATATCACGTTGCAAATGCGCATTTCCTGAAGCAGGAATTCCGTTTAAATCATTGAATGAGTTCATGAAAGTCGCTGCACCAGCATCAAGAGCTGCTTTAAATGGAGGTAAATACGTTTCGAACAACATACGTTCGCTCATATCTACTGAGTTGTAATCTCTTCCGCCAACTCCTGCGCCATAAGCTGCAAAGTGTTTTACGCAAGCCATAACCGAGTTTAAATCACCCAGTTTATTCCCTTGAAAACCTTTTACTCTCGCATAAGCAATTTTAGAACCTAAGTAAGTATCTTCTCCGGCACCTTCCATAACTCGTCCCCAACGCGGATCACGGCTAATATCTACCATTGGAGCAAAAGTCCAGTGAATTCCGCTTGCCGCAGCTTCTGTAGCCGCAACTCTTGCAGCTAATTCAATCGCAGTTAAATCCCAACTTGCGGCTTCTGCCAACGGAATTGGAAATGTCGTTTTATATCCGTGAATAACATCCTGACCAAATAACAACGGAATTTTCAAACGTGATTGCATCGCTAATTCCTGATATTGTCTGGTGTATTTTGTTCCGATGATGTTTAACATCGAACCTATTAAACCTTGTTTAATTTCAGATTGTTTGTTGGGATTTATTGTAATTGGTCCCGTTGCCTGATTGTCTCCGGTATATTGATTAAGCTGACCTATTTTTTCTTCAATAGTCATCTTTTTCAATAAAGCATTTACTTTCTGATCGATTGTTTCTTGTTGTGCCGTTGCAAAAAGCGATAACATCAACAAGGTAAATGTGGTTAATTTTTTCATTCTCATTTAATTTTGATTACCAAACGTAAGTTGCGACTGCACCAGCGTTTAAAGTAGTTGAAATTTGTTTTTGGTTGTATTTGATATTGAATGATTCTGTAGAAGTTCCGTCGTTTTCTACAATTAAAACGATTTTTCCTGTTGGAGTTTTAAAGGCAACATTATATATATTACCAGCAATATTACTTCCAATTCTAACAGATCCTTCAGGAACAAATTTTGAAGCGTGACCAATAATATAATAACCAACTTCTCTCTTTATATTTTGCGCCTGATCAATCATTAATGCACCTTTACAAGTAGAACATCCGCCTGGCGTAAATGGTTTGTAATATTCATCATTTGCCAATCCCCATGAAAGTGCGTTTACACTCCAGTTACGCATCGAACCAATTACTACATTTTTCACACTCCATTTCAAATCCGATTCAAAATTACTTCCTGATCCAGTATACTGTTCGGTAAAATACAAATCTTTTTTTGGATATGCATCGTGAACCGTAGACATAGCGCTGATATCTCCTTCGTATAAATGAAACGCTGAACCTGCAACAAATGGCAATGCTTTTGGATCATTTAATATTGTCAAAGGATATTCTGGTTTGTTACAATTGTGATCGTAAACTACAATTTTGGTTTTGATTTTTGCTTTCGCGAAAGCGGGCCCCAAATTGTTTTTAACAAATTCTCTCTGTTGTTCTGCAAGCATCAATAAGCTTGGATTATTTTTCGGATTCAAAGGTTCGTTTTGCGGTGTTATAGCATCAATTACAATTCCCTGTTCTTTCATTGCCTGAATATATTTTACAAAATATTCTGCATAAACCTGATAATATTTAGGCTGTAAACTTCCGCCTATTGTGCTTCCGTTGTCTTTCATCCAAACTGGAGGCGACCATGGAGAACCCATAATTTTTATCTTTGGATTTATTGCCAAAATTTCTTTTAAAAGTGGTACAATATCTTTTAAATCCGGACCAAGATTAAAGTGTTCCAATTTTAAATCTGTTTGCCCTTGTGGCATATCATCATACGAAAAAACTGTTTCATTCAAATCAGAAGCTCCAATACTGATACGCAAATAACTCAAACCAATTGCATCATTATTTCTGGAAAACAATTCCTGAAGCAATGCTTCTTTCTTTGCTTTATCCAGTTTTAATATCGCCTGAGCACTTCCTCCAGTCAACGCAAATCCAAAACCTTCGATAGTTTGAAATTTTTGAGAAGCGTCTACTGAAATAATTTGATTTGAATTCGTTTCTGAATTAAAAACTAAATCATTTTGCTTTTGCAATTTTGATGTCTCATCGGTTGTTGTAATCCACGATTCTGCTTTACCAGAAGTAGCAACTGAATTTTTTGAAGTTCCACATTTTATTTGAACTGCAATTAAGGGCAGTAAAAGTAAAATTTGAAGTTTTTTGTTGATGTTTTTCATTTCTAATCTATTTCTATTAAGACAGGTAAATGATCTGAGGGATATTTTAAATCTTTAGAATCACTTAGTACTGCGTGTTTTTGAATTTTTAATCCGCTATTTTTTGAGATAAAAATGTAATCAATTAACAACGTTACAGGTTTATCATGTTCAAAATCATTGAAAGTTCCTGATGGTCCAAAAGGCTTTTCTACCGAAACATCTTTGGTATCATCCATTACTTTTTTTATCTCGGCAATTTGTTTTGTATCTGGTTCTGAGTTAAAATCTCCCATTAAAAATGCCGGATATTTCTTTGTGTTTAATTCTTTTATTTTCGAAAGAACCAATTCTACTCCTTTTACTCTCGCTACTTCGCCCATATGATCCAAATGAAGATTAAAAACCCAAAATGTTCTCTTAGTTTTTAAATCTTTAAAAAGTCCATAAGTACAAACTCTGTTGCAAGCTGCATCCCAACCTCTTGATACTTTTTCTGGCGTTTCTGACAACCAAAACGTGTTTGATTGCAACAACTGAAAACGTCCTTTTTTATAATAAATCGTACACGCTTCTCCTGTTCCGCCTTCTTCTCGACCAATTCCAAATCTGTCGTAATTTGGCAAAGCCGAAGCTATCGCTGTAACTTGATTTGGTGTTGCTTCCTGAACTCCAAATATATCCGGACTATAAAATTGTATTTGAGAAGTAAAATAATCTTTCCGGTTTGGCCATGCATTTTCTCCGTCTGATGCAACATCTAAACGAATATTGTAGGTCATAATTTTTAAATTTTGACCATAAAATGAACCGCTTACCAAAAGCAGCATTACTACTAAAACAATTGTATTTATCTTTTTCATGTTAAAAAATTTTAATCTTGTAAAGCTAGTATTTCAAGGGCTTTACTGAAAAAAATTAATTTAAAACTTATGTTAATTAAATGTTCGTATGCAATCAATTTTAAATATTGTTTTATCCCTACGGGACAATTTTATGTATTGCGTTTAATTTTATTTTCTACCGACCTTTTTCTACCAACCTTTAACTCCTAACGAAGTTTGTCTAAAAATTGTAATGGTGATACATTGTGATTTTTTCTACCACCCTTTAACCCCTAACGGAGTTTGTCTGAAAAATCTAAATAGTTCAAATTGAAACCTCCTTTTTCAAAAACTACTTTGATTTTATTTGTTCCTGCATTTAAATCTACTCCAGATAAAATGACTGTTTTGAATTTGTCATTTCCTCCAGTTGCAGGAAGTGTAATCGTTTCTGATTTTTTACCGTTTTCTGTCTCTAAATGAAGTTTTCCTTCTGAGTTTTCGCTTGAATAACGAATTGCAACTTTATATGTTTTTTGTTTTGCAACTTGCGTTGTAAACTGAAGCCATTCGCCATCTTCAATAAAAGAAACCTGATAACCATTTGATCCTGCATCTTTGCATGGCAAAATATCAACACCATCATTTCTCATGGTATTTCCTTTATTCCATTCGTCGAATATTCCGGTTTCTACTCTGTAGTTTATAAAATCTTTATCTGAATAAGCATATCCATTTGTTCCCAAATCATATTGCGTTGCGGCAATTTTTCCCGGAATCAAATGTTTTTTATACGGTTTTGTATCGTTGGTTTGTACTTGTCTGAACATTGCGTCAATTACATCTGGTTTAACGGTTACGTTTTCCATTTTGTAATTATCCGCCATTTTCATTAATGTCTTTTTGGCAAAATCAGCACTTGGTTTTTGACCTCCGTCTTTCCAGTATTTCAATAAAACATCGTATTCAGGAATTTTGGTTACTGAAGTTACTCCTGCAATATTTTCGATTTTTTTCATTGGCCAAAAAGCCCATCCAATATTGTTGCTTTCTACTAAAGTCAGTACATCTTTAAACCAAACATTAGAGTTTTCTCCGCTTTCACCTAGCCAAATTGGAACGTTATATTGTGTTCTGTAATCCAGCATTTTCTGAATTGATGCTGTAGTATTGTAATTCCAATATTTATGGAAACTTAACGCCATATTTTCATCCCATAAAGGGAAAATTCCGTTGTAGTTATTTCCCCAACAGTTTCCTTCAATAAAAATTAAATGGTTTGTATCGACTTCGCGAATGGCTTTTGTAACCTGAACCATTAAATCTCTTAAAGGTCCGTTTGAGTTTTCGTCACAACCGTTTTTATTGGTTCCGGTAAAATTCCAGTTTGGCTCATTGATAATATCATAAGCTCCAATCCATGGATTATCTCTGTAACGCGAAGCTAGTTTTTTCCATAAAGCAATCATTTTTTTCTGATTGGCTTCACTTTGCCATAATGATGGTTTGGTTGTATCATAATCCGAAATTGCTGCGTCATTTCCTTGTCCTCCAGGCGCTGCATGCAAGTCAAGAATAAGATAGATTTTATTTTCGGCACACCATTTTACTAAATTATCAGTCATGGTAAAACCTTCTTCTGTCCAAGTGATTTCACCATTTTTCTCTTCTTCAATTGCTGGCGTATATAGATTATAATGCATTGGAAGACGAATCGAATTGAATCCCCAAGCTGCCAATGAATCGACATCACGTTTTGTGATTCCGTTTGCTTTATAAGCTGCATAAAATTCTTTTGTTCCTTGTTCTCCAACAACGTCCTGAATTTTTTGTTTGATTACATATTGCGGACTTGCAAAAGGCTGGGTTTGCATCATATAACCTTCCTGCACCATCCATCCGCCTAATCCTAAACCTCTTAACAGTATATTTTTTCCGTTTCCATCAACAATCTTTTGTCCGTCTCTGTGCAAAAAACCTTGTCCAAAAGTGGTAATCGAAACTAATAATTGTAATGTAATAATTAATTTTTTCATCTAAAAACTCTATTAATTTTTGATTCTAAATTGTGCAATTATTTCCACGTATAAGTTCCTACTGATCCTGCGGCTAATGTACTTGTAACCCATTTACCGTCGAATTTGATGTTGAATGTTATGCTTGTTGAACCGTCATTTTCAACAATAAGAACTTTTGAACCTGATGGTGTAATAAAAGCAACATTTTGTAAATCTCCGCCTGAATTACTTGCGATTCTAATAGAACCTGCCGGAACAAATTTTGATGCGTGTGCAATAATATAATAACCAACATTACGCTGAAAATTTTCGTTTGACGTCACGGTCAAAGCTCCTTTACACATGCTACAGCCACTAGGAGTATGTGGGCCATAACTACCGTTGTTTGCCAAATTCCATTCTAATGCATTTTTACTATAATTTCTCATAGAACCAATGATTATATTTCGAACATGCCATTTTAAATCTCCTTCAAAACTACCTTCTGAAGAGGTCCATTGTTCTGTGAAATACACATTTTTTGTTGGATAAGAGTTGTAAACATTCGTAAGCGCGCTAATATCTCCAGAATATAAATGGAAAGCTGATCCGTCTACATAAGGAAATGCATCGGCGTCAGCCAAAATTGCTTTTGGATAATTTGGATTATCACAATTATGATCGTAAGCAATAATTTTTGTCGAAATATTCGCTGCTTTAAAAGCTGGTCCTAAATTCGCTTTGATAAAGTTAGTCTGGTCTAAAGCCGACATATACATACTTGGCTCATTACCGTCGTGTAAAGGTTCATTTTGAGGAGTTATCGCGTCAATTGTAATTCCTTCGGCTTTCATTTGCTGAATGTACTTCACAAAATATTTAGCATAAACATCATAATATTGTGTTTGTAATTTTCCGCCAATAAAACTGTCTTTGTCTTTCATCCAAAGTGGCGCTGACCAAGGTGTTGCCAAAATTAAAATCTTAGGATTAATTGCTATAATTTCTTTCAAAAGTGCAATTACTCCGGTTTTGTCTTTGTCTAAACTAAATTTTGCAAGGGCTAAATCTGTTTCTCCTGCCGCAAGGTCATTATAAGTAAAAGGCGTTGCATTCAAATCTGAAGCTCCAATACTTATTCTTAAATAACTTATTCCTATAGAACCGTCTCCTGTTCCAAATAATTCTTTCAAAAGGGCACTTTTCTTTGCCGCTGTTAATTGATTGATTACTTCAGCACTTCCGCCTGTTAAAGTGTATCCAAAACCATCTACGGTTTGGTATTTTTGACTTGCGTTTACTTCAATATTTGCATACGAATTAGAAGTTGTATTAAATCCTAAACTTCCCGTTTGTTTTGCCAATAAAACGCTTTGATCTGATTTTGTCAACCAGAAATCGACATCGTTAGTTACTACTACTGGCGGAATTACCGGTGGCGGTCCTTGTTCTACGGCATCATTTGAAGAGGAACATTTAACCTGAGCAAAAATCGCAACTCCAAGAAATAAGGCTTTTATAGTATTTTTTAAAATAGGTTTCATTTTTATAGTTTTTTAGTTAGTGCGGCTGCTAGTTTATAATAGTTTGCATAGCATGAGCCGGAATAGTGATTGTGGTTTTTGTATCGTGGTTTATTAGCGTGTAAACAACTTCTTTTTCTGACTGGTTCATAACAATGGTAATTATCTTGTTATCAGAATTTTTAAATGAGGTGCTTATTAATGTTTTATCGCTAATAGTTTCAATTATTCTCTTAGCATTTGGTCGGATAAATTTTGAGAAATGACCAATATAATAGTACATTGGAGTGTATATTAATTCGTCTTTTGTGGTGTCTGCATGAATTGGCGCAAAGCAAAAATTACCAACGTGGTTTGGTCCTCCGTTTTGGTCCAGAAGAATATTCCAATCTGTCCAGCCTACAGTTCCGTTATTGAAATCGTTGATCATATTGATTCCGTATCGTTCTGCATTTCCCCAAAACTGAAATCTTGTGGCGTCAAATTTTTCGATACAACCTTCTGTGAAAAGTAAATTTTTGTTTGGAAATTCTGCGTGAACTTTCCCTACTGATTCAAATTTCGGAGTTCCGCCATTCCATGTTTCATACCAGTGAAATCCAATTCCCCAGGCGTATTTTGAAACTTCAGGATCTGAGAAAACCAGTTTGGCTCTTGTTTCTAACATATCTCCGCGATTGTGGTCCCAAATGATAATGTTTTTAGAACTAAGTCCTTCTTTTTCTAAAGTTGGTCCAAGAAAGTTTTTTAGAAAATCTCTTTCGGCTTCCGGAGTATAAATGCAGGATTCCCATCTTTGTTTTGCCATTGGCTCATTTTGAATGGTTAATCCCCAAATTGGAATGCCTTCTTTTTCATATGCTTTTATAAACTTAGCATAATAATTTGCCCAAGATTGTGCAAATTCCGGCAAGAGAACGCCGCCGTGCAAAATATCGTTATTGTCTTTCATGAAAGCTGGGGGGCTCCAAGGACTGGCAAATAAGGTTAATTTCCCGCCGGCTGTTTCAATTGCTTTTTTTATTAATGGGATTCGATATTTTCTATCGTGATCAATATTGAAGGTTTTCAGGTCTTTGTCTCCTTCTGCAACATAAGTGTAACTGTCGCTGCTGAAATCGCAACTATGTATATTGGTTCTGGCTAATGTATAACCAATTCCTTTGTTTTTGTCGTAATAGGCTGTCAGAAATTCTTGTTGTTTTTTAGGAGATAATTTGGCAAAAACTTCTGCGCTTGCATCTGTTATGGCACCACCAATTCCTAAGAAAGTCTGATCTGTTTTTTCAGGATCCAGAATTATAGAAACTGTTGAATTTGTTTCTTTCGAAATTAAATCATTCGATAGTGATAATCTTAATTTTGTGTTTTCGGCGGTGGTATAAACTTCAACTTTTTTGTTTGATTTGGATGCCGAAACTGATGAATTATTCACCACTTTTGATGAAGAACAACTTAATTGTAGAACTAGTATTGGTGCTATTAAAATTCTATTTGTGATTTTCATTGTACTTTCAAAAAACTTTTAAAATTAAAATTAAATTGAGGGTCAAATTGGATGATTCAATTCGACCCTCCTACCTAATTACAAAATATTAATACACTAATGTCTGAATAGCATGTGCAGGAATTTTTACTACTGCTTTTTCAGCAGCTATAATTAAATTGTATGTAAGTTCTTTATCAGATTGATTCATGACAATTGTTGCCATTGTTCCGTCTGTATTCAAAAATGAAGTACTTAATAAAGCGCTTCTGCTTACTGCTGTACTAACTCTTACTGCATTCAAATGAATGAATTTTGAAAAATGTCCGATATAATAATACGATGGCGTGTAAATTAATTCGCCTGTTGTTGTGTCTGCATGAATTGGTGAAAAACAGAAGTTTCCAACATGATTTGGTCCTCCGTTTTGATCTAAAAGAATGTTCCAATCTGTCCATGCAGCTGTTCCATTATTAAAATCATTAATCATAGAGATACCATATCTTTCTCCGTTACCCCAAAATTGATATTTTGCTGCATCAAATTTTTCGATACATCCTTCTGTAAACATTAATCCTTTGTCAGGATATGCTTCATGTACTTTGCCTACGTTATCAAACATTGATGCACCGCCAGACCATGTTTCGTACCAGTGAAAACCCATTCCCCAAACATACTTTGAAGCTTCCGGATCAGAATAAATTACATTGGCTCTGTAGTTCATTAAATCACGATTATGATCCCATACAA
The DNA here is from genome assembly GCF_951805225.1 of uncultured Flavobacterium sp. Lineage (NCBI taxonomy): Bacteria > Pseudomonadati > Bacteroidota > Flavobacteriia > Flavobacteriales > Flavobacteriaceae > Flavobacterium > uncultured Flavobacterium sp. Next base: position 5,407,392 of record NZ_OX638201.1, on the reverse strand, counting down.
TGATTTTTACATTGCCCAGTTTTTCTTTTTTCAGCGTTGGCCCAAGGAAATTTTTAATAAAATCTCTTTCTGCTTCTGCAGTATAAACACAAGATTCCCAGGTTTGAATTGCCATTGGTTCATTTTGAGTTGAAGTTCCCCAAATTGGAATTCCTTCTTTCTCATATGCTTTTATAAACTTGGCATAAAAATTTGCCCATGTTTGATAATATTCCGGTAATAATGTTCCGCCTTTCAGGACGTTTTTATTACTTTTCATAAAAGCATTTGGCGACCAAGGAGCAACATAAGTAGTTAATTTTCCTCCTGCTGTTTTTATGGCTTGCTTTATTAATGGAATGCGAAATTGTCTATCGTGATCAATCGAAAACGTTTTTAAATCTTTGTCTCCTTCTTCGATATAAGAATAGCTTCCACTGCTAAAATCAGAACTTTGTATCGTGGTTCTTAGCAATGAATAGCCTATACCTTTTTGTTTATCATAGTAGGCATTTAAAAATTCTGTTTGTTTTTCTTTTGAAAGTTTAGCAAAAATTTCAGCACTTGCATCGGTAATAGCGCCTCCAATTCCCATAAAGGTTTGGAACTTTTTTGATGGTTGTACAAAAACTGACGACTCTGTTTCAAGAGGTTGTTTTGATGCTGAGAAAGTTAAATTATCTGTAGATGTTAATCTTAAATTTGAGTTCTCGGCTGTAGTATAAACTGTTATTTTTTTTCCATTGGTTGTAAATTCTTTTTTTGTCTTTGGCTGTTGTGCAAAAGTTGCCAGCGAAAACAGAAAGCATAGAATTTTAGAACTATTTTTTTTCATTCTTTCCTTATTATTTTAAATTCTAATTGAAGTTTTTTAAAGAAACTCTTTATCTATAAAAACACATTCTAGTAGTTTAAGGATTTAAAAATAGCCCATACTCATAGTGATTATGGGCTATTTACAACCAAACTTAAACTTAACTTTATCTTCTTATTTTGCTCTCATTTCAACCCTTCCGATTGTAATTCCGTCTTTTGTAAATTTGTTACCATTACCACCACTTCTGATAAGTAAATAGATTTTACCGGTTGTATTGAATTTAACTACGTTAGAAACTTCACCAACTTTTTCATTTTTAACACATCCAACAATAGATAATCTACCTAAGAATGCGCTTTTAGCACAACCATCCCAAGTACTTAATCCCATTACTTTGTTGTCTTTGTACTCAACACCGTCTACAGGAACTGTTGTACCAGCATATACTTCAAACCATGTTTCATCAGATCCGCTTGCAGATGTAACTAACATATCGATTGTATATTCTTTATCTTTTACAACATCAATTGCTTGGTAAATACCTTCTTGTGCACCACCACCTGCGTGAATTGTAGCGCTTCCTGTTGCAAATGACCAGAAAGCAGCTCCTGTAGAGCTTAACTTTGCCGATGTCCATTGAGCAGCGTCTGCTGGAGTACTAAAGAATCCTCCTCTTACTAAATTAGGTTTAGCAGGATCTGAAGTTGCAACAACAATATCATGAGCAGTAGTTTCTGTTTTTCCTCCGGCTGCAACTGCAATATGTTTAACTGTGTAAGTACCAGCATCCGGCAATACAATTTTTTCAGTCATTTTACCTAAGTAAGGTCCGTATCCAATATCCCAGTAAGATTCGATAATACCTGGTATTTTAGATGTCAAAATATACGTATTTACTTCTCCGGTAACAGGAGTAATAGTGAATGCTGAATCAACGCTTGAAGCAATTAAAACGTTAGGATTAACATCTTCACTACAACTATTTAGCGTTCCTCCTAATGCTAAACATAACATTAGGTATACACTTGTTCTTAAATTTATATTTAAATTCATGTTCTTTATTTTTGGTTAGTTAGGTTTACTGATAATTAGGATTTTGTTTCAATTTAGTACCATTAAGTTCTGTGTAAGGTATAGGGAAAATCTCGTCTGTACCTGCATCAAAACCTCTATCAGATAATGCTGCTGCAGCATCTCCCCATCTTACTAAGTCAAAAAATCTATGACCTTCACCAGCTAACTCTAATCTTCTTTCTTTTTTGATAGCTGCTAACGTAACTGGTACAGAAGCTAATCCAACTCTAGCTCTAACTGCATCAAGTAAAGCTTGTGCTCTTGCTCCTGAACCTAAAGCTTCTGCTTCCATTAGGTAAGTATCTGCAAGTCTGATGATATAAGAATTTTGTTTGTAGTTCAATTCCTGATTACCTCCACCAGTACGAACGTCTGATTGTCTTGGAAGATATTTATTCAAGAAAAGACCTGTATCTTGATAAGCAGGAATATAATCTGCTTTACCAGCTGCTTTTAAAGCTTTAATATTAAGAATAGTAGCATCTAATCTTGGATCTCCTTGCATTGCATCATACAATTTTTGAGTTGCCACGTTAAAAGCCCATCCTGAAGGAAGATCTGGTGCATCAGAACCTTTTGGTCTTGAATATCCTCTTGGCCCGATCATTTGGTTCAAAGAGTTTCCTTCGTCTTTACCTTGTCCCCAGAAACTCCAGTCAGTATTACCTGCACTACTGTGAGATACTTCTAAAAGTGATTCTGCATTAAATTTATTTGAAGTCACCCATAAATCGCTAAATGCAGGAAGTAATTTATTTCCGTATTGATTTGTTTGACCTGGTGTTCCATTTACTTGAGCCAAAACTGTAGCTGCATCAGAATTTTTACCTTCAAACAAGTATACTTTTCCTAATATTGCTTGTGCTGCTCCTTTATTAAGTCTTCCTGCTTCTGTTTTTGCATCAACAGTATTTGGTAAATTAGGAATAGCTTCTATTAAATCTTTTTCTATTTGTGCATAAACTACCTCTGGTTTAACTTGTTCCGGATCATAAATAGTCTGTGTATTTAATGGTACCAAAACCAATGGAATGTTTTTAAACAATCTCACTAAATTAAAATAGTAAAGTGCACGTAATGCTTTAGCTTCACTAGCAAATCTAGCTCTTACAGCATTATCCATAGAAGCTGCAGGAAGTTTTTCTAACAAGATATTTGCTCTTGAAACACCTTGATAGTGGTCATTCCAGTAACTACCAGGAATACTGATTGAACTAAGTGAGTGTGTAGAGAAATTCTGAATTCCGTTTCCATCTGTTGCGCTTCCTCCTCCTGCATAAAAATCATCAGATCCTGCATTTAGCATTGCTACTAAGTTTTCGAAACCACCTGTATTCTTTCTCAACGGATCATAAACTCCAATTAAAGCTGAATAACATTGTTGCTCATTAGAAAAGTAAGTACTTGTATCAAATTTTCCTTTTGGGTCAATGGTAACAAAATCTTCAGAACAAGATCCGCCTAGAGCTGCTAATGCAACTGCACAGTATATGTATTTAAATTTTATAGTTTTCATAATTTTTTAATTTTTAAAATTGAACGTTAGCTCCTAACAAAATAGATCTTGCTTGTGGATAAACTCCTTTATCTACACCATAAACCTGACCTCCAATTTCCGGATCATATCCTGTGTATTTTGTAAAAGTGATTAAATTCTCTCCAGTTAAGTAGAAACGAATTTTATCTGAACCAATCTTAGATGATAAGCCCGTTGGAAGTGTGTATCCAACCTGAACAATTTTTAAACGTAAGTAATTTCCATTTTCAAGATAAAAATCAGACATATTACTGAAGTTTTTGTTTGGATCGTTATTAGTCAATCTAGGATAATCGTTTGATGTTCCTTCTCCAACCCAACGCTCTAAAGCTTTTGTTTGATAGTTTGCATTCAAGATATCAAGTCTTCTTAGACCTTGGAAAATTTTACTTCCTGCAGATCCTTGAGTAAATGCCATGAAATCAAAGTTTTTGTAGTCTAAGTTAATAGTAAGACCAAAAGTGTATTTAGGAATATTTGTTCCTAAGAATTGTTTATCATCATCTGTAATTTTACCATCACCATTTGAATCTGTCCAACGGAAATCTCCAGGTTTAGCATTTGGCTGAATTAAACCTCCAGCAGCATTTTTGTAAGCAGCAACTTCTGCTTCATTTTGAAAAATACCAGCTGTTTTATAACCATAGAATTCATTGAATGAGTGACCAACTTGTGTTCTTGTTACAGGTCCCATAGATTGGAAAGTAGCATCTCCAACAATGTAGTTTGTAGATGAACCAACATAAGTAATCTCATTTTTCAAGTAAGCAACATTCGCATTAACACCTAAGTTAAAATCTCCAAGTCTTTTCTTGTAACCCAATTCAACCTCAAAACCACTGTTATCCATATCTGCAATATTCGCAGACGGTGCATCAACAACTCCTACATATCCAGGAATTACAACGTTTCTTAAGATTCCTTTTGTTGTTTTTTTGTAGTAATCTAATGCAAGAGTGAAATCATTGAAAAGTTTTGCATCAAGACCAATTGTAGTTTGTGATGTTTCTTCCCATCCTAAATCAGCATTAGGTAAAGTTGAGTTTCCATAACCAGTTGTAATTCCACCTGTGTTTCCAACAGAATAGTTATATCCACCAACAACTAAAGCTCTGTATTTGAAATCATCGATGTTATCGTTACCAACAACTCCGTAACCTCCACGTAATTTTAATGTATTAACTACATTGTTTTCTTTCCAGAATCCTTCTTTCGAAATTACCCATCCTAAAGAGAATGAAGGGAAAACTCCAAATTTTTTGTTTTCACCAAAACGAGTTGATCCATCACGACGAACGATTCCTGTGAAAAGATATTTTTCTCTAAAATCATAGTTAGCACGTAAGAACAACGAAGCTAATTTGTGTTGTACAAAATCCTCTGAAACGTTTACTCTGTCAGCTTGAGGAATATCAAAATTAAAAGAAGCATCTCTATAACTTGTGATTGGCAGACCAAACATAGTTACTCCAATTTTACCACCAATGTTTTCAACATAAGCACCTTGACCTGCTAAAACATTAATACTGTGATCACCAAATTTATTAGAGTAAGTCAAAATATTTTCTAGAGTCCATGAAAATGATTTATTATTATTCTGTCCATAGTTATTTTTATCAGCTTTCATGTTTGGATTTAAGAAGAAAACCGGAGTAAAGCCTTGGTCTCCCCAATAAGCTAATTTACCACCAAGTGTAGTTCTGAATTTTAAATGAGGAGTAATGTTAGCCTCTAAATAAGCGTTCCCAACAAAATCATCCGACCAGCTATATCCACCCAATCTAGTTTGCGTATAAGCTAAAGGATTTGTCATCTCTTGTTGAACTAAAGAAGAAATTCCGTAAGGATTTCCGTTTGGATCTCTTATAATATTTGGATTTGTATAGAAACCTGTATTAGCAACTGCAGGATCTGTAACAACTAATGGAGTAATTGGATCTAAGTTAATTGCAGAACTTAAAGGTCCTCCAAATTCACTGTTTGTATTTCCAATACCTTTAGTTACTTGATGCGTATATCCAAAAGTTTGTCCGAAAGTAAAATAATCAGAAATTTTGTGTGTAGAGTTTAAACGGAAATTTTTCTTTGTATAGTTTGAAATTTCTGTTGCAACAATACCTTCTTGATCTTGTATTCCGAAAGAAGCATAAAAAGTAGATTTTTCACCACCACCACTAATACTTAATTCGTGAGTATATCTAAAAGCAGAATTATTAAAAATTGCATCTTGCCAATTTGTACCTTGTCCTAATGCTGATGGATTAGCATATTTAATACCTCCGCCATCTGCTAAAGATTTCTCATTCATGATTGCTCCATACTGTGTAGCATTAAGCATATCTAATTTTTTAGCCGGACCAGAAACACCTGCAAAACCATTATAGTTTACAGAGATTTTTCCTGATTTTCCTTTTTTAGTTGTAACCAAGATAACCCCAGTTGCAGCACGAGTACCATAGATTGCAGCAGAAGCAGCATCTTTAAGAACCTCGATAGATTCGATATCACTTTGATTGATGAAACCAATAGCATTTGCGTCTACAGCAATACCATCAACAACCCATAAAGGATCATTTCCACCTTCTCTAAAAGTAGTTATACCTCTAATACGAACCTTTGATTTTTCACCAGGTTGTCCAGAAACAGCAGCAACAGATACACCCGCTACTCTACCTTGTAATGTTTGTTCAACTCTTCCGTTTGGTACTTTTTCAAGATCAGCTGCTTTTACGCTGGAAATAGCTCCAGTTACTACAGATTTCTTTTGAGTACCATATCCAACAACTACAACCTCATTTAATGATTGTGATTCTGGTTTTAATTGAATTGTAATTTTTGTTCTCCCATTTACAGCTTCACTAACTGGCGCATATCCAATAAAAGTAACTGTTAAAACACCATTTGAAGGTGACTGAATTTGGAATTTTCCATCAAAATCCGATGCCGTTGACTTAGTTGTTCCTTTTAATACAATAGTAGCACCCGGAACTGGCATTCCACTTTCATCAGTTATTACTCCGTTAACCGTGACATCCTGAGCCACAGCTATAACCGAGAATAACAAAGACGAAATACAAAAAATAAGTAATTTTGTTAATTTCATTTTTCTAAAAATTTTGGTTAATTAATTAGTAATTTGATGCAATAATAATCTTAATTTTTTACTATCAACAATTAAATTTCATTACAAAAACACATCAAACTAAATTTTTGTACTTTACAAAAACACATCATTTTTTTCATAAACATCTAATTTACAATATTTTAAAATATAAATATTAAATGTTATCAAAATGTTAATTGCAAAAATAAACACTACACTAGTATAAGATTGCTTATTTTTATTAAAAAAAGAGCTTCCTACAACGAAATAGTAGACATATAAAGAAGTTAAATAACTAAAAAACAAATACTTATCTTTTAAAATCCCAAATAAATAGAAAAATTTATGAAATTGATAAAATCATATTTTTATATTACTTTTTTTACATTATTCACAATCACCTTTTTTGGGCAAGTAAAAAACATTGGATTGCCTGATGTAAGAAATTACAAGCGAAACGAATATAAAGGTGGTACTCAAAACTGGAATATTGGTCAGGATAAAAACGGAAACTTATATTTTGCTAATAATAATGGGCTTTTACAGTTTGATGGATCATCATGGCGAAAATATCCATTGCCAAATCTAACTTCTGTGAGATGTTTAAAGATTGATGATTCCGGGAAAATATATGTGGGCGGATATAATGAATTTGGTTATTTCCAGCCCGATACTAAAGGTAGACTTAAATACACATCATTAGCCAAACATGTTGATAAGAGGAAAATCAAAATAATTGACTTTATCTGGAAAATCCATTCCTTTAATAATCAGACTATCTTTCAATCTTTTGCCAGAATCTATATATTCAAAAATGGAAAATTATCCATATTAGAAGCCCCTAAACGTTTTCAGTTTTCATTTGTAGTCAATAACAAGCTTTATTTACAAGATGTTGAAAAAGGAATATTGGAATATAAAGACGGGAAACTATACACATTACCCAACACAACCAGCTTAAATAATACGGAGATATGGGGAATGTATTCGATCGCAAAAAACAAAACCTTAATTATAACACTTGAAAAAGGTCTATTTGTTTATGAAAACAATAAAATAACTCCTTGGGATACTGAAGCCAATAATTTTGTTAAGAAGAACAACTCTCTTGGCGGCGTAACAATAAACAACAGTGCTATTGTATTAAACTCGGTTTTGGATGGTATAATAATATGTGATTATAATGGGAAAATAATCCAACACATCAATAGAAAAAAAGGATTGCAGAATAATACCGTTCTAACTTCTTTTATAGACAATAAAAACAATCTTTGGTTAGGTCTTGACAATGGTATTGCATTTGTTAACGAGAGTTCTCCATTTACTTACTTCGGCTTTAGTTATGATATTAGTACCGTATATGCATCCGTAATTCATGACGGAAACTTATATGTTGCCACAAATCAAGGTGTTTTTTACCATGCCTGGAACAATAGTTTTAAAGAAGATGTTTTTAAACTTGTCGAAGGAACTACAGCCCAATCGTGGAATGTTCAGGTCGTAGAAAATGAACTTATTTGCTCAAACAACAGAGGAGCTTTAACCATAAAAGGCGGAAGAGTAACAAATATAATCGATTCAAAAGGTTATTTTGGATTCAAGAAAATACCAAATCATCCCGGCTTTTATATCGGTTCCAATTATGACGGATTTGCTATATTCCAAAAAACACCAAGCGGATTAGTTTACAAAAATCAAATATCAGGATTCGACAAATCATCAAACAGTTTTGAACTTGATGAATCGTATTTATGGCTCAAAAAAGATGAATCTATATATAGAATGTCTCTTAGCAATGATTTAGTGAAATTTGCTACTATCAAAAAAATTGATCACTTAACTCCTCAATTTAAAAACATTGGAAGCCTTCAGAAAATAGACAATCGCATCTATTTTCAAACCAACAATCATTTTTATAAATATTCAAAAGAACAGGATTTATTCTTTGAAGATAAAAACCTAACGAAATTATTCAAAAATATACCTATTATAAACGCATTAAGCGAAGATTCTCAGTCTAATTTGTGGTATGCATTCAATGAATCTTTGGGCGTTTTAATGAAACAAAATAACAAGTATAAAAATATTGTTGCGCCATTTTCAAACCTAACCGGAAACTTAGTTAGCAATTATTTGTCAGTAAACACAATTGATTCCAAGAATATTTTTATTGGATTAACGGATGGATTAGCACATTACGATTCTCAATTTCTGAATAACTTCGTAACAAAACCAAAAGCTTTTATTCGTAGTTTTTCATTTCCCGGAGACACTATTATTTTGGGAAACAATCAAAATAAAACCGAAAACATTCGCATTCCTTATTCGTCAAATCACGTGCGATTTACATTTTCATCTCCAACATATGAGAATCTTGAAAATGTCGAATTCTCGTATCAATTAGAGCCTTTTGATGACAAATGGAGTAATTGGTCTACTATATCACTGAAAGAATACACCAATCTTCGTGAAGGCGAATACACAATGAATGTAAAAGTTAGAAATAGTTATGGTGTACAATCTTCACCGGCAAAACTTTCTTTTACTATTTCTCCGCCTTGGTACAGACATTTCTTAGCTTTCATGTTTTACTTCATATTAATAGTTGTGGGAATCTATTTGATTTCTACGCGAATAAAAATGAAGATCAGAAAGAACAAATATTATGAAACTATAGAACAACGAAGACTTTATCTGGAGAAAGAGTCAAAAATCAGACAGGAACAATATGATCTTGAAAAAGAAATTGAAAAGCTGAAAAATGACAAGCTACAAATAAAAATCTTAGCAAAAGATAAAGAACTGGTGAATAATTCTTTGCAGGTTGTAAAGAAAAACAAAATCCTGAACGGAATCATCCATAAACTAAAAGAAATTGACGTTGAAGCATTAGATGACTCAACTAAATTTCAAGTTAGTAAACTGAATAAAAGCATCGTCAAAGAGGTTAATACAGACAAAAGCTGGAAAGATCTGGAGAAACACATCAAAAACGTGCATTTTGAATTCTTAAAAAGATTAAAAGAAAAATACCCAACGATTTCACCTCGAGAACTCGATTTATCAACTTATTTATTAATGAATATGTCGACGAAAGAAATTGCCGAAATCATGAATATTTCGACCGGAGGTGTTGAATTAGCCAGATATAGATTAAGAAAAAAACTGGGCTTAAATAAAAAAGAAAATCTCATAGGGTTTTTAATGAGCATCTAATAAAGAAAAAATCCATCAGCCGCGGCTGATGGATTTTTTACTTAAATATATTCTAATGTTCGCTCAAGCGCCATGCCACGCGAACCTTTTATTAAAATTGTATTTTCGTCAAAATGAATCGTTTTTAAATATTCGGCGAAAGCATCAAAAGTTTCGAAGAAGTGAATATTTTCGTTAGAAACTTTATTTTCATAAAAGTATTTCCCAATCAAATAACAAACGGAGTTATTTTGATTTGATAATGAATCGACAATGATTTTGTGTTCTTCATGACTTTCATTTCCAAGTTCAAACATATCTCCCAAAATCATGACTTTGTCATGATTTTCTAATTGCAGAAAATTAGTAATCGCAACAGCCATACTACTCGGATTAGCATTATATGCATCCAATATAATTTGATTTGATCCTTTTTTCAGCAATTGAGATCTGTTATTCTCCGGAATATAGTTTTCTATTGCTTGTTTTACGTCATTCTCATCAACTTTAAAATACTTTCCTATCGCAACTGCTGCATTGATATTATTAGCATTATAAAGCCCTATTAAATGAGATTGAACATTAAAATTCTCGTAATTAATAACAACGAAAGGATTTGCTTCTACACTTTTAATATTAAGATTTGATTCCTCTTTATTTATTCCGAAAGTAAATGTCTCGATTCCTTTAGATTTCTCAATTTGAATTGGATCTTCCAGATTAACAAAAGCCAGTTTCTCATTCTTTAAAAGATATTGATACATTTCGCTTTTACCTTGTATTACACCTTCAACACCACCAAAACCTTCTAAATGTGCTTTTCCAAAATTGGTAATATATCCATAATCAGGCTGAGCTAGTTCACACAAAAACTCAATCTCTTTTTTATGATTGGCGCCCATTTCAACAATTCCAATTTCTGTTTCTTTCGAAAAAGACAATAAAGTCAGTGGAACTCCAATATGATTGTTTAAATTTCCAACGGTAGCTTTTGTTTTAAACTTTTTGGAAAGAACTACATTAATAAGTTCTTTAGTTGTCGTTTTACCATTACTTCCTGTCAGTGCAATAATTGGTAATTTTAAATAAGAACGATGAAATTTTGCTAATTCCTGCAATGTTTCTAAACTGTTTTCAACCAGAATAGTTCTTTCGTCTATAGCATAAGCTGCATTGTCAATAATAACAAACAAAGCTCCCAATTCAAGTGCTTTTGACGCAAAAGTATTGGCATCAAAATTCTCTCCTTTTATAGCAAAAAACATAGAATCTTTTTCAATTTTCCTAGTATCAATTGAAACAGATTTACATTGTAAAAACAAGTTATGAATGTCCTGAATATTCATTTATATTTTATTTTATTGATCGTAAAAGTAGAAAAAAAACAATAAAAAAATTCCAAATTCCATACTGAAATAATCAGCTTTTGGAATTTGGAATTTTTTATTGAAATTTCTAAAACCTAGTTTCTAGGCGATTTTCTTTTTTCAGATTTTGCACCTACTCTTGACATTGCACATCTAAATCCGATGTAATCAGTTGCCATATCCTGAGGGAAATATCTTCTTTGAGCTGGATCTAACCAATAAGCTCTATCTCTCCAAGAACCACCTTTGTAAACTCTTACATTATCATCGATTAATGTAGTACGTTTACTTGAGTTGTCATATTTTCTAACCATTTGACCTAAACTATCAGTAGTGATATTATGTTTAGGAGAGTTGTACATTGTCTGATCAGCTTTTGGTCCTGACTCAGAATCTCCAAAGTCAAAATATCTTGAAGATTGTTTATCACCATCTCTGTAATTGATGTTGTCACTTGTACTAAAGTTAGTTCTTAAGTAAGTTTCATTTTCATCAACTGGAACCTGAGCAATTTCTCCTGGTAAATTAGTAGCAACTTTTTTACCGTTACTTAATGTTTTGTATTGAATGTTATCTTTAGTGATAATTTCAATTTTACCATCTTTACCAATTTTGTTTTTAGCGTATTGATTTCCTCTAAAGTAGTTAAAATCATTTGCTTCATTATCTATAATAGGTCTGTAAACATCGGCAACCCATTCGGCTACGTTTCCAGCCATATCGTATAATCCAAAATCATTGGCAGCATAGCTTTTTACAGCATTTGTAATATCTGCACCATCATCTGACCAACCAGCAATTCCACCGTAATCACCGTTTCCTTGTTTAAAGTTAGCCAATTGATCTCCTTTGTTTTTACGTTTAGATGAACGTGTATAATCTCCAGACCAAGGATATTTCTTTTGTCCTTTATATATATTGTATTCTCTTTGTCCAACATCTGCTGCAGCTGCATATTCCCATTCTGCTTCAGTAGGAAGTCTGTACTCTGGCAAAATAACTCCAGAAGAACGTTGTGCGTACACATTTTTAGCTTCAGGAACTACACCATCTTTTCCAGCTCTTGGTTTTCTTCCACCTGGATTTTTCTTTAATACGATTTCTTCACTACCACCACGTGCAGTACTTGGAGACATTAAATAAGCCTCAGTATTAAATGCATTATCTCCGGTAACATCATTTGTTTTAGCACCTTTTTGAAGATATCCGTTTTTCTCAAGAACAGCCTCATTAACACGGTCTGTTCTCCATTTAGCAAATTCAACAGCTTGAATCCAGTTTACACCAACTACAGGATAGTTAGCATAAGAAGGATGTCTTAAGTAGTTGTTAGTCATCGTTTCGTTATATCCTAAACGATTTCTCCACACCAATGTATCTGGCGATGCTCCTTCGTAAATGTTTTTGTAATTTTCTTCTGTTGGAGGGAAAACTTTCTTTAACCACTCCAGGTATTCTAAGTACATACCATTCGTAACTTCAGTTTCATCCATATAGAATGACTGAACGTGTTGTTGAGTAGGTGTGTTATTCCAATCGTGCATAACATCATCCTGTACTTTACCCATTGTAAATGTACCTCCTTCAACAAAAACTAAACCAGGACCAGCCTGTTGTTTTTTTCCTGCATTTCTAGCAGCCGTTCCATTCTGACTATCTACATCCCAACCTGTTGCTCTGGAAGCGTGACTGGAACTCGATTTTTTGCTACAACTAGCCGTGCCTAACATCAATACCATTGACATCATTAATTGCAGGGCTACAATTTTGTTTACTTTCATACTCATTCTTAGGTGATAAATTTAGGTGCTGCAATATAATAATTAACATTTAATTAGCAACATCTGTTCTAATAATTTTATTTAGCTGTTTTTTACCAGAAAATAACCTATAGTTACGAACGCAAAAATATACTTTTTATTATTTACTATAACATGAAATACTATATTTTTACTTACTAAAATAATTTTAAATTAAACCCGATTTTTCAGCTTATGAAACAAGCCTTAATCTTATACTTCTTTTTGATTCCATTTATCTCATTTTCCCAGATAAATGGCAGCTTCACACTAGATTGGCAAAATAAAAAAGAGATGAGTTTTGGGGATTCAAAAACAACTATCCCTTTCTTTACCGGAAGCAGTTTTCGCTATGACACTACAAAAAAAAACATAACATTGCTGCTAAATCTGAATGAAACGGGAGCGTCAGGCACTAATTCTGTTCAAATAACCAATGTCATTTACGAATCAATGTCAATTGCAGACTTAGGAGATCTTGTAAAGGAAAACATACCTGAGAAACCAAATGAAACGCTAAAAACAACTACATCAAGAGATCGAAAGCAAACTTTTCTATTTCTCTACCCAATTATAAAGGAAGGAAATAACTACAAACGAATAAAATCATTCTCTTATTCCTTCAATAATACAACATCAAAAAGAAGCAACACATCTTCTTTTCAAAAATCTGCAGCAATCTATAATTCCGTTTTAGCGAGCGGAGATTGGTATCGTTTTTACATTGAGAAATCAGGAGTTTACAGAATATCAAAGTCTTTTTTGCAAAGTTTAGGATTTGACGCAGGCAAAGTAGATCCAAGAAGAATCAAAATTTATGGAAACGGCGGAAGAATGCTTCCTTTAGCCAATAACATTTATTATCCGGAAGATTTAATCGAAAATGCTATTCAGATCGCTGGAGAAAGTGACGGCGTTTTCAATAACGAAGATTATATTCTTTTTTATGCCGAAGGAGTTAACAACTGGAATTCTGAAAGCCGAACCAATCTTAATCTATACGACTCAAAATCTTATTATTATATCACAATTACCGGAGGCGACGGAAAACGAATTCCGTCTTTAAACCAACCAACAGCAGGCAGCACACTTGAGCTTAACACGTTTGATGACTATCAATACCACGAAATCGATCAAACAAACATTGTTCATTTGGGCCGACAATGGCTTGGAGAATCATTCGATATTAATCAAGAACAAGAATTTGAATTCAATTTTCCTAATCTTGAAACTTCTGTCCCTGTAAAAATCCAACTCAATGCAGTTTCAGCGGCCTACACTCCTACTTCATTTGCTGTTTCTGCAAACGGACAAAATATTGGCACCCTAAATTTCAAAGCATTATCAGCAAGCTCTGAAACCAAATACGATACCTTAATATCTCCTTTTAAAAATACATTTACCGGAACTGACAATATAAAGATCAAACTTAGCTACAATAATAATGGCGTTCCGGGATCTAAAGGATATCTTGACTACATTAATTTAATAGCAAAAAGAAAATTAACCGGAATTGGAAAGCAATTTAAATTCCAATATGATTTAGCAGGTTCTGTTGCCGGAGTTGTAAACTATACTATTACAAACGCTCAGGGCATTTCTCAAATTTGGGATATTACAGACCTATATAATGTATCAAAAATCGAAAACCCAAATCAAGCTACTTTTAGCTTTAAAGCAAATTTGGGAGAAATTAGAAATTATATTGCAATCGATGCTTCTGATTATTTTACTCCTTTAAAAGAAAGCCAGTCAAAAATTACCAATCAAAATTTAAAAGGAACAATATTCAGAAATCTTCAGAACAGCTTTCAGGATATCGATTATGTAATTATTACTCCAAAATCCCTAACTACTCAAGCAGAGAAATTAGCCAGTTTCCATCGAACATATTCCAACTTAAATGTAAAAGTAATTGCATTAGAAAACATCTATCAGGAATTTTCTTCGGGCAAACAAGATATTGCTGCGATTAGAAATTGCATTCGATACATTTATGACAATGCTTCTTCTCCAGACAAAAAAATAAAATATCTAAATTTATTTGGAGACGCTTCATTTGATTATAAAAACAGAATTCCGAACAATAATAATATTGTACCTATATATCAATCGCCAGTAAGTAATACGACCGGAGAAGCTTCTTTTGCTTCAGATGACTTTTTTGGCCTTATGGATTCTGATGAAGGACTTATCCAGGAACCTTTTGGTGGAATTGATATTGCGGTTGGTAGAATGTTAGTTTCAGATAATGCTCAGGCTCAGGAAATGGTCAATAAAGTTTTAGAATATCACGACACTAAATCTTATGGAAATTGGAGAAACAATTTTGTTTTAATCGCCGATGATTCTGATCAAAGCTCAGACGCGTCAATACAATCTCATCAAAATAATCTTGCCGATCTTATTGCTACCGAAAAACCATTCTTTAATATCGAAAAAATACTTCTCGATTCTTATACACAAGAAGCTTCTGCCGGAGGATCAAGATATCCAAAAGCGAGAACAGATTTCTTTAATGCTTTCGAAAAAGGCGCTTTAGTTTTTAATTATCTGGGACATGGTGGCGAAGATGGTTTGGCAAGCGAACGAATCTGGGAAAAAACAGATGGTCAAAACTTAAACAATCAATACAAATATCCATTATTCATAACCATTACCTGTGAATTTTCACGATTTGACGATCCAACAAGACCAACAGCGGGCGAATATACTTTTTGGAATCCAAAAGGAGGCGCAATTTCAATGTTAACAACAATTCGCGCTATTGGACAATTTAATGGCGAAAGATTCAATGACAGCTTAAGCAAAAATTTACTTTCGTACGGATCAAACCAATACGCGACTATTGCCGAATCGCTAAGAATTTCGAAAAACGAAAACCCAAGTTCTTCCAGTAATGTTGTTTTTTATATTGGAGATCCGGCTTTAATGTTGGCGATTGCAAAACCAAAAATAAATTTAACAAAAGTAAATGATGTTGTGATTTCTCAACCCATTCCAGACTTTAAATCTTTGGCAAAAATTAAAATTACTGGAGAAATTACAGACGAAAATAATGCCATTTTAAGCAATTATAACGGAGAATTATCAACTGCAATTTTCGACAAATTAATTACAACTTCCACCTTAAACAATGATGGATATAGCCCTGCAATGTCATTCAAAACCCTTGGAGAAACTATCTTTAGAGGAAATGCTTCGGTAACAAATGGTCAGTTCGAATTTAGTTTTGTTGTACCAAGAGATATTCGAATTCCGGTTGATAATGGAAGAATTAGTTTTTATTCGAAGAAAACCGGAGCATTAGAAAACCAATCAGGCTACAATAATATCATTAAAATAGGAGGAATAAATGAAAATGCACCTCAGGACAATATAAGTCCAAAAGTTAAGTTATATATGAACGATGAAACTTTTGTATCGGGTGGAATAACAAACGAATCGCCTTTTTTATTGGCTTTTCTAGAAGATGAAAACGGAATAAATACAGCAAGCGGAATCGGGCATGATATTGTAGCAATTTTAGATGGAGACGTCAGTAATCCCTACATTTTGAACGATTATTATCAGACAAAATTAGACGATTATACGAATGGTAATTTACGTTTTCCGTTAAGAAATTTAACTCCGGGATTACACACTATAAGCTTTACCGCATGGGATGTTTATAATAATCCGGTAACGAGCGAAATACAATTTACAGTAGTCGGTGACGACTCACTAACACTAACACACGTTCTTAATTATCCAAATCCTTTTTCGACTTACACTCAATTCTGGTTCTCGCACAATAGACCTTATGAACCCTTAGAAGTTCAGGTTCAAGTGATGACTATTACCGGAAAAGTAGTTTGGACGAAAAACCAAATCATTACAACAGAAGGCTTCTTATCTAGAGAAATAACATGGGACGGAAAAGATGATTTTGGCGACCGAATAGGAAAAGGTGTTTATATTTATAAACTTACAGTTAAATCGAATTTAACAAATAAAAAAGCAGAAAAATACGAAAAGCTTGTCATTCTATAATAATATATATATTTGCAATAAAACTACATTTAGTCCCCAATGAAAAAAATATCACTTTTATTAATTTGTTTTTTAGTTATTACATACGCGAAAGCTCAGGAACTTGTTCACCCAATTACAACAGGAGTTCCATTTTTATTAGTAGCAGCAGATGCTAGAGCAGCCGGTTTAGCAGATCAGGGAGTAGCCACTTCATCTGACGTTTTCTCACAACAATGGAATCCCGCAAAGTATGCTTTTGCAGTAGACAAACAAGGATTTTCGATCAGTTACACTCCTTATTTAACAGATTTAGCCAATGACATTTCTCTTGGTCAGGTAACTTATTACAACAAAATCAGTGAGCGAAGCGCCTTTGCAGGAAGTTTTCGTTATTTTGGTTTTGGAGGAATCGAGTTAAGACAAACCGGAGATCCTAGTGAACCAACCAGAGAAGTAAATCCAAATGAATTTGCTCTTGACGGATCGTATTCACTAAAATTGAGCGAAAAATTCTCGATGGCAGTTGCAGCTCGATTTATCAATTCTAATCTAAAAATTGTATCTGAAGAAGTAGACGCATCATCAGCAAGTTCTTTTGCTGTGGATGTTGCCGGATTTTATCAATCTGAAGAAATCGCTTACTCAGACTTCAACGGAAGATGGAGAGCTGGTTTTAACATGCAAAATTTAGGTCCAAAAATAAGTTACGATCACGATAATATAAGTACAAACTTCTTACCTGCTAATTTAAGATTAGGTGGTGGTTTTGATTTTATCTTTGATGATTATAATAAATTTGCCCTTAGTGTAGAATTCACTAAACTTCTTGTACCAACTCCTCCGGGACCTGGAACTCCTGTAGACGCAAATGGAGACGGAGATTTTACAGATCCGGGAGATATTTCTCAACAAGAAGCAAACGATATCAATTATAAAAACTACAACAATATTGGTTGGGTTTCTGGAATTTTTAAATCATTTGGAGATGCTCCAGGTGGTTTTAGCGAAGAATTAAAAGAAATCACTTATAGTGTTGCCGGAGAATACATGTATCAGGATGCATTTGCAATGCGTTTAGGATATTATCATGAAAGCCCTGAAAAAGGAGCTAAAAAGTTCTTTTCTCTTGGAGCAGGTTTCAAATATAATGTCGTAAAAGTTGATGTTTCTTACCTATTCTCGGCATCAAAAGTTAAAAATCCGTTAGAAAACACACTTCGTTTTTCTTTAACGTTTAACTTTGGCGACAAATATGAAGTTTACTAGACCCAAAAAATAAAAAAATAATAACAATCCAAATTTCTATTTAGTTAGAAATTTGGATTTTTTTTCCCATAAAAAGAAATGAAAGAAATAAGCATTACATCATCATTCCTAGTTTTTGACAGCTTAAACGATTTATCACAAGACATTCAGGATTTAATGAATCAAGCCGTTGAAATCCGCAAAAAAGCATATGCACCTTATTCTCAATTTAGAGTTGGAGCCGCTTTATTACTCGATAACGGAAAAATAGTTTTAGGTTCTAATCAGGAAAATGCTGCTTATCCATCAGGATTATGTGCAGAGCGTGTGGCAATTTTTCACGCAGGAAGTATTTATCCGGAAGCTAAGATTTTAAAACTTGCTATTACAGCAGCATCAGATACAAACCAAACAAAAGCGCCAATTCCTCCTTGTGGCTCTTGTCGTCAATCAATTGCAGAATACGAAATCAAACAAGATACCCCTATCGAAATTTATTTTATGGGCGAAATTGGCGAAGTTTACAAATCAGCATCCCTGAAAAATTTGCTTCCATTTATGTTTGATAAAAAGTTCTTGTAAAAAAAAGCCAAAAAGTGGCGTTTAAATTTTACTTCTTAATAGGAATGTCTTATTTTTGCATCCCGACCTTTCGGGCGCAAATTTGTGGGAGGAAACTATTTTGCGTTATAGGCAACAATTGATAACACAAACAAACTTTAGCAAAAGAAAGAATTCAGATGAAAGAAGTTACAAAAGAAGTATATTTAAAGTGGTACGAAGACATGCTACTTTGGAGAAAGTTTGAAGACAAACTTGCAGCATTATACATTCAACA
This sequence comes from uncultured Flavobacterium sp., assembly GCF_951805225.1. NCBI lineage: Bacteria > Pseudomonadati > Bacteroidota > Flavobacteriia > Flavobacteriales > Flavobacteriaceae > Flavobacterium > uncultured Flavobacterium sp. Next base: position 5,388,424 of record NZ_OX638201.1, on the reverse strand, counting down.
AAAAGTTAGAGGTTTTTTACACCTATATAATGGTCAGGAAGCTGTATTAGCGGGTGCTTTGCACGCTATGGACCTGACTAAAGACAAAATGATTACTGCTTACAGAAATCACGTACAACCAATTGGTATGGGAGTTGATCCTAGACGTGTAATGGCAGAACTTTTAGGAAAAGCTACAGGAACTTCTAAAGGTATGGGAGGTTCTATGCACATTTTCTCTAAAGAACACCGTTTTTACGGAGGTCACGGAATCGTAGGTGGACAAATTCCGGTAGGAGCTGGTTTAGCTTTTGCTGACAAATATTTCAACACTGGCGGAGTTACTATGACTTACTTTGGTGATGGAGCTGCAAGACAAGGTTCATTACACGAAGCTTTCAACATGGCAATGTTATGGAAATTACCAGTTGTATTTATCGTTGAAAATAACGGTTATGCAATGGGAACTTCAGTTGAAAGAACTGCAAACCACACTGATATCTGGAAACTTGGTTTAGGATACGAGATGCCTTGCGGACCAGTTGACGGAATGAATCCTGTAAAAGTTGCTGAAGCAATGACAGAAGCTATCGAAAGAGCTCGTCGTGGTGATGGTCCAACTTTCCTTGAAATGAAAACGTACCGTTACAGAGGACACTCAATGTCTGATGCACAATTATACCGTTCTAAAGAAGAGGTTGAAGAATACAAAAAAATTGACCCTATTACTCAGGTTTTAGATGTAATTATGGATCAAAAGTATGCTACAGAAGAAGAAATTGAAGCAATTGACCAAAGAGTTAAAGACTTAGTTGAAGAATGTGTGAAATTCGCTGAAGAATCTCCATATCCTGAATTACAACAATTATACGATGTAGTATACGCACAAGAAGACTATCCTTTTACACCCCATAAACTATAACATCATGGCGATTAAAGTAACAATGCCTCGTTTGAGCGATACTATGACGGAAGGAACGGTAGCGACTTGGCTTAAAAAAGTAGGCGACAAAATTAGCGAAGGAGATATCTTAGCTGAAATTGAAACAGATAAAGCAACAATGGAATTCGAGTCTTTCAACGAAGGAACTCTTTTACATATCGGAATTCAAGCTGGAGAAACTGCTCCTGTTGATTCATTATTAGCAATCATTGGTAATGAAGGAGAAGATATTTCTGCTCTTTTAGCTGGTGGCGCTGCCCCTGCTGCTGAAGCTCCAAAAGCTGAAGCTGCTCCTGCTGCTGCGGCAGAAACAAAAACAGAAACTGCTGCTCCTGCAAAAGCCGCAACTGAATTACCAAAAGGTGTTGTAGTTGTAACTATGCCTCGTTTGAGCGATACAATGACAGAAGGAACAGTAGCTAGCTGGTTGAAAAAAGTTGGCGACGCTGTTGCTGAAGGAGATATCTTAGCAGAAATTGAAACAGACAAAGCTACTATGGAGTTTGAGTCTTTCAATGCTGGAACATTATTATACATTGGAATTCAAGAAGGAAACACTGCTCCTGTTGATAGCTTATTAGCAATCATTGGACCTGCAGGAACTGACATTTCTGGAATTGCAGACAATTATACTGCCGGAGGAACTGCAACTGCAAGTGCTCCTGCAACTGAAGAAAAAGCTGCTCCTGCTGCTGAAAAAGCAACTGAGACAGTAAATAACACTTCAGACGGAAGAATTTTAGCTTCACCATTAGCTAAGAAAATTGCTTCTGACAAAGGAATCCAATTAACTCAGGTTAAAGGTTCTGGAGAAAACGGACGTATCGTAAAAAGCGATATCGAAAACTTTACTCCTTCTACACAAGCACAACCAGCTGCAACAGCAACTTCTGCTGCGCCAAAAGCTGAAACTGCTGCTCCTGCTGCACCAAAAGTATTTGTTCCTGCCGGAGAAGTTTTTACCGAAGAGATCAAAAACTCTCAAATGCGTAAAATTATCGCTAAACGTTTAGCAGAATCTTTATTTACTGCACCTCACTACAACTTAGTGATCGAAGTAAGCATGGACGAAGCAATGGGTGCAAGAGCGACAATCAATACTGTTCCTGATACAAAAGTATCTTTCAACGATATGGTAATTAAAGCTTGTGCTTTAGCCTTGAAAAAACATCCAAAAATTAACTCTCAGTGGAAAGAAGATGCAATTATCATCAACCACCACGTTAACATTGGTGTTGCTGTAGCTGTTGAAGACGGATTAGTAGTTCCTGTATTAAAATTTACAGACGCTATGAGTTTATCTCAAATTGGCGCTTCAGTAAGAGATCTTGCAGGAAGAGCTAAAAACAAAAAACTTGGGCCACAAGAAATGGAAGGAAGTACTTTTACAGTATCTAACCTTGGAATGTTTGGTATCACTGAATTTAATTCAATTATCAACCAACCAAACTCTGCTATCCTTTCTGTAGGTGCAATTGTTGAGAAACCAGTAGTTAAAAACGGTCAGATTGTAGTTGGAAACACAATGATGTTATCATTAGCGTGCGACCACAGAACAATTGACGGTGCAACTGGCGCTCAATTTTTACAAACATTAAAACAATACATCGAAAGCCCGGTTACAATGTTGGCATAATTTTCTTGTCAGCCTGAATAAAACCGAAGTGTCAGCCTTAACGAAGTCGAAGGCAACTCAAGAAATTCGAAGGTAATTCATAATAAAATCCCGTTTTGTTTATTCAAAACGGGATTTTTTGTTTAATTTTCATCCTTAAATTCAACATCTCTTAAAATGAAAAAAATAATCCTTGTAACTTTATTCTTGACAGCACTGGCGTGTCAGAAGAAAGACCAGACAGAAAAAACCACAACTGTCACAGACGAGCACTCTTATTCTAAACCGGAATTAGCCGTTGTTAAACATTTAGATCTTGACATTAAAGTTGATTTTGACACACAAACCATTTCTGGAAAAGCGTCTTGGTTAATTGATAACATTAGTAAAGGAAACGAAATTATCTTCGACGAAAACACGCTAAACATTACAAAAGTAACTTTAGGTGACAACGAAAAAGAAACTAAGTTTGAACTTGGAAAAGACACTGAGTTTCACGGAAAACCGCTTCACGTTACTATTGAACCAAATACTACGAAAGTCAACATCTATTACAGCACAACAAAAGATGCCGTTGCATTACAATGGTTAACACCTGCACAAACTGCCGACAAAAAGAAACCGTTTGTTTTCTCTCAAGGCGAAAGTATTTGGTCACGTACCTGGATTCCATGTCAGGATTCACCGGGAATTCGTTTTACTTATAATGCAAAAGTTACAGTTCCTAAAGATTTATTAGCCGTAATGAGCGCTGTAAATCCGCAGAAAAAGAATGATACTGGAGTTTATACTTTCAAACAAGACAAAGCAATTCCGTCTTATTTAATGGCAATTGCCGTTGGAGATCTTGAATTTCAATCTATTGATAACAGAACCGGAGTTTACGCAGAACCATCAATGCTAAAAAAATCAGCTTGGGAATTTGCTGAACTTGGAAAAATGGTTGTTGCTGCCGAAAAACTTTACGGACCTTACCGTTGGGGACGTTATGACGTATTGGTTCTTCCTCCGAGCTTTCCTTATGGCGGAATGGAAAATCCAAATTTAACTTTCCTTACTCCTGGTGTAATTGCAGGCGATCGTTCTTTAACAAGTTTATTAGCCCATGAATTAGGTCATAGCTGGAGCGGAAACTTAGTTACCAATGCAACTTGGGACGATATTTGGTTAAATGAAGGTTTCACTACTTATGTAGAACACAGAATTGGTGAAGAAATTTTTGGTAAAGAAGAAGCTGAAATGCAAGACGTTCTTACTCGTAAAGATTTAGACGATAATATTGCTGAGTATGGCGCAACAAATCCGGATACAAGATTAAAAGTTAGCCTTACGGGAAGAAATCCTGATGATGGAATAAGCCAAATTCCGTATGTAAAAGGATATAACTTCCTAAAAGTAATCGAACAAGCTGTTGGACGTGAAAAATTCGATCCGTTTATCAAAAACTATTTTGATGCACACGCTTTTCAATCTATTACAACAGAAGATTTCGTAAAATATATCAATGACAATCTTATTAAAGGAGACAAAGCTCTAGCTGATAAAATCAAATTGGACGATTGGATTTACAAACCAGGAATTCCATCTAATATAACTTCTGTTCATTCTGATGATTTTACTGCAATTGACAGTATTCAAAAAAACTGGAGAAAAACAGGTGTTAAAGGATTAAGCCAAAAAATAAAATCGACTACAGAAAAACAGCATTTTATAGATTATTTACCTGCTGATATCACTGTTGAAGAATTAGCCGCAATTGATGCCGAATTTAATTTTACTAAAAACGGAAATTTCGTAATCAAACGCCAATGGTTTGTTCAAGCAATACGTCATCAATACAAAACAGCTTATCCTGCAATTGAGCAATTCATGATCGCAACAAGCAGAACCGGATCACTAATGACACTTTATAAAGAACTTGTTAAAACTCCTGAAGGAAAAGTTTGGACAAAACAAATTTTCGATAAAGCGAAATCAGGTTATCACGCAACAACAATTCAAGCTGTTGGAGATTTATTGAAATAGTTTCTTTTTCAAAACATAACTTTTAAAAGAGGCTTTCCTTTATGGAAAGTCTCTTTTTTTTTATACCCAATATTTGTCATTGCGAGGAACGAAGCAACCACACGTGTAACTCGACAAAGATTGATGATTTTCTTTGCGGAATTACTTACGAAGATTTCTCCTTCGTCGAAATGACAAGATTATCGAAAAGCTATTCGGGGAACTTTGTCAAAGTTTACATTCCTCACTAAACAAACGAAAACCTTCTTACAAAAACGACTGCCCTAGCCCCGATAGAAGTGAAAATCCTTTTGCTTTTTTCTTTAAAAAGCAAAAGATTGTAACGGATAGCGGGATTAGCTCCTAAAAAAGACACCTTAAAGTACAAATAAAAACCCTCTTTTTCTCCTAAAAAAACACGCAGGGAAAATTATCCATTACATAGCGTAAATTCTCCATGTTCTAAAATCTGTCATCGTCGCATCTTTGTAGTGTCAAAAGACAAGAACTATAAACAACATAAAAATTAAATAAAATGACACGATTAACAGCTTTAAACCCAGAAGAAGTAACAGGAAAAACTAAAGATTTATTCAACGCAGTACAAGCAAAATTAGGCGTTGTTCCAAACATGATGAGAACAATGGGAAATTCTCCTGCAGTATTAGAAGGATATTTGAATTTAAGCGGCGCTTTGAGCCACGGAAAATTAAGCACAAAAACTGGCGAATTATTAGCCTTAACAGTTTCAGAAACTAATTCATGTGATTATTGTGTAGCTGCTCACACATTTATTGGAGAAAAATTATTAAAAACAGATCCACAAGTTTTGCAAGACGCAAGAACAGGAAATTCTAACGATGCAAAAACTGAAGCTATTCTTCAATTTGCAAAAATATTAGTAAGCAAAAATGGTTTAGTAAGCAATGAAGATGTTCAGACAATTAAAAATGCAGGAGCTTCTGAAGCTGAAATTGCAGAAACTGTAGCACATGTAGCGCTGAATGTTTTAACGAACTATTTCAACAATACTGCTAATACAGAAATTGATTTTCCAGCAGTTCCAAGCTTAGAACTTCAAAAATAATTCAAACAAAAAACAAGGCTTAAAGATAGTCGTGAATTTATTCATGACTATCTTTATGTTTTCAAAAAACAGTAATTATGAGCAATCAGAATGTTTTTACGTTGATAAATCCACAAACTGGAAATCTAGCTTTTAAACTACTTCCGTTTGGTGATAACAGCCATTTTGATCATTTGCAACGCAATAATTTTTTCTCTTTAATTTGGGTTACCAAAGGAAGAGGAAAGGTAAAAGCTGATTTTGCCGAACATCATTTTGAAGAAAACTCACTCCTCGCCTTTTCACCGTATCAGCCTTTTATGCTTTGTGTAAATGAACCAATTGAGGGAATTGCAATTCACTTTCATCCAGATTTCTATTGCATCCATATGCATCAAAAAGAGGTTTCGTGCAGCGGCGTTTTATTTAATAATGTCTATCAACCGCCATTTGTTAAAATTACCGATGAAGCTTCTGCTACTTTTAAAATGGTTTTGGATCAGATGAAAGCAGAAATTCAAAATTCTGATTTGGCACAATATGAATCACTGGTTTCTTATTTGAAGATATTTTTGATCACAGCTTCGCGATTAAAAAATCAGCAATTGGAAGAAATGAAATCGATTCCAAATAGTAAAGAACCTTTTATACTTCAAAATCTAAAAGACGCAATTGAAGACAATTTCAAAACCAAACATTCTGCCGGAAACTATGCGGAAATGCTGAATATTTCGGCGAAAGCCTTAGCCAAAATATCCAAGAATTATTTCAATAAAACTTTGACGGATTTAATTGCCGAGAGAATCATAATTGAAGCCAAAAGAGAATTATACATGACGAATAAAACGGTCAAAGAAATCGCTTATGAATTAGGTTATGATGATGAACATTATTTTAGCAGATTTTTTAAAACAAATGCCGATGTTTCGCCACAATTGTATCGCGAAACGGTAGGTTTTGGAAAAATGGAAGCTTAGTTTTTATTTTTAGCTTCGATCCATTTTGACATGTATTTTGTGCTTTTTAAAGTATGATGCTGAAGCAAACTTCCCATAAAATTCTGCAAACGATGACTTTCAGAATCATTCAATAATGAATTAATTTTTGCAACCAAAGCTGTAGAATATTTACTTAATTGATAACATTCATTAACGATCGCAACTCCATTTTTTTGCGATTGTTTCCACAAATTTTCATCGTGATACAAGTCAACTGCTTTTTTTGCAAACGTCTCAACATCATCAGTAATAAAACCATTCCAAGGTAAATCTGCGTGCATTGCTTCAGAACCAATTGTCGTTGTCATACTTGGCGTTCCGCATTGCATCGCTTCCAGTAATTTCCCTTTTAAACCGGCGCCAAAACGAATAGGCGCTAAAACAACTCTGGAATTTTTAACGACTTCATTTGCATCTTTGGCTCTTCCCATAATAAAAAAACCATTTTTAGACTGATGCAATTGCAATACTTTTTGTGAAGGATAAGCGCCATAAACTTCCAAAACGGCTTCTGGAAATTGCTTTTTAATTATTGGCCAAATCGTTTCTTTTAGATATTGAACCGTATTCCAATTGGGTTCATGAAGAAAATTTCCGATGAAAACAAAGTTCTTACGTTCTTCAAATAAAGGTAATTTCAACAAATCTAATTCAGACATTTCATAAACCAAAAACGGCAGATAATACAGTAAATCTGAATCAATTTTGAACACCTCTTTTAAGATTTTCATTTCAAATTCTGAAATAATAAAAGACAAATCACATCTTAAAATACTGGCGATTTCGCGTTTTGCAACTTCTTCAGACAACAAATCAGTTAATTCGAAAGTTCTAATTTCTTTAAAAGCTTTTTGTCTTGCCGTTCTTAAACAATGTAAATCCTCAGTATCTAACAATCGAATTGCTTCTGGACAATTTTCGGCAACACGCCATCCAAATTGCTCTTCGATCATGAAACGATCAAATAAAACAACGTCAGGATTTAGTTCTAAAATGAAATCATCAAAACTGGAATTATTCAATTCAATTGACTTTTTCTCTATTCCAAATTCAGTCAAATCAACCATAAAATCACTATCCAAAGCTGGACTTGCAAACGTAATTTCGAATTTGTTTTGCTTGAAAATGGAAATTAATTGCATCATTCTTCCACCAGCCGCAGACGAATTTGGTTCGGGCCAGACAAAACCAATAATTAACAGTTTTTTCGCTTGATTCATTTTAGTTGTTTTCGCTATACAAAATAATGCTTTTTTACGCTCATTTGCACAATATTTCCTGATTTTTGGTCAGAAAAATGACTAATTTTGCATATTACAAATTTTTGATAAATTATGTTAGGATTAAAATTAGCTACAGACCCGCGTTGGGTAAATATTGTGGAGTCGAATATCGAAGAGATTTTAACGGATCACGCTTGGTGTGAGCAAAAAGCAGCTTCAAATGCAATAAGCTTAGTTACTTACAATTCTGAATTAGAGGAATTAGTAACAGAAATGCTTGTGATTGCAAGAGAAGAATTGGAGCATTTGCAAATGGTGCATGACATTATCAAAAAAAGAGGTTTGACATTGGGACGCGAAAGAAAAGATCATTATGTAAATGAGCTTTTTAAATTCATGAAGAAAGACGGAAGCCGTAAAGATGCACTTTGCGATCGTTTATTGTTTTCGGCCATGATTGAAGCCAGAAGTTGTGAGCGTTTTAAAGTACTTTCAGAAAATATAAAAGACGAAGAATTGGCTAAATTCTATCGCGATTTAATGATTTCTGAAGCAGGACATTATACTACTTTTTTAGGATTTGCAAGAAAATATACTGACAATATAGATATTGATAAACGCTGGAAAGAATGGATTGAATATGAAGGCTCTATTATCACTAATTACGGAAAAAGCGAAACCGTACACGGATAATACCCTTTTTAAATTCGATTTTCATTTTTACCTATAAAAAACACAATTTGTTATGTCTGGAAACAAAACTAAGTCCATTTTATTAAAAACGGCTAAATATTTAGGAATCACATTTGTTGTTATTATAGGATTATTATTCCTGACTCCTATTGTTTTTGCTGATAAAATTAAGGAGCAAATTAAAAAAACGGCCAACGAAAAACTTAGTGCAGAATTAAATTATTCTGATGTTTCCGTTTCGTTTTTTCAGCATTTTCCTTCGCTGACTTTAACTTTAAGCGATTTAAATCTTAACGGATCAGCTCCATATAAAGACGAAAAATTCATCACGGCAAAAGAGGTTTCTTTTGGAATAAATGTAGCAAGTTTAGTTTTTAGTAAAGAGGTAAAAATCGACCAGATTTATTTATCGGATTCCTTCATTAACGTGAAAGTAAATGAAAAAGGAGAAGCAAACTACAACATTTACAAATCATCTCCTAAAGCCGAAACTTCTAAAGACAGCTCTGAAACGGCTTTAAAACTCGAGAGAATCGAGATATTAAACAGTAAAATAATCTACGACGATAAATCGACTAAAGTTCATTTTGACGCTTTTGGATTTGATTATCTAGGAAAAGGAGATTTAAACAAAGCCGTTTTTGACTTGTATTCAAAAGCCAAAATCGAAAAATTAAATATCGTTTACGAAGGCGAACCTTATTTAATGAACAAAAAAGTTGACGCTGATTTGATTACCAAAGTAAACGTAAACTCTTTATCTTTCTTTTTTGAACAAAATAACTTGAAAATCAATCAGCTTTTGGTCGATTTTAAAGGAAAATTCAATTTCTTGAAAGACGGTTACAACATGGATTTTGTCATAAAATCAGACAATAGTGATTTACATGATGTTTTTACTGCTTTTCCTCCAAAATATATTACCTGGCTTTCTAAAACCGAATTGAAAGGAAATACTAATTTACTTTTTACTTTAAAAGGAGATTATATTGCCTCGCAAAATATAGCGCCGGATCTTAATCTGGATGTCAAAATAGATAGCGGATTTGTCAATTATAACAAAAGCCCTTTTCCGGTTTCGAATCTTAATTTAGAAATTAAAACAAAAGTTCCGTCTTTGAATCCGGATCTTGTTATTGTTGATGCCAAAAATTTATCTTTAAACATTAACAAAGATTATTTAAAATCAAAGTTCTACGTTAAAGGCGTGAATAAACCAGATATTAATGCTGATTTTAAAGCTAAAATTGATCTTGGAAAATTAATGCAGGCACTTGGGATTCCGAATGTTGTACTAAAAGGAAATTTAGCCGGAGATGTAAAAGCAAACGGAATATTTGATCCGAAAAATAAAATTCTCCCAGTTACAAATGGAGTTATTGACTTGGAAAATGGTTATTTAAAAACTCCATATTATCCAAATCCAATCACAAATATTACAATAAAATCTAAGATTGAGAATCAAAAAGGAACTTTTAGCGATTTAAAAGTAAACCTAAAACCAGCTCAATTTACTTTTGAAGGAAAACCTGTTTTTGTTGAAGCTGATCTAAGCAACTTCAATGATTTAACGTATGATATTAAAGCAAAAGGAGAATTGGATGTCAATAAAATCTATAAAGTTTTCTCTCAAAAAGGACTTGACCTTGATGGTTTTGTAAAAGCCGATGTAGTTTTGAAAGGTAAACAAAGCGATGCCGAAAAAGGAAATTACCGCAAACTTTACAACAAAGGAACTCTTGAACTTAGAAACATTGGCATAGCATCAGAATATCTTCCGAAGAAATTCGTCATTAAAGAAGGTATATTTAAAATCAATCAGGATAAAATGTCATTCAATAACTTTTTGGCCGCATATGGTCAATCAGATTTTAAAATGAATGGTTATTTACAAAACGTTTTCAACTATATAACTACAAATACAGGAGTTTTAAGAGGTTCGTTTAAAGTTACTTCGCGCTATATTAATGTCGATGAATTTATGTCGAGCACTCCGGCAAATACTTCTGTTACAGAAACTAAAACAGAAACTCAGCCTCAGACTCAACCTGTACAAAAAGGAGTTATAATTATTCCAACTAATTTGAACTTGAATTTTACAGCAAATGCTCAAAAAGTAAATTTTGACAAATTGAATCTTCAAAATGCTGTTGGAAATCTAAGCATGAACAAAGGAAAACTGACCATGCAAAATACAGGATTCAATTTAATTGGCTGCGCTGTTTCTATGAATGCAAATTATCAGGCTGTAACGCCAAAAAAAGCAAATTTTGAATACAGCATCAAAGCTTCTGATTTTGACATTAAAAGAGCTTATAATGAGATTGAAGTTTTTAGAAAAATGGCAAGCGCTGCCGAAAAAGCACAAGGAATTGTTTCTGTAGATTATCAATTAAAAGGTCGTTTAAACGGAAACATGGATCCGGTTTACCCATCTCTTGTTGGTGGCGGAACACTTTCTATAAAAGATGTAAAAGTAAGAGGATTAAAAATGTTTAATGCTGTAAGCAAAGAAACAAACTCTGAGTCAATGAAAAATCCGGATCTTTCGAAAGTTGATATTAAAACTACAATCAAGAATAATATAATGACCGTAGAACGTTTTAAATTTAAGTTTGCAGGCTTTAGACCAAGAATTGAAGGCACAACAAGTTTAGATGGAAAATTGAACTTAAAAATGCGCTTAGGCTTACCTCCTCTTGGAATATTCGGAATACCATTAACCGTAACCGGAACGCAAGACAATCCAAAGATAAAATTAGGCAGAAAATCTAATGATCTAGAAGAAACAAAAGATACCGAGGAATAAAAAGAAGTAAAATCCAAATTTTAAAACTCCAAATTCCAATTTTAAAGATGTAGACCTTTGTCAAAGTTTAAAACTTTGACAAAGGTTTTTTTTAACTCAGAAGCTTTAAAAGAGCAAAACAAACCTAAAAACTACAAATACAGCATCCCCGAAACATACAAAATACCTTTTGCCAGTAACCACAATAAAGCTGCCATTCCTAAAAATCCCCAAGTCCATGTATTACTTCTTTTCCAACTAAAGAAAAACGTTGGGATTTCCCAGTATTTAATTACGATAAAAATACTTACTCCAATTAGTGAAGCCCAGATCATTTCAGCAGAATGAATCTGAAAACTATAAAACAAAACCGCCACAAAAAAGAGAGTTGTCACGAATGACAAATAATAGTAATTCTTATAATTGCGTTTATAGTTATCCTTAAGCGACAACAACAAAAATGATATAATCAACAAGCTCGTCAAAGCTGTTATTACATACGAGAAAATTATATTCTGCTGCCAAATAAGAAAACCATCAATGATAAGCGCCAAAACAACGCAGGTTGCAAGCGAATAAACACTTCTTTCGATAAAAGCATCTTTCTCTTTGTACGGTATAAGAATTGGATACATATATTTCTCCAAAATTCGCCAAAAAGGCAAAGCACAAATTGCCGCCATAGCCACCACAACAATTTCATAATTATACAGAGTATCTCCCGGAATTTTACACAAAAGATAAAACAAAGCCAAAGTAACTATTATAGCCGGCAGACAAATTGTTTTTACAGTTTCCCACTTATCATTTCCCCAGAAATTATTCTTAATTTCAAAAATATACTTCTGCACCAAATACTTTCGGGTAAAAATCGCTGTCGACTGGCTCCATAATAAAAATAAACCTGTATGAATTACTATTGTACGCAATGTCATTTCTTCTATAAAACATCCCCAAACAACACACGCAATACCTACTAACAACATTTCATACGTTAATAAAATTGCAGAAAACAAAAGTCTGAATAAAGGCGCAAACTGCTTTATGAGAATATCTATCAATGAATTCCAATAATTGCGCAACAAGCCTATTATGGAACAAATTGCAATAAATGCGGCGAAATACAACATCCAATTGGTTAGAGATTGCGTCTGCATCCATAATTGAACAGCTGAATTTTTTATAGGAACGTAGACTATATGAGAATTAGCATAAATTTCATTTGCTAATTGGTTTCTTACTGTATCATTTAGTTCAGAAAACTGATTCTTATGCTTTTGCCAATATACATTTGCATCAGAACCTCTTTTTTGCAAGATCGCAAATTCGTATAATATCTTTTTTTGAGAATCATTTAAGGATGCAGTTTGTTCTGCAGGATGAATTTCTTTTGCAAACAGATTTGTACAAAAAAGAAATAAAAGGAAAACTATTTTTTTCAAAATTTGGGTAGATTAATCCAACCAAAAATACAAATAATTACTATTCTGTATAAAACAAAAAACCCGCTCTTTTCAGAACGGGTTTTGTAATAAGTAGTCTAATGATTATGCTTCGAATGGAAGAATAGATACATAAGATTTGTTATCTTTTTTCTTTTGGAACTTAACAACTCCAGCTACTCTTGCGTGTAGTGTGTGATCTTTACTGATGTAAACGTTCTCACCTGGATTATGTTTTGAACCTCTTTGTCTAACGATGATGTTCCCAGCAATAGCAGCTTGACCTCCAAAAATCTTAACGCCTAAACGTTTTGATTCTGATTCTCTACCATTCTTCGAACTACCGACACCTTTCTTGTGAGCCATGACGTATGAGTTTAAATATTGTTATTATTCTTTAGTAGCTTCTTTTTTTGCTTTTGGAGCTGCTTTTTTAGCTTTAGGAGCTTCTACTTCTTCAGTAGCTACTTCTTCTGCCACAACTGCTTTTTTAGCTGCTGCTTTTTTAGTTCCTCCTGCTGCAGTAATACCTTCAATTACAATTTGAGTAAGATATTGTCTGTGACCATTTCTCTTTTTGTATCCTTTTCTTCTTTTCTTTTTGAAAACGATAACTTTATCTCCTTTTAAGTGTTGTAACACTTTAGCTTCTACTGAAGCACCTTCTATAGCTGGGGCGCCTAAAGTTACATTTCCATTATCGTCTAATAAAAGAACTTTGTCAAAAGAAATTTTTGAACCTTCTTCATTAGCCAAACGGTTAACATAAACCTTTAAGTCTTTGCTTACTTTGAATTGTTGCCCTGCTATCTCTACGATTGCATACATACCAAATTGATTTATTGATTTTTAAGGTTGCAAATATACAATTAATAATTTACTGTGCAATCTCTTATTCCAAAAATATTTTTTTCTCCTTAAACTCTGTTTTTCAAGGCATTTCTCCCATTAAAAAAACTCAATCTGATGTAAAATACTGTTAAAGTGTCATCAAAATAGTACAGAATCTCCAAATGATAATAAAAAAAGTTATTTTTGATGTAACGATAACCAACTCTTTGCTACCTACATATTAGGTAATATAAATTATTAATCTTTATGAAAAATTCAATAATGATGTTAAGTGCAGCACTTATGCTCGGCGGAGTAGCTCATGCTCAAAAGGTAGCTTTTGAAGAATACAATTTAGATAACGGTATGCATGTTATTTTGCATAACGATCCATCGGCTCCGGTTGTGATAACCTCAGTAATGTATCACGTAGGTTCAAAAGATGAGCGTCCTGATCGTACAGGTTTTGCACATTTCTTTGAGCATTTATTATTTGAAGGAACAGAAAATATAAAACGTGGCGAATGGATGAAAATCGTTACTGCCAACGGAGGTGTAAATAATGCCAACACAACAGACGACAGAACTTATTATTATGAAGTTTTTCCATCAAACAGTTTAGAACTTGGTTTATGGATGGAATCTGAGCGATTAATGCATCCTGTTATTAATAAAATAGGTGTTGAAACACAAAATGAAGTTGTTAAAGAAGAAAAAAGAATGCGTTATGACAATCAACCTTACGGAAATATCCTTCCTGAGGTGAAAAAAAACATGTTCAAAAATCACCCATATCGCTGGACAACTATCGGTTCTATGAAAGATCTTGATGCAGCAACTCTTGAAGAATTTAAAGCTTTCAATAAAAAGTTTTATACTCCAAATAATGCTGTTTTAGTTGTTGCCGGAGATTTCGATAAAACCAAAACCAAAGAATGGATTCAGAAATATTTTGCAACAATCCCAAGAGGTGAAGACGTTAAGAAACAAACTTTTGTAGAAGAACCAATAAACCAAACTATAAAAGCAACTTACGAAGATCCAAATATCCAGATCCCAATGATTGTTGCTTCTTACAGAACGCCTTCAATGAAAACGAGAGACGCAAGAGTTCTTGATTTAATCTCTTCTTATTTAAGTGATGGAAAAAGTTCTAAATTGTACAAAAAAATAGTTGACGACAAAAAAATGGCGCTTCAAATTGGTGCTGTTGGATTTAGTCAGGAAGATTACGGAATGTACATTTTGTATGGTTTGCCAATGGCTCCAAACACAACAGCCGACATTTTGAAAGAAATGGACGAGGAAATCGTAAAAATCCAAACTGATTTGATTTCTGAAAAAGACTATCAAAAATTACAAAACAAATTCGATAATAATTTTGTGAATGCAAATGCAAGCGTAGAAGGAATTGCTGAAAACCTAGCTTCTTATTATTTACTTTATGGAGATGTAAATCTGATTAATACAGAGATTGACCTTTACCACTCTATTACAAGAGAAGAAATTAGAGAAGTAGCCAAAAAGTATTTAAATCCTAACCAACGTTTAATTTTAGATTACATTCCTTCAACCAAAGCTCAAAACTAAGTCTATCGAATCATGAAAAAAATACATACATTTTTAATCCTTTTATTCCTGACTGGAATTATGCAAGCACAAGATCGACCACAACCAAAACCTGGAAATTCACCCGTAGTCAACATCAAAAAACCGCAAACTTTTGTTTTGGCAAACGGCATGAAAGTTTTGGTAGTTGAAAATCATAAATTACCAAGAGTTAGCTTTAATCTTACCTTAGACAATGCTCCTTTTACAGAAGGAAATAAAAAAGGTGTTGATGAATTAACCAGCAGTTTAATTGGTAACGGAACGAAAAAAACCACGAAAGAAGCTTTTAATGAAGAGATTGACTTTTATGGCGCAAGTATCAATTTCACCTCTTCCGGCGCTTATGCAAGTTCACTTTCTAAATATTCAGGGCGTGTTTTAGAGCTTTTAGCCGAAGGAGCTTTACAACCTAATTTTACTCAAACTGAATTTGATAAAGAGAAAGCAAAACTACTTGAAGGGCTTAAAGCCGATGAAAAAAGTGTTCCTGCAATCGCAAATCGCGTTGTTGATGTTTTAACTTTTGGAAAAAGTCATCCATCTGGAGAATATATTTCTGAAGAAACAGTAAAAAACGTTACTCTTGCTGATGTTCAGGCAAATTATGCAACTTATTTTGTTCCTGAAAATGCTTATTTAGTTGTTATTGGAGATATTAAATTCAAAGAAACAAAAGCTGCAGTAGAAAAACTTTTTGGTGGTTGGAAAAAACAAGCTGCTCCAAAAAATACTTATCCAAGTCCTGAAAACGTATCAAAACTTCAAATTGATTTTGTTGACGTTCCAAATGCGGTTCAATCTGAAATTTCATTAGTTAATACGGTGAATTTAAAAATGAGCGATCCTGATTTTTTCCCTGCAGTAATTGCAAATCAAATTTTAGGTGGAGATTTTAACAGTTACCTAAACATGAATTTACGTGAACAACACGCATGGACATACGGCGCTAGTTCAAGCATTGGAACCGGAAAATACACTACTAAATTCAAAGCTTCGTCTGCCGTTAGAAACACTGTAACTGATAGCGCTGTAGTTCAATTTGTAAAAGAAATCAAAAGAATCAGAACTGAAAAAGTTTCTGAAGATGTTCTAAAAAATGTAAAAGCCGGATATATTGGCCGATTTGTAATGCAGGTTGAAAAACCACAAACCGTTGCCAGATACGCCTTAAACATTGAAACAGAAAAACTTCCTGCTGATTTCTACGAAAAATACATTCAAACCATCAACAATGTTACTGCTGATGATATTCTTCGTGTAGCCAACAAATATTTCTTATTAGATAATATGAGAATTGTAATTGTTGGAAAAGGTTCTGATGTTATTTCTGGTTTAGAAAAAACTCAACTTCCGATTTTCTACTTTGACAGATTCGGAAATTCTGTTGAAAAACCTGCTACTACAAAAGAAGTTCCTGCAGGAATTACAGCAAAAACTGTTTTTGAAAATTACCTTAAAGCAATTGGTGGAGAAAAAGCAGTTTCGACTGTAAAAACATTGGCAATGAACGGATCAACTTCGATTCCGCAAGCGCCGACTCCTTTGACTTTTACGTCTAAATTAGATTCGAAAGGAAAAATGATGGTTTCTCTTGCAATGGGAACAATGAATTTAATGAAACAAGTTGTGAACGATAAAGGTGCTTATATCGAACAACAAGGACAACGCAAAAATCTTGAAGGCGCTGATCTTGCCGAAATGAAAGCAAGCGCTGCTCCATTTGAAGAATTACAATTGGTAAAAAGAACAGATTTAAAAGTTGACAGAATCGAGCCTGTAAATGGCAACGATGCTTATGCTATAAAAGAAGGTAAAACAACTTATTTCTACGATGTTAAATCTGGCTTGAAAGTAGCCGAATCTAAAGTTCGCGAACAAGCTGGAAAATCAACAACACAAATCACAAACTTCAATGACTACAAAGAAGTAAAAGGTATTAAAGTTCCTTTTAACATCGTTCAAAATGTAGGCTTTGAATTAGATATTAAAATGTCTGACATTAAGATCAACGAAGGAGTTTCTGACGCAGATTTTCTTTAGGAAGGTTCAAAGATGCAAAGGCTCAAAGGGACAAAGGTTCTGAGGCGCTGAGATTCTGAGCTACTAAGATTTTTAGAAGCTTTGTCAAAGTTTTCAACTTTGACAAAGCTTTTTTTATGCTCTTTTTTGTCAGGCTGAGTGAAGTCGAAGCCTCAAAAGTTTCAAAATTATTTCACACAAAATAATCATTGTCATCCCGATTTCTATGATAAAAGCATTTTTTTTTAGGAGCTAATCCCGCTATCCGTTTCAATCTTTTGTGGCGAACCCCGCCACAAAAGGATTTCCACTTCTATCGGGGCTAGGTCAATTCGTTTTAAAAGAAGATTTCCGTCTAGTTTGTCATTTCGACGGAGGAGAAATCCTCGCAAGTAACTCGACAATTTTTGAAATACTTTGCGTTAGTTTCTTGCGGAGATTCCTCGTTCCTCGGAATGACAAAAATTCGTAAAAACAATAAAGGCTGTCAATTACGACAGCCTTTATTATTTAATCATTCAACGTTTAAATAAGGATTTAGAATTTCGGCTAATTCATTTAACCAATAAAAGCCGTTTTCAAGACTTCTTTTATCAATCTCCAAAGTTTCACATTCTCGCATTAAGCTTAAAACAAGCATGTAATTTACTTGCCGAATTGTTTTTGCCATAAACTTAGCATCGACAGAATTGTTGAAAAAATCTGCCAATCTCAGTTCTGTTTCTTTTGAAAGGGTGTTTGTACTCATAATTCTTAACTTTAGGGAAAATAAAACCCGCATAGCTAAGGTGTCCTACGCTGTTAAGAAAGCGTTACGGTTGTTTCCAATACCGCCACCATACCACACGGGTAAATCTTTTTTCTGAGTTCATAATCTTAACTATTAGGATTACGAAGATACCTAAAAAAGAATGAAAATGACTACAAAAATATTTTATTAAACAAATAGATAAATAAATCTATTTAGTCCAAATTCTTAACAAAGCTTATAGTTTATTGAATCAACGCGAAACAACAAACTTAACGAAAATATTCTTGGAAAAATGATTGCCCTAGCCCCGATAGTCCCGAAGTGTCGGGAGAAAATCCTTTTGTGTCCGCCGCGGCGGACAAAAGATTGAAACGGATTGCTTCGCCAGTTCGCACTTTCAGGCTCGGGTGCGGGATTAGCTCCTAAAAAATATTAGAATCCGAAAAAACATTTCAAACCAAAACTTATTTCTTCGCCGACAAATAAACTCCAATCAAAATAATAAACGCTCCAAAAAACTGAATTGGCGTTAGCATTTCGTTATCTAATAATCCCCAGAAAAATGCTACTATCGGAATTAAATAGGTTACTGATGTTGCAAAAACCGGCGATGACATTTGGATCAATTTAAAGAACAAAACATTCGCGATTCCGGTTCCTAAAACCCCTAAAATCATTACAAATAAAATAGAATGTTGTGTTGCTTCAAAACTTATTCTTTGCGTAATATCTGTTGTACTTAAAATAATTAAAGCTGGTAAAAGCAAAACAGCAAAGTTTCCTGTTGTAATACTTAGGGAATTTAAATCGGATAAATATTTCTTGATCAAATTGACATTTATCGCATAACAAAGCGTTGCAATTACAACCAGAATTACATAATAATAATTTTGTCCAGGATGTGATGAAGCTCCGCTTAAAACCAGTAACAAACATCCAATAAGTCCAACAAAAACTCCCAGAACCTGACGTTTTTGAAATTGGATTCCAAAAACAATAATTCCTAAAACTAAAGTATTTAAAGGCGTAAGCGAATTTAAAATAGCTACGATCGAACTGTCAACTTCGGTTTCTGCAATTGCAAAAAGATATGCCGGCGTAAAAGTTCCAAAAACTGACGTTATCGCAACAAATTTCCATTGACGACGCGAAATTTTCTTCAAACTTTTGAAACCAATAATCAACAAAAATAGTGCTGCAAAAATAATTCGGAACGAACCAACCTGAACCGCAGTTAAGCCTACTAATCCGCGTTTGATTAAAATAAAAGAACTTCCCCAAATTAGTGAAAGAACCAATAAATAAGCCCATTTTAATTGTTTTGCATCCATAAATACTATTTTGATGCAAATTTGTACTATTTTCATGAATTAACCTCTCGATTTTGCTAATTTTGCAATAACATTTTTTGATAACTAAAATTAGATATAATGAAATTCACAAAAATCGTAGCATCATTAGCAATTGCGGGTTTAGTATTTGTAAGCTGCAAAAAAGAAGAAGATAAAAATTTAGCCAATATAAAACCGATTGAAGCAGCTTCAAAAGAACACAAAGCGATTGCAGCCGAAAATGTACAAACTGCAAGTTTTGAAATCGAAGGAATGACTTGCGCGATGGGATGTGCAAAAACAATCGAAAAAGAATTATCAAATCTTGACGGAGTAGAAAAAGCGACTGTTGATTTTGACAAAAAAACTGCTACTGTTGTATTTGACAAAACGGTTCTAAATCAAGAAAATCTAACCAAAACTGTTCAAGCAACTGGAGACGGAAAAACATATAAAGTTTCGAATATCAAATCGTAATTAAGTCAATATCAAATATTAACAAACGTTCTTGTTAAGAGAACGAGTTTTTATTTACAACTTCATCTAAAAAACAACCATAAAACATTGTTGTTTAAAACAACAACTTAATTAAAATTATGGAGAATGTATATATTTTAGAACATATTTACGAAATAGAAGAAATAGAAGAAGTAAAATTTATTGGTGTTTTTAGTACATATGAAGAAGCAAAATCCGTAATACAAAAATTAAAAGACTTACCTGGATTTAATAAATTTGACGAGAAGTGTTTCCAAATAAACGAATGCAAATTAAATCATTACGAATGGACTTCTGGATTCATAAATTGGGAAGAAGCTAACCAATAGCTTTTCAATAATTAAAATTAGAAAATCTAATCATAAAAAAGGATTGAAAAATAGAATTCTAAACAGTAGCAAACTCCGGATTACTACTGTTTTTTTTGTGAATCATTTTCAAAATTATATTTTAGCTTATAATTCCCCCACTAACATTATAATCATCAATATACAATCATAAACAATGGACCTTAAATTTAGTCACATAGATATTTTAGTTAACGACCTACAAGTGGCTTGTGACTATTATGCAAAAATCTTTAAAGCCGAGATTTCAAAAACATTCACTTGGCAAAGAGATGAATTGCACGTTACTTATGCCGTTGTAAAAATGGATCAGGAACGTTTTATGCTTGTGCAGCCTTTCTCTGGAAATCTAAAAAATTTACTGGACGCAAAAGGCGAAGGAACAATTTATCGCCATTGTTATTCAACTCCAGATATCGAAGCTGCTTTTGACGAATTGGTTGCTTCTGGCGTTCAACCAGAGGACGAAAACGGAAATACTTTGTCAAAAGAAGATCTTAACTCGCCAAGTGGCGTTAGAATTATCTGGCTTCCAAAACGTTTTGGAGAATTTTCGATCGAAATACTCGAAGAAGCAGGACTTCAGGAATTTATAACCGATGCTTTTTCAGCATCCTAAACTCTAAACACATTTATTAAACATAAAAAAGGCGCTCAAATTGAACGCCTTTTTTTAATATTGTTATTTCATTTATTTCCACTTCAGTGTTTCCATCAATCTTTGCATATCATTTTTGATATAACTAGCCGCTGGCATAACAGAATCAAAATTAGGTTTTGCATAAAAATAAACCGATCCTGTTATAAAATGTTTCGTACTGTCTGTTACGTAAAATTGCGAGTTTGTAGCCGCATTTCCGTCAACTTGATAAAACATTCCGTAAACCTTTTTTTGTGGGTTTAAATACGGTTGTTCTAATATATCATCGGCTTTAATAACATGTTCGTACGTTAATTTCTGAGCATCTTTTAATAACTTCTGAATATCGCCATTTACAGGCTTATAAGTCAAATAAATCGTCGCTTTCATTTTAGGATACGTAATTGCAAATCCACAATCTTTTTCTCCTTTAATAACCGCATTTTCGTTCATTTCGAAACTAAACGGACAATTATTAGCAAAATTAACATACTTCGCTTCGGGATAATCTAAACGTAAAAAACTTGCAGGCTTTGGCACCACATCATCTTTACAACTCAAAACGGTTAATGTTAGTAAAATTGTCGCTACCGAAAATAATCTTTTAAGCATTTTAATCTATTGTTACTTTTATTTGTTTTATACGTTTTTTGTCAACTGTTTCTATTGTAAAAACACAGTTTTCAAAAGCTACTTTTTGATCTTTTTTAGGGAAATTACCCAAAATTTCTAAAATAAAACCCGCCAAAGTTTCTGCTTCTCCTTTGTGAGATTCAAAAATATCTTCGTTAACATCGATTATTCTGTAGAAATCTTTCATATTAATTTTTCCTTCAAAAAGAAAATTTCTTTCATCAATCTGGGAAAAATTCAAATTTTCATCGTCAAATTCATCGCTTATATCTCCAACAATTTCCTCTATTACATCTTCTAAAGAAACCAATCCTGAGGTTCCTCCATATTCATCAACGACAATTGCCAAATGGCTTTTAAGACTTTGAAAATCCTTCAATAGATTGTCTAATTTTTTATTCTCAGGAACAAAAAAAGCTTTTCTCATTAAAGCTGTCCAGTCAAACTCTTCTTTATCAATATGAGGCAATAAATCTTTTACGAATAAAACGCCTTCTATTTGATCAATATTATCTCTGTAAACAGGAATTCTCGAAAAACCTTTTTCAATTATCTTAGGATAAATCGATTTAAATGTTTCTGATATTTCTAATGCAAAAATATCAATTCTTGGACTCATAACCTGTTTTGTGTCTGTATTTCCAAAAGAAACAATTCCTTCTAGTATTTTTTGTTCCTCGCTTGATGTTCCTTCAGAATCTGTCAATTCCAGCGCCTGCGAAAGCTGATTTATAGAAAAACTATTCTTTTGTTTCCCTAATTTATTCTGCAAATACAGCGTAATACTGCGCATTGGCAAACTTATTGGCGATAATACTTTGTCTAAAACAGCGATTGGATATGCAACGCGTTTTGCAAACTTTATATTGTTTCGGCTTGCGTAAACTTTAGGCAAAACTTCTGCAAATAATAAAATCAGAAAAGTAACGAGAATTACTTCTAAAATAAATTTTAAAACCGGCGAATCAATTTGGTCAAAGATATTTTGTCCGATAAAGGAGAACAAAATAACAACTCCAATATTCAGGAAATTATTAGCAACCAATAATGTTGCAAGTAATTTTTTGGGTTTATCTAAAAGATTTGAGATAATTTTTCCTTTCGGAAGGTTCTCATTCAAGGCATCATCAATGTCTTTTTGAGATAGTGAAAAAAGTGCTACTTCGGCACCTGAAACAATTGCCGATAAAAACAGCAAAATAAAAATTCCGACAAAACCAATTATTAAATTGATGTCTAGAGTGGTAGATAAGAGTAAACTGGGCTCTGGGTCCAAATTAAAAAAGATTAGTTAAACAATCAAAAAGGCAAGTCATTAATAGGCAAGCCTTCGTTAGCCGCGTCAAAGTTAGTACTTTTTGGCGATTCTGAATCGTGATTTGGTCTATGATTTCCAGTTTCTTTTTTGGTAGTCAAGAAAGTAAACTCGGTAACCTGAATTTCTGTGGTATATTTGGTTGTACCATCTTCAGCTTGCCATTGACGAGATTTTATACGCCCTTCAATATATATTTTATCTCCTTTAGACAAATATTTTTCACAAATTTCAGCAGCTTTATTACGCACAACTAAATTGTGCCATTCTGTTGAAGTTATTTTTTCGTTAGTCGTTTTATTAATATAAACTTCATTTGTAGCAAGCTGAAAACGCCCAATGCAATTTCCGCCATCAAAATAATGCATTTTTACATCGTCTCCTAAATGGCCTATTAGCATTACTTTATTTAATGTTCCGTTCATAGTTTTATAGTAGTATTTCCCTCAAAGATACATTTTTTTAGCAATTTATTTCTTGCTTTTCGATAAAATTATAAATCACAATTGGAAAAGGAAAACTTTTCAAGTCAGTGGTACTCAAACCATTAACAATTATTTCGTTAATTTTTACTTTCCAGAACTGAATATGAAGATGTTGGTGCGAAAGTTTATGAATTACAGTCGTTTCACTACACTCTTCTATACTTAATATAGTATAGGAAGAAAAAATCTCGTTTTGAACAGCGTTTGAAACAAAATCAAAACCAACAATTTCGGTAGTTTCTAAAAGAGGAAACTCATATAAATTATGCCAGATTCCTTTTGCCGTTCTTTTCTGAATTAAAGTATTCCCTAAAACATCTTCCAGAATCAAATAATTAAAGAATCGATTTGTAACTTTTACCTTTTTTGATTTCACAGGCAAAACCGAAACTTTCTTTTTTTGCAAAGCCGCACAACTATCATTAAATACACAAACAGAACAATTCGGGCTTTTAGGCACGCATTGCAAAGCGCCGAACTCCATTATTGCCTGATTAAATATCGCAGGATTATCTTTTGGCATTAATTCGTAAGCCAGTTCCGTAAATTCTTTTTTTGTTGCAGGCACAGCAATATCAGATTCTATATCAAAATAACGAGAAAGTACCCGAAAAACGTTTCCATCAACAACAGGAACCGCTTCATTATAAGAAAAAGAAGCAATTGCTGCAGCGGTATATTCACCAACACCTTTTAATTTTAATAAATCTTTATAGTTATCAGGAAAAACTCCATTGAGCTCATTTGCGACAAATTGAGACGTTTTATGCAAATTTCTGGCGCGAGAATAATACCCTAATCCCTGCCAAAGTTTCAAAACTTGCTCTTCTGAGGCATTTGCTAAATTAAAAACGGTAGGAAATTCCTCCGTAAAAGCAAAAAAATATGGCGTTCCTTGCGCAACTCGAGTCTGTTGCAACATTATTTCTGAGAGCCAAATATGGTAAGGATTGGTCGTTTTTCGCCATGGCAAATCACGTTTGTTTTGTAAATACCATTTTATCAATATGTTAGAAAAATTCATCGCAAAATACTTAGAATACAAAAGTAAATGTTTATGTAATTAAAATTTAACGAATTAGCTTGATTAATTATTTTTTTAATTCCTATATTTGCAAACTCAAAAAAATAGTACACCATTTATAAAATAAAATAGGAAAGAAAATGACGAAAGCAGATATCGTAGCGAAAATTTCAGAGAAACTAGGTCTTGAAAAAGGAGATGTTCAAGCAACAGTAGAAACTTTTATGGAAGAAGTTAAAACTTCATTAGAAACTGGAGACAATGTTTACCTAAGAGGATTTGGTAGTTTTATTGTAAAAACCAGAGCTGAAAAAACAGGTAGAAACATTTCTAAAAACACCACTATCAAAATTCCAGCACACAACATTCCTGCTTTTAAACCTGCAAAAGTTTTTGTAGAGGGAGTAAAAACGAATAACGAAGCAAAATAATACTATTAATTAATCATAAAATCGACACGATATGCCAAGTGGTAAAAAAAGAAAGAGACATAAGGTAGCTACTCACAAACGTAAAAAAAGAGCGAGAGCTAACCGTCACAAAAAGAAAAAGTAGTTTTAAACTACTTTTTTCTTTTTAAACGTTCATTGAAATTGAAAAAAAGACTGAAGAGAGAAAAGAAAAAAGAATATAGACAAAATCTATTTTCTCTGCTCTATTCTCTACTAATCTTCTTTTCCCCGGGTTCAATACCTGTTAAAAATATTGTTTAATCCATCTGTAAATAAGATTTTAGATCTTAGATTTTAGATCTTAGGTTTTAACCTATTTTCTTCTCTCTATCCTCTATTTTCTGAAAAAACAGATAAAAATTTACAGTGTGAATAAAGAATTAATCATTAGATCTAGTTCTGAAGCAGTAGATTTTGCCTTATTAAAAGATGGAAAACTAATTGAATTACACAAAGAAGAAGAAAAAAGCAACTTTCAGGTTGGTGATATTTTTATTGCCAAAATCAGAAAACCCGTTGCTGGACTTAATGCTGCTTTTGTAAATGTAGGCTTCGAAAAAGATGCCTTTTTACATTATCACGATTTGGGTCCAAATTTAGCTTCCCAACTGAAATTCATAAAACTTGTAAGCGCAGGTAAATTAAAAGATTTCTCCCTAAAAACCTTTCAGTTTGAAAAAGAGATTGACAAAGATGGCATCATTACTGATATTTTAAGTGCCAATCAATCTGTCTTAGTTCAAGTAGTTAAAGAACCTATATCTACCAAAGGTCCAAGAATAAGCGCTGAGCTTTCATTGGCAGGAAGATTTATTGTTCTCGTTCCGTTTTCTGACCGTGTTTCTATTTCTCAAAAAATAGAAGACAAAAAGGAAAAGGATCGTTTAAAAAAACTTGTTCTATCGATCAAACCTAAAGGATTTGGTGTTATTGTTCGCACAGTAGCCGAAGGCAAAAACGTAGCCGAATTAGAAAAAGATTTGCAGAACCTGCTTGGCAGATGGACTGCAATGTGTAAAAAATTACCAACTGCTCATCATCCCTCAAAAGTATTAGGAGAACTCAACAGAGCGTCTTCGATATTGAGAGATGTATTCAACGATACCTTTAGCGGTATACAAATAGATGATGAAGAGTTGTACCATCAAACGAAGGAATATCTGCAAGAAATTGCACCTTCAAAACAATCGATTGTTAAGTTTTATCAATCAAATGACACTCCAATTTTCGAGAAATACAATATAGAGAGACAAATCAAAACTTCATTTGGACGCACAGTCTCCATGAGTAAAGGCGCATATCTTATTATAGAACACACTGAAGCTCTTCACGTTATAGACGTAAACAGCGGAAACCGTTCGAATAAGGCGACTAATCAGGAAGACACAGCCATGGAAGTAAATATGATAGCTGCCGCTGAAATTGCCAGACAACTTCGTTTGCGTGATATGGGCGGAATAATCGTAGTTGATTTTATCGATATGTCCAATCCTGAAAACAGGAAGGTTTTGTTCGACTTCTTGCGAGAAGAAATGAGCGACGATAAAGCAAAGCATAAAATCTTACCGCCTAGTAAATTTGGTTTAGTTCAAATTACCAGACAACGCGTAAGACCAGAAGTTAATATTAAAACCAGAGAAGAAGATCCAAACAATGAACATGGCGAAATTGAAGCGCCAATTTTAATCATTGATAAAATCACCTCTGACTTAGAAAGACTTTTAAAAACCCACAATAAAGTTGTGCTTAACACACATCCGTTTGTGGCTGCATACCTCAGTAAAGGTTTTCCATCATTACGTTCAAAATGGTTTTTTGAACATAAGAAATGGGTGAAAATCATACCTCGTGACGCTTACACGTACTTAGAATACCATTTCTATGATAAAAAAGGAAATGTTATTTCAGAATAAATTAAAAACCGCCTCTCGAAAGATTGGCGGTTTTTTTATGCGCTTTATTTTTTTTTCGCCACGAATTCACGAATGAAAACGAATTATTTTTAAGTTTTAATTCGTGAATTCGTGGCTATTTTTTAGGAGCAATTTCCAGCTATCCGTTTCAATCTTTTATTTTTCTAAAGAAAAAATTAAAAGGATTTCCATTTCTATCTGGGCTAGGCATTCATTTTCATAAGAAGATTATATATTTAAAAGTCCTTTCGAGTACTAATGTCATCCTGAGCGAAGTCGAAGGCTCGATTATTACTCTCTAATAATCTCAATTCTCCTTCTAATTTCATTCCCATAAGCATCTACAACCGTTATATAATGTATTCCTGAAGTTGGTGTAATAGGTAATTCATGAAACGTTTTTGTTGTTGCTTTATAAACATCATCAACGTACCAAAACAATTCTTTGTCCCTTTCAGAATAAGCTACTTTGAGAATTACAGGCTGAACTTCGCTATTAAAATTCTTCGTTAAGTAGATTTTACTATTCGTTTTCGGATAAATAAAATCCATATTCACCGATTGTGTCCCTTGACAATCTTCCTTAAAAGGCGGCAATGGCAAATATTCAATATGCTGACTTTTGTAATACCAAGCCATAACCGGCGGTAAAACAAACCAATTTCTAGTGACTATATTATCAATATTTTCGCAACTGCTATTGACCTGAAACTTTTCCGATTTATCTAAATGCACCTTTTTATGATACGGACAAACCACAGTAGATTTTCCTTTTTTCGGAACCCACTGTTTGATTTTTGGACATTCTTCTTTAGCCAAATAACCACTTAAACGACAAACTTCAACTTCATCCAGATCTTTATAAGGCGTTTGAAACCATCTTTGTCTCGGTAATAAATTAAAAACATCAAACAAAATAGGTGCTGCACCTGTTACTCCCGTTAGCGTTGGCCTTCCCTCGCCTGTCGCATTTCCTACCCATATTCCAACAACATATTTCGAGTTTGTTCCAATTGCCCAAGCATCGCGATTACCAAAACTAGTTCCGGTTTTCCATGCAATTTTCAGCGAACTATCATAAAACTTCCAGGCTTCATCCCCTTCCGGTCGGTTTACTTCTTCCATTGCATTATAAGTTAGCCAAATTGATCCTGCACCAACAATGTTTTTCTGGTCGGTTTCAGAACCAAAATCAGGCTCAAAATTGTTTTTATAATTTAATTCCGTAAATTCTTTTGTTCTATATTTTGAATTGTTTTTAGTATAATAATTCACGGTAGACGAAAGATTAGCATACGTTCTGCATAAATCCCATAAATTACTTTCGGCGCCACCCAAAATAAGCGATAATCCGTAATGATCGGGTGTTTTATTAATATCTCTCAATTTGAATTTTTGTAATTCTTCATAAAATTTATTCACACCAAAATCCTGCAACATTAAAACAGCCGGAATATTCAAAGATCTCGACAAAGCGCGATGAGCAGGAACCGCACCATCAAATGTCAGATTAAAATTTTGTGGTGTATAACCTGCAATTTGCGTTGGAATATCTGCGACCAAAGTATTTGGCAATAATTCGCCATCATCAAGCATTCCTGCATAAAGAAGAGGTTTCAAGATACTTCCTGTACTTCTTGGTGCGTCAATAATATCAACATCTTTTTGATGATCTTTATCAGTTGGAGAATTCCCCACATAACTCATCACATTTCTATTTGAAACATCAATCACCAAAATCGCTAAATTGTTAACTTCATTCTGTTTGTATTGATAATAATAATATCTCGCAATTTGATTTACTCTATTTTGCAAAGCATAATCAATTGTTGTTTTTACGCGCGTTCCTTCTTCACTTTTCGCCACGCGTTGCAATAAATGAGGCGCAATTTGAGGCAAATCATACGGTTTTTGAGGCAATCGCTCTTCGATTGAAAGTTCGTAAGTCTGTTTGTCAATTATTCCTTCCTGATGCAATTTTAGCAAAAGCCTGTTTCGTTTATTCAACAACTTGATTTGATTTTTTCCGGGATAAATCAAACTTGGTGCATTTGGCAAAACTGCTAAAGTTGCATTTTCCGCCCAAGACAATTGATTTGATTGCACACCAAAATAACGCCAGGAAGCCATTTCTAACCCAACCACATTTCCTCCAAATGGAGCGTGAGCAGCGTACAATTCGAGTATTTCATCTTTAGAATATCCTAATTCTAATCGTGTTGCCAGAATAATTTCTATGATTTTTTCAAAGTAAGTTCTCCCTTTTCCTTTTCGGGATAAACGGATAACTTGTTGTGTTAATGTACTTCCACCTCGGACAACTTTACCCGCTTTTTGGTTTTGCTTAATCGCATTTACCATCGCAACAGGATTAAAACCCGGATGTTTATAGAAGTATTCATCTTCAAAATAAACGATGCATTTTTTGAATTTATCCGGAACACTATCTTGCGCAGGAAAACGCCATTGACCATCCCGAGCAATTTTTGCACCAAGTAATTCTCCTTCCTTACTTTCAATAACCGTAGAATAAGGTTCCTGAAACAGAGTTCGTGGCAATGAGAAATAATAAATCAGCAAGAGCAGAAATGCAATTGCTGATTTTATTTTATTCTTTTTAATCCAATTTATAATGCGTTGTGAGAACGCTATTAATTTATTTTTCAAAGCTTTTAGTTTTAGCTCACGGATTTTTACGGATTGAACTGGTTTCCGCAGATTAAATTTAATCTGATCTGATTCAATAAAAAATCGGTGTAAATCCGTTTAATCCGTAAAACCCGTGGGCCATATATTTTATTTTACTACTTCAACCCAAAAACCTTTTGTTCTCGCTAGAAATGTATTGTCATACATCGCTTCACATTGCAATCCCGGCAAATAATAATTCCCCAGATATGATGCGTTGAGTAGGATTCTAAATGTTTTTGTTTCTCTGGCTTTCATTCCAAAATAGAAATTAGTTCTATCATCACGAATATCAATATAATCAGCAGTATTGTTTGTAGCGTCTCCGTAATCGGTGAAACGCGTATTTACAATTTCGAAACCTGAAGGCAGAATCTGTGATAAAGCTACATTTTGAACACTTTCATTTCTTTGGTTTTTAATCGTAACCTCTGCAATAAATTCAGTTCCCTGACTAATTTTCGAAACATTGATTGTGCTTCCTTTTCTGTTTTTGAAAACAATAGCAGCCGAAACATCGCTTTGAATTTCTTTTTCCTGTCCAATTGGTAAAATTCCAGTATTTAAAACACGAACATAAACAGTGTTGTTTTTAAGATTTTTCAACACAATATTATTTGCACCACTTTGAACAATCAAACTTCTGTCTGCAACTGTTTTTTGAGTGCTTATCGTTTCTCCTTTTCCGTTTTTACTAAACTGAAGATTAATTCCTTTAGGACCATTGGCAATAGCAAATTTCGACATTGAATATAAACAATACGCCGTTGTTTGCGTGCTCATCCATTGATTGTTTGACATTTCTTTTGCAAGTTTTGTAGCCAAAGTAAATGCTTTTTGTTTTTGCCCCAAAAGCAACATCGTTTCTAAAGCCATTGCTCTGTTTCTTTCACTTGAACCATAATAGTAATAATTGTAACCATCTGATTCGCTGTCAATACTAGTATTTAGTAAAAGATTTTGTCCTGCCGATTTTTGCCCAGCCAAAACATAAGCTGCCGCCAAGCGAAGTTTACTTTCGTTAGAAATACCTTTAGTTTCACGTAATCTGTTCATCGAAGACAAATCTGCATTTCCGGCCAAAGCCAATGTATATAATCTATAAGATTGCGCTAAATCATTACCATATTTAGGTTCAAAACGCCATTGTTTCGCTTCTTTTTGTTGATACGAAATCCATTTTGATTTGAAATTAATTGGCAAAACATATCCTTTTTTCTCTGCTTCAATCAGGAAATGTCCGACATATGAACTTCCCCAATCGTCTGCAATTGTGTTTCCTTGCCAATACGACAATCCTCCGTTTGATAATTGAAAGCTTCCTAATCTTGTAATTCCAGCAGTAATGTTTTTTTGAATTAGCGCTTTTCTTGTTGCGTCTAAATCGACAACATCATTTAAGAATAATTGAGGAAAAACGGATGATGTAGTTTGCTCTACACAACCATGTGGATATTGAATCAAGAATTGTAATCTTCCGTTCAAATTCATCGTTGGCATTGACGACACCTCTAATCTTGCTTTATTACTTCCTGAAACTCCAAAAGTTTTCCATGAAATCGTTTTGGTACTATTTGGAGGTAAAATAATATCTGTAAATGTATTCGTAACCGGATTTGGGTTCGTCATATCAATTTCGACATCATAAACCGATTTCTCTTTTCCTGAAGTTGCAACAACTTGAACCTTTGCGATTCCCGTTGCAGAGCCAACTACCAGATTAAAATAAGCCATTTTCTCATCCGGTTCTGTAAAATTCAATGATTGTGTAGCACTTCCCATTACTTGTAACCCGTTGCTTGTTTTAATCTGAATCGAAACATTTTTGATATTCTTTTCAGTTGCAAAAACCGTAACCGGGAGAGTCACTTTTTCTGATGGAGAAATTTTTCTTGGCAATGAAGCCAAAACCATCAACGGACTTTTTACAGGAGTTGCTTTTTCGACACTTCCATAAGCGCTCGTATTTGCATCACCGGCAACAACCATTGTTCGAACAGAACCAATATATTTTGGCAATTTTAATTGATGTGATTTCGTTTGTCCTTTTTCTAATTTAAACGGACCATAATATAAAACAACTGGTTTAAAACGGTTGGCTTTTTTGGCTTTTCCACCACCTAAATCCTGATCTCCACCAATACTGAAAATCTGATTTATTTTTCCGCCATATGCACCAATTACATCATCATAAATATCCCAGGTTTTTACTCCTAAAGCTTCACGAACATAAAAACTATCCCATGCATTTGGCGTTTTAAAACGTGTTAAGTCCAGTAAACCTTCATCAACAACTGCAATTGTATACGTCATTTCTTTACCTGTTTTCTCACCTACTTTTACTGTAAAAGTTTGTTCCGGTTTTAAAACGTCCGGCATCGAAAGTGTTGGCGCAAGAATTGTGTTTTTATCGACAACTTCTATCGGAACGATTCCATACATACGAATTGGCGAATCATTTTTAGTTGAAGCGTGCGGTTGTAAAAGCGTGATATTAAAATACACGTTTGGCGCCATTGCCGAAGTAATTGGAACTTCAACTTTAGTCTCTCCTTTTTGTGTTTTTGCCCAAATTGTCTGCACTACTTTTGATCCATTTTCGATCGAAATTAAAGCACGCCCACCTTCACTTGAAGGGAAAGATATTTGTGCTTTTTCACCTACTGCATAATTCTTTTTATCGGTAGAAAACACTAACATATTTGCCGTAGAAGCATCTCTATTACGTGTTTTTCCAGACCAAATTGGCCAATCTATATTTACGGTAAGAGCAGTTGCATGACCATTCGGGTTATCTGAAACACGAATTAAATAACGTCCCCATTCCTCATCGGCTAACGAAAACTGAATGTGTCCTTTTCCGCTTGCATCTGTATTGATAATATAAGTTTTGTATGCCGTTGTCGCATTCGAAGAATTATAATTCGACAAATTATCGCTTGATGCATCCCACCACCAGCGCCACTCAACTTTATAAACTTTTACTTCCAGATTTCGAACTGATTTTGGTCTTCCGTTTTCATCCAGTGTCACAATATCAAAACGGTTGTTGGTTCTGGTTTCCAACATTCCGTATTTATTTGGTTCCGGAGATTTTATTCCTACATAAGTTTTATAAGGTGAATACGTTGTCGAAATAACATCTGTACTAAAATCTCCTCCTTCTTCATACACTTTTGTGATGAAAGAAGCGCGAAGCATTCCCGGCGCTTGTCCTTGTAATTTTGGTTCAATATTTACTGAAGCTTTTCCGTTTTCGTTTAATTTTCCAGAGAAAACATTAATTTCTTCAGTACTAAATTGACGTACTAAATCATCAAAAGTAAATTTCTCATATCCTTTAAATGTTGTTGTTTGCTGCGAAAACTTAGCTTGCATTTCTACATTCAGGTTTTTCGCAATTGCGCCGTGAAGCCATGTAACTTCGAGATTACTTGTATTTGGATAAGAAGATGAAAGAGTCTTTCTTGAGAAATTATTCTTTATTTTTAAGCGATTCGGCTTAATCGTTTCGATTTTAATGCTCTTGTAAAACTTCGCACCACCAACACTTATCATAGCTTCCCAATTTCCAGTTGGCGCATCTGCACTTGTTGGAACTACGAATGAATAATGATTTAAATCGTTTGTCTTCTGAATCGTCTGATAAGTTGTTTTACCATTTGGATCATTCAATCTGAATTTAATTGGATGTGATTTCGGTAACTTATTCGAAACATCATTCAAAATAAAAGACAAATACAAATTATCTCCCGGACGCCAAACGCCACGTTCGCCATAAATAAAGCCTTTTAATCCTTTCTGTAAAGTCTCTCCGGCAACATCAAAATTACTAACCGATAAAGAAAGTCCGTCATCGAGTTTTACATAAGTAGACTGATCTCCTACGGTAACGATCGCAAAATAAGCGAATTTATCCAGTTGAAAAG
This sequence comes from uncultured Flavobacterium sp., assembly GCF_951805225.1. Lineage (NCBI taxonomy): Bacteria > Pseudomonadati > Bacteroidota > Flavobacteriia > Flavobacteriales > Flavobacteriaceae > Flavobacterium > uncultured Flavobacterium sp. The sequence goes on along the minus strand of NZ_OX638201.1, from coordinate 5,355,206 downwards.
AAGCTATTCCTTCGCTGCTAGTTGCCCCAGTCGTTATTTTTTGCTGCTGATACGTATATAAATCAACTCGTGCATTTGAAACAGGTTCTGTTGTCACAATATTATTTACGGCAAATAAATAGGATTTATTCTCGCCTCTTTTAGCAATAACACCTAAATCTGTCGCCAAAATATTGGTCGCTATTCTGGCATTATAATAATACGAATTGGTACAAGGATCCTGACTTTCTCTCCATTCATAATCATCATAGTAATAATCGTCGTAAGAGTTTCCGCTGTAGTTTACATCATTTTCATCTACTTCTTCTTCCTCTTCTGAAGTTTCATCATTTTCTGAAGTTTCGCATTTATATAAAGAATATTTCTTTTTATATACAAATTCCACTCTATAGATTGCACCTGGTTCCGGCGTAATTATTTTAGATAAATCTAAAGCAAACGTGTTCCATTTAGCCGGATTTACCAAAGCACTTTCGTTTAATTTGAGCGTGGTTTTGGCGACGGGCTGTGCTACTTTCTTGAGATTCTGACTTCCGTTTAATTCATTATATTGAAGAAATTGAAGAATGTTGTTCTTGTAAATCTTATATACTTTTACATCAACTGCACTTAAATTTACGGCTTCAAAATTTAATTTTAAGTTATTTGAACTTGGCAAAATCGTTCCGTTTTTTATGAAACGAACGCCCGGTTTTATTTGGTCAAAAGTGATTTTCTGATTGTAGTTAGAATCCATTTTTTTACCATATTGGCTTTCGATTCCCTGAAAAACTTCAATCAATAAATCTCCTGCCAGAATTTGCTGTGGTTCGGCTTCATCATTCTTAACCACTTCTACAGCAGCATCAACTACCGCCGCAGCACTATCAATAACAGTTGTAACTGAATCGGTAAGGGAAACTGTTGATTCTTCGACAGCAACAGGAACGGGTTCTTCTTTTTTGGCCGGCGCTTCATTACTAAAATACACTTTCAGTAAATTTCCCTGAGTAGAAAATTTTAAATTATTAGCATTCTGAATCGAAACCAAGCCTTTGAAATCCTGTCCTTTTTCTAATGGTTCAGAAAAATTAATCAAAACCGATTGATTGGTTCCTTCCGGAACCTCGACTTTTACAATTTTAAATTCGTTTAAACCTGAAACTGCATAATCTAATTCTCCTTTCTGATCAATATCAAAATCACTTCCGTCATACAGAATCTCAAGATTTGTTCCTTCATCATAACGCTGAATACTATCAATAATAAAATTAAATTCTTTGCCTGAACCAGATTTTTTTTCGAATTTGATTTTAAGTTTATTCCCTTTTTGATTGGCCGAAACTAATTTAATAGCGGTTTCAAGATCAATATTATCTGCTGTTTTTAAAACACAATTAAGATATTGATATTCTTTACTATACGACTGAATATCGGCAGTATTTATTGTAAAATCCTGCTTGATTGTTTTTACTGTAAAGTTAAATTTCGAAAGCTCTTTTTCTTTCTCTTTCGGAATTGCGGTAAGTTTATCTAAGTTTAAAGTAACTTGATATTCTGTTCCGGGTTTCAGCTTTTTTTCGGGAATAAAAGCAAGTGTGTTTGTGGAAAGCGCTACTATTTTTCCGTCTACGCTTGGCGAAATATCAAGTAAATCGCTGTCTAAAACCTGATTCACTTTCCAATCTTTTTTATCGAAAGCTAAAACCACCCGAATATCAGATTCCGACGAGACTATTCCTCCCGTGAAACTGACTATATACTCTTTAAATAATGAAAAATCGGAATTGAAATCGGCTGCTGATTTGCGACCGCAAGATTGAAAAATAAAAAACACACAAAACACGAGAACTAATCCTTTTGCTTTCACTTTTATTTAGAGTTAATGGTTACTTGGTTAAAAAAAACAGAGCGTATTTAACATTTCATTGTTAAAGGCATAACTAATGAAATATCAATAATATTGTAGTAAATATAAAGTATTTTCCGAAATATTTTTAAGAAGAAAATTCCCTAAGTGAAATTATTTTTTTGAAGGAGAAAAACAAGAATTACTTACGTCTTTCTATAAAGAAACGCTTCATTAAATCTGCAGCTTCATTGGCCATAATTCCAGAAACAACGGTCGTTTTCGGATGTAATTTTGTTCCCATTGTCATAAAACCACGTTGTTCGTCTCTGGCTCCAAAAACAATTTTAGAAATCTGACTCCAATACAAAGCTCCTGCACACATTTGACAAGGTTCGAGTGTAACATAAAGTGTGCAATCTTTCAAATATTTTCCGCCTAGAAAGTTGGCAGCTGCCGTTATTGCCTGCATTTCGGCATGAGCCGTAACATCATTTAACAACTCCGTTAGATTATGACTTCTGGCAATTACTTTATCCGCAACTACTATAATTGCTCCAACAGGAATTTCGCCTTTATCAAAAGCCATTTCAGCTTCCTGCAAAGCTTTTTTCATGAAATATTCGTCGGTGAAAGGATTTATCATAATTGCAAAAGTAGGGTTTTGAATAATTATTTTTAAAAGAATTCAAAACTTTAAATTTTAGATATCTCTTTATCGGACAAGTTCAAATCATATGATCGACTTCTGCCTTCTCCTTTTGGTATTAAAATACTATTATCAGTCAAATTCTGCAGATCTCTTGTAGCTGTTGCTCTGGAAGTTTTAGTAATAGAAATATATTTTGTAGTTGTCATTCCGCCTACAAAACCAGCAATACCGTATTCAAACATTTTCAATACCGCTTTTGTCTGCCTTTCATTCATTTTATTCTTAAACTGATCCATAAATCTACTTTTGTTTAAAGTAAAAAGAATAATTTGCTTTGCATTTTTCTGAGAATCTAAAATCAAGTTAGAAAAATAAAAAATCCAATCTGTAATTTCAAGTGTTCGTTGCGCTTCTTTTAAAGATTGGTAATACTTTTTTTTATTTTGTTCAATAGTACTTGAAATACTCATTAAAACGGGTCGGTTTAAAGATTCTGAAAGACATTTTTCGGCAATAGCTCTACCTATCCTTCCATTCCCATCTTCAAAAGGATGAATACTTTCAAAATATAAATGAGAAATCGAAGTTTTAATCAGTGCTTTTTTAATATCAGTTGTTTTTACTTTAAAACCATTATACCACTTAATGAATTTTTCCATTTCAAATAGAATCTGGTTTGATGGTGGAGCTTCAAAGTGAACTATTTCTTTATCATAACTTCCCGAAACGATTTGCATAGGTTCTTCTCCTATTCTATATTCACCAGGATTGATATGTCTTGAATATTCCATCAAAATATAATGCCATTGTTTTAAAGATAATTGAGATAATTTATCAGCATAAGAATTTCTAACTACTACCATCAGTTTTCCAACACCTTGAGCATTTTTGTTTCTTATTTTACCAAACCCATCATCTAAACCCAAATTTTTCTTAATGGAAGACATTATATCTTGCCTACTAAAAAATTCTCCTTCAATTTCAGAAGTTTTAATAGCTTCTGAAATCATAAATTGCATAATAGTTTCTTTTTGAATTTCGCTAGATAAAGAATTTACAAGCCCTTTTAATTCCCCAGTTTCCAATGCAAATTCAATACATAATGAATCTAATACCGAATCATCATATACAAATTCCCCCCAATTAGGTAGCTGCCAGTTATATCTCATGAGGCATTTATTAAAATTAATCACCTCAAATATAGCTATTTTTTGAGGCGATTAGCATAGATAATTACCTCATTTTTTAATAAATCATTTTTGTTGAAAGTCTTAGTATTTATTTTTTTATTACATTTAAATCTTGATATTCAAAATATGGTAAGAAACCACAAACTAACAATTCCTGAACCTTGCCAAGAAAACTGGGACAAAATGACCCCAAAAGATAACGGTCGTTTTTGTTTAAATTGTTCTAAAACTGTTATTGATTTTACCGAAATGTTACCGGATGAAATTCAGCATTTTTTCATTCAAAATCAAAATAATAGAATTTGCGGAAGATTTAAAGATGAACAATTAGAAACGATAACAATTCAAATTCCGAGTAGTATTATTTATACGCAAACTCATTATCATAAAATATTTTTACTGGCTTTGTTTATTGCAATGGGAACAACTTTGTTTAGCTGCTCGGATAAAGATGGTAACAAAAATAGAATTGACAAAATCGAGATTGTTGACAATACAACTCAAAATCAAGATGAAAACGAACCTGTTTCTTTCTGTTATGGGCATCAAGTCGAATCTAAAAAACCAAAACCGGAAAAAATTAGTACCGGAATTACGATGGGCGTGATGATTCCTCCTGATTTAATTCAAACGGGGAGTTTTCATTATCACATTATATACAATTCAACTGATTTGGATGTTTTGCCTGTTCCGGAAAACGGGATTAAAAACTTCTACGATTTTTTTACCAAAAATTATGTCGCTCCAAACAAAACAGAAAAATTTCATGGAGAAATATCTATTGTATTTGTTGTAGAAGAAGATGGCAGTTTGAGTAATTTTAACCTTGATAAAAATACACCGAAAGAAATAGGAGAAGAAGCAATTAGAGTTTTGAAAACAGCGCCGAATTGGATACCTGGAAAACTAAAAAACAAAATCGTTAGATCGACTTATGTTTTACCGATTACAATTAAACAATGAACAATAAATACAAAATAGCGATTCCTGAACCTTGCCATGAAGACTGGAACAAAATGACTCCAAACGAAAATGGTCGTTTTTGTTTAAGCTGTTCTAAAACTGTTATTGATTTCACAAGCATGTTACCGGATGAAGTGCAGCATTTTTTTATTCAAAATCAAAACACTAATATCTGCGGAAGGTTTAAAAAGTCTCAAATAGAAACCATAACAATTCAAATCCCGAGTCAGGTTTTATATACCCAAACGCATTATCATAAGATGTTTTTATTGGCGTTATTTATTGCTATGGGAACAACTTTATTTAGCTGTGCCGATAAAGATGGAAAGAAGCAAAAAATTGATAAAATAGAAGTTGTTGATAAAAATGCAGAGGAACAAATCATGATTCTAGGCAAGGGTTTGCCTCCTAAACATGACTCAAAAGATACATTGAGAGATGCTCCTCCTCCTCCATTAGTAAAAGTAAATCAGGGGAATTTTGTGAAAGGTAAAGCCCGAATTAAAAATATAAAATTTGTAAAACCAGTACCTACAAATTGTTCTGAGATTACTTATGACGATGATAAATCTTTATCAAAAACAAGCGATATAAATAAAGTAGTTAAAGATTCTATCGTAGAGGATGAAACTTACTATATGGGAGCAGCAATTGAAACAACGCCAAGCTTCCCTAATGGAATTGATAACTTTTATCAATTATTTATAAACGAATTTAAAAGTCCGGAAGAAACCGAAAATTTAAAGAATCGAATTATAGTTTCGTTTGTAATAGAAAAAGATGGCTCACTTTCGAACTTTGATTTTTCAGAAGATACAGATCCAAAAATAAAAACTGAAATAACACGTGCTTTAAAAACATTACCTAATTGGGTACCAGGCACACAAAATGGCAAAAAAACAAGAACAAAATATAGTATGCCAATAGCATTTGAAAAGACTCTTCTGAAAATTCAAAGTAATAAGTTTAAATTTAAAACCGTAAATTTGCTTTTTACCTTACAATGAAAAGCAAATTACTTTCTGACATATTCAATCCCGCCGATTTACGTTTATTAACCGAAGCGCAACTTCCGCAAGTTGCTCAGGAATTACGTCAGTTTATTATTGATATTGTTTCTGTAAAAGAAGGTCATTTGGGCGCTAGTTTAGGCGTAATTGAATTGACGATTGCTTTGCATTATGTTTTTAATACGCCCGAGGATTTATTGGTTTGGGATGTTGGACATCAAGCTTACGGACACAAAATTCTGACTGAAAGAAGAGAAATTTTTCATACTAACAGACAAATCGAAGGTATTTCCGGTTTCCCAAAAAGAAGCGAAAGTGTTTATGATACTTTTGGTGTTGGACATTCTTCAACTTCAATTTCTGCTGCTTTGGGAATGGCGATTGCTTCTAACTTAAAAGGCGATTTCGACAAACAACATATTGCAGTTATTGGTGATGCTTCTATTGCATCCGGAATGGCTTTTGAAGGTTTGAATCATGCTGGTGTAACCGATGCTAACTTACTGGTTATTCTCAATGACAATGCAATCGGGATTGATCCTAGCGTTGGCGCTCTTAAAAAATATCTTACAGCTGTAAAAGAAGGAAAAAATCCGAAGAAGAATAATATGATCAAGTCTCTGAATTTTGATTATTCGGGACCAATTGACGGTCATGATCTTCCTGCTTTAATCAAAGAATTAAACCGATTAAAAAATATAAAAGGTCCTAAATTCCTTCATATTGTTACCACAAAAGGAAAAGGTCTTCAACAAGCTGAAGAAAATCAGGTAAAATATCATGCGCCTGGAAAATTTGACGCTTCAACGGGAGAAATCATTTTAAAATCTGAAGAAAATTTACCACCGAAATTTCAGGATGTTTTTGGTTTAACTATTTTGGATTTAGCCCGAAAGAACGAAAAAATAATCGGAATTACGCCTGCAATGCCATCCGGAAGTTCTCTGAAATTTATGATGGATGAAATCCCGGAACGTGCCTTTGATGTGGGAATTGCAGAACAACACGCCGTAACGCTTGCCGCCGGAATGGCAACTCAAGGCATGATTGTGTATTGCAATATATATTCGACTTTTTTACAGCGCGCTTACGATCAGGTTATTCATGACGTGGCGTTGCAAAACTTACCTGTAATTTTTTGTCTAGACAGAGCTGGTTTAGTTGGTGAAGATGGTGCAACGCATCATGGTGTTTTTGATATTGCTTATTTGAGAACTATTCCAAATATGATAATTTATGCACCAATCAACGAAATTGCCTTGCAAAACATTTTATATACGGCACAATTAGGACTAAATCATCCAATCGCAATTCGATATCCACGTGGTCGAGGCGTTTTGCCAAACTGGGAAGTAGAAAATTTCGGACAATATGAAAAAATTATTATAGGACAGGCTAGCGTATTAAAACCCGGAACAAAAACGGCTGTTTTATCAACCGGAACTATCGGAAATAATGTAACATTGGCCATCAATGAACTGAGCAATTCTGAAACTATTGCGCATTATGATTTCCCATTCACTAAACCACTAGACAACAATACATTAAACACTATTTTCTCGTCTTTCGAAAGGATAATTACTATCGAAGACGGTGTAATAAATGGTGGTTTTGGAAGTGCAATTTTGGAGTTTGCAGCAGCAAATAATTACAAAAATAATATTGAAATTTTGGGCATTCCTGACGTGTTTATTGAGCATGGAACAGTAAATCAATTACAACAATTGTGTAAAATTGACGTTAAAAGTTTGGTAAATCTTTTTTCAAACGCCACAAAATAATTATTTTGCACTACCAAAAAAAATAAAATAAAATCAACCTAATGAAATTATTGCGTTCTACCCTTTTGCTTCTATTGCTATTGAGTACTTCAAATAACTTTGCTCAGATTATACAAACGACTTTAGACCCGAATCAATTACCCAAACTTCCTTCAAACTGGACTAAAAAAAACCAATTAGGTTTTGATATTTCTGAAATTGCTTTTGTGAATTGGAGCGCCGGGGGAACAAGTTCTATTTCTGGTTTATTTAAAGGGGAATTTAATAGAACGTATCAAAAAGGAAATCATAAATGGGTAAACGAACTTATCGTAAAATATGGTTTAAATAAACAAGATGGTATTGAACTTCGTAAAACGGATGATGCGATAATGCTGAACTCTACTTACGGTTTTAGAAAAGATACGATCTCAAATTGGTATTATTCTGCTAAATATAATTTCAATACACAATTTACAAACGGATATAATTATCCAAATAGAGATATCGCAATCTCGAAACCATTTGCACCGGCCTATGTATTTTTAGGAGCCGGAGCAGAGAATTCGAACAAAAAGAAAAACAGGACTTTTTACTTCTCACCAATAACTTTGAAAACAACATTGGTTTTAGACCAGGATTTGGCTAACCAAGGATCTTTTGGGGTTCGAAAAGCTATTTATGCAGTTGATCCTAACGATCCTAATTCTCAAATTTTAATTAAAGAAGGACAAAAAATAAAAGCAGAGTTTGGTATTTTGTTAACAGGATACATGAAAAGCGAAATTTATAAAAACATCTTCTACGAAAACAGGTTAAGTTTATACACCGATTATCTAAATAAATTCGGGAATGTCGATGTTGATTATGATACACGTCTTGACCTTGTTGTCAATGCTTATGTAAAAGCAAACATTGGCGTTCATCTAGTTTATGACGACGATATTAAGACCAAAAAAGATGTTGTTGACCCAACTACCGGAACAACTTCGCAAGTAAATGACGGACCAAGAACTCAGCTAAGACAGGTTTTAGGCGTAGGTTTGATATATGCTTTTCAATAGAAAATTATTCGTTTCCCTATACGACAAACCCGACAGGTTTTCAAAACCTGTCGGGTTTACAGACGTTACTAAAATATATTATTTTAAACACATAAAAACCTATGTTTCTATGTGTTTATTTTTTTTATTGCAAATTCTAATTGCTTTTTCTTCCGTTTATAGTTTCGAATAATTCCAGAGCATTTCCATCTGTTAAAAGCGAAACAAAATGACAAATGTGAAGTAATCTCTCATACAAATTCGTTTTGTCTAAATGATGCTTTTCAGGTAACATTTTCAAAATCAATTTATCATAATTTGATGCTGTTCCTTCATATTTATTATTAAAAGCAGTTATAAATTTATCCAGCAAAGTCTGAATGATTTGATAACCTACAATTTCTTTCTCGACAACTTCGCGGCTTTGGTAGATTTTATCAACGCTTAATTTGATAATATCATCCATTTGCGCTTTGTATTTACTTTTATCCGTTAAGGCATAAGGAAATTTCCCAGCCAGGATCGCTTCTTCATTTTCGACAAAAACATCAACGGCATCATTAATTAAAGCGCCAATTGCCAAAGCACGCAAATAACTAATTCTATCTTCTTTAGTCTCTAACAATTTATATTTAGAAACTCCAATATTATCTTTTACAAGTTTAATCAAGTATTCTAAAGCAAAATCCTCCGAAACCAAACCTAGATTTATTCCATCTTCAAAATCAATAATAGTGTAGCAAATATCATCTGCCGCTTCAACCAAATAAGCCAAAGGATGTCTTTCGAAACCAATATCATCACCATCTTTGTTAGCAATCAATCCCATATCTTTGGCAACTTCCTCAAAAAATGCTTTATCAGTCTGGAAGAAACCATATTTTTTATCGGCAATATTATTCGTTGGTTTTTTAGGCAAACTTTCTTTTGGATATTTCATAAAAGCACCTAAAGTTGCATACGAAATTCTAAGTCCTCCCTCGATTCCCGGGCGACTTGCTGAAAGTACCGAAAATCCGTTTGCATTTCCTTCAAAATCAATCAAATCCTGCCATTGTTTGGCCTTTAATTGATCTTTATATTTCAAGCCTTTTCCTATCGAAAAGTATTCTCCAATCGCTTTTTCACCAGAATGTCCAAAAGGTGGATTTCCTATATCATGCGCCAAAGAAGCTGCCGCCACAATAGCGCCAAAATCGTTCAGATGATAACCGTGAACTTCTTTTAAATGCGGATATTTCTCAATTATTTTTTTTCCAACCAAACGCCCTAAAGAACGTCCAACAACCGAAACTTCTAAACTATGCGTTAATCTAGTATGCACAAAATCTGTTTTCGAAAGCGGAATTACCTGAGTTTTATCCTGCAAAGATCGAAATGCTGCCGAGAAGATAATTCGGTCATAATCAACCTCAAATCCTAATCTTGTATCATCTTGTTCGACACGTAATCTTTTGCTTGTATCGCCTTGGCGTTTTAGTGATAAAAGTTGTTCCCAGTTCATTGTTCTATTTTAGATTGTAGATTATTGATTTTAGATTGAGGATCTAATCGATGATTTAAAACCTCAAAAATACATTTTATTTTAGGATAATATTCAATAAAAATGGGCTACAGATTAAAAGATTGAATGTTTTATTTGCCACGAATTCACGAATTAATTCAAGCCCAATGATTTGTGCTAATTCGTGAAATTCGTGGCTAAAAAAGCTAAAACTCTAATGCTGTGCTATGTTTAATTTCTCCCATTACAAAAATGCTATTCGTGTTTCCAATGTTTTCAATAGTTGACAATTTATTCATTACAAAATCCTGGTAACTAGACATGTCCTGAACCAGAATTTTGAGCATAAAATCATAATCGCCGGCAATATTATAACATTCTATAATTTCAGGAAGCGCAACAATATCTTTTACAAAATTACTTCCCACATTTTTTGCATGTTCTTTTAGGCGAACATTACAGAAAACGGTCATCCCGCGATTCATTTTTTTCCTGTCCAGCAACGCAACATATTTTGTGATAAATCCATCACGTTCCAATCGTTTTATACGTTCATAAACTGGTGTAACAGTCAGAAATAATTTGCTTGCGAGATCTTTTGTATTAATATTTGAGTTCTCCTGAAGGTGTTTTAGGATCTGCAAATCAGTGTTGTCTAGATTTTCCATAGTATTTTTTACGGCCAAAATGCCTTTTAAAAGATTTTAACAGTAATATAATCTTCAAAAAATCATTTTTAATAGACTATTTACTTAAATAACAACCAAATATAAGTTTTAAAATCTAATACAATAAATTTGTTCAGTAAAAAATACTTAAATAAAAATGAAAACAAATAATTTAGGTTACCCAAGAATTGGCAGCAACAGAGAATTAAAAAAAGCCTCTGAATTGTATTGGGCAGGAAAAATTTCTGTTGATGAACTTATCGAAACCGGAAAAGATATCCGTCGTAGAAACTGGCATTTACAATCTGAAGCCGGAGTAGATTTGATTCCGTCTAATGACTTTTCTTTTTATGATCAAGTGCTTGATTTAACTTTAACTTTAGGTGCAATTCCAGCGCGCTACAGCGAATTGGCAAAAACAAATTCGGCTATAGATTTGTACTTTGCAATGGCAAGAGGTGCACAAAAAGACGGTCAGGATGTTGTAGCAATGGAAATGACAAAATGGTTCGATACCAACTATCATTATATTGTTCCTGAATTTACTAAGAATCAAAAATTTGAATTGTTTTCAGAAAAAATAATCGATGAATTCAAAGAAGCAAATGCTTTAAAAATTGCTACAAAACCAGTTTTAATTGGACCAATTTCTTATTTACTTTTAGGAAAAGAAAAAGAAGAAGGTTTTCACCGAATTGATCTTATTGATAAATTACTTCCTGTTTACTTCGAAATTTTCGAAAAATTACAAGCAGAAAACGTTGAATATATTCAGCTTGACGAACCTTTCTTAGCTTTAAATTTAACTGATAAAGAAAAAAACACGTTTACGGAAGTATATAATGAAATTAACATTCGCTTCCCGAAAATCAAAATCATTCTGGCTAATTATTTTGATTGTTTTGGAGAAAACTTAGCAACCGCTTTAGCTTTACCTGTTGACACTTTCCACTTAGATTTAGTTCGTTGTCCTTTGCAATTAAATGATATTTTAGAATCAGGAAAACTAAATCCAACAGTAAATCTTTCTCTGGGAGTTGTTGACGGAAGAAATATCTGGAAAAATGATTTCAAAAACTCTTTGAATCTAATAAAAAAAGCAACTGAAGCTTTGGGAGAAAATCGAATTTTGGTTGCGCCATCTTGTTCTTTAATTCACAGTCCATGCGATTTAGATTTAGAAACAAATGATGTTACTTTAACTCCTGAAATCAAACAATGGCTCGCTTTTTCTAAACAAAAAATCAACGAAATTATTATATTAAAAAAGTTAGCCTCTAACGAAATTGATGTTAAAAACTCTATCGATTTTGAAAGAAATAGAATTGCAAACGAAAATCGTAAAACTTCAAAATTGATTCATAATAATGAAGTAAAAACAAGAGTTGCCAATATTACTTCGACTGACGATAAGCGTAAAAGTACTTTTGTTATCCGAAGAAAAAGTCAAATTGAAGCTTTAAATCTTCCTTTATTTCCAACAACAACTATTGGATCTTTCCCTCAAACAGCTGAAGTGAGAAGCTGGAGAGCGAAATTTAAAAAAGGTGAATTATCAACGGAGCAATACAATGATTTGATCGAAAAAGAAACTGAAGCTACAATTCGTTTTCAGGAAGAGATTGGAATCGATGTTTTAGTTCACGGAGAATTCGAACGTAATGATATGGTGGAGTATTTTGGTGAACAATTAGCCGGTTTTACTTTTACCAAAAATGGTTGGGTTCAAAGCTACGGAAGTCGTTGCGTGAAACCTCCGGTTATTTATGGTGATGTTTCAAGACCAAACCCAATGACAGTAAAATGGTCAAAATTTGCACAATCCCTAACTCCAAAATGGGTAAAAGGGATGCTTACAGGACCTGTAACTATTTTGCAATGGTCGTTTGTTCGTAATGATCAACCGCGTTCTGAGACTTGTACACAGATTGCTTTGGCAATTCGCGATGAAGTAGTTGACTTAGAAAAAGCAGGAATTAAAATCATACAAATTGATGAACCTGCAATTCGCGAAGGTTTGCCTTTGAGAAAAGAAGAATGGGCAAATTATCTGGATTGGGCTGTAAAAGCATTCCGTATTTCTGCATCCGGTGTAAATGACGATACACAAATTCATACGCATATGTGTTACAGCGAGTTCAACGACATTATCCAAAATATCGCTGACATGGATGCTGATGTTATTACGATCGAATGTTCACGTTCACAAATGGAACTTTTAGATGCTTTTGCTAATTTTAAATATCCAAACGAGATTGGACCAGGAATTTACGACATTCATTCGCCGCGTGTTCCTTCAAGCTCCGAAATGGTTCGTTTGCTAGAAAAAGCTTCAGCAGTTATTCCGGTAGATCAATTATGGGTAAATCCTGATTGTGGTTTAAAAACACGTCATTGGGATGAAACCAAAAAGGCTTTAATCGAAATGGTTGCAGCAGCTCAGGAAATGAGAGCAGCTGTTGAAACCACTGTAAAATAATTATTTTAATTAGATATATTTTTGTTTTTTAGCGCCAACAAGTGGAGTCGAAATTCTTGTAGTTATGATTGTTTTCGACTTCACGAATGTTGGCATTTTGTTTTAATTATATTTACGGAACCTCAACAAAAATCTTCTTTCTGGATTATCTCGTTTTGTCACACGAAAGAATTCGTGCGGGAGCGTTGAATTTTATTTAGATTTTTTTTTAACGTAAAGTTCAATTTTTTCTATTCCTTTTTTCAAAATATATTCTAATTGTTCATCTCCATAATACTTTCGAGATTCTTTTCGCCAAATCTCATTCGACTCATAAAATTCTAATAGATAAGCTATATCTGTTAAAATATCATTAAGCTCCTCTTCTCCTAAAGAACCATTATCCCAAACTATATTTTGAAATCTATTTATGTGTAATACTCTCTCATTTCCTGACATTGACAATGCTTTACAAAGTAATTCTTTTAATTTTCTTAATAACATAATATTACTTTATTGGAACTATTCTTGTTTTAACTAAATTTTTACCATTCCTTACACCTATCATTACTTTGATAGGATTCGTGAGAAGCGGCGATGTTGGATATTATATACTACCTAATATTTTTTAATATAATCTTCCCAATCTTTCGGATACTTCTTTTTAATATCCTTTAAAATATATTCAGGAATAGGTTCTTTACTGTAGTCTAAACCTTTTTCTTTTAAGAATTGAATTACTTCGAGTTTGCTTTTATACTGTTTCGATTCTAAATCAATTGTACATTTTCGTAATGCTTCTAAAATGTATACTTTGTGATTGTCAACCATTACGTACATGATCTTTTTATAATCGGCACCTTTCTGTAAAAGATATAATGCAACATCTAACTTGTCTTGTTTAAACGCTGCTCCAAGGGGTAAAGTTGTATATGCTGGATTACCTTCATTAGAGTAATTCATATCTGCTCCAGCCTCAACTAAAAGCTTAACTTTTTCAAGACTAGCAGGATCTAAATTAGAAATTGCTTTGCTTAATGCAGTAGTCCGAGCTGAATCATTTTCTTTTACTTGTACGTTTTCTAAAGCATTAGGATTTCCTCCATGACTTAATAAAAGTTTTAAATATTTAGGGTCATCATTGCCTGCAGCGTCTATGATAGCTGTTGTTCCACGAAAAGTATCAGATGTATTAGGACTTGCTCCTGCATCCAATAATATCTTCGCACTGTCATATTTATTATTTACTACAGCCAACATTAGTAAAGTATTTCCAAATTTTGACTCTTTAAAGTCGAGGTTTGGCTTTTCCTTTAAAATTATTTTTTTCATAGTTACAGAATCCTCATCTTCAACTGCTTTGGCTAAAATCCAAACAGCTGTGCCTTGAAAAAGTCTAAAGTCGTGACCTGTAAGTTCCTTATTATTAATTTTCGCTTCTCTATCATAGCAGCATATAAACAAAAAAGATAGTAAAATAATTTTTATATTTTTCATAGTTAAAATTTTAAAAGTTTGGTGGTGTTACAGCTTGTTTTATAGTATTCCACATACTTTGAATTGCTGTTGGTTGAGATAACGAATCTATAATGGAATTAATACTATGCCCGTTATAGATTCCACTTGCATTTCTAGGACTTAAAAAATATTTTTCTCCTCCAGCTGTCGGAATCAATGAAGAATTAATTATCTGCTGAATTCCATTCAGTGGATCTGTTGTCATAATATAAGCATCTGTATTAGAAGAAGATTTGCTCGCTGTAAGAGGACTTACACCTGCAGCGTTGAAGGTAATTGCACTATCACCAGTCGCAACTGAATTAGCTTCTGCAAGACCACCTCCTAATGAATGTCCAGTAAATGTTAATTCTGCATTACCTATTTCCTTCTTTAAGTCCCTTGCATTTAGTACTGATTCTCTATATTGTTCAGAACCTCCAGCTAATTGTTGCCCATTATTTTTCCAATCTTTACCATTTTCTGTTCCAGCTGTTGCATATGTATATTCTGTTTTTCCATCAACAGTTCTTTCATATACCCCTGATTTAAGACCACTTTCATTATTCAAATCTAATCCTTTCCCTGCATTTGAAACTTTCCATCCACCTTGTAATTCTACTTTATCATTTTTATCAGCATAAACATGTTTTGCCATTAATGCAGCCTCCAATGGAGTTGGTTTAGCCATCATCCCATCTGGATCAATAAAGTATACCGGATTATTTAGAGCATACGTATATGGATTAAATCTACGAGATTTTTCCGCTAAAGGATCAATATTCATCCATCTACCAATTGCCGGGTCATAGTTACGCGCTCCAAAGTCATACATATTGAGACCTAGCTCTTCTTGTAGTTCCTTGCCGTTGTACTTATACTTATTAATATTTGGCAAATAATCATTATATCCTTGATGCTTAAAGCCAAAAGGATAATAATTACTTTCATCCAGAATCTCAACTTTATTTGTTGTTGGATTTTTAGTATAACTTACCCGAACATTTCCTAAATGATCTAAATAATTAAATACGTATTGAAAAACATTTGTTGCTGGATTTGTACTGGTGTTTTTTACATATCCTTCTGCCGTTGGAAAAAACTGTAATACATTATTCTCATACTGAAAACCGTTTAAATATTTCGTATTAGTGACAACTCCTTTTTCTGTTACAATTTTCTCGAGTTTCTGCCCCAATGCATTATAAATATACTCAATATTGCCAGTTGTGCCAAATGTAATTTTCTTAGGTAAGTTGAGATGATTATAGGTTATTTCGGTGATGTTTTTGTTTTGATCTTTGATAAGGTTTCCGTTGTCATCATAGGCGTAATCATCTTCGGTATCATTATAGCCATTACTATCATCTTTGAATCCTTGCGGGTTGTTTGTAGTATCTGTTACTTTCATCAGATGATTAGAATTATTAAGGTAAAAATACCCCAGATTATCCATATCATCTGCATAAGGATTACTTATTGTTCCAGCCATAAACTTGCGTTGCAACTTATTAATATTTCCGTTTTTATCATAGTCTATGCTCTCTCCAAAATAGTTTTTATTATCGGTAAGTTTTGGTGTTTGATAAGTGGCATTTTTCAATCTGTTTAACTGGTCGTATTGATAACCATAACCACGCAAAATACCGCCGTCTGAATTTGATGTCCAAAAAGTTTCGGCTATATTTCCATTATAAAGTGTCTTGGTAACAGATGAATTTGCTTCAATCGTATTATAGTTTATTTTGAATGCAAATAAATCTCTCGGATCTGAACCTTGTTGCAAATTAGTAGTTTTATTAATCTCAGTCAGCCAACCTCTTATATTGTAGTTGTAGTCTATTTTCTGCAAAGGACTCCCTTCAATATTCCCTACTTTTTTACCAACAAGCTGCCCTAATGCATCATAATCATTACTAACCAAAAGCTGTATTGTTCCTTTGTTAATTTGATGTGTATGCGTTAGTAAACGATTTTGAGCTGAGTAAACAAATTTTTCATCTACTGTAATTTTTGTTCCTCCACTTAACTGTTGATATTCTGTTATGCTGCTTAGAGGTTTTCCTATAAAATCAATTTCGTTATCTATATGGCTGATTCCTCCTAAATGATTTTTTATATAATTGCTTATTGCTCTTCCTCTACTATCATAAAAAATGGTGACTGTTTCTCCTGTTGTAGATGAAGCCGTTGTAAGGACTCTTGTCCAGCTTCCTGTAGCAAGTCCTCTAGCATTTATTAAACTTTTTTGTCCTATAATTGTAGCTGGCATTGCCTGAGCTCCGGGAAAAGTATAATCGTCGTAATAATTAACTGTTAAGAGTTTAAAACTAGTTGGAGCTATAATATTATTATAATTTGTAGCAATACCATCGATAGTGTAGGCTTTTTTAGTTTCAAACAAAATGGTTGCAGAATTTTGAGCTCCTTGTAAGGAATTCCTAACGTCTTTATTAACACTTTGAGCGCTCCAACCTGTATAAATAGGTCGACCAAGAATATCGTATTTAGTAATAAGCCAACCTGCTGTTTTATCTGTTGCAAAGGGCGAAAATGCAGGGCCTGTAGCTACTGGTCTGTCTAATTTGTCATAAACAATAAACTCCCATTGTTTACCCGGTAATTTCTTTTCGACTAAACGACTTCTATTGTCATATTTATACTGATAACATAGTCCGTCTAAAACTGTCAGATTTATTGCTCCGTCTGCTTTTGGCGGTAATACATAAGTCAGATTTCCATATATATCATAAACATAATAGGTATCGTGTTTAAGTCCTGCGTTGTAGGTTCTTTTTAAAACGATCTGTCCTTCTTTATTTTTAAATTCTATTGTTGAGCCAGCAGATTCACTTGGATTGACTCCGGAGTTCTCATCATAAATTACATTTTTGTACAATTCATATTCCGCATAAGGTCCTGCATCTAAAAAAGCAATATCATACAAACCCTGACCTTCTTGCCAAGTTGTAGTTGTCTTATATAATTTTACTGCATCGCCGGAGCGATTGGTCTGGTACTCAAATTTTATAGTGTTTTTTGGGGTATTAGTCATCGCCCAATCGTTTCCTGGTGCTGCTTGTTCTAATACTCGATTAAGTGACGAGGGCTCAAATCGCTTTTCAGAAAATGGATTTGAAGTTTTGCTGTATTTATCGGTATTATAAAAACTTAAAACATTATTTAGAGCATCTTGCGAGCTCATTCTTGAATAAGCACTACCGGTATTAGCAAGAGAGAAAGGCAGATATTCTTTTACTTGTCTGCCAAATCCATCGTACTCTATATGTGTTATAATATCTGAAACGTCTCCGCCTTGACGAATTACATTTTTTTGAACTGGTCTGCCTAATCCATCAAAATAAACAATACTTTCCTCTATATCTCTATTGTTTTTAATTCCGTTAACGGTAGTCATTGGAGTTTGAAAAATACGGCTGTATATATAATTTTCGCTTTTAGAAATAGACGGAACTACAAGAATAGCAATATCCTCAGCGACTGAATTTATTTTGGCTGTAAAAGTGCTTCCGGCTTGTATGAATGTATTGGGACCAAGAGTTATACTCTCGCTGGCAATTAATGTGACGGGACCTGTTGCAGCATTAACGGTATAATTGGATTTACTTATCGTTGCCGGTGTCTGAGCTTTTAATACTACAGGTATAAAAACCAATAAAACAACTATAAAATTGGATATATCTTTTATCATGGTGCTATTCTTTATAGTGATATTGGTTTTCAGAAAGTAAATTACCGTCTGCGTCTTTTACAAATTGCAATCTGTTGAAACTGTCGTATTCATAAAATGTAATTAATCCTTTGGAGTCTGTTACTGAGGTTACTCCAATAAGAGGTTTATAGGTATAACCCGTAATCATTGTGTTAGCTAATCCCGGATCCTGATACAACTTTTTTATTACCGCAGCCATTTGTGCCTCTGTTCCGGTATTTGAAGATGCTGTTGTTAAATCATTTATCAGACTTATCGGGATACTGGTGTATGCAATGTTTTCAATTTTGACAACAGCCAAAGTTTTATTATACCCCCAAATAATGGACACAGGTATGCCGCTTTCAGGTGTATATTGCAGCGCATTGCCTTTATCATCGTATTGATTAAAAGTGATTTTTTTGTCTGTAGCAACGGCTAAAGTCGCCGCTCCTTTGTTTTCAAGAATATATTTCGGCAATAACAAGTTGCTTGTAGTTACACTTTTCTCATAGACTGTTTTTTGCTCAGATAATTTGTTTTTATCTTTAAAAACTTGCGTATTTAGAGGTGTTGCAATTCTGTTTGCTGCAATTAATTCCTTTACAAAAGGCTCGCTTGCCATTTCAGGATCTTGCGGATAATAGTATTTGTTTTTGATAATTTCGCTCTTACTAATGAATGTTTCCGCATTTGTTATTTGATAATGTACTGGGTTCTCATAACTGTAAGTCGTAATTTTTTCAATCGTTGCAGCTTCATTTATATCATAGTCCGTTTCAATAGTTTTTGTAATCTGTTTTTTGCCTTGAGAAGTTTGTCCAACTGCATAATAAAACATACCTGAATAAAAATCACTTCCTTGAACATAAGGCAGATTAAACGAAACCGGATAATCTCCAGGAAGCGTAGGAGTTGGATAATTATTAAAAATAATATTGTAACGGAGTGCTGACTCTTTTAATACAGTATATTGATTAACAATACTTTTTACGATTTTGAATGTATTTGCCGTTTCTCCATTTTTATAAATATTTGTCCTAATCAAAGATCCCTGATTCCATTGATCATTTTTAAAAAAAGCAAAATTGGTTAAAGAATTTATAGGCAAACCTATGTCGTATGCCTGAGCTATATTAAAAGATGGACTTTTAAATAGAGTAGGTAAGTTTCCCGCATTTATATCAAACATGCGGTTTAAAGCTATGTTTTCATAAAAATATTCGGTTTTGCCGTTCTGTGTTCTATTCTGTGTATTATAATCTGTTTCTGTAACTTTACCATAAGTAATAGCAGCAGAGCCACTGTTATTGTTATCGAAAATAGCAGACGTTGAAAAAACAGGAATAACATCTGATTTTACGTTTGCATAAAATATTCCTCTTACATAAGTTCCATTACCTTCTTTAACTAATGGGTTTTCATTTGCATATTGATATAATTTTGTAAAAACAGGGCTGGCATTTTTACCATCATAGCTTTTGATAGATACTATTCGTAATCCCCCAACTAATTTTGGTGTTAATACAGGTATTCCCGGATTACTAATTTCGTTCCAGCTTGCTGTAATATAACTAGAAGGACATCCTGCAGCTCCCATATTTCCTGTTCGATATTCGTATGCCCCCAGTGTGTGAGTATGAGCTCCAAAATCAGCAGCTATAGTTCCTCCTCCAGAAGGATAACTCGAGCCGACAGGAGCAGGTCTAAAATAGGTATTTGAATCAAAAGTTACTTTTGTATTCGATCCAACTTCTTTTGTTGCATTCGTAAAACCGTAGGTTATTTTTCCGCTTCCTCCAACATAAGTTGATGATGGAGTAAAAGAAATCGTTTGTGTTGAAGGACCTGCATCGTAACTACAACCACTGCCATAAGCCACAGCAGTTGCAGATTTATAAACTACAGTTGGAGTTGCAATATTCTCAAAATATCTGTTTGTTTCATATTCAAAAATAGAATGACCTCCTTCCGGATAGGTTATTTTTTTAAGAATACCCGATTTCATCGCATTCTCGTTAGCAGTTCGATCACCATTACCCACTATATAAGAGATACCTGGCGCACCATAAGGAGAAAATCGATTTATAAAAGTTGGAGGCGACAAGTTCCCATTATTAGTATTGATATACCCCCAATAATCTTTTCTGGTGGTTCCTCTTAAAGGTAATTCCGTTTCATCATATTCAAAAATGTGCTTAACATTGAGGATATTGTTTGTAATTTGAGTCAATTTTAATGATTTATTTCTACTTGCAATATTTCTCGCAGAAGTATAAGAATAGGTAACATTGTCGCTCAATGTAGGAGGTTGAGATGTCGTAAATCCTCTACTTCTTAAATAATAATCAAATACAAAACCATATTCCTGAATCAAAGTTTTTACTGCACCTTTAAGGCTGAATACACTTATTTTGTCAAGTTTATAATCTTCTGTTAAATCCAACCTATTTTGAGAAGAAACAAACTCAACGACTCCATTGTTAAAGTTTATAGCAGTCAAGAATTGCTTATTCGAACTCGATCTATCGGGGAAAACTGATTTTAAAGAAGGAGTAATGTTACTCGTAATATCATTATCTGCTAATTGTTCCCCAATTACAATCGCATAATCACTTGTATTGTCAAGTACTTTATATTTGAAAGATATTATATCAGTGCTGCTTGGCGGAATTATTTCAGTCAGATACCACACCGAAATATAATCAGATTTATAAGTATCCGAAGTATTATGAACTATTTCATTAGCATCATAACCATCAAGAGCTCTTCCGAAACGATAAACCGTTCCATCATCTTTTGTTATTTCTAATGTTGGAGTTTTGCTTAATAACTGATTATTGTTTACTAAAGTTTTAACCACCGTATTTTGTAAATCTTTAAAAACTGCTTTATTGTTTACAAAATAAAAAGTTCCTGATAAACCGGGAGCATTTATAATAAATTCATCATAAGCGGTATCAGATATAATTGATGAATACGGATTATATTGCTTGTATAATTCGTTGTAACCACTTGCAGTAAAAGGTGTATTAGTTATATCAGGTACACCAACTCCATTATCAGGTACGCCCTTTACATTTCTAATTACGGCACCTCCGGCATTTAAATTCCATCCTAAACCAGCCCAGGAAGCAAGTTCATCTAATTGTATTCCAGCACTATTATAGTTTAGATCAATTGGAACTGTTACTTCTTTTGTTTTAATCGTATAAAGCGGAATAATGATGTTTATTTTCCCAGTAGAATAATCGACAGGAAAAATGCCTTGTTTAGCAAATGAAGCAGCATTGGGACTAACCGGAAAATAATTTGGCAAATCTTTTGTTACTTGCCCATTTGAAATCATACTTATTAAAAGTAACATCAAATAATAATTTCGTGGTTTTAATATTTTTTCGATTCTCATTAGAATTTTGATATAAAAATTATGTTGTTACATTTTCCCTTTCCTAATCACTTTCACCCCATCACTCTGCACATTTGTCTTTATATTGATCACATAAATACCCTCTGCATAGCGGCTTAAATCAACCGGAATAGTTTGGCCTGATATATTAAAATGTTGCAGCATTCTGCCAGAGATATCTACTACAGTTGCAGTACCTGTTTCATACTCGTATCCTATAATAATATTCGTGTATGTGACCACAGGATTGGGTATGGCTTCTATACTTTTTCTTTTGAGCTTCTCTGGTTTTAATTTGTCTTTTACTTTTACGACCCAAAAATCATTGCCGCCAATACTGGATTTTTTATTCTTTGAAGCACTTGATTTTGATGTTCCAGCCATCAGATATCCGCCATCTCGGGTTTCAAACAATTTTTGCAACACATCTTCTCCGTTACTTCCTATGGTTTTCTTCCAGATTTCTTCGCCTTTTTCGTCAATTTTCAAAGCGATATAACCTTCTTCTTTATTCTTTTTTACAACTCCTGTCACTTTGCCTATTATTCCTTCTCTTGAAACATCTTCTTTCTGAGAATATCCTCCAACTAAATAAGTTCCATCTGTATTTTCAATTAGTGAGGTCAAAATATCTGTCTTGCCAAAATCATAAGTTTTACTCCATACAACTGCTCCTTTTTCATCTAATTTTAAAACCCAATAATCTGTACCATTACTAACAATGCCACCTAATGAAGTAAGCGGACTGGTACTATTCGAATTTCCTCCTGCTATATAACCGCCATCTTCTGTTTGATGAATTACATACAATTGATTATCTCCATTACCTCCGTAACTTCTCTGCCATTCGATTACACCTATATTGTTGATTTTTAAAACCCAGTAATCACCTATTCCTTTAAGAGCTTCTGTTTTGTCTCCAGATTCCGGCGAATTAGAATATCCGCCCAAAATATATCCGCCGTCTGTAGTTTGCTCCATACTTCTTAATATATCTGCATATTCTCCTCCGTATGTTTTTTGCCATTCTATCGTTCCTGTTTTATCCAGTTTTACGATCCAGTAATCCATATTACCACGACTTTTTTCTGATTTATTATAGAGATCTGGTTTTTCTAACGAAGATGTTCTCGGTATTAAATCCTCTGCTATTTCTGGACTTGAAGATGATGAACCGCCCAACATATAGCCTCCGTCTTTGATCTGAAAAGCACATAAAAGTTCATCCTGACCATTTCCTCCAATAGTTCTTTGCCATTGTTCTATTCCTGTTGCGTCTAGTTTTATTACCCAAAAATCAGTAGCTCCTTTGCAGGGATCTTTTTTTTGAAAATCATTTGTAGAATTAGAAGTTCCGGCAAGGATAAAACCGCCATCTCTGGTATTCTTAATACTTTGCAGTAAATCAAATCCGCTTCCGCCAAAACTTTTCTGCCAATCAAGTTCTCCGCCTTCGCTCATTTTCCAGATCCAGTAATCCAGATCGCCATTATTGTTACCTTCTTTATTACCGGTTTTATCAGACAAGGAACTTCCCGCCAAAATAAAACCATAGTCTGCTGTAGGCTGAGCATCAAAAAGATAATCGGCGTGAATACCTCCATAAGTTTTTTCCCAGAGAATATCCTGAGATTGTATTAATAGAGGAAAAAGAAATAAGAATAGTAAGTAGTGATTTTTCATATTTTGGTATTACATGATAAAAAACAAATTAAAAAATTGTAAGTTTTAACTTATTTTTAAGAATGTAATACTAGGGAGATTAAATAGGAACCACAATACCCACTTTTGGTGATTTTTTATAAAAAACAAAACCCTCTAAATAGAGGGTTTATAATTTAAAGACAAAGAAGTTTATTTAAATCTCTTTTCTATAAAAAAAAAAGCATCCGCCGCGGCGAATGCTTTTCTGAAATTGAATATAAAACTTAAGATTAGAAGTTTTTAGAAACTCCAATGTTAAATGTTTGTCCAAAATTGAAGTAGAATTTACTAACATCTGGTCCGTTATTATCATAACTCAATGTTTCGTAACCTAAACCACCAATACTGAAGTTAAGACCAAAACCTTTTTTCATGTTAATAAAAAGAGCTGGAGTTACACCTACATACATACCATCTGCTTTAGATTTTGCGTAAGCATTTCCAGGACCGTATTCTTTATACTTAGCATTTTGAAAACCAGCACCCATATCAGCAAAAATAGAGAAAGTTTGGCTTAATGGCACTGAATAACGAACGAATGCTCCTATTTTGAAATTATTATTTTTAATTTCTGTAGTTCCAGTTTCGTTTTTAGCAGAAGCTACTGTAAATTCACCTCCAACAGTCCAGTTGTCGTTAAATTGGTAACCAACTTTAGGAGAAAAGCTAAATGAATTTTTTGTTGTTTCACCAAATTGGAATTCTGATTTCTCAGAAGTGTACCCGATGTTTCCACCTACTAAGATTGTTCCTTTTTGAGCGTTTGCAAAACTGCAGATAGCCAATGCAGCCATCACTAGAATTTTTTTCATTGTAATTATTTTTTAATTTACTTTCCTTTTAACAATAACGGTGCCGTGGTTATTGGCTCTTAAGTTTTTTTTATGATTTCTTTAAAAGATAAAAATGTAGCAATCGAGCGTATTTCTGTTTACTTTTGTAGCAAATAAAAAGTCATGTCGATAGAAGTAAACAACATATCAAAAAGTTACGGAACTCAAAAAGCTCTAAATTCAATTTCATTTTCGATTCAGAAAGGAGAAATTGTTGGTTTTCTTGGTCCAAATGGTGCAGGAAAATCTACTTTAATGAAAATTTTGACCACTTATTTATTGTCAGATGACGGCTCAGCCCTTGTAAATGGTCACGATGTCATGACAAACGCTAAAGAAGTTCAACGCTCGATTGGATATTTACCAGAGCATAATCCGTTGTATTTGGATTTGTATGTTCGTGAGTATTTGGCTTTTAATGCTGATGTTTATAACGTGCCAAAATCAAGAATTGAAGAAGTTGTTCAACTGACAGGACTGACACCGGAAAGTCATAAAAAAATTGGACAATTGTCTAAAGGATATCGCCAACGTGTGGGACTTGCCAACGCTTTACTGCACAATCCTGATGTTTTAATTCTGGATGAACCAACTACTGGACTGGACCCGAATCAGTTAATGGAAATTCGAAATGTAATTAAAAATGTTGGTAAGGATAAGACCGTTTTTTTATCCACTCACATTATGCAGGAAGTCGAAGCTATTTGTGATCGTGTCATTATTATTGACAAAGGAGAAATTGTTGCCGATAAAAAATTAGACCATTTAGTATCTGAAAATAAAGAACAAGTTATCGAAGTAGAATTTGACTATCAAATCCAAGAACAACTTTTGGCAAAACTCCCAAATATTACTTCTTATATAAACATTCACGATATGACTTGGGAATTAACTTTTGTTGCCGAAAAAGATATGCGTCCTGCAATATTTGATTTCGCTAACGAAAATGGGTTAAAAACACTTCAATTAAATCAAAAGAATAAAAACCTGGAAGCTGTTTTTAGAGAAATTACGAAGTAGTTTTAATTTACAGTCTCGGTTTTACAGACAAAAAAGCAATTTATTCTATTCTGGAATGAATTGCTTTTTTATTAAATACCATTTCTCTTCGTTGCTTTTTCCCGAAGCGTTAAGTCTTATTTTTACTGGCTTTACCGCCAAAATTCTCCTTTTATTCTAAACTTTTTACTTTTTTACGAAATCACGAACAACTAACTATCAGCTTGTTAGAATTTCTTGTTGCAAATTTTAACTATATTTATTTAGACTTAATATAAATAGTGTTATATTTGAACTCTGAAACTCTAAATTTCCTGACATGTTATCAGCATTCGACTTTATAAAAAATAATTTTTCTAAGCTATTAAATTACTTTTCACTTCTTCTAAATACAATTTCAGATAAACTCGAACAAATAGTTTTAATGTAGAAAGTTCTACTAAAACGAATTTCTTCTTTTCGAATAAAAATTACATCAAAATCCACATCCAAAAAAATCAATCAATATATAATGAAGAATATTCTAACATCTATCATGCTCGCATTTTCAGTCTATGGATTCTCTCAGACCGAAAAAGAAAACGACAGCATTGTCGAAACCTCGATCAATGTTTTAGATGAAATTGTTATTACAAAAAAGAAAGTTTTATATACTCAAAAATCAGACAGATTAGTTTTTAACGTCGAAAACAGTATTGTTTCTGAAGGCGGAACTGCTTTAGACGTTTTATCGCGCGCTCCGGGAGTTGTTGTATCTCAAGATGGCGAATTATCGATTCGCGGACAACAAGGCGTTGGCGTAATGATTAATGGCAAATTAACGCAACTTTCGCAAAAAGAACTTGCCAATTATTTAAAATCTACAACCTCATCAAACATTAAACAAATTGAAGTTATTACGAATCCTTCGTCTAAATATGATGCCACCGGAAAAGCCGGAATTATCAACATTATTCTAAAAAAACCAAATGCCGGCGGTCTTAAAGGAACGGTTTTTACCAATTATGGAAGAGGTCGAAAAAACAGAACCAATTCAGGTGTAAATCTTAGTTATAATAAAGAGAAATTTGGCGTTTACGGAAACTACAGCTACACTTTTAGAGGCGAAGAGGAACGTAAAGAATTCGATCAGAATCAATATACGGATAATACTCGTCAAACAATTTCGACAAAAAATCATCAAACATCAACTACTGACGAACCTTTGACTTCGAACAATTTTAAGATAGGAACGACTTATGAAGTTTCTCCTAAAACGAATCTGGAAGTATATGTTGACGCAAAACTTGGGCGCTACGAAAACATTGCAAACGGTAGAAATACATTGGTTAATGCTATGGATCAAGTGCAATTTGACGCTTCTACTTATAATGATAGTAAAGAAAAATGGAACGATTATACATATGCTTTTTCAGGTGTTCATAAATTTAATACCGAAGGGAAAAATATGTCTTTTGATTTTGAATATGAAACTTCAAAATTCAGATCGAATCAGTTTCAGAGCGCTGTAAATATAGATCCGTCAAATGCAAATGCGATCAATGACCGAAGAGGTTTTATTCCGTCACAATTGAAAGTTTTTACCGGAAAAGTCGATTTTACAAATCCTTTAAAAGAAAAACAATCTATAGAATGGGGTTTTAAAGCCAGTGTCAAAAACAATGACAATCCATCTGTTTATGAATACAAAGACAACAATCAATGGATTATTGATCTTAATTCGACCAATCATTTTGAGTATAAAGAACAAATTTATGCGGCTTATGCCAATTATAAATACCAACTCGAAAACTTCAATATTCAAGGTGGTTTAAGAACGGAATATACTGCTATAAATATTTTGCAGAAAACCTTAAATGAAGAACATAAAGACGATTATTTAAAATGGTTTCCGAGTATTTCTTTAAAATATGAATTAAGTTCAAATCATTCGTTACATGCTTCTTACAGCAAAAGAATCAACAGACCAAGTCAGTTTGATTTGAATCCGTTCCGATTTTATGATGATTCATTTAACTATTCTCAGGGAAATCCAAATTTGGTTCCGGAGATTACACATTCAACTGAGATTGGATATTCGTGGAAAAGTGCTTTTATGGCTTCTTTATATTTCAGCAAAACCAAAGATGTTTTTACAGAAGTATATGTATATAATCCAGCGAATAACACAACGGTAACTTCACAAATTAATGTGGACAAATCGTATAATTATGGAGCTAATATTACTAATACTGCCGAAATTTATAAATGGTGGTCTGTAAATACGCTTTTCAATATTTTCGAAAATAAATTTATGGGGAATGTCGTAAATACAGACAAAATCGACCCAATTGTTACTTTGAATTTAAGCGTGCAAAACTCTTTTACGATAACTGAAAGCTGGAAAGCCGAAGCAAACGCACAATATCAGTCAAAATCTAATCTTGGCATTTATGAAAGAGATGCTTTCTTCGATTTTAGTATCGGAATTTCGAAACAGGTTTTGTCTAATAAAGGAAATATCAAATTGAATATTACTGATATTTTCAACACAAATAATTTTCACATTAATTCGGTTATCGCTCAAACAAGCATCAATAAAAGATATGATCTTGATAACCGCATTGCAACAATAGCCTTTACCTATAGGATATAATATTTTGAATCTTTGGTTTCCTTGTTTTTGTTTTTTTTTTGAATGAAAGAGCCTGTTTGTAGTTAGCAGGCTCTTTTTATTTTTATATATAAATTAAACGATTGCTGAGAATGGCACGCGGATGATACTGGTTTAAACGGATTAATGCTGATTTTTTATTTTATACGATTGGCATTTAAGCACAGTTTTGTCAGACTGAGCGAAGTCGAAGTCCCGTATGCTGAATCACGTTGCGGGACTTCGACTTCGCTCAGTCTGACAATTATTATCCTGTAATCTTAAACAAGAAAAAGTCTTTTGAAGAATATTACTTCTCACAAAAGACTTTAGAAACTAACTAACAAAAAGTACTGAAAATCAAATAAGCATTAAGCTTTTGGTTTCTGTTTTTTCTTTCTTCCCCACCAAATATAAAATCCTGTAATGGGTAAACTCGCGCATATTAAACTGGCGGTGAAATATATAATCTTGGTCGAAATTCCTCCTATTGCGCCAATATGAAGGCTATAATTAGAGCGCATTAACCAATCTGAAAAACGTTCGTTGTTGATGTATTTTTGAGAATTTGGAAGTAATTCAAGCGTTTTAGAATCAAAATATAAATCTCTCCAAATGCCTTTGTGCATATCTGTGCAGGCATAAAAATCTTCTTTTGGATCATCTGGAAAATGAATTATTACAGCTTCTTTGTTTTCTTTAGCAATTTCTGTTCTCACTTTCTTCCAAATAAAATCGGCGGCAGCCAACTTATCTATTTGTTGTTTGGATAAAGTGTCTTTTTTAACAGAAACAACTTGTTCTTTTTTATCCTTTTCATCTGCCCAACCTCCGCTGATCCAATACGTACTTTCGCGAAGCCAGTGAAAACTCATTAATAATCCTGTAAAGGAAATAAGCACCGCCAAAATGAGCGCGTAAAATCCCATAACGTTATGTAAATCATAATTGAGGCGTTTGAATTTGGCATCCCATTTAATTTTAAAACTACTATTTCGGGTTGTTTTATTCCATTTTTTCGGAAACCAAAGTATAAGTCCGCTTATAAGCAAAAAGAAGAAAATAAACGTTGCCCAAGCTGTTATTTGCGATCCAATTTCTCGATCCAGCCAAAGATTACGATGTCCTTCATCGACAATATGAAAAAAGTCTTCATGATCTACCATTCCGGTGATTTTACCGTTATAAGGATTTACATAAATCAGCGAATCCGATTCTATATCGACTTTAACTGATTTATCTAAACCATTATACCAAACGCCATGAATTTCTTTATTGGGTAAAACTTTATGAACAGCAGCATAAATTTGAGAAGGCGGTAATAATTTCTCCGGACTTTGAGCTTCAACATTTAACCAAGGTGATGTCAACTGTTTTATTTCGTGTTCAAAAACCAAAATGCAACCTGTAATTGCCATAATAAACACAATTATTCCGGAACCCAATCCAAGCCACAAATGCAGCCAGGCATTGATTTTACTAAAACGTGATTTTCCTTTATTGGGTGGTTTACTGGAACGGCTTTTAAAAATATTCATCGAAGTATAATTTGAAAAGAATAATGCTTTTAAGTAATACATAAAATGGCCTGAGGATTACCGAAATAATACCTCAAGCCAATTATAAAAAATTAATTTAGTAAGTCAATTTACCAATCGCTGGCAAATAAAGACCTTCTTTGATAAGTGCTCCGGCT
This sequence comes from uncultured Flavobacterium sp., assembly GCF_951805225.1. Lineage (NCBI taxonomy): Bacteria > Pseudomonadati > Bacteroidota > Flavobacteriia > Flavobacteriales > Flavobacteriaceae > Flavobacterium > uncultured Flavobacterium sp. The sequence continues at coordinate 5,325,648 of NZ_OX638201.1, read as the reverse complement.
TTTGCAGTTCCCGTTGCAATATCTATTTGATATACACGAGCCTGATCGCCTGTTACGAAACTTTTGTACGCTTTTCCGTTTTCAACAAACATACTGCTTAATCCAAAGAATTCATCTCCTCCGTGATCAGGTAATCCTGTAACAGCTACAATTGTTTTAGCTGATAAATCAAGAATTGCAGATTTAAAAATTGTTTTTGTATTCAGGAAACTATATACTGCATTTACAGCATCTACATCATTAGGAATATAAGAGATAAAAACTTTTTCTCCTCCTAACGGATATGCAGCCAAAACTTTTCCTTTTAAAGTACTTGCTTCAAGGTCAAAGAAGTAACCTGGATCAAATTTTGCATCTCCTTTTTTAATACGTAAAACACCCGAAGTAACAGTTTTAACAGGATATCCACCAGCACGAGCATTAGAAGAGAATGTATAAATATCTCCTGACTCCGTTTGTACAATTCCTGTATTAGTATAATACATTCCGATAGCGGTTGTTCTCGTATCTTTTATTGTCGTTACATATTCTAAAGATGGATATTTGTAAACTCTTACAATAGCATCAGATGACAATACTTTGTTTGTTCCATCAGAAACATCTTTAATATAAACCGGTACAAAAAGTTTATCTCCGGAAACTGCAGCTCCGGTTGGCCAGTATAATACTTTTTTATTCTCTGGAGAAACTGTAAAATCATTGAATTTTCTTCCATCAATAGAAACCGTTGTTGGATTGTAAATCATCAATTCATAATCTGATGAACTACCATCCCAGGTTGCACCAATATTGATCATTTTTTTATCATCTGTATAACCAACAGCATAAGATGATTCGAAAGCAAGTTTATCTCCGGCTACTAATTTTCCGGTAGTATTAAGGTGAAATGAAACTGATCCTTCGTCATTTGTGCTTAATGCAAAAAATGTATTATTTGCAGGAAAACAACTTCCGTCTTGTTCAATTCCTACTCCTTTTGCACTAATTTCTCCAGTCATTAATTGATCTGTAGAAGTAAAATCTAATATATACTGCGTATAATCTGCCAACCAATAAGAGGCAACATATTTAGTACCATTTACAGCTGGCGTATCGTCTTTTGGTGCATCATCACTGCTGCATGAAAAAATAGTTAAGGACAGAAAAGCCAATGCAAAGCATTTTGCGAATTTGTTTACAAACATGATTATAATTATTAAGGGTTATTATTAAAATTGAATTACTGAAGAAAGTATCTGAACTTTACTGAAAATGCACGTCCGGGTTTTTGAACTTTGAAATAATCGTACACTTTTACATCTGTAATATTTCGGCATTCAAAAGCCAGATTGTATTTTCCGTTCAAAAAAGAATACGCAACCATTGCATTTTGAGTGAATTGCTCCGGAATTGATTTTTTAGTATCTAAACTTCCTAAAACCGGCCAGGTCAGGTAAAAAGCATCTATATAATTTGCACTTACATTTAGAGAAAGTCTGTCATCCTTATATTTGATATTTTTGAAATTAAAAGTCAAATCAGCATTTCCGTAGAAAATTGGAACGTTTGGCAATTGCGCATCATACAATGCATCCGGACTCGTAGTTCCTGTTTTGTATTTGTTTTTATTGAGACTTTTTTGATAAGTTCCGTTTACTTCAAAAGTCAGTAAATCTTTAAATCCATATTTAAGAACTCCATCAATACCAGTTATTTGTACGTTTTGAAGATTTTCAAAAACAGTTTTATCTCCATCTTGCTTTTCGCGGATAAAATCTTTGGCTTCTCTGTAAATCAAACTTGTCTCTGCAGCAAACTGATTTTTATTTCTTTGAGTAATAAATGCCAATCCTAAATTTGCATTATCGCTACTTTCCGGTTTTAATCCTATGTTGCTGTTTATTGTTAAACCGTCTCCAAGCATTTCTGTAGCCGATGGCAAACGATAAGTGTGTTCGTAAGATCCTTTTATCTGAAATTTATCTGTCAAATGATACGCTGCCGTAGCTCCATAACCATAATTCGTTGACGAAGTAGATTGACTGATAGTATTAGAAATCATTTTGGTAGAGAGATCAAACATTTTTCCAAATCCTGAAATCGCCAATCTATTGTCTAAACCACTAAAATTATAGCCTAATCCTAAAATGTTTTTATCAATAGTTGGTTCTCCAAGTTCTACTACTTTCAAATATTCATCGGTTGCTTTTCGTTTATATCCCAGATAAGAATAATTTACAGCGATCGAATGTTGCTCATTAAGCTGATATTTTAAATTTGTTGTCACCTGCGCATTCGCCTCATCATAAACATAGATCGTTTTGTTCCCTAATTCGCCTTTATCATTCGCTCCTGCAAATTGTCTGTACACATAATTTCCTGTCCAGTCATAAACTCTTGAAGACGTATCTACTGAACGATTATTTACTAAAGCATAAGTACTATTAATGTTCAATGTTAATCCTTTAGTAAAAAGGTCGCTTTTTTTAAATTTTAATGAAGTAATAAAACTTTCGCTATCTGTAAAAGCTTGTCCAACTACTCTTTGCATTGTTCTGCCTTGTTGAATTTCTTTTTTATTTCCGGCCATAGTAAAACCAACAAGCAAATAATCAGCAAAGCTTTTGTTCTTAAAACCTGCTTCAGCCATTATCGTTCCTGATTTATAGCCATCGTGAAAGTGCTTGTATTTTTGTTCAGGCAAAAACTTTGATGTGTTTTTATCGACAACACTTACATCTACTTTATAATCGTTGTCTGAGTAATTTGCAAACGCGTTTATATTCGCAATAAAACCGTCTCTGCCAGAAAATCTGGTATTAACAGCAGCTCTGTTCGTATTAAACGAACCATAACTGTAAGAAGCGTCAACATAACGGCTTACATTTTTATTAGTAACAATATTAACCGCACCGCCCAAAGCATCTGCACCTAATTCTATAGGAACAACTCCTTTGTAAACATCAATTCTTTCGGCCATATTTACGGGAATATTATTCAGCGTAAGCGCAGAACCATAACTATCCATTGGAACTCCGTCCAGAAAAAATTTCACTTGATTTCCTGAAAACCCGTTCAGAGAAAAGTTAAAAGCAGATCCTAAACCTCCATATTCACGAATACGAACTCCTGTAGTTTTATTCAAAACCTGATTTAAATCAGCAGAAGTATTGTATGTCTTTCTCAGATCGATTGCCGTAATATTATACGCCTGTTCACGTGCTCGTTGTACTTTAGATTTTCCTGTTACAGCAACTTCGCTTAAAGCGGCCATATCTTCTTCCATTGTAATATTCTGAGTAGATTTTCCGTCTTGTTTTAAATAAATTGCCATTTCTGTCGTCTTGTAACCAACATGAGTAACAGACAAAATATAATTACCTGCATCGGCACTGATTTTATATTCTCCTTTTGAGTTTGTCAAAGTTGCGTATTGCGTTCCTTTTAGTGCTACCGAAACTCCTTCAGCGGGTTTTCCTAGATTAGTTACAATAACCCCGGTTAAGTTTACTTTGTTTTTTTGCGAATACCCTTGAAGTGAAGTAAAAAAAATGGTAATCAAGAGCAATAATCTACTTATGTGCATGATTTAAGTTTTGATTTGAAAATTAAATTAGCAACAAAATTAGGCTCTCGAAAGAGTTTTTCCAAGTTATTTTTAATTATTCTAAATAAAAATTATAATTAACTTTTAAATCGAAGAATCAATAAAAAATATATACATCCTTAACAAATAATTAAATTTAAATTAAGATTTGCTTAAAATAAACCATCCTAAAAGTTAAAAAATTTAAGAGTAATTTTAATGAAAACTAAAATTCACCCATAAAAAAAGCCCGCTTATCAAATAAGCGGGCTTTAAAAAAATTGTAGATTATATTATATTTCCAGATCCAAGATTGTTTCTTTTAATTCTTCCATTATGATTTTAACGTCATTTTCTGTTGTGCGCCAATTCACAAAAGACGCTCGAATTCCTTTGCGATTTTGATATACTGTTGGCGTCATAAATACTTTTCCTCTATCATTTAAACGAGTCAAAAACTCACTTACTTTTTCCTGATTATGATTTCCTTTTAAAGTAAAGCAAACATTATTCAATCGAATTGGCGCCAGAAGTTCAAAATTTCCATTTTCGATAAGTTCGTTTCCAAAGTGCAAAGCCAAGTGCGCACTATTTTCTATAATGTCCTGAAAACCTTCTTTTCCATAAGCTAATAAAGAAAACCAAACTGGCAATGCACGCAAACGACGTGAGTTTTCTGGTAATACATTCAGGTAATTAAAATTTTCTAACGGATTGCCTAAATAAGGTGCATTCGAATTCTGAAAAGTCTCAATCTGTAAACTTGCATGTTCTTTTTTAATCAAATAAAAAGCACTTTCATAAGGAACATTTAGCCATTTATGACAATCAATGGTAATACTGTCTGCTCCTTCCCAACCTTCAACAAGATGTTTGTATTTTTCTGAAACAGCAGCAAATCCACCAAAAGCAGCGTCGATATGCCACCAGAATTTGTATTTTTCTTTTAGTTTTGAAATAGCTTTAAAATCATCAAAATCAGCCGTATTTACCGTTCCTGCACTCGAAATCAATACAAAAGGTTTTCCGTTTAACTTTTTAATGTTTTCTTCTAAATCAATTATATCTATAGATTCTCGATTGCCTTCAACAGTTTTGATTGTGGTATAGTTATTACTTCCGATGCCTAACATTGCCAACGTTTTTACAGAAGAAGAATGTGGTGTTGCAGTCAGAATATTTATGGTTTCAGAAATTCCGTTTTTGGCAAAATCTTTCCCTAATTGATTCCCGAACCATTGTCTTGCAACTCCCAAACAGGTAAAATTAGACATTGTTGCGCCAGTTACAAATCCGCCCAAAAAAGAATCTGGCAATCTTAATAATTGTAATAATAAATGGATTGTTTCAAATTCTATTAATGCCGAATTTCCTCCTTGTGCTTTTATAGATTGTGTATTTTGATCATAAACCGAAGATAACCAATCTCCTGCAAGAGAAGCCGGTGTTGATCCTCCGGTTACAAAACCTAAATATCTTGGTCCTGGAGAAGCAACCATCAAAGGCGCTAATCGTTCTTTAAATTCTTCTAAAGTTGCTAATGATCCTAAACCTGATTCATTTAAATCTCTTGTTGGATCAATTGACTCTTTTTTAGAAGTTGGAATGTTTTCAAGATTATTCAAAAAGTCAATTCCTTGTTGTTTTGCCTGATTAAGAATATTTTCGATATCATCTAGATCATGCTGAAGTACTGCATTCATTTTAAATAAATTTTATATGCTTAATCAAAGTGACTGCGAGAAAAGCCCACAGATCATGCAGATTAAGCGGATTAACACTAATATTATATAAATTTGATTGGATTTTATTATCTAAAGCTAGTTTACCACTTTGTTTTTTCAGAGAATCGCGAGACCATCATAGAACAAATCACATCGCCATTCGCATTTAATAAAGTTGCGATTGGATCAACAAGAGTTCCTAGAATCATGGCAACCGGCAAAGCTTGTTCCATTGGTAAACCATAAACGGTAATGGCTAAAACTTCTCCTATATAACCTCCGTTTGGGATTCCGCCTTCGACAATTGATACGATTATCGTAATTCCTAATGCCAAAAGTATGGTTGACGGTGAAGTAAAATCTTTTCCAAACATGGCAAAAAGAAAAGTTATTTTTAAGATCGACGACATACTAGATCCGTCTTTATGCAAAGGTGCTCCAAGCGGAATAACTAAATTCCGAACATGTTTTGGGATTCCCATTTTTTCGGCTGCGACCAAATTTGCCGGAATCGTTGCAATACTGCTGCAAGTTCCAATTGCCGTTAATGAAGGCGTGATATTATTGCTCCAAAAAACTACAAAAGCTCTTTTTCCTCCAGCCAATAAAGCATATAAACTAAAAAACACAAAGAAATAAAACACACAAGCTGCATAATAAACTCCTAATGGTTTTGCGTAAACTCCAAATAATTGCGGACCGTAATAACTAACCTGATAAGCGAAATAAGCTCCTAAACCTATTGGCGCTAATTTCATAATCATAGTCAAAAGCTGTTTCATAACTTCGTTTCCGGAGTCCAGAAAACTTTTGAAAGCATTTCCTTTTTCTCCTGACTGCAAAGTTGCAAATCCTATTAAAAAAGAAAAGATAATAAGTGCCAACATACTTTTTCGAGACAACAATTCATAAAAATCATTTGTCGTAAGCAATTGCGCTATTTGATCACCAACACTTCCGGATTTAATATTCTCAAGCGGAATTTTAGTAATTATAATGTTCTCATGAATAGGAAAAAGAGAAACGGCGATAATCATAACAATAGCCGAAATAAGAAGTGTTCCTAAAAAAACGGCAATCATTATAACAAATAATCTTCCCAGCTTTTCTGTTTTTTCCAGATTGGCGATAGAGGACGTTATTGTAAAGAAAACAAGCGGAATAATTGCCGTGAAAAGCAAGTTTAAGAATATATCTCCAATAGGTTTTATGACAGCAACTTTTTCTTTAAAAACTAACCCAAAAATACTGCCGAGTGTAATACCGCCCAAAAGCAACAATACACTGCTGTAGCTTTTTAGAAAATTGATTTTTTTAACCTCCATAATTTAATCGTATTACAATTTGGGAATAGAAATGTGAAAATAAAAATCAATTAAATTACTCAAAAATTGAGTATTAAAATTATTTTTTAATTTATGCGAATTAACTGTGCCGTTAGGCATTAAATGTCGGTAGAAATTATAAATTAGAATAGATTTAGCGTGCCGTAGGTACGCAACAAACCGATATCTATTGCGTACCTACGGCACGCCAACACATTTCCGACTTCACTGTCTACCAATATTTAGTACCTAACGGTACAAAATAAAAAGTTTATGTCATTATTTTTCCAAAACCAAAGTAGTAAAAGCTCTGTCGACCAATTCTCCTGTTTTGCTTTTTACTTTTTCGGTTAAAGTTTCCGTATTTATGATTTTGAAAGCAGTGTTCTCAATCAGTTTTTTAGCTTTTTCAGTGCTGTAAAGTTCAAATTCAAATTGAGTAAAAGGAAGTTGCTTCATAAAACTTTCTTCGGCAAAAGTGATACAGAAAATTCCTTTTGGCTGTAAAACTCTATAAATTTCTGAAAGCAATTTATCAGGTTCCTGCCAAAAATAGATTGTATTTACAGTAAATATTTTATCGAAAGAATGGTCTGAAAACGGAATTAGATTTCCATCGTAAAGTGAAAAAAAAGCTTGTTTCTGAGAGACAAAATTCCTGTTGATCTGGCGTGCTTCCTGAAACATCAATTCAGACATTTCAAGTCCGTAATATTTCAGATTATCAGCTTGTTCGAATATAAAATCGACATGACCTGCATTTCCGTGACCTAATTCCAGAATTGTATTTCCTTCAGTTATATGTAGATTCTGAATCGAGTGGCGCGTCATATTGATGTTTGTTTCATGCATCATATTTGCCATTTCTATTCCTTTTTCTCCAGTTGGATGCTTTAATTGAGAAGCTATTGCTTGTAATTCTTCTTGTTTCATAATCGTTATAATTAAATTTCAAGCTGCTTTGTCATTGTGAGGAACGAAGCAACCACACTTTTATAATCACTAAAGATATGCGGCATGAGATTGCTTCGTTCCTCGCAAAGACATTAAAAAATCTGACTTGCGATTTGGCGAATATTCTCAGATTTCCCCATTGAATAATAATGTAAAACCGGAACTCCTGCAGCTTTTAATTCCAATGATTGCTGAATTGCCCATTCGATTCCTACTTGTTTGATTTCTGCATTATTCTTGCATTTATCTACTGCATCGATTAAATCTTCTGGTAAATCAATTCGGAAGATTTGTGGTAAAATTTGCAAATGTCTTTGAACTGCAATTGGTTTAATTCCCGGAATAATAGGAATTGTGATTCCCATTTCTCTTGCTTTTTCTACAAATTTAAAATATTTAGCATTGTCAAAAAACATTTGTGTAACAACATAATCTGCTCCGGCATCTACTTTTTCTTTCAGTCTTTTTAAGTCTGATTGTAAAGATGGAGATTCTAAATGTTTCTCCGGATAACCGGCAACGCCAATACAAAAATCAGCTTTGTTATCGGCATCCATCACTTCATGTAGATATTTACCACAATTTAAATCGTTGATTTGTCGAACCAAATCAATAGCAAACTTGTTACCGCCAACTTTTGGCACAAAAGATTGTTCGTCTTTCATTGCATCGCCACGAAGCGCCATTACATTATTGATTCCCAAATACTGACAATCTACAAGCATGTATTCTGTTTCTTCCTGTGTGAAACCGCCACAAAGCAAATGTGGTACAGTATCAACATTGTATTTATGTTTTATAGAAGCGCAAATTCCAAGCGTTCCCGGACGCATACGAGTCAATTTTTTGTCTAAAAGTCCGTTGCCTTTATCAATATAAATATACTCTTCACGCGAAGTAGTTACATCAATAAAAGGTGGTTTAAACTCCATTAAAGGATCAATATTATCGTATAATTCCTGAATACTTTTCCCTTTTTGAGGCGGAATAAGTTCAAATGAGAATAATGTATTTCCTTTGGCGTTTTCTATATGTTCTGTTACTTTCATTCTTTATAGTTGATAGTTTTTTGTTGATGGTTGATGGTTTATTTTGCAGATGAAAATAACAACCGTCCACTATATTAATTTTTTATAATAGTTAATAAACCCATTCAATAGTTTTTTACATGTTTGAATCTGTTCAAAAGCAATATTGAAATTATTTTTATCTATGTAATTTTGATCAAGTGCTAAATAATATTGTGTTTCTAATTCATATAATGATCCTCTTGAAATATGAAGAAAATGTATCGTATCTTTAGATGTTTGACGTCCGCAACCTTCCGCTATATTTGAAGGAATTGATATTGCTGCTCTTCTCATTTGATTCGTCAAGCCAAATAATTCTTCTTTGGGAAATAATTTAGATGACTCATATAGTAAATTCACTAATTTTCTAGCTTCCATCCAAACTCCCAATTCACTGTATTCCATTTTAGTTGTTCCTTAATAATTGTTGGTTGATGGTGCTTGAGTTCAAATCTATCAACCAAAAACCATCAACCATCAACCAAATTAATCTGCGATATTAGGGTTTAACCATTTCATTGCGTAATCTGTTGGTACATTGCGTCGTTTGGCGTAATCTACAACCTGATCTTCTTTTATTTTTCCAAGTCCGAAATACCTACTTTTTGGATTTCCAAAGTAATATCCTGAAACCGATGAAGCTGGCCACATCGCCATACTTTCCGTCAAGGTTACTCCAATTTCTTCGGATACATTTAAGAGCTTCCAAATTGTTGGTTTTTCTAGGTGATCCGGACAAGCTGGATATCCTGGCGCAGGACGAATTCCTTTATAATTTTCTTTAATCAATTCTTCGTTTGTTAAAGATTCTTCTATATCATAACCCCAGAAATCTTTACGAACTTTTTCGTGAAGATATTCGGCGAAAGCCTCCGCAAAACGATCTGCAAGCGCTTTAACCATGATCGAATTATAATCGTCAAGATCTTTTTCAAATTCAGCCGCCCATTCATCTACACCAAAACCTGTAGTTACACAAAAAGCTCCCATATAATCCTCTATTCCGCTTTCTTTTGGCAAAATAAAATCTGCCAAAGCGATGTTTGGTGCACCTTTTGTTTTTTGTGATTGCTGACGAAGCGTTAAGAATTTCTCTAAAACTTTTCCGTTTTCATCACGCAATTCAATATCGTCATCATCAACCTGATTCGCAGGGAAAATTCCGTAAATACCTTTTGCTTTTAGCTTTTTCTCTGCCAAAATCACTTTCAACATTGCCTGAGCATCTGCAAAAACCGAAGTCGCTTCTTTACCCACAACCTCATCCGTTAAAATTGCAGGATATTTTCCGTACAATTCCCAAGTCTGAAAAAATGGCGTCCAGTCAATATATGGAACCAAAACATCCAATTCAACTTCAACAATTTGTTTCCCAATTACTTTTGGTTTTGTTGGAGTATATTCAGACCAATCTAACGGAAATTTATTTCTTCGGGCATCTTCAATCGACAAGAAGTTTTTATCTCTTGAACGATTTAAAAATGTTTCTCTAAAAGAATCGTATTCTGCACGAATATCCGCCGCATATATTTTTCGGTTATGATCTAACAGATTTCCTGCAACGGTTACAGCTCTCGAAGCATCGTTTACGTGAATTACAGTTTCTCTATATTGGGGAGCGATTTTCACGGCCGTATGCGCACGCGAAGTCGTTGCTCCACCAATCATAATCGGGATTTTAATTCCTTGTTTGTCTAATTCTTTGGCCAAATAAACCATTTCGTCAAGCGAAGGCGTGATTAATCCGCTTAAACCAATAATGTCTACATTGTGTTCAATCGCCGCAGCAATAATTTTTTCCGGAGGCACCATAACACCAAGATCTACAATCTCGTAATTGTTACACGCCAAAACCACCGAAACAATGTTTTTACCAATATCATGCACGTCACCTTTTACGGTTGCCATCAATATTTTTCCGTTTCCTTGTTTGTCTCCCGCTTGTTTACTTGCTTCTATATAAGGTAACAAATATGCAACGGCTTTTTTCATTACACGTGCCGATTTTACTACCTGAGGCAAGAACATTTTTCCACTTCCGAATAAATCTCCAACGACATTCATTCCCGTCATCAAATTGATTTCGATAACTTCAATCGGTTTTACAGCTGCAAGACGAGCTTCTTCAACATCTTCTTCAATAAAAGCATCAACTCCTTTTACCAATGAATGCGTAATACGCTCCTGAACCGTTCCTAAACGCCATTCCTGAATCGCTTTTTCATCACTTTTTACTTCGCCTTTTACATTTTCGGCAAAATCCAAAAGTCTTTCTGTTGCATCATCACGTCTGTCAAGAATTACGTCTTCAACGTGTTCTAATAAATCTTTTGGAATATCATCATAAATAGAAAGCATTTCCGGATTTACGATTCCCATTGTCATTCCGTTTTTGATCGCGTGGTATAAAAACACCGAGTGCATCGCTTCACGAACCGTATCATTTCCTCTAAAAGAGAACGAAACGTTACTCACACCACCACTAATATGTGCATGAGGCAAGTTATCGCGAACCCATTTTGTACCTCTAAAAAAGTCCAAAGCATTCAAGCGATGTTCTTCCATTCCGGTTGCAACTGGGAAAATATTCAAATCGAAAATAATATCCTGTGGAGGAAAACCAACTTTATTAACCAAAATATCATACGAACGCTGACAGATTTCAACCCTACGATCGTAATTATCCGCCTGACCAACTTCGTCAAAAGCCATAATAATAGCCGCAGCTCCGTATCGTTTGATTAATTTAGCATGATGAATAAAGGCTTCTTCACCTTCTTTCAACGAAATCGAGTTTACAACACTTTTTCCTTGTACTACTTTTAAACCTGCTTCAATGATTTCCCATTTCGAACTGTCGATCATAATCGGTACTCTCGAAATGTCTGGTTCTGATGCAATTAAATTCAAAAATTTAGTCATTGCCTGAACTCCATCAAGCATTCCCTCATCCATATTAATATCGATGATTTGCGCTCCTCCTTCTACCTGTTGTCTTGCAATATCAAGTGCCTCGTCATACTTCTCTTCCTTGATTAAGCGAAGGAATTTTCTTGAACCCGTTACATTCGTACGTTCTCCAATGTTTACAAAAACACTAGTTGGCGTAATAATCAACGGTTCTAATCCTGCTAATACAAGGTCTCTTCTATTTTCTGCCATTTCTTTTTTTCAATTTTCAACGGAATAAATTCCATTGCTACAATATATTTCGTTCCTCTGGAACTTTTATTTCAACGTTTTGCTTGTCTTTGCGAGGGACGAAGCAATCTCACTTTACTATTTTTAATCTTACTTTGGGCGTGTTTCGCCGCGGCGAATCGGGCTATCCGTTCATAGTCCTCGCACTTCCTTCGTCAGGCTGTGGGCTAGCCGCTTCTATCCCTCACGCAAATTTTGGTTTCAAAACCACTTTATATTCTTCACGATTTCAATTATCGTTTTTGAAACAATTTCCCTTTTGCTACCTATCTCTTGTTCCTACGGAACATTTATTTCCATTTTGTCTTTTCTATATATTTACAAGTTACACCTGCATCATATATATAATATTTAGTTTTGGTAAACCCTGCTCTAACTAATGAAATTGAATCAGGCTCTAATTCTTCTTCTAAAATAATATAGTTTTCTTCAGGCTTATTTAAATCGTATTTTACTTTAAAAAACTTACTTAAAATTCCCTTGTCATATTCCTTAACATAAATTACCGATCTAATTTTTTTATCCAGATAAAAATAATATTGTAATGTATATCCGTGCTCATCATGATCTCTTTCCCGAGTTAGCAATCCTATAGTTTCTCCTTTAAAAGATTTTATATAATCACCCTGTTCTTTATCATTATAATACATTGCATATACAAATGAACCAACCAGTACAAAAAAGACGATTACTTTTATCCAATTCGTTTTATGAATTATTCTAACGTCTTCTTTTATCATTTTACTTTCAATGATTACAATTATCTAAAAGATTTTAAAAACCATTAATTCACTATTTCCACTTTGAGTACTCTATATATTTACAAGTTACACCTGCATCATAGAAATAATATTTAGTTTTGGTAAACCCTGCTTTAACCAATGTAATTGAATCGGGTTTTAATTCTTCTTCTAAAACAATATAGTTTTCATCTGGATTATTCAAATCATATTTTACTTTATAAAACTTGTCTACAAGATCATAATCTCTACTGGAAACTTCAGATAAAACTTTTTTATCTGTATAAAAATAATATCTCAAAGAACTAGTTTTACCTGCATGTTTAATTCTAGTTGCCAGTGCAATTGTTTCTCCTTTAAAAGTCTTCTTGTATTCATTATATTCATCGCCTTTTTTATTTGAAAAAAAGACAGACAAAAATATTAGTCCAATAAAAGTTATTCCTATAAGCCCCTTGATTTTATCTATATCTCCTTTATTTTCTGTCATTTTTATTTTTCAATGGAATTTTTTAAAATCATTCATAAAAATAGTCCGACTTCGGCATTTTTTTTATTCCCTCTTTTTTATGTAAAATTCCCCAAATCATATTATATAGATCTAAAAAAGGTTTTGCGTTTTTATCATTCTTATCGCTAGTAAAACCTGTATTATAACTCACAAGTTTATTTTTTCCATTTGCCTTAATTAATATACTTTGCAAAAAACCAGGATCTGTGATTACAATATTGTTCTTGTCATTTGGTTCAAATTTTGTTGGCATTTTTAAAAAATTGCATTTCAAAATGAGCGAATATATTTTCTCCTTTTCTTCCTTTGTTAACTTTACTTTTACTATTTTTTCCCCTCTTATATATTTTCTATGAAAATTATTATTCTGAGAATTATAATAATCATTTCCTCCATCTTCAATCACAAAATAAAAATCGGTGGGTATTTCTTGTCTGAATACTATTGAAGGTTTTCTACTGAAACCAAATAACCCAAAAAGCACAAACACAACTATTATTATTTTCAATTGCTTCATTTTTTAATCGTTTTAAAAATAAATTCTTAAAACTTTGAACCTATTTATATTTCGTTCCTCCGGAACTTTTTGAAGAGCTTGCGTTTTAAATTATTTCCCATGCATCATATAAAGAACTTTACCGTTTTTTGCTGAAATTTTAATATCAAACACACCTCCAAAACCAATTTTATTAAAAGCGCCTTCAATATGCCAAATAGAATCATTTTCTATTGTTACTGTATAAGGTCTTTGGTCTTCTATTTGATCTTTACCATATGATTCAAATAAAATAGGTTCCGCAATTCCAACAGCTGTTTCTTCTTTGGTAACTAAACAATCTTCACATTTAATTTTTTTCTGAAAAACTGTATTAGTCGTATAATTACAGCTTACAAATATTAAACTAATCAAAAGCAAAATCTTCTTCATACTTATTGAAAAACTACTAAAGAAATTAAGCAAAAACCGGTGCAACTCGTGGCTTATAATCCTTCGCAACTTCAGCAATTAATCTGATGTGATCCGGAGTTGTTCCGCAACAACCGCCAATTATATTGATTAAATTATCATCTAAATATTCTTTGATGAGTGCCTGAGTTTGTTCTGGTGTTTCATCGTATTGCCCGAATGCATTTGGTAATCCTGCATTTGGATGTGCCGAAACATTAAAACTTGTATGTTGTGCTAATGTTTTTAAATACGGTTTCAACAAATCGGCTCCAAGAGCACAATTGAATCCTACACTCAATAATGGAATATGTGATACTGAAATCAAAAACGCTTCAACCGTTTGCCCAGAAAGTGTTCTTCCTGAAGCATCTGTAATCGTTCCTGAAACCATAATTGGAATATCAAGATTACGTTCGTCTTTTACTTCTTCAATTGCAAAAAGTGCTGCTTTTGCGTTTAAAGTATCAAAGATTGTTTCTACCAAAAGTAAATCGCAACCTCCATCCATTAAGGCTTCTACTTGTTGTTTGTACGCAATTCGTAAATCGTCAAATGTTACGGCTCTGTAACCCGGATCGTTTACATCTGGTGACATACTTGCTGTACGGTTTGTTGGACCAATTGAACCGGCTACAAAACGTGGTTTGTCTGGATTTTTGGCTGTAAATTCATCGGCCACTTCTCTTGCGATTTTAGCCGATTCGTAGTTTAGTTCATAAACCAATTCTTCCAGGAAATAATCGGCCATACCAATTGTGGTTCCTGAAAATGTGTTGGTTTCTACGATGTCTGCACCCGCTTCATAATAAGCGGCGTGGACATCGCGAATTGCTTGTGGTTGTGTTATGGATAGTAAATCGTTGTTTCCTTTTAATGGATGCGGGAAATCTTTGAAACGCTCTCCACGAAAATCTTCTTCGGAGAAATTATAGCGCTGCAACATTGTTCCCATTGCTCCATCAAGGATTAGGATATTTTTTTTTATTGCTTCCTGAATTGTTATTGACATATCTTTTGGCTTTTAGCAACTAAGACACTAAGGTTCTAAGTTGCTAAGTTTTTATTTAATTATAATTTTCGCTTTAAAAACCTGTCGGTTTTAATACGATTTTGATTCACATTAATTCCAAGAATTCACTTTTGTTGGCTCATTAGCCCCGATTGAAGTGGAAATCCTTTTGCTTTTTTCTTTAAAAAGCAAAAGATTGCAACAAAAAGCGGGAACGATTGACGGCAAAAATGCGCCAATGATTCGCTCATAATACCAAAGTGAATTCGGTAAAATTATATTGTAAGTTGTCAGGAAGTGTTTTGAGAAATACTTTTATGTATTTGTGTTATCTATCTTAGATACTATGATTAGTACAAAGTAGAATGTAGCACCTTCTTTATGATAAAGGGTTGCTAAGGTTTCATTGGGTCTTTCCCTCCGCCTTTCGTGATAACTTTCAGTAATTTTAAGAACACTGCAAAGTAAAGACATAACCTGAACAATTGCAAGTTTTTTTTAAGTTTCTGAGTTGCTAAGATTCTGAGTTTCTAAGTTTAAAATTTTATTTGTGTTTTGCTAATGCTTTTTGAAGAATTTCATTTCTTCTTCACGATCTATAAATTCGTTATTCTCAGCTTATTTAAAGTTCAATTTTGATTTTTTGTTTTGATAGATTTTCAAACAAATATTACATTTTCTTTTATTTATAATAGGCTATTTCAAAATTTTGAACCTGATTTAAGTAGAAATAATTTGTAATTAATTTTTCTAAAATATTAATTTTCTCCTGAAGCTTTTCGGCTCTTTCAGTTGCTCTTTTTTTATTATATCTGCGATCTTCTTGATAATCTACATTTTGACTTTCTTCATCCGAAACATATTGAATCAACGTTTTGATATATAAATCTTTCTGTTTTTGAAAATTATACTTCTTTTCAAAATATTCTTTTCCTTTTGTTAATTGATAAATAGAATATTCTGCAGAAGCATTTAGCCTTTTATGTTGATGTCCGTAATAAGTTCCGCTATAATTTAGACCTTCGTAAAGTCCGTTTACTGCACGATACAATTGAATTAGTTTTTCTCTTTCTGATTTGAATTTTCCTTCTCCATTTTTTTGCTTGAGATAATACGCATATATTAAACAAAAATTATCTCTGCCGGCTTCACTACTAAAGGTTATGGATTTTTCTTTTCCGTCTTGATTAATATAATTTTCCCATAGTTTACCTGCATATGATTCATTGGGACTTGAAGGAAATTCTGCTTTGAATACCGGAAATAGTATTTCAATTTTATTTAATTCATTTTTAGAAATTATTAATGAATCATTCCCTTCCTCGCTATAAATAACTATCTTTTTATTTTCAAGTTTTGGATTATCATTTAAATGAGGCAGACATTTATTGGTGGTAACTTCTATATCCTTTTTGATAATTGTTTCACTTTTAGGTTTATCACAACCAAGGAGAAAAACAAATAAACCCAATAAAAGAAAACTGCAATTTTTCATTTAATTTGCTTTTGATCTTAAACAATTATTTTTTCTTACTTGCTTTTGCAAACGGATTAAATTCTAAGCAAAGCTCTAACCAAAATGCTAAATCCTGACTTTTTTGCCAGCCATTTTCTGTAACAAAAATGTAGTTTTTCATTGGTCTTTCTGCATTTGGCATTGGTAAAACATCGTCTCTTTCTATTGCTTTTGCATACGCTTTATCATCAATTCGGCATAACAAAAGATTCTCTCCAATTTGTTTGTCAATACGAGTTCCGCAACACAATTTATTATCTACCATAAATACGATACCGCCAAACATTTTCTTTTCGAAAAAATCGGACTCTTTGTGTTGGAGATATGTTCGGATTCTTTGTGCGTTATTTTCGTCGAAAGCCATTTTTTTAAAGGTTCTGAGGTTCTGAGTGACTAAGGTACTAAGTTTAAAACCTATTTAGTAGTTGGTTTATATTTTGAGAATATTTCCATCACTTCTTCATGATCTATAAATTCGTGATTCTTTGCTTGTTTGAGTCCAGTTTCAATTTCTTCTTTTTCTTCTTTAGATAAATCTTCAAACCAATCTTGCATATCTTTTTTTTAGTTTACGTAATAAAGATAGAAATAAAAAAGCTCAAACTATATTAATATAGTTTGAGCTTTATATATAAAAATCTTAGAATCTTAGTCGCTTAGCAACTTAGAGTCTTAGATAATCGCTTTCACAACCGCTTTTGGAGCTTCTTTACGAGTTCCGTCGAAACCGTCTACACCAGAAACTGTTGTGTATTTCAATACGTATTTTTTACCCGGATTAATGATTTGGTAAGCTGCCTGACACATTAAAGTTGCTTCGTGGAAACCGCAAAGGATCAATTTTAATTTTCCAGGATATGTATTAACGTCACCAATAGCAAAGATTCCCGGAATGTTAGTTTGGTAATCTAATGCGTTGTTTACTTTAATAGCGTTTTTCTCGATTTCTAATCCCCAGTCTGCAATTGGACCTAATTTTGGAGTCAATCCGAAAAGTGGAATAAAATAATCTGTTTCGATTTTGCGGTGTGCACCATTTTCTTCGATATCTAATGATTCAACGTGCTCAGCACCATTGATTCCGATTACTTCTGCAGGTGTAATTAATTTAATTTTTCCAGAAGTTTTTAATTCCTGTACTTTTTCTACTGAATCAAGAGCTCCTCTAAATTCATTTCTACGGTGAATTAAAGTTACTTCTGAAGCTACATTTGCCAAGAAGATACTCCAGTCTAATGCTGAATCTCCTCCTCCGGCAATTACAACTCTTTTATCTCTGAATTTCTCCGGATTTTTGATGAAGTATTTTACTCCTTTATCTTCATAAAACTCGATATCTTCAATAAGTGGCTTACGAGGCTCAAAACTTCCTAAACCTCCTGCGATAGCAATAACTGGCGCGTGAAATTTAGTTCCTTTATTTGAGGTTACAATAAAACTTCCGTCTTCTTGTTTTTCGATTGTTTCAGCACGTTCTCCTAATGTGTAACCTGGCTCAAATTGTTTAATTTGCTCTTGTAGGTTATCAATTAAATCTCCTGCTAAAACTTCTGGGAAACCAGGAATATCATAAATAGGTTTTTTTGGATACAATTCCGAAAGTTGTCCTCCTGCTTGTGGTAAAGCATCTAATATATGACATTTTAATTTTAATAATCCTGCCTCAAAAACGGCAAATAAACCCGTTGGTCCTGCTCCAATTATAAGTATATCTGTTTTAATCATTATGTTGTTGTTTATAATCATTCTTAATAATACAAAGAAACGAATAAATTCTTCTATTGCCAATGATTTTTATCATTGATTTCTTTGCGAAATTTTTTACTCTTTATTTTTCAATGAAGCCGTAATCTCATTCATCTTTTTGACCTTGTCTTCAAAATTACCTTTCAATGTCTTTCGATATTCATTGAGGTTTTCAACCATTTGATTGATATCTTCAGGAATTACTTCTTCAAAAAACTCTCGCAATCTTTTGGCTGTTGTTGGTGATTTTCCGTTAGTTGAAATCGCAATTTTTACATTTCCTTTCGTTACGATTCCACCTAAATAATAATCACACAAATCTGGCGTATCTGCAATATTGCAAATCAAATAACGCTTTCTGGATAAATCATATACCTTTTTATTGACTTTTAAATCATCGGTACAAGCGATTACCATATGACGTTTTTTGAGCATTTTCTTTTTAAACTTCGATTTTGTTAACGTAATCGAAGGATGCTTTTCTGCCAAAACCTTTATTTCTAAATGGAAATTTGGCGCTACAACCTCAACATTTGCATTAGGACTTGACTTTAATAAAAAAGACAATTTTTCTAATCCTACATTTCCTCCACCAACAATCAAAACATTCAGATTATGAAGTTTTAAGAATATTGGATATAATTCATTCTGTTCCATTTTATTTTAATTTCATCCAAACAAAATTAGATGATTTACCATTCAGATGTTCCAAATGGAACATTATTTATTGGGAACACCATTTTTTGTCTACCAATGAATTGTTCCTGACGGAACATTTTTGTTTGTTATCTTGTGATTTCTTTTGATAGAAATTCTTCATAAAATCCTTTTAGTTTATTGCTTTCGCGAACAACGTTTCCCAGAACAATAATTGCCGGTGAACTTAATTGTTGCTCTTTTACAATTTCTAAAATCGAATCTACCGTTCCAACTCCTACTTTTTCATCAGAAGTTGTTCCGTTTTGAATGATCGCAACGGGTAGATTTCCTTTATCTTCTTTTTGAAACAAATCGATAATCTGAGGCAATTTGTGCATTCCCATCAAAATAACAACAGTTGCAGATGATTGTGCTGCCAAAGCTACATCTGAAGATAATTTTCTATCAGAAGTTGTTCCCGTAATCGCCCAAAAACTTTCTGAAACACCTCTTTTAGTAATCGAAATTCCCTGACTTGCAGGAACTGCAACTACCGAAGAGATTCCCGGAACTACAATTGTCTCAATTCCGAAGCTTTCTACAAACTCGATTTCTTCGCTTCCGCGTCCAAAAATAAAAGGATCTCCACCTTTTAAACGCACTACATTTCCGTACGTTAATGCATTATCTACAATTAACTGATTGATTTGATCTTGTGTGTAAGCGTGATTTCCTATCTTTTTTCCAACAAAAATTTTGATGGTATTTTTAGGTGCGTGTGCTAATATTTCGTCATTCGCCAATGCATCATACAAAACCACATTTGCTTCAGCCAGTGCTTTTACACCTTTTAGCGTAAGCAAATCCGGATCGCCTGGACCAGCGCCAACTAAAGTTACTTTTGGTTTAATATTAAGCATTTGCTAATTCTTGAGCTCTGTATTTTTCTATTGTATCAAAAAATGAAATTCCTTGTTGAATATATGCTTTTGCAAATGCTTCTGAAGGTTCATTTTGATTGATTTGATATACTAATTCTCTAAAGGTTGTTGCCAATTCTATTTTAGAAGTTGTTACAAAAACAGTATCAAATAAGTCTACAATTCCAGCGTGATTATTAGTTTTTTCATTTTCTGCAAGCAATAATGCTTTTGCTCCATTTACAAATCCGGCATAAGCATGATAAATTGCATCTGACCATTTTCCTTCGTCGAATGATTCCTGAGCGAAAGTCAATTTATCTTTTGCTTCTAATAATAAAGTAGCTACTAAATCGATCACAACTCCGGCACATTCTCCAACTCCAACTGCTTTTACGTAGTTATCTGCGTTACCCCAGTCTACGAAATCAGCTTCGGTTAAATTGGTTACATCTGCGAAAGGTTTTAAAATTTCATAGAAATATTTCTCTCCTTTCAGATCGTAATAGTTTAGGAATTTTTCTCCGTTTGCATTCGCATTAAAATCATTTAAGATCGTACGCAAAGCATCTGGTCCTCTACGACTTGGAATTTTAATTACTTTATCAGCAAAACGTCCTGATCCGTTTCCTAATCTTCCTCCGCCTAATAAAACTTGTAAAGCCGGAGCTACTAATTTTCCTGAATTGATCGACATTCCCTGAAATCCAATTGCCGACATATTGTGTTGTCCGCAAGCATTCATACAACCTGAAATTTTAATCTCAATTTCTTGATTGTTTAAATATTGAGGATATTCTGCATTTAAAACTTTTTCAAGTTCTTCTGCAATTCCGGTACTACTTGCAATCCCCAAATTACAAGTATCAGTACCCGGACATGCTGTAATATCTGCAGTAGAATTATACCCTAAATCAACAAAGTTAAGTTTGGCCAATTCCTGATAAAAGAAAGGCAAATTAGCTTCTTTTACGTGACGTATTACAATATTTTGACGCAATGAAAAACGTAATTCATTTGCTGCGTAATTTTTAATTAAATCTGCTAATAATCTAGCTTTATCGGTATAAAAATCTCCTAATAAAACTTTGATTCCAATAGCATAATAACCTTCTTGCTTTTGTGCAATTACATTCGATTTTTTCCATGCTTCATAAGCTTTTGAATCTTCGATTGTAACTTGTGGCACTTCTAATAATGGTTCCGGAATTGGACCTTCAAAAGCAGTTGTATCAATTTCATAAGTTTCAAAAGCGATTGCTTTTTTCTCTTTTTCAACCAAATCAAGGAAAACATCTCTTCCCATTTCTTTGATTAAGAATTTCATACGCGCTTTCATTCTTTTTGCACGTTCACCATATCGGTCAAAAATACGGATGATTCCTTCTGCTGTTGGAATGATTTCGTTAACCGGAACAAATTCCGAAAGCAATTCTGCATGTGCTGGTTGAGATCCTAAACCTCCTCCAAACATGATTTTAAAACCTTTTTGTCCGTCTTTAATTTTCGGAATAAATCCTAAATCGTGTAAATAACTCAAAGCTGTATCTTCGTCTGAAGAAGAGAACGAAATTTTGAATTTACGTCCCATTTCCTGACAAATTGGGTTTCTTAACAAATATTGAAAAAGTCCGTGTGCATAAGGCGAAACATCAAAAGGTTCGTTTACATCGACACCAGCCAATTCGCTTCCGGTAATATTTCTAACAGTATTTCCGCACGCTTCACGCAATGTAATATCGTCTTTAGCCAAATTTGCCCAAAGTTCCGGAGTTCTGTCTAAACTTACGTAGTGAATCTGGATATCCTGACGTGTTGTAATGTGCAAACGTCCTGTAGAATATTCATCAGAAACCTTAGTAATACGCACTAATTGTTCACTCGTAACTTTACCGTAAGGCAATTTGATACGAATCATTTGAACGCCTTCCTGACGTTGCCCGTAAATTCCACGCGCTAAACGAAGACTACGAAAACGCTCATCATCAATTTTCCCTCCACGGAATAAATGAATCTTTTTTTCTAAATCGATGATCTCTTTCTGAACAATCGGATTTTCTATTTCTGTTCTAAAACTTTCCATTTCTCTTTAGTTGTTGGTTGTCAGTTGTTCGTTGTTGGTTTATTAGCTGAATAACTATCAACTAAAAACCATAAACTATCAACTAGCGAATGAATCCTACTCCTGCTGTTGTGTTCGTTGCTGTATCAATTAAGATAAAAGCGCCGTTTGATTTATTATCGTTGTAGGCATCAAAATATAATGGTTTACTTAATTTAATGCTTACTTCTCCAATTTCGTTTATCGCTAATTGTGACGCTTCTTTTGTTCCTGAATAGTCAGTTGAGATTGTATTTTTGATACTTTCTACTTTTGCTAAAACGGAGTTTGTATTGTGCTGAACGATATATTTTGTTCCTGGAACCAGCTTTTTACTGTCCATCCAACAAACTGTTGTGTTTATTTCTTTTTCAATTTTTGGAAGTTCTGATGATTTTACAATCATATCTCCTCTTGTAACATTGATGTCGTTTTCTAATTCGATTGTAATCGAAGATCCTGCAACGGCTTCATCATATTGTTTATCGAAAAAGTGAATTTTAGATACTTTTGATTCCGTTAAAGAAGGAAGAACCGTGACAGCATCTCCAACTTTAATAGAGTTTCCGTATAATTTCCCTGCGTATCCTCTAAAATCATGATATTCTTCTGTCTTTGGACGAATTACGGTTTGAACCGGAAAACGTGCTTTTCCTGTTTCAAAAACATCATGAGAATGCAATCCTTCTAAATGTTCCAAAACGGTTTGACCAGTATACCAAGGCATATCTTTTGATTGATCTACTACATTTCCGCCATTAATTGCACTTAACGGAATGTAACTTACGTTTTGTTCCTTGAATGTACTTTTTGCGTTTAATGCCTGAAAATCGGCTTTGATTTTATTGAAAACTTCTTCAGAATAATCAACTAAATCCATTTTGTTAATCGCAACAATTACCTCTTTTACTCTCAATAAATTATTGATAAAAAAGTGACGGTATGTTTGCTCAATTACTCCTTTTCTTGCATCAATTAAAATAATAGAAACCTGAGAAGTCGAAGCTCCTGTAACCATGTTTCTAGTGTATTCTACGTGACCCGGAGTATCGGCAATAATGTAACTTTTCTTTGCAGTCGAAAAATAAATGTGCGCAACATCAATCGTGATTCCTTGCTCTCTTTCGGCAACCAAACCATCTGTTGCTAATGAGAAATCCAGATAATCATATCCTTTTTGTTTACTGCTTTTTTCGATTGCCTCGATTTTATCTGTAGTCAATGATTTTGTATCGTACAATAATCTCCCGATCAAAGTACTTTTTCCGTCATCTACACTTCCTGCTGTTGCTATTTTTAAAACTTCCATTCTGTAATATTTGTTTCAGGTCTAATTTTTTTGTTCCAGGTTTCACGTTTCAAGTTGCTTGCCTTTGAACTAAAATTTAAATCTGTATGTTTTTTTGAATTTTACTCTCCAGTATTTTTAATTAATAATTTATAATTCACAATTAATAATTAAAAATATCCTTGTTGTTTTCTCTTTTCCATTGCGGCTTCAGAACGTTTGTCATCAATTCTGGCTCCTCTTTCTGAAATAGTAGATTCTCTAATTTCTCCAACTACTTCCTGGATTGTTGCTGCATAAGATTCAACAGCGGCTGTACAACTCATATCTCCAACGGTTCTAAAACGAACAATTCTTTCTTCGATTTGTTCGTCTTCTTCCTGATACACAAAAGGAGAATGCGACCAGATTAAACCGTCTCTCAAAAAAACTTTTCTTTTATGTGAAAAATAAATAGACGGAATTTCTATGTGTTCTTTTTCGATATAACTCCAAACATCTAATTCTGTCCAGTTTGAAATTGGGAAAACACGAACGTTTTGTCCATTTTCTATTTTTCCATTCAAAATATCAAATAACTCAGGTCTTTGATTTTTCTCGTCCCATTGACCAAAATCATCACGAACTGAAAAAATACGTTCCTTAGCTCTTGCTTTCTCTTCATCACGACGCGCTCCACCAATACAAGCATCGAACTTAAATTCTTCGATTGCATCTAAAAGTGTGATTGTCTGTAAGCTGTTTCTACTAGAATATTTTCCGGTTTCTTCAACTACTTTTCCTTCATCAATAGCATCCTGAACATTACGAACGATTAATTCCAAGCCTAATTCTTCTACCAATTTGTCTCTGAAAGCAATTGTTTCAGGGAAATTGTGTCCTGTATCAACGTGCAATAGAGGAAACGGAATCTTAGCAGGAAAAAATGCTTTCTGTGCCAAACGCACTAATGTTATAGAATCTTTTCCTCCAGAAAAAAGTAAAACAGGTTTGTCAAATTGTGAAATTACTTCTCTGAAAATGTATATCGCTTCACTCTCTAAAGCGTTTGTTTTTAATACTGAACTTGAACTCATTTGATATTTTGTTTAATGCTTGATAGTTTTTCAATTTTAGATTGCTGTGAGTTTAATCTAAAACCTATAAACTATCGTTATTCTGTGTTTTTTGTTTTTGTTTTTTCAACGAATTTCAATTCGTTGTTTCGAGACGCTACAATACGAATCTTCATTTCCCCCGGTTTAAAATCCGGCGCTACAATATAAATCGTTCCACCTCGTCCATCGGGTTAAAACCCGACGCTACAATATAAATCGTTCCTCCGGAACTTTAATCTAATTGTCTTGAATCTATATTCTTGCTTCTTTATTCTATTCTCTTGTATCTAGCTTCTTGCCTATTCTAGTCTTTCTTCGCGCTATGCAAGCCACACTCTTTATGACTTGATTCCCACCACCATCTTCCGGCTCTGATATCTTCACCTGGGAAAATCGCTCTTGTACATGGCGCGCAACCTATACTTACGAAACCTTGTTTGTGCAAAGCATTTTGAGGAACATTATTTTCTGATAAATAAGTTTCAACTTCTTCTAAAGTCCACTTTAATAGCGGATTGAACTTTATAATTTCGAAACCTCCATCGTATTCAAACAATTGTAAATCGTTTCTATTCTCAGATTGTTCAGCTCTTAAACCTGTAATCCAAACTGAATTTCCTGCCAAAGCTTTTCTCAACGGAACTACTTTTCGAATAAAACAACATTCCTTTCTATTTTCTACCGAATCATAAAAGCTGTTTGGTCCTTTGTGCTTCAATAAATTTTCGACTGCTGTCGCTTCCGGAAAATAAACCTCAATTGGTTTGTTATACTTTTTTAATGTCTTATGAAAAACATCGTATGTTTCCTGAAATAATCTTCCGGTATCTAATGTAAAAATGGTGATATCCTGATTACTTTTTGCAATAAAATCTGTAATCACCTGATCTTCCTGACCAAAAGAAGTTGAAAAAATTACTTTTCCAGGATATTCATTTGCTAAAAAAGCCAATGTTTCCTCCAGTGAAAAATCTTTTGTTTTATCTAATAATGATTGTATAATCGTCGCACTCATAATCTCTTTCTTTCCCTTTCTAAAAAACTTATTACAATAATTTAGATAATGTTTTTAAACTCAATAATATAATTAAAATTCCAACTGCAACCATCATTGGTTTTCTTTTGATTTTGTTAACCAAATAAGCCGCTAAAGGTGCCGAAATTACGCCTCCTATAATCAACCCAAAAATAACCTGCCAGCCGTGGATTCCTCCAAAAAGCATGAATGTGATTCCGCTTGCAAATGAAATTGCAAACTCCGCTGCATTTACAGAACCTATTGTATATCTTGGATTCCTGCCTCTTCCTAATAATGTAGAAGTTACAATTGGTCCCCAGCCACCGCCGCCAACCGAATCCATAAAACCACCAAAAGTTGCTAAATATCCTAGTTTTGTGGTTTTCTTTTTTACAACTGTTTTAGACAACGCTTTTTTGATAATAACAGCTGCCAAAATAATCATGTAAACTGCAATAAATGGCTTAATAATATCTCCGTTAATTACATCCGATAATAAATAAGCTCCTGTAATCGAACCTAAAACACCCGGAATTAATAAGTGTTTTGTCAATTTTTTATTGATGTTCCCAAACTTATGATGAGAAAGTGCCGAAGCTCCTGTTGTAAACATTTCTGAAACGTGAACCGCAGTACTGCTAACAACCGGCGGAACTCCATAAGCCAATAAAAATGACGTTGAAGTTGCTCCGTAACCCATTCCTAATGTTCCATCAACCAATTGAGCAAAAACACCAATCCCAAAAAATACTAAGAACTCCTGATTGAAACCTCCAACAAACCCACTCCATGAAAACTCAGCGTAGTGATTAAAAATTAATGTAGATAATAAACCTACTAATAAAATAACAGGTACAATTACCCACAACTTTTCTTTTATTGATGCATCTGTTCTAACATCATAACTATTTATTTTTAATTCTTTTTCCATACTATCATGGTTGGTTTTGGTTTGCAAAATCTATTACCCTATAGGGTTAATAGATTACTATGCAAAATTAATACTTATTTCTAAATATCAAAGTATTATTTAATTTTTTTACAACTCTAATTTTCTTTAGATCAACTAAATCGTAACTTTCAAGAATATAACAAATTAGCTTCTTAAGTTAAAAATCATATCAAGCTGTAATACAACCAAATAAACTATAAATGATATCTATTTGCAAATATAACATTTTAAAGTCTACCATATCCATAGGATAATTATAAAATTGTTATTATTTTTACTGCAAATATTTATTCATGGATTTTCAAATAGGTCTTGTAATTGCTGGTTTGGTAGTAGGTTTTGTAGTAGGATTAACGGGCGTTGGAGGAGGTTCCTTAATGACTCCCATATTATTATACTTCGGAATTCCACCAACTACAGCTGTTGGCACTGATTTATTATATGCCGCTTTTACCAAAATGGGAGGCGTATTTGTACACCATAAAAAAGGAAACATCAATTGGAAAATTACGGGCTGGCTTACTTTAGGAAGTGTTCCCGCAGCATTATTGACCTTATGGATCTTAAATAGTATCAAAACAGATATTTCGACTATTAATGCTGTAATTAAATATAGTTTAGGCTGGGCATTACTTTTTACTTCAATCGCAATTTTATTTAAAAAGAGATTATTAAAGTATTCTCAAAAACACGCGGGAGATAAATTTCATAGCGAAAGTCATACTCAAAACATGCTAACCATTGGAATTGGTGTGTTACTTGGAGCAACTGTAACACTAACGTCGATTGGCGCTGGCGCTTTGGGTACGGTTACTTTATTCTTTCTTTATCCGCTTTTGCCAACGCCTCGTTTGGTAGGAACCGAGATTGCGCACGCCGTTCCTTTAACGCTTG
Organism: uncultured Flavobacterium sp.; assembly: GCF_951805225.1. Taxonomy (NCBI): domain Bacteria; kingdom Pseudomonadati; phylum Bacteroidota; class Flavobacteriia; order Flavobacteriales; family Flavobacteriaceae; genus Flavobacterium; species uncultured Flavobacterium sp. The sequence continues at coordinate 5,298,429 of NZ_OX638201.1, read as the reverse complement.
TTGCTGGAATAGGACACGCTTCTATGGGAAATTTAGATTTGCTTTTACTAGGTCAATTATTAATGGGATCGCTTCCGGGAATCTTTATTGGAAGCATGTTAAGCGGAAAAATTCCTGATCTATTTCTTAGAAATGCTATTGCAGTAATGCTTTTCTTAGCCGGATACAAATTGATTTTTTAAAACGGATTTTTTCACCATATAAGTTATATAAGTTCATTTAATTAAGCTATGTCGCAACAAAGTCTAAAATGAACTTATATAACTTACATGGTTTAAATTAAAATGCAATATCTGCCAATGAATTACTTTCCAGAATTTTAAGTGTATTATCTCTCACTTCAGTCATTAAACGTCTGGCCGCACAAGTAGTTTCATCATCACAATCGTCACATTTTTCATAAAAGTTATGACTTGCGCACGGAAGTAATGCGATTGGACCTTCGAGAATACGATATACTTTGGCCATACTGATATCTTTTGGATCTTTTATCAGATAATAACCTCCACCTTTTCCTTTTTTCGCTCCTAGAAAACCTGAATTTCTAAGTAGTAATAAAATACTTTCTAAGAACTTAATTGAAATATGTTCGCTTTTTGCAATTTCTGCAATTTGTACAGGATCATTATTTTCTCGTCTGGCTAAATATGTTAAGGCTTTAATTCCGTATTTTGTTTTCTTTGAAAGCATTTTTATATTTTAGATCGTAATTATAAATTCTAGTTCTAAGGTTATCAAAAGAACTAAAACAAACAATACGCATATTTTCTTCAACAAAAATAATCTTTTTAAATGAGAATATAACAGATTCAATCTATATTCTACTAAATTAGTATAGTTTAAATCAATTTGTATCTTCAATGCCAATTAAATTCAAATTATAAAACATTTCCATATCCTTTTCTAAGTCTTTTTTTTCTACAACATAAGTCTTAGAAATTGAATCATGCCATATTCTTTCAGATTTCCCAAGAAACGAAAGCGCATCAAAAGGAATCAAACGGCATAAAGTTCTTATACAAATAATACCAAAACTGGGTTTTAAACCATTTTCGTTTACTACAATACTGCCAGTAATGATTTTACCCATAGTTCTACCGAAAAGCCCCTCGAAAACCAAATAATAAACCATTGCAAAAGAAAGATAAGCCCCTAACATTCCAAGTTCAATCATTATTTCTACCCAACTGTTATATATATCCCATTGAAAGATGTTACCAGTAATTATAACAAATATTGTAACAATAAATATTGAAAAGAAGATAAAGAAGAAATCAATGATGCAATTTAAAAAACGATCACGATCAGAAGTAAATAATTTCTTTTCTACGATATAAACAGAATTACTCATTTTTTAATTGGTTTGATGTATGCTTTATAACAATGATTTCAAAATATCACTGCAAATTAAAGACACATTATTTTCCCTCAAATATAATTGATGATTACTGTCTTTGATAATTTCATATTCTAAATTCAAATCCAAATACCATTGTGAGTCAGGTTTGTTCGGATCCTTTTCTCCAAAATATAATTTCAGTTCACAATTTGGAGATTCCGTTTCATATCGCAATCGAGTTGAAGAAACAGCAAATAAATTTGAAACCTCAAGATTTTTCAAAGTAGCTTTCCACGCTATTGTTCAACCAATACTAAATCCTAAAACTAATACTTTTCCTTTTTCTAAGTTGAGCAAAGTTTCAACCGCTTTATCAATTCCTCCGTTAAGAAACTGAGCATGAATATCACTTTCTGAAAGATTAACCGAATCAATACTTGCAAGTTTAAGCGTATCATAATACTGAATCTCAAATTTAAACTCCAGCAAATCTATGTATTGCTGAATCCATTCCGGATTATCTCCTCCATATAAATCTGATAAAATAAGTAATCTTGGTTTCATAGAGCCTTAAATAAAAATGTCAGACTGCACGAGAATGAAGCTAAATATTTAACTTCGAATTCGTTCAGTCTGACAACTATATTAAATAAATTATTTAAGAAAGTGCCTGATCTAAATCAGCAATAATATCTTTTACGCTTTCCAAACCTACAGAAACACGCACTAAACCTTCTGTAATTCCAACAGATAATTTTTCTTCAACAGATAATTTACTATGTGTTGTTGATGCCGGATGCGTTACAATAGTTTTTACGTCTCCAATATTTGCAGAAAGTGAACATAATTTAATCTTATCCAAAAATTTTCTTCCTGCTTCAAGTCCGCCTTTAATTTCAATTGCGATTATATTACCTCCTAAAAGCATTTGTTTTTTGGCAATTTCATATTTTGGATGTGATTTTAGAAACGGATATTTCACGCTATTTACATTTGGGTGACTTTCTAAAAACTCTGCCACTTTTAATGCATTTTCGCAATGTTTGTCAACGCGTACGGCCAAAGTCTCTAAACTTTTTGACAAAACCCACGCATTAAATGGCGACATTGCCGGTCCTGTATTTCTTGAAAACAAGTATATTTTACGAATTAACTCGGCATCTCCAACAGCAACTCCACCTAAAACACGTCCTTGTCCGTCAATTAATTTTGTAGCAGAATGAACCACTAAATGTGCTCCATATTTTATAGGCTGCTGAATATATGGCGTAGCAAAACAGTTATCAATTATTAAAATCAAATTATGCTTTTTCGCAATTTGTCCTAACAATTCCAAATCAACTACGTCTACACCCGGATTTGTTGGTGTTTCAGCATAAAGAATTTTAGTATTAGGCTTAATAAAGCTTTCGATTGTTTCCGGTTTATTGATGTCAAAATAAGTTGTTTCAATATTCCATTTTGGAAAATAAGTCATGAACAACGCGTGAGTCGATCCAAAAACGCTTCCCGCAGAAACGATATGATCTCCTGAATCCAACAATGCTGCAAAAGTAGAATATATAGCTGCCATTCCGGTTGCAAAAGCATAACCTGCTTCAGCACCTTCCATAGCACAAACTTTATCAACAAACTCTGTTGTATTTGGATTGCTAAAACGGGAATAAATATTACGTACTTTTTCTTCTGTAAAAGAAGCTCTCATATCCTCTGCGTCTTCAAATACAAAACTTGATGATAAATACAAAGGAGTTGAATGTTCCTGAAATTGTGATTTTTCTAAATGTGTGCGTATGGCTAAGGTTTCAAAACCTAATTCTTCTTCGTTCATTTTTTTAGTTTTTCTAGTTTCGAGTTTTAAGTTCCAAGTTTTTTCTATAGATAAAAACCAGAATTTAAAACTAAAACTATAGTGAGTTTTAAGTCAACCAAAAAATTATCTAATTCTCAAATTGACTAATTTTCTAATTTATAATGCTTCGTTGTTTAATACAACTTTGTAGTTTATTGTAGCTGTTGGTTCGATTGTTTTAGAAACTGAACAATATTTCTCGAAAGAAAGTTGTGCTGCTTTTTGTGCTTTTTCGGGATTAATATCTCCTTCTAAGTAAAAAACCACGTTGATTTCTTTAAAAGGTGTTGCTTCTCCAACTTTTACACGTTCTCCTTCAACTTCAGCGTTGAATGAAGTTATTTCCTGACGTTGTTTCTTCAAAATCGAAATCATATCAATTGCGCTGCATCCTGCAACTCCCATTAATACAAGTTCCATTGGGCTTGCACCTAAATCGCTTCCGCCAAATTCGGCTCTGCTGTCAACGTCAACTACATGACCTCTTTCATTTTTGAGTTTAAAATGAAACGCGTCGTTTACTCTGTTTAAAGTTACTTTCATTGTGTTGTTGTTTTATTTTTGTTTTCCTAAGCTGTTTTGTTTTTATTCAAAAAAGGTCAATATTTTATCATCTCCAGTTCTGGTTGCTGATTCTTCTGCATACATTTTTGCTGTTTTTCCGTAAGTATCCACACCTTCTTTACTTGCTCCTTTTTCTATTAGAAGCGCCACAATATCAGGTAAATTATATTCAGCAGCTTTCATCAGAGCGGTACTTTTATCAGATTTATCTATGTGATTAACATTAGCCCCATTATCAATTAATAATTGGACCATTTTAAAACTCCCTTTTTCACTTCCTATTGATCGATACAGTACACTTTCGCCATCAAAATTCTCAATATTAACATTAGCTCCATTATCAATTAAATAGGTTGCTATATCTAAATAGGCAGAAAATCCAGCTTCAAATAATGCAGAGAGTCCATTTATAGGTCTTCTTTTATTAACATCTGCTCCGTTTTCGACCAAAAACTTTACTTTTTTTAAACTTCCGCTTTGTGCTGCGTCTATCAAAGGTACATTTTGATCGTTAATTTTAGCTCCTTTACTGACCAAATAACGAAGCAATGAAGCATCTTGAAAATCATTTCCGGCTGCATATGTCAAAGCGGTATAACCTGCTTTTGATTCAAGATTTACATATGCTCCCTTGTTAATTAATTTTTTTACTGAGATACTATCGTTTCTCATACATGCCAGCATCAATGGTGTTTCTTTATTCCTTGGGTCTATAAAATGAACCTCTGCTCCCAAATCAATAATCCGATGTGCAATTGCAGGTTTTATGGTGTCCGAAAAAAAAGCTTCCATCAAAACAGATCTCCCTGTTTCTGTAGAGAATGCATTTACATCAGCGCCCTTTTCGATTAATTTTGATGATAAGTCATTCAATTCGTAAGATAATGCCCATTGCAAAGCATTCATTCCATCATCATCTTTCCCAATATTTACATCTGCCCCATTTTCTATCAACAGCAAACCCATCTTCTCTTCGTTATTAGCACAAGCCAGGAATAAAGCACTATGTCCAACCGCATTTACTGCATTTATATCTGCCTTTTTTGCTATAAGAAATTTTACGATATCTGCTTCATTATGAAAAACAGCATACATTAAAAGCGTCCAGTCTCTATCTGATATATTTTCCTGGCCTTCTTCTCTACCGCCTCTGGTATAACCTTTGCATCGACCATTAGGATCTTCTCCTTTTTCAATACATTCCTTTAACTTTTTTAGATCACCTTTATCAATTGCTGCAATAATCTCTTTAGAGGAATAAACAAATTTTACTTCTGGTACAACTACTTCTGCTTTTTCTTTCTTACAAGATACAATAAGACCAATACATGAAATTATCAATATTATGCTTTTCCTTAAATAATTCATACAAATATTACTTGTCTCTTATAACTGTTTATCTCAATATTCTAAAACCTAATCTTAAAGTCTCGGGAATTAAAATCAAATTACCCTTTATCAGATAATCTCAAAATATCTCCAAATACACCTCTTGCTGTTACTGCAGAACCTGCACCGGCTCCTTGAATAACGATTGGACGATCTCCGTAAGATTCAGTATAAATTTCGAAGAAAGAATCCGAACCTTTTAATCCGCCTAAAGCTGTATCTGATGGAACTGAAACTAATTTTACTTCCAGAATTCCTTTGTCATTTTGCAAATCTCCAGACAATTCACCAATGTATCTTAATACGTGATTTGGCTTTTGATCGGCTTTTATTTTCTCATAAATTGGATCGAATTCTTTTAGTTTTGTCAAGAAATCAGAAACATTTCCTTCACGTAAATGTTCCGGAATTAAGTTTTGAATTGAGATTTCTTCAAACTCATTTTGCAAATCTAATTCTCTTGCCAAAATCAATAATTTTCTTCCCACATCATTTCCGCATAAATCCTCACGCGGGTCTGGTTCTGTATATCCGTTGTCAATTGCTTCTTGCAAAATTTCGCTAAACGGAGCATCTTTCGCAGAGAAATTATTAAATAAATAACTTAATGTTCCTGAGAAAACTCCTTTTATTTTTGTGATGTTTTCACCAGAAAGATGCAATAATTTTATCGTATCAATTAGCGGTAATCCTGCACCAACATTAGTCTCGTATAAATAATTCTTCTGATTATCTGTTAACGATTTTCTCAATTCTTTATAAAAACCATAGCTTAATGTATTGGCTACTTTATTTGATGAAATTAAATCGAAACTGCTTTCGATAAGCGGAATATAATTCTCAACAAAACTTGCGCTTGCTGTATTATCAATCGCAATTAAGTTCTCTAAATGATACTCATTTGCATAAGCGATAATATCTTTGATTGTGTAAGCTTCTCCTTTGCTTGCAATATCATTTTTCCAGTTTGAAGTTACGCCATTTCTATTTAAAAGTAACTTTTTAGAATTCGCAATTGCAAAAACGTTCAATTTCACATCTTTACGTTTCTCAATTGCTGCAGCCGATTCTAAAATTTGATTAATCAAAGTTCCTCCAACTAATCCGTGACCGAAAATAGCAATGTTGATTTTTTTAGAAACTCCAAAAATCTCTCCGTGAATTACATTTAAAGCTTTGTTCAGTTCTTCCTTTTTAACAACCAAACTCACGTTTTTACCCGTAACTGTATTGTTGAATAATATTGGAACTATTTTGTTTTTAATTAAGGCTGTGTAAGGCTTGTGGAAAGTACTTAAATCCTGACCAATGATTGAAATTACCGAAACATTATCTGTTACTGTAATTTGGTTTACATCTTTAGAATAAAAGTCGTTTTCAAACTCTTTCTCTAATTCTACCATTGCAAGAGTTGCTTTATCTTTAGCCACAACCAATCCGATTCCTCTTTCTGAAGAACCTTGAGAAATGATACTTACACTGATATTATGATCGCCCATAACTTTAAAAATACGAGCATCAACTCCTGATTTTCCAAGTAATCCACGACCTTCAAGATTTACCAAAGAAACATTTTCCAAAACAGAAAGTGTTTTAATTCCTTCTTTAGCAGAATCTGAGGTAATTAAAGTTCCGCGGTTTTCATGATTGAAAGTATTTAAAATACGAAGCGGAATATTTTTTTCTAATAATGGAATTATCGTTTTAGCGTGCAGAATTGTTGCTCCAAAATTGGCTAATTCATTCGCTTCATTAAATGATAAGTATTCGATTTTTTTAGCATCGGCAACCAAATCAGGATTTGCGGTATAAATTCCGTCAACGTGTGTAAAGTTTTGAAGTTCTTCGGCATCTAAATAATTAGCAATTAACGAAGCGGTATAATTACTTCCATTTCTTCCTAATGTTGTTGTGTCGTTGTTGTTATTTGAACCAATAAAACCTGTAACGATATTAACTGTTTCTCCGTTATGTAATTTGAAATAGTTGATTACATTTTTCTTTGAAAGTTGTTCTAAAGGCTGCGCATCACCAAATTTCGAATCGGTTTTTAGCAATTCTCTTGTATCAACAAAATTTGCAGGAATCCCTTTTTCAACCAAAATTGAAGTTAATAATTTAGCCGAAAGCAATTCGCCTTTAGATAAAATCTGATCTTTAATTTTATTGCTATAATCTCCAATCAGGCTTACTCCTTCAAAAAGTTTATCTAAAATATTAAACTCTTCTGATAAATCAACTTGCGGATAATCTGAAGTTTGATATGCTTTAAAGCTTTCTAATAAAGGTTTGTAATTTCCGTTTTTAGCAGCTATTCTTAAAATATCTTCTAATTCATCAGTTGCATTTCCGCGGGCAGAAACTACTACGGCAATTTTTTCGCCTTGATTTACTTTATCTAAAATGATTGAAACTACCTTACTAAGTCCTTCTCCGTTTGATAACGATTTGCCTCCAAATTTTAATATTTTCATTTTATTTTTCTATTGTTTCTGCCTTAAAAATATCGGCAAGTAAATGATCTAATTGTTTGTACTCGATTAAAAAAGCGTCATGTCCGTGAACTGAATCTATTTCGCTGTAAAAAACATTGTCTTTGAACTTTTTTAGGTCCTGAAAAGTTTCCCGATTTTCTTTTGGTGTAAAAAACAAATCCGAATTGATTCCAATAATATGAATCGCTGCATTTGTTCTTGACATTAAAGTTTCAAAATCGTCACTATTTCTGGTAATATCTATGGTTTTAAGCAATTGGTTCATCAATTTATACGATGCCAATTGGTATCTCTTTTGTAGTTTTTCACCGTGATGTGCCAACCAGCTTTCTATATTAAAAACAGAAAGATTGGCATTGATTGTACGCTGAAATTTTTCTTTGAATGATTCAGGAGATCTGTAACATAACATTGCGTGAATTCTGGCGTCTTCTATTGGTCTTGAAGAATTATTCAGAATCTGCTCTTGCAAATAGCAATTAGCAATCATCCAGTCTGTAGATTTCCAGTCTGTCGCAATGGGAATTAGGTTTTGAGTAATATTAGGTTCTAATGCAAGAATTTCCCAGGCGATTCCTCCGCCAACAGAACCTCCAATAATGGTGTTCACTTGGCTAATATTTAAAGCTTCTAAACCTTTTATAAAAATTCGGGCAATATCTCTCGTGGTAAAATCCAGATAATTTTCAATTATAAACGAATCGTTTCCATTTCCCGGAACATCAAATGCCAGAATGGTATATTTTTGGGTATCGATTGTTTTTTCTTCGCCAATTAAATCATTCCACCAACCATTTTCTCCAGTTACCTCAGCGTTTCCTGTCAAAGCATGATTAACCAAAACTATAGGCGCGCTATGCAATGGCAAACCAGAAAGCGTAAAACTTAACGGTAATGAAAGATATGTTGCACCACTTTCGGTGATGAAATCTTGAATTATAATGGGACTTGGTATATTTTCCAATTTCAAATCTTTTTATTAATTGATTTGTATGTGGAAATATTAGAAAGAAAGTACTAGAGTGAAACTAGAAAATTCTTGTTGTTATCTTTCCACGTTTGGGCGTGGTAGAATGCAGCACCTTCTTCGATTTAACGAAGGGTTGCTAAGGATTCATCGGGTCTAATCCCTCGTCCTTTCTTTATAACATTTCAATACGTTTTTGAACTTAAAGGTGCAAATTAACTACTTATTTCTTAAACTAACAAATTTTATCGAAACTGATTCTGCAATTTCTTAAAGATAATTCAACCAAAAACTATTATACGCAAAAAATTACCGAACAATTTGCTCAGTAAAATTAAGCAGGTATTACCTTAATTTATGAGTGCTTTTCAAGTTAGATGAAAAGAGTTTCATTTTCTTTTGAATACATCAAAAACAATAATGAATTTGGTGCTTTTGTCTCCGCTTTTTTATCTGTTTCAGTTATTCCAAAACTTGGGTGGATTAACTCGTTTACCGGCGGTGGATTATTTCTTTCGATTTTGCTTCTGAAAAGTTTTTTTCTTAAGTAGTTTATTGTGCTCATGATATTTAAGTTTAAGTTAGTTTGCGTATTTTAATCTTTACTATTTATTTAATTCTTTGTTATGGTAACCAAATGGAATAAAAAAACCCTTTTGGATTTTTAATACCAAAAGGGTTTAAGTTTTTTACAACTTATATATACTTTTAGTATCAACAGACGCATACACAAATACGTGCGACGTTAAACATCTTGTTCATCTGTAGGGATTTATTCATCTTTGATTTACTTGCTATTTTAAAAAAATCTTGCATTTGTTTGTCTTTAAAAGCTTCTCGAAACTGCCGAATTATTTTTACTTATTTTTTCTCTTCAAAATCAATAAGATATAAAATTTATCAACGGTTTTATTCGATCAACATTACTATAATTTAGAAAACTAAATTTATCTTCTTGGTGTTTTTGAGGTATTACAAATGTGCGAATATTTTTTCAATTACGCAAGTGAGGATCAACAAATTAATCTTAAAAAACGTTAAAAAACATCATTTTAACGTTAAAAAACATCTTACAAAATTGCCTTTTGTTAAAATGAACGTTAAAACCTACAAAAAATACGTTACAAATTTTCCTGTTTCAAAATATCAAAGAACAACTAACTACTATTAAAAGCCACTTACAACCAAACTGCTTCTTTATTTTTAATTTTTTCAGCCACTTTCAAAATGTCAGTAATTACTCCTCTTGAAATAGCTTGTTTGCATGCCGATGCACTTTGAATTACGATTGGAACATCTGCATAAGATTGGGTATAAATTTCGAAAATGGTATCAGATCCTTTTAGCTGACCAATTGCTGACGTAACAGGTTCTGAAATTAATTTAACTTCTAATGTATTTTTTTCTACATCGAATTCTCCTACATATCTTAATACATGATTATCCGCTTGTGTTATTTTTGCAATTTTGAATGATTTATCAACTGCCTCTTTATTAAGAATGCCATTTTTTTCTAAATGTTCTTCTCTAAGCAAAGAATCGATTTTTATATCTGATAAATCAAAATCCTTCCCGATTTCTCTCGTCAAAATCAGTAGTTTTCTGGCTGTATCATTTCCGGATAAATCTTCTTTAAAAGTCGATCGCATTAATCCGAGTAAACTCGCGTCTTTTAAAAGCGAAGAAAAAGTAGCTTCTTCTGTAGAAAATCGGTTAAAGACATAACTCAGATTATCCGAAAAAACACCGCGAATCTTTGTAATTTTCTCTCCCGAATAATACAAATCTCTTAAGGTTTGTAAAACAGGAAAACCGGTATCAACCGATGTTTCATACAAAAATTCTTTGTCATACTTTTTAAGATTCGCCCTAATCTCTTTGTATAAATCGATTGGCAATGTATTGGCTTTTTTATTTACCGCCACAATATTAAATCCGTTTTCGATCAACGTATTATAATGATGAATAAGTTCGTCACTTGCAGTTGCATCAACCGCGATTAGATTCTCAAATTCATTTTCTTTGGCAAATGCAATAATATCCTGCACTTTAAAAGGAACGGCCAATTCCAGAAAATTGGTCTCCCATGCATATCCAACGCCTTCTTTCTCGAAAAAAGCTACTGTTGAATTTGTGATAATCGGAAAATGAAAGTCTACATTTTTACTTTCGAGAAAAAACTCCTGACTTTCTATAATTTGATTGATCAAAGTACTTCCGATATTTCCAATTCCAAAAAGGATGATATTTATTTTAAGCTTTGACATAATTTTTAATTTATTGGGGTTAATTAAACCATATAAGTGATTTAAGTTCATTTATATTATCAACGTTTATGATTTAGACGCATTTCTGTGCGCCTACTAAAATGAACTTATATCACTTATATGGTGAATAAACTTTTATATTGATTTATTCTTTATAAAAAATCACCTCTAGTAGAACTCACACTACTAAAGGCAATTTTTCAAACAAAAAACAAAAAAACCTAATTTTTATTAATGCTGTATTGCGATTCTGTCACGCTTGCGAAAACGGTTTGCAAATCAGCTATTAAATCCTCGATATCTTCAATTCCAACAGAAAGTCGGATTAAATCTTTTGAAACTCCTGTTTCTAATTGATCTTCGTCTGACAATTGTTGATGTGTTGTACTTGCCGGATGAATAATTAATGATTTTGTATCACCAATATTGGCCAAAAGCGAAAACAATTTTGTTTCATCAACTACTTTTTTAGCGGCTTCAAAACCACCTTTAAGTCCAAAAGTGATTACTCCACTTTGTCCTTTTGGTAAATATTGCTGCGCCAGATCATAATATTTATTGTTTTTTAAACCTGGATAATTTACCCAAACTACCTCATCTTGTTTCTCTAACCAAGAGGCTAAAGCCAAAGCATTTTCGCTATGTTTTTTAATTCGGATTGGTAAAGTTTCTAATCCCTGAATAATTTGAAAAGCATTAAACGGACTCAAAGCTGCACCAAAATCACGCAATCCTTCGATTCTCGCTTTTGCTATGAAAGCGGCATTTCCCAAGGCTTCGTGATAAACTAATCCGTGATATCCTGCAGAAGGTTCTGTGAATTCAGGAAATTTTCCGTTTGACCAATCAAATTTTCCGGCGTCAATAATAGCGCCTCCTAATGAAGTTCCGTTTCCTGAAATATATTTAGTTAAAGAGTGAATCACAATATCTGCTCCGTACTCAATTGGATTCAATAAATAAGGAGTAGCAACCGTATTGTCTACAATAAAAGGAACTTTAAAGTTTTTGGCTTCCGCCGAAATTCCTTTCAGATCTAATACATCTAATTTTGGATTTCCTAAAGATTCTACAAAGAATGCTCTAGTATTTTCTTTAGCCGCTTTTGTAAAGTTTTCCGGTTTAGACGGATCTACAAAAGTCGTTGTGATTCCTAAACGTGGCAAAGTTACATTCAGCAAATTATAAGTTCCGCCGTACAAACTATTTGAAGCCACGATATGATCTCCCGCTTTTAGCAAAGTCAAAAATGCTGTAGAAATTGCCGATGCTCCAGATGCCGTAACTACAGCTCCAATTCCGCCTTCAAGCGCTGCAAGACGTTGTTCTAAAACATCGTTTGTTGGATTATTTAATCTAGTGTAGATAAATCCGGCTTCGGCAAGACCAAATAAATTGGCAGCGTGATCTGAATTATTAAATACATATGATGATGTCTGATAAATAGGCACTGCTCTTGTTCCTGCATTTTTAGTAACATCGTGTCCTGCGTGTAGTGCGTTTGTTGCGAATTTTTGTGTGCTCATGATCTTAGTTTTTTAGGTATTGTTAATACTATTATATATTGTTATTGAAATTGTTTCTTTGAAATTGACTTATTGTATAAAAAAATCTTCTCCTTCTTCTTCCAGACTATACATCAGAAGCAATAATGATTTTTGACTTTTTATGTCTTGTTCTACATTTAGTCTTATAACTTCTCTTGATACATCTTCAGATTTATTATTGTTGTTTTGAGAATCGTTTCTCAATAAATATTCTACTGCAATTGAATTTAATGTTCTCATAATTTGAAATTTTAAAAGTGTTGAAAAAAAAAAGCCCTTTCGGATGGCTACCAAAAGGGCTTATAGTTCTAACTATAACAAAGATTTACTCTTTCACTTTTGGCAACAACGAATTGGGATGCACATTTGCATCATCTCACAACATATAATCATATTATTCGCTATTGTTTTCATTTTCATTTTATTTAAATTAATTCTCTTTTTTAAACTCGACTAATTTGATAGAGTAAATATAGAAACTATTTTTAGAACTACCAAATCAAAAATTGATATTTAACATTAAATTTTTCAGAAGCCTTATAAACACTGATGTTTTTCTTTAAAAAATTTTAGCCAACGGATCTCGCGGATTAAACCGATTTGCGCAGATTTTTAATTTTTCTTGTTTAGCTTGACATTATACTCTACAAAATCTTTTAAATCTCTTTGAAAAATTTAGCCACAGATAAAGGATTAAAAAAATCTGTGCACATCTATTCGATCCGTTTAATCTGTGGCCAATTTTATATTTTTAGAATTTAAAACTTAGTCTCGCAAAACCAAATCTTCCGTTTAATCCAAATTGTGATACTGCTCTTGAATAAGCAAACTGATTTGCGTTTGTTAAATCCGCACTTGGCGCAGGAGACAGTGTTGGAGTTGTATTTGTAAATGCAGGAGTTGCAGGATTATTTCTATCAGGATAAACATCTCCTATATTATTAAACCCAACTGTAAATCTGAATTTTTCATTGATTTGATATCCTAGTGATAAATCTGTTACAATTTTTGCGCTATAAACAGGATGTTCGTAAACCGAAGCTGATCCGTCTAAGTTTACATCTGTTGCTCCAGGATCTGTAACTTTTCCGAAATAACTGTTTCTTAAATAGATATCCAGTTTTTTGATACTGAAAGTCGTCATTAAGTTCGCTTTCAATTTCGGAATTGCTTCTTCTAAATAAATTCTGCTTGATTCCGGAAAAAATGAATATTTATAAGGTTCTCCTCCTGCATCAATAATAGATTGAGGAACATTTAAATCTCCTACTCTTTTTGTTTCATTATAACTTAAAGCAAGATCATTTCGAATAACGAAATCAGGAATAACATCATATTTCTGAGAAATCACAACATCAATACCTTTAGTTTCAGAGTTGATTCCATTTGTCCAGAACGAAGCTCTTTCTACACCTTTTAAATCAAATGCCTGTTGAAACAATGTCAACGCTTCTTTTTGTGCCGGCGTTGTTGCCGCATCTATTTGCGCAGTTGTTGGTCTTGCATATTGTCCTGTTAAAACCACTCTGTCGTCTATTCTTGTAAAATAAGCATCTGTTGCAATTGTAATATTTGCTTCAGGAATTTTGAATGTAAATCCCGTACTTATACTTTTCGATTTTTCAGGTTTCAGGTTTTCAACTCCAATACTTTTTGCAGCCTGTGAATCATTTGTAAAATATCCTACTTGATAAGGCGAACCGTTTATGAATTGTGTAGAACTGCTTTCAAAATATTTTTGTTGTAATGATGGCGCTCTAAAACCAGTTTGTCCTGAAATTCTCCAATTGATATTATCTGTTATTTTCAAAAGAGAAGCTAATTTAAAGGTAACTGTACTTCCAAAATCAGAATAATTCTCATAACGTGCAGCTCCGTTTAAAAGCCATTTTTCTGTAGCATTTAATTCTAAATCAATATAAGCCGCACCACTTTTTCTGTCTTTTTCTTTAGCATCAGATGGTTGAAATCCTGAGAAACCTTGTGCTCCGGCTCCACGTTTATTTCCAAAAAAGTCTGTAACAATTAATGGTGAATTACTTGGCAAAATTCCCGAAACTAAATTTCCATTAATATCATACAATCCATAAGAAGCTTCTTCTCCTGCTTTAATTTGATAATTTTCATATCTGAATTCTCCACCAAAAGCAACGTTCAATCCTTCTAAAACATCATATTTTTTACTGAAGTCTAAATTGGTTGTACTTTGTAAAAATGAAACTTTACCAGCATCAAAACTTGTTGGCGAATTTGTTCCTAAAGTTGCATTAATAGTATTGTTTACATCATATTTAAAAGAGTTTGTTCCTAAGTTTGTACTTAAATCTGTATCAAAACCAAACAACTGAGTTGTAACTCCAACTGCTGCAGAAGCATCCAGAATATCAGATTCTATTTCCGGTAAAAAACCATTTGAATACACTTGCGTGAAAGTTCCGGAACCATTTGGCAATCTGTTAAAAGCATATGACTTTCCGTTTCTATAAGATACTCCACCAAAAGAATATAAAGATGTAATATCGCTTAGCGGATATTTTGCATTATAATAAGCTTGTCCCGAAGCCAATTCTGACTGACCAACACTCATATTATAATCACTTCTTTGCTGACCTCTGTACGCCAATTCATTATTGGTTGCATCAAAATTCAAAGCTGTTTGCATTTGAGCAATAGTTGTAGCCGAAGAAATTGCAGTTTGTTGTGCCGTTGTAAAATAACTTACTTGTGGCGCATATTGTTTTAACGAACTAAGAATTTGTGCCGAATTTGCCGTATTATTAATATTACTGAACAAAGAATTTATTTGAACTCCATCCTGAGCAGCTCTGTTTTCGACAGCATTGTAAGCATTAAAAATTCCATTACTTCTAATTCCCGCTCTGCTTGTGGCTTGTCTGGTTACAGCGCTGGCAGTAATGTTCAGGAAACTTCCTGCTTTACCCAAAGAAGTTCCGTAGTTCAAATCTGCTTGAAGGGTTTGACCATCGGCTCCACCTTTAAAATTATTAGATCCGGAAGATAAATTAGTTCCGTATTGAATACCTCCCGAAATAAAATTGGCATTCTTTTTCAATACAATATTAATAACTCCCGCAATTGCATCTGAACCATATTGTGCAGCTGCTCCATCACGCAAAACTTCGATTCTTTCGATTGAAAATGATGGAATTGCATTTAAATCTGTTCCAACAGAACCTCTTCCCGGAGAACCATTAATATTTACCAATGCACTTGTATGTCTGCGTTTACCATTTACCAAAATCAAAACCTGATCTGGTCCCAAACCTCTTAATTGCGCCGGATCTACGTGATCTGTTGCGTCTGCGGTAGAAGTTGCATTACTGGTAAACGATGGCGCAACATAATTTAAAATCTGAGTCACACTGGTTTGTGGCGAGCCTTTTGTTATTTCAGAAATATTAAAAACATCAACCGGAACCGGCACATCTGTTTTTACTCTGTTTTTACTTCTTGACCCAACTATTGTCACTTCAGACAATTCATTATTCTTTAAGCTGTCTTGTTCTTTTTTATTTTCCTGTGCATAAATGCCTGAAAATGTCAAAAGACCTAAAGCTATTACTAGATTTTTTTTCATTACTTCTTTTTGGTATTTATTATTACTTTGGGTTAAAAATGATTTACAATTTGGTTCTTTTTTGAAATAAAAAAACCCCTGCTGTTTAGCAGAGGTTCTATATATATTTTTTTGAAAAAAAACTACAACAGCGTCTCTGCGGAAGGCTCCGGCATCTTACAAGACATATTGCACATTGTTAATTTCATTTGTTGGATTAATTTGATGGGGCAAATTTGCAAACTATTTTTTAATCGACCAAACAAAAACAGAAATAATTTCTATTACCCTATCAAAATAGTATGTTATGTTAAATTTCTACTTATAAAAACAAAAAAAACAGAAGTTTAATTTGCAAATCAAAATGGTTTTATACCTTTGCACCCGAATACAGAGGAAAAATTTGAACTGATTGCAACCTCTTCATAATGAAACGGTTCGTTATGAATACTGAAAGATTGATTTCAGTAGTAAAAAATGCTAAAGCAGAAATTCTCCTTTAGCCCTTTTTAAGCAATTTTTTTTCCTCACTTAATTTTAATTTAATAAATTATTATGGCTTATTTATTTACGTCAGAATCTGTTAGTGAAGGGCATCCAGACAAAGTTGCAGATCAAATTTCGGATGCATTAATTGATAACTTTTTGGCATTTGACGCTGATTCAAAAGTAGCTTGTGAGACTCTGGTTACTACAGGTCAGGTAATTTTAGCAGGTGAAGTAAAATCGAATACCTATCTTGATGTGCAGCAAATTGCTCGCGAAGTAATCCGTAAAATTGGATACACTAAAAGCGAATATATGTTTGAGGCAAATTCTTGTGGAATTCTTTCGGCTATTCACGAACAATCTGCTGATATTAATCAAGGTGTTGACAGAGCTAAGCCAGAAGAGCAAGGTGCTGGAGACCAAGGAATGATGTTTGGTTACGCAACTAACGAAACTGAAAACTACATGCCATTGGCACTTGATTTATCTCATAAATTATTACAAGAACTTGCAATTTTAAGACGTGAGAATAGTGAAATCACTTATTTACGTCCTGATGCAAAATCGCAAGTAACTTTAGAATATAGCGACGATAACAAACCAACTCGTATTGATGCGATTGTAATCTCGACTCAACACGATGATTTTGATGAAGAAGCTACAATGTTGGCTAAAATCAAAAAAGATATCATCGAAATCTTGATTCCAAGAATCATTGCTAAAAACCCAGAGCACGCGCATTTATTCAATGACAAAATCAATTACCATATTAACCCAACAGGAAAATTCGTTATTGGAGGACCTCACGGAGATACTGGTTTAACAGGAAGAAAAATCATTGTTGATACTTACGGTGGAAAAGGTGCTCACGGTGGTGGTGCATTCTCTGGAAAAGATCCAAGTAAAGTAGATAGAAGTGCTGCTTATGCTACACGTCATATCGCTAAAAACTTAGTTGCTGCAGGTGTTGCTGACGAAATCTTAGTACAGGTTTCTTACGCAATTGGAGTTGCTGAACCAATGGGAATCTTCATTGATACTTACGGAACTTCTAAAGTAAACTTAACTAACGGTGAAATCGCTAAAAAAGTAGAAGCTATCTTTGATATGCGTCCTTACTTTATCGAGCAACGTTTGAAATTAAGAAACCCAATCTACAGCGAAACTGCTGCTTACGGACACATGGGACGTAAACCAGAAGTTGTAACTAAAACTTTTTCTGCTCCGGGAGGACATGTAAAAACTGTTACTGTTGAGTTATTTACTTGGGAAAAACTTGATTTCGTAGACAAAGTAAAAGCTGAATTTGGATTGTAATTCAATCTGAAAACATTTACATACATAAAGAGGCTGTCTATTTATTTAGACAGCCTCTTTTATTTTTAGTGAATTTTGAAATCTGTGTGTTTATTTGAACGCGGATGAAACGGATTCGCTATCGCGAAAACGCGGATGAAAACGGATTTTTTCTTTGTTTATTTTCTACTTTAAGCATAAAATAAAATCCGTTTTCATCCGCGTCTTTACGAAGTAAATCCGTTTCATCCGCGTCTAATTTTTCAATACAAATAAAACAAATCTATAAAATACTTTATCTTTCTAATTGTACATTTGGTAATGTTTTAGGACGAGAAGCATCATTAGATAAAATCCAGCCTGTACGGTAAATCCATTCGGTCATTTTATGCAATTTTACGAAATCAATATTTTCAGATTCATCCATTGGCGTGTGATATTGACTGTGCAAAACACTGGTATAAAAAACAGATGGAATTCCTTTTCTTGCATAAGGCAAATGATCTGAACGGAAGTAAAAATACTCCGGATGTTCTGGTCTGTCCCAAAGTTTATCCAAATCGAATTTAGGACCTTCATCATTCGCTTTTTTAGCAATTGCAACCAAATCAGATGAGTTTTCATGAGGAGAACTAGAACCTAAAAGCGCCGCTTGGTTTACATTATTTCTACCAATCATATCTCCGTTTAATACTGCAATAATGTCCTTTTCAGGAACCGTTGGATGTGAAGCATACCATCTTGAACCAAGTAATCCGCGTTCTTCTGCTCCGTGAAATACAAATAGAGAAGTTCTTTTTCCGGGTTGTTTTTTATACGCTCTTGCAATTGCCAACATTGCTACACAAGTACTTGCATTATCATCGGCTCCATTATAAATAGAATCCTGACCGTATTTTTGTCTTACTCCATCGTGATCCTGATGTCCGCTAAAAAGAACGTATTCATTTTTTAATTTAGCGTCAGTTCCTGGAACTATTCCAACTACATTTACTGACGGATATTTATACGTTTCAGAAATTACTTCTGTAGACAATAAATCTTTAGTAGTTTTTAGATATTCTAATTGATCATTGTGTACCCAAAAAACCGGCATTGTTGAACCAATTCTATCACGAACACCTTCAATTCCGTAAATACCTCTTGTCATTTGCGGTTCTACCTGAGACCAGCTTTCTTCAGCTAATTTATCTGCAACCATTATTAAAGCTGTCGCACCTTTTTTTACAACAAGATCATAATATTTATTTCGAACAAGACCCGGATAACGTCTATCAAAAAGCGAAATATCATCTGCAATTCCTTCTTTAGAAGCTAATAAAACAACTGCTTTTCCTTTGATGTCTGCTTTTTCAATTTCTTCTTTTGTTGCAGCTCCCAAATATATTAATGACGCATCAACTTTAATATTTGTGGTTTCTGCTACCAGAACATCTTTCCACAATTTATATTCTTTTTGTCCTATCTTAAATCTTGTATTTGGAGTTACCTGATGTCTGTACAAATCAAAAAACTGAAAATAAGTTCCGTCATCACCAGCTGGCAACATTCCGGCTTCTTTGGCTTTATTTGCCAACCACATTGACACTTTTAATTCATCTAAAGTTCCGGCTTCACGACCATTAAAATGATCTCCTGCCATCTGATACATATCGGTTTTAAGGTCTTTATCTGTAATTGCTGAAACTAACGGTTTTTTAATTGCCTGCGAAAAAACTACTCCACTATAAGCAATCAAAACAAGCATCATTTTATTTTTCATACGTTTTGATTTAGTTACCCAAACTTAGTAATTTATAGCTAAAAAAGGCTTCTTTATATTTGAAACATTACCGAAATGCTTAATCCATAAAATGACAACGGTATTTTTTTCTCATTACTATTTTATTTGGATATCTCTTACAATTCACTTTACTTTATACAAAATAACTGACCAAAATGAGTAGACTTCCTTCGTTTCAAAACGTTCTAAATGCAACACTAAAAACAATTCTTAGATTTCCGTTAGAAATTATAACCGCTATTTCCGGAACTATTTTAGCCATTATTCTAAGTGAAATAAAATACAATAATCCAAATAAAGAACTCTACCAAAAAGCCTTTATGAGCTGTTCTTTATGTTTGGTTTTATTTCTGTCTGTTAGCTTATTTTTCATAGCCTCAAAAAAGAATAATCTTATTCGTTTTATAACAAGTTTAGCACTTGGAAGTTTAATTGCGCTCTTTGTTTTTAACTTTCATAAAAATATTACTCAGGTAGAAGTACAACAATTTTTAGTACTTAATATTGCTTTACATTTACTCGTTTCATTCGCAGGATTCTTACCAAAAGCTTACAATCAGGATGAATTTTGGGAATTCAATAAACGACTTTTTCTCCGAATCTTAACAGCCGTTTTGTACAGTATTGTATTATATAGTGGTTTGGCCTTGGCAATACTTGCAGTTGATAAATTGTTCAACGTAGATTTTTACAATAATATTTACCAGCATATCTTTTATATTATTGGAGGAATCTTCAATACATTATTCTTTCTAAACGGAGTTCCGGAAACCAATAATGACCAAGTTCCTTTGGTTTTAAATTACCCAAAAGGCCTTAAAAACTTCACTCAGTTTGTATTATTACCTTTAATAAGCCTTTATTTGGTGATTTTAATATGTTATGAAGCCAAAATATTAGTCACACTTTCTTTGCCTGTAGGTTGGGTTTCTTATCTTGTTTTGGTATTTGCTATCTTCGGAATTCTGTCTTTTTTATTGGTACATCCTATTGCGACAGAAACCGGAAATCTATGGATGCGAACTTTCAATCGTTGGTTTTATTTTCTGCTAATTCCGTTACTTGGATTGCTTTTTTGGGCGATTTTATACCGAATCAATCTTTACGGATTTACGCATGAACGTTATTATGTTTTACTATTATCGGTTTGGCTTTCTATTGTTGTGGCGTATTTTTTAATTCAAAAGAATCCAAAAATAAAATTCATTCCTATAAGTATGTGTCTCGCCGGATTGTTTTCAATCGTTGGTCCTCAAAGCGCAAATTTCGTTTCAAAAACCAGTCAGTTATCTCGATTTGAATCTTATATGCAAAAATCAGATAGCAAAAAAATGACTTTCGAACAAGAACAGGATTTAAGTAGTATTGTTACTTTTTTAAAGGAAAATTATGGACTTGAAGTTATGCTTCCATATGCTGATAAAAAGTTAGATGCATTATACAAAAAAGATAAAGATCCTCGATCAAGCGAAATTGTAGAAAGTTTAGGTTTTAAATATCGCTCCGAATATGACCGAAAATACGATGCAAACGATTCTTTTAATTATTATTACTATGAAAATAACGACAATGTAGTAGAAAATATTCATGACTATGATTTCATATTCACTACAAACCAATCTGATTCTTTTGAATGTAATAACTGCATTACTATAGAAAATAAAGTGTATTCTATAAAAACAAAATCGACAGATTACGGTCAGGATTTACAAATTAATAAAGATATTATTCCTCTTAAAATAGACGATTTCATCAATTCTAATTCTGATTTTAATAACAATTATAATTCCGATAAAGAAATCGAGCAAAAAATTGAAAATTCAAAATACACCATTTTACTGACTTATTTAAGTGCACATGGCTCAATTGAAAATCATAAAAAAACTCCCAACAATTATCGAATAAAAATAATGGTTGCCATAAAAAAATAAAAAAAGAACCCGATAAGAATTTGAATCTTATCGGGTTCTTTTTTTTGATAAATTATAATATTTAATACGTTCCGTTTTGCATTTTAGTCAACGTTTCTTTAATCTCAGTTGCTGTTTCTTCTTCTACAGTATCGTTTAGATATTTTACAGCCAAAGCTTGTGTTTCAATCGCTTTTTGCTTTTGATCATCTTTATAATATAACTGCGCCAAAGTATCTAAATAGTAAGGATTATTTTTGGACACAACCAAACTATACTCTGACCAAGTAATTGCAGATTTTAAGAAATTCGAATTCTGTGGTTTCAAAACTACTGCCCAAGCCGTAGAATTAGCCAAATTTGAATGGTATTCTTTAAAAGTCCTCCAACCATCATATTGATAGTCTGAACTATTATCTAAAGCAGAATACATCGCGTCTAATTGTTCAATCGCACTTCCTTTTCCTGATGTCAAATGAGTGTTAAAATAAGAACTGAACTCTTTTAAATAAGTAGTATTAGAACCGTCTTTATCCTCTGCTTCGCTTAAATACGTAAAGTAATTTTGGTAACAATCATAATTTGCTTTATTCGCGGCGATTAGCTTTTTATAAACTGAAATTATCTTACTTTGATTTCCATCAGCTGAACCTTTTTCTTCGGCAATATATTTATTTTGTTGCAAAGTAGTTGTTATTTCTGTGTTCAAACTACCAATCGCATGCACTTCTCCTTCTATACTATTAAATGCTAATCGCTCATTTTCAATAGCATCATATTGTTTTATCAAATAATCTATAGCCAGAAAATCGGTATCATTCAAAACTCTGTCCTCACTAAGAAACTGTTTTGAAAACCCTTGATTTTTAATCTCTTTCAAAATTGTTTCTACCAAATACATATTTGGTTTTGTATCTTTTTGATGTCCTTCAATTAATTTTTTCCAGGTTTGGTCAACTGTTTTTTGATCTATCACGACTTTTGTTAACTTAAAATCAACAGTATCATTTTCAGTTGTTTCGTACTCATAAGGAATTTCCAGACTTGCAATCTTATTAAGTGCCAAAATCAAACTAGCATCTGTTGCTTTTTTATTATTAAGCACTTTATTGAAATCATAAAATGCGTTTACTCTTTTTAATTTTTTACTGAAACCGTCATAATAATTAAACTGATATTGTTTTTCAGTCAATTTAGATTTTGAAGTCGCCAAAATTACGCCATCACCATTTAATACAGCAAGACTTGGATTATCCTGAATTTTGTTCGTTTTGAGCCATTTTTTATCATTGGCTGTAGCCAAATAATAATTGAACAAATCATATTGCGGATCATAAACTTCATACATATTGTACCCAACTTGTGTTTCCTGATCTTTTATAAAAGTATCAAATTCAGCTTTCGCCGAAGGATTTTTACCATCAACAGCAACTACCAGAAATTTACTTTTTGATGCTGCAGTTGCGGCAATAGCTTTCTTTAAATCATTTTCTACTTTAAATTTAAAATCAATTTTAGGAGTAGCAACTGCATCAGCGTAAGCGCTATCAACGGATACTTCTGTACTAAAACCATTATCTGCAAGCGCATCTTTTCCCGGATATGTAAAACTAGAAACCGTTTTATTTTCGAGAGGAATTACTTTTGAAACTTTATCAGGTTGAGCATCTTTAGCATTTACAAACGCGATTGGATTTTTTCCGCTTTGCTCAGAAATCATCAGTTCATTTGTCTTTTTATCAAAATAACCTGAAATATTTAAATCTCCCAAAGCGTCCAATTCGTACTTAATTGTAGCTTCGGAAGCGTCTTTTGGCAAAGCATATTTTGAGATTTTACTTTCGCCTTGATAATCTTCATAAACCAAATACAAATAATCAACATGATCGATTTCAAACTCTAAATCAGTTTTTACCCAATCAGGATCTACTTTACTTCTAATGTCTGTTATTTTTTGATATTGAACTGGCTCAGTTCCATTTTGTGTACCAATATAAAAGGTATAATAAGAAGGTTCTAAAAATGTAATTTTAACCTTTTTTGCATTTTTATCATTCTTAAAAGCAACATCAAATGCAGCTCCGGATTTTGCAGTTTGAGTAAATACTAATGAATCGCCTTTTATTTTATAATCGCCTGAATAAAAAACTAATTCATATTTATTATCGTCTAATAGATTTAATCTGATTTTTTGACCTTTGTTTGTAGAAAGATAAGATCCTTTTTCAATGCCTTTTGTTTGAGAAAATGAAACAGATATTAAACAAAAGAACATCAGGAAACTCCATAAAAAATTACGCATGCTTAGGATTTTGTTTGTTAATAGTAAAACAAAGATATTTCTTTCTTTACTAAAACAACCATTAAAACGTAAAGTTTGTACGAAAATACTATAAATTATATTTCATCGAAAAGATGATATAACGAGGCTGAACTGTATATTGTGAAACTCTTGTAGAAAACTGCGAGAAGCTGTCATCATTGAGATATTTTGTATTTAGCAAATTGGTTGCTGCAACTTTATACTCCCATTTACTGTCCTTTTTTTGGTATACCAAACTTGTATTTAAGAAGTCATATTCATTATCAACTGTTTTATTTCCGTTGTAATAATGGTAAAACTCATATTCAGAAACAAACGAAAAACTATCCAGAAAATAATAATCTAATCTCGCAAAAGGTTTGTCTGTATAATACGTCGAACCGCTGTATTTGTTGATCAAAGCGTTGTATCCAAACTCAATATTAGGAAGGTTTTTATAGTTTGTTGAAGCTTTTACGGTATAACTTTGACTAAAACTCTCTGTAGTTGCCAAAACATTATTCTGAATATTATTAAATTTCGACCAGTTAAGAGTTGCATTAACAGAAGCTTTGTAATTCTTAAGGAAAGAACGCCCATAATTTCCCATTCCTGAAAAGGTTTCATCAGCCAAATTAGAATTATAAGGTACTGATGATTGGTTTATTCCCGTAAAATCTGCTGCAGTTTTTATAGCATCTACTTTCTTAGTATAAGTTGCGTTCGCAAAAATGTTCTCAAAATTGAACATATTATATTTAAAATAACGCAGGGAATGTACTTGTGACGTTGCATTTTCTAAAGTACGATTTCCACGAAATAAACTACTGTAATCAGACAAAACATAACCGGAAGCCAATTGATTAATATCTGTAAAATCATTCGTTAAGGAGAAATTATACGTCAAAGTTTCTGCTTTTTTAATTTGATATAAAGCGAAGAAATCAGGCAGAACTTTCACAAAATTCTGAGAATAATCAGTTCCTAATTGTGTGTTTTTCATTCCGTATGAATGTACACTTACTCCTGGCGTCAATGTAAATTTTCCGGTTAATATCTTATAATGAAATCCAAGAAAAACATCATCAAAATTATACTTAACCTGATTGTTATTTTGTGGATCATTCAGATCATTTTTATCTCCGTTATCCAACATTTGGAAAATATGAGAATTAAAATCCTGATATGAATACGTATTTCCTAAAGTGATATTGATGTTACTTTTTGGCGTTACCATATAATAGTAATCCAGTTTAGTATCTAATTTATTGGTTTTGACAAATCGATCCTGATTCAAATCATTTCTGTTTTGTCCTGGCACATATCCGGATAAATTAAATGGCTGAGTTCTTAAATTGGCATTATAAAACGGATTTTCGTCCTGATATAAATGCTGCATTTCAAAAGCAAAAATATTCTTGTCACTTTGTGTATAATACAAACTCAGATTTTGATTTATAGAAGTTGGATCCTGTTTTTTACTCGTCAAAATAGTTTCCAAAGTCGAAGCGCTATTCACAATAGATTCACGCAACAAATCTGTGTCTTCATCTTGTTTCGATAATTTGGTTAAGATGTCATAATCAAACTGAAATTTATCGTTGGGTTTATAAGTCGAACTTAATTTAAAAAGTCCCAAATTATTTTTTTGATGCGTTAATTCATCACGTTTTTGTTGATCTCCAGAATCTAAAATTGTTGTTTGCGATTTGGTTTCAAGATCTGTTTTTGAAGTAGACAGAATTCCAAAACCACTAATATTCCAAGTTTTTGTTGGCGAATAGGAGAAGTTTGTTGCTCCAAATTTAGTCTCGATTTCTTTTGCACGATTATTTCTCAACACCGAAATTCCTAAATCATTAGAAGAAACATTAAAATTGCTTCCGCCCTTTTTCATCATATTTTTAAATCCGCCTGTAAACTTAAAATAATCCTGCGCCGTCAAAGGCAATTCACCAATATTATTAAAATTAGTAATTAAATTAATGCTGTATTTTGGACTGTAATAAAACAACTTCGGATTAATAATATAACGACTATCCAATTCTGCAACGCCAATTCCAGCGGTTACATCTCCAAACCAAAAATTCTTTTTCCCTTCTTTCAGTTTAATATTCATTGCAACATTATCCTGATCATTTTCCAAACCTTTTAGAGCGCCAACTTCGTTATAATTTCTTAAAACCTGAATTTTATCAATCGCATCTGCCGGAATATTTTTAACGCCCAACTTGGTATCTCCATCAAAAAAATCTTTGCCTTCAACCATTAATTTGCTGACTTTTTTTCCTTCGACTTCAATTTCTCCGTCAGCATTTACTTCAACACCAGGAAGCTTTTTTAAGACGTCTTCCAGTTTTTTCTCCGTTCCGGATTTAAAGGAATCTGCGTTGTAAACAATTGTATCACCGCTTATCGAAACAGGCATTTCGCGAACAATTTCAACGCCTTCAAGCTCAATTCCGGTATCATCCATAACAATGTTTTGAATGATATTTTCGGTCTTGGTCGAAATAGCAATTTCTTTTGATTTCATTCCAAGGTAACTCACCTTAACCGTATAAGAAGTATTTGGTTTCAAAGTCAATTGAAACCTTCCTTTATCATTTGTAATTCCATAAGAATCCATTGCTTTTGTAGCAACATTTATAGCCATGATGTTGGCCATTTCTAACGGATTCTTTTGTTCATCCTGAATAAAACCATCAAAACGAACACTTTGAGAAAAGGAGATAGAAGTAATTAAAAAGGCGATGAAAAGATATATTTTGTTCATTAAATGGAGGCTTAGAATAAATTAAACAGACGTTTTATCTTCCCATTGGCGGCGGACCACCAACACGTCCACGGTTCATTTCTCTAAATTCCTGCATTTTTTTAATTACGGTTTCATCGTAATCTTTTTGCGAAATCACTTTACCTTTATTAGAAGGTTTTATTGCGACTTTATCTTTTGCATTCAAAACAATTTTTGAACACAAAATAGTTGTTTTTCCGTCATTGACTTCTAAAATCAAACCTGGCAAACCCCAATAGTTTTCAGGACCTTGATTTATCGGAATTTCTGGCGAATACCAAGCTGTTACAGTAATTTCTTTTGGCATTTCAAAATTATCTTCGAAATTGGTTTTAGTTTCACCAGACGTTTTCTTGTCTACGTCTTTCTTTTCTTCGGGTTTTTTATCGTCGTTATTCTTTGGTCTAAAATTTCTAAAATCAGTTTTGCTAGCCTCTTTTACCGCCGTCGCTTTATAACAAGTATATCCTCCAATTTGTTTGGTTTCCTGCTCTAGTTTCCAGTTTAGCTTAGGCAAAGAATCTACGACCAAAAACTCTTTTCCCATAAATTCTTTATCGACCGTATATGATTTGCTTTTTACATCTTTATAAAAAGTTCCGCCACCGCCCATAAACGAATTCATCATGATACGCATTCCGCCACCTTGTTGTCCGGGAGCTTCCAGTTTTTCTTCTTCTTTATAAATGGAAGCTGTTTTATTGAAATTCAAAATAAAAGTCTTTTCTAGCATTTTTTTCATTCGTTCCTCCATATTCTTTTGCATTTCGGGTGTAATATCACGATTTCCGCGCATGCCTTCGAACTTAGGCGCTTGTGTTTTTGATTCGTAAACAGCCATTCCCTGAAAATCTTTCTGCGCCTGAACTTGTGTAAAAACAAGCATCAAAGACATATATAAAATTATATTTTTCATTGTATTTGATTTTAAATTTTGCAAACCAGATAAAGCTTACATTTCAAATGTATTATTAATTTTAAAATACTGAAAGTTAAATATATCAATCCTCTCAGAAGATAGACAAAACTGCTTATTCTTTAGACCATTACAATTAAAAAAGGTTTCATATAGAAATCTACTTTAGTTTTTTGTAATTTGGCTTTTCATAAATCAAATTCTCATGAATAAAACGGCACTTAATTTTTTATTTCTCCTTTTTACTGCCTGTTTTTATTCTGCTGTTTCTGCACAAAATCAAACTATAAAAGCTACATTAATCTCAAATTTTACCAATGATTCTGATGCTTTTTTAGGTTATGATTCTTTTGGATATTATTATCAGATAAAAAATAATGTATTCAGTAAAATCAAAGGAAAAGAGATTTTTGAATACAAGAATGTTTCCTTGGGAGAAATTACAAAAGTCGATTTACAAAATCCTCTAAAAATAGTGCTGTTTTACGAAGATTTCAATACTGTTGTTTTATTAGACAATCAACTGAATAAAATGACTGAAATTAACTTCACATTAAACAATACTCCAATTGTTGTTAATGCGATTGGAATGTCGACACAAAATCAGTTATGGATTTACAATGTCTTAAATCAACAGATTGGACTTTTTGATTATCTAAATAATGATTACAAAACAGTTTCTACTCCATTTACCGAAACTATAAAATATTACCAAACCGATTTTAATACTTTCTACTGGATTGATAAAAAAAACAACTTTTTTTCCTGCGATATTTTCGGGAAAGTTAGTGCATTAGGAAAAGTCCCTGATTTTGATAAACTTGAAGTTATTTCTTCTAAACAATATGTTTTCAGCAAAGCTAATTTGTTGTATTTTAAAGATATTAGCAAGTCAAATTCGAATGCCGTTTACCAAATTGAAATTTTAGAAAAATCGTTTGATAAATTCTGTTACAAAGACCAAATTTTATCTATTTTTACATCTAAAGAAATCACAAATTATAAAATCGTAACACCGTAATGCACATAGCAATAGCAGGAAATATAGGCGCAGGAAAAACAACTTTAACCAAATTATTGGCGAAACACTTTAAATGGGAACCTCATTATGAAGATGTAGTTGATAATCCTTACTTAGACGATTTCTACCACCAAATGGAGCGTTGGTCGTTTAATTTGCAGATTTACTTCTTGAATAGTAGATTCCGTCAGGTGTTGCAAATTCGCGAAAGCGGAAAGAAAATCATTCAGGACAGAACGATTTATGAGGATGCTTATATTTTTGCTCCCAACTTATATTCGATGGGTTTAATGACAAGTCGTGATTTTGAAAATTACACTTCGTTGTTTGAATTAATGGAATCGTTGGTTAAAGCACCTGATTTATTAATTTACTTAAGAAGCTCTATTCCTAATTTAGTGGGTCAAATTCACAAACGCGGACGTGATTACGAAAACTCTATTTCGATCGATTATTTAAGCCGTTTGAACGAAAGATACGAAGCTTGGGTACAAACTTATACTAAAGGAAAATTATTGATTATCGATGTTGATAATATTAATTTCGTTGATAATCCTGAAGATTTAGGAAACATCATTAATAGAATTGATGCTGAATTGAACGGATTGTTTTAAAAACACGAATTTCATTGATTTACACGAATAAAAAAATGCCTCTAAAAATTTAGAGGCATTTTTTTATTTCTAAAGCTTTGCTAAATCTTATTCTTGTAAATTATTTCCTATATTTACTAAATCTATTCATATATAGATTTAGCAAAAGGTTACAATATGGAAATAAAGCCTATAAAAACAGAAAAAGATTATGCCTTAGCTTTAGAAAGAGTAAATACTCTTTTTGACGCCAAGTCTAATACAGTTGAAGCTCACGAATTAGATATTTTAGTAACACTTATTGAAAAATATGAGCAAATACATTATCCTATTCCAGAACCTGATCCAATTGAAACTCTCTAAATAAAAAATGCCTCTAAAAATTTAGAGGCATTTTTTTATTTCTAAAGCTTTGTCAAAGTTTAAAACTTTGACAAAGTTATCAAGTTATTCTTTATTTCGCTGCTTCAATTTTTGCTTTTACTTCAGCTTCTGTACCTTCATAAACTTCAGTGGTTGTTTTACCGTTGACTGTTTTAGTAACTGTTCCAACTGTAACTCCATTAACCGTAGATAAATTAACTTCAAGTCTGTTTTTACTATATTTAGTAGTGTCGAAACAATCTGTTCTCTGGTTGTTCACATATTTTCCGTTTGCATCATAATGAGCCAAACATTTTGCTGTTTCTTCGGCAGTGCAACCTTTTTCTTTACAAGCTTTAATGCATTCTTCTTTAGTCATACCTGACAAGTCTCCGCATTTAGAAACTCCGCCTGCATGCATTTCAGTTTTTGCACAACATGAGCCTTTTTCTGCCATACCTGAAGCCGAGTGTCCATCACCTAAAATAGGCGCAACTACTAAACCAATCAAACAAGTTAATTTAATCAGGATATTCATTGATGGTCCAGATGTATCTTTAAACGGATCCCCAACTGTATCTCCAGTTACTGCAGCTTTGTGTGCATCAGAACCTTTATACGTCATTTCGCCATTGATCATAACTCCTGCTTCAAAAGATTTTTTTGCATTATCCCAAGCTCCTCCCGCATTGTTTTGGAAAACTGCCCAAAGAACTCCAGATACGGTAACTCCTGCCATATATCCACCTAACATTTCAGCAATTAACTGATTGTTATCTGCGTAAACTAATTTACCTAATAATACAATTGCAATTGGAAAACCAATAGTCAGGATTCCTGGCAACATCATTTCGCGTAAAGCAGCTTTTGTCGAAATTTCAACACATTTTCCGTATTCCGGTTTTCCGGTTCCTTCCATAATTCCCGGAATTTCCTTAAACTGACGACGTACTTCGTAAACCATATCCATCGCAGCTTTTCCAACAGAATTCATGGCTAAAGCCGAAAAAACTACCGGAATCATTCCACCCACAAATAACATGGCTAAAACTGGCGCTTTAAAAATATTGATTCCGTCAATTCCTGTAAAAGTTACATAGGCAGCAAATAATGCTAATGAAGTTAACGCTGCAGATGCAATCGCAAAACCTTTTCCTGTTGCTGCAGTTGTATTTCCAACTGAATCCAAAATATCTGTTCTTGTACGAACTTCTTTTGGCAATTCACTCATTTCGGCAATTCCTCCGGCATTGTCTGAAATTGGTCCAAAAGCATCAATTGCAAGTTGCATAGCTGTTGTTGCCATCATTGCAGATGCCGCTAAAGCTACTCCGTAAAAACCTGCTAATGCATATGAAATCCAGATTGCTGCTGCAAACAATAATACTGTTGGAAACGTAGAAATCATTCCTGTTGCCAAACCTGCAATTACGTTTGTTCCTGCTCCTGTTGATGATTTTTGTACAATTGCCATAACTGGTTTTGTACCTAATCCTGTATAATATTCTGTTACTGATGAAATAGCTCCACCAACTACTAATCCAACTAAAGTGGCATAGAAAACACGCATAGATGAAATCGCTTTTGATCCTTCACCAAAAAATGTCATTTGCATTGTTTCCGGTAACATGTGCTGTACTAAAAAGTAACAAGCAACTGCTGTTAAAGCAATTGAAACCCAGTTTCCTATATTTAATGCTTTTTGTACTTGTGCTTCTTTAGCATTATCGTCAGTAATCTTTACTAATAATGTACCGATAATAGAAAATATAATTCCGAAACCTGCAATTGACATTGGTAATAAAATTGGTCCAATTCCGCCAAAAGCATCCTGAATGCTTCCGCCCATATCTTTTATAACATAGTTCCCAAGAACCATTGCTGCTAAAACGGTTGCTACATACGACCCAAATAAATCTGCTCCCATTCCGGCAACGTCTCCAACATTATCTCCAACGTTATCTGCAATTGTAGCAGGATTACGTGGATCATCTTCCGGAATTCCGGCTTCAACTTTACCTACTAAATCTGCACCTACATCGGCAGCTTTAGTGTAGATTCCTCCACCAACTCTGGCAAACAAAGCAATTGATTCTGCACCAAGTGAAAACCCTGCTAATGTCTCCAAAACAACGGTCATTGTTTCTGTATCTTTCCAAACTCCGCCAGAAAATAAATTAAAGAAAATTATAAAGAAAGCTGTTAAACCTAAAACGGCTAAACCTGCAACGCCTAAACCCATTACGGTTCCTCCGCCAAAAGAAACTTTTAATGCTTGTGGCAAACTTGTACGTGCGGCCTGAGTTGTTCTTACGTTTGTTTTGGTTGCTATTTTCATACCTATATTACCTGCATAAGCTGAAAAAAGTGCTCCAAAGATGAATGCTACTACAATTAATAAATGCGTTTTTACACCCGGAATAAAAGTAATTCCTGCCAAGGCTATACTTGCAATAATTACAAAGATGGTTAATAGTTTATATTCTGCTTTCAGGAAGGCCAGTGCTCCTTCGTAGATGTAATCTGAAATTTCTTTCATTTTTCCATCTCCGGCATCTTGTTTTAAAACCCAAGTCCTTTTTATTCCCATGAAAAGTAATCCTAAAATTGCCATGACAATTGGCAAGTAAATCATAAATGCATTCATAATATAGTAATGGTTTTTGGTTAATAGTCAATAAACTAAGTAAAACGAATTTAAACAAAAAAGCAATACTCCTAACGGTAGTATTGCTTTTTTTATAATAGAATAAGGAAAAAATTATTTAATACTAAATAATCCCTCTGGTTTATTTTCAATGTCATCAAAACGCTTAGTACATTCAGCAATAATTGCAAATGCTTCGTTTACGTCTCCCCAGCCTTCTACATCTACTTGTTTATTTTCAAGATCTTTGTAAACCTGGAAGAAATGCTCGATTTCTTTCAATAAGTGTGCGTTAATATCTGAAAGGTCATTTAATGAATTCCAGATTGGATCTGAAACTGGTACACAAATGATTTTTTCGTCTGGTCCTTTATCATCTGCCATATGGAAAACACCAATTGGTTTTACTTCTATAACACAACCAGGAAAAGTTGGCTCGTTTATTAAAACTAATACATCAAGAGGATCTCCATCAAGTGCTAAAGTTTCTGGAATAAATCCGTAATCAGCTGGGTACATCATTGAAGAGAATAACATTCTGTCGAAACGCATTCTTTTGATTTCAAAATCGTACTCGTATTTATTTCTGCTTCCTCTTGGTATTTCGATTAATACATCGAAAGTCGTTAGTTTGTCTGCGGTCATTTTCGTTTTTTATTTTTTCTATAATTTCGATTGCAAAAGTAACTAAAGAATCCTTTTTTACAATGAAAAAAGTACATTAATCTCTGTATTTATTCATTAATTAATATACTTTTCCATTTATATAACAGACAGTTAATAGGTAATTTTCCTGTTTCGCTTATTTAAGTAATAATGCCAGAGCAAATATGTCGCATAAGAACGATACGGACTCCATTGTTTTGCATGGATTTCCATTTCTTGTTTGTCGTGAATATCAAGTAATTCTTTGATGGTATTTATGACTGCAATATCTCCCAACGGAATTAAATCAGGTTCTTGCAAACAAAACATGAGGTAGATATCAATTGTCCAATTTCCGATTCCTTTTAGTTTAATGAGTTCTTCCCGTACTTCTTGTGCAGATTTTGTGGAGAGACTTTCTATATCTAATTCTTTGTTTAAAACAGCTTCTGCTAAAATTTTGATATATTTTGTTTTTTGCCGACTTACGCCAAGGTTCCGAAATTCTTCGTCTGATAAAATAGACATCGTTTCCGGATTGCAAGTTGTATAAGCTTTGATTTTTAAAAATGTGGCTTTCGCCGAATCTACAGAAACTTGTTGTTCGAGAATTAACAAAACCAATGTTTCAAAACCTTGCGGACGTTTTGGGATTGGAGGCAATCCATATTTGTCGATAATTTCTTGAAATATTGGATTTTTAGTTGATAGAAAATCTATAGCTTCTTGCATAACTAAGAGTTTTTTAGCCCCGATTACTTCACTTAACTTTCATTTTAATCGGAGTTCAGTGAACTTCGTTTGAAGCGGTATCCTTTTTCTGGCTTCTTTAGCCAGGAAAAGATACAAGCGGATAGTGGGAATAGCTTCTAAAAATAAGTAAAAAAAATAATCTCGTAGAAACCTGAAACCGCAAAGTTTCTTTCATGCAGATTTTTTAATTATTCTATCCCGATATATATTTACCATAAGGCAATTTATTTATAGAATATATAATCAAAGTAGAAATGAAGAGACACATTAAAGTTACTAAAGGAATAGCAAATACCGGATTTATAAAATCATAATCTATTTTAATTGTCCACAAGAATCGTAAAATTAAAACGTGTATTAAGTAAATTCCGTAACTGTATTTACTGATAAAATTACTGATTTTTAATACTACAGAATTGGTAATTTCCAGATTCTTAAAAAAAAGAAAAAGACCAACTGAAACCATTAAAATATTTAGAGTATTATAATTATAAAAATACTCTTCAAAACTATTGTTATCGCGGGATAAAAAATAGGTTCCAAATATTGTAATACTCACTCCAACAAATACTAAAAATAGCGCAGCTGCATTAATTATTCTTTTGGGAAACGAAAAAGATTTGATTGACAAATAATATCCTAAAACCAAATATCCTATAAACCCTGAAAAATAAGTTAAATCAACATTAATTCGGAATCTACATAAAGCTGGCTGATTAATAAATAGGGTGAATATCCATATGAATATAAAATACAAGATCTCTTTTTCAGTAGCATTTTGAATCCATTTACTTATGATTGGCACGAATAGATATATTCCGATAATCATATAAATATACCAGAGATGATAGGAGCTGCCATTTAGTAATAGATGAATTACCCATTCGATAATTTCCGAAAAAGACATTTCATGACCTGCCGAAATATTATCATTTAGTGCAAACATTGCATAAACAAAACTCCAAAACAAGAAAGGTAAAACTATTCGGGAAAATCTTTTTTTAAGGAATTCGCCTAATTCGTATGTTCTGCTTAACATCAAAACTCCTGTTAGCATCACAAAAACAGGCACGCAAAAACGCACAAAACTATCATAAACATTTCCAGTCCACCAAACAAAATTTGAGACATAACCATATTGATATAAAATCTCTGCTGTTACATGTACAAGAATTACACTAATCGTTGCTACAACTCTTAGATTAGTTGTCCAGCTCATTTTATTACCCACTTGGTTTTCACTCATAAAATATTATTTGTTAATTATAATTATGAAAGCGAAGAATCTAAATGTTGGTTAGAAATAAAATCCAAAAGATCCTTTTACTGCAAATTTATTGGCATCTGGTGTGTTTAAATAGCTTCCTCTCCAAGAGAAATCAATTCGGAAAACTTTAAAGATATTTCCAATTCCGGCGTTATATTCCCAATACACATTTTCTGGTGCATTATAAGGTTGGTCCGAAGCATTTATTGCTCTATTGGCATTAGAAATAGTTCCGTAAACTCCTTTTACCCCAACAAATTCTCTCCAATTCAATTTTCTCATAAATGGAATTCTGGCAAATAATCTTCCACCAAAATCATGATTCCATTGTAAAGTGGTATACTGATCGGTTATGAATTCGTAGAAATTTAGGTTACTAAACGTATTTTCGATCGTAAAATAAGTCTGGTTACCCGGAATTACACTCATTAATCCTAACGGAATTGTACCAAATGTTTTTCCGGTTTCAAGGATAATATTTGATCTTCCTAATGGCCCTATAATAATAGGCTGTTTGTAATATAATTGTATTTTTTCGTAAGCGAAATCACTTTGCATCACTCCTTTTAGGCCATAACTAAAATTCACAAAGAAATGAGTAAACGGACTATCAACAAGATCACGTTCTACTCCAAAACCAATCGTTTTACGTTTTGGCATTAATTCGAACTGAACATTAGCCTCAAACTGTTTTACTGCACTTTGTATAACTCCGGCAGGATTTGCGGGCGTTGGCAAAGTGGTGTAATAATCTAAACTAAAGGTTGGTGATGCTGATTCTAATGTTCTATAAGATACACCAGCCGAAACTACAAAGTTTTTAATTGGCTCCATTTCTACAGAAACATTGCTCAAATTAATATTGGTTAATTTCCCGTTACTTCCAGTTGTAAATAATGCAGATGAAGCAAAACTTCGCCCTAAAATATCATTTGTAGTGGTTAAACTAGCTCCAATTTGCTCGATGTCTCGCCTATTTCCTCCAGAAATTATAACACGTTTTTGTTTATCAACCATCCATTTACCTGAAACTCCGTATTTGAATTTATTGTCGTCAAAACCGTAAGCGGTGTAAGCTTGTAAACGCCAAGGATCGTTTGGTCCAAAATATGTTCTTCCTCCTACTCTAACTCTTAATCCTTCGACTTCGTTGTAGCCAAATGTAGAGAAAATGGGTCCGTAATCGAAGTTTTTGAACTCGACATAACCACTTCCCAAAATAGAAACTAAACTATAAAGTTGCTTGAATCTCTTGACCGTTTGCAAAGTATCTAACATTTTGTAGATTCCTGCTTCGTCTTTATTCAATTTTTCGAAACGATTTTCATCCCAAAATTCGGGCGGTCGATCATAAACAGCATTGTCTATATAATTGACTTCTTCTTTATAAAACTTCTCTGGTTTAGGAAGATTAAATTTATGATTTCTATATAAAGTCGTTCGTTTTCCGTAAACGCCTTTTGATTTTTCTTTTTTATTCAAAGCAAAATCAGACATCATGTAATCACGCGTTAATAGAAAAACAGAATCGTTTTCTACTTCAAACTCTTGTTCGATATAAATATCTTTTACCCAGTTAATATTGGCACTTTTGGTCACGCCCATATTAATTTTCTTGATAGCAAAAGTGGTATCGTTTACCCAGAAATCTCCTTTAAAGGTCAATTCATTTTTTCGTCTTGGATAAAAAACGATATTATAACACCATTTTTTGTCAATATAAGCACTGTCTTTTAATACATAGTTATAAACGTCGATTCCGGTTCTTGAAAGCGGACTTGTAAAACTTTTATCAAAAAATTTAAGGTGATTGTCGTAAATATTATAATCTGAATAAAGGTCTTTTACAAATGCCAGAATTTGTTGATTTCCGTTAAATCCAGAGGTTTTACTTCCTGTAATATTTTCTTTTGTTTTCTTTAATTTATTATCTCCGTAAACATCATATACTGATTCGTTGATAAAAATAGGCAAGTATGTTTTTCCGGTAACATCCGAAGTATCAACGTGATTAAAGACAAACTCCATTCCTTTAAAGAGTTTATTCTTCATAAAAGCACTGTCAATTGTGTTCATATCAAACTCAACTTTCTCGTACTTTTGCATTTGATATTGATTGAATTGGTACAAACCGTTTTTACGTTTTCGTTCCCAAATTTTTCTCAAAATATCCAATGCCGGATTATTCTTTTTGGATGTTTTTCCTGTAAAAATTACAACTTCATTCAATGCTTCGGCTTCGCTTAAAACAATTTTAAAATCATAATTTACGGCTTTTTCCAAAGGAACTTCACGATCTGAAAATCCTGCTGATGTAATTAATAAAGCGGTATATGTATTTGGTGATTCCAAATAAAAACGACCATCTTCATTAGAAACTATTCCAATATTTGAACCTTTAAAAACAACGTTAGCAAATGGAACAGGCTGATTTGTTTTATCCAAAACAATTCCACTCACTTTAGTTTGTGCAGTAGCAATATTCACAAAAGCGAATACAAAAAATAGGCTGAGTAAAATTATTTTTTTTATCATCTGGCAAAAAAAAACTTCATCAATTAATATGACTGATGAAGTTTTAAGAGTATTGTTTAATTTACTATTTGTACATTACTTTCTTTACTGCTTTTACTACATCAGCTGCGTTTGGCAACCAGTCTTTTAGTAAAACAGGAGAGTAAGGTGCTGGTGTATCAGCAGTAGTAATACGTTGAATTGGTGCGTCAAGGAAATCAAAAGCTTGTTCCTGAACGATATATGTAATTTCAGATGAAACACTTGCAAATGGCCAAGCTTCTTCTAATATCACTAAACGGTTTGTCTTTTTAACAGATGTAAGAATAGTATCTTTATCCATTGGACGAACTGTTCTTAAATCGATAATTTCACATGAAATTCCTTCTTTTGCTAATTCATCAGCAGCGATAAAAGCTTCTTTAATGATTTTTCCAAAAGAAACAATTGTTACATCTTTTCCTTCACGTTTAATATCAGCAACTCCTAACGGAATTGTATATTCTCCGTCTGGCACTTCACCTTTATCACCATACATTTGCTCAGATTCCATAAAAATTACAGGATCATTATCACGAATTGCAGATTTTAAAAGTCCTTTTGCATCATAAGGAGTTGAAGGTACAACAACTTTAAGTCCAGGAGTATTAGCAAACCAGTTCTCTAAAGCTTGTGAGTGAGTAGCTCCTAATTGTCCTGCAGAAGCAGTTGGTCCACGAAAAACGATAGGCACATTAAATTGTCCTCCTGTCATTTGACGCATTTTAGCAGCGTTATTTATAATTTGATCAATACCTACTAAACAGAAGTTGAATGTCATATACTCAACAATAGGACGACAACCGTTCATAGCTGATCCTACTGCAATTCCTGTAAAACCAAGCTCAGCAATTGGAGTATCGATTACTCTTTTTTCGCCAAACTCAGCAAGCATTCCTTTTGAAGCTTTGTAAGCTCCATTATATTCTGCAACTTCTTCGCCCATTAAATATATGGATTCATCGTGACGCATTTCTTCGCTCATCGCTTCACAAATGGCCTCTCTAAATTGTATTGTTCTCATATTTATATTGTATGTTGAATTTTCTGAAGAGCAAAAATAAATATTTTAAATAACTTAAAAGCATAAATTAGATTTAAAATCACACGAACTTCCTCTCGCCTTTCGCTTTTTAACTTTTTAAAATTTATTGTGATAGTTACGAAATCGATGTAAAAGCATCTCTTTCATTCCTAAAACGGTTTTCAGACAAACTCTACTTTTTTTGTTGGATTCTATTTTTTTAGAATTCTTCCTTTAAAACGTAATAATTCAAAAGCTAGTATATTCTATCGTCAAATTTAACAGTTGTCAAAGCTTCATACATTGCAAAATTCCTAAGAATCAATAGCAATGACTGGATTATCTCTTTTCGATTGCGACCAAACTGCACTAAAATTTCATAATCTGCGAAATCGTAATAGTTTTTAAAAAATATTATGCATGCATAGTATATTATTCCGATTTTAATTTCTAAATTTGTAAAAGAATATTATAAATATAAAATATATACTTATGAAAATATTAGTTTGCATCAGCCACGTGCCTGATACTACTTCAAAAATCAACTTCTCCAATGGTGATTCAGAATTCGATACCAATGGTGTACAATATGTAATTAATCCTAATGACGAGTTTGGTCTGACACGTGCAATTTGGTTTCAAGAACAACAAGGTGCAACTGTAACTGTTGTTAATGTTGGAGGTCCTGATACTGAGCCAACTTTGCGTAAAGCATTGGCAATTGGTGCAAACGAAGCTATTCGTGTAAACGCGAATCCAACTGATGGTTTTTTTGTTGCAAAACAACTTGCCGAAGTAATTAAAAACGGAGGTTACGATCTTGTAATTGCAGGAAAAGAATCTCTTGACTATAATGGTGGAATGGTTCCTGGAATGATCGCAGGAATTTTAGGTTCTAACTTTTTAAATTCTTGTACAGCATTAACTGTTGACGGAAATAATGTAAAAGCAGTTCGTGAAATCGATGGTGGAAAAGAAACTGTAAGCACAACTTTACCATTAATTATTGGTGGACAAAAAGGTCTTGTTGAAGAAAAAGATCTTCGTATTCCAAACATGAGAGGAATTATGACTGCAAGAACAAAAGCTCTTACTATTCTTGAGCCGGTTGACGCTCCAGTAAATACAAAAGCGGTGAAATTTGAAAAACCAGCTCCAAAATCAGCAGTAAAATTAGTTTCTCCTGATAATTTAGATGAGTTAATCAATTTATTACACAACGAAGCGAAAGTAATCTAGTATTCAGTAATCAGTTTTAAGTGTTCAGTCTTAAAGAATCTGAATTCTAAAATCTAAAATCTAAAATTATTATGTCAATATTAATATATGCAGAATCTGCAGAAGGAAAATTTAAAAAAGTTGCTTTTGAATTAGCTTCTTACGCTAAAAAAGTAGCCGAAACTTTAGGAACAACTGTAACCGCTTTAACAGTTAACATTAGTGATGTAAGCGAGTTATCTAAATACGGAGTTGATAAAGTATTAAAAGTAAACAACGATAAATTAGCAGGTTTTACAGCAAAGGCTTACGCCGATGTTATCAAACAAGCTGCTGAAAAAGAAGGAACAAAAGTAGTTTTACTTTCTTCGACTACAGACAGTATTTATCTTTCATCATTAGTTGCAGTGGCTTTAAATGCTGGTTTTGCT
This sequence comes from uncultured Flavobacterium sp., assembly GCF_951805225.1. NCBI lineage: Bacteria > Pseudomonadati > Bacteroidota > Flavobacteriia > Flavobacteriales > Flavobacteriaceae > Flavobacterium > uncultured Flavobacterium sp. Next base: position 5,258,424 of record NZ_OX638201.1, on the reverse strand, counting down.
TCTAACGTTGTTGGATTACCAATAAGCACTTCTCCTTTTCAGGTAAAAAGAAATGCTTTCTCAAACAAAGCTTTCAACATTACTGAAATCAGTACAGATGTAAAAGTTCTTGGTTTAGCTAAAAACTCTTACGGAATTTTCGAAAGTGCAGGATCTGCAACTGAAGAAGACTTTAACCCAACAATTGGAGACAATGATTTTGGAGTAAAAGTAGAATCTGTAGAAAAAGTAACAGGAAAAGTTTCTATCGCTGATGCTGATGTTGTAGTTTCTGGCGGACGTGGATTGAAAGGTCCAGAAAACTGGGGATTGGTAGAAGATTTAGCTGCTGTACTTGGTGCTGCAACTGCATGTTCTAAACCGGTTTCTGATTTAGGATGGAGACCTCACAGCGAGCACGTTGGACAAACAGGAAAACCAGTTGCAACTAACTTATATATTGCAATAGGAATCTCTGGAGCGATCCAACATATTGCTGGTATCAACTCATCAAAAGTAAAAGTGGTTATCAATAATGACCCAGAAGCTCCTTTCTTTAAAGTGGCTGATTATGGAGTTGTTGGAGATGCATTCGAAATTGTACCTAAGTTAATTGAGAAATTAAAAGCTTTTAAAGCTCAACATTCTTAATTTAAAAATCTCTATAAAAATATAGCTGCCTAAAAACAAGATAATCGTATCTTTGTTTTAGGTGGCTTTTTTGTTCCATATTTTTTGATTAAAATTGCACCTTTATTTTTCAATCAAAAAAAGTACTAAAATGAGGCATTAATTGCCCTTTTTTACCCACATATATGAGTCTAGTAAAATTATCCATAAAAGGAATTTCATACAGTCAAACTCAAAATGGCGCTTATGCCTTAATTTTGAATGAAGTCGATGGCGAAAGAAAATTACCTATAGTTATTGGTGCTTTTGAAGCACAGTCAATCGCTATTGCTTTAGAAAAAGAAATAAAACCTCCTCGTCCGTTAACACACGATTTGTTCAAAAACTTCGCCGAAAGATTTGATATTGTCGTAAAACAAGTGATTATTCACAAACTTGTTGATGGTGTTTTTTATTCGAGTTTAATCTGCGAAAGAGATAAAATCGAAGAAATTATCGATGCGAGAACTTCTGATGCAATTGCATTGGCATTACGTTTTAATGCTCCAATTTTCACTTATAAAAACATTCTGGACAAAGCAGGGATTTATCTAAAATCAAATACTGCCGAAACAGATCAGGGTTCTCAGGAAATTGATGATGTACTTTCTAATCCGGAAACTTTTGGACATGAAGAAGAAACAAATCAATCTGGAGATCTTTATGCAAAACATAGTCTACAGGAACTAAATGAACTTTTAGATCAGGCAGTTTCTCAGGAAGATTATGAAAAAGCAGCAAAAATCAGAGACGAAATCTCGAAAAGATAAAATTATTGTTTAATCGTTGATTTGTTTATTCGTTAAATCGATTAAACAATTAGACGAATAACCGAATAAACAAAAAATGAAGCAATACTTAGATTTAGTAAAACACGTTTTAGAAAACGGCAATCAAAAAGGAGACCGAACCGGAACCGGAACAAAAAGTGTTTTTGGTTACCAAATGCGTTTTGATTTAAGTGAAGGTTTCCCAATGGTTACAACCAAAAAATTACACTTAAAATCGATCATTTACGAATTGCTTTGGTTCTTAAAAGGCGATACAAATATTAAATATCTTCAGGAAAACGGAGTGAAAATCTGGGATGCATGGGCAGATTCTAACGGAGATTTAGGACCTGTTTACGGACATCAATGGCGTAATTGGAATAGCGAAGAAATTGATCAGATATCTGAATTAATTACAGAGCTAAAAACAAATCCAAACAGCCGCAGAATGTTGGTTTCAGCATGGAATCCTTCTGTTTTGCCGGATACCAAAAAGTCATTTGAGGAAAACGTAGCCAATAACAAAGCTGCTTTACCTCCTTGTCATGCGTTTTTTCAGTTTTATGTAACAAGTCCTGATACTGAAAAAGGAGAAACTAAGGGAAAATTATCTTGTCAATTGTATCAACGAAGTGCTGATATCTTTTTAGGAGTTCCTTTTAATATAGCTTCTTACGCTTTATTGACAATGATGATTGCTCAGGTTTGCGATTTAGAATATGGAGAATTCATTCACACTTTTGGAGACGCCCACATTTACAACAATCATTTTGAACAATTAGAATTGCAATTGACTCGTGAGCCAAAACCATTACCAAAAATGATTTTGAACCCAGAGATTAAAAACATTTTTGATTTTGATTATAATGACTTCACTCTTGTAGATTACGAGCCACATGCCGGCATTAAAGGAAGTGTTGCTGTATAAATTATAAAAAAATCCGCTTAAAATTTAAGCGGATTTTTTTATACAACTAAAACGCTGTTTTCGCTTCCCGCAAAATCATTCCATTTATAAGAATCTGCCTCAGGATCATTAACATAACTTCCGTCAATTATATACTTAAACTCGTAAATTGCATCTTTTACTAAGTCATAAGTAGCTTTAAAAGTTCCGTTTTTTAACTTACTTAAAGTTCCTTCTTCAATATTCCAGTTGTTGAAATCTCCTACAACCGCAGCCGAATTTGCATCTTTAGCATCAATAGAAAATGTTACTTTAACTACCGGCTTCGTTTTGATAAATTGTTTTTTCAAAGACATAACTATTTAGTTTTTAGATTCATACACTAAATTACACAAATCAAATGAACTTTTAATATCAACACAATCGATTTACGATAATATCAAAAACGTACTATTATTTAAATCATATCGATAATTTATGGCATGATAAATTTTGCATTCCGAATTCGTAACTCATTTTAAAACAAATATTATGACTTCAAAATATTGTGTTTTCAAAATAAATTTTAACTTTATAATCTCATTTACATCACATGGAAAAAGAAGTACACGAACAATACGAATATGCCAGGAGAAGACTCAAGCAAAAAAAAGTGCTTTATTTTCATTTTGTGCTTTTTCTGCTAGGAGGATTATTTTTATTTGTGGCTAACAGATTTTTTGGTTTTGGAGATTCTACCAACCAAAATTGGTGTATTTGGGCTATAACAATATGGTTCTTTCTCTTTATTTTACACTTTATAAAAGTTTATATTACGGACCGTTTCATGAATAAAAAATGGGAAAGAGAACAAATTGACAGACTTGTTGCTTTACAGCAAAAAAGAATCAGTCAATTAGAATCCAGAATAAATGAGGATACAGAAAAATAAAATTTAGTTTTAGCATACCATGATTATAATGATAGCGGCTGTTGCCGAAAATAATGCCCTTGGAAAAAATAATGAATTGGTTTGGCACTTGCCAAATGATTTTAAAAGATTCAAATCGCTTACAACCAATCATCATATTATTATGGGAAGAAAAACTTTTGAGAGTTTTCCAAAACCATTACCTAACCGAGTTCACGTAATAATTACACGCCAAACAGATTATAATCCGGAAGGCTGTATTGTTGTCGATAGTATTGAAAAAGCAATTGCAGCATGTCCTGAAAATGAAGATTCATACATTATTGGCGGAGGTGAAATTTACAATCTGGGATTGCCTTATGCAGATATTATCGAAATAACAAAAGTGCATCATACTTTTGAAGCTGATACTTTTTTTCCTAAAATTAGCGAGAGTGAATGGCAACTTGTAGAAACGGAAGAAAATTTTAAAGATGAAAAACATCTTTATGATTATACTTATGAAACTTATATTAAGAAATAAAAAAAAGAAATAAAAAAAACACCCTCTTTTGGAGGATGTTTTTTAAAACGATTGATTTTTAGATCTGCCTCTTTCGAGAAATAGTTTTGGAAAAAAAATCACAAATGTCATAAAGACATCTGAAACAACTGAATAACATAAATGTTACATTGAGAACAAGTCTCAAAAGAGCCTTTAATAACAAATACCACTAAGATATTAAAGGCAAGAAATTAAAATTTCCAAAAACAAATTTAATCCTAAGAACGTATTTCGCACTTTTAAAAGAGTATTGACCCCAAGAACAATACTTTCAAAACTACTTTCAAGAACAAATGAACTACTAGTGCAAAAAAGTACCCATTTGATTTGAGTCATTTATAACTACCAATCATTAAATTTTATCATTTTTACTTTAGCAAAATTGGTCATTAAATACATGTCTCACAATACCCACTTTTAGTGATTTTTTCAAAATACCCACTTTTAGTGATGCAAAAACACACTTATAATTAACAGCAAATAATCATTCTGAAAACATTTGATTTACAAATAAAAAAACTCAATTACAGTTAACCTAGATTGTTTATATTTGCCTAAATAAAAAAAATGTCTGAAAAAATAACTCCATATAAAGACTCTTCTTTAGGCAAGAAAGAGCAAGTTGCCCAAATGTTTGATAACATTTCTGGGAACTACGACAATTTAAATCGCGTAATTTCTTTTGGAATCGATGTTAAATGGCGCAAAAAAGTATTGAAAATTGTTTCGGATACAAAACCTAAAATCATTCTTGATATCGCTACAGGAACTGGTGACTTAGCTATTTTAATGGCACAAACTAATGCCGAAAAAATAATTGGACTGGATATTTCAGCTGGAATGCTTGAAGTTGGAAGAAAGAAGGTAGAAGAAAAAAAACTTTCTAGTGTTATTGATTTAGTTTTGGGAGATTCTGAAAACATCCCTTTCGAAGACAATTATTTTGACGCTATAACTGTTGGTTTTGGAGTTCGAAATTTTGAAAATCTGGAAAAAGGTTTTTCTGAAATATTAAGAGTTTTAAAACCAAATGGTGTTTTTGTAATCTTAGAAACATCTGTACCGGACAAAACACCATACAAACAAGGATATAATTTTTACAGTAAAAACATACTTCCAATCATAGGAAAATTGTTTTCTAAAGACAATTCTGCTTACGGTTATTTATCTGAATCTGCTGCTGCTTTTCCTTATGGAGAAAAGTTAAACAATATTTTGAGAAAAATTGGGTTTATAGATGTTGTAGCTTTGCCTCAAACTTTTGGTGTTGCAACCATTTATTCTGCGTCTAAAAAATAGTATGAAAAAAACTGTAATCTTAATTTTATTAGTCTTATTATCCTCAAAAGGATATTCGCAATTTGCTAAAAGTATGTTTAGCAAAGATCCTATTATTAATCTGGAAAACTGGCAAAAACAACGTCTGTATTTTGGATACTATTTAGGATTCAACAGTTTCGATTTTAAAATTGACTACAAAAATCCGGTTCCGGATGATATTCAGGTCAAAAAAACAACGGGATTTAATGTTGGAGTTGTTGCCGACTTAAGATTGCAGGAATATATTAATTTGCGATTTGAACCAGGTTTATATTATACAAAACGTGATTTATATTATCCGCATACTGCTGAAGCTACAGAATCTTTTTATCTTAGAGAGGTAAACAGTACTTACATACATTTCCCTTTATTATTAAAATTCTCTTCTTTAAGAACAGGAAACATTCGCCCTTATTTAGTTGGAGGATTATCGACTACATTAAACTTGTCGAGCAACTCAAAATCAAAAGACGATAACTTCGAAGGGAAATTTAGAGTTAAACAATGGACTTCTGCTTATGAAGTTGGTTTTGGAATTGACTTTTTCTCTGAGTATTTTATTTTCTCTCCTTCTATTAGAGGAATGTTTGGTATAAATGACGAATTAATTCGCGATAATCCTGAAAATGGACCAAGTCGCTGGACAGGCAACATTGATTCTATGAAATCGCGAGCAATTTTAATTAATTTTACTTTTCACTAAAACAAAAACCTAACTGTTTCGTTTAAACTCACTAAGGATAATTGCCGTTGCGGTTGCTACATTTAAACTTTCGGTTTTTTGAAGCTCACCAAATCTGGGAATTGTGAGACGGCTTGTAACTATTTTTTCAATCTCTGCCGAAATACCGTTGGCTTCATTACCCATAACAATAATTCCGTTTTGAGGTAAATTTGATTGATAAATATTATCTCCGTCCATAAATGTACCAAAAACCGGCAGATTTGTCTGATTGATAAAAGTTTCTAGATTAACATAATTTACGTTTACTCTGGCAATAGAACCCATTGTAGCTTGTACAACTTTTGGATTATAGATATCAACTGTTTCTTTTGAACAAACAATCTGCTTAATCCCAAACCAATCGCAAAGACGTAAAATCGTTCCTAAATTTCCGGGATCACGAATGTCATCTAAAGCTATAATCAAACCTGAATCAATTATTTTATTTTCGGCAGGAATTTTGAAGACTGCTAAACAAGAATTTGGAGTTGTTAGAGCGCTTATTTTTTTAAGTTCTTGCTCATTTATAAGGGTACGTTTTGAAGATTGAACTGCTTCAAAATCGTTTAGAGTGGTATATAAATGCTCTAATTCAAAATTGGATTGCAACAATTCTTGAATTACTTTTACTCCTTCGGCGAAAAATAATTGATTTGCAAAACGTTGCTTTTTTTGATGTAAACTTGAGATAAGTTTTATTTGGTTTTTACTAACCATAAAATAATGTACTTTTGAATTAAATATTTAAGAACACTTGAAAAAGAATTCCACAAAAATAATAGCATTTATCCTAATAGCAATATTTATTTGCGCTTGTAATGCCGTAAAAAGAGTTCCCGATGGAAAAAACCTTCTTGTAAAAAATAATATTCTTGTAAATGGTAAGTCTACAAATGATGAAACTGCCGCAAATCAAATGTATCAAAAACCAAATGGTACTTTGCTGGGTTTTAAATTACGTCTTAACTTATACAATTTAGCCAACTTAAATCCAGATTCTACTTATAAAGCCAAATTCAAAAATAATCCGGGTCTTTACGAACGTCAAGCCAAATTATTATCTGCAAAACAAGTAGATCGCCTTGGACAATCTTTTTTCTACAAAGGTATTCATGAATTCTTGAAAAGTACTGGTGAAGCTCCAGTTATTATTGATACTGCAAAGACAAAAAAGTCTTTATTGCGTTTGAAATTTTATTATTTCAACAATGGTTTTTTTAATGTTGCTACAGATTATACTATAGATAGTGTTGCACGAAAAAAGGCTAAAATAAACTACAATATCACTACAGGTCCAGCGTACATTCTTGATACTATCAAAACTAATATAATGACTCCTGCATTGGACTCATTATACAAAACTAACAATGAGCCATCATTCTTAAAATCCGGAAATCAATATAAAACTTCTGATTTTGAGGAAGAAAAAAATCGTATAACTACTTATTTTAGAAATCACGGTGCTTATTATTTCCAACCTACTTATGTTACTTTTGATATTGATACTATTGGTAAAAAGAACAAAGCCGATGTAACTTTAATTGTCAACAACAACAATATTCAGGAAAGAGATTCAAGCAGAACAGAACCGTTTAAGTTGTACAAAATTAGTGACGTCAATATTTACACTGATTATTCTCCTGCAAATGCAAAAACCAAAATCACAGATAGTACAACTTATAATAATTTCAATTTATACAGTTATAAAAAATTAAAGTACAAACCGCGTGCTATTACAGATGCTGTTTTTATCAATAAAGGAAGCACTTTCTCTGACACGAGAACAACTCTTTCGTCAAGATATTTAAACAACTTAAAGATCTTTAATTATCCTTCGATTCAATATGAAGTCGACAAACGTGATTCAACAGCACAATCCTTAATTGCGAATGTTTATTTGACTCCAAGAAAAAAATATAGTTTTGGTGCTACTTTTGACGTAACACATTCTAATATTCAGGATTTTGGTATTGGAGCGAGTATTTCTGAAACTATTCGAAATGTATTTAACAGAGCTGAAACACTGGAAATTTCGACACGTTTAAACATCGGTTCGTCTAAGGATATGGCGAATCCGAATAATAACTTTTTTAATGTTTCGGAATATGGTGTTGATTTAAAACTGAATTTCCCTAGAATACTTATGCCTTTTGGAACCGAGAAAATTATTCCGAAAAGGATGATTCCTTCCACAAGTGTTTCTGCAGGTTTTTCTAAACAGAGAAATATTGGTTTGGATAAAGAAAATTTCACAGGCGGAATAGCCTACAATTGGTCTCCAAAAAGAAACAATACCGCAAAACTGGAATTATTAAACGCCCAATTTGTACGAAACTTAAATCCGGGTAATTATTTTAATGTTTATACTTCTTCCTATAATGAATTAAATAATATTGGTAAAGATTACAATACCGATCCTTTAAACTGGGGGCAAGATCCGGCAGAGCAAGACAATAAAAACCTTACTATTCCTCAAGGAACTACTGGTTTTACTAAGGAAGTACTAACCAATCAAACCACATTGAGACCGGGAGATCCTCAATATAAAGATGTTGAAAGTATTGAAGAAAGAAGAATTCGTTTGACCGAAAATGACTTTATTCTGGCAACAAGTTATACGTTTACTAAAACCACCAAAAAAGATCTTGCTGATAATACTTTCTATCAATTTAAAACAAAAATAGAATCTGCAGGAACTTTATTATCGGCTATTTCAAGTATTGGAAACTTGCCTAAAAATGCAAATGGTAATTACGAAATATTCAACTTAGAATATTCAGAATACATAAAAACTGAATTTGATTATATCAAACACTGGGATTTTGGTAAAGAAAAAGTATTAGCGGTTCGAACCTTTTTTGGAATTGCTATTCCTTTTGGAAATTCAAATTATATTCCGTTTTCACGAAGTTATTATTCCGGAGGTTCAAATGACAACCGCGCATGGCAACCTTATGCATTAGGTCCTGGAAGTACGAATGCTGTTAATGATTTTAACGAGGCAAATATGAAAATTGCGATGAGTGCTGAACTTCGATTTAAAATTTTTGGTGATGTTAAAGGAGCTGTCTTTGCAGATGCCGGAAATATCTGGAATGTACTCGATAATGTGATTGATGAGAAGGCAAAATTCGACAGCGTAAACGATTTAGCTGAAATTGCATTGGGAACAGGATTCGGTTTACGATACGATTTAAGCTTTTTTGTAATTCGATTAGATTTGGGCTTTAAGACCTATAATCCAGCACATCCGGAGGGAGATCGTTGGTTTAAAGAATACAATTTTGGGCACTCTGTTTTAAATTTTGGAATAAATTATCCTTTCTAATGCTAATTAATTCTTATTTTTGCAACCTAAAAACTAAAAACAACTATAAAAAAAATTACAATGGCACACAATATTAAACCAGGAGTAGCTACAGGAGATCAGGTTCAGGAGATTTTTAATTATGCGAAAGAAAAAGGTTTTGCTTTACCAGCAGTAAACGTTACTGGGTCAAGCACAATCAATGGAGTTCTTGAAACTGCAGCAAAACTAAACGCGCCAGTTATTATTCAATTTTCAAACGGAGGAGCACAATTTAACGCTGGAAAAGGATTATCAAATGCAGGTGAAAAATCAGCTATCGCTGGTGGAATCGCTGGAGCAAAACACATTCATACTTTGGCAGAAGCTTACGGTGCAACTGTAATTCTACACACTGACCACTGTGCAAAAAAATTATTACCTTGGATTGATGGTTTATTAGATGCTTCTGAAAAACATTTTGCAGAAACAGGAAAACCATTATTCAGTTCTCATATGATCGATTTATCTGAGGAGCCAATCGAAGAAAACATCGAGATCTGTAAAGAATATTTGGCTAGAATGAGCAAAATGGGAATGACATTAGAAATCGAACTTGGTATTACAGGTGGTGAAGAAGATGGTGTTGACAACTCTGATGTTGATAGCTCAAAATTATACACTCAACCAGAAGAAGTAGCTTATGCTTATGAAGAATTATCTAAAATAAGCCCTAAATTTACAATTGCAGCTGCTTTTGGAAACGTTCACGGTGTTTACAAACCAGGAAACGTAAAATTAACTCCAAAAATCTTAAAAAATTCTCAAGATTACGTACAAAACAAATTCAACACTGGACATAACCCGGTAGATTTCGTTTTCCACGGAGGTTCAGGTTCTACACTTGAAGAAATCAGAGAAGGTATTAGCTACGGAGTTATCAAAATGAACATTGATACAGATTTACAATTTGCATATACTGAAGGAATTCGTGATTATATGGTTAAAAACATTGACTATTTAAAATCTCAAATTGGTAACCCAGAAGGTGCTGATGTTCCTAACAAAAAATATTATGACCCAAGAAGATGGGTACGTGAAAGCGAAGTGACATTCAACACAAGACTTGAGCAAGCTTTTGCAGACTTGAATAACGTAAATACATTATAATAAAAAGTTGAAAGTTTCAGGTTTCAAGTTTCATGTTTTCCAACTTGAAACTTGAAACTTAAAACAAAAAAAAACATTCAATATGGCTTGGTTTAAAAGACAGGAAAAAGGGATTACGACTGCTACTGAAGATAAGATGGACGTTCCGAAAGGATTGTGGTACAAATCTCCTACTGGAAAAATTATTGACGCTGACGAATTAGCCAGAAACTTATTTGTTAGTCCTGAAGATGATTTCCACGTTAGAATTGGAAGCGCAACCTATTTTGAAATTTTGTTCGACAATAATGATTTTGTTGAATTAGATAAAAACATGACATCAAAAGATCCGCTGCATTTTGTTGATACAAAAAAATATGCTGACAGATTGAAAGATGTAATGGAGAAAACTCACCTGAAAGACGCTGTGCGTACAGGAGTGGGAAAATCTAAAGGAAAAGAACTTGTAATTTGCTGTATGGATTTTGCCTTTATTGGTGGATCTATGGGAGCTGTTGTTGGAGAAAAAATTGCCAGAGGTATTGATCACGCGATCAAAAACAAATTGCCTTTTGTAATGATTTCTAAATCCGGTGGAGCTCGTATGATGGAAGCTGCTTATTCTTTAATGCAATTAGCAAAAACATCTGTAAAATTGGCTCAATTGGCCGAAGCAAAATTACCTTATATTTCGCTTTGTACTGATCCAACTACCGGAGGAACAACTGCATCATATGCTATGTTAGGAGATATTAATATTTCTGAGCCTGGAGCTTTGATTGGTTTTGCTGGTCCTCGTGTTGTTCGCGATACTACAGGAAAAGATTTACCAGAAGGTTTTCAAACTGCTGAATTTCTTTTAGAGCATGGTTTCCTAGACTTTATCACGCCTAGAAAAGAATTGAAAGACAAAATTAATTTGTACATCGATTTGATTCAAAATAATACAATTAGATAGTTTTCGGACTTCTTAACATATAAAATCCCATTCGCTTCGGCCGATGGGATTTTTTTATATCTTTATTTTAAATCTATCTTTTATGAAAAAAATATTAACGGGTTTAATACTTTGTTTTTTGATCTTGAATTGTTCCAAAAAAGAAAGCCACGATAAAACTGATACTTATATTATTTCGTATGAAGACAAAAAACTTCAAAAATATAGTGATTCGGTAGCAAATAGTAATAGTAATCTAGTTGTAATACCAAACAGAGGTTTTTACAGTGAATGCCAACTTATTATCGATAAAAAAGGAGCCTTTTATTTTTATCAAAAAGACTATTTCATGAGAATTTGTGGTAATCATTCCAAAAGTGACACACTCCCCCATTTTTTAGATTTAAAACCAAAAGATATTGTTCGAATACCAGAGAAAAGCTTAAATGACTTTCTTTCTGAAAACATACTTAATAAAGAAAGTGGCAGACGAGTTTTAACAATTGCATCCCAATCTGATACTATCAAAAATACCTCTTTTTTAAATTTTATAAATAAAAACAAAATAGATACATACTTAATTAGAAGAACAACGCAAGAAGAAGATACAGTTCTTAAATACAAGAAAAAAGATACCTCATATTATTCTGAAGATATTAAATGGGATCAAAACAGAATACAACTTCCTTTTATAAAACCAAAATTGGATCATTAAAACAAAATTTGTATCGTTGCTACGGAACTTCTAAAATCTATTTCCATTTTTTCAACGGAATAAATTCCGTTGCTACCAACCACTAATTCCTACGGAATATTTCTTTGACTTGTGATTTCAATCTTAATTCTGAATTACCCTGCCTTTTTCAAATCCTTTTTTAATTCTCTTTCGGCAATTTTAAAAGCTAGTTTCTCGCGCCATATTGCATAACGTTCTCTAAAAACGATTTTTACAGCGCTATCGACTGCGCCATGCATGAACAAGCTCCAAACACTTGCCATTTTTCGGGTTATTGATTTATCCCACGCCCGAAGACTGAGCGAAAAAGAACCATCAATATATCGCATCCAATGCCACATTCCGGTTGGCATAAATAATGTATCTCCGTGTTCAAGGAAAACTTCATAACCTTCGACACCTTTTAGAGCGGGAAATTTTTCAAAATCGGGATTAGAAACATCATAATCTTCTAATGCATAAGTTGTATTTGGAACGCAGTAAAGTCTTTTTTTCCATTTATAATCAAAAAGAATAATATGTTTTCTCCCTCCAAAATGAGTGTGAAAAAGATGCGGCAAATCGATGTCATAATGCAAAAAGGTAAAAGCATGCGAACCTCCAAAAAACATTGCTGGCATACTTTCTATAAAACCGCCCATTAATTCTTTTGGAACTTTTACATCATTAACCAATTCAGGTTTATGTTTGAATAGATTGAAGAAAAAAATACGCAATTGTGTTGGCTCTCTTTTTATTAAATCAAGATATTCTCCAAATTTCATACTTGCAATCGAGGCATTGATTACTTTCTTGGGATCGGCTTTGGAATTATCCACTAGTTTTACCTCAATATCTCCCGCAATTTCCTTAAAATAATCTGTTGTCCATTTTTCTCTTGCAGGCCAATCTTTTGTCAACCCTTTTATAATTAAAGGTTTCTTTTTATCTAAATATTTCTTTTTAAAATCTTCTCTGGAAATAGACTCAACAACATCGACAGGTTTTAATATAAAGCTCATTTATTCAGTAATTTAAATTGTCTATCTACCAAATTTATTTAATTATTTTGAGCTCAAAGCATTTACAGTAAAATATTACAAGAAAAATATGTTTTGCGATTCTTCAAAAAATCTCACTTTACTTTTATAATTCTCAAATCTCTAACTGTTTTATTTTCAACACTAAACAATCAAGCACAAAAAAACCGAAGAAAGATTCTTCGGTTTTATATTTATTTCTAAAAAATTCAAAGCATTTATCCAAAACAAGAAAACCTCTGAACCTTTGCAACTCTGTAACTTTGAACCTATTTTAAAGAAGCCATATCAATTACAAAACGATATTTTACATCGCTTTTATTCATACGATCGTAAGCTTCATTGATATAAGACATATCGATTATTTCAACATCTGACGTAATATTATGTTCGGCACAGTAATCTAACATTTCCTGAGTTTCTTTGATTCCGCCAATCAAACTTCCTATAATACTTCTTCTTTTCATGATTAAAGTAAAAACAGGAATTTCTGCGGGAGCTGGCGGAGCGCCAACAACAATCATTGTTCCATTGGTTTTTAATAAATTCAAATAAGCATTATGATCGTGTTTTGCCGAAACTGTATTTAAGATAAAATCAAAACTATTAGCAAGAGATTCCATAGTTCCAGGATTTGAAGTCAAAGCAAAATGATGCGCTCCAAGTTTTTTCGCATCGGCTTCTTTAGATGGAGAATGGCTTAACATCGTAACTTCGGCACCAAAAGAAACGGCAAATTTTACCGCCATATGTCCCAAACCTCCAAGTCCTAAAACTCCAACTTTATGTCCTTTTCCAACATTTAAATAACGCAATGGAGAATAAGTTGTAATTCCCGCACATAATAAAGGAGCTACGCCACGCAAATCAAGTTTTTCTGAAACATGAAGTGTATAACTTTCGTCAACAATAATACTAGTAGAATATCCGCCACGAGTTGGGATATCTGTTCCTCTTTCTACGCTATTGTAAGTTCCTGTCATTCCTTCGTCGCAAAACTGCTCTTCTCCAGCCTGACAACTCGGGCATACTCTGCAAGAATCGACAAAGCAACCAACGCCTGCTAATTCTCCAACTTTAAATTTGGATACTTCGCTACCAACGGCAACGATTCGTCCAACAATTTCGTGTCCGGGAACTAAGGGATAATTTACAGGTCCCCACTCTCCTTTTGCAGTATGAATATCTGAATGGCAAACGCCGCTATATAAAATTTCTATCTGAACTTGATGAGCACCAACTTCCTTTCTTTCAAACGTGTAGGGTTTTAACGGATTTGCAGCATCGTAGGCTGCATAAGCTTTCACTGGTATCATATTATCATATTTTTAATTAGGGTACTAAAATTACGACAAAATTCAACAACAAAATGAAAATCTAAGTTGTAAAAAAATTATTATTTGAAACCTGTTTTTACATTCCGCTTCTAATAGCTTCAACAGGATCTAATTTTGCGGCCGAAATAGCAGGTAAGATTCCCGAAATTAATCCAACAAACATAGACAATCCTCCTCCAATTATTATATTCCAAAAACTTAAAACAAATTCAAAATCCAACAAATTAGTTAATAGTAAAGACAGCAACCAAACTATTAGTAAACCAATTATTCCGCCAATCAAACAAAGTATTATGGCTTCAAATAAAAACTGAAATAATATAAATCGATTTTTTGCTCCTAAAGATTTTTGAATACCTATTAAATTCGTACGTTCTTTTACAGATACAAACATAATATTGGCCACTCCAAAACCTCCAACTAAGAAAGAAAAAAAGCTTATAATAATTCCGCCAATTCTTAAGCTTCCCAAAATACCATCAATAAAGTCAGTAAAACCAGAAAGTACATTCACAAAAAAGTTATCGATTTCTCCTGCTTTCATTCCGCGAATTGCTCTTAATTTCTGAGCAACTTCTGCTTTATAAGCTTCCATATCGATACCTTTTACAGGTTTTAAGACAATTACCGGCGTCATTGAATCGCTATCGCCATACATTCGACGTAAAAAATTAGCCGGAAAATAAACCGAAGTATCATTACTATCGCCAAAAAAACCGGCTCCTTGTTTTGTCATTACACCAATAACGGTAAAACGCTGTCCGTATAAACGAATATTTTTTCCGATAGGATCGCTACTTTCTCCAAAAAGTCCATTAGCAATATCGTGCCCTAAAACAATTACGGGAGCTCCAGAATTTGATTCGGACTCATTGTAAAATCTTCCTTTCTCAAAACTCAAACCGTCAATATCAACCATTTCAAAAGAAGAAGGAATCATGTTTACATCGGCAACCGTTTTTGAATCGTATTTTAAACTTTCATGATTTACAAAAAGCTGATAACCTACTTGGTCTGTATTATTAAGAGAGTTTTTTAAAGCAATATATTCATCATATTTTACATTTGGAAACTGTTCTCTTTTCCATTGTGGAATTTCGGATGGTCCAAAGCAAAATTTCATTAAATAAATCGTATTTTTATCTAAGCTACTCAAATCTTTAGAAATTTTTCTGTCTAAAGAATCAACTGCCGCCAAAACAGCAATAATTGAAAAGATACCAATCGTAACGCCAAGCAAAGACAATAAAGTACGTAATTTATTATTTCGCAAAGCGTTTATAGCAAAACCTAAACTTTCTTTTAATAATCTTAGATAAACAAGCATATTTTCGTATTTTTCAATAAAGTAAAATTCAATAATTTAAATTCAAAAACCTAATAAAAGTTAACTAACTCATCAGTAGTTTTTTTTAGCATAATGTTACATTAATTTTCTTTAAAATAATATTTAAAAAAACTACTTTTGCAGTCTGAAAATCATAACTACACAATGAGCACAACTAAAACAATACAATCAGCATTAATTTCAGTTTTTTCGAAAGACGGACTGGAGCCAATCGTTAGAAAATTACACGAACAAAATGTAACACTTTACTCGACTGGAGGAACAGAAGATTTTATTAAAAATCTTGGAATTCCTGTAGTTCCTGTTGAAGATATTACTTCATTTCCGGAAATTCTTGGAGGAAGAGTAAAAACGTTACACCCGAAAATTTTTGGTGGAATTTTGAACCGTCAGGATAACGAAAGTGATGTTCAACAAATGAAGGAATTTGATATTCCTCAAATCGATTTGGTAATTGTTGATTTGTATCCGTTTGAAAAAACTGTTGCTTCTGGTGCAAGCGAACAAGATATTATCGAAAAAATTGATATTGGCGGAATTTCTTTAATTCGTGCTGGTGCAAAAAACTTCAAAGACACTGTAATTGTGGCTTCTGTTAATGAATATAGCTTGCTTCTTGATTTGATCACAGAACAAAATGGAGCTACAACTCTAGAAAACAGAAGATTGCTTGCTACAAAAGCATTCCACGTTTCATCTCACTATGATGGGGCGATTTTTAATTATTTCAATACAGATGAAACTATCTATAAAGAAAGCATTGCTGACGGTCAGGTTTTAAGATACGGAGAAAATCCACATCAAAAAGGATTCTTTTTTGGAGATTTTGATGCAATGTTCAAGAAAGTTCACGGAAAAGAGTTATCTTACAACAACTTACTGGATGTTGACGCTGCAGTAAACTTAATTAACGAGTTTAAAACTGACGGACCAACTTTTGCAATTTTAAAACATAATAACGCTTGTGGTTTAGCCTCAAGAAAAACAATTAGCGAAGCATATTTAGCAGCTTTAGCTTGCGATCCAACATCTGCATTTGGTGGAGTTTTGATTGCAAATACCAAAATTGATTTGGCTACAGCTCAGGAAATCAACAAATTATTTTGTGAAGTAGTAATTGCTCCAAGTTATGATGATGATGCAATTGCAGTTTTACAAGAAAAGAAAAACAGAATTATATTAGTTCAAAATGAAGTTGAATTACCTTCAAGACAAGTAAGAACATGTCTTAATGGTTTGTTAATTCAGGACAGAAATAATATTACGGATAATAAAGAGCATTTAAAAACCGTTACAATTACAGAGCCAACCGCTCAAGAAATAGAAGATTTGATATTTGCTTCAAAAATTTGTAAAAACACAAAATCAAACACGATTGTTTTTGCAAAAAACGGAACATTAATTTCTTCAGGTACTGGCCAGACATCAAGAGTTGATGCTTTGGTACAAGCTGTAGATAAAGCTAAAGCTTTTGGATTTGATTTAACCGGTGCTTCAATGGCAAGTGATGCATTTTTCCCATTTCCGGATTGTGTAGAATTAGCCAAAAAAGCAGGAATTACAGCTGTAATTCAGCCGGGAGGTTCAATAAAAGACGAATTAAGCATAAATTATTGCAATGAAAATAATGTTGCAATGGTATTTACAGGAACACGTCATTTTAAACATTAATTTGTTTAACTTTGTTCAAAATAATTTATAACATTTTAAACCCCTAAAAAACTTATGGGATTTTTTGATTTCATGACCGAGGATATTGCGATAGACCTTGGTACCGCAAACACTTTAATCATTCACAATGATAAAGTTGTTATTGATAGTCCATCAATCGTTGCACGTGATAGAATATCAGGCAAAATCATTGCTGTTGGTAAGGAAGCTAATATGATGCAAGGTAAGACACATGAAAACATAAAGACCATAAGGCCTTTGAAAGATGGTGTAATTGCAGATTTTGATGCTTCGGAAAAAATGATCAATATGTTCATCAAAAGTATACCAGCATTGAAAAAAAGAATGTTTACTCCAGCTTTACGTATGGTAGTTTGTATTCCTTCTGGTATTACTGAGGTTGAGATGAGAGCTGTAAAGGAATCTTGTGAGAGAGTAAACGGAAAAGAAGTTTACTTAATTCATGAGCCTATGGCAGCTGCAATTGGTATTGGTATCGATATCATGCAACCAAAAGGAAACATGATTGTTGATATTGGAGGTGGTACAACTGAGATTGCTGTAATTGCTTTAGGAGGAATTGTATGTGACAAATCTGTGAAAATTGCAGGTGACGTTTTTACAAATGATATCGTTTATTACATGCGTACACAACACAATCTTTTTGTGGGAGAAAGTACTGCTGAAAAAATAAAAATTCAAATTGGTGCTGCTATCGAAGATTTAGATGGACCACCAGAAGATATGTCAGTTCAAGGTAGAGATTTACTTACTGGTAAACCTAAACAAGTTGATGTTTCTTACCGTGAAATTGCAAAAGCATTAGACAAATCTATTCAACGTATTGAAGATGCTGTAATGGAAACGTTATCTCAAACTCCGCCTGAATTAGCAGCAGATATTTACAATACTGGTATTTACTTAGCTGGTGGAGGATCTATGCTTAGAGGTCTTGATAAACGTATTTCGCAAAAAACAGATTTACCTGTTTACATTGCCGAAGATCCATTAAGAGCTGTAGTTCGTGGAACTGGAATGGCACTTAAAAACATTGCAAAATTTAAAAGTATCTTAATCAAATAAGATTCAAAATAGTAATCAATATTTTTTTTTATAAGAGTTGAATTAATTGAATTCAACTCTTATAAAATTTGAAACCATAAGCATATCCTGAAACAAAATAACCAAACAAGAAATGCAGCAAATTTTTAATTTCATTATAAGAAACAGTAATCGATTGCTGTTTTTGCTGCTTTTAGGTATTTCGTTGACTCTCACAATTCAATCGCATTCCTACCATAGAAGCAAAGTAATCAGTTCTGCCAACTTTTTGAGCGGAGGTGTTTATGAAAGAATCAATCGTGTTAATGAATATTTGAATCTAAAAACTGAAAATGACGAACTTGTGTTGGAAAATGCAAGATTAAAAAGTTTATTATTCAATAAAGAAGACACTACAAAAATACCTCTTGCCGATAGCATAAAAGGAGTAAAACCTGCAGATATTATTGTTTCAAAAGTTATTCATAACTCATACAACACGCACGAAAACTTCATTACTCTGAATTCAGGAGTAAATGACGGCGTTAAACCGGATATGGGTGTAATCAACAGTTTAGGAATTGTTGGGGTTATCGACGATACTTCTCCAAGATATTCTACTGTTGTTAGTATTTTGAATATGAAATCGCAAATCAACGCCAAGATTAAAAAATCAAACCACTTTGGTTCTTTAACCTGGGACGGAAAAAGCACAGGATTTGTTCAATTAGAGGATGTTCCTAGATTAGCTTCGATCAGAAAAGGCGATACAATTGTTACAGGTGGACAATCTGTAATTTTCCCGGAAGGAATCAATATTGGTACGGTTGATAAAATTTTCATCAAGAAAAACACAAGTTACTATGTTATAAACGTTAAACTATTTAACGATATGACAAACTTAGGACATGTTTATATTATCAAAAGTAAGGACAGAGAAGAACTTATTAATTTAGAAAACAAGGAAAAAGATGAATAGCGCTTTGTTAGTCAATATTTTTCGATTTATTATGTTACTAACAATTCAGGTTGTTATTTTCAATAATATGAATTTTTTAGGGTACATAAGTCCCTTCCCATACATCCTATACATTATTTTGTACCCGGTAAACAGCAACAGAACTGGTTTAATCATCTCTAGTTTTTTACTAGGATTAACAATGGATATGTTTTGTAACTCGGGCGGAATTCATGCTACAGCTTGCGTAATATTAGCATATTACCGACCGTATATTTTTAAGTTTTCATTTGGACTGAGCTACGAATATCAAACTATTAGATTAAACGAATCATTAACCCCAGAGCGATTTTCATTTATTTTAGTTTCTGTTCTATTACATCACATTGTATTGTTTATCCTTCTGGCTTTTCAATTTAATTTTATTTGGGATGTTTTACTCCGAACTTTGTTTAGCTCTATATTCACAATAATTACTTCAATCATAATAATTTATCTTATTAAGCCCAATAAAAGATGAGAAAAGTTCTGCTGCCCTCTTTAATTATTATTGCAGCATCTTTGCTAGTGATTAGGATATTTTATTTGCAAATTATTGACGATTCCTTCAAATTGAAATCAGAAAATAATGCAATAAAGAAGAAGTATGATTACCCTGAAAGAGGTTACATTTATGATAGACACGGCAAATTATTAGTTGCCAATCAAGCTTCATATGATATAATGGTTATTCCAAGAGAGATTAAAGAAGACCTTAATGTCAACGAATTCTGCGCCTTATTAAACATAACGAGAGAAGAATACGACAAAAGAATTGCAAAAGCAAAAGTCTACAGTCCAAGGCTTCCTTCTGTATTTCTGGCACAATTAAATAAAAATGAATTTGCTGCTTTTCAGGAAAAAATCAGAAAATTTGAAGGTTTCTACTTCCAGAAAAGATCACTTCGTGATTACGAAGTAGATTATGGTGCAAATATCTTTGGTTTTATCACACAAGTAACTGAAGGTTTAATTGCCAAAAATCCCTATTATAATAGTGGAGATTTAATTGGACAACAAGGTGTAGAACAAAGCTACGAAGAAATTTTACGCGGAATAAAAGGTGTAAAATACATTCAAAAAGATAAATATAACAGAGAAATTGGCTCTTATAAAGATGGTAAATACGACACAATCGCAGTTGCCGGAGAAGATATTAACCTAACGATTGATGCTGAGCTTCAAAAGTATGGAGAAGAATTAATGATCAATAAAAGAGGCGGAATTGTTGCTATTGAACCTAAGTCTGGAGAAATTCTGGCATTGGTTACCGCACCATCTTATGATCCGGGAATTTTAGTTGGAAGACAAAGATCTAAAAACTATACTCTTTTATATCATGATTCGATTGCAAAACCTTTATACGACAGAGGACTTCTGGCAGAATATCCTCCAGGTTCGCCATTTAAGATTTTAACTGGTCTTGTAGCATTACAAGAAGGTGTTATTAATGAACAAACTACATTTATGTGTCACCATGGATTTAGTTATGGTCGAGGTCGTTTCATGAAATGTCACGGTTTTGGTCCTCACCAATTACATAACGGAATCTATAATTCTTGTAATACTTATTTTGCACAGGCATATATGTTGACCATTAACAAATACAACAATCCTGCAAAAGCTGTTGATGTTTGGAGTGATCACGTAAAAAGTTTTGGTTTAGGTCAATTTATGGGATACGATTTACCAATTGGTAAAAGAGGAAATGTTCCAACATCTAAAACCTATAAAAAAATCTATCCTAACGGAGGTTGGAGAAGCACAACGATTGTATCCAATGCAATTGGTCAGGGAGAAGTTTTAATGACTCCAATTCAGTTGGCAAACATGATGGCTACAGTCGCAAATCAAGGTTATTATTATACGCCTCATATCATTAAAAAGATTGAGGGAAAAAAAATCGATGCTAAGTTTACGACTAAACACGAAACCACAATCGATAAAAAATATTTTCCACCAGTAATAAGTGGTTTATTTGACGTTTATAATAAAGGAACTGCTTACGCCCTTAGAGTTGAAGGTATAGATATTTGCGGAAAAACAGGTACTGCCGAAAACTATGCAAAAATTGACGGTGTCAGAACAAAGCTAAAAGATCACTCTATATTTGTGGCTTTTGCTCCAAAAGACAACCCGAAAATCGCTATTGCAATTATGATTGAAAACGGAGGTTTTGGTGCTACAGTTGCAGGACCAATCGCCAGTTTGATGATCGAGAAATATTTGAGACATAAAATCACAAGAAACGACTTAGAAATTCGCGTTTTAAATAAAAGCTTAGCAAGCGAATATGCAAAACTTGGCGGAATGACTGAAGCTAGTGCGATTGAATCTACTCCAAAAGATTCTGTTATGAAAGCTAAAATTGTAAAACCAAAAGTAGAAGTAAAAAACATCCCTATTGACACCACTAAAGACAATTAAAGATTATTTCAAATGAAAAATCAAAGTGTAAAAAATAACATTGACTGGATAAGCGTTTTTATCTATATCGCGTTAGTGACATTAGGGTGGCTAAATATTTATTCATCATCATTATTATCGACTGAAGGAACTTATCAAAAACAATTAATCTTTATTGGTTGTACTATTCCTTTGATTTTTGTCGTGCTTTTTGTTGATGGTAAGTTCTATGAAAAATATGCTAGTATAATTTTTGGAGTTGCTTTATTATCACTAGCCGGATTATTTCTATTCGGAAAAACTATTGCAGGTCAAAGATGTTGGTATGCCATTGGAAGCTTTACATTACAACCTTCTGAATTTGCAAAAGCCGCTACATCATTGGCATTAGCCAAATATCTAAGTGATACTCAGATCAATCTAAAAGAGACAAACAGGCAAATTCAGGCATTGGCAATTGTATTTTTACCTGTATTATTGATTTTACCTCAACCAGATCCGGGAAGCGCCTTAATCTATAGTATATTTATCGTTGTACTATACAGAGAAGGATTACCATCTTGGTATGTTTGGACTGGTTTTATTACTATTTTATTATTTGTATTAACACTCGTTTTAGAACCATATGCCGTTATTTTAATCGCTTTTGGAGTATTGGCAATCATACATTTTAAAGGCAGAGTCGTAGATAGAAACATTATTCTAAGTGGTATTTTATTAGCTATTATTTCAGCTTTTGTATTATCTGTAGATTATGTTTTTGATCATATTTTTAAGCAACACCACCGTGATCGTTTCAATATTTTACTAGGTAAAACTGTCGACATGAAAGGTATTGGATATAATACCAATCAATCGGAAATTGCAATTGGATCTGGAGGCTGGATCGGAAAAGGTTTCTTAGAAGGAACACAAACCAAAGGAGGATTCGTTCCTGAACAACATACAGATTACATCTTTACCACTGTTGGAGAAGAATGGGGCTTTGTTGGTTCATTAGTTGTTATTTCGCTTTTTGTTGGTTTATTTTTAAGAGTAATTTATCTGGCCGAAAGACAAAAAACAAAATTCAGCAGGGTTTACGGTTACTGTGTGGCAGGAATTCTATTTACTCACTTTTTTGTAAATATTGCAATGGTTATTGGAATTTTCCCAACAATTGGAGTTCCTCTGCCCTTCTTTTCTTATGGAGGTTCAGGACTTTGGGGATTCACCATTTTACTGTTTATCTTCTTAAAAATGGATGCGAATAAAGTAAATGAATGGTAGTTTTTATAATTGTAAATTATTAATTGTTGATTATTGTTTTCTAGAAATTTACTTCTGCATCAGCAAATAATTTATAAAAGACTTTACTTTACTTAATTCAGCAACTAGATAACTTATTCAATTAGAGTTATATTTCTTGATTTAAACAAGGAATAAAAGCCATTGTTATAATTATCTTAATAGAGTCAACAGTTCAAACCGCGAGCTATATAAAAAACAGATTCATTCCTAAAAAAATACAGATATAAAAAAAGTCCGAAGTTTAAACTTCGGACTTTTTTTATGTTTGATTTTATTACTTATACATTTTCACTTGGTCTTTTCTTCATAAGCTTAAGAAGAACCGGAAATGTAGATATAATTATAATAATTATAATAATGTATTCTATGTGTTCTTTTAAATCGATTCCTTGTTTCAAAAATACTCCATATAAATAATGTCCTGAAAAGATCAATATAAAAGACCATAAAAATGAACTTAATATATTGAAGAACATAAACTTCTTTTTATCCATAGAAACTATTCCTGCGATGATTGGTGCAAAAGTTCTGAAAATTGGTAAGAAACGCGCATAAATAATTGCTTTTCCTCCATATTTTTCAAAGAAATCTTTCGATTGAAGCAGGTATTTCTTTTTAAACCAGAAAGTATCTTCTTTTTTAAATAAATAGTAACCACTTTTGGCTCCAAACCAGTAACCTGTCATATTTCCTAAGACTCCCATAACTGCAACCAGAAACGAAAGCAAGAATACATTAATAAAATCACCTGGAATGTGTATCACATTTTCAATTAAATCACGACTGTAAATACCTGCCAAAAAAAGCAAACTATCTCCTGGTAGAAAAAAACCTGCAAAAAGTCCTGTTTCGGCAAAAACGATAAACAAAACAATATATAAACCAATTTGAAAACCGCCAATACTTAAGGTAATATAAAATTCAGGGTTGACTAATTGAGTCCAATCAAAATTATTCATAAAATGAGGTTGGTTACATTTATAAGTTCGTGAAAGTAACAATAATTTACTTTAACCACAATAAAATACGGTATTTTAAAGATAAATTAACTATTAAAAAAGCCCAAGTTATACTTGGGCTCTCTATGTTTATTCTTCCCTTACATATTTACAACATGAATGCAAATTAGCATAATCAGATTCCGTTGCTTTAACTTCTTTAGTATCATGCCCTACTTTGGCAATTGCTTTGTTTAAATCTGCTGGCGACGATTTTTCTTCGTTTAGAATTACCGTTAATTGATGTGAACTTATATCCCAACTTGCCGTTTTAACTCCGGGAACACCAAACGCAGCTTTTTCGATACGTTTTTTACATTGCTCACAATTACCATTTACTTCTGTAGTATATTTCAAATTCTTGTTTTTCTTAGTTTGGGCTTGTGCCGAAAATCCTAAAAAAGTAACTAATGCGATTAAAAGTATATTTTTCATTTTGTCTATTATTAAAGTTTATAAATTTATTATTTTATTTTAAATCGTAATCCTGCATAATACATTTGTCCAAAAATTGGCGCATATGCAACAGAAGCATCAAAATTAGGTCCAAATGGATCTTCGGCACCCAAAATTGCTTTCTGTTGTTTATAATTTCCAATATTTTCTCCTCCAACATACACTTCAAAAACAGGCGAAATTACTCTTGTAACCTGCATATTCATAACGGCATAAGATGGCGAAAAATCCGGAAACTGATCTTCTACAGGATTTGATGCCGTATATGGTAATTGTTGTTTTCCTGACCAGTTAAAAGTATAATCAAACTTCCATTGTTTTCCATCGTTCAGTTGAGTTTCGTATTCCAGATTTCCTAAAAAACGATGTTTTGCCTGCAACGGACGCTGAAAAGTTCCTCTTAAATAATCGGTTTGAATGTCATAATATTTATAAGCAGTTCTCAAATTCAAATTATGAATCAACTCATAATTGAATTCAAACTGAAAACTATTCGCAAATGAACTTCCTTTTAGATTATAAAACAAAACTTCTTGCGGACTTTGCATTAAATCTACAACAGCCTGATTTTGAAAATCGGTTCTATAGAAATCAAATCCAGCTTCGGCATTTTTATTGAAAATTTTAAATTTCTGAGAAAAACTAATGCCGTAATTCCAGGCGATTTCAGGATTCAATCCATAAATTTTCCCGCCATTATCTAAAATAGAAAATGTTCTGGAACTTGCAAAAAGCTGTTGATTCTCAGCAAAAATATTAGCCGAACGTTTTCCTCTTCCCGCAGAAAATCGGATAACTCCATCTTTCCACGGATTATATCTCACGTGTAAACGCGGTGTAACAAAAAAACCTAAACGATTATGATTGTCAACTCGTCCTCCAAGAATCAAGCTAAAGTTATCTGTATTATCATATGTATATTCGAAGAACGCTCCAACTGAATTATCAATTCGGCTATAATCAGTTACGTTCACAAATTCCTGATATTGATCATACGTAAAGTTCAAACCTGTCGAGAACTTATGCATGGTATTATTTATAATCGAATTGAAAATTAAATTCGAATAGAAACTATTTTGCTTAATATCATACAAATTCAAACCAAAATAAGAGTTTTGATTATGACTATTAAAAGCATTCTGAAAACCGATACTTTGATACGGCATATCTTTAAAAACGTATCCTATTTTTGTCGAAACATCAAAACGTTCTGTGTTGATTTCTGAACCCCAATGATTCGTTGTTCCGCGATCTCTGTCTTTATCAAAATCAACTTCTCCGGTTTGTTTTTTATCATTCATATATCTAAAATTGATAAAACTCACCAAACCACTTTCGGCATCATAATATTGATAACGGTTCAAAACGTTGATTTGTTTCCCTAAAGGATTATCCAGAAAACCATCGTTATTCATATCGTTTTTTGCGACACGGGCATTTCCATGAACAAACAAACTTGTCGCCCATTTATCAGATAGTTTTTTATTGAAATGTGTATTTACTTCAAATCTTGCATCGGTAGAACCATAAACATTCAAAAAGAACGGAATGTCATTTAATGGTTTTAAAAGCTCTGTATTAATTTGTCCCGAAATACTTTCGTAACCATTGATTACGCTTCCGGCTCCTTTAGTAATCTGAACGCTTTCGATCCAGGTTCCGGGAGTAAATGACAATCCATAAGCTTGAGAAGCCCCACGAACCGAAGGAATATTTTCCTCGGTAATCATTAGATATGGGCTTGTAAGTCCCAACATTTTTATTTGTTTCGTTCCTGTCAAAGCATCAGAGAAATTGACATCGATTGAGGGATTTGTTTCGAAACTTTCGGCCAAATTACAACATGCCGCTTTAAGCAATTCTTTACTTGTAATTACGGATGTATTTGAGGTAAGGGTATAAGATTTTTTTATTCCTTTTTGCTTCTTTGTGATCTTAACTTCCTGTAAATCTTCTTGTGAAAAAGCAGCAACAGAAAATAAAATCATACAAAAAAGCACGATATTTTTTTGCATAAAAAATGATTTTAATGTTAATTAGAAAAACTGTTTTATAGAAATTTTCTTTAGACGAAAAATAACCAAACAGTATAGCCCAAGCCAATAAACAGCTTGATTCTAAACATTAAAATCAGGAATAAAAAATGTATTGGTTGTATAATTTAAATAGTGGCGGCGCATTCGCGTCAGAATAATACGAAGTAATTTGATTGTTTTTGAAATTTGGAATTGATACAAAAACAATTGGTTTATATTCTTGAATTACCGCTGGAAAAGCTAATTGGAAGAAGAAAATCTTAAAAGTAGCATTATCCGATTTTTTTTCGAAATGAACTACTTTGTCTTTACAACAAGATGATTTCTTTTCAGTATCTCCACAACATTTCTTTTCTGGAGATGCAGAAGCCGAAGTATTTAATGAAACAGAAGCTATTTCGCCTCCACAATAATGCACATCAAAAGCAAAGCCTATGTTGGAAACCAACAATAGGAAAGCTAGAAATAATCCTGTGCACTTCTTTAGATTCATACTGCAAAACTAGCTAAAAAGTCTTGAAAAAAAATTTAATAATATGTTATTTTTTAAGATTTTGTTGCTGATAATAAAACGCAGGAATAAACAACAATACAAATATGGGCTGAATAATAAATCGTCTTACATAAAAAAGAAGCCAGTTTGCACCTGGAAAATATTCGATAATCATAAAAAACATTACAAACAGAAGCACCAGAAAAAAACCATACATATAGGTACTGAATTTCAGAATTTCTTTATCCTGAAATAATGTATAGATTAATACTAAAGACAAAATACTATTTAGAATATATCGCAGAAAAAGCCCTATAAAAAGCTTAAAAGAATCAACTTTAGGAAAAGGCAAATTTTTAAAATCAAATTTAGTAAAGTAATTCAAAAAAGGATCGTAAAACAATTGATCTTCAAACTGTCTGATAACTCCAAAACAAAACACAACCAGAATCGAAACCAGAATTTTTAATTTGTGTTCCTTTATATTATCTAGCATATTTTGAAAATTTATTAATCCAAATAACCCATAAAACAAATACTAACCCATATATAACTAAAGGGAAAAAGACGCTATGTAAAAAATGTGCGTATTCAGGAAAATGATACATCAGAACCACTAATAATGCAATTCGGATAACATTAAAAATATAGATCAGCAGAACTCCAAATAAGATGAAAAGAAACGTTTGTTTAAATTTTCCTGAGAAAGCCACAACAAACGAAACAAACAAAATAACGACACTAACAGCATTGCAACCTTCAATGATTCGTGTCATATATCTATAATTATAAAAAACATCCAACCAGGAATCTGACCATTTTTTATCTACTATAATATCACAATTGAACAATTTCATTAATTGTTCAACATTGCGAGCTACAGCTTTTGTAATTCCGTCAACGTCACTCACTTGAAAACTATCCAAATAGCACTTATAAATAAAGGTAAGCACAATATAGGTAACAAAAAAAGTACCTATAAAAATCAGGAAGGGTTTGAACTGTATTAAATATTTTCTCAAGTGGATTTTTTTTTCAAATTTATGTATTTTTTGAGTTTAGCTTTAAATACTTTTGTATAAAATTTTTATATCATGACATTTCAAGAATTACAACCAAAAATAAGCGCAATTGTAGCTGACACTAATACTCTTAGAGACGAAAAACTATTAGCCATTTGCCAACTTTTAAATGCAAATGTAGAATATTATAACTGGGTTGGTTTTTATTTTGCCAATCACGAAAATAAAACTTTGCATTTAGGCCCTTATGTAGGCGCAGAAACTGATCATACTGTTATTCCGTTTGGAAAAGGAATTTGTGGTCAAGTAGCTGAAAGCAATGCCAATTTTGTGGTGCCTGACGTTGCTGCTCAGGACAATTATATCGCGTGTAGTTTTACAGTGAAATCTGAAATCGTGGTTCCTCTATTTGTTGACGGAGTAAATATTGGTCAAATCGATATTGACAGTCACGTAATCGACCCTTTTACAGAAGCTGACGAAAGATTTTTAGAGTTCGTAAATCTAGAAGTTGCCAAATTGTACTAAAAATAATACATTCGCGTAACTTTATTTTTAAATTCTTTTATGAAACTAATTTTACGCGTTTTCTTTTTCCTCTTAATTTCAACAAAGCTATTTTCTCAGACGCCAACAGCAGTAAGCAAACTAGTTTATTTAGATTCGATGTGGGCAGAAACCACTGAAGAAAAACATCAATATACAAGATTGATTCTGGAATACTACTCAGAAAAAAAGATTTACATTTTTAAAGATTTTTACAAGTCTAAAGCTTTAAAAATGATTAGTTCTTCGTCAGACAAAGACGTTATACGTAAAGAAGGACAAACCATCTACTATTATGAAAGTGGAAATAAAGAATCATCTGTTTTTTATTCGAATGGAAAAAAAATTGGAAAAGAATATAATTGGTATGATAACGGAAATTTAAAATCTGAACTTGAATATTTCGAAAACAAGGACAAAAAAGAAGATTATAAAATTAATAATTATTGGAATCTTCAAAAAGAGCGAAAAGTAGCAGACGGAAATGGCGACTATGAAGATGTAGATGAAAATGGTTATGAAGAAGGCGGTAAAATAAAAGATGGAGTTCCTGATGGTATCTGGAAAGGAAAAAGTTTAAAACAGAAGTACACTTTCGTTGAAAATTATAAAAACGGTAAATTAATCTCTGGGATAACTACAGATTCTTTAAATATAGAACACCCTTACGATATTGTTTATCAACCTCCGACTCCAAAAAAGGGCATCGATTCTTTTTATAAATTTGTTGGACAAAACCTTCACATCCCTCAAGAAGCAAGAGGTAAAATTGCTGGAAAGATACATCTGTCTTTTATAGTAGATAAAAATGGTAAATTGGTTGAACCAACAATTCTAAAAGGAATTGGTCATGGATTGGACGAAAGTGCTATTAATGTAATCACATTTGCTAAAAACTGGAATCCAGGGATAAAAAGAGGAATGTCGGTACGGGTTAAATATACATTACCTATTACAATTGCAAAAAACACCCCATAAAATTCGTTTTTCCAAAAAAAAGTACTAATTTTGCACCCGTCTTACAAAAGTTGTATGACATACATAAAAATCATTAAATAATATTGGAATGTATTTAAGTAAAGAGAAAAAAGAAGAGATTTTCGCACAACACGGTGGTGCAACAAACACTGGAAGCGCAGAAGGTCAGATTGCATTGTTCACGTACAGAATTTCACACTTGACTGAACACTTGAAAAAAAATCGTCACGATTACAACACTGAGCGTTCACTTGTACTATTAGTAGGTAAAAGAAGAGCTTTGTTGGATTACTTGAAAAAGAAAGAGATCAACAGATATCGTGAGATTATCAAAGTATTGAATATCAGAAAATAATCAATATAGAAAAGAGGTGCGAGAGTGCCTCTTTTTGTTTTTACATTACAAGCATTTTATAAGAAAAAAAGTTTGGTTTTTCATTGGGTTTTAGATTAACAACAACTACACACAACAACTACAACACAACTAAAACCCATTGTATAACCAATAAGGAAAAATTATGATTCCACAATTATTTGTAGAAAAAATCGATTTAGGTGATGGCAGAAGCATCACAATCGAGACAGGACGTTTAGCTAAACAAGCTGATGGTTCTGTAGTAGTAAGAATGGGCGACACGATGATACTTGCGACAGCAGTTTCAGCTCGTAGCGCTAACCCAGCGGTAGACTTTTTACCATTAACGGTAGATTACCGCGAAAAATTTGCAGCAGCTGGTCGTTTTCCAGGTGGTTTCTTCAAGAGAGAAGCGCGCCCAAGCGATAGTGAAGTATTAACAATGAGATTAGTAGACCGTGTTTTACGTCCGCTTTTCCCAGACGATTACCATGCTGAAACACAAGTTATGATTCAATTAATGTCTCATGACGAAACTGTTATGCCTGATGCTTTAGCTGGTTTAGCTGCATCTGCTGCATTAGCTGTTTCAGATATTCCTTTTTACAACTTAATTTCTGAAGTACGTGTTGCACGTATCGACGGGAAATTTGTTATTAACCCAAGCAGAGAAGATTTAGACAAATCTGACATCGACATGATGATTGGTGCTTCTATGGATTCTGTAGCAATGGTTGAAGGAGAGATGAAAGAAATTTCAGAGGCAGAAATGGTAGAAGCTATCAAATTTGCTCACGAAGCTATAAAAGTTCAAATTCAAGCGCAATTGCGTTTACAAGCTGCTTTTGGTAAAAAAGAAATTCGTACTTACGAAGGTGAGAAAGAAAACGAAGAAATTTACAAAAAAGTAAAAGCTGCAGCATATGATAAAATTTATGATATAGCTAAAGTTGGTTCAGCTAAACACGAAAGATCTGCTGCATTTGCTGAAGTAAAAGAAGAAGTTAAAGCTTTATTTACTGAAGAAGAATTAGCTGCTGATGGAGATTTAGTTTCTAAATATTTCTACAAAACAAACAAAGAAGCTGTTCGTAATGTAGTATTAGAATTAGGTGTTCGTTTAGATGGTAGAAAAACTACAGACATCAGACCAATCTGGTGTGAAACTGATTATTTACCAAGAGTTCACGGTTCATCTTTATTTACTCGTGGAGAAACTCAGGCTTTGGCAACTGTAACTTTAGGAACTTCAAGAGAAGCGAATCAAATCGATTCTCCATCTGAACAAGGTGAAGAGAAATTCTACTTACACTATAACTTCCCTCCTTTCTCAACTGGTGAAGCAAAACCACTAAGAGGTACTTCAAGAAGAGAAGTTGGTCACGGTAACTTAGCTCAAAGAGCTTTAAAAAATATGATTCCTGCTGATTGTCCTTACACAATTCGTATTGTTTCTGAGGTTTTAGAATCTAACGGTTCTTCTTCTATGGCAACAGTTTGTGCTGGAACAATGGCTTTGATGGACGCTGGAGTTCAAATGGTAAAACCAGTTTCTGGTATTGCTATGGGATTAATTACTGATGGTGAGAAATTTGCTGTATTGTCTGATATTTTAGGTGATGAAGATCACTTAGGAGATATGGACTTTAAAGTAACTGGAACTGCTGACGGTATT
The DNA here is from genome assembly GCF_951805225.1 of uncultured Flavobacterium sp. Lineage (NCBI taxonomy): Bacteria > Pseudomonadati > Bacteroidota > Flavobacteriia > Flavobacteriales > Flavobacteriaceae > Flavobacterium > uncultured Flavobacterium sp. The sequence goes on along the minus strand of NZ_OX638201.1, from coordinate 5,226,825 downwards.
ACAGCTTGTCAAATGGACATTAAAATTGATGGTTTACGTTACGACATTATGGAGCAAGCTTTAGGGCAAGCACGTGAAGGACGTTTACACATTTTAGGAAAATTGACTGAAACTATCGCTGCACCAAGAGCTGATGTAAAAGCTCATGCACCAAAAATCATTACCAGAACTATTCCTGGAAACTTTATTGGAGCATTGATTGGACCTGGCGGAAAAGTAATTCAGGAATTACAAAAAGCTACAGGAACAACTATTGTTATCAACGAAGTTGATGAGCAAGGTGTTATCGAAATCTTAGGTACAGATCCTGCTGGAATTGAAGCAGTATTGGCTAAAATTAAGTCAATCACTTTCAAACCACAAATGGGTGAAGCTTATGAAGTAAAAGTAATTAAAATGTTAGATTTTGGAGCTGTAGTTGAATATACTGCTGCACCAGGAAATGAAGTTTTATTACACGTTTCTGAATTAGCTTGGGAACGTACTGAAAATGTTACTGATGTTGTAAACATGGGTGATGTATTTGAAGTGAAATACCTAGGTGTTGATCCTAAAACTAAAAAAGAAAAAGTGTCAAGAAAAGCACTTTTACAAAGACCTCCACGTGAGGAGAAAAAAGAGTAATCAGATCTTAGTTTACTAAAGGTTTATTCATAGAGAAATCCCGTTTCATTTAACTGAAACGGGATTTTTTGTATTTATATCTTTTTCAAAATTAGATAATTATCCATTAAACCATTTGTGTCTCCTGATTGATTTTCCATCCCGAATTAAATAAGCATGATAAGAACTTGGAACATCATGTGTCCATTTAGGTAAAAAATAAATGATCAGATAAACATCAATATGTCCAACTATTCCAAAGAATACTGCAAGAAAAAAAGGAATTCCCGCATGACCGAAACCAATCATAGAAACAAAAGCAACAAGCAGTGTTATGCCCCATAATTTAGATAAAAGAGCGTGAGTGCATGTTTCTTTTCCAAATTTAAGAATGCTAAAAAGATAGGTCAAACCTTCCATTACAAAAATTGAAATAATCGCATATTTATAATCAATAATAATTTCAGGATTTAATAACCACGCACACCAACCTACACAAATCCAAAAAACTAAATCGACCTGACTATCCATTCTACGTAATTTTTCTGATGAAACACCAACTTTCCGAGCAATAATACCATCAAAAATATCGGTCAATAATCCGAATATCATTATCGATACTAAAATCATTCTAACATAAATAAAATTACTATTCGCAATTAAAATCATTACGAAACCCAGCAATAACCGAATACTAATAAGTAATAAAGGAACTTTTTTCATTTTTATAATTTAAATTTATTGTCTGTAAACGATTCCAAACATTAAGCTTTGGGAACCAAAATTCTTTTCAACCTGATCATTAAACAAACCGTAAGGTGACCATTGATAATGACATTGCAATCCGGTATTTCTATAATTAAGCTTTATTCCTTGCGATAAATAAAATGTCGTCAAAACTTCTCTTGTATGTTCTCCATCACCAAATTCCAATTCGTTTGGAGCATTATAAAAATTTAGAGCCAAGCCAATTCCTGAATTCCATTCTAAATTAAAATCTATTTTTCGTTGTGATAACGGAATAACTTTTGCAAAACGAGTTCCTATATTTATCGCAAAATGACTTGATTTATAGTGCACAATAGAATCCCGATATTTAAAATTGACATCTACAGGATTTTTAGGTATAAAAAAATTAAATCCAAAATCTACAAAATCTTCCCTTGTCAGTTTATTTCTAAACCAAAAACCAAATGATGGCGATAAATCAAACTTATTAGAAAGCTTACCTATTGGTTGTACAAAACCAGCTTCAACATAAACCCTCTCATATTCTTTAGACAAATCTTGAGATTCTTCTTGAGCAAACGCAAATTCTGAAAATATAAGAATCAGCAGTAATAAAAATCTTCTCATAATTTACCAGTTTAAAAAAGGCATTGACCTTTTATTATTTATATTCCAAAGACCTAATTGAAAACCTTTTGAATTTGATTTATTAAAAACACCAATCTGCAAACCCCTATTAATTCTCGTTTGATTAAAAATTCCCAAATGCAATCCCGTTAATTGATACGATTGATTGTAAATCCCAACTGTTGAGCCTGCCAAACTATTATTAGCATTATAAATCCCAACCGAAAGTCCATTTTGATGATCCGCAATTGTTCCTAAAACAGTAACCGAAAGTCCATTAAAATTTTTGAATTTATTTCCTGCAGAAACATTCAATCCATTCATACTAGTTGTGGTAAAAAAGCATCCTGTACTAATATTTAGACCATTTAATTTTAAATCAGGAGAATAATTCATATTCTTAATTTTATAATAAGCCTCAGTATTCTTAATACTATCCACTTTTTTATTATTCTTAATACTTTCCGGCAAATACATTAATGACATAAAAGCCAGAAAAGCTCCAGCAATTGGCGCCGGATTTGCTTCGACATTTAATCCGTTTATTGTTTGATTTGCCACACGTTTATTTTCAACATGCCCGATTCCGAATACAAGTCCATTTACTTTATCTACTTTTTTAGACATTGGTGAAAGGCTGAAAATTTGCGAATGCAATTCAACAGAATCTTTTTCAATTAGAACTGAATTCTGAGCGTAAGAACATCCAAAAACAAAACTTAGAATTACTAAAATTGATGTTTTCATAAAAATCATTGTTTTAAAATTACAAGGCAAACCTATTGCAATTATCACACACGTATTTGCTTAAATCAATAAAACTATTTCATATATTTGTGATTATCGCAAATTATGAAATATCAAGAATCGTTTTTAAAGGCGCTTAGGGCTAAAATCCCAAAATCTACTTCTATAATAGATGAAATCGCTACAGTTTTAGAAATAAGCTACGACGCATCGCACAGAAGAATATCTGAAAAAAGTAAATTTTCGATTGATGAAACCATCACATTGGCAAATCATTTTAATATTTCATTGGACAATCTATTTTCGAAAAAAGAAAAGGTAATTGTAGAAAAGACAATCGAGATTGAAACCTTAAAAGATATGCTTCAATATTTCAAAACATCTGCAGAACAAATTGAAGTATTGACTAAAAATCCCAATACAACGCTATTTTATTCTGCTAAAGATATTCCGCTATTTTATTTTATGGACGGAACCATTTTATCAAAATTCAAAGCTTTTGTCTGGCTGAATCTTTTAAACACAAATCAAAAAAAAGTCAGTTTTGAAAGCTTTATAATCGAAGAATCTTTTGCAGAATATATGCAGAAGTTGAAAAATGTATATGAAAATACGGTAGTAAATGAAATCTGGAATGACACTACAATAAACAGTAGTTTACAACAAATTCTATATTTTCATGAAGCTGGTTTACTTTCTTTAAAAAACGCAAATGCTCTTTGCAAAGACCTGAAAAGAATTATCAATGTGATTCAGGAAAAATGCAATGTGAAAAATACAAATTTCAATATTTATTATAATGAGTTAATTCTACTCAACAACAATATGCTTATTGAAACGGAAGAAAAACTAACTATGTTTGTTCCTTACACGCTCTTAGGTTACTTTATAACTGATAATGAGGAAAGTTGTAATAATGTTCATCAATTTTTTAAACAACAAATTATCAATTCAAAACCTTTAGGACAATCGGGCATTAAGGAACAAAATCTATTCTTTAATCGAGCCATTCGAAAAATAGATTATTATATTGAAAAAATTAATTCTCAAGTTGACTTATTATTTTAAAAGCTGATATTACCGCTTTACTTTACTAGAATAATTTTCATAAAAAATCCTCAATTCAAATAAAATGAATTGAGCGTTTCGTTTTTTTAATGTTTTCTCATAAAAAACTGTTCCTTTTTAATTTTTTAAGACATTTGTTTATAAAAAAACCTGATTTATTAAACAAAATGAGGTTTCCCGTAAAAAAATATAGACTTTTTATTACATTTTAACATTTGTTCAATATTTATTTATACAATTTTTTAATACTTTTGAAATCCACCATACCAAAAACATAAAAACCACAATTCTTTTGAAAAATCACAAAAAACACCACATCAGTATCCTCTTATTTGGATTTTTATTAAATATTTCAAATTTATATAGCCAATCTAATAAAGAAGAATCATTTCACAACTGGTTTGACAATTCTGTAGGTAAAGAAAATCTAAATATTAACAATGGACCATCTTACAGAGACAATTATGTAACAATTGGCGATAATAATATGTACTACATCGCCAACAAATTCACGAAAGGTAATGTAACTTATGAAGGTCAAACTTATTATGATTTAAACATTAAATATGACCTTTATAGAGATCAATTGATCATAAATCCACTTGGTGATTCTAAATATTCTTCAATTGCCCTTATTCAAGACAAAATATCTGCATTTACTGTTAATGGTAAAAACTTCGTAAAGCTAAATAAAGAAGTATCTCCATTACCACAACTGACTACGGGTTATTATGAATTGAATGTTCTTCGGGAAGGTTTTAACTTTTACATCAAACATTACAAGAAGATGGAAAGTAAGACTCAGGATCTTAAAGCATATTCTTATTTCACAGAAGACAATAGCTATTTTATCTTTTATAATAATACTTATTACGTCAGCAATAGTAAAAGTGATGTTTTAAAAATTTTTCCAACTCTAAAAAAACAGATTAATGATTTTTATGCAATGAATAGAGAAATTCGAAAATCAGACAACGATCAGTTTATGATCAATCTTCTTAAACACATTAACTCTTCTCTATTAATTACAGAAAAATAAACTTATGAGAAAAATTGTACTTATTCTACTTACTTTAATTTTCAATCAATTCTTACTTGCACAAGATACAAATGATAAAGTATCTCTTGAATTTAAAGATGCTAATTTGATGACCGTAATTCAAACTATTGAAGCTTCATCATCTTATCGTTTTTATTTTGATGCTGAATGGATTAACTCAAATAAAAACTTATATACGGGAAGCTATAAAAATGTTTCTATTGATGATGTATTAAACAAAGTATTCAGCAATACTAACTTAAACTATCTTATTCTTAAATCGAAAGTAATTTTAACCAACAACAGCAGTATTCACAGTAAATTACCTGCTAATTATTTTCCTAAATCAAATAACAATAACCCTAATCAAGCGGGCAGAATAATTCAAAACCCGATATTTTACCAACAATATGATTCTTTACAAAATAGTACTGGTTCTAAAAAGAATCTGGCTATAACTTTTATTGGTAAAGAAACAGATATTACTGATAAGAAAAACAGCACTATTACCGGATATATTAGAAATGGTTCGACAAACAAACCTGAGCCTAATATCTATATGAAGGTCCGTAATAAAAACATAAGCGCCGTAAGTGATCAGGACGGACATTATATTCTACAGGTTCCTCCAGGAATTAATGTGATTGAAATTAAATCGCTTAGTTTCAAAAAACTTGTACAAACAATAATGGTTTATAATGATGGTCCGCTTGATCTTGAAATTCAGGAAGACACCAACTTATTGGATGAAGTAATCATAAGAAGCAAAAGGCCAAAAACTGTAGAAACCGTTATTTCAGGACTTGTGTCTATTGATATCGAAGCGTCAAAGACGGTACCTTTAATATTAGGAGAACGCGATATTCTTAAAGTTGCAACTACTTTTCCGGGGATAAAAACTACTGGAGAAGGTTCTGCCGGATTTAATGTTCGTGGAGGAAAAGAAGATCAAAACTTAGTTCTTCTGGACAATGCTGTACTTTATAATCCGCAGCATTTCTTAGGTTTTTTCTCTGCAATAAATCCTTATACTGCCAAGAAAGCTGATATTTATAAAGGTAGTATTCCTGCTGATTTTGGTGGTCGTTTATCTTCTGTTTTTGATATAAGCACTAAAAACGGTAATGCAGAAAAGATTTCAGGTGAAGGTGCTGTAGGTCCAATAACCTCAAATATCACTGTCGGATTACCTATTCAAAAGAATAAATCGAGCATTATTGTTGGATTAAGAGCCACTTATTCTGACTGGATTTTAAAATCATTAGACAATGAAGATTTAAAAAATAGTGAAGCTGGATTCTATGACGGAATCATGAAATACAACAATACTATTAACAAAAACAATTCAGTTGAAGCAACGTTGTATTACAGCCACGACCGTTTCAGTATTAGTTCTGATTCATTATATAAATATAGTAACCGTCTTGCTTCTGCAAAATGGGATCATACTTTTAATAAAAAAAATAAAGGAGCTTTGCTTTTCACTAATAGTGAATACAAATTCAACATTGATTACGACTCTAATAATAGTAATAATTCTTTTGACTTTGGATACAAAATAAATGAAACGCAACTTATGGCGAAACTTAACTATTTGTATAGTGAGAAACACAGCATAAACTATGGTGTTTCGAGTAAGTTATACAATGTTAGTCCAGGTTTTCAGCATCCTAAAAACCCTGATTCGCCTATAGTTCCAATTGACATTCCAAAAGAAAAAGGTCTTGAATCTGCGATTTTCATAGCTGATAATTTTAAATTAAACAGCAAATTATTAATCGATATAGGATTACGCTATTCTTTTTATGCTGCTTTAGGAGAAGCCAATCAACGAATTTATCAAGACGGATTACCTCTTGATGACGCCTCTTATATCGAAACGAAACACTACGGAAACAATGAAGTTATAAAAACATATGGCGGTTTTGAACCTCGTATTGCCGCGCGTTATTTCTTTACTGACGATTTTTCTATAAAAGCAAGTTTTGATCAGACAAGACAATATATTCACTTGCTTTCGAACAATGTAACACAATCTCCTACAGATACATGGACATTATCGAATACGAATGTAAAACCTCAAAGCGGACAACAATATTCGTTAGGTTTATACAAAAATTTACATGATAATGAAATCGAACTTAGTCTGGAAGGTTATTACAAAAGATCACAAAATATATTAGATTATAAAGTTGGCGCAGAATTAATCCTGAATGACAAAGTAGAAACGCAGCTTTTGCAAGGAGAAGGAAAAGCATATGGCGTTGAGTTTTTAATTAAAAAATCAATTGGAAAATTAAACGGATGGATTGGATACACGTATTCCAGAACACTGATAAAACTTGACAGTAAATTTGACTCAGAAATAGTAAACAACGGTAAATATTTTGCTGCAAATTTTGACAAACCTCATGATTTAAGTGCGGTTTTAAATTATAAATTTACAAAGCGTTATAGTTTATCAACTAACTTTTTATACCAAACAGGTCGACCAATTACATATCCTATAGGAACATACCATTACGGAAATGCTGAATACACTTTGTACAGTGACAGAAATAAATATCGAATTCCGGATTATATTCGTTTAGATATCGGGCTTAACATCGAAGGAAATCATAAAATAAAAAAACTGGCACATAGTTTCTGGAACGTATCTGTATATAATGTCTTAGGCAGAAGTAATCCTTACTCTATTTATTTTGTTACCGAAAAAGGACAAGTAAAAGCATATAAAACGTCTATTTTTTCTATTCCGGTGCCTAGTATAACTTATAATTTTAAATTTTAACGAAATGCATTTTAAAACCGATATAATCAAACATTCAAATAAAATTATTCTTTTCTTTCTGCTAAGTTTTTTCATTAGTAGTTGTTCAGAAAGCTATAACTTACAAACTGATACTTATGAAGAAGCTATAGTTATAGAAGCAACTTTGACGAATGAACTTAAAAAACAAGAAATAAAGATCACCAAAACTTCTCGATTTGAAGATACAGATGTCGCTGTAGAAACTGGCGCAAATGTGGTTGTAAAAGACAATCTTAACAACGAATATCTTTTCACGGAGAAATCTGGCGTTTATGTTTCAGAATCAGAATTTGAAGTTGTTGCAAACAGACAATATACTTTAGAAGTAAAAACAAAAGATGGTAAAGTTTATAGATCATCTTCTGAAACTTTACCAACGGTAACTCCTATTACTGATGTTACTGCAAGTGTGGTAGTAAATAGTAAAAACGAGACTGGAGTGCAATTAAATGCAAACAGCTATGATCCAAATAGAACTTCTAATTATTACAGATACGAATATGAAGAAACTTATAAACTTGTAGCGCCTAAATGGACTAATGACAGAGCAACGGTAACTGGTCCCAAAAGTATAAGAATTGACGATGATAATGATCCCGCCAAAAAAATCTGTTATTCGACACAAAAATCAACCGATATAATTGTAACCAGCACAAACAATCTAACAGAAGATCGTGTTAATTTTCCTGTACGATTTATAAAAGAAAATGATTATAAAATTGCCCAAAGATACAGTATCTTGGTAAGACAATATGTAGAAAACAAAGCAGCTTATACTTTTCATAAAACTATGAAAGAGATATCGAGCTCTTCTAGTGTATTATCTCCAAAACAGCCTGGTGTATTTTCGGGTAACATAAGATGTATTAGCAATGTAGATGAAAAGGTTATGGGCTATTTTGATATTGCAACAGTATCTTCTAAAAGAATCTTTTTTAACTATACAGACTTTTTTCCTCCCACAAATAATCCTGCTTATATTAATGCATGCGAACCTATGAAACTTAACTTCTGTTTTGCACTTAATTCCACGCCAGCATGTGACGGATATACCGTGATTTCAGGTCTTCAAGGCGGTGGACTATTATACTACGCTGGTGACGCTGATGAGGGCTCAACGATAATTATGGTTGAAACACCATGCGGAGACTGTACTTCTTTTTCGTCTAACATAATACCTTCATTTTGGAAAGAATAAAATACATTTTATTATTGATATTGATTATCAATGTAAACCCGATTATAGCACAACAAAACACTTCTGTAGATGAAAGTGTATTTATCCATGCAAATGCAACAACATTTGTTACAGGAGAGAAACTATTGTATAAAGTTTATAGCTTAAAAAATACCGATAAAACACCAAGTACTCTAAGCAAAGTAGCTTATGTTGAGCTTGTAGACGGTAGTGGGAAAAGCATGTTTAAAAACAAACTGTACTTAAAAAACAGTACTGGAGAAGGCGATTATTTCATTCCTACAACCATTAAAACAGGAAGTTACAAACTTATTGGGTATACCAATTGGATGTTAAATACTTCTGTTTCTAAGATGTTCCAAATTGATATTAAGATTATAAATCCATATCAAATCAGTGAATCTAATTCCGTAGAAAATAAAGCAGTTTCAGAAAAAACAAATCCAACAAGTCCTGCAGTAACTTCTACATCTAAAACTGAAGAAAATGCATCGGATAAAAACTTCAAGATAAAATCAAACAAAGATGTTTTCTCTAATCGTGAGAAAGTTACATTAGGAATTGAGTCTTCTGCTTTATCTCCTGAAAAAGGAAGTTATTCATTATCTGTTCGAAAGAAAGACAATTTGCCAACAACAAATCAGTTAACGGCAAGTGAGTTTTCTAAAGTTTCGGCTGAAATTGAGTCTAATTTGCAAAATAAAAATGCAATAATTCTTCCTGAACTTCGTGGAGAAATGATTTCCGGTAAAATAATTTCCAAAAGTTCAACAAACAATAGTCTACAAAATATAATTATAGCATTGTCTATTCCTGGGAAATCGTTTGCCTTTAAAGCTGTAAAAACAAATGAAGCCGGTCGTTTTATTTTCAATTTGGACAAACCTTATTATAACAACGAAATAGTTTTACAAATTGTAGGCGAGCAAAAAGATAACTATACTATAGAACTTGATAAAGCAAGTGAACCGGATTATCCAAAACTAGCATTTCAATCTAATTTTAATTTAACAAGCGAAATTGAAGACGCTTTACTAGAAAGGTCAGTTGCAAGCCAAATTGAAAACGCTTATTATACAGATAAAATAGACAGTATAATTAAACCGGAAAATATAGATCCGTTTTACTATCCTATTGCCAAAAAATATATTCTTAAGGATTTTACAAGATTCCCTTCCCTAAAGGAAACAATTACGGAAATAGCAACTGAACTATATTACAGACAAAGCGGCGGCGATTATTCTTTGCATGTAAATGATTATAATCTTCATACACAATTACCTGAATTGCCATTAGTAATAGTTGATGGTTATATGTTGCAAAATATAAACGAACTTTTCAACTTTAATATGGCAAATATTTATAGTATCAGTATCATAACTGGTCCCTATTATGTAGGTCCTAAAGTTTTTAATGGTATCGTAAGTTTTGTTACTGTAGACGGTAATTTTACTAGTTTGCAAAAAGACAATTACCTCTATAAACCTACCATATTGAGACCTTCTGCAAAAAAAACATACTATAGTCCTGATTATGCTGTTGGAAACAATTTGCAACGAATACCAGATTATAGATATCAATTATTGTGGAAACCAAATGTAGCATTAGATCAAAAAGAAGATAATATTTCTTTTTATACTTCTGACGTAAAAGGAAGCTTTGAAGTTGTCTTAGAAGGTTTTACAGAAAAAGGACAACCTGTTTATCTTTCTAAAACGATTAGTGTGGAATAAAAGTGATTTGTTTTTTAAAGCATTTAAACAACAAAACGAACCCAATTAGGATCGAATTTAACAAATAGTCAATAAATTTAGCGTTAATGAAGAAAAACTAAAGGTATTTCATAATTTATTCAAAGAAAAAAAATACCTTTAGCCTACCAAAAATAAAGATATTAACCCTAAAAACCCTATTATGGCATTGAACATTATTCAAATTACAAAAATTAATGGTCCAGATTTTTTATTTGAAGACAAAACTGATATTGAATTCCCCGTTGCACCTTTAGCTTCGGTAAATTCTTATAACAATAATGGACAACAAACATTAAAAATTTGTGCTACTCTATACATCAATTCTAAAAATTCAAAAAAACCGGACGTAATAAAAACAAAAGAAAAAGGAAAAAAACTAAAAATTTATTTTGATTACGATTGGGATGAGGAAACACCTGAAACTTATGATGTTTGGTATGTAGAGGTAGATTATACTTCTGAAACTGTTGGAGACATTAAAACAGTAATATCTTATTTACGAGATATAGGTCCTGTAGAGGGTAACGAGGAACCAACACTATCTAGAGGCACAAGGACAAGTTCAGGAGGTTAATCCAAAACAGGTGCTACGCTAAATTTATAGATTTCCACCATTTTGTATTGATGATTATCGTTTTGTAATAAATATTTCACAGAAATTATAATTCATTAATCATCAATACTTATTATTAGATCTAGTAATTTTTCAAAATACCAATAATGATTCAAAAAATACATTACTTCCTTTTTATTCTTCTTTTTTTACCTTTAATAGTCTTATCACAACCAGAAAAAAAATTAAATTATTTTGAGATTGCCATCCAAAAAAAAGCAAAAGCAGGCAAAAGTGAACTCAACTTTAACAAAGCACAATATTTTTTTCTAAAAAAAGAATGGGATTCAACATTGGTATACGCAATGAAACAATTGAATTCTAGTTCTGATTTAGAAACAAAAAACTATTGTCATTATTTCAGGGGTTATTCGTTAAAAAAGAAAGATCTACACAAACAAGCACTAGTTGAATTCAACTTAATAAATAAATCTTTCGAATATTATTATTTAGTCAATAATAATATTGGACATTTATTTCATTTTGAAAAAAAATTCGAAAAAGCAATTGTTTATTTTTTAAAGGCTGAAAAAGAGATACTGAATCATAAAGATGAAGAAGAAATAGCCGATTTATACACAAATATTGGAATATGTTATTTACACTTAAATCAATTTTCTAAAGCAGAATCATATTTTAAAAAAGATGCTCTTTTAAATCCTAAACGAGCTACAAAAAATGTAATTCGATCCAATATAAATCTTGCTGGTCTTTATTATCAACAATATAAAGACGCACAAGCAATATACTATTTTCAAAAAGCCTATACCTTATCTAAAAGTGTAAAAGACTTCAACTTAAAAAAAGACGCAGCATTTAACATGGCTGTTGTAGAAGAAAACAGAAGTGATTTTAAAAAAGCTTTAGAATATCGAAAAGAATCAGAGCAATGGAAAGATTCGGTAAACAATCAAAACAAAATTTGGGCAGTTGCTGATTATGAGAAGAAATTTGCTGTAGCTCAAAAACAAAAACAAATCAAAGTACTTGAAGTCCAAAACAAACTGAAAAATGCAGAGCGTAACGCTTTCTTTTTTGCTGCAATTGGTTTATTATTACTTCTAACCACCGGTGTTTATTTTTATGCTCAAAAAGTAAAAAATGCCAAAATTATATTACTCCAAAAAAATAAACTCGATGAACTCAACGCAACTAAAGATCAATTGTTCTCGATTGTAAGTCATGATCTAAGATCTTCTGTAAACGCACTCAAAACAAGTAACGCTAAATTATCTGCAACTCTTGAAACTAAAAATTACGATGAATTAAACCAACTCATTATACAAAATAGCACTATTGCCAATGGCGCTTACAGCTTACTCGACAATTTATTGCATTGGGCAATGTTGCAAACCAAGCAATTGTATTTTCATAAAGAATCAGTGCATTTACACTCTGTTGTTCAACAAATTGAGTATAATTACAAACCTTTACTTCTTGATAAAACCATTACTTTTGAAAATTCGGTTTCAAAAAACATCTTTATTTTCGTAGATCTTGATTCGTTAAAAATTGTACTTCGAAATCTATTAGACAATGCTATTAAATTTTCTAACGAAAACGGAAAAATCCGCTTTTACTCCGAAGACACCAATACTGATTTCTGTAAACTCATCATTCAAGATTCAGGAATAGGAATGAAAGAAAGTACTATTCAGGAATTGCTTTCAGAAGGCGAATTGTTATCTAAGAAAGATAACTCCGAAATTATAGGAACTGGTTTAGGTTTACAATTATGCAAACAAATGATCAAGAAAAATAGCGGAACTTTAGCTATAGAAAGTGAACTCAATAAAGGAACAAAAATGATTTTGAGTTTTCCAAAAACAATTGTTTAAAAATCCTTCTGCATAGGGTGATTGTTTTCAAAATAAAATTACTTTTATATATTAAAAATCAGGAAATGATTATACTCTAATCTACAAATAGTAGCTTGTATTTTAGTACCAGTAAATCAAAAATGCATCAATTTGAAATAAAAGAATGAGAAAAAAATACCCCCATTATCATCAATATGATTTTATGGATTGTGGTCCTACATGCATTAAAATGATTTGCAAATACTATGCTAAGAATATCGATCTGGCGTACTTAAGAGAAATATCATTTATATCCGGACAAGGTACTTCAATGGCAGGACTAGTTGATGCTTCTGAAAAAATTGGCTTTGCAACCATGGGGCTTCAAATTACCTATGAATCCTTATCTGAAGACATCCCGTTACCATGCGTTGTTCATTGGCGTCAACGGCATTATGCTGTAGTATACGAAATAAAAAAAGACAAAGTAATTGTGGGAGATCCTGCAAATTTTGGATTAATAACATATTCTAAAAAAGATTTCTTAGAAGGTTGGCTTGCTACCAAAAAACCACAAGATGATTCTGAAGGCATTGCATTAGTTCTAGAACCTACTCCCCTTTTTTACGAAAATGAAGAGCATGTTACCAAAAAAACTAATTTAATTGGTTTTTTAAATCAATATATCAGACCACACAGAAAATATATTGCGCAGGTATTTTTAGGGCTATTTTTTGGTACAATTATACAATTAATATTTCCTTTTCTGACCCAACAAATTGTAGATACCGGTATCAACACTCGTAACCTCAACTTTATATATCTTATATTAATTGCTCAGGTTGTACTGTTTATATCTCAATCTGCGTTGAGTATTTTCCGGAATTGGATTATTCTGCATGTTACAAGCAGAATGAATTTAAGAATGCTCTCTGATTTTATTATTAAATTAATGAATCTTCCTATTGTCTATTTTGATAGTAGGGCAACCGGAGATATTTTACAAAGACTTAAAGATAATTATAGAATTCAGGAATTTTTATCTACAACAACACTTGATGTGCTTTTTTCTACGCTTACACTCCTTGTATTTAGCAGTATACTAGCCTATTTTAATATGTATTTGTTTTTAGTATTTGTAATAGGTTCAGCTTTGTATATGACCTGGATTATGCTGTTTATGAAAAAACGCGCTGAATTGGATTTCCGTTATTTTGATCAACAAGCAAACTACCAAAACACAACTATTCAGTTAGTAAACGGAATGCAGGAAATCAAGCTTAATGGTTCCGAAAAACGTCGCCGTTGGGATTGGGAAGCGCTACAAGCAACATTATTTAAACTAAACATTAAAAACTTATCATTAAATCAAAGTCAGAATGAAGGTGGCCGATTCATAGATCAGATAAAAAATATTTTCATAAGTTTTATCGCTGCCAAGGCAGTTATAAACGGAGAAATGACTTTGGGAACAATGCTTTCTGTACAGTACATTATTGGCCAAATGAATGTTCCTATCAATAATTTTTTAGGTTTTATAAGAAGCTATCAGGATGCTAAATTAAGTTTACTTCGTCTTTCCGAAATTCACAATAAACCTAATGAAGAACCTCTTGACGGAGGCTTTATTAATGAACTCCCTGAGAACAAAACCATTAAAATCGAAAACTTAAATTTTAGATATGGTAGTTCCGCCTCAGAAATGGTTTTAAAGAACATTAACATTACCATTCCCGAAGGAAAAGTAACTGCGATTGTTGGTGCAAGCGGAAGCGGTAAAACAACATTATTAAAATTACTGCTAAAATTTAACGATCCTACCAGTGGTCAGGTTTTTGTAGGCCCAACTAATCTTAAAAATTTAGGTTTCAATTCCTGGAGATCAAATTGTGGTGCTGTTATGCAAGACGGATTTATTTTTGCAGATACTATTTCCAGAAATATCAGTGAATCTGATATAAATGGGCTAATTGACCAAAAAAAGTTAAGAATCGCATCGCAAACTGCTAATATAACCGAATTTATTGAAGGATTGCCTAATAGTTATTTAACCAAAATTGGGTCTAGCGGTATTGGAATAAGCGGTGGCCAAAAGCAACGTATTCTTATTGCCAGAGCTGTTTACAAAAATCCGGAATACATCTTCTTTGACGAAGCAACTTCGGCATTAGATGCAAACAATGAAACGGTAATTATGAAGAACCTCAATGAATTTTTCAAAGGTCACTCAGCTACAGAAAACAACAAAACTGTTATTGTAGTAGCGCACCGTTTAAGCACCGTAAAAAATGCGGATCAAATCATTGTACTCGACAAAGGCGAAGTAGTAGAACAAGGCACACACACTGAATTAGTCGCAAAAAAAGGATACTATTTTACATTAGTAAAAAACCAACTAGAACTTGGTGAATAATAAATAAATCAGATATGCCAAATACATCAGAAACAGATTCAAGTAGCGAAGCCGTAAGAGATTATTTAGAACAAATTCCGAGTCAATTGATACGATGGGGAACAATAATTCTTTGCTTTGTTTTATTCATCTTATTTAGCATTACCTGGTTTATAGAATACCCTTCTATTGTTCGTACTGATTTTAAACTGATTTCTGTACAAGTACCAAAACCTGTCATTGCAAAAGTAAACGGACGATTGGAAAGTTTATTTGTAACCGATAATCAAGTCGTAAAAAAAGGGCAAACTCTAGGTTATGTAGAGAGCACGGCAAAACACGAAGAGGTTTTGAGCCTTGATAAAGAATTAGATCAATTGGTTTCTATTGGCAATCAAAAAGATTTGACAAAATTGAAACATTGGCATTTAAAAAATTATCAAAATCTTGGTGATGTACAACTTGCTTATCAGGACTTTCAAAAAATTTATGTACAAACATTGGCTTTATTTAGTGATGGGTATTACCAACAAAAGCAAAATTTCTTAAAAAATGACATTCAGGAATTAATTCATTTAAGTCAAAATTTAAAAAATCAAAAAACAATTCTAAATCAGGATGTAGCCCTACAAGAAAAAGAGTTCAAAATGAACCAATCTTTGTACAAACAAAATATAATAGCTCCAGCCGAATTAAACAAGGAAGAAAGTAAATTATTAGCAAAGAAAATACCTATAAAAAACACAGAAACCTTCTTAATAAACAATACAATGCTAATCAGATCCAAAGAAAAAGAACTCTTGGATCTGGACAAACTTGCCTTAGAACAAAAAGAAACATTTAAACAATCTCTAAATACCTTAAGAAGTGTTATCGCCTTGTGGAAAAACAAATATATACTAACAACACCAAGTCAAGGTGTTGTAAACTTTACAAATTCATTGCAGGCAAAGCAAAATCTTAAAGCAAACAGCATTGTACTATATGTTGCTGACCACAAAAACAAATATTTGGGCGAAATTAAAATTCCACAGGATAATTTTGGAAAAATAAAAACCGGACAAACTGTACTTATAAAATTTCAAGGATATCCGTTTGAAGAATTTGGCGCAGCCGAAGGTCAAATAAAATCAATTGCTCAAATACCAACTCCTGAAAACAAGAGTTTTTATGCCATTGTTACTCTACCGAATGGTCAAAAAACAACAAACAATACCAATATTATTTTTAGAAATGGTATGACAGCATCTGCCGAAATTATTACAGAAAATAAAACTCTGGCGGAGCGTTTATTTTATAGTTTTAAAAAAGGTATCAGTAGGTAATTCCACTAATTTTCTGTAATAATCTATTAGACAAATTAATGAATTTATTTTGTCCTAATTTTTCCTACCAATTTTTCTACTGTCTTATTTTTTTGTTTATTTTTATTTAATCCAAAAAATAAAATACCATGAAAAATAAATCCATAAAAACTACAGCACCAAAAAAAGCTGAAAACCTAAAACCTCTTTCTAAAAATCAACTTGAAACTATTGTTGGCGGACCGGAAACTTCCAGAGGAACTGAAACTGGAGTAAGATATCCCTAAACCAATTTCTAAGAATCAACTTAAAACTATCGAACAGAAAACTTATTCTGATATAGAACTATAGTGAATATTTAATTTTATTTACTCCCCTCCTTAATCATTTAATTTAACCCAAAAAACATGACGAGCCAAAACACAACTATCAAAAAAACAGAAAAAACTGAAATGCTAAAAAACCTTAAATCTCTTTCCAAAAATCAACTTGAAATTATTGTTGGCGGACCAGAAACTTCTAGAGGAACTGAAACTGGTGTTGGAAAACAGTAGAGGCATCAATAATTAACAACTTCAATATTAAAATTTAACTAAACAACAATCATGAAAACCAAATCAAGAGAAAATAAAAAAATCACGAAATTAAAAGATCTTAAACCTCTTTCTAAAAATCAACTTGAAACTATTGTTGGCGGACCGGAAACTTCCAGAGGAACTGAAGTAAATGTAAAACCTTAACATTTTAATAAAATTATGAAAAATCTAAAAAATAAAAGCTTAGAGAAAGCTAGCAGATTAAAAAACCTAAAACCTCTTTCTAAAAATCAACTTGAAACTATTGTTGGCGGACCAGAAACCTCTAGAGGAACTGAGGTAAAAGTTGGAACTTAATAAACATATAATGTTCCAGTGCGAAACTAATCCAATTACTAGATTTAATTTAACCAAAAAAACATGAAAAATCAAGAAATAAAAACGGTAAACTTAGAAAAAGCAAGAAAACTAAAAAAGCTAAAATCTCTTTCAAAAAAACAACTAGAAACTATTGTGGGAGGGCCCGAAACTTCTAGAGGGACTAAAACTGAAGTAACCCCATAGCTAGCATATCAAAAATGTTTAGAAGTAACAAACCCAATATTAAAATTTAATCCACTAACCATGAAAAATAAAGTAATAGAAACTAAAAACATTACAAAACTAAAAGACCTAAAATCCCTTTCTAAAAACCAACTTGAAATTATTATTGGCGGGCCTGAAACTTCTAGAGGAACTGTAACTGGAGTAGCTAAAGGATAGAATTTCATAATCAAAACAAACTATTATTATGACAAACAAAATTATCAAAGTCCCAAACACAGAAAAAGCAACAAGAATAAAAAACCTTAAATCTCTTTCTAAAAATCAACTAGAAACTATTGTGGGAGGACCAGAAACTTCTAGAGGTACAACGACAGGTGTTGGAGAATAGTCAAATTATTAACAAGCAACAAGTCTAGCATTAAATTCAACTAATCAACTATGAAAAATAAAGCTATAGAAACCAAAAACATTGCCAAACTAAAAGACCTTAAACCTCTTTCTAAAAGTCAACTTGAAACTATTGTGGGAGGACCAGAAACTTCTAGAGGAACTGTAACTGGAGTAGGTCACTAATCAAATTCTACAACCAAAGATTAATTTAAATAAACTATTATGAAAAACAACACAACCAAAGATCTAAATACAGAAAAAAATACAAGACTAAAAAACCTTAAACCCATTCCTAAAAAGGAACTAGAAACTATTATTGGCGGACCAGAAACCTCTAGAGGAACTAAGACTAATGTTCCTTAATATTAATCAAAAATCATAGCCTAATTATGAAAAACAAGGAAGTAAAAACAACAAGCTTAGAAAAAACGATAAAAATAAAAAGTCTTAAATCTCTTTCTAAAAAACAACTTGAAACTATTATTGGCGGTCCAGAAGTTTCTAGGGGGACAAAAGTAGATGTAACTCCATAAAACATCAAAAATATTCACTAGATAACAACACGATTAACCATTATAAATTATTCAATCTCATCCTGTAAATCGAGATGTTAATAGCCAATATATGTTTATAAAATTAAAACTATATAATTATTAAAAACCAGAATGCAAAAACTACAAACTTGGAAAAAGCTTCAAAACTAAAAAACCTTAAAAATCTTTCTAAAAATCAACTCGAAACTATTGTTGGCGGACCAGAAACTTCAAGAGGTACTGAAACTGGAGTAGGTCACTAATCAAATTTTACAACCAAAGATTAATTTAAATAAGCTATTATGAAAAACAACACAACCAAAAACGTTAATACAGAAAAAAATACAAGATTAAAAAACCTTAAACCTATTCCTAAAAATGAACTAGAAGCTATTATTGGTGGACCAGAAACTTCCAGAGGAACTAGAACGGAGATTCCTTAAGTTTATTACCACTTTATTATTAATCAAAAAATTATAAACTAATTATGAAAAACAACGAAGTAAAAACCACAAGCTTAGAAAAAACGATAAAAATAAAAAGTCTTAAACCTCTTTCAAAAAATCAACTTGAAACTATTGTTGGCGGGCCGGAAACAACTAGAGGAACTAGAACTGGAGTAGGTGAATAATACAAACTAAATCCTTATTCAATCATTTAATTTTAAAAAAAATATGAAAAAACAAGAAATAAAAATAACAGACCCGAAGAAAACTGCGAAGTTTAAAAACTTAAAACCTATTCCTAAAAATGAACTAGAAGTTATTATCGGTGGACCAGAAACTTCAAGAGGAACTAGAACTGAACTTCCTTAAGTTTATTACCACTTTATTATTAATCAAAAAATCATAAACTAATTATGAAAAACAAGGAAGTAAAAACCACAAGCTTAGAAAAAACAACAAGACAAAAAACACTTAAACCCCTTTCTAAAAGGCAGCTTGAAACTATTATTGGCGGACCAGAAACTTCAAGAGGAACTGAAACAAAGCCTACAAAGCCTTAAATCTTTTTCTAAAAGCCAACTTTAAACTATTGTTGGTGGACCAAAAACTTCTAGAGGAACTGAAACCAAGCCTACACGTCCATAAAACATATTTTATCACTCGTTTACTATAATTAATTTACTATGAAAAATAAAGCTACAGAAAATAAAAGCATTGTAAAATTAAAAAACCTAAAACCTCTTTCTAAAAGCCAGCTTGAAACTATTATTGGCGGACCGGAAACTTCCAGAGGAACTACGACACAAGTTGGCAATTAAGATTGTTATCTAAAACAAAAAGTCTATGAAAAATAAACCAACCACAAACACAGAGAAAACATCGAACTTAAAAAACTTCACTTCTCTTTCTAGAAAACAATTACAAACTATTTCAGGAGGAGATGATCCAAAAACATCTAGAGGCACAAAGACAAGTGCAGCAGTTTAATTCAAATGCAATTAGTCTATTAAATTTAAAATTTTAGATTCTTTTTATTCATAGGCATTGTTTTAAAATAAAAACCCAATCTTTTTTAATTAAAAAAGATTGGGTTTCTGTTTTATTGTATTCTATAAATCACAATAACATCTTTTGTTTTAATAAAGCTCTTCAAAAAATACACTTTAAATAATCCTTTTTTCTATAATAATTCTTTACTTTACTCCACCAAAAACCTTATTAACAATACTTGCTTTCCCAAAAACAATAAATAATGGATAATATCAATGTTTTAATAATAGAAGATACTCCAGAACAAAGCGATGCGCTTACCAAAGTATTGCTTGAAAACAATTATACCATTGCCGGAGTTGCCACAAGTTTTACTGATGCTATAAAGCTTTTTTACGAAAACACCGTTGATATCATCATCATCGATGTGTTTCTTGACGGAAAACCAGACGGAATTACGTTTGCTGAATCTATAAATATTATTCCGAATGCTTCAAAACCTTTTGTCTTTTTGACCAGTTCGCATGATCGCCAGATTTTTGAACGTGCAAAACTCACAAAACCTTTCAGCTTCCTGATGAAACCTTTTAATGAGTTAGAAATTCTGTATGCGATAGAAATGGCTGTAGAAAAGTTCTACGAACAAACAAATGTGTTTTTAAGCGAAGAACAAGACACGGTGATCAGCAATGATTATTTATTTATAAAGAAGAAAAACTCACTAAAAAAAGTTGCCATAAGTGACATTCTATATATCGAAGTCGAAGAACGATATTGCAATATTATTACCGAAAAAGAAAAATTTGTCATTCAGATCTCGCTTACCAAAATCAGTAATTTATTAGACAAGAATAAATTCATAAAAACGCACCGAAACACTATTGTCAATACAGACAAAATCGAAGAAATTATTCTCGCTGACAATCTTGTTATCCTAAAAGGAAACCACAAAATAAACCTAAGCGATACTTATAAAGACTTTATAAAAAAGATGAATATTTTATCCTAAAAAGCTCTTTACTTAAAATATAAAAAACGACAAATCCTCTTTGAAACAAAGGGGATTTGTCGTTTTTAGTGGCCAATTTATTGATTTACAATCTTCCTGAATGCTTTTATGACAAGAAAATTAGCTTTCATGACATTTCTCAGCTATAAAGGCAAAATCAAAATTACTTTTACATTCGTAAACAACAAAAAACCTACTAACAATGAGAATTGCATTAATTAACCAACCTGATATGAGGCCTTTATCAATCATGAAAAAAATAATTAATAATCCATGGGTTGGAGTTATTGCTTCATTAGCCGTAATAATTCCTTGTTTATATGAAATTCTGGATGATATTACGGTTCTTAGAAGAGAATATATATTATTAGTAATCTCATTTCCTATCTATATAAGATCACTTAAAAAGATATTTGACGAAATTTTAGATACATCTGATGACTTTTCAGAATAAAAAATAAGTTTGCTCCACTTCGATAAAACACTCCTAATTAAACTTTTAAGACGGAGTGTTTTTCATTTTAAAAAATATTTTACACATAGTTGTAACTTTTTTGTATCCTCTTACGTATAACTATTTGTACACTTAAAAATTGAGGAGACAAAAAACATGAGACAACTTAAAATCACCAAGCAGGTAACCAATCGTGAAACTGCATCGTTAGACAAATACCTACAAGAAATTGGAAAAGTTGACCTAATTACCGCTGATGAAGAGGTAGAATTAGCACAAAGAATAAAGGCTGGTGATCAAAGAGCTTTAGAAAAATTAACAAAAGCCAACCTACGTTTCGTTGTATCGGTTGCTAAACAATATCAAAATCAAGGATTAACTCTTCCAGATTTAATTAATGAAGGAAACTTAGGTTTAATTAAAGCGGCTCAACGTTTTGATGAAACTCGTGGTTTCAAATTCATCTCTTATGCCGTATGGTGGATTCGTCAATCGATTCTTCAGGCTTTGGCAGAACAATCTCGTATTGTTCGTTTACCATTAAACAAAATTGGTTCTATCAATAAAATCAACAAAATGTACGCTTTATTAGAGCAATCTAACGAGCGTCCACCTTCTGCTGAAGAAATTGCAAAAGAACTTGATATGACTGTAAATGACGTAAAAGAGTCTATGAAAAACTCTGGTCGTCACTTATCTATGGATGCTCCACTTGTTGAAGGTGAAGATTCTAACCTTTATGACGTTTTACGTTCTGGAGAATCTCCAAACCCGGACAGAGAGTTAATTCACGAATCATTGCGTACTGAAATCGAACGTTCTTTAGAAACATTAACTCCTAGAGAGGCAGATGTTGTTCGTTTATATTTTGGTCTTGGCGATCAACACCCAATGACTTTAGAAGAAATTGGAGAAACTTTCGACCTAACTCGTGAGCGTGTTCGTCAGATTAAAGAAAAAGCAATCCGTAGATTAAAACACACTTCTAGAAGTAAAATTCTTAAAACCTATTTAGGTTAATATTAAAAATATAAATCCAATATTTTAAATTCCAAATTTCAATTATTTTATTGGAATTTGGAATTTATTGCGAAAGTGCTTATATTGGACTTTAAAGCAAACAACAGTTTGATTGACTGTTCGTTTTTTGATTGATGATTGAAACTCCGGCTGATTACCGGAGTTTTTTATTTTTATTTTTTTACCGCAAAGTTCGCAAAGGTTTTTTTACCTTTTAGAATCTTGTAAAAACACAAAGTTCGCAAAGCTATATGTTAATCAAACTTTACACAAAGCTTTGTGAACTTCATAAACTCATCAAAAATTCAGCATAAAAACTTTGCCAGCTTTGCGTAAAATCTTTGCGGACTTTGCGGTAAAATCTCATTACATAGAAGCTTTCACTTAAAATACCTTACGAGCTTTGCGGTTAAATTTCACTATACAGCATAAAAAATTTATCTTTGTAAAAAAACAACACACACAACTACACAATGAAAAATACACTTATTGCTCCTTCTGTTCTTGCGGCTGATTTTGCCAATTTACAACGTGATATCGAAATGATCAACAACAGTCAGGCTGATTGGTTTCATATCGATATTATGGACGGAGTTTTTGTTCCGAATATTTCTTTTGGAATGCCAGTTTTAGAAGCAATTTCTAAACATGCAAAAAAATATATTGATGTACATTTAATGATTATTGATCCGGACAGATACATTAAAACTTTCGCTGATTTAGGCGCTAACGGATTAACAGTGCATTATGAAGCTTGTACACATCTTCACAGAACACTTCAGGCAATTAAAGCCGAAGGAATGAAAGCTGGAGTTGCGATAAATCCACACACTAATATTGATTTATTAGAAGATGTAATTAACGATATTGACTTAGTTTGCATTATGAGCGTGAATCCAGGTTTTGGAGGACAATCTTTCATCGAAAATACTTATGCTAAAATTCAAAAGTTAAAAGCTTTAATTACACGCAAAAATGCTTCAACATTAATTGAAATTGACGGCGGTGTAACAAGCAAAAATGCAAAACAATTAGTAGAAGCCGGAGCTGATGTTTTAGTTGCCGGAAGTTTTGTATTTAAAGCCGAAAACCCAACTCAAACAATAGTCGATCTAAAAAATTTGACTAATTTTTAAGTTTCAAAAAACGTACAAAAACAGAAGCCGAAGAGAAATCTTCGGCTTTTTTTATAATTAATCTGTAAAAAATCAATTCGGTAAAACCTTAGCTTTTCTATATCCGGTCAAGCTAATATTTCTATGTTTCTTGAAAAATTTATTAAGGTGACTTTCGTCCGAAAAACCAAATTCGGCTACAATTTCATTAATTCTCATATCACTAAAACTTAAGCGATGTTCTATCAGTCGTATTTTATAATTGGAAACAAAAGACTGAATCGTTTCTCCACAATGATTCTTAAAATAACTCCCGATATAAGTCTCTGATATATCAAATTTCTCTGCAATAGCCGAAGCTTTTAATTTTTGAGGAAATAAAATATTCCCTTGTATATAATTGATAATTTCCAGAATTCTCTTATCAGCACTTACCTTAACGCCTGATGGTTTTATTACTGCAATATTTCGCGCAGCAATTACTATTAGCGCATTTACATAATGACTAATTAAATCTTCATCATAAATATCCTTATTATCAATCGCATATATTAATGATTCGGCGATTGATCTCACCAGAAATTCGTCTGCTTTTCGTTTCAAAATACAACCTGATAAATGCGAGGCATAATGCAGCAGACATTCAATATGATCGATACTTTTTGAGCGATATTCCTTTACATATTCCGTATTAAGCTTAACCAATAAGAACTCTGTTGGCGTCGAAATATCAAATGTGTGATAATCATTTGGCGTAAGCAACATTAGATTTCCTGTTTGATACAATATCGAATTTCCATTTATACGTAAAAACCCTGTGCCTGAAATAACATAAACCATTTGAAAAAAACTAAGCTGTGAATTTACCATCGAACAATCTTCGACTTTTTTATAAATCACTTCAACGGATTGATGCATGTTCTCTTTTCTCATCTTGTAAAAGTACTTCTTTATCATTTAATTGTACCGATAAATAGATGTAATTCAGTTTATTTTTGCTAAAAATAATTTAAAAAATGAAGCAAAATTTTTACTCGTACAAAAACACAATTGTCTTAATTGCAATTTGTCTGGCTACATTAATGTTCTCTCTCGAAATTTCAAGTGTACCGGTTATACTTCCAACACTCGAAAAATTACTAAATGCCAATCTCAAAGACATGCAATGGATTATGAACATCTATACGATAGGTTGCACTACAGTTTTGATGGCTGCCGGAACACTTGCAGATCGATATGGCAGAAAACGTATTCTTATAATCACCTTAACTTTATTTGGCATTTCTTCATTAGTTTGTGGTTTAGCCGAAAATATAGTTTTATTGATAATCAGTCGTTTCTTTCAGGGAATAAGTGGCGGAGCAATGTTAATTTGCCAAATAGCCACTTTATCACATCAATTTCAGAAAGGAAAAGAACGTAGCAAAGCATTTGGTATTTGGGGAATTATTCTTGGTATTGGATTAGGTTTTGGTCCAATAATAGGCGGATCAATCATAGCGATTTTATCTTGGAAATGGGTATTTTTAATTCATGTTCCTCTCGCCTTTTTGGCTATTATTCTCGTTCACTTTTACGTAGACGAATCTAAAGATTCTGATGCTAAAAAAATAGATATTTGGGGTATGATTACCTTGTCTTTATCCGTATTCGGACTAACTTATTACATTACACAAGGTCCGGATCTTGGTTTTAGCAGTCCCATTGCTTTGGGTATTATAATCGCAACAATTATAAGTTTTATAATATTTTTACGCGTCGAAAAAACAAATCCTTATCCAATGTTTGACTTTTCGGTATTCAAAATTCGGAATTTTTCTGGGGCAATTCTTGGGTCAATTGGTATGAATTTTAGCTTTTGGCCTTTTATAATTTATTTACCCATTTATTTTCAAAGTTATTTAGGATACGATGTGGTAACTGTTGGTTTGTCTTTGCTCGCTTACACACTTCCAACTTTAATAATTCCACCTTTTGCCGAATATCTCACCGTTAAATATCGCTCAGGAATTGTAATTCCGTTAGGTTTGTTTGTAATCGGATTAGGTTTTATTGTTATGAGATATGGCAGTATTGCAGAACATGCCAGTTGGTTAACAATGCTTCCGGGCTCTTTACTCGCAGGAATTGGATTAGGATTAACCAATACACCAGTAACCAATACAACCACAGGATCAGTTTCTTCCAATCGTTCAGGAATGGCTTCCGGAATAGACATGAGTGCGAGATTAATTACTTTATCTATCAATATTGCTTTGATGGGATATCTATTAGTCGAAGGGATTTTTTCATACTTAGATACCGCTTTTTCCAAATCAATAGATTCAAAAACATTACATTCTATTTCAGAAAAAATAGCTGCAGGAAACTTTTCATCACTTAATAGAGACTTTCCAGAATTAAGCCTATTAGATTCGTCAAGTTCAATCTTGCATAAAGCTCTTGCTCATGGTTTTGAAATAATATTGCTTTACGGAGGAATTGGCGCTTGGATATTAGCTCTTTTGAGTTTTATATTATTTAATCCAAGAAAAAAGAAAAATAAGTTATAAGGTTGAAAGTTTACAATTTGTGCCTTTAGGCACTAAATATTGGTAAAAACTAAGTTTGTAATGTGCTGGCGTGCCGTAGGTACGCAACAGAATGCTAACTATTGCGTACCTACGGCACGCTAAATTTATTCATATTCCTGTTTTCTACCAATATTTAGTGCCTAAAGGCACATCTCAACTTTTGATTAGCATTTATAAACCTGTTTTTAGCAACTTAAAAATCCTTACTGCTTTTCAAGTTTTTCAAATTTGGAAAGAAATCAATTCCTGTCATTTTTTCAAGAGTCTCAATAGGAACTACAAAATCATAAAGTGATTTATTGCTATCTTCATTCGGAACCAAAAAAGCAATTGCTTTGTGTTCTTTACCAGATTTAGTTAGAATAATTTTATAAAAATATTTAGGGACGGCAACATTTTCGGTCCCTATTGTTTTATCCGAATCTTTCAGAATTCCACCCGTTACAACATAAATATCACTGTATTTCTCTGCCCAATAACGTGTCTTTTGCTCTAATCTATTCCAGATTCCGCTATTGAAATCATGCTTTTGAGGCGAAATATTAGACGTATAAAAAGTATCATTATAAGCGCTTTGATCAAATTCCATATCGCCTGCAGGGCAAAGATGTCCTTTATCATAACCTGATTTTTTGTAGTTTCTCCAATCCGCAGAACCTGTTGTCACACTTGGATCTTCAATAAAATACGGACGTTTATAATTCCCGTTTTTCAGATATTCTTTCTTTAATTCGTAAGCAACCCATTCGGCTTGCTCATATTTTTCATTATAAGAAAGTGTATAATATTTATGCTTAACAATTTGCTTTGTTGTAGATGTAGGCAAATATGAAACAGAAAATCCCGAACCTGTATTATTTTGATCCGAGACAAAACCAGATTCCTGTTCTTGTGCTAAATTTTCTTTTTCCTTGATTTCATTTTTACAAGACAAAAACAAAAAACCAATCAAACCTAAAACAATACAATTCTTCATACAACAATCTTTTTTTCAATATTCAACACTTAGTAAGGACTTCTAACAGATTACAAATTACTTCTTATACTATATAAACTTACAAAAAAACGCTCCAAAAATTAAGCTTTTTGGAGCGTTTTAATAACAAATTAGTTCTATAAAGATCTAAGATTTTACCAATTTATCCTTTTTCATTTTAGGAGAAACAGTGTTTTTTACATAACCTTTAGACTGTAAATCATCTAGTACATTCAAAGCCTCTTCCACATAAACGTCTTTAGATAAAGCCTGGTGCCAAGCATCTCTCTTTTCTTTTAATGTAGCGTCATTTTTCATTTCAAGCTCTTCGTAAGGCAAAGATTTAAAAGTCAAGCTATTTTTATAATCTGAAATAGGTTTGTATTTTTTACCTTCATTTTCAACTTGTTCCTGAGTAGCTTTAAAGCTAGTAATATTCAAGCTATAAGTATTCTCTTTATTCTTAACATCGATCCATTTTGCATTATCTTCAATCAATTTGAATTGTGCATTTTGAGCGATTCTGTTTTTACTATTATCAATTGCTTTAGCAAAATTCTCGTTTGAAGTCCAAGTGCTGTAATCAGCAGGATCAATTTTATCCCAAGGCATTGCATTGTCAATATCACGCTCACCCATTTTTAAGTAAGCATAACGATCTGGCATAACAACATCACTATGAACACCTTCTAACTGAGTTGAACCTCCGTTGATTCTGTAGAATTTTTGCCCTGTAATTTTCAAAGCTCCTAAATCTCCATAATTTGCATTACGAACAAATTGGTTCAAATCAAGTACATTTTGCACTGTTCCTTTACCATAAGTTTGTTTACTACCAATTATAACTCCACGTTTATAATCCTGAATTGCAGCAGCCAAAATCTCTGATGCAGAAGCCGAGAAACTGTTAACCATAATTACTAATGGTCCGTCCCACTCGATTTTTTTATCTTTATCGTATAAAACTTCTTTCTTTTTACCTGCAGATTTCACCTGAACAATTGGTCCTTCTTCGATAAATAAACCTGCAATATCAACAACTGTAGACAAAGATCCACCACCATCATCACGTACATCAAGTACGATACCGTTGATGTCTTCTTTTTTCAGTCTTTCTACTTCAAGAGCAATATCTTTTCCGGCATCACGACCATCTTTATTTTCAAAATCAATGTAGAATTTAGGTAAATAAATTACACCATATTTCAATCCATTTCTTTCTACAATACTAGATTTAGCATAAGTTTCTTCGATTTCAACAACGTCTCTTGTAATTGAAATTACTTTGATTGTTCCGTCAACTTTTTTAACTGTAAGTTTAACTTCAGTTCCTTTGTGACCTTTAATTTTTTTCACAACATCGTCCAAACGCATTCCAACTACATCAACTGGCTCTTCGTTTCCTTGTGCTACTTTCAAAATTAAATCTCCAGCTTCCAATTCTTTACCTTTCCATGCAGGACCTCCAGAGATCAATTCATCAATTTGAGTAAAGTCATTTTTCTTCACTAATCTTGCCCCAATTCCTTCTAGTTTTCCACTGATATTAACATCAAAACGATCTTTTTCTTCAGGTGCAAAATAGCTTGTGTGCGGGTCAAAACGTGTCATGATTGAGTTTACATATACAGAAAACCAATCTTCTTTGTTCAAATCTTTAATTACACCAAAGTTATCGTCTAGTGATTTTAAAGAACTATCACGAGTTTCTTTCTCTAATGTATCAAAAGATTTTTCTTTGTAAGCAGGATCTTTTTTCTTTTTATCCTCTTCTAATTTTTGTTTAGCAACAAGCGAAGAAAGTGTCGACAATTTGATTTGTTTTCTCCATCTTTCGTTGATTTCAGTTAGATTTTTTGCATACGGAATATGCTCATAATCGGCATTAAAACTCTCATCAACAGTATAGTTGAAAGGTTGCGCTAAAATAGTCTTATAACGTTTTTTGCTTTCTTCCATACGTTTCATCAATCTTGTATAAGTGAGATTGAAGAACGTCAAATCTTTATTCAAGAACTGATCGTCTAACTGCAATTCATATTGTTTGAATTCGTCAATATCAGACTGAAGAAAGAATCTCTTTGAAGGATCCAGCGCTTCGATATAATCTTTAAAAATTCCTTTAGAAAACTCATCATTTATTTCTGCAGGGCTGTAATGTCCTTTTTCAATAACAAAAGCAAGCAATTCTAAAAGCGTTTTATCTCTATTTGGGTCCGGGTCTATCGTTTTATCTGCATTAATCTTAAAAGCAAATAAGGTTAATGACAAGCATAATACAGCTATAAGTATTTTATAATTTCTTTTCATAAATTGAATAATAGCATTCATCAAATTTTTTAATCTAAGTTACGGTAAAAACTGTGCCAACAAAGCCAAGCTCACTATAATTTTTTGTTAAAGATATAAAAATGTTTGACGCGCTAAAATCTTCTTTAAATTAGTTGACAAATTTTACTTTATTTGTGACTATTCAACCAAAATCTGTCACTACATTTGTTTTAAAATCCTACATTTAAAACCATAATTCGTAAATGAAAAGCGAAAAACCTCTAATATTAGTTACCAACGATGATGGTATTTTGGCTCCCGGAATCAGAGCGTTAATAAGCGTTATGGAAACTATTGGCGAAGTTGTCGTCGTAGCTCCGGACAAACCTCAAAGTGCAATGGGACATGCCATAACCATTAATAATACTTTGTTTTTGGACAAAATCTCAAAAGAAGATGACATTATAACCGAATATAGCTGCTCAGGAACTCCTGTAGATTGCGTCAAACTGGCCGTAAATGAAATCTTAAAACGCAAACCGGATCTGTGTGTTTCCGGAATCAATCACGGTTCAAACTCTTCTATAAATGTAATTTATTCAGGAACTATGAGCGCCGCTGTTGAAGCAGGAATTGAAGGAATTCAGGCAATTGGATTTTCATTATTAGACTTTGACTGGAATGCCGATTTTGAGCAAATAAAATCATTCGTAAAAAAAATTACTTTAGAAACTTTAGCCAATAAATTACCTGCAGGTGTCGTTTTAAATGTCAATTTCCCTAAATTAAAAGAAAACGAAATTAAAGGAATTAAAATTTGTCGTCAGGCGAAAGCTTATTATGCGCAGAAATTTGACAAACGACAAACTCCTTTCGGGAAAGATTATTATTGGTTAACCGGAAAATTCACCAACGAAGATAAAGGTGAAGATACTGACGAATGGGCTTTAGAAAATGGATACATTTCTGTAGTTCCGGTACAATTTGACTTAACGGCACATCACTCTATACAACAACTTAATACTTGGAATTTAAATGAATAAAGCAGACCTTCTTATCGGATTTATGATCGGTATTTTTACTTCAATTCTTGGAAGTTATTTATTTATCACCTTTTTTACCACTTTTGATGTTTCAACAGGACTTGAAACCATAAGAAAACAAGGTTATCTGGGAAAAGTAATTACGCTGGGAACTATTTTAGATCTTGCTGTTTTTTTAATTCTTCTAAAAAGAAACAAAGAACTTATGGCAAGAGGCGTGGTTCTGGCAGTGATTGTTTTAGCAATTTCTACCTTATTTATTTAAATCTTATCTTTGCACTGCAAAAAAAATATTGTGTTTAAAAATCGAAAAACACTTTCAAAGAAATCTATATGAAGTATTACATAATAGCTGGCGAAGCCTCTGGAGATTTACACGGTTCAAATTTAATGAAGGCATTGTATGAAGAAGATCCTCAAGCAGAAATTAGATTCTGGGGTGGAGATTTAATGCAAAAAGCTGGCGGAACATTAGTAAAACACTATCGTGAATTGGCCTTTATGGGATTTGTTGAAGTTATTTTCAATTTGAAAACCATCTTAAATAATATAAAGATTTGCAAAAAAGACATCTCGGAATTCAAACCTGATGTTTTGATTTTCATCGATTATCCGGGCTTTAATATGCGTATTGCAAAATGGGCCAAAGAGTTAAATTATAAAACACATTATTATATTTCTCCTCAAATTTGGGCTTGGAAAGAAAACCGAATTAAAGCGATAAAACAAGATGTCGACAAGATGTTTGTGATTTTACCTTTTGAGAAAAGTTTTTATGAAGACAAACATCATTTTCCGGTAGATTTTGTTGGACATCCATTAATTGATGCCATTCAAAATCAGCCTGCATTTGACGAAAAGACTTTTAGAGAAGAACATAAATTGGGAGACAAACCAATTATTGCGGTTTTGCCAGGAAGCCGCCAACAAGAAATTACAAAAATGCTGAGCGTTATGCTAAGTGTTGTCGATGATTTTCAGGATTATGAGTTTGTGATTGCCGGCGCCCCAAGTCAGGATTATGAATTTTATCAGCAATTTATAAAAAACAAAAACATCGCATTTGTTTCGAATAAAACCTATGATTTACTTCGTTCGTCAACAGCGGCTTTGGTAACTTCAGGAACTGCAACTCTTGAAACGGCACTTTTTAAAGTTCCGGAAGTAGTTTGTTATAAAGGAAGTTCGATTTCGTACCAAATTGCAAAACGCATTATTACGCTAAAATACATCTCGCTTGTCAATTTAATAATGGATCAGGAAGTTGTAACCGAATTAATTCAAAGTGATTGCAATACTAAACGCATTAAAGAAGAGTTATATAAATTACTTGAACCTCAATATCGCGAAAAACTACTAAAGAATTATGATATTCTGGAGCAAAAATTAGGCGGAGTTGGTGCAAGTAAAAAAACGGCAAAACTTATTGTAGCTGATTTAAAACAGGCATAAAACCTTTTTGATTTGAAAAAAATACTCATTTTCCTTCTTCTGGCGATTGCTTTTACTTCTTGTAAATCGACATCAAATGCTGTAAGCAAAAATGAATCGAAAAAAGAAAATAGATATACCGTTAATAAATTAATCGATAAAGCGACTGATAATATTGGTGTTCGATATAAAGCCGGAGGAACCACAAAAAGCGGATTCGATTGTTCCGGATTGGTATATACTACATTTGAATCTGAAAATATAAAACTACCAAGAAGCTCTTTTGAGCAATCTAAAATAGGTACAATAATCAAATTTGATGATGCTCGAAAAGGCGATTTAATCTTCTTTAAAACAAACAAAAGCAAACAAATTAATCATGTTGGACTTATTGTTGAAGTAAATTCGAGCGAAATAAAATTTGTACATTCCTCAACATCCAAAGGAGTAATAATTTCGTCTACAAAAGAGGCATATTACGGAAATTCTTTTGCTCAAATTAACAGAGTAATCGAATAATTTGAAATATATAAAAATATATTCTTTTTCTTACAAAATTTTAATACTTTTAAACCATGAAAGTATTAGATTTTCCTTTGGCTAAAATTACAATTAGCTTTATTCTTGGCATTATTGTTTCTTACTACGCAAAACCTTCGATAACAACGGCAGGAATAATACTTATTTCAATCGCCACAATATTCTTCATTCTGTATTTCTTTATTGCTAAAAACAAAAAACTCAATATTCTTTTTGGAATAATTACTTCTATAGTTTCTTTTTTCATTGGTTTGATTACGCTGCAATTACAAACAGATTCTTATCAGGAATCGAATTACATACATGCTAAAACAGCATTTGAAAAACCCCAGTTTATAACTTTCACTTTACGTGAAAAACTAAAAAGCAACGACTTTAATGATCGTTATATTGGCATTATAAACCAAATTGAAAACAAAACTAATACAGGCAGAATAATTGTAAACATTCAAAAAGACAGTACAAAAAACAATGTTATTTTAGGAAATACAATTCGGGTAAAAACAATTCTACAAGGAAATACTTCAAGCAAAAATCCTAATCAATTCGATTATGCCAAGTATTTAGAAAACAAACAAATCTACGGACAGATTTATTGCCGAAAATCTGAAATCGCAATTGATAAAAATATAAAAAAGGACATTTGGTATTATTCCGGTCGTTTGCATTCCAGAATAATAAAAAATCTTGAAAAAGCGCATTTCAGCAAAGACGAAATGAACGTTGCACTTGCTTTGATTTTAGGGCAACAGCAAGAGATTTCATCAGAGATAATAAAAGATTACCAATATTCTGGCACAACGCATGTATTATCCGTTTCTGGATTACACGTTGGATTCATAATGCTGTTTATAAATTTTATTCTAAAACCAATTCCGAACAATCGAAAAGGTTCTTTTATAAAATTGATTTCCATTTTAGTATCATTGGCAATTTTCGCTATAATTTCAGGTTTATCTCCGCCCGTTTTACGCTCAGTTGTCATGTTTTCCTTTCTTGCGATAGGAAACCATTTGCGCAGAAGCGGAAACATCTACCATACTTTATTAGTTTCTATTTTATTGATACTATTATTTGAACCTTATTTTCTGTTTGATGTCGGTTTTCAATTAAGTTATTTAGCCCTGTTTTTCATTCTTTGGCTACAACCAATTTTAAAAAATCTGTGGACTCCAAAACACAAAATAACAATTTACATATGGAATGCTTTGACAGTTTCTTTCGCTGCACAAATAGGCACTTTACCAGTTTGCTTGTATTATTTTCATCAATTTCCAGGATTATTTTTTGTAACCAATATTATCATTCTTCCTGTACTATCATTTATAATGATTGCCGGAATTATAGTTATGATCATTGCCGTTTTTTATAGTCCACCAGTCATTTTTGTGGTTATTTTCGAAAAGAGCATTTATCTTCTAAATCTAATGATTCACTTTGTTGCAACATTTGAATCGTTTGTGATTCGGGATATAAGTTTCAATTTTTATTATCTGGTGACTATTTACCTATTGATAATTACAGGCACAATTTGGATGGCTAAGCCAAATTTCAATAAAACGATTTCACTTTTACTTAGTATAGTTATTGTTCAGATTTCTTTTATATATACTAAAAAAGAAACCGAAAGTCAGCAGGAATTAATCGTTTATCATACCAAGAAAAACACTTTAATATCTGAAAGGATTGGAAAAAATATAAACTTTATCACAAGCGATACTCTTGCCAAAAACAATGTTTCAACCTCTTATTTAGTCGGGAATTTTGGCGTTTTAAAAAGCACCCATAAAATTAAGAATACATTATTCTTTAACGGAAAAAAAATACTGGTTTTAGACAGCACAGGAATTTACGAGAACAAAATTCAGCCGGACATATTACTTCTTACTCAATCTCCAAAATTAAACTTAGATAGGCTTTTGAAGGATTTACGCCCGAAGGTAATAATTGCAGATGCTTCAAATTCTAATTCGATCGTTAAGAATTGGAAATTAACTTGCATCAAAAAAAATATCCCTTTTCACGCAACAAGTGAAAAGGGATATTATAAGTTAAACTAAAAATTTTATCTTATTCGCTGCTTGGATGCAAAATTGAATTTGAATCAGAAATCCATTTCTTCGCTCCGCCCATTTTATAGGCCAGAACTCCCATCTTACTAATTGTGGGTTTATTTTTCTTGATTGTGATCATCACAATACAAACCTGAGGAATTTCTTCAATACCTAAAGCATTTTTCATCATCAAATTTTTCTCTTTTTCTGCATCAGTAATTGTAGTATCAGACAAATCAAGTTTTAATAAGACAACATTATCACGGGACCATACTGCAAAGTCTGGTGTGTTAAAAACCTCGTTCTGTACTTTTTGTCCAGCAGTAGCCGCAGTAAAGAATATTAACAATGGTTTCTTTTGCGCATCACTCATTATAAAAGCATCACTCAAATCAGTATTCCAAACTAAATTTTGAGAATGCAGTAAAAATGAACCTAAAAAAAATAGTAGTGTAAGTAGTTTTCGGGTCATAATAGTATTTGGTTTTTCATTGGGGGGTTATAAAACCCAAATTAACACAAAAACGACCATTTAACAAACACTTCCCGTAGAAATACTTGGAAAAAGTTACATTATAATGAAATATACTATTTAAACGTTAAATTTTAAACAAAATGAAAATTTAACCCCGAAAAAAAATCAAAACCACCGATATCACGTACTCGTTTCCCAAAAAAACATCCCCTTTCATACCGCAGTTGAAAGGGGATTCTACAAATTAAACTAAGAAACTTAATTTAAATTTTATTTTACTCGCTTGGATGCAGAATTGCATTTGATTCCGCGATCCAGGCTTTAGCTCCACCGGGTTTATACGCAAGTTTCCCTAAGGCGCTAAAAGTTGTTTTGTTTTTTCGAATAGAAGCGCTTGCAAAACAAACTTCTGGTAAATCTTCGACACCAAAAGCGCTTTTTAATTTAAGATTTTGTTCTCTGTCTCCATCTGCAGTTGTAGA
Organism: uncultured Flavobacterium sp.; assembly: GCF_951805225.1. NCBI lineage: Bacteria > Pseudomonadati > Bacteroidota > Flavobacteriia > Flavobacteriales > Flavobacteriaceae > Flavobacterium > uncultured Flavobacterium sp. Next base: position 5,191,256 of record NZ_OX638201.1, on the reverse strand, counting down.
ATCAGATAAATCAAGTTTTACCAAAATCACATTGTCACGTGACCAAACGGCAAAATCAGGAGTTTTAAAGATTTCGTTTTGAAGATTTTCCGGTACACCTGAGGCAGTGAATAAAATTAGCATTGGCTTTCTCTGTTCATTACTTATTGCAATAGCATCTGTCATGTTTGTTCTCCAAACTAAATTTTGCGAATGCAGAAAAAATGAACCTAAAAAAAACAGTAGGATAAGTAATTTTTTGGTCATAGTATAATTGGTTTTGGTTAGTATAGCATGACGAAATTAACATATTATTTTAATTTTCCAATTTTTATTAATACAAAAAATACATTATATGTTTTTTTAATTATAATAAAATAACAAAACCATAAAACCAATCAAAATAGTGAATACTTTTTCTTACTAAACAAAAAAAACTCCTTACAAATCTGTAAGGAGTTTTCATATTATTAAAATAGAATTTACTTTAATTAAGATTTTTTCGGATGCACAATTTCTTCTGCAACTGTCAACCAAGCAGATGGACCACCTGCAACATAACCGGTTTTACCTAAACCTTTAAAATTGACTTTTCCATCCTTTGATTCTGCACTTGTAAAATACACCGTTGGAAAACCCTGAATCCCAAAAGCTTGTTGCAATTCATTATTTTGGTTTTTAAGTTCCGGAGTCTGAGGCACAGCTCTAGGATAATCTAACTCAACTAAGACAACATTATCTGCAGCCCATTTTTTAAACTCAGGAGTTTTCAAAACTTCGTTCTGCAAACGAATACACCATCCACACCAATCACTTCCTGTAAAAAACATAAGCATTGGCTTTTGCGCTTTATTACTTACAGTAATTGCTTCCTTTACATCTGTATACCATTTTAGTTCTTGCGCTTGCGTTGCAAATGCACCAACAAAAAACAATGTTACTAGTATTATTTTTTTCATATCCTTATTATTTTCTGCAAATTTAAGCAAAAAAAGAGTCACTAAATGTCGTCTACTTTACTTCTTGCATTAATTTTCTAATAATTGGCGAAATCGCAATTAAAACAACTCCTGCTACAAGCGAATAAATTGCCAATTGATAATATCCTTCTGTATAAGACTGAAGCTTAGAAAGCAACGTATCTCCTGTATTTGATCTTGATATTTCGGCACCTAATTTTCCAGCAAATAATTGCCCAAAAGCACTCGCCAGGAACCATAACCCCATCATCATTCCGAATAATCTTTTTGGAGACAATTTCGTGATAATAGACATTCCGATTGGACCTAAACAAAGTTCTCCAATTGTTGTTACCAAATAAGCAAAAGTAAACACGTTTAAAGACGCAATACCTTCTGAATTTGCAAAAAACTTTGTTAGATAAAAGATATAGAATGAAGCTCCCAAAAATAAGAATCCAATTCCGAATTTAATCAAGGTGTTTGGTTCAATTCTTCTTTTCCCTAGCCAAATCCACAATAAACCAATTAGCGGACTTAAAGCCACTACAAAAAATGTATTCGAACTATTGTTTACAACATTGGGATCAATAGTAAAACCAAGTAATTTATTACTTAGATTATCTTTTGCAAAAAGCGATAACGAACCACCACTTTGCTCATAAATTGCATTAAACAACAAATAAAAGAATACGAACAAAAAGGCTGCAAAAAGCTTTTTCTGCATCTTTACATCGCCCAATTTTATCAATTCATAAGTAAAATACAAAACTGCAACTATTCCAATAGTGTACATGAAATAATCTGTGTAATCTGTATTTTTTACCATTATAAAAATAAATGGCAAACTTAATATTGAGATCGCATAGACAGCGATTTCACGCATTCTCCTTTTACTTGGCGCTAAATCCAATAACGGAGAATCTCCAATTGGACCTAAATATTTTTTAGTAAACAAAAAGGTAACTAATCCTAAAAACATTACTACAGCTGCTGATAAAAAACACAATTGCCAAGAATAGTATTTTCCTAAATAAATACACAAAGCACCTCCAAGAAGTCCTCCAACATTTATTCCGGCATAAAACATTCCGTAACCAGCATCTCTTCTACCATCATCTTCATGATATAATTCTCCAACCATTGAAGAAACATTTGGCTTAAAAAAACCTGTGCCAATAATCGAGAAAGCAATACCGTAGTAAAACATTGTCTGAGGCGAAAAAGCAATCAAAAGATTTCCAAGAATCATTACAATTCCTCCAAAAAACAATGATTTTTTAAAGCCCAATACTTTATCAGCAAAAATACCACCGATAAAAGTAAAAGCATAAACAAAAGCCTGAATAGCTCCGTATTGCAAATTGGCATGTTCATCTTTTAATAAAAGCTGATCTACCATAAAAAAAGTAAGTACGCCACGCATTCCGTAGAAGCAAAAACGTTCCCACATTTCAACAAAAAACAAATACCACAATTGTTTTGGATAAGTGCCTTTAAAATTTTGAATTTCTTCTAATGTGATTTTGTTTTCCATGTTATCGTACTCCGTGCATCATTTTTTTCAAGAATGGAGTCAAAGCAAATAATATAATTGCCGCAAGACCTGTAAGAACAACAAAAACCATAAAGAATTCGTATAAGTTATGGATTATAAATCCTGCAAATTCCGGATAAGAAACCGTCACTACATTTTTTTCTTTAATTAAATCAAATTCTTTTGCTGTAAATGTTGTGTCTTTTGCTGTAAAAGTATTTTCATATTTCACATTAGTCTTAGCCGCCAATTCTTTTTGGCTTTTAATTTCAGCAATAGTTTCAATTTTCTTTTCTACATCTAAACCTAACTCTTTAGCTTTATCTTTATCAATTTTAGCAATTTGTAATTTTGCTAAAGCAAATAATTCTACTCCATTTGCAACAGTTTTATTTTCTAAAATTGATGCTAAATCTATATTTACTTTTTCTGCTGCTTTATATTTATCTCCTGTTGGAGGCAAAATTGACCCTAAAGTTCCACCCAAAGCATAACCTGAAGCATTTGATAAAAAGAACACTCCAAACAACAAAGAAGCAAAACGTTTTGGCGACAACTTACCAACAAGTGACAAACCAATTGGTGACAAACACAACTCAGCACAAGTGTTTAAGAAATATAATAAAATAAGCCATTTCACCATTAACAATCCAGAAGTTCCGATATAAGAAACCTGAGTAGCAATCATAAAGAAACTTACTGTAATCAAAACCAAACCTATGGCTAATTTTACAGGAGATATTGGCTCTTTACTTTTCGCTCTTAAAGAATCCCATAACACACTAAAAGGAACAGCCAAAACAACAACAAATAATCCATTAAAAATTTGAACCATTGATGGCGGCATATTCCAAATTCCAAAAAAGTTTCTATCTGTTTGATTATTTGCAATAAAAGTCAAAGAAGAACCAGCCTGCTCAAATGCAGCCCAAAAGAAAATAATAAAGAACGAAACAATATAGATTACAATAATTCTATCTCTTTCAACTTTAGTCAGCGAAGAATCAGAAATAATCAATCCTGCTAAAGCTAATCCGCTTGAATAAATTAGAGTGTAAATTAAATTCTGACCTACAACGTAATGAAAAAAGAATCCTAAAGCTACAAACGCAATCCCGGCACCTATCAAAGCTTGAGTAGAGAAATTAGCTTGTTGAGCTTCTCCTTCTTCAAAATCAGAAGCAATATTTTTAGATGGCAAACCTCCTAATGGCCTTCCTTCCGGAGACACTACATATTTATTTTTTAAAACATAAAAAAGAATAGTTCCCAAAAGCATTGCTATCGAAGCAGCTAGGAATCCCCATTTAAAAGCATGAATATCTCTAACACCACCTCTATCAACAACATCTCCTAAAAGTGGACAAATAGATTGACCTAAAAAAGCGCCAATATTAATTCCCATATAAAAGATCGTAAAAGCAGTATCTAATTTTGTTTTTTCTTGTTTTGGATACAAACTCCCAACCATACTAGAAATATTTGGTTTAAAGAATCCGTTACCAAAAACGATAACTCCTAAACCGCAATACATAATAGTTTTAGCCAAACCTAAATTAGCATCAAATACAGTTCCGCTGGTAAACAACAACATTTGACCAATCGCCATTAATAATCCACCTAAAAGAATACAATTTCTGTTACCTAAAAAACGATCGGCTACAAAACCACCTAACATTGGTGTTAAATAACAAAGTCCAAGAAAACCTCCATAAATAAGAGAAGCTTCTTCTTCTTTCATCAATAATGAGTTCACAAGAAATAATGTCAATAAAGCTCGCATTCCATAGAAATTGAATCGCTCCCACATCTCCGTTCCAAATAATACCCAAAGTCCTTTTGGATGCGCAGTTTTTACTTGAGTTTCTCCCATATTATTCATTATTTATTTACTGTTAATTATGTTTAAATTATAAATTTTCTTTGATAAAGTTAGTCATTTTATTATAAAGCTGAATTCTCGTTTTTCCGCCAAAAATCCCGTGATTTTTATCTGGATATATCTGAGAATCAAATTGTTTGTTTGCCTGAATCAAAGCTTCCATCATTTGCATTGAGTTTTGCACATGAACGTTGTCATCACCTGAACCGTGAATCAATAAAAATTTACCTTTTAATTTATCAACGTGATTTATTGGGGAATTTTGGTCATATCCACTAGCATTTTCTTGCGGAGTCTGCATGTATCTTTCTGTGTAAACAGAATCATAAAAACGCCAGTTTGTTACCGGAGCAACAGCAATTGCCATTTTGAAAACATCGTTTCCTTGAAAAATACAGTTTGAAGCCATGAATCCACCATAACTCCATCCGAAGATTCCAATTCTTGAAGCATCAACATAAGGATAAGCTCCAATTACTTTTGCAGCATCAATCTGATCTTCTACTTCGAATTTACCTAATTCTTTTTGAGTTACCTTTTTGAAATCAGCACCTTTAAAACCAGTTCCTCTACCATCAACGCAAGCCACAATATAACCTTGTTGTGTTAGTGAAGCAAACCAATAATCATCAGTATTATTCCAATCGTTATTTACTTGTTGAGATCCAGGACCAGAATATTGGTACATGAAAACAGGATATTTTTTTGAAGGATCAAAATCTTTTGGTTTCAAAATCCACGCATTAAGTTCGTTTCCTTTAGCAGTTTTTAAAACAAAAAATTCTTTAGTTGGTAAGTTATATGCTTTTAATCTATCAGAAAGAGCCTGATTGTTTTCGATAACCTGAACTTCTTTTCCAGTTTTTGCTTCGTTCAATGTATAAGTTGTAGGTTGAGAAGCACTTGAGAATGTATTAATAAAAAATTGGAAATTCGGGCTAAAAGTCGCCGCACTTGTTCCAACTTTAGAAGTTAAACGTACTTTACTTTTTCCGTCTAAACCAATTCTGTAAATATCTCTATTGATAGAACCATTTTCTGTAGATTGGTAGAAAATAGTTTTTGTTTTTTCGTCAAAACCGTAGTAATTCACTACTTCCCAGTTACCTTTAGTAACTTGATTTTTAAGTTTTCCGGCTTTATCATAAACATAAATATGATTAAAACCATCTTTTTCGCTAGTCCAGATAAAACTGTTATCTTTTAAGAAAGTCAAGTTATCTGTAACATCAACATATGCTTTGTCTTTTTCATTCAAAACCACTTTTGCAGCAGCTGTAGTTCCATCAACAAAAAGCAAATCAAGATTATCCTGATGACGGTTTAAAACCTGAGCCGATAATACATTACTATCATTTGTCCATTTTAATCTTGCAATATAAAAGTCGTTATAATTTCCTAAATCAACTTTTTTAGTAGCATTTGCAGCGGCGTCATATATATGTAACGAAACCACTGAATTTTTTTCTCCTGCTTTAGGATATTTAAACGTTTCAATTGTTGGATATAAATCTTTATGAAACATTGACATTGAAAATTCCGGAACGGCACTTTCGTCAAAACGAATATAAGCTAATTTTTTACTGTCTTTACTCCAGTCAAAAGCCTTAACAAAAGCAAACTCTTCTTCATAAACCCAATCCGTAATACCATTGATGATTGCGTTTTTCTTTCCATCTGTAGTAACAGCAGTCGATTTTTTTGAAGCTACATCATATACATAAAGGTTATTTTCTTTAGCATAAGCGATTTTAGTTCCATCAGGCGAGAAAGTTGGTTCCTGAATCTGAAAATCGAAAAGTTTTGTTAGTGATTTTGATGTGATATCGTATAAATAATAATCAGCAGTAAAAGAGTGACGGAAGATTTTATTAGAATTACAAGCAATTAAAATCTTTTTTTCAGAAGCATCAAAAATATAACTGTTAATTCCGCTTGCTAATTCCTTATGATTTTTTGTATCGATTAGATTAGATACCTTTTTTAACGTTGCAAAATCGTACAAATCTATTTGCATACTTCTGCTGGCGTTGTCCACATTCAATACAGTATATTGGTCTGTATTTTTCAAAGATTGCAATTCATCCATTCCTTTGGCCCGAAAAGCTCCACCATAAATATTCTCAACTGTAATTTTTTGTTGCCCAAAAACAGTAGCAACTAATAACAAAAGTATAACCGTAATTTTACTTGTATTCATTTGAATTATTTTAAATATAAAAAAGAGCCCAATTTTAGTAAAAAAAATAAACATAATACACATTTTAAGTGTTAAATGTTAAAAAAAATAACGTTTGCGTACTTTCTAAATTTAAATAGATTTTAAACAAAACTCTTAAATTGGTATCTTTGTCGCAACAATATTATTTAATACACTGAGAATGAACAACGCAGTTGCCGGATTTTCGAAATTATCCAAAAAAGAAAAAATAAACTGGATCGCCAATACCTACTTCACAGAGCCCCAAGAAGCCTTAAATATTATAAGAAATTACTGGAATTCAGACGAAAAGCTGCAACAATTGCATGACGAATTCATCGAAAACACAATAACCAATCTATACATTCCGTTAGGAGTCGCTCCAAATTTTTTAATAAACAATAAATACAAAACAATCCCAATGGCAATTGAGGAAAGTTCCGTAGTTGCAGCCGCCTCAAAAGCAGCCAAATATTGGGCAACCCGCGGAGGTTTTAAAGCCACTGTAATTGATACCGAAAAAATTGGACAAGTACATTTTACTTTCAATGGAGATGCACAAAAACTACAATCCTTTTTTGATCAAATCAAACCAAAATTCTTTTCTGAAACACAAAGCATCACTAAAAACATGCAACAACGTGGCGGCGGAATTTTAGATATAAAACTAAAAGACAAAAGAAGTTTACTTGAAAACTACTTTCAGCTTCACGCTACTTTTGAGACCAAAGATAGCATGGGCGCAAATTTCATAAACTCTTGTTTAGAGCAATTTGCTACTACATTAAAAGACGAATTTCAAAATTCAGATTTATTTTCGAACAATGAAACGCTGGAAGTAATTATGAGTATTTTGTCTAATTATGTTCCAAATTGTCTTGTCAGAGCTGAAGTTTCTTGTCCAATTGAAGATTTAACCGAAAAACATATTCCGAATCCACAAGAATTTGCCGAACGTTTTGTTCAGGCAGTTCAAATTGCCGAAGTTGAGCCATTCAGAGCCGTTACGCACAATAAAGGAATTATGAACGGTGTCGATGCTGTAATTCTCGCAACCGGAAATGATTTTAGAGCTGTAGAAGCCGGAGTTCATGCATACGCTTCAAAAAACGGTCAATATTCAAGTTTATCACACGCTAAAATTGAAAACGGAATCTTCACTTTTTGGTTAGAAATTCCATTAGCAATCGGAACCGTTGGCGGCTTAACTTCTTTACATCCGTTAGTAAAATTAAGTTTAGAAATACTTGAAAAACCATCTGCAAAAGAATTAATGGAAATTGTCGCAGTTGCAGGTTTGGCACAAAATTTTGCAGCATTACGCTCATTAACCACAACCGGAATTCAGGAAGGACACATGAAAATGCACTTAAACAACATCATCAACCAATTTGAAGCCACAGATGAAGAACGTCATTTAATCAAAACTCATTTTAAGAAAAATGCCGTTTCACACAGTGCCGTTGTCGAATTTATTGAAAATATAAGAAAACAAAGTAAATAAAAATTCCAAATATTACAGCCTCCTAATAAAATTCCAAACCCCAACGTTAATTGGAATTTATTTTAAAAATACAGAATGAAAACAACCTTTTACAGTAACGGAAAACTCCTAATTACAGGTGAATATTTAGTTTTAGATGGCGCCAAAGCTTTTGCGTTACCCACAAAATTTGGACAGAATTTAATTGTAGAAAATGGTTCAAATAAAGAAATTGAATGGCAAAGCTATGATTTTGATGAAAATCTTTGGTTTCAAAACACTATTTCATTCTCTGAAATTATAGCCAATATTCCAGTCCAAATCGAAACAGTTAAAAGTACTTTAGTAAACATTTTGCACGAAGCATATCTTTTAAATCCTGATTTTATCAATAATGCAGAAGGTTATAAAATAAGCACGCAACTTACATTTCCAAAAAACTGGGGATTAGGCACATCATCAACCTTATTGAACAACATTGCTCAATGGACTAAAATTGACGCTTTTACGCTTCTTAAAAACAGTTTCGGAGGCAGCGGTTACGATATTGCCTGCGCTCAAAATAATACGCCAATTATATATCGTCTGGATCAACAAAATTTACCAACCGTAGAAACAATTAATTTTAGTCCCGATTTTACTAAAAATATTCATTTCGTTTACCTCAATAAAAAACAAAATAGTAAAGCAGCAATAAACGCTTATTACAATAACAAGAATCAAAATCTGGCGCACAACATTATCGACAATGATAAAATAACGGAAGCTGTTCTAAAGGCAGAAAACTTAAAAGAATTTGCCTTTGCTTTAGAAAAACACGAAATTCATTTAAGCAATATATTAGAACTGGAAACGATCAAAGAAATTGCCTTTCCTGATTTTTCCGGAGTAGTAAAAAGTCTTGGTGCCTGGGGCGGAGATTTTGTTATGGTTGTTTCAAAAGAAAATCCAACTGAATATTTCACTTCAAAAGGATACGAGACAATCCTGACTTATGATGAAATGATTCTACAGAATTAAATCATCAATACAACCTGACATAAAACAAAAAAAGTGAACTAATAGTTCACTTTTTTTGTTTTTATATGCTTCGTTTCAAGCCTTCTCACCTTTTGGGTTTCAAGCTCATTGGTTTCGATAAGTGTATTATGTAAACGCTCAGCCATTTTTTCTATACTATTATTGATAGAATCATAAACGACTTCCATCCTTCGATGTTTTTCTTCTTTTATAGCTTTTAGAACATCTTCGACAAAAAGTTTTTCATATTTTTCAGCAACAGAATCACGAGTATTAGTCAACCTAATAACATAGTCATTACTTAATACGGTAACTTTAAAATGCTGTTCTTCATTACTTAAATAATACTTACCTCCCAATTCATCACAATTGATATCAGTATTATTTAGTTTTAAAAGTTCCGTAATTATCCCCAAAATATGATTCTCAATTTTGGTATACACCCTAGGTTTTCTTCTTAACAAATTAAACATAAAAAAATATAAAATTTTTGTTTATCCACAGTACTCGATTGTTATCTCCGTTAATTATAATTTAGCTAATACCTTAGGGGCGGAAGTTACTTCGTTAAATCGCAGCAAATTAACTGTAATAATTTTAATATCACAAATTTTTAAAATTTTATTTCTATTATTCCTATATACATTAAGAAAAGCGGCTAATAAATACTACAAAAAACACAATACAGCGCAAAGAAAAACCCGAAATATTCAAATGAATATTTCGGGTTTTTTTATTTTGATTATTTAATTACTAAATACTAGTAGTTAAATTGTAATCTGTTATCTTCAATTTTAGCGTTAGCTTTCAATGCTGGCAAAATTCTGCTTGCATCAGATGCGCTTTGAGCTTTAACTTTAGCTACATATTCTGCATGATTAGCAGCAGCTGGAGCTTTAACAGTACTGATGTTTTTTACAACATAAACTCCAGTGTTTCCTTCAATTGGAGCAGAGATTTTGTTTGCAGACAAAGCAAATGCATTACCAACAACTCTTGGCTCTTGTCCAACTCCACCAGGTAATACCGGGTTATCCATAGTTACGTCAGCAGCTTGTTGAACAGCTACACCAGCACTTTTAGCAATAGCTTCAAGGCTAGATCCTGTCATTTTAGCTTTTAACATTTCAGCTTTTTTCTTGTTTTTCAAGATTGGCTCAACATAAGGTCTAGCTAAAGTAACAGATACTAAACCTGATTTGTTTTCGCTTTTGTATTGTGCAATTACGTGCCCAATATTAGCAATTTCAAAACGTTTTACATCTCCTTTGCTTGTTTCTTTGTCATATGCCCATCTGATGATGTTACGTTGGTTTCCTAATGGACCAAATTGCTCATCTAAAGCTTTTGCAGTTACCGGAGCAGCAACTTTTAAACCTAATTCTTTTGCCGTAGTATTGAAATCTTTATTAGCAGCGTCCATTTCGAATTTAGTTGCCAATGTAAATACTTTATCAGAAGTAGCTTCAGATGGCTCAATTTTTTGAGCAATTGTAGCTAAACGAATTCCGTCTTGTTTATCTGTAATTTTGATAATGTGAAATCCGAAAGGAGTTTCAACTAAACCAATTTTTCCAATTCCGTTATTGAATACAAAATCATTGAATGGTTTCACCATTTGATTTGGACCAAAATATCCTAAATCTCCACCTTGTTGAGCAGATGAGTCATCAGAACTTGTAAATGCCAACATCATGAAACTATCAGGATTAGCCTGAACTTGTGCTAAAATTTCTTCAGCTTTAGCTTTAGCTTCTTCTTTAGTTCTTTTTTCTTTAGCATTTGGAGTTTGAGATCCTTCATAAGCAATTAAGATATGACTTGCTTTTGCGTTAACACCAGCTTTAAATCCTAAAGATTTAGAGATAGCATAATATTTTCCGTATACATAAGGACCATAAATTGCTCCTGCAGGTAAACTAAATAATTTATCAGCATCGATAGCTGGCAAAGCATTCTTAGGAACGTATGTAGAATCGTAAGGAACGTCAGAATTTGAGTTTACGAATTCAGCAATGTTTGTTGCACTTCTAAAACCAGGTAACGTATCGTTTTTACCAGTTTTTGTATTGTACTCAACTCTACCGTTTAATAATGCAGTGATTTTAGCTTTAATTTCAGCTTCGTCTTCTTTTGAAGCTTTGTCTTCTACTAAAACGTATTGAATTTCACGAGTTTCATCAGCTTTGAATTTTTTCTCGTTTTTCTTCATATAAGCAACGATCTCATCATCAGAAATTTTAACATCGCTATCTTTAATAGAAGAATATAATGCAGCAGCATAAGCAAAGTTTACTTTGTTAGCTTCCATTTCATATTTCAACTTTCCTTCGCTAACAGTTGTATAAAGTCCAGCTTTTACAAGTGTGCTGTAGATTTGATATTTTGCGTTCAATTCAGCATCATTCTCTTTTTGAGAAAGATATTGAGCTGCTTCAGGATTTGTTTTGAAGTACTCTTTAAATTTAGCTACATCAAATAATCCAGCTGCATTTAAGAACATTGGGTTTTTACCAATATTCGGATCTGCTTTTAAAACTTCAAGTAAGTGTTTTTCACCAACTCTTAATCCCAATTTATCAAACTGAGCAGATAATAATGCGATTGAAACTTCTTGATCCCAAACTCTGTTTGCAGCTTCAGTGGAAGTAATTCCTTGACCACTTTTTTCAACATTACTAACTTTAACTCTAAAGTCTTCAAATGAAATATCTTTTCCATCGATGCTTCCTACATCTTTTGAACTTTGACCGAAACTTCCTCTAGTGAAAAGATCTTGTATTATAAATGCAAATAATGCAAGTGCAATAACTCCTATCAATAAAGCGGAACGCTGTCTAATTTTTGCTAAAACTGCCATTTTTATTATCGTTAATTTTATATTCAGTTTGCGAAAATACAATTATCTAGTTAATAACAATACAACTAGCGTTTTATTTTCAACAATTTTTTTTATTAATTTAAAAAATCAGTCTTTTATTGTCATTTTGACTAATTCAATTTTCTTATTTGTCGCCTCTTCAATCACGAAATAAAAGTTGTCAATCACGATTTCATCGCCCTTTTGAGGGATTTCTTTGGTATAATTCACAATAAAACCTCCCAAAGTCCCGTAAGAATCTTCTTCTGGAATCATTAACTTGTAAGTTTCATTTAAATACTCCACATCCAAGCGTGTCGAAAACAAATATTTTCCTTCGCCTAACTCTTCTTCAATCAACTCTTCTTCTTCTGAATCATGTTCGTCTTCGATTTCTCCAAAAAGTTCTTCTACGATATCTTCGATTGTAATAATTCCTGAAGTTCCTCCGTATTCATCTAGAACTACCGCAACGTTTTTTCTTTTTTTAATCAGCAAATTCAAAGCGTCTTTTATCAAAATTGTTTCCGGAACAAACTCAACGGTCATCAAAACGGATTTGATCGTTTTTGGCTTCTTAAACAAGTCAAAAGAATGCACATAACCCACAATATCATCCAGAGAGTTTTGACTGACTACAATTTTAGAATATCCAGTTTCAATAAATAATTCTTTAAGATCTGTTATACTGTCAAATAAATCTACATCTACAATTTCTGTACGCGGCGTCATAATATCGCGCGCTTTTACGCCTGAAAACTCTAAAGCATTTTGAAAAATCTGAATCTCAGAATCTACTTCTTCATCGTCTTCTACAGAATTCATTTGTTCTGTGATATAATTTCCGAGTTCTATTTTACTAAAATAAAGTTGCGTCTGATCTCCTTCTGTTTTAAAGAATTTCCTCAAAACAAAATCTGATATCCAAATAAAGAAAGTCGAAATGTAATAGAACAATCGATAAAACAAATACGCCGGAAGCGCAAAAGCTTTAATCAACGTATTGGCATAAATCTGAAAAAATACTTTCGGAAGAAATTCCGCAGTCATTAAAACTATAAAAGTCGAAGTTATTGTTTGAATCAACAAACTACTAAAATCAGAAAAATGAAATCCTAAACTTATGATGCATTTTAGAATTAAATCTCCCATAAAGAAACCGTAAACAACTAAAGCCACGTTATTACCAATTAACATTGCAGCGATAAACTTTGAAGGGTTTTCGGTAAGTTTGGTTAGAATCTGAGAAAGAAAATTATCTTGTTTTTTTTCAATTTCAAGATAAATCTTATTCGAGGAAATAAAAGCTATTTCCATTCCTGAAAAAAAGGCTGATAGTATTAAACATAGTATTATAATACTAATTTCCATTTTTACTGTTTTTTATAATGATCGTCAAATTTCTTTGCATATTTTCTTCTGAAGAAGAACATAAAAATGCTCACTGCAGCAATCCCAAAACTTAACCAATAACCATTTGCAGGATCATTTAATTTTGTGATTCCGTCATAAATAAACGCAGCTGCAATTATCAAATAAAGGTATTGTGTGTATTTTATTAAGCCCATAATATTTTTTTTATTCTTCTGATGATTCAATTTCACCACTTACTCGTTGCGAATTAATCACTTTAAAATCTTTACTAAAATCTATTCCTTGTCCGTATGAAACTCCTTTAGCATCTGTAAGCTTGAATTTTCTTTCGGTATAAAACCATTCGTTTTTCTGATCAAAATACAATTGCTCTGTTTCCAGCATCTGACCAGTTTCTGAGGTGATTTTCACTTTTCCCTGTAAATCTATTATACCTGTAGCCTTATATGAAACAGCATAATTAGATCTTATAAAGGTACGTTTTTGTTTTTTGTCGTATAAAGTAACATCCAATCCTTTAGGAAAATCTGTAAAAGGAAAATCCAGATTAGAATAATCCAGCATTTTTGGACTTACCAAAACACCGGTTATACGCCCAGAATCTGTATACTTAATATTAACGGTATCAGCATCACTGCCCGGAACGAATTCAGAGAAGTTAAATTTCTGAACATCCTTAAAGTTACTTTCGCATCCAAAAAACAGTGTCACAGCGAGAACTGTGACAGCATTTATAATATATCTCTTTGGTAAATTCATTTGCCAAATGTAGTAAATTGTATGTGCTTAAAAAAACATAAGATTTTATGTTTAATTATATTTGCTCTTAATAAACCATCTGTCATTAAAAGAGAAACTTACACTAAAGTTTACATAGTTTTCCTGAACAAGGTTTGAAGAAACAGTACCTCTTTTTCCAAATTCAACACCAAAGTTTACATTCGAAAAAGATCCAGGAATTGGAACTCCAACTCCTAAAGTCATACCAACATCTTTTATAGACTCATTATTGATTATTAAACCAATTTTCTCGTATTTAAATCCTCCTCTATAGGTAATTCTGCTTAAATAGTTTGAGAAAGAAGTATAATTTGGAATATAATATCCTCCTACTGCATATTTTTGGTATTTTTCATAACGTACATTTTGCTCTGAATTATAGTAATTCGCAAATTGTCCGTCTCCTTGAAAAGCCATTGTAGTTCCTACTAACCATTTTCTAGCCTGTCCGATACCTGCACCAAATGTTACTTTGTTTGGCAATTTCAAATCATCACCATGCGGCTCAAATACTACTGGAGTAGAATCTCCATCAACCGAAATAACTCTTGTTGTATTAGAATTTAGATTAGTTGCAAAAGTATAATTCAAACTAGTAAATAACTGTAGTTTTTGAGTAAGTTTAGCTTGATACATTGTACCAATATTAAAACTAAGACCTGATAACTCTGCTGCATTTGTTTCTGCAGTCGAGTTTTGAACACCTGTAAGAAGTTCTACACTTGTTGTTGTGATTTTTCCGAAGTTATATTGAGCATCTGCACCAATATTCCAGTTTGGTCTGATTTTATAACCTAAACCAAAAAACACTTTATTTATTCCACCGGTTCCACTAAGCTGAGAACTTGTCGCTCCTTCAGTGTCCGTTCTGTCATTTCTAATTTTATATCCAACTGAAGATACTGGGATCAAACCAAATGCTGCACCGAATTTTCCCATTGGAATTCCTATCGCCAAATAATCAAAAGTAGTTCTTTGTGCTTTTGCAGTTTCCTGACTTGTCTTTAAGTTTGAAGTTCCAAAAGTTCCTCCAACAGTAAAAGTCGTCTGAAGCAAACTGGCATAACTCGCGGGATTCTCAATGTTTAAGTGAATACTATCCTGCTCTACTGCAACTCCGGCCATAGATCTGTATTCAAGTGTTCCTTTGAACCTTACATCCCCAATTCCGTAGAAAGAATAAGGAGAAGCTGTTCCTTGTTGAGCGAATGAAACGAACGAGATAAGCAAACAAGCGCTTACTATAATTTTTTTAATCATTGTCGATTTTATATTGAAATGTTTGGTTCAAACTCTCCAGTAAGAAATTTGAATTGGCAAATATGGTATTTTTTAATCGTTTAGCCAAAAATTCTGCATCACCTCCCGTTAAAATTATTATAAAATTTGAAAAGTTTGCTCGATATTCATCGATAAAACCATCAATCTCATAGACGAAGCCATTGACAACTCCGGAATGAATGGCTTGTGCAGTCGTGTCTCCTATATAGGATTCAGGTGCATCTAAAGTCAGTAACGGCAATCTGGCCGTGAAATTGTGGAGCGCTTCATATCTTAAACGTAGGCCTAGAGAAATTGCTCCGCCCAGATAATTGTCATTTTCGTCGATGAAATCGTAGGTAATACAAGTTCCTGCATCAATTACTAATCGATTTTGTTTTGGAAACTGTAAAGTTGCTCCGGAAGCCAAAATCATTCTGTCAATTCCTAAAGTTTTTGGAGTTGCATACTTATTTGTAAAGGGAAAAAGATCTTCGTGTGTAAAAAAATGAATATTTAGTGTTTTTTCGAAAGCTAAAAAAGATTGTTTTTCAATATTTCCAACCGAAGCAACGATCAAATCAGAGCAATTTGGAAATTTTTTTAAAATTTTTTCAATATTTTTTTCGAGCTCATTTTTATCAAAAACAAAGCCTTCCAAAACATTATTATCCTCAAAGACAGAAGCTTTAATTCTTGTATTACCAACATCAATTGCTAAAACCATATTTATTTTTTTACCTCTGCGAAGATACGAATTGATTTTTTTAAAAAAATGTTTTGGATAAACGGAAAATGATTCTATCTTTGCACCCGCAATACGCACACAAAGGTACCTTAGCTCAGATGGTAGAGCAATGGACTGAAAATCCATGTGTCCCTGGTTCGATCCCTGGAGGTACCACAAAACCCGAATATTTCTATTCGGGTTTTTTGTTTTTAAATATTTCCGTGAAAAGCTTAATTGCATCGGATTTTACCGCAAAGCGCGCAAAGTTTTTTTTTGCCTTGGATTGTGGTTAACAAACACGCAAAGTTCGCAAAGCTTTGTGTTGATCAAGCTTTGCGAACTTTGCGTTTTTTTTACAAAATCCCTACTTAAAAAAATCTTTGCGCACTTTGCGGTTATATATTCTCTTACAACGTTTTTTTATTGATCTATTTAAACACAAAGGTTCGCAAAGCTATAATCACTTTGCGAACCTTTGCGTAAATCTTAGCTCCCGATAACTATCGGGATTGCGGTTAAGAAATAAAAAAACTATTGCTGAAATACAGAAACCGCAGGGAAATAATATCCTGAGAAACTTACTGTACCAGTTTTAACACCAGAATCAGCATTGAATAAGTAAAGATTATTGATTGCGAAATTTGCTCCAAATCCTTCATTTACTGTATTTACAACCAAAGTATTTTTCAGACGATCGTAACCAATTCCTGAACCATATAATATATTTGATTGTGTTAAAGTAATAAAAGGTGTAGCCAAAGATGCGGTCGTACCAGTATATTTATAAACTTGTTTACCACCACTCCAACTTCCGTTTTTAGCAATAAAAACATTGTTTTGGGCTGCCGTAATAGATCCCGGATGCCATGCTCCCCAGCTTCCATAAGCTTGAAAACCTAACGGAATTTCTGTTACCGTAAGCGTACCTGAATCTATACTTATAAGGTTTGTACCTCCCGCTGCCCAAACTTTTTTATCATCCGTAACGGCAAATCCTAAAACCATAGCCGGAATCGTTTTTACAACTGCAAATGTTGAAGCATTAAGAACAATAACTCCTTGTGAAGCAGATAATGCAAAAACATAATTACCAACTTTAACAATATCTCCAACCTGACCTGTAACACCAGCAACTTGTCCGTTTAATGCCATTGTATTCAGATTAAGCTTATATATACCATTACCAGAGGTCAATAATGCTTGATTTTGATCAATACCAACTACTGCACGCCAATCGTTTCCGCCTTGAGCTGGAATTCTTTTTTCTTCTTTAAGTGTGTACGCATCTGTAACAACAACTGGTCCGCCAACTTTAGAAACTAAGAATAGTTTTTTGTTAAAGATCGTTCCAAATTCTAATGTAGACGATTCTGGTTTTAAATCTTTACCTGGATTTGCTTTTACAAAAACACTGTCTTCAATAGTTTTTGTATCATATCTATAAAACCCAACTGTTCCTGTTCCGTGTCCGTACCAACCTTCGTTGATCATGAAAAAACCATTTTCATAAGTTCCTAATGCAAGAACATTATAGGTTAGAGACGTTTTTCCTCCATCATTTTTGGCTGTCATTGTAACTTTAAAATCACCTCTTGTTTCTGGTTTAAAAACATAAGTAGAATCAGATCCTACAACTTTTCCGTCTACAGCCCATTCGTAAGTAACATTATTTCTATCTGTTAACTTCGAACTTAACTTTAGGGCTTTACCAATAGTTAAAGTGTCTTTTAATTGTTGTGCGCCTTTTATTGACGGAGCTGCTGTAAAATTGTCGTCATTATTACACGAAACTGTTAGGATCATTAAAGAAGCAATTGCAAGTAACTGCTTGGTAAAAAATTGGTTTTTCATCATTAAATATTTAAAATTAGATTACTTAAATCTTTAAATCGATGTACAATTTGTGTTCAGCAAAAGTTTTATAAAATAAACTTCTGTCTGCCTTTGTTTAAAAAGCAAAACATTTTGTACAACGATACGTTTTAATGATTTTTTTAATGAAGAAAAAGCATGTATCGGAAAGAAAACCATCCAACAGGAAATTGTTTTTACGATATCATATTTGCAGAAAAAAAATCTCATAAACTCTTTTTTTGGCTTACGAGAATAGAATAACCAAACAATACCATTATCACATAGAGTGAAAAAGTATTGGTTTTAATTCAAGCTTCAATCCCCGAAAGCTATTTATTACTATAAAAATGGCAGGTCTTCTGACTTGCTCCCTACACCCAGCCTTCCCTTTCAAAAAATGAAAAGTGACGTATTAAAGGGCTTCAGTTAATGAGCTTACAGCTGCGGGACAGTTTTGGAGTTACACCAAATTCCCTTTTAATGTCAATATTTATTCAATATGACAACCATTTTCTGTTTTAAAATTGTGCTGTAAAACTAGTGTTTTCTTTCTTAAGAAAATAACACTCCTTTATATTTAAAAGCCCAATCTATAATCTTCAATCTATGATTTATTTCGAATTATTAGGCATTTACTGATAGAACAAAAACAAAGTCAATAATCGATCTAATTTTGTTAAAAAAGTATTGAACAAATAAAAAAATATCTCATATATTCGTAAAATGTTACTTAATTATTCAATTAATTATCAAAAACACAAAATATTTTATGAGTAAAAATTCTACAAAAGGCATTTGGAAAGTAATTTCGGCCTCGTCAATGGGAACAATGATTGAATGGTACGATTTCTATATTTTTGGGAGTTTAGCTGTTGTAATTTCCACTAAATTCTTTCCAAGTGACAATCCTACTGCGGCTTTTTTATCAACGTTAGCCACTTTTGCGGCAGGATTTGTAGTTCGTCCTTTTGGAGCTTTATTTTTTGGAAGACTTGGCGATATCATTGGTCGGAAATATACTTTTATGGCGACTTTATTATTAATGGGAGGTTCTACATTTTTAATTGGCTGTATTCCCAGTTATGAAACTATTGGTTTTCTTGCGCCTTTATTAGTTTTGATTCTTCGTTTATTACAAGGACTTGCTCTTGGTGGCGAATATGGAGGTGCAGCTACTTATGTTGCAGAACATGCTCCGGTTGGACAAAAAGGATATTGGACTTCCTGGATTCAAACTACCGCTACAATTGGTCTATTTATCTCCTTAATGGTTATTCTTGCTACTAAAAACGTGCTTTCTGCTGAAGCTTTTGATTCCTGGGGATGGCGTGTTCCGTTTTGGGTTTCTATTGTAATGGTTGGTGTCTCGTATTTGATTCGGAAAAATATGGACGAATCTCCTGTCTTCGCTAAAGCAAAAAAAGAAGGAAAAACGAGCACAAATCCGTTAAAAGAAAGTTTTGGAAATCGATACAATCTGAAATTTGTATTACTCGCATTGTTTGGCGCTACAATGGGACAAGGCGTTGTTTGGTATACTGGACAGTTTTACGCCATGAGTTTTATGAAAACTGTGATGAATATAGATTCGTCTCAAGTTGATGGATTATTGGGAATTGCACTTTTAATTGGAACACCATTTTTCATAGTTTTTGGATGGCTGAGCGACAAAGTTGGTCGAAAATATATTATGATGGGCGGAATGCTTCTTGCCATTTTATTCTACAGACCAATCTATAAAATGATGTACAATACAACGGATGTAAGTTACAAATCTGAAATTGTAGAACAAACCACACAAAATGTTGAAACAGCAAAAAATAATAACATAATTACCACTATTTCAAAAACCTATACGGATGGAACTTCGTATATCGAAAAGAGAACAGACTTTGCTGATAAGAAAAAATCTCAAAGCACTATCACTATAAATATCAATTCCGGCGATGAATGGACTTTAATTTTTTTAGTTTTTATTCAGGTTTTATTTGTTACAATGGTTTATGGTCCAATTGCCGCATTTTTAGTTGAAATGTTTCCAGCTAAAATCAGATATACTTCAATGTCACTTCCTTATCATGTAGGAAATGGAATTTTTGGAGGTTTACTGCCGGCAATCTCAACTTACTTTGTAACGCATTCAAAAGCAGCCGGAAAAAGCGATTTTTATCTTGACGGACTTTGGTATCCTATTATTATTGCTTCGGTCTGCTTTATAATTGGAATGATTTATATAGACAACAAAAATAAAATTAATCATCTTTAACATTTTAGAACATGGATACAATCAAACAGGCTTTAGGCGTTTTATGGGTTATTTTAGCAGTTGCCGCTGCTTACTTTTGCGTGTTTGAATTTGGCTTACCTAAATTATTATCAGATCAACAAGATGATTTAGTATTTGGCATCATTATTCTTTTTATTCTTACTCCGTTAATTGTTTTAGGATTAGGAACTTTTGGCTATTTCGCTGTAATTGGCGAGTACAATCACAAAAAGAGATAAGTTGAAATACACTTTAACTCAAAAGGGTTGTCTGTTTCCAGACAACCCTTTTTCATTACTAAACAAAACCAAACATTATACTTTTCAGACTATAAAGATTATACTCTAAAAGTTATTTTTTAATAAACTTTGCTACTCGAACATTATCGTTCTCGTCAAAAGCTTTTACAATATATATTCCTGTTTTTAAATCGCTTACACCAAATTGAAAATCTAAATCTCCGTTTGTTGTAAAACTTTTTACCAATTGACCAGAAACTGCATAAACCTGAACTTTGGTTGTTGCAATATCTAAAGTAAAGTAGTTAGCAACCGGATTTGGATACAAACTAACCACATTTCCTTTTTCGAAATCTTCGATCGCTAAATTCGCTTGTTTGTTACCGTAAATTCTGTATTCTCCAGCCGGAATACTTATCGTTGCATTTACATCTGTAACAGCAATAGTTGTGTTATCCATTAAGTTAACCCAATTTCCTGCATATGGAAAACCTGTTGCAACATTTTTTGCTGTAAGATCAAAATTAGCCAGAATCACAACGTCTTTTAATTGTGCAGAAGTCAGATTATCATTCTTGATTTTGATATTGATACTCAATGAATTTGGACTTGAAATAGTAGAAGTTCCTAAAAATACAGGTTCTGTGATTTTAAGATTAATCATTTTTGCCCAATCATTATAAATCTTGCTTCTATTCGTGTTTCCTAACCAATTATTAACCCATTGAGGTTGTGGTTTTGTATCTAATTTACAATCTCCGGCAGCAGCATCAGTATCTGTATTTACGGTGTTATTATTACAAGTAAAAATAGAACTGTCCCAACCTAATTCTCCAAAATGCCAAATCATTTTTGGGCCAGGAACTAATAATGAAACGGCACCAATTGCAGACATTCTTGACAAAGCTGTATTTAATGTTTTAACGTTATAAGATCCGCTTGAAGCTCCGTATTGAACATTTTTGTACATCAAACGCTCTTCATCATGACTTTCTGCATATCCCATTAATCTGTTTGCAGTGAAACCACGACTAGAACTTGCCATTCTCGAAATATCACTACTTGTTGCATATCCCATTGACAATTGATTGTATTGATTTGTCATTTTCCCCCACATCATAACTCCTTTACTAGGCGTTTCTGTAACTCTGTAATTTGCCCATTCTTTCTCTTCGGCATCAGTTCCTAAATGCTCAAAAATGGTATAATGTGTAGGATCAAGACTCCAGGAATAATCAGCATATTTCTTTAAGATATCTACTCTGTCTTGTTGATATGCATTCGTACAAGTTTCATCTGAAGCTGTACAAGCTTGTGTAAATCCTTTGGTTAAATCCCAACGGAAACCATCAATTTTGTATTCTTCAATCCATTGTTTGATTACTCGATCTACATAATTTTGTGTTTTTAGTGATTGGTGATTAAAATCTTCTCCAACACTATAACTGTGTTTTGCAACGGTATTAAAATAAGGATTCTCAGCTGTTGGCGAACCATAACCATCTCCATCAGGATCATTCATCCACATTCTAACCATAGGATTACGGCCAAAAGCGTGATTTAAAGCAACGTCAAGAATCACCGCAATTCCGTTTTCATGACATAAATCGATAAACTCTTTTAACTTATCTGAAGTTCCGTAAAATTTATCCAAAGCCATATGAAATGAAGTATTGTAACCCCAGCTTTCATTGCCTTCAAACTCCATAACCGGCATTAATTCGATTGCATTTATTTTAAGATTTTTAAAATAATCGATTCTGTCAATCAGACTTTGATAATTTTTATTAGCATCAAAATCACGAACCAAAACTTCATAAACTACTAATTTTTCTTTAGCAGGTTTTGTAAAATTGGTCACTTTCCAATTGTATGGAGTTTGTCCTGTTTTCAAAACTGTAACTTCAAAATTTTGTCCTGCCGGATAAGCCGGTCTATTTGGATATGAAGCTGCAGGAATCCCAGAATCATCAGAAGGAGACAAAACTAAAGTTGAATATGGATCTGCAGTTTTTACCAATGAAGGTGAATTTGCAATTGGAGTAGATTCAACTACCCAATATTGATATGTATTATTTACGCCGGAAACTAAACCTGTTAATTCTAACCAGAATTTCCCTGAAGTTGGGTCTTTTTTCATGGCATACGCCGATGAAGGCTGCCAATTATTAAAACTTCCTGCAATGTAAACAAAGTCTTTTAAAGGTGCATCAAGAACCAAAGTTGCTTTTGTAGCATCAGAAGCATTATAGTTAATTCCGTCAACTAAACCCGCAGGCATATTTTCTGAAACCGTATTTGGATTTACAACAACCGAAAACTTTTTAGAGATTGTCGTTGTTCCCTGAGTTGCAATTAACTCATAACTTTGATTGGCTGTAATATTAGTCGCAGTATAAGAATAACTTGATGTACTTGCATTTGTATTGATTACAGTTCCGTTAGCTTTCAATGAATAACTTGCAACTCCGTTTGTATTTGTTGCAGCAATATTAAAACTTGCTCCCGAAGCTAAAATTGTAGTACTATTTTCTGTTGGAGCCGTTAATGTTACCTGAAAAGATCCTACTTCAACAAGAATATCTTGTGATTTTTTATCACCGGTTCCGTTTTTTGCTTTAACCAAAAAACCAATTTTACCAATTCCTGTTACATTATAATAAGTTGTTGGCGTAATTGTTTTAGTATAAGTATCCGAAGCTGAGTTGTATGTAAATTTACTTGCATCGCTTGATGCATCCCAACCACCATTATTTGGAGTACCTTTTTGAGTTGTATCATTGGTATCAAAAGCCCACGCCCACAGATAAAGTGAGTGATCTGTAACTCCCCAAGTACTTTCATTAACACTGTTTCCATTAATTGTAATGGTAATTGCAGTAGTTTCTTCAAAAGTTGATGGACTTACACTGTAAGTAACCGTTTGTTGTTGCGCAAATGTAATTGCTGATAACAAAAGGAAAAATAAAAGTAAAGTTTTTTTCATAATTTAAGTAATGTGTATTAAAGCAAAAAATGACATAATTAATAAAGGTATCCTATAAATCGTAAATCTACTATAGCGTTTTCGAAATGACCTCGCGCAAACGTTGTAGTGTTCAAAACTTTATCGCAAAAAGAAGAAAATTATTCAAAAAAGGATATTTTTCAGACAGAAAATGAAATTGCAAAGTGTGTTTTTTTACTTCTATTTATTTAACAAATAGTTATTTATCTCTGAACTATTTTCCTAAATTGATATTTTTATCAACTAATAACATCAATCCAGAAAGTTACCTGACTAAATCGCAATCTTAGAATTTACCCTGTACATAAAGTCTCATTCAAAAAGGCATAAAAAAAGGACTGTCTTTCGACAGCCCTTTTTAAAATTTATTTTATGTATTACAATCCCGTAACAACAGCAGTTCCATCAAAATTAACTACTAATTTTGGTTTAGCACCAGCAGTAATTACAAAGTTTTTACCTGTACCACCATCACCAACAAAAAGTAAATCACCAACATTGAATGTCCATTCTCCACCTGCTCCATTTACTCCATTAATGAAGTTACCTGTGTTTTTAGATCTGAATTTCATTTCTCCAGCAGTAATATCACTTCCTGCATATGACCATGTGTTAGATGCAAAATCATAACCCATTGCACTTTCGTCATTCCATCCTCCTGCAGTAGCAGCACCAATAACTCCCCATTGCATTTTTATAACTTTAACTTTCATTGCATCCATGTCAACACGTACATAGTACAATCCAGCACCGTCAGCTTCAGCAACTTTAAGATCACTGCTTCCTCCTGAATTAGTTAAAGCAAACTCTTGTCCTCCTGAAATAGCTGCAACACCTCCGTCAGTACCATAGTTACCATTATCCCAAGTTTTTCCGTCTCCAGTAAATTTGAAACCTTCTCCAACATTTACTTTTACGTAAGCTTCAAAAAGTTTTGTTGTTCCGTCACCAATGTATTTTAATGCAATACCATGTTTTTCATCCCAAGCAGATCCTCCATAAGAAGCTTGTGGCGCACCAACTAAAAATAATTCTGGCGTTACAACAACGATATTCTCATAAGCATTGATTTTCATTAATTGAGTTAAAGAATATCCTATTGATAAAGATTTTTCAGCGATTGCTTTTACTCTAACTTCAACTTGAGCAAGAGCCCCAAATCCTAATGAAGTTTTACCATTTGCAACAAGTGAAGCATTTAATCTTGTTAAAGCATTGTTTAAATCTCCAAACGTAAAGCTTTTTGTAGTAGTTGAAACGCTTGCAGGAAATACATCTACTGCAGTAGAGAAATCGCTTCCTGCAGGTGCCATCTGAATGTAATAACTAACAGCTCCATTGTACTCTAAAGTTGCAGCTGACCATTTAAAAGTTCCTGCTTCTGTAGTTTCATTTACGTCTTTTTGAACAACGTATTCAGCTGGAGCAGGTAATGCATCCAAAACTGGTAATGTTGTTATTTTCTCTTTACCATTTACAATGATATCCGGATCGTCATCACTACATGATGTTATAGTAAATGCAAGTAGTCCTAGTAATAAAAAAGTTAATTTTTTCATTTTGATTTATATTTTTATATTATTAATATCCTGGGTTTTGTGGCAATAAATTTTGGTTTGCATTAATTGCATATGTAGGAATTGGAAACAATCTATGGTTAGGATCAGTATCTGATT
This sequence comes from uncultured Flavobacterium sp., assembly GCF_951805225.1. Classification (NCBI taxonomy): domain Bacteria; kingdom Pseudomonadati; phylum Bacteroidota; class Flavobacteriia; order Flavobacteriales; family Flavobacteriaceae; genus Flavobacterium; species uncultured Flavobacterium sp. The sequence goes on along the minus strand of NZ_OX638201.1, from coordinate 5,166,150 downwards.
TCTCCCACCAAGTGTTTTCAAATTTACCGTTACGGATCAAATCCTGACGACGGTGTCCTTCCCACATCATTTCTCTACCTCTTTCAGCTAAAATATCGTTTAATGTATATCCGCCTGTTTGTGCAATTCCAGCTCTTCCTTTAATTTCATTTACTAAAGCATCTCCAGCTCCCGCACCGTTTAACCAAACTAATGCTTCTGCTTTCATTAACTTAACATCTGCCAATCTGAAAAGAGGAAAATCATTACTCAAGTTTTCTTTTGCTCCTGCAGCAATTTCCCATTTTACTGGTCTTGCTCCTGCCATTCTAATTTGCTCTTGCGTATTAGTACCTAAAGCCATTTGCAGATTTGGAATATTAGCTGTAAAAACCAGGTTTGCATTCCCAGATTTAGGATCCTGAATATTATCTCCTGCTTTTGTTTTTTGTTGACCAACAAGAATTCCTGCTAATCTTTTGTCACCAGCCGGGAATGAATTGTAATGTGCTTCAAGAGTTGCAAATCCGTTCCATGGAGCTGTACTCATATTGAAAGTCTGTTGTGACAAATCGATCAAAGTACGCATGTGAAGATTGAATCCTTTTACTTTATCCTGATCGTAAGCAATTGTGTAGATATTCTCTTTACAATTCTCATTTTGAGTTACAAAAGGTGCCAAAGGATTAGCTTCTAATGAATAACCTAATGCTAAAACTTTATCACAAGCTGCAATTGCTTTTTCCCACATTGCTGTACCTGTATAAACTTTTGCATTCAAATATAATTTAGCCAAAAGCGTATATCCCATACCTTGAGTGATATCACTTCTTACAACACCTTCATCTCCTTGTTTTGGTAATAATGCTACATTATCCTCAATATCCTTAACAATAGCTGCAAAAACTTCTGCTCTGGATGTCTTTTTAGGAAACTCATCTGCACCTGTAAAAGTGGTTGGAAACGGAACGTCTCCAAAATTGTCAATAGCCAAATAATAGTAGTAAGCTCTTGACACTTTTACCTGAGCTAATACTTTAGCTACTTTTGGATTTGTCGCAGAAGCCGGTGTTAAAGTTTCAACAGCATAATTAGCTTGTGGCACTGCTGAATAAATCATTCCCCATAATTGAGTTACTGCTTCAGTTTGAGGTCCCCAAGTATGTTTTGATAAAGCTCTCCATTTACCACCATCATCCCAGTCAGCTCCTCTTGTAGGACAAACTGCCTCATCAGAACTTAATTCCTGAGTAAACCACCATCCGCCACCATCAAGCATTCCTTGTGTTTTAGCAAAAACAGGAGTCGCAAGATTAATAGCTTGTTCTGTTGTTTCAGGATATTGATCTCCTCTCAAATACTCGCTATTTGTTGTATCCAGATCAGTACAAGAAGTAAAAGCTAAAAAGCTTAAACCTAATACTGTTATTTTATTTTTTAGTTTCATGATTTTTGTATTAAAATGAAAGATTCAAACCAAATGTCAAGGTTCTAGTTTTTGGATAGTTATTGTAGTTATCTATTCCAAAAAAGATTTCTTTATTGTCTTTTCCTCCAGAAAAATTAACCTCAGGATCAGCACCACCATAATTTGTCAATGTAAATACATTGTTCATAGAAGCATAAAAACGAAGTTTTGAAATTGCTTTAGCAAACGTTGGATTTACGAAAGTATATCCTAAGTTAATGTTGTCTAATTTTACGAAACTTGCATCTTCAATATAATAAGACAATGCGCTATAAGCTCCTTTTATTCCAGCATCATTCAATATTAAAGCTTCATTGTTTACACTTCTTGTTCCAACTTGGTCAGGGTTACCAAAAACCTGGTTTGTTGCATTGTAAACATCATTACCAACAACAGCTCTGAATGTCATACTTAAATCCCAGTTTTTGTATTTAAAGTAGTTACTCCATCCCATTTCAAAATCTGGCAAAGCATTACCAATTACTTTTTTCTGATCATCAGAGTTTGCAACATCTTCTAAATAATGAATTTGATTATCGTTTCCTTTAATTAACCATTTACCATTAGATACTCCTGCATATTCATATCCATAAAAAGTACCTAATTTATATCCAGCCTGCATTCTTTGAGTTGGAACTCCAACTAAACCAGGTCCTGAAATATATCCTGTGTTAATGAAAGAATAGTTGTAACGTGCGTTTCCTAAAGCAACAACATCTTGTCTGTTTTGTGTATATACTACAGTAGTATTCCAGCTGAAGTTATTGTTTTCAATTACTTTAACATTTAAAGTTGCCTCAAGACCTCTGTTTTTCATTTCTCCACCATTAATGAAAATGTTTTTAGAAAGATTCGTTTGATCAGGCACGTTTGTATTCTGGATTAACATATCTGTAATTTTTTTGCTGTAAAGCTCAACAGATCCAGTTACTCTATTATTGAACAAACCAAAGTCAACTCCAAAGTTAGTCTCAGTATTTTTATCCCATTTTAAATCCGGATTAGCATTATGGCTATAACCATAAACTACTTCTCCTAATTGAATTTCTGGTCTAACTGCTAAATCTTTTGCATCAACCGGTAAATTACTGTTTCCAGAAACACCCCAGCTTCCTCTGAATTTTAATAAATTCAATGCACTTACATTGTCTTTAATAAAATTCTCATTTGCTATATTCCATGCAACTTGCACAGATGGGAAATAACCCCATTGATTATTATCTCCAAAAATTGACGAACCGTCTCTACGAACCATTCCGGTTACATAGTATTTAGATTTAAAATCATAAGTCGCTCTTGCGAACATACCAATATCTTTACGTTCGTTTTTATAAGAAGTTAAGTTCCCTAAAACGATAGTTTCAAAATTTTGGAAATTGTTTGATCCCAAAGTATTAGAAGTAGAGTTATTAGCTTCCATAGCAAAACCATCACTTTTTGTTGTTCTATAAGAGTAACCTCCTAATAAAGTAACATTATGAGATTCAGCAAATGTAGTTTTGTATGTTAAAGTAGCCTCAACTAAACCTTGCTCCCAGTTTGCGTAAGACCTTTTTCCGTATCCTAAATAAATTGGAGTTTCTGTTGTACCTGTAAAAACATAGTTATAAGTAGGTTCGAAATAAGTACTTTCGCTATCATTTCTCAAATAACTTGTAGAAACTTTACCAGTTAATCCTTTTGCAAGTTCATAAGATATACCTAAGTTTCCTGAAAGAAATTTAGCATCTCTATAGTTTTCAATATTGTTAACAGATTGCATCGGGTTGTAGTAGTTATTTGTTCCCGGCGCTTCAAATAAAGCTCCATCAGCTCTGTAAACAGGATCGGTTGGTAGCCTTTGAAAAGCCTGGTAAATTACCTGATCTTTTCCGTCAGTTCCATAATTCACATAGTCATTATGCTCGATAGTAGCAGAAATTCCCATGTCAATTGTCATTTTATTTTCAAATGCTTTTTGAGTAAGGTTTAATCTACCAACAGTTCTCTTTTTTCCAGAGTTTCTAATTACTCCTTCAAAATCACTGTTCGAGATAGATCCTCTATAATTTCCAGTATCACTTCCTCCAGAAACAGCTAAACTATTTACTTTAGTAAAACCAGTTCTAAAAATTTGATCCTGCCAATCTACATTACCTCCATTATCTGTAAAATCGATATTTGGATGCGCTGCTATATATTCTCTATATTTAGTTGCAGATATAAAATCTTGCTCTTTTGCAACCTTATCTGTTGCGATAGAAGAGTTAAATTCGATTGTAGTTTTTCCTGATTTTCCTTTTTTAGTTGTAATAAATACAACACCATTTGCTCCATCAGCACCATAAATTGCAGTCGAAGCCGCATCTTTAAGAATGTCATAAGAAACAATATCGTCTGGAGAAATCGTTGTAGGGTCAACACCACGAATTCCATCAACTACGTATAAAGGAGCACCTCCCGCAGCAAAACCTGCAGCACCACGAATACGAACATCAAAACCTTTGTTTGGGTCACCCCCTTGTTTTGTGATCGAAACACCCGCAGCCTTACCTTGTAGTCCCTGAATTGGATCTACCAAAGTTCCTTGATTCAAGTTCTCAGCAGTAACTTTTGATACCGCACCAGTTACGTCCTTCTTTTTTGTAGAACCGTAACCTACCTGAACCACAACTTCTTTAAGTTCATTTGAATCTTCCTGCAAGACTACGTTTATAGATTTCTGTCCATCATAGACAAGAGAGTACGTTTTGTATCCAATAAAAGAAACAACAACTTTGTCTCCTTTTTTAACATTAGATAACTGAAACTTACCATCGAAATCTGTAGAAGCACCACCTGGCGCACCTTGTACACTTATATTTACTCCCGGAATTGGTTGTCCTGACTTTTCGACAACAGTTCCGCTTAAGGTACTTTGAGCTAGTACACTAAACGGCAACAATAGGAATAAAAATAACAACTTTTTGTAAATTGTTTTCATACTTTTTGTTTAAATTAGTTTGAGTTTTTGATTGTTAGTTAAGTTTTTAATTTTACTTCGAATTTCAAAATTAGGAATTTATTAACACGACCAACATTTGGCAATTTTTATTGGTTTACGAAAACGTGGTAGTGTTGAAAACTTTCTATTTTTTGTAATCTTTTAAGTCAAAAATTGTCAATTATAAAAATATAAGATACCTTTATTAACAATTAGATTTTTTTCAAATAACCATTATGAAACGCAAAATAACCCTGAAACAGATTGCAAAAGAACTTGATGTGTCTATTTCAACAGTCTCAAAATCACTACGAAACAGTCTGGAAATAGGAGAAGAAACACGTCTGAAAGTCCAGGCTTTTGCAAAGTTTTACAACTATAAGCCCAACAATATCGCCCTTAGTTTAAAAAATCGGAAAACCAAAAGTATTGGTATTATCATTCCGGAAATTGTACATTATTTTTTCTCTACTGTAATCAACGGAATCGAGCAAGTTGCTAACGAAAATGGTTATAGCGTTGTGATTTGTTTATCTGATGATTCATTCGATAAAGAAGTCCTGAATATGGAAATGTTAGCCAACGGAAGTATCGATGGTTTTATCATGTCACTCTCTAAAGAAACCCAATATAAAGGCGATTTTCATCATATTACAGAGGTTATTAATCAGGGAATGCCCGTTGTAATGTTCGACCGCGTTACCAATGATATTTTATGCGATAAAGTAATTATTGATGATAAAGCTGCTGCTTACGAAGCCGTTCAAAGCTTGATTGATAATGGCCGAAAAAAGATCGCTTTAGTAACAACCGTAGATTATGTAAGCGTTGGAAAATTGAGAACCGATGGTTACGAAAAAGCGCTTCTCGACAATGGATTACCATTCAATGAAGATTTAATTATAAAAATTGAAGACGTCGATACCTGCGAAATCACAATTAGTCAGCTTTTACACGACAGAGCTTTTGATGCTGTTTTTGCTGTAAACGAGCTTTTTGCCGTAACAATTATCAAAACTGCATCAAAAATGGGATTAAAAGTTCCCGAAGATTTAGCAGTAATTGCTTTTACGGACGGAATTATCTCAAAATACTCAACGCCAAGTATTACAACAGTAAGTCAAAGTGGAGAAAAAATGGGAAATAAAGCGGCTAAAATGCTGATCGAAAGACTCGAAGCCGAACATGACGATGACGATGAAGAAAACGAAAATTATACTACCGAAGTTATCGAAACACATCTAATACAACGAGAATCTACTGACTAAAATTCTTAAAATCAACATATTCTAAAGTCATAAATAACATTTATGACTTTTTTGTTAGCATAAATAAAAAAATAATTAATACTTTTACGCCTGCTCAAAGCTTTTACTTTTACTTCGAAACCATAAGTAAGTTTTGATAAGCAAAGCGCTTATCGTCTAATTAATTATTTAATTACGATAATGGAAAAGCGTAAATTAAGTTTCTGGGAAATTTGGAACATGAGTTTTGGTTTCTTAGGAATACAGTTTGGTTTTGCACTGCAAAACGCAAATACTTCAAGAATTTTTGAAACACTAGGCGCTAAAATTGACGAAATCCCGATTTTATGGATTGCAGCTCCCGTTTCAGGATTAATAATTCAACCCGTAATTGGTTACTTTAGCGATAGAACCTGGACTCGTTTAGGCAGACGTCGCCCCTATTTTTTAATTGGAGCAATTTTATCTTCAATCGCATTATTCATTATGCCCAACTCTCCAACTTTATGGATTGCAGCAGGAACTTTATGGATAATGGATGCGTCGATAAACGTTTCAATGGAACCTTTTCGTGCCTTTGTTGGCGATAATTTACCCGAAAAACAACGCCCTTTAGGCTTCGCAATGCAAAGTTTCTTTATAGGAACCGGCGCCGTTGTAGGTTCTGTTTTGCCTTATTTATTTACAAATGTTTTTGGCGTAAGCAATACAGCTCCCGAAGGAATTATTCCAGATTCAGTAAAATGGTCTTTCTATATTGGCGGAATCGTTTTTTTACTTTCCGTTTTATGGACCGTTTTTAAAACAACAGAATATACACCCGAAGAACTTCATGCTTTTGAAGCGCAAAGCAAAAAAGACAAGGAAGATCTTATCCTAAATCCGGAAACAGAATCTAAAAGTAACATCAAAAGACAATTGTCTATCGGGATATTATTGACCGTTATTGGCGCATTAGTTTCCTTTTTGATTTTCGAAAATAGTCTTGCCGTAGAACTTTATATTTTGTTTGTAGGTTTAATTTTCATGGGAGTTTTATTCATGATTGCCTCACAATTAAGAAGTTCTCAAATCAATAATGGTTTTACAATCATTATGACTGATTTATTGAATATGCCAACCACAATGAAAAAACTGGCTTGGGTTCAGTTTTTCTCTTGGTTTGCCTTATTTTCTATGTGGATTTATACCACGCAAGCCGTTACACAACACATTTTTGGCACAACAGATACAACATCAAAAGTATACAATGATGCCGCAGATTGGGTTTCTGTACTATTCACAGTTTATAACGGAATCGCCGCTGCAGTTGCCTTTTTATTACCAATTATTGCAAAAAAAGTAGGCGTTAGAGTAACACATTTAATCGCATTATGCGCTGGAGGTGTTGGTTTAATTTCGATTTATTTTATTGGTGATAAACAAATGCTAATACTTCCAATGTTGGGAGTTGGTATTGCATGGGCAAGTATTTTATCAATGCCTTATGCCATGTTATCCGGCGCTTTACCGGCAGCAAAAATGGGTTATTATATGGGCGTTTTTAACTTTTTTGTCGTAATACCACAAATTGTTGCCGCCACTATATTAGGTTTTGTAATTAAACAATTCTTTCATAACGAACCAATATACGCCTTAATTATCGGAGGAGTATCTATGATATTTGCCGGATTACTTACCCTTAGAGTAAATAGCAGAACTAAAATTGAAATTCATGAATAATAAAAAAGCATTCATCTTCGATCTTGATGGAGTGATCGTTGACACCGCTAAATACCACTTTTTAGCTTGGCAGAAAATTGCAAAAGCATTAAATATAAATTTTACACTCGAAAACAACGAATTACTAAAAGGAGTAAGTCGCGTGCGTTCGTTAGATATAATTCTTGAATTAGGAAATGTTCAGGCTTCACAAGAAGACAAAGACAAATGGTTGATTCAAAAAAATGAAGATTACTTATCTTATTTAGTTGACATGGACGAAAGCGAGATTCTTCCAGGAGTACTTAAAATTCTACAACTATTAAAAGAAAAAAACCAAGGAATTGCGTTAGGTTCAGCGAGTAAAAATGCCCGACCAATCCTTGAAAAAACAGGAATCCTTTCGTATTTCGATGTTATTGTTGACGGAAACGACGTTACCAATGCCAAACCAGATCCGGAAGTTTTCTTAAAAGCGGCTCAATTATTAAAAATTGATCCAAAAAATTCAATCGTATTTGAAGACTCTGTTGCCGGAATTCAGGCAGCAAATATTGCAGAAATGGTAAGTGTGGGAATTGGTGAGGAAACAATTTTGCATGAAGCTGATTATATTTTTAAAGATTTTACCGAAATCGACTCAAGTTTTATCGAGAAACTTATCAATTAGAAAATGAGATAATTTCCTAAACTGGAATTATTTAATTGACTAATTGTCACAAATCAAACGGATAATTTAAAAATATAAATCATCTAATTAAAAAAGTAAAATAGTAAAACAACGAGCAATTAAGGATAAAATAAAATTAGAAATAACCCAAAACAAATAATTATTTAATTATCAAATTGGCACATTTTCAAATTGACACATTATCAAATTGCCACATTATCTAATTGAACAAATGAATCAAGATTATATAAAACCGGACAACTGGTCCATCATTGAAGAAGGATTTGATGCCGAACGAGTAAAATCGTCCGAAAGTCTTTTTAGTATCGGAAACGGTGCGATGGGACAACGCGCCAATTTTGAAGAAACCTATTCTGGTGAAACTTTTCAGGGAAGTTACATCGCAGGAATTTATTATCCGGATAAAACCAAAGTGGGTTGGTGGAAAAATGGATATCCAAAATATTTTGCGAAAGTATTAAACGCTCCAAACTGGATTGGAATTGACGTAGAAATCAACGAAGAAAACTTAGATTTAAATACTTGTACCGAAGTTAAAAACTTTCGCAGAGAATTGAATATGAAAGAAGGTTGGTACAATCGTTCTTTTGAAGCTACGTTGAAAAACGGAACCGAAATTGCGGTAAACGTTCGTCGTTTTCTTTCTTTGGATCTGGATGAAGCAGGAATTATCAAATACGAAATTACGCCTTTAAACAAAGACGCCAAGATCGTTTACAAACCTTATATTGACGCTGGTGTAACGAACGAAGATGCAAACTGGGAAGAAAAATTCTGGGAACCATTAGAAGTAAAAAAATCAAATAGTGACGCTTTTGTAACCGCGCAAACTTTCAAAACGCATTTTAAAGTTACGACTTTCATGCACAATACGATTTTTGCAAATGGAGAAAACGTAAATATTTCACCTTCAACAATCGATTCAACAACAGATAAAGTTCAGTTTACTTACGGAACGATTATCGCAAAAGGACAAACCTCATCAATTCAGAAAATTGGTGGTTATACTGTTTCTTTAAACCACGAAAACACTTTGGCTGCAGCCGAAAAAGCAATAAAAGCTGCCGTTAATTTAGGATACGATACTTTACTTCAAAATCAAATTGAGGCTTGGAGTAAAATCTGGGAAATGTCAGATATTACAATCGATGGCGATGTAAAAGCACAACAAGGAATTCGTTTCAACATTTTTCAATTGAACCAAACTTATTTAGGAAAAGATTCTCGTTTGAATATTGGACCAAAAGGTTTTACAGGAGAAAAATACGGCGGATCAACTTATTGGGATACTGAGGCATATTGCATTCCGTTTTATATGGCGACAAAAGATCAGCAAGTTGCGAGAAACTTATTGACGTATCGTTTCAATCAATTGGATAAAGCGATCGAAAATGCCAAAGACAATTTAGGCTTCAAAAATGGCGCGGCTTTGTATCCAATGGTTACCATGAATGGAGAAGAATGCCATAACGAATGGGAAATCACACATGAAGAAATTCACAGAAATGGTGCGATTGCATTTGCGATTTATAACTATTATCGTTTCACCGGAGATTACTCTTATATTCCTGAAAAAGGTCTGGAAGTTTTAATTGGAATTGCACGTTTCTGGCACCAAAGAGCTTCTTTCTCTAAAGAGAAAAATCAATATGTGATTCTTGGAGTTACAGGTCCAAACGAATACGAAAACAACATCAACAATAATTTCTACACCAATTATATTGCAAAATGGTGTATTGATTATGCAACAGAACAAATTAATAAAGTTGCAACAGAATATCCTGCAGATCACAAACGTGTATTAGAAAAAGTAACCCTTTCGGCTAATGAAATTCAGGAATGGAAAAAAGTGGCTGACGATATGTACTTCCCTACTTCTAAGGAATTAGGTATTTATTTACAACAAGACGGTTTCTTAGACAAAGATTTAGTTCCTGTAAAAGACTTAGATAAATCGCAAAGACCAATCAACCAGAAATGGTCTTGGGATCGAGTTTTACGTTCGCCTTACATCAAACAAGCCGATGTTTTGCAATGTTTTTATTTCTTCGAAGATCATTTTTCTAAAGAAGAATTAAAACGAAATTTCGAATTTTATGAATCATTTACGGTTCATGAAAGTTCACTTTCGCCTTGCGTGCACTCGATTCAGGCTGCACATCTGGACAAAATGGATATGGCATATACTTTCTATTTAAGAACTTCTCGTCTTGATCTTGACGATTATAATAAAGAAGTCGAAGAAGGTTGTCACATAACTTCAATGGCCGGAACTTGGATGAGTATTGTAGAAGGTTTTGGCGGAATGCGTGTGAAAAATGATCAGCTTCATTTTGCTCCAAAAATTCCAAAAGAATGGAAAGGTTATTCGTTTAAAATCAACTTTAGAAATCAAATTCTGAAAGTTGCTGTAAATCACAACGAAACCACTTTTACAGTAGATGGCGAACAGGATTTAACAATTGTCGTTAACGGAAATCCTGTAATTGCAAGTAAATTTGTACAAATAAATTAAATTACAATACCCTTAAAACTAAAAAACATGAAAAACTTATTTTTCGCAAGTTTAATCTTGTTTGCTTTTAGCTCGATTGCAAAAGCGCAACAATTAAAATCTCCCGAAGGAAAGTTCGTAATGGAATTTTCGCTTCAAAATGACGGAACTCCAACTTACAATTTAAAATACAAAAATAAAGAAGTTGTAAAAACCAGTAAATTAGGTCTTGAACTTAAAGATGACAAAAAATCTTTATTGAATGATTTTACAGTTGTAGACACAAAAACATCGACTTTTGACGAAAACTGGAAACCGGTTTGGGGTGAAGTAGACAATATTAGAAATCACTATAATGAATTGGCGGTTACTTTAAATCAAAAAGGAACTGACAGACAAATCATAATTCGTTTCCGTTTATTTGATGACGGACTTGGATTTAGATATGAATTTCCGGCTCAAAAGAATCTTACTTATTTCGTAATCAAAGAAGAAAGAACTCAGTTTGCAATGGCTGGAGATCACACAGCTTTCTGGATTCCGGGAGATTATGATACTCAGGAATACGATTATACAAAATCTAAATTATCTGAAATTAGAGGATTATCTCAAAAAGCATATACAGCAAATGTTTCTCAAAAGAACTTTTCACCAACAGGAGTTCAGACTTCTTTGATGTTAAAAACTGCTGACGGAATCTACATCAACTTGCACGAAGCAGCTTTGATCAACTATTCTTGTATGCACTTGAATCTTGATGACAAAAACATGATTTTCGAATCTTGGTTAACGCCAGATGCAAAAGGAGATAAAGGATATATGCAAGCGCCAAGTCACTCGCCTTGGAGAACGATTATGGTAAGCGATAATGCTACAGAAATCTTAGCTTCAAAAATGACTTTAAACTTAAATGATCCATCAAAAATTGACGATACTTCTTGGATTAAACCAGTAAAATACGTTGGGGTTTGGTGGGAAATGATTACAGGAAAAAGCACTTGGTCATACACAAACGATTTCCCAACGGTACAATTGGGAGTTTCTGATTTTTCAAAAGCAAAACCAAGCGGAACGCACGGAGCAAACAATGCTAACGTAAAAAAATACATTGATTTTGCTGCTGCAAATGGTTTCGACGCCGTTTTAGTCGAAGGTTGGAACGAAGGTTGGGAAGACTGGTTTGGACATTCAAAAGATTATGTTTTTGATTTCGTAACACCTTATCCTGATTTTGATGTAAAAGGTTTGCACGAATACGCAAAATCTAAAGGTGTAAAAATCATCATGCACCATGAAACTTCAGGTTCAGTTCGTAACTACGAGCGTCATATGGACAAAGCGTACCAATTCATGAAAGACAACGGATATGACGCTGTAAAAAGCGGATATGTTGGCGATATTTTGCCTCGTGGTGAAAACCACTACGATCAATGGATTGTAAACCATTATCAATATGCAATTGAAAAAGCAGCTGATTATAAAATTATGGTGAATGCTCACGAAGCAGTTCGTCCAACTGGAATTTGCAGAACGTATCCTAACTTAATTGGAAACGAAGCTGCAAGAGGAACAGAATACCAAGCTTTTGGGGGTTCTAAACCAAATCACGTTACCGTTTTACCATTTACACGTTTAATTGGCGGACCAATGGATTACACCCCTGGAATCTTCGAAATGGATATCAGCAAAATGAATCCTGATAACAAATCTCATGTAAACAGTACAATTTGTAATCAATTAGCATTATACGTTACAATGTATAGCCCGTTGCAAATGGCAGCTGATACTCCGGAGAATTACAACCGTTTTCCAGATGCATTCCAATTCATTAAAGATGTCGCTGTAGATTGGTCAGAAAGTAAATATATCGAGGCTGAACCAGGAGATTATATCACGGTTGCCCGTAAAGCAAAAGGAACAAACAATTGGTTCGTAGGAAACGTAAACGGAGAAACTCCTCGTACATCAAACATCGATTTCAGTTTCCTTGAAAAAGGTAAAAAATATACCGCTACAATTTATGCTGATGCAAAAGATGCGCATTACAAAACAAATCCGCAAGCTTATACTATCAAGAAAATTGCAGTAACAAATAAATCAAAATTATCGCAGTTATCTGCTCCTGGCGGAGGTTATGCAATAAGCATTATCGAAACTAAATAATTTTTTCAAAGACAAGTGATTTTCCCCAAAATTACTTGTCTTTTTTTTAAGATTGCTATATTTGGATTGCAAGGTTTCCAAAACGATAACGGAAATTTAAATTGCATTAATCAAATCAATATAAAATGAAAAACGTTATAAGTTTATTTTTAAGCCTTCTACTTCTTTCCTGCAATCAGAAAAACGAAAAAATCCTTAAACCAAGTACCGAAAATAAAAAGTCAGACTCTTTAGATAAAATTGATATCGATAAAACGCTTTTTTGTGTTTATAATTTATCAAAAACAACAACCGCAATTGTGGTGAATCTTAATGAGGAAGAAACTTATAAAGGAGCTGAATTTGATAAAATTTTCAATCAGGTAAATGCCAAAGATTCTTTATACAATGTTTTAGAACAAGACACTACTAAAGTCCGAAACTTTGAATATTACGATACGTTAGGAAGTTTCAAACTTATTAAAAGTAAAACATTAGAACGTGAGATTAAAAAGATTGCCGATAAGAGTTATTACGTTTATGGTACAAAGGGATTTTCGAAAGTAACGATCAACAACGTAGTTTGCGGACTTGATGAATGCCGAACCAATATTATTGCTTTTCCAATTGAAAATTTTGACACCGCTAAAAACGGGAAACCTGTTATTTGCTCAAAACAGTTATTAAAAATAAACTATCAGAACAACTATTTTGATATTGAGAAAAAAGTAAGGGCATTTGAAGAAAAGGAAAGCAAAAACTATGATTATAAAGACGGCATTAAAACAAAAATATTTGCCAATGTTGGAGATGCTTATTTTGCGTATAACGATGATTTTATGTGGGGAAAATATCCTGATAAAAGCAAATGTAATTTCCCCGGAAGAACAATCTATATCGTAAAAAAAGATAAACCTATAAAAAAATTCTGGGTGAATGGTTTAGATCTATTTGGAATTCCCTGTGACTAAAACATTCTTAAGAGTTTTTTCGAGGTTAATCTCAAAAAAATTAAAGAACACTATAAATATTAGCGAAATCAACCTTTCAGATATTTATAATAAACCTTAAAACTATTATGAACAACCTAAAAATAAACCACTATATCTATAAATTAATTTTAATGGTTTTGCTTTTTTCTGCTTCCGCGAAAGCGCAAATCCAGAAAGTAGAACCGCCATTTTGGTACGCCGGAATGAAAAATCCGGAACTACAAATTATGTTCTACGGAAAAAATATCGCACAATATGAAGCTTCTGTTTCTAATAATGTGGTGATTAAAAATGTAGAAAAAACCGAAAATCCAAACTACCTTTTCGTTACAATTGATACGCAAAACCTAAAAGCTTCTGAATTGGTTTTCTCTTTCAAAACCAAAAACAAAGTTGCCTTTACACAGAAATATTCCCTTAAAGAAAGAAGAGCAAATTCGGCAGATAGAAAAAGTTACGATGCATCGGATATGATTTACTTAATCATGCCGGATCGTTTTGCTAACGGAAATCCTAAAAACGATAGCAATGCTTCTTTAACAGAAAAAGGAAATCGTCAGGATCCAAGCGGTCGTCACGGCGGCGATATCGAAGGAATTATCAAAAACCTTGATTATATTTCGTCACTTGGCGCAACCACAATCTGGAGCACGCCTTTATGCGAAGACAACGACAAACAACATTCGTATCACACTTACGGACAATCTGATGTTTACAAAATAGATCCGCGTTACGGAACCAATGACGATTATGCACGTCTTTCGGCAGAAATGCACAAAAAAGACATGAAATTGGTCATGGATTATGTTACCAATCACTGGGGAATTACACACTGGATGATGAGTGATATCCCGACTAAAACATGGTTCAATCAATTCGAAAATTTCACACAAACGCACCACAGACGTGAAGTAATTCCAGATACTCATGCATCCAAAATAGATCAGGAAGTTTGTGTTGACGGTTGGTTCGTTCCTTCAATGCCGGACTTGAATTTAAGAAATCCTCTAGTTGCAAAATACTTAACGCAAAATGCTATTTGGTGGATTGAATTTGCTAACCTTGACGGATTCAGAGTAGACACTTATAATTATTCTGATAAAACTGCAATGGCAAATTGGGCAAAATCGATTACAAACGAATATCCTAATTTTAATATTGTAGGTGAAATCTGGATGCACAATCAGGCGAGTTTAGCTTTTTGGCAAAAAGACAGTAAAATTGGTGCGATCGAAAATTACAATTCGAATTTACCAACTGTAATGGATTTTACTTTGCAAGATCAAATCAATTCTGCTTTCAATGAAAATGAACCAAGCTGGGATAACGGATTGATTAAATTCTACAACAATTTTGCAATGGATTATTTATATCCAAACCCAAATAGTATTTTGGTTTTTGCCGAAAATCATGACACAGATCGTATGAATCATAACTTTAAATATGATTTTCCAAAATACAAACTTGCCATGACTTTATTAGCAACGATTCGTGGAATTCCGCAATTGTATTATGGTTCAGAAATTGGAATGGGCGGCGATAAAGGCAAAGGCGATGCAGATATTCGTCAGGATTTTCCAGGCGGATGGAATGGCGACAAAAACAACGCATTTACCGCAGCAGGAAGAAATGCTGAACAAGCCAAATTCTTTGATTTTACTTCTAAATTATTCACTTGGAGAAAATCGAATGAAGCCGTTCACTTCGGGAAAATGACACATTATATTCCGGAAAACAACACTTATGTTTATTTTAGATATACCGATGCAAAAACCGTAATGGTCGTTTTTAATAACAATGCAAAAGAACAAACTATCAAAACAAATCGCTTTAAAGAAAACATCAAAAACTTTAAATCCGGAAAAGATGTTATCACAGGAAAAACATTCGATTTAGCTTCTGAAATTACTTTAGAACCAAAATCAGCAGTGGTTTTAGAATTGGAATAAAGCTTAACCGCAAAGTTCGCAAGGACAAGCGCAAAGTTCGCAATATTGTTTGCGACAGTATGTATTGTAGAGGCGCACAGCAGTGCGTCTACACAAAGTTTTTCCGCCACGAATTCACGAATTATTATTTACCATCTTATTGAAGAAATAAATTCGTGAATTCGTGGCGGAATTTTTTTATTAGTCAAATTATAAATGCTTGTTAAATTTAGAATAAATGAAAAAATACACTTTCCTTTTTTTATCTTTAGTATTCTTAATCACGAGTTGTTCTGGCTCTAAATCAGTTACAATGAATCACGAAAATACTTCGAAAACGCCTTTCGTATGGGAAGGAGCAAATGTTTACTTTTTACTTACCGATCGTTTTTATAACGGAAATCCTTCTAACGATTTAAACTTCAACCGAACCAAAACTCCGGGAAAACTCCGTGGTTTTGAAGGTGGAGATATCATTGGAATTACCAAGAAAATTGAATCCGGTTATTTCGAAAAACTAGGAATCAATGCGATTTGGCTTACGCCAATTGTAGAGCAAATTCATGATGGAGTTGACGAAGGAACTGGTCTTAGTTATGGTTTTCATGGTTATTGGGCAAGAGACTGGACTGCTTTAGATCCAAATTTTGGAACTAAAGAAGATCTTGCGAATCTGGTAAAAAAAGCACACGAAAAAGGCATCCGAATTGTTCTCGACGGCGTAATCAATCATACCGGACCTGTAACTCCCGAAGATCCTGTTTGGCCTTCAGACTGGGTTCGAACTGGTGTTGTTTGCGACTATAAATCATTCGAAAATACTACGATGTGTACTTTGGTAGAGAATCTTCCGGATGTGAGAACTGAGAGTACGCAAGAAGTAGAATTACCTCCTTTTTTAATCGAAAAATGGAAAAAAGAAGGTCGATATGAGAAAGAAATTGCTTCATTGGATGAGTTTTTCAAAAGAACAAATTATCCAAGAACGCCTAAATATTACATCATAAAATGGCTAACCGATTATATTACCGAATTTGGCGTTGATGGTTATCGCGGAGATACTGTAAAACATACAGATGAAAACGTTTGGTCTGACTTTAAAAAAGAATGTGATTACGCTTTCGAAACCTGGAAGAAAAACCATCCAAAAGAAGTTTTAGATCAAAACCCATTTTATACAATTGCCGAAGTTTACGGTTACGGAATCAGCGGCGGACAAGATTATGATTTTGGAGATCGAAAA
Organism: uncultured Flavobacterium sp.; assembly: GCF_951805225.1. Lineage (NCBI taxonomy): Bacteria > Pseudomonadati > Bacteroidota > Flavobacteriia > Flavobacteriales > Flavobacteriaceae > Flavobacterium > uncultured Flavobacterium sp. The sequence continues at coordinate 5,149,303 of NZ_OX638201.1, read as the reverse complement.
GTAAATTACTTTCAGAATGGTTTTAATAGCATGATCAATTTTGAATTTAAATGGAATGCTGCTCAGAATAATTATGAAGGTTTATTTTCGAAATATTCAAATGCTTTAAACAATGACTTAAAAGGATATTCGGTTTTAAATTATATGTCGTCACACGATGATGGACAACCTTTTGATGCAAACAGAGTAAAAGGTATCGAAGCCGGAACTAAATTATTGCTTTCACCTGGAATGTCTCAGGTTTATTATGGTGATGAATCTAGCAGATCTTTGGTTATTGAAGGCACACAAGGCGATGCGACATTACGTTCAAACATGAATTGGGATGATATTCAGAATAATTCTGAAGTACAAAAAACACTTTTGCATTGGCAGAAATTAGGGCAATTTAGACGAAATCATCCAGCAGTTGGTGCCGGAATTCATACTCAGATTAGTAGCGAACCTTATGTTTTTTCGAGAAGATTTAGCAAAGAAACTTTCGAAGATAAAGTCGTTATTGGTCTAGATTTACCGAAAGGCAAAAAAGAACTTCCCGTTAATTCTATCTTCCAAAACGGAACAAAATTAAGAGATACTTATTCTAATCAGGAAGCTGAAGTTATAGATGGAAAAGTTACTATTGATAGTGATTTTGATGTTGTTTTATTGGAAAAAATTTAACCGCAAAGCTCGCAAGGATTTTATCTGGTAATATCTTAATAAACGCAAAGTTCGCAAAGCTAAATCAACACAAAGCTTTGCGAACTTTGTGTTTTATAAAATCACTTACACAAAAAACTTTGCGCACTTTGCGGTAAAACTACACATAGCAAATCTATTTTTTGCGACCTTTGCGGTTAAATCCTTCAAATTATGCTAAAAATAGGACATCGCGGTGCCGGATACGAACCCGAGAATACTTTAAAAGCTTTCCAAAAAGCATTAGAATTAAATGCTGACGGAATCGAACTCGATGTTCACTTAAGCGCTGACGGACATATCGTGGTTATTCACGACGAAACCATCGACAGAACTACGAACGGGAAAGGCTTTGTAAATACATTATCTTTGTCCGAATTGAAATCGTTTTTGATTGACGGCAAACTCGAAATTCCAACTTTAATTGAAGTTTTTGATTTGATAGACAAAAAATGTCTAATCAATGTCGAGTTAAAAGGTGTCGGAACAGCAAGTAAAGTTGTGGCCTTGATTGAAGAATATATTTCGGATAAAAACTGGAATTATGAAAATTTTATTATTTCAAGTTTTGAATGGATTTTTTTAGAGGAAGTTCACAATCTAAATCCAAAAATTGCCATTGGAGTTTTGACAGAGGAAGATCTGGATAAAGCTTTGGCTTTCGCCGAAGGAATAAAAGCAAGCGCCATCAATCCTGATTATCAATTGTTGACTTTGGAAAACACCAAAAAAATACAAGAAAAAGGATTTCAGGTTTTGCCGTGGACAGTAAATACAGCAGAAGACATTCAAAAAATAAAAAGCTACAACGTAGACGGAATTATCTCTGATTTTCCGGATAAACTATAAAATCGACTGTCCGAATCTTTGTCAAAGTTTTAAACTTTGACAAAGATATTTTGACGTCGTAAATAAAAATATGATTAAAAATTTCGACATAATTATTGTTGGCGGAGGCGCTGCAGGTTTTTTTACAGCGATTAATATTGCAGAGAAAAATCCGAAACTGAAAATTGCCATTTTAGAAAGAGGAAAAGAAGTGCTTTCTAAAGTCCGCGTTTCCGGTGGCGGAAGATGCAATGTAACACACGCTTGTTTTGAGCCAAATGAATTGGTTAAATTTTATCCGCGTGGCGAGAAAGAACTTCGTGGTCCTTTTCATCAATTTTGTTCCGGCGATACAATTGAATGGTTCGAAAAACATGGTGTTGAATTAAAAATCGAAGACGACGGAAGAATGTTTCCGGTTTCGAATTCCTCTCAAACTATTATAGATTGTTTCCTGGAAGCAACGGGAAAATTAGGTATTAAAGTTTTGACTGGACAAAGTGTTCAATCGATTTTTAAAGCCGAAAATCATTGGAAAATCGATACGCAGGATGAAAACTATGCTACAGAAAAATTAGTTTTGGCAACAGGAAGTAATCCTAAAATTTGGGAAATGCTGCAAACGCAAGGACACGCAATCGTAAGTCCGGTTCCTTCCCTATTTACATTCAACATAAAAGATCCAAGAATAAAAGAATTGCCCGGCGTTGCGGCACAAGTTACCGTAAACGTAAAAGATACAAAACTAGAATCAACCGGACCTTTATTAATCACACATTGGGGAATGAGCGGTCCTGCAATTCTAAAACTTTCGGCTTGGGGCGCTCGTATTTTATTCGATAAAAATTATCAGTTTACCATTTTCGTAAATTGGTTAAATGATGTTGATACAGAAGATGCCGAAAAAATTCTGAAAGACTTAAAACAGGAACATGCTAAAAAAGCAGTTTCGAAAAAATCTCCTTTTGATTTCCCAAATCGTTTATGGGAAAGTCTGGTTTTAGCTTCTGAAATTGAAGCAGAAACGAAATGGGCAGATTTATCTAAAAACCAATTACAGAATCTAGCTTCTCAATTGACAAAAGCAAAATTTCAGGTAAACGGAAAAAGCACTTTCAAAGAAGAGTTTGTAACTGCTGGCGGAATCGATTTAAAAGAAATCAACTTTAAAACTATGGAAAGCAAACTGCATCAAAATCTTTATTTTGCTGGAGAAATTGTAAATATAGATGCTATTACGGGAGGTTTTAACTTTCAGAATGCATGGACAAGCGGTTTTATTTTGGCAAATAATATATAATATAATGAAATTTAAAGGTGTTATTTTTGATCTGGACGGAACGTTGGTAAATTCATTGGAAGACATTTCTGATGCAATGAATACAATACTACAAAGACTAAATTTTCCAACGCATTCGTATGATGATTATCAATATTTTATTGGAAGCGGTTTACGAAATTTGGTAAGTAAAGCTTTGCCGGCATCAAATAATACAGAACGTGAGATCGAAATCAGTTTTCAAAACATGATTACGGAATATCGCGAGATTTGCACGCTAAAAACAAAACCTTATAATGGTATTATTGAATTATTAGATCATTTGGCATCGCAAGATTTCAAATTAGCTGTTTTTTCGAATAAAGCAGATGAACTTACCAAAAAAATCGTAGCCGAAATATTCCCTGATTATTTTGATGCTGCAATTGGTTTAAGTACGGAATCACTTAAAAAACCAAATCCGTTTGAAGCGATCGAAATAAGCAAAAGCTGGAACTTAAAAACAGATGAAATTCTTTTTGTAGGCGATTCAGATATCGACATCTTAACTGCAACAAATGCTAAAATGTTTCCGGTTGGAGTTTCCTGGGGTTACAGAACAAAAGACGAACTAATCGCAACCGGCGCAAAATTGGTATTAAATAATCCTTCAGATTTACTTGAGATATTGTAAAGAGTATTCAGTCGCAGTTTTCAATCATAATCTGATTAACTGAAAACTTAATCTAAAACCTCATCTACGCAAAAATCTATTAACAAGAATTTACATATTTGCTAAGTTTTAGTTAAGACAATTCTAATAATTTTACTTTCAACTAATTAATCCTGTATGAAAGTAAAATTACTTACCACAATTTCTTTTTTCACGTATCAACTTTCGATTTCTCAAACTGAAAAACTCCTAAAAGGAAAAGTTCATTCGGAAACAATCTTACTCAAAGATGTGGAAGTAATCAATAAAACTGCTCAAACTAGTACCAGAACAAATGATTGGGGAGAGTTTTCGATTCTGGTTAAACCTCAGGATAGCCTTATATTTTTCTCTAAAAACTATTTATTTAAAAGATTAAAGCTTTCAGCTAAAGATATAGAAAACAATGCTCTAATTGTCAATATGGCTCCAAAGCCTGAAGAATTAGATGACGTTATTATAATGACGAATATTAAAGCTCCTAAAATCATTGATAATGCTTATAACAGAGACGAAATAAGGAAAATTAAAATTCGTAAGCAATTTGATGATGTAACTTCAAGGGTTAATGTTTATGACGGAAAAATTAATAAAGCAATAAATTACAGTCACGCTATTTTTGATAGACCGAAGAAAACAATCGAAGTTGACCAACGCTTCAAAAAACTGGTTTTGGCTTCTTGCTCGCCTGCCTTTTTTATCAACGATTTAAAAATAAAGCCTGAAGAAAAAGAATTGTTTCTTGATTTTTGCGATGCTGATCCGAGATCTAAAAAACTTTTAGATAACGCAAATGTTCTATCTACAATGGATTTTCTATACGCTAAAAACACAGAATTTCAGAAACTAAAAAGTGAGCTTAAAAACTAAATAAAATCTAACCAATTTCTCAAAATGAAAGTAAAATTACTTACTGCAATTTCTTTTTTAACGTATCAGTTTTCGATTTCTCAAACTGAAAAATTACTTCACGGAAAGGTTATTTTTCAAAATAATCCGCTAAAAAATGTAGAGGTTATTAATAAAACTACCAAAACAAGTACAACTACAAATTCCCTTGGAGAATTTTCGATTTTAGTACATGTAAAAGATAGTTTGATTTTCTTTTCGAAAGATTACTTCTTCAAAAGATTAAGGGTTACCAAAGAAAATATTGCGGCTGACAATCTTGAAGTAAGGTTGAGTCTAAAACCCGAAGAATTGGATGAGGTAATAATTACGGATGTAAAAATGACTCCTTTTAAAATTTCTCAAAAAGATTTAGATGCAGTAAAACTTGAAAAAGATGCTGCTTCTTTACAAAAATATACCGGCGTTAATGACGGAAGTATTGCAGGTGGTATGGACATGGGCAGAATGATAACCGGAATTAGGAATTTATTTAAAAAAGATAAAGACGAATCTAAAGTAACAACGCCAAATGATGGCTTTAAAAAACTTGTTGCAAAATCAGTTCCTAATGTTTTTTTTACAAGAGATTTAAAATTAAAACCCGAGGAAAAAGAGTTATTTCTTGATTTCTGTGATGCTGATCCAAAATCATTAAATCTTTTAAATCACAGTAATATTCTCTCTACAATGGAATTTCTAACCCTGAAAAACGAAGAATTCCAAAAGCTGAAAACTGAAGTTGAAAATTGATAAAATACAAATTCGATATACAAAACCTTTGCCAATAAGATTTTGCATACCGAATTTGCTAAACATGAAAATTTACATTTAATATCCCGGATTCTGTTTTAAATTCAAATTAAACAAAGCATCTGAAGGAAGACAATACAATAAATATTTCTCCGGAGAAGTATTCTTTTTCAATTCTCTTGGTCCAAGAAATTTTCCAAAACGAATCAAATCGTTTCTTCTCCAGCCTTCCCACCATAATTCTCTTCCTCTTTCTGCTAACAAGTTTTCTAAAGTTGCCGTTGGCGCAGGAACTCCTGTTCGAACAGCAATTTTGTCCATAATATCCTGAGCTGAACCGTTTCCTGACGCAGTGCCACCTCTAAGAATTGCTTCGGCTTCCATCAATAACGCATCTGCATAACGCATTAAAATAAAGTCGTTTTCGGGATTGTCTAGATTATTAACATCCGGTTGGTATTTTTGAGTTCTAATTCCGGCTGTTTCAATCGTTGGTCCTGAAAGAATTAGCGTTACTTCTTTGGTAAAGAATAATGGATTCCCGTTTCTGTCTTTTAACGGAATTGTTCCTCCTGGCGTAACTACACCGGTAACCTCATCTGTAGTTTCAGGTGCATACATTTGTCCATACTGAAATCCGATTGGGTTTCCAAAATGTGCAATAATTTCAGGTGTTGAATGTTGACGACGATCATCGGCAGCATTAAAACGGTCATAATATTCGCCTACAGTACAAAAACCGTTGTAACCATCTGGTGTTTGATTGTAATGCATTCCGTATCTCCAGTAATCTCCAAGCGCTCCGCCATCTCCCAAAACATTTTTTGAAGAGAATAAAATCTCTGGCGAAGTGTTATTGTCCGGCACAAAATTATCCCAATACGAATCAGCTAAACTACTTTTTATGGCTTCAACGTGCGCAATAACTTTATTCATATTTGCGGCTTCAAAAGTATATGGTCCGGCAGGATTTGCAGCTTTGAAAACAGCAAGATTCAAGTAAATTTTAGCCAATAAAAAATGTCCTGCATCTTCATTTACAATACTTGCATCTCCAGCAACACGTGCGGGTAAATTTGGCAAAATAGCTTCTAATTCTGTACGTACAAAATCTGTCGCTTCAGCTCTTGTCCAAACTTTAGGATCACTTGTCAATGGAGTTCCCGGTTCTCTATATGGCGCTTGTCCGTACAAATCCAAAACATTGTAATAATAGAACGCTCTTAAAAAACGCGCCTGAACAATCTCTGACGGATCTTTAGAATTTTGGATAATCGTATTACAATCGTACACACTTGCCAATAAACTATTCCATGCATTTCTGATCTCGACATTATCAGGCGTCCAGGTTAGTGTATGAAATTGTCTCCACGTACCATTATCATCCCAATCTCCTCCTCTTGTTGGCCCAACTAATGCATCTGTAGACATTTCGTTTAACGTATGCATTTGTTCCTGAACCTGAAAATTTCTTAAACCCTGATACGCAGTTCGCAATAAAGCTGCTGTGTTTACAGGCTCATTTTCTCCTCCGGTAGGAATTCCGTCTAAAATTTCTTCATTCAAATTCGTACAGCTAACACTTAAAACCAGTGTACTTACGAAAAAAATACTTTTTATAATATTGATAGTTTTCATAGTTTTTAAAATTAGAATGTTACGTTAAGTCCAAAAGCAATACCTTTTGATCTTGGGTAAGCCAGATAATCCATACCTGCAGAAGGAACTCCGTTAACTTGTTTATTAATATCTACTTCGGGATCAAATCCGGTGTAATTTGTAAACAATAACAGGTTTGAACCGTTTGCATAAACACGTACATTTTTACATTTTATTCTTTCAACTAAAGGTCCTGTAAAAGTGTATCCAAACGTTAATTCTCCCATTCTTAAGAAATCTCCTTTTTGCAAAAATTTAGTCGAAGGCGAGTTTGGATCTCCTTGTGCTTGTTCAGAATATGCTGCTTTTTCAGTAACATTTCGACCTCCCAAAAAAGCTCCTTTAAAGAAGTATGCATTTTGTGTATTATCATAAATATAATTTCCTGCAACTCCGTAGAATGAAACTACTGCATCAAATCCTTTGTATTTAAATGTTGATGAAAAACCATAATTTATTTTTGGCAATGGCTGTTTGTTCAATAATTGTTTAGAAGCGTCTCCAAGTCCGGCTGGCTGTCCTGCAGCATTTGTATAAATCGAATTTCCGCTGGCGTCATATCCCTTAAAATCATATAAATAATACGAATAAAGCGGTTTATTATTCGTGATTACTTGTGTATAAGCGCCGTCCAATCCTTGTCCGTTTAAACCTCCTGTTCCAACAGTTCCGCTAAAGTTTTTCATTTCGTTTTTAAGGAAGGAAGCATTTGCGCCAATTTCCCAAGAGATATTTTCGGTTTCAATAATTTTATAATCTAAACTAACTTCAAGTCCCTGATTGATTAAGTTTCCTGGTAAGTTTTTGTTACGTGGCGTATTTGGTCCCGGTTGTGTTGAGGCTTGCGGAACCGGAAAAATTAAATCCTTTGTATCTCTGTAGAAATAATCTATTGTTCCTGTTAATCTGTATTTAAGCAAAGTAAAATCTGTTCCAATTCCCCATGATTCTGTAGTTTCCCATTTCAGATTATCATTTGCATTTGTATCGATATTTAAATTTCCGTTGTTACCGTAACTCGCTCTTCCGATTGCGGAGTTTGGAGCAAATTCCTGATTTCCTGTAATTCCCCAGTTTGCTCTTATTTTTAAATTATTAAGCATTCCGTCTTTATCCTGAAATAAGTTATCGGCAAAACCTATAGACGGAAATGTTCCGTATTTGTTATTCGCTCCTAATTTTGTAGATCCATCTGTACGAACTGTTGCTGTAATTACATATTGTTTGAAAAAAGTAGCATCGGCTCTGGCATAAAAAGATTGCAATTCTGAAGCATTTTTAAAAGAACTACTTCTAAATTCATTCTGAAGTCCGCCTTCGATATTATCGATCAAATTGGTTTGCGCCAAGTCATATCCTTTTCCCGAAGTTACAAAACCACTTGCCAGATAATAGTAATAAGAATATCCAACTAAAGCATTCAGGTTAAAATTGTCGCTGAATTTATTGGTATAGTTTATATTATTTTCGAATGTTTTATTGAAGTTATTAAGCCCCTGAATAGATGCTGTTCCGTATTTTGTAACGGCAGGATCTGATCCCGGAACTGTTCCAAAAAATGCTTCACCTTGTATTTGCATGGTTGGCAAAATTTGGCTTTTTCTTGTAGATGCTGAAGTTTCTATTCCAAATAAGAAATTGTATTTAAAATGACTTCCCAAATTAAGAACAGCATTTATGCTTCCTAACAATTTACTTGTATTCGTGTAATCTTTATAAGAATTCAGCAATTGTACCGGATTTAGATACGTTTCGCTTACCACATTATAATGTCCGTCGGCGTTATAAATTGGTCGCGTTGGATTCCAGTATAATGCAGATCCAATAACGTTACCAATATAACTGGCATTATTTGTTATCAAAGTAGTTTCATCATTTATACCTGCGTAAAGCAATTTTGTATCTACTTTTAATACTTTATCAAAGAAATTATTGGAGTTAAAAAACGAAATTGTGTATTTGTCTAATCCTGTATTTTTTACAATTCCTTTGTTATTACTCGTAGAAAAAGATACTCTTGTGTTCGAATTTTCGCTTGACGAATTAAAAGATAGACTATTGTTTACTGCTAATCCATTTTGTAAAACTGCATCTTCCCAATTGTAATTTCTTCCTCCATAATCCTGATTATTAATTGCCGGAGTTCCTGCAACAGGATCTGCAGGAATCGACGGTACGCCCGCAGCTTTGCTTGCCGCAACAAACTGATCAGCATTCATTACATTAAAATTTCCTGCTTTTCTGCTAAATTGTGTTGAGGTACTAAAGTTGAATTCCGGAACATTTGATTTTCCTTTTTTAGTCGTAATAACGATTACTCCATTTGCTCCACGCGCACCATAAATTGCTGTTGACGAAGCATCTTTAAGAACAGAAATAGACTCGATATCGGCTTCATTTATAAAATTCAAAGGATTTTTTGCCGAAGATGTTCCCAATAAATCAGCTCCTTCTGCAGAAACATCGCCTCCGCTTAACGGAACGCCATCTACCACAATTAAAGGTCCGTTTCCAGAACGAACGGAAGAAGATCCACGAACACGAATCGTAACTGCCGAACCTGGTTCTCCGCTGCTTTGTGTAATTTGTACTCCGGCTACTTTACCTCGTAACAATAAAGCTGGCGAAGTATTCGAAACTCCGTCAAAATCTTTGGACGAAAGTACATCTACGGCTCCCGTTAAATCTTTCTTTTTTGAAGTTCCATATCCCACGACTACAACTTCGTTTAATTCGCTGCGGTCTTGCGCCATTACTACATTTATCTTGGTTTTACCGTCAACGTTTACTTCTTGATTTTTAAGACCTATGTAGCTAAAAACTAAAACTGCTCCTTTGCCAACATTTTTAATTGTAAATCTTCCGTCAAAATCAGTTTGAGCCTCATTTTTACTTCCTTTTACTATAATCGAAACGCCGGGAAGCGGGCCACTAGAATCTGAAACCAGCCCTGACACATCTTGAGAATACATCAAACTGGTACATAGCATGGTTATGATAACCATTAAGCCTTTTTGTAGACTATTTTTCATCGTAATATCTTTTTGGTTAATAATTTTGGTTTTTGTTTAGTTATTTTTTTAATAGAAATTCACAGGTTGTAATTAATTTTAACACATTGAAACATAGACTTTAATCTCTCAAAAGGTGTTTCACTTATTTCAAACGCACAGAGTTGGCTATGTGAAAGAAATGTGTTTCTTTTTGTATTCTTTTTTACACCCATAACCTATGTTTCTATGTGTTAAATTGATTATTTATGATGCACTAAGCTGTTTCGAGGTTAAAATTGTAAACTAATGCTGCGGCACCTAATACAGCACTATTTTTAAGTTCTGATTTTTCGATTTTGAGTTTTTTGAGCTCAACAGGAAACATAAAATCCTGAAGTCCCTGCCAAACGGCATCAATAAAAAACTCATAAGCGTTACTAATCGATCCTCCCAGAATTATGGTTTCAGGATCGTAAGCGTATAAAACTATTTTTACGACCTCAGAGAGATTTTTACCGTAATCTTTAAAAATTTCTAAAGCTTCGGGATCTCCTTTTTTGGCTTTCAAATAGAGTTCTTCTCCATCTAATCCGCGGGAAATAAAAAATTCACTCGCACAATATTGTTCTATAATTCCATCTTTATACGAGATACTTCCTATTTCTCCCGCTCCCGTATTTACGCCTTGATATAGTTTGTTTTCGATAATGATTCCGCTGCCAAGACCGGTTCCTATTGTTACTCCAACAAAATTTGCTGTATCAATTCCTTTTCCGAAGAAATTTTCGCCAAGCGCAAAACAATTCGAATCATTATTGACATATACAGGAATTTTAAAATGATCTTCGAGTATTTTTTTTACATGAACTTCTTTCCACGACGGTATTGCAACAACATCATATACAATTCCTTCTTTCCAGTCTACGACGCTTGGCACTCCAATACCAATACCTTCGCAACCAGGTTGATAAACTTGTTCTATGGCTTTTATTAATCTGTCCAGAACGACTTTTTCAGATTCTTTGGCGGGTGTATCTAATATGCATTCGGAAATTATTTCTTTTCCTAAAATTAGGCTAGTGTGGATTTTTGTCCCTCCCATGTCAACGCCTATGATCTTTCTTTCCGACATCTTTACTACTTTATATAATTATTGATTTTCTTTTGTTTTCTTTAAATTTATTGTGGCATTATTTACTAAAGGTTTAGCCCAAAAACCAATGCTTAAGATGTATCCAAGTGTGATATACAAAGTTGTCATTGCGTATTTAAGTCCAATTATATCGCCCAGTTTCCCAATAATTAATGACATAACTGCTCCGCCAACAATTCCGGTACATAAAATCCCTGAAAAAGCTCCATGATTGTTTTTAAGAGAGTTTAAAGCCAATGAAAAAACGACGGACCACATTACCGAAAGGGCAAAACCGGAAATTGGAAATGCATAAAGAGAAATTTTGGCTGAGCCAAATAATGCTAGCGTAAGACATATAATTGCTCCGGCGGCAAATAAAATAAGGACTTTACGACTGTCCAGAAATTTCAATAAAACCAAACCAAGAAGACATCCTGCAGTCAAAAGTCCCCAGAAATAAGCGACAGTTTCCGCACCAACAGTTTGAGGCGAATAACCATGATAATCACTTAGAAATTTTGACATCCAATTGGCAATTCCTTGTTCCGTTCCTACATATGCAAAAGTTCCGAAGAAGAATAAAAGCACGGTTTTATTTCGAAGTAAATCTTTGTAAACGCTCCAGGTTCCTGCTTTTTCAGTTTCTTCTAATTCAAATTTTGGAAACTTAAAAAGCAAAATAATCAGAACCATTGCAAGTGCTGTTATGGCAAAAATCCAATATAAGGAAACCCAATTCAGATTTGCAGGAACCAGTTTTGATAAGATTTCCAGAAACTCATTTGAATTTGTTTCGTCATGTTTGATGTTGGTAACCAAATAACTATAAACAAGCGGACTTAAAAAAGAAGCTAATCCAAAGAATAATTGTGCCATTACAGAATTGAACGCAAAATGTTCTTCTCCGCCCGAAACTCTCAATAACGGATTAATTGCAACTTGCAAAGCCGCCATTCCAATTCCGATTAAAAACAAAGAAACCAGCGCCATAGAATAGTACGGAAACAACCCAAATAATAGCGAACCTAAAGCGGCTATCAGAAATGAAAATGCCATTACTTTTTTCTCTCTGTATTTCTCAAGCAAAACTCCCGCTGAGGTTGACATTACGCCATAAGCTGCAAAAAACGAGAACGGAAGAAAACCAACCATACCAAGCGATAAATGGTAACTATTGATAATATCCGGAATTAAAGGTCCCATAATGTTAGTCAAAAAAGAAATAACAAAAAAGGTCAGAAACACCAATCCTACTGTTAATTTACTCGTTTTCATTTGTTTGTTTATTTATTAAAAATTTAGATTTGGACATGAGTTTTCCTCTTGAAGAAGAAATCTGTTTTTTTGAGATCTCTAATTCGTGTAATTTCTAATAGCGCTAATTCGGCTATTTATATAAATGATCCTGATGTTTTTATTCTACATTCCAGCCTTTGTATTTAAAAACAGGTTTTTCGCCTTTTAAAGCAGAAACTGGAAAAGTAACCTTGATTATTCTGCTTTCTTTTGGCACTAATGAGATATAATTGTCGTCCCATAAAACCGGAACTATTGATTTTCCTGAAACATCTCCGGCAATATTTAACTCAATTAAAAACGCGATAGCATCTGATGGATTTTTGAGTTTTATTGTAACCTCATATTTATCGTTTTCCTTTTTAATCGTGTGTTGCGCTTCAATTTTTACTTTTGGTAATTTGTCCAAATCTTTAAAATCAGCGTGTTCCATTAATGGCGTATGTATCCAATCTGATTTTTTAAAATCAAATACATCCTTTTTAGTCGATAACCAATAAAAATTGTCTGCGATTGATTTTCCTTTTTCGTCTAATAAGTTCATTTTCAAGAAATAAATTTTAGAATACGCTTTATCATCCGGTAAATCAAAAGCTTTAACCGAAGCATTTCCATCTGCTGAAACTGTTTCTTCTTTTTCGAAAATTACTTTTCCATTAAAATCATATATCTTTAATTGCGCTTTTAGATTTTTAGTTTTCTCAGGGTTTAGATTGCTTACATAAACGGCGTTATCTCCATAATTATAAGCAATATTTACCGGACGCGCACCTAATCTTGCACCATAAAAAGCAGCATTTGGCAATAAATTATAATCCCAGAATTGCCAGATTAATTTTGGCCAAGGCGAATTAAACATCCATTGAACAATTCCCGTCGTGTTGCTTCTGTTTATAGCAAAAGCTTCATACATGGAACGCATCGATTCTAAATTTGACGCCTGACTTTTAAAAGTAAAATCTTCAACATTATTCTGAATTCCGTATCTGTTATTGAATGCACTTGTGTAACGATCAAGCGTTTGAAATTCATTTCGCCCACAGTGAAAATCCCAAGTCGAATTTATTGGCCATAATTTATCTTCGGGAATCATACTTTTCACAACTTCAAGCGAAGGAACTTGCGGCCCCGGACCTGTTTCAGTATTAAATCCAAAAGCTCCGCCATTTTCTGTATCCAAAAACCAATAATTTGGAGAAACATATTCGTAAGGACCATTCATTTTTACTCCGGTTTTTCCGGAAATAGAACTATCCATTCCTTTGCAAGACATTAAAAGCGGTCTTGAAGGATCAACTTCCTCAAAAAGAACATTATATTTTGCTTCCAATTCTGGACGCGGCAATTTGTCACTTCCCATAACCCAAACAAAAATACTCGGGTGATTTCTTAACCAATTCACGTGATCGCGCGTATAATTTATAATAAGATCCATGTCTTCAGGAGTTTTAATCGACATAAAATCATCTTCTGGTTTGTCAAGATAACCTTTCCATTCCCATTGACAACTCCATCCTACCATCATCAAAAGTCCCATTTTATCTGCCATTTCATAGATTCTCTCGCTATTTCCCCAAAAACCTTCCATCCTAACCGTATTCATGTTAGTCTGTTTTACATATTCTAATTGCGCTTTTACTTTTTCTTCAGTATCATTCAGGAACATTCCGTCGACCCAACCGCCGCCTTTAATTAGAACTTCAACACCATTTAATTTGTAACCTCTATAGCCTTTTGCAGTCAAATAATCCTCGACTTCACGAATCCCGAAATTTGTAGATTTTGAAAACGAAACTTTATTATTGGTTTCAATAGACATTGTTAGATTGTACAAATTGGGTTTTCCCAATTCATACGTCCACCACAAACGCGGATTTTTGATTTTTAACTGTTTAAATTCCGAAGATTTAAAAACAATCATTCTTTTTTCTAAAGGCTGAAGTTTAATTTTCTTTTCGAAATTGATGTTTTCGATTTTCCCTTTTACAACCGTTTCTACAACTTCATTTGTATTGTTTACCGCTTCCGCAGAAATTTCTAAATCAGCACTCTTAAAGCCTTTTTTATCAATTTTTGAAGTCACAAAGATGTTATTCAAACTCGTTTTATCCGAAATTTTAAGTTTTACAGGTCTCCAAAGTCCCAATTCGCGATCTGGAGCCATTGGCGCCCAATCCACAAAACCAATAGAAGGTTCATGTGTTTTTTGATTAAAAACTTCAACAGCCAAAATATTCTTTCCTTTTTTTACATGCTTCGAAATGTTTAAATCAAATATTCTAAATCCTCCAAATAAACTATCCGCCGAAGCTATTTGTTTACCATTTAGCCAAACATTTGCACGATAATTAATTCCTTCAAATATTAATTCTGTGTTTTTTGAAGCATCTTCAATAACAAACTCATTTCTATACCACCACGGAACTCTAAATCTTGTAGTATCAACTTTACTGATATTCTCTCCCATAAAAATATCTGAATACTCATTATTGGCAATTAAAGACGCCATTACAGTCGCCGGAACCGAGGTTTTGTACCATTTTGAAATATCAAAATTTGCCTGAGAAATTTTATCTCCCGTTGTATTTATTTTTGCTGATGATTCTATATTCCATCCTTCTTTTAGTTGTTGTTCAAATTTTACATTTTGAGCACTTACAGTAATTAAACTGCACATAGCCCATAAAAGGAATGAAATCATTTTACCATTAGGATAATTTATATTCTTCATAATTGTTCTTTTAATCTAATCGAAAGATTAATGTATTGGTTAACAAAATTTAAGGTTTAAAACGTTTTAAATCTTCTGGTTATCTAATAAAATTCATCATTTTTTTACTACAAAATTTCAAATGGTATATTTTACCAAAAGCAGTAAAAAAAATTAAATGCTTTAAAAAAGAGTTAAAAAAACTAATAATTAAAACGTTTTTATGTTTTTTATTAAAAACCACGAAACAAAAATAGACTTGTATTTTAATTGATAATGGTATATTTGCGATAATTAATCTTCATTTTGCGAATATTTACAATTCCAGAATTCAAAGTGTATTGTGAGTTGTTTCCAGATTTTATTTTAATGTAAAGCGTTCAATTCCAATTAATATCGAATAAAATGACACCGAAAGTATTGTTGTTAGTTAACTTTTCTGAAGAATATGGACGCGGACTTTTAAACGGAATTGCGAAGTATTCCCGACTATTTGGTCCGTTTAACTTTTGCCGAATTCCAATTGTAAGCGGAAATAAAAAGGAATTAAAAAACGCGATTTCGTGGGCAAAAACCTGGGGCGCAAATGGAATAATAGCCCAAATTGAAAATGAACAAGTATTCGAAAAACTACTTTCGTTAGACATTCCAATTATTGCGCAAGACACGAACGAACGTTTTATTGGCATTCCGAATATTACCGGACTTTATAAAGAAACAGGACAAATGGCGGCTTCTTATTTTATCGAAAAAGGATTTAAAAACTTTGGCTTTTATGGTTTCGACAATATTGTTTGGTCGCGTGAAAGATGTGAAGGTTTTTGCGAAAAAGCAGCAGAATTTAATTTTAATGTTCATATCTACCAACATCAAAAAGAAGAAACTCCGCCATTGTGGAGTTACAAAGAATCGCAATTGGCAGATTGGCTTAAGGCATTACCAAAACCCATCGCCATTATGACTTGCGACGACAATCAGGGACAACATGTTACCGAAGCTTGCAAAGCAATTGGCATTAATGTTCCTGAACAAGTTTCTGTACTTGGCGTCGACAACGATTTGAGTATTTGCAATCTCTCCGATCCGCCTTTATCGAGTATTTCTCTAAATACCGAAAAAGCCGGTTTTGAAACGGCACAGCTTCTTAGCAAAATGATGGCAAATAAAGATGGTGTTTATAATGATATTCAGGTCGAACATTTACAAATAATTACCCGAAGATCAACTGATTTTTTGGCTGTAAATGACAAAGAAATAAGCAAAGCGCTGCATTTTATCTATTATAATTATAAAGAAAGAATATCTGTAGACGATGTTGTAAATGCAACGGCATTATCGCGAAGAGTTCTCGAAAAAAGATTTCAATTGGTTTTAAAACGAAGTATTCTTGACGAAATCAACACACTCCGAATCAAACAAGTCAAACAGCTTTTAATAGAAACAGAATTATCTATTACCGAAATTTCAGATGTTTGCGGATATACCGATATTAAAAATCTTTCGAGATATTTCAGCCGTCATGAAGGCGTTAATCCTTTGGAATTTCGAAAATTAAAACAGCCCAAATGATTTAAAAAACGAATAATTTAAGTTGAGATATTAGCCTTTTTTAATTTTCGAAAAAGAATAATACAATAGATTAATAAACTCACGAAAAGAAAAGACACAACAATCAAACTAATTACAACAGCATCGATTTGATATCCTTCTAATCGAAATGAACCTCCTTTTTGCATTTCAAGTTCTTCAGCTTTACTCGAATAATAATGCAGCCATTTCTCATAACAAAGTATTATTCTTTTGTTTATCAATTCCTCTTGAAATCCATATTTCTTTGAAAGTTCATAGATTTGAGAAGCAGACAAATAATCTTTATTTATTATTGCAATATTCCCTAACTCAAAAAGTAAAACCGAAATAATTTGATCTTTTGGTTTTATAAAAGTGATACGCTCATTTAATTGATAATACAACGCTTTATATAATTCCTCGAGTTGTGCTTTAGATAATTTTGTTTTGGGAATTGCTTCTAAACCAAAAGTAGTATTAATTAAAAATTCGCCCGAAACCTCTTTAAGATTCTTAATTTTTGCTTCTAATATTTTCAAATGCAGCCATTCTGAGCCTTTATGAGATTCTGGATTTAGCCGAATCGACTTTTTTATCCATTCATAAGCTTTCTGATTTTCTCCCATTAACTCATAAAGAGTCCCAAGATTTGAAGCCGTAGAATATCGGTTAGGTTTTATTTTTTCAATCTCTAAATATAACTTTAAAGCTTCTTCATATTTTCCGCTAATAATTAATACATATCCTTTATCAGACAAATAATCAATGTCATTTGTTTTTTTGTATTCATCTTTAAGATCCTGAATCAATTTCGAAAAATTCTCTACATTAAACTCATGTCCAGTAGGAATTAATTCATGTTCATCATAATAAAGCTCAACTCCATTTTTCAAAACCTTAGTATCTCCATTTAAGCAAGCAAATCCCTTAAACGAAATTAAAACCAACACAATAACAAAAGCCTTGAATTTATTCATAAAGTAAAACGTATCGATTAAACCTGAAACTAAAAAAACATAAAACTTGAAACAGAATTTTTTATCTATTTAACCACCAAATACTAGCGTTCAAAATTCCTGCAAAAGCAACCCAAGCCATATATGGAATCAATAAATATCCTGCAATTTTATTGATTTTGACGAATTTAAAATAGGTTTCATAAATGAACAGCCATAAAAGTGCAATTTCTACTAAGGCCAACATCGGGTTTTTTAATCCGAAGAAAATATAAGACCAAATTGCATTCAATGTCAACTGAATCAGGAAAAAACCTAATGCTTTTTTTACTTCTTCGTTTTGTTCTTTTATTTTGTCCCAAACTAATCCTGCTGCAACTGCCATAAAAATATAAAGCAAAGTCCAAACCGGCATAAAAATCCAATTTGGCGGATTAAAACTTGGTTTTATAATTGTTGGATACCACGTTTCAACACTTGGTCTTGTTACAACACTTGCTGAATATCCTACCATTAAACAAATTACTAGAGCGATTGCGATTTTTACTGTCTTGTTCATCTTCCTACTGATTTTTTTTTCAAAAATAGTTAAAAAGAAAGGTTAAACCATATAAGTAATGTAAGTTCATTTTAGTTTATGTTTCATTTGAATTTCATTTGAATTTTGTAAACGTTTCGTTTATCTTTTGTAAACGTTTCGTTTCCATTTTCTATTTAAAAACTATCTTTGCCAAAATTTTATAATTCATGTTTACAGCAACTGATTTTATTCCTAAAAAATATACTTCGACCATCGAAAACGGAAATTTTGAATGGAGCGCTCCCAGCAATATTGCATTAGTGAAATATTGGGGGAAAAAAGACAATCAAATTCCGGCAAATCCTTCGGTGAGTTTTACGCTAAATAATTGCAAAACGATTACCAAATTAGGTTTTGAAAAAAGAGAAACTTCGACTCCGCTCAGTGCGACAAATAATGGTTTTTCGTTCGATTTATTATTTGAAGGAAAACCAAAAGAGGATTTCAAACCAAAAATTCAGAAGTTTTTAGAACGAATTGAAGTTTACTTGCCTTTTTTGAAAGAATATCATTTTACAATTGATACTCAAAATACGTTTCCGCACAGTTCCGGAATTGCTTCTTCGGCTTCAGGAATGGCAGCTTTGGCAATGAATTTTATGAGTTTAGAAAAAGTATTAAATCCTGAAATGACAGACGAATACTTTTATCAAAAAGCATCATTTTTAGCACGTTTAGGTTCTGGAAGCGCTTGCAGAAGTGTAAAAGGAAATGTTGTCGTTTGGGGAAATCAAGCAAATATCGAAGGAAGTTCTGATTTATTTGGAGTTGAATTTCCATACCAAATCCATGAAAATTTCAAGAACTATCAAGATACAATTTTATTAGTTGACAAAGGCGAAAAACAAGTCTCAAGTACTGTAGGACATGATTTAATGCACAATCATCCTTATGCCGAAAGACGTTTTGCTCAGGCGCACGAAAATCTGGATCAGTTAATTGCCATATTTGAAAGTGGGAATTTAGATGAATTCATTAAAGTTGTAGAAAGCGAAGCCTTGACGCTGCACGCTATGATGATGACATCGATGCCATATTTTATTTTGATGAAACCAAACACATTACAGATCATAAATGCCATTTGGAAATTCAGAAATGAAACCCAAATTCCGGTTTGTTTTACGCTTGATGCAGGTGCAAATGTTCATGTTTTATATCCCGAAAACGTTAGCGAAAAAGTACTTCAATTTATTCAGGACGAATTAGTTGTATTTTGCCAGAATGGTCAGTACATTTGCGACGAAATTGGAGACGGTTCAATTGCATTATAATTTTCCGTATCTTTAATTAAATTTTTGATTATGGACATTGAATTAGAGAAACTTGAAGCGATAAATATGCTGAAAGAAACTAATGATACAGTAATCATTAAAAACGATTGGAAAAATGCTGATTGAAATGAAAAAAGATTGGTGGGACGATTTGAGCAATGAGCAAAAAGAAGATGTTGCTCAAAGTGAATTAGAATTTGAACGAGGTGAATATATAAGTTTCGAAGATTTAATGAAAAAGTATAGATAATATTTTTAAACACACTTCTACAATCTTTTACCAGACAAGACCCAAATAAAATAAAAGACATAAAATAAACATGAAAGGACCATTATTTTACTCAAAAATATTACTCTTTGGAGAATACGGAATTATTCGTGACTCTAAAGGACTTTCTATTCCTTATAATTTTTACAATGGTGCGTTGAAGAAAATCGAAGATCCTTCGGCTGAAGCAATAGCATCAAATGCAAGTTTAAAACGTTTTGCATCGTATCTTGAAACGTTACAAACAGAACAACCGGAATTGGTTGCTTTTGATTTAGTAACTTTAAAAAATGATGTTGAAACCGGAATGTATTTTGACTCAAGTATTCCGCAAGGATACGGAGTTGGTAGTAGTGGCGCTCTTGTTGCTGCTATTTACGATAAATATGCTACACATAAAATAACTGTTTTAGAGAATTTAACTCGCGAAAAACTGTTACAACTTAAAAATATATTTGCTCAAATGGAGAGTTTTTTCCACGGAAAAAGTTCTGGTTTAGATCCTTTAAACAGTTATTTGAGTATTCCGATTCTAATTAATTCTAAAGATAATATTGAAGCAACAGGAATTCCAACTCAAAGTTTTGACGGAAAAGGCGCTGTCTTTTTATTAGATTCTGGAATTGTTGGAGAAACGGCTCCAATGGTAAACATTTTTATGGAAAACCTAAAAGACAAAGGTTTCCGTACGATGCTTAAAAATCAATTTGTAAAATATACTGACGCTTGTGTAGAAAACTTCTTGCACGGCGACATGAAATCTTTGTTTACAAATACTAAAAAGCTCTCAAAAGTCGTTTTAAACAATTTCAAACCAATGATACCGGAACAATTTCACGGAATCTGGCAAAACGGAATTGACACAAACGATTACTACCTAAAACTTTGTGGTTCTGGTGGTGGCGGATATATCTTAGGTTTTACCGAAGATTTAGAACGTGCAAAAGCATCTTTGAAAGACTACAAATTAGAAGTAGTTTATCAATTTTAAATATCAATCTTCTTAAAAAGATCCTTATTTGAATAGACTTTCCTAAAAATATTAACCCTAAAAAACCTATTGAATATGAAGAGTATTTTACAGATTATTAAGGCAACTTTTTTAGGAGGAATTTTATTTTTAGCACCGTTAATTCTGCTTTTGGTTCTTTTAGAAAAAGGCTTTGGTATTATTCAAAAAATTACAAATCCTATTATTAATCATTTTCCGAAAGTGAAGATTTTAGGATTAGCAATTGAAGAAGTTGTCGCCATAGTTATTATACTTTTTATTTGCTTTACAGCTGGTTTAATTGCAAGAACTGAATATGCTAAAAAGTTAATACAAAAGCTGGAAGATGGAATTTTGAGCTTTGTTCCTGGTTATTCTTTCATGAAAAGCATGAATGAAAGCATAATGGGTTTTGAATCCAATCAGGATTTAAAAGTTATTTTGGTTCCAACAGATGCAGGTTGGCAATTTGCATTTCTTATAGAACAAATAAACGAAAATAACTTTTCGGTTTTTGTTCCCGATGCTCCAAATCCGTGGAGCGGTTCTGTAGTTTTTGTAGAAAAAAAAGACATTAAAGAAGTCGATATAACTCAAAAACAAGCTTTGGCCTGTATCCGAAAATTAGGCTTTGGTGCTAAAGAACTACTAAAAAACAAACTTTGATCGAAGGTTCTTCAACAAAAAATCTTAAATTACACCTCAATCTCAAAAACTGAAATTAAAAAATGTTAAGCAGACAGCACAAACTTTTAATGATGAAAATTGTCAGTTTGTTCTCTGTGGTAAGAGGCTATAACATTCCGATTATTGTATTGGCACAATATTTATCGGCAATTTTTATATTGGCACCCGAAAAAAGAGCGCTGGATATCCTACTTGATTTCAACTTATTTCTGATTGTTTTTGCTTCGGCAATTACGATTGCTTCCGGATATATTATTAATAATTTTTACGACAGTCAGAAAGATTTAATTAATCGTCCGAATAAATCAATGCTGGACAGATTGGTAAGTCAGAAAACGAAATTATCCGTTTATTTTACGCTTAATTTTATTGCCGCATTAATGGCTTTGATTGTTTCATGGCGTGCTTTTTTGTTCTTTTCAGGATATATTTTTCTGATTTGGTTTTACTCACACAAAATAAAAAAGTATCCAATAGTTGGTAATCTAACCGCAGCTTTTATGGCAGTTTTGCCTTTTTTTGCAATTCTTTTATATTTCTATAATAAGATTTCGTTTGAAGAAATTGAAGATCATATGAGTCATTTTGCCGTGATTTCGGCACATGCAGTTTTTTTATTCTTGTTATTACTAATTCGGGAAATGATTAAGGATTTAGAAAACCTAAAAGGAGATTTGGCAAATGATTACAGAACGATTCCGATACTTTATAACGAAACGGTTTCTAAACAAATTATTACGGTTCTAACATTTTTAACGGTGATTCCGGTTTATGTCCTGATTGATATTTATGATGTGGGATATATGGACATTTACTTTTATGTTTGTTTTGTTGTTCTCTTGTTTTTCTTGCTTTATTTATGGAAATCAAATTCTAAAGAACAATTTTTGATGCTTCATAATGTGCTTAAATTTTTGATTGTTTCGGGAGTTTTTTGCATCGTTTTGATTAATCCGAGTGTTTTATGGCATGGGAAAAATTTGCTTTTGCAGACCTAGAGTATATAAAAGATGGCACGCAGATGACGCGGATTTAGGCAGATTTGTACCGATTTTTTATTTTTAACTTTGTGCTTTCTTTATGTAAAATATTTGTGTATTTCTCTACTATCATTTTCTTTCAAAATATTTAAAAGAAGCCAATTGTTTGAAAAATAGCCCCGATTGAAGCGGAAATCCTTTTATTTTTTTCTTTAAAAAATAAAAGATTGAAGCAAAAAGCGGGAATTTATGCCTGAAAAAAAGCCAATTATGATGCTTCTATAACTTCAAAAAATAATAGCTATCAATCTAAGAACAATGAACTTAGGATTATTTAGCAAGAATAAACTATCTTTGCACAAATTACAGAATTTATGAACAATAAGGAAGGCAATAATAAAAGAGGCGGTTCTAGGCCAAATAGCTCTAGACCAAACTCTAACAAGCCAAAACCTCCTATGGCGAAGCGCGCTCAAGGGCCGAAAAAAGTGAAACCTGCTGTTAAGGCTGCTGAAGAAGAAAAGGCAGAAAAAATCAAAAAACAGAATCAGGCTCCAAAAAGACAAAAAGCTGCAGACGAAATTCGTTTGAACAAATATATCTCTAATTCTGGTGTTTGTTCACGTCGTGATGCCGATATATACATTCAGTCTGGAAACGTAAAAGTAAATGGCGTTCCGGTAACTGAAATGGGTTATTTAGTAAAATTAAACGATGTTGTAAACTTTGATGGTGTTGTTTTGACTCCTGAAAAGAAAGAATACATCTTGTTGAACAAACCAAAAAACTTTACAACTGCTCTTGACGAAGGTCAGGAATATCGTAATGTTCTGGAACTTGTTCGTGGTTCTACAACGGCAAAAATTGCTCCGATTGGTAGAATGGACAAAAACACCACTGGTTTATTGTTGTTTACTAACGATACTGATATGATTCGTAAATTTACTTTACCAAGTCAGAAATCGTCTAAAATCTATCAGGTTTCACTAGATAAAAACTTGAAATTTGAGGATTTAGAAAAAATTAGTAAAGGTTTGGTTATTGACGGACACCGCGTGTTTGTTGAAGAAATAAGCTATATTGAAAAAGAAGCAAAAAGCGAGGTAGGTCTTAAATTACGTTCCTCGAATGTAAAAGTTGTTCGTGCAATTTTCGAAAACTTTGACTACGATGTTTTACGTATTGACCGTGTATCATTTGCTGGTTTAACCAAAAAGAATTTACCTAGAGGTAACTGGCGCTTTTTGACAGAGCAAGAAATTATCAATTTGAAAAACGTTTAAGAAACGCTTCAAATTTGACTTAAATATAAATCCTGTTTTACTTTTGTAAGATGGGATTTTTTTATTTAGAAACTGAAAAAGTTATGTCCGAATAAAGTAAAGATTGATCTTCCTATTGATTGGTTTTTATCTTCGACTGTTTCAAAACAAGAGAAACCTAAGATAATTTTGATTCCGGGATGGATGCTGTTTAAAATGTCTCTTTTTTGCTCTTCAAGCAATAATTTTAAACTGTCTAGTAATTGGATATTGTTCTTTAAGTAAGAAACGACTAATAATGCTGAGAAGTTAAGGATTTCTCTTGCCGTTTCGCTTTTGATTCCGACTTCGTTAGAAATCATTTCAGAAATTCTGCCTTTTTTGTTGGTAAAGATTTCTTTTAGTATTGCATTTCCCTCTAATCTGTAACAGTCGTCGACTGATAAAATTCTTCCGGAGGTAAAATCGACTTCCTGATAAAATGTAGAATCTTCTTTTATTAGTGAGATAATTTCTTTGTAAAAGCCCGACTCCTCCGCCCTATTATACAAACCCATTAAAATTGTTCCTATTGAAACATCAATTCCCTTTATTAAAAGTGCATCGTTTTCAAAATAAAATTTGTTCAATTTTGAGACAACATTAGAAGAAATAAAACGTCTAAGTTCAATTTGTAGGTTTGGAGTCATAAATTTTACTATTTAAATTAGTTCAAAATAATCGATAAAGTGAGGCTTTTTATCGTTTATCAGGATAAAAATATAAAATATTTTAACATTTCCAAAAAAGAAGTTAAAATAATAAATGCGAATTTAACAATTGTTAAAGGTAAAAATCCTGAATCACCAGTAAACATAACCCCTTCGTTATCAAAACAAACAAAAAAGTTTTTTTCGAAATTTTCAATTGTTTTAATAAAAATTAAAAAAGATAAGAAAAAGCTTAAATGTGCGTTACACAATTAAAATAATAATGTTCGATATTTCCATGTTATACTCAGAAAAATACCCAGAAAAATGATGCAGAAAAGAAAATTAATAAAACTTGAAGCTAAAAAACCAAGCAATGATCCCGTTGCAGCTTTTAATGCGCGACGATGATTTTTTGAATCGTAAATTAACTCTCCAACAAATGCTCCAACAAAAGGACCAATAATAACTCCAAAAGGTATAGGAGCCAGAATGCCAACTATTAAGCCAATATTAGTTCCCCAAATTCCGTAAGAACTTCCGCCAAATTTTTTGGTTCCTTTCGCCGGAATTACATAATCCAGAACTGTAATTATTATGGTTATTAAAAGTGTAATTCCCAGAATCCAATAATTATTCTCCACAGCTTTTGTTAAATACAACAATAACAAACCAACCCAACAACAGGATAAACCAGGCAAAACCGGAAGAAAACTACCAAAAATACCCACAATCATACATATAAAACCGAGCAAGAGCAAGAGTGAATCCATATTTATTTTGTAATTTTGCACTTACAAATATTCAATAAAACTTGTAAATGCATCGTTTTTTTAAACTTATTTTGTTTTTATTCCTGATATTCCCAATCAGTAATGCAATGTACGCACAATCTAAAAAACTCTCGATTGACGATCAACTATTGCAAGACAGTATTTATAAAAGTAATAAGAAAAAAGTACTAAACTTTTCTATGAAAGAATTTGATTCTCTTTTCTTTGAATTTTTTACTACCAAAAATGATGCAAATATTGTTTTAACAAAGGCTGAGTTTTATAAATACACTGTTCAAATTGCCACTTTTTCTGATAGACTTGCAAAATTATATCCTGAACAAAAGGAAGTTGCAGCAAAAAATAAAGAACAATGGCTTTCAGAAAGCTATGAAGATTATTTACAATTCAAAGCTTCTCAAAAAAAATAATTGTATTTTTATACCAGTAATTATTTTATCCAAATCAAATTCATAACCTTGAAGCAGTTTTTCCTTCTTTTAGCTTTTTTAGCCCTTCATTCTTGTCAATATATTGATAAGCAGGTTCCGTCTGAAAAAGATTTACTTCAAAAAGAACTAAAAACAATCAACTGGAAAGAAGTTGATGAATTTCCATCTGTTGCCAATTGCGAAAAAATCGCTGATAAAAAACAACGTCAACAATGTTTTTTTCAGTTTATGGCACAACTTATTCAAGAGAAATTAGACATCGATACACTCTCAATAATGTATCCTGAACTTGATACAATCGAAGTAAAAGTGACCGTTTTTCCGAATGCAACAATGAAATTCGAACCGCAATTTCGTAAAGATTCGGTTGCATATGATACCATAAAAATCGACAGTGTTTTGCGTGCTCGTTTAGTCGATTTCCCAAAAATAAATCCAGCGCTCAAACGCGGACTTCCGGTAAAAACTCAGTTTATTTTGCCTGTTATTCTTAAAGCAAAAGGCAAAGAATAGTTTTTTCTTCACCATATAAGTGATGTAAGTTCATTTAATTTAAACCGTTTATTTATCTTTATTATTGTCATTCTGAGTGAAGTCGAAGAATCGGGAGCTATTTCCTGCTGTTCCTTCCAATCTTTTATGCCGAACCCCGGCACAAAAGGATTTTCCCTCCCATCAGGGCTAGTACTTTAGGTTTCATAAGAAGATACATTTTTTATTGGACGCAGATTTTACTGATTTAAGCAGATTTGCACAGATTTCTTTTTCTTATTTTATGTCATATTAAAAATAAAAATCCGCATAAATCCGTGTTTTCGCAAAGCGAATCCGCGTCATCCGCGTGCAATTTTTGCGTTCGTAAAATAATTTAGCTTTTAAACTTTCTTCCCTTCCATTCATAAGAACCAAACAAACTATACAAAGCTACAGCCGAACTAAAAAAGGGATAAAACAAACTACTTAAAAGCAAGCTTTTTATTCTGGTTTTTGTCAAAAATTGATTTGTTATATAAAGCAATACAAAGTCAATTATGAACTTCGAAAAAGCAAACAAAACAAAAAACGGATAAGGTAAAATTCCCAAAACAGAAAAGAAAAATGCAATCACGAAACTAAGATTTCCAAAAAAAACAATCAATCCAAGAACCTTCCCGAAACTACTTTGATACGAAGATGTTTTTGCCGCCCAACGCACTCTTTGATAAAATAATGTTTTCCAGTTTTCAGTTGGTTTTGTAATAACAATAGCTTCTTCTGCTTTTAAATAATGAACTTTATCAGGAAATAAATTCGCTGCTTTTTGAAGTAAAAAAACATCATCACCGCTGGCAATTTTATTATTTCCATCAAATCCATTAAGTTTTTCGAATAAAGATTTTGTGTAGGCAAAATTGGCTCCGTTGCACATAAAAGCTTTCCCAAGTCCAAAACTTCCTATTGTTGCGCCTTGCAAACTGGTTAAATCTAATTGCTGAAAATGATCTAAAAAAGAATTCTCACATTCATAAGAAACTGCTCCCGCAAGCATTGAAACATCATTTTGCTGAATGTAATTATCAAATGCTAAAAGCCAATTTTCGGGCACCAAACAATCAGCATCAGTTGTAATTACCCAATTGGTTTTCACATGTTGCATTGCTGTTGAAATAGCATCTTTTTTAGGAGAATTCGAAACACGAATATTGTCTATTATTGAAACCTGAAACCTGAAACCTGAAACTTGAAATTTCTCTTTAGAACTGTCATCAACCAAAATTACTTCGAATAGATCATTTGGATAATTTAGGTTTGAAAAACTCTGCAAAAGATTCGGCAAATTCTCGGCTTCATTCCTAAACGGAACTATAATCGTGAAACTTGTTTGGGGTTTTAAATCTGTTTTCTGATATTTTTTTACTTTGGTAAAGCCATAAATAAGCAATCCAATAGTGATTATATAAATTGTGAATATGGAAAATAAAACCAAAATCATTCTACCGTTTTCGTTTTAAAATTCAGCACATAATAAGCTCCAATAATTACGGGTAAAACTACATTTAGAAACCACATCAAAGTACTTATAAAAACTACAATCCATTCGTTTACACCCAAAATCCCAAAGAAATAAATGGCAACACTTCCTTTTACAGCAAAGTCTAAAAACTGAAAAGTAGGCAATGATGACGCCAAAAAATAAACTACAGCAATTGTTGCAATTAAAGTAAAATAAGGTAAATCTACATCAAAAGCCAAAAACAAAAAGTAATATTGATGCGAGAAAACCAAGTAACGTAAAGTTCCTAAAAGTATATTTTTACGATGAATTGGTTTTGGAATTTCATTGATTTTATGCACCAATTTTTCAATCGAATATCCTTTGATTTTTATTTTCTTCAACGAAAACAAAACAACAAATAATAAGACAAAAATTCCAAATAGAATAGCTACGGTTTGAGTTGTGATAACTTCATATTTGGCATTGAAATACAACAAACCAAAAATTCCAAAAATGACCGTTAAAATCATCTGGATTCCGTTGCAAATCAGGTTCAGGAAAACGACTTTTTTAGCTTCTGATTTTGCATAATACAATGCTTTTCCAGCGTACTCTCCTACTCCGTTTGGCGTAAAAATTCCGGCTGTAAGTGCCGCCAGAACTTGTTTTGTTGCTTCGCCTAAAGAAATCTCATGAATTACTTTGGCCAGATTCTGCCATTTTAAAATCTCAAAATAACGATTCAGAACACTCAAAAGCAATATAAACCCAATTCCCAAAACGGATTGATTTTTTTTGAAAAGCGTAATGAACTTCTGCCAATCGAGTTTATCATTGTGCGCCAATTGATCATAAATAAAATAAAATGCGCCACCTACAATCAAAAGTTTGATCAGAAGAACTAGGAATTGTTTAGCTTTGTGAGGAATTGAAATCATGCCGCAAAAGTAATCAATTTGAAAACGAATAATATTCGTTTTTCTAAAGATTAAAATCATCCATTATGCATATCAAAATATGATAAAATTATTCATTAAAATATTCCTGGTATCATTCGTATTCTATTCTTGTAATAAAGTTGATTCAAAAAATCAACCTACAACATATATTAGAATCATGGGGAAAAATTCCTGGGGAATTAATGATGAAAAAGGAAATTCTATTATCCCTTTAGGGAAATATAAATTCTTAAATCCTATTGATGAAAAAGGAATGATATTATCGGAATTAAAAAACAAACATGGCTATATTGATATTCATGAAAATATAATTGTTCCTTTTGAATACGATGACTTAACTTATTTCTATCAGGAACTTGCTTGTGCAAAAAAGAATGGGAAATTTGGTTTCATTAACAGAAAAGGAAAAACTGTTATACCAATACAATTTGATGATGAAACCTATTTTGAAAAAAATGGGCTAGCATTAGTGAAGAAAAATGGGCATTATGGTTTTATAAACAAGAAAGGAAAAGAAATAATTTCAATCATTTATCAAGATGCAAATGGAGGTACATCTGATAGCTTACTTTCTTTAAAAAAAGAAGGAAAATGGGCGTTTTTTGATTCTTTTGGAAAACAAAAAACCGAATTTATTTATGATGAAATTGCTTCAACAGGCTTTGAAATTAATGGAGAAAGTGAAAGCTCTTTTTGGAAAAACGGTTTGATTTTAGTTAGAAAAAATGGTCAAACCGCTTATTTAGATAAAAATTTAAAAGAAGTAATTCCTTTTGGGAAATATGATTCGGGAGAAACATTCAATCAAAACAGAATTGCAATTGTTTCTAAAAACCATAAATATGGAATCATAAATGAATTTGGAAAAGAAATCCTTAAACCGGAATATGATACATTAGCTCATCCTGAAGAAGATTATCATGAATCTGAAATCTTTGAAGGAAAAAACAAAAACAATATCACTTTACTGGACAAAAGTGGGAATAAAATCTATGACAAAATAAAAGATTACAGATTTGATTATAGTCGTCTCGACAAAAAAGTTCACAGAATTTATATCATTCAGAATTTTAAAAAACAATATGGCGTAGTTGATGTTCAGGGAAAAATAATAGTTCCTTTTCTGTATGATGCAATTCAGGATTTTAACGGAACAGCAAATACCGTAGTTGAACTCAAAGGGAAATTTGGTATTATCAGTTCAGACAACAAAATTTTATATCCAATAGACAATGAATCAATAATGACCGGGAAAGATCTCGATTATTATATCATAAGCAAAAACAACAAAGCGGGAATTATTGACACAAATCTAAAAACAATCTTAAATTTTGACTATCAGAGTTTGTTTCCCTGTTTTTATGATACTAAAAACTTTTTCATAGCTAAACAAAATAATAAATATGGCGTTATAAATAGATTAGGAAAAATAATTATTCCTTTTGAATATAACGAAATGTCAAATTGGGTTGAATACGGTCCTGGCGACAACTATCATTTTGTAACTAAAAACAATAAAAAAGGATTGATCACCAAAGAAGGAAAAATTGTTATTCCGACGATTTATGATAGTTTATTTTACAATGATGACAACACAATTATTCTTTCTAAAAATGGCAAATATGGTGTCGTAAACATTCATAATAAAAGTATAATTCCTCTTGATTATGAAAATATATATACAGATTTAGCCTTTGTTCCAGAAAGGAAGGCAGATGAATTTTATGTTTTAAAAAATGGAAAGTATTTCATTATAAATAATAAGAACAAAATAATTAAAGCGAATATCTCTAAAGAAGAAGTTGAAAAGAAATTTTCTTATTTAAATTAAAAAAACCTTGACAAAAGAACGCATCATATTAGGTATCGACCCCGGAACGACAATTATGGGTTTTGGATTGATTAAAGTCATCAATAAAAAAATGGAGTTTTTGCAGCTTAACGAATTGCAACTTTCCAAGTATGACAATCATTACCAAAAACTAAAAATCATTTTTGAACGTACTATCGAATTAATCGAAACGCACAATCCTGACGAAATCGCGATTGAAGCTCCTTTCTTTGGCAAAAACGTTCAGTCGATGTTAAAATTGGGACGCGCACAAGGTGTTGCAATGGCGGCGGGACTTTCGAGAGATATTCCTATTACAGAATACGAACCTAAAAAGATAAAAATGGCAATTACCGGAAACGGAAACGCCAGTAAAGAACAAGTTGCCAAAATGCTTCAACAACTTTTAGGATTGAAAGAATTACCTAAAAACCTGGATTCAACTGATGGTTTAGCGGCTGCAGTTTGCCATTTCTTTAACTCCGGAAAAATCGTTGCCGGAAAAAGTTATACTGGCTGGGATGCTTTTGTAAAACAAAACGAAGATAAAATAAGGAAATGAGTCAATGTGTCAATTAGAAAATTAGATAATTCTTGTATTATGGATATTTAATTTATAATTGACACATTATCTCATAGGCACATTATCTAATTTTCTAATTGACACATTATCTAATTAATGAGCGGTATCTACATTCATATTCCTTTTTGCAAACAGGCTTGCAACTATTGCGACTTTCATTTTTCGACTTCGATGAAAAAGAAAGACGATATGGTTTTGGCTTTAGCCAAAGAAATTGTCATGCGCAAAAATGAGTTTAAGCTTTTCGACTCCGCTCAAAGTGACAATCAAATTGAGACTATATATTTTGGAGGAGGAACGCCTTCGGTTTTGACGAATGACGAAATAAATTTTTTAATTGATACTGTTTACAGCAATTATGATGTTGTTGAAAATCCGGAAATAACGCTCGAAGCAAATCCGGATGATTTATCTGCAGAACGAATTTTAGAATTATCAAAAAGTCCAATAAACCGTTTAAGCATTGGGATTCAGTCTTTTTATGAAGAAGATTTGAAGATGATGAATCGCGCGCATAATTCGGCGGAAGCCATAAAATGTTTACAAGAAGCAACTAAATACTTTGATAATATTTCGCTTGATTTAATTTACGGAATTCCAGGATTGACTGACGAAATGTGGAAACAAAATATTGAAACGGCGTTGTCATTTGGGATTCCGCATATTTCGAGTTATGCCTTGACGGTTGAGCCCAAAACAGCTTTACGAAAACTAATTGATACCGGAAAAATTGCTGAACCTCAAGACGAAGTTGCTTCGAATCACTTTATGATTTTGGTAGAAACGCTTCAGAAAAATGGTTTTATTCATTACGAATTATCCAATTTCGGGAAAGAAGGTTATTTCTCTAAAAACAATTCGGCTTATTGGTTAGGCAAAAAATATATCGGAATTGGTCCTTCGGCACATAGTTATGATGGCGAAAAAAGAGGCTGGAATGTGGCGAATAATTCCCTTTATATAAAATCAATTCAAAATGATGAACTTCCAATTGAGACTGAAATTCTAACAATTTCAGATCGTTATAACGAATATATTATGACAGGATTGAGAACAATTTGGGGCGTTTCGTTAGAAAGAATTGAAACTGAATTTGGTTTGGAATATCTGACTTATCTCAAAAAACAAAGTCAAAAATTCTTGAATGACGATTTGGTTTCAATTGAAAATAACATTCTAAAACCAACCGCAAAAGGAAAATTTCTAACGGATGGAATAGCTTCAGATTTATTTTATCTAAATTTGGAAGACTAAAAATTGAACGCTGATAAAATCCGTAAAAATCCGCGTTAGAATATCTGTAAAATCCGCGTTCTATTATGCTAGCACTTTTAGACAATAAATATCAAATAGACTTATCAAAACCAATTGATATCTCAATTCCATTAACAAATACAGACGAAAATCCGATTGCCTGGTATATTGAAAAACCAGTTATAGAACCTGTAGTTTTTGGAGATTGGATTGGGAAAGTTTCTGAAGGAAAATCTTCTACGAATTTCAATAATATTTTCTTTAATCCACATGGACACGGAACGCATACAGAATGTTTAGGGCATATTACCAATGATTTTTACAGCATTAATCAAACCTTAAAACAGTTTTTCTTTTTTGCAAAACTGATTACGGTTGAACCTGAAAAGATTGGTGATGATTTCGTTATTACAAAAGAGCATATTTTGACTTCACTTAATGGTACAAAACCAGAAGCAATTATTATTCGAACACTTCCGAATCAACAAAATAAAAAGTCAAGAAAATACTCAAATACAAATCCGCCTTATTTATCTGAAGAAGCTGCGATTTTCATCCGCGAAAGCGAAATTCAGCATTTATTAATCGATTTGCCAAGTGTTGACAAAGAACACGACGAAGGAAAATTATTGGCTCATAAAGCATTTTGGAATGTAAAAGACACAGTTAATCTAAATTCTGATGCACGATTGAATGCAACAATTACCGAAATGATTTTTGTTTCTGATGAAATTCAAGATGGCAATTATATACTAAATTTACAAATCGCTTCGTTTGAAAATGACGCAAGTCCGAGCAAACCAATTTTATATAAAATTGCAGACTTTAGTCCCGAAGTTTCGGGATAGATTGTAGATTTACTGAATACTTAAAACTGAGACTGAATACTATGATTAACGTTTCGACTGATAAAACTAAACTTGATGTTCCTTTTATTCAAAATTTCCTGAAAGATATTTATTGGGCTGCGGGAAGAACTATCGATGAAGTACAAACAACAATTGATGCTTCAGTTTGTTTTGGAATATATTTGAATGAAAAACAAATTGGTTTTGCACGTGTAATTACAGATTATGTGGTTTTTGGATATGTAATGGATGTTTTTATTACTGAAGAACATCGTGGAAAAGGTTATTCGTCTATTTTAATTGAAACAATGATGAATGAACCTATTCTTAAAGACATTAAAATTTGGCGATTAGCAACAACTGATGCGCATTTTTTATATGAAAAATTTGGTTTTAAACCTTTGGAACATCCGGAGAAAATGATGGAAAAGAAACTATGAAAACAATCGTTAAACTTGAAGAATTAGGATTATTTATCCTCGGAATCTATTTATTCAGCCTTTTGAATTATCAATGGTGGTGGTTTTTGGTTTTGATTTTAGCACCTGATCTTTCTATGATTGGTTATGTTTTTGGCAATAAAACTGGCGCTTTTTTGTACAACTTATTTCATCATAAAGGGATTGCAGTTTGTTTATATATAATTGGTTGTTTCTTAAAACTTGAAATGGTTCAACTTATTGGGATTATATTATTTTCGCATTCGGCAATGGATCGCATTTTTGGTTATGGACTGAAATATGAAAAGGGTTTTAAATACACACATTTAGGTGAAATTGGTAAATAAAAATTGATATGAATCTAGAAACATATTATGAATATTGTCTTTCGAAAAAAGGTGTTAGTGAACATTTTCCTTTTGATGAAGATACTTTGGTTTTTAAAGTTGGCGGAAAAATGTTTGCTTTATCTTCTTTAGCGCAATGGGAAAAAAATGAACCTTCGGTGAATTTAAAATGTGATCCGGAACGCGCACAGGAACTAAGGGCAGAATATGATGAGATAAAACCAGGATTTCATATGAGCAAAGTACATTGGAATACGATTGCTTTAAACGGAAATTTACCGACTGCTTTTATCAAAGAATTGATTGATCACTCGTATGAATTGGTTTTCAAAAGTTTGACAAAGAAAATTCAGAATGAAATTATCTAATTAGAAAATTAGGCATTACATTTGCAGCGTAAGATATAAACTTAACCACTCAATTAATTTGCAACTTAGCAACTTATAGAACATGAAAGAACAATTTAAAAAATTTCTGAACGAAGAACAAGATCCAAAAGCGATTGAAAAAATCACTTCGAAACTCAACGATTTATTGATGAAAAACGAAGAAATTGGTTATATCGCGGTTCAAAAAAAACCAGCAATTACTGTTTTTCCAGATAGCATAATCTTAACGAATAAACGTATTATTATTTGCAAACCTAAAAATTTAGGTCTTTCAATGGATTTTACAGATTATACTTGGGATGATATTACAAGCACTTTTGTAAAGGAGAATATTTTAGGTTCTGAATTTTCATTTGGAACTACAACTGACTTGACGATTTCGATCGATTATATCCCGAAAACTCAGGCTAGAAAAATTTACACTTATGCAAAAGAGCAATTAGATTTACTAAAAAATCCAATTGTTGCTGAAACGCCAATCGTAGAAACAGCACAAGCTATTGAAGAAGAAGACGATCTTGAAGTTGAAGAAGTTGAAACGGAAGAAGTAACAAATTATGCAGAAATTTTACCTGCGACAACTCCTTACGAAACTTACGAGCCAATTCAGCAACAAAATCCAGCACCAACGGGAGATCGTAAATTGAGTGAATTATCTAAAGAAGAACTTTTTGATAAATTACAGAATTACAAAAAATTGCTTGATAATGGTTTAATCATGCAAGGAGAATATGATACTTATAAAAAAGAGATACTAAGCTACATGTAATTTAGTCTTAAAGTCAAAAGTCGAAAGTCTTAAAGTTTTCGTTGACATAAAATAAAAAAGCCAGAATAGAATTTTCTATTTCTGGCTTTTTTATTTCTAATCTTTTGGACTTTCGACCTTCGACTTTAAGACTTTCAACTTATAGAGTCGCTTTCTGCTTTTCTACAAAACTATTGGATTGTAATTCCAATAGCTCTTTTGCATTTTTACGTTGCAGATCGTAGAGGCTTTTATCTTCGGCAATATCTGCGTAAACTTTATCGTGCATTTCAGCACTGGTTTTGATTAACAAATCACGTTGATATTTGTTTTGTGCCAAAGTAGCTTTCATCGCTGTTTCGGCTTCTTCTTGTTTAAAATCGAATTCTCCTTTTGGAGATAATAATTTTGCTATAATTGGAGAAGTTTCAATCGCCAAAAACAATAACATTATAAAAAACGAAGGCAACCACGGTAATTTATCCAATGCATTAATACGCGCCATTAATCCGTCAAAACCTTCAATGATTGGTTGCGTTTGCGTTACTTTTTTGTCTAAATCAGCTTGCAATTGTTTTCCGATTTTTTCTTTCTCGACAATTTTAGCTTCATTTGTCGCTTTTAAAGTTTCAAATTCTTTTAAAGTTGCATCGTGCTTTTCGCGTTTCTCTTTATAAACTGGACCTTTTCCTAGTTTTTTAGTTCCTGTCGTTCCTTCGGCTTCTGTAATATAAGTTGAATATAAAGCGTTTACTTCTTTTTCTTTTTTCAGAATATCAGCTTTTAAACCTGCAATTTCAGCTTTGTTTTTATCTAAATCTGATTTGAAATAATTACCAACTTGTTTCTTGTTTGCCAATTCCATTTCGTTTTTCTCTTTCAACAAAACGGTATTAATTTCTTTTTCGAAAATTTTAATTTCTAATGGCTTCGAAATTACGATTGCAATGATAATTGCCAACATAATTCGAGGTGTAGCCTGCAGAAATTCATCCATAAAACGATCTCTTTTTTTAATCGTAGAAACGATAAATCGGTCCAGATTAAAAATAAGTAAACTCCATACAAACCCAAAAATTAAAGCTGGATAAATCGAATCAAAAACAGTAAAAAGCGCATAAGCACTGGCAAGAAAAGCCATAACTGCGGTAAAGAAAACGGTGGCGCCAATACCAACATATTTGGTTTGTTCGCCTTCTGAGCAACCTTCGAGTAAGTCTCGATCTGCTCCGGAACATAGGATAAAAAATTGTTTTAACATGATTGATGATTTTTGATTGTGATTGATACGGCAAATTTAGCGCCAAAAATTTAATTCTGAGGTAAATAGTTGATTTGTTTTTAGTTGTGCCTATAAAATTTAAGTTTTAATAAATGTTATTTTAACATTAATCTATCTCTAATGTTGAAGAGGAATCATAACACTATGTTAATTTTTTTTACGGTCTTTAATAACATTAAGGTTCTAGTTTCGCAAGAAATCAAACTAAAACACAATGAAAAAAATTTATTTAGTAGTAACATTCATGCTTTTAGCCTTTTCAGGTTATGCTCAAAAAGCGATAATCTCTGGAAAAGTATTAGACATTGACGACAAACTTCCTTTACCGGGAGCGATGATTCAAATTGTAGGTGAGAACAAATACACAATCTCAGATTACAATGGTCGTTTTGAGTTACTTAACATCAATGCCGGAACTTATAAAGTAGAAGTAAAATATATAGGATATACTGCAGTAACTCAAGAAATCACTGTAGAACAAGGAAAAAATAACGTGATTGATTTTGCGCTTAAAACTTCAGGAACTGAGTTGAATGAGGTTGTTGTTGGAGACATATTAAAAGGTCAGGCAAAAGCGTTGAATCAACAAAAAAACAGTAAAAATATTGGAAACGTAATCTCATCTGATCAAATGGGACGTTTTCCGGATGCGAATGTTGGAGACGCTTTAAAACGTGTTCCGGGTATCACGATGCAAAATGATCAGGGTGAAGCTCGTAATATTATTATTAGAGGTCTTGCTCCGTCATTGAATTCGGTAACTTTAAATGGTGACAGAATCCCATCTGCTGAAGGAGATAATAGAAACGTACAAATGGATTTGATTCCGTCTGATATGATTTCTACGATCGAAGTCAACAAAACTTTAACTCCGGATATGGATGCTGACGCAATTGGAGGTTCTGTAAATTTAGTAACCAGAGCGACTCCAAATGGCGAAAGAATCTCTGCAACTCTTGCCGGAGGTTATATGCCAATTCGTGAGCACGGAACTTATACAGCTGGTTTAGTTTACGGAAATCGCTTTCTGGACAATAAACTTGGTGCAGTTTTCAGCGGATCTTATAATAATGTAGATTACGGATCTGATAACATCGAAAACGAATGGGTAAAAGATGAATTCGGGAATGAGTATTTGCAAGCTTCAGAAATTAGAAAATACGATGTACAGCGTATTCGTCGTAGCGGATCTGTTGCATTAGATTATAAATTTGACGAAAACAATACCATTTTTGCCAACGCGATTTACAATTGGAGAGATGATCGTGAAAACCGTTTCAGAACGACTTATGATGATATTGAACCTATTTATAATGGTGAACAAATCACCGGTTTTGAAGGTCGTGTAAAACGTCAGACAAAAGGTGGAATTGACAATAATCGTAACAAAAATCGAAGATTAGAAGATCAGCGTGTTCAAAATTATTCGATTCGTGGAGAACATTTAATCAACTCTAAACTAGATTTAGACTGGTCTGCAAATTATGCCAAAGCAAGAGAATATCGTCCTGAAGAACGTTATATCGAATACCGTCAAAAAGGTCTTGAAATGACCGAAGATTTGTCTGATCTTAGATTTCCTTTGATTACAACAACCGGAGAATCTTTAGATAAATTCAAATTTCAATCGGTTACAGAAAACACAGATGAAACGAGCGAAAGTGAATTTGGAGCAAAAATTAATATCCGTTTTCCTTTTACAATCATTCCTTCTGAAAAAGGAAGATTAAGAACTGGACTTAGACTTCGTTTGAAAGAAAAAGAAAGAAACAACAACTTCTATTCTTACGAACCAATCAATGACGATATCGCTTTGTTATCTGGAGTTCCAACAAGTTATTATGATGGAAAAAACTTTAATCCGGGAAGTAAATATGTTCCGGGAACTTTTGCTTCGGCAAATTTCTTAGGAAGTTTAGACTTGAATAATACTGCATTATTTGATAAAGCAGCTGATCCTGCAGAATTTTTAGCGGTAAATTATAATGCTAAAGAAAGTATTTATGCTGCTTATGTAAGATGGGATCAGGATTTTAACGACAAATTATCTATGGTTTTAGGTTTTCGTGTAGAGAATACTCACATTGATTATACTGGAAACAGAGTTTTGGATGAAGAAGAATTAGAAAGCCAAATCAACACTACAAATGCATACACAAATGTATTACCAAGTGTTTCGTTTCAATATAATGCTACAAAAGATTTAGTTTTAAGAGCTGCTGCAACAACTGCATTGGCAAGACCAAACTATTATGCATTGGCTCCTTATGTAAATAATATTGCTGCTGACAAAGAAATCAGTGCCGGAAATCCGGATCTTGATGCAACTTACTCTTACAACTATGATTTCATGGCTGAGAATTATTTCAAATCTGTTGGTTTAATTTCAGGAGGTGTTTTCTACAAAAGATTAAATGATTTCATTTACAATTATAGTGATAATCAATATGATTCTGTAAAATTTGCTGCTGATTTCCCAAATCAAACTAACCCAATTCCGGTTGGCGAAAAGTGGTCATTTTTACAATCAAGAAATGGAGATAAAGTTGATGTTTACGGATTTGAAGTTGCATTTCAACGTCAGTTAGACTTCCTTCCGGGGAAATTCCTAAAAGGATTTGGTATCTATTTGAACTACACTTACACTAAATCTAAAGCAAAAGGAATTGCTGACGAAGACGGAAACGAAAGAAATAATATCAGTCTTCCGGGAACAACTCCACATATGTTTAATGGTTCATTGTCATGGGAAAACAAACGTTTTTCTGCGAGAGTTTCAACGAATTTCACTTCAGATTATCTAGATGAATTGGGTTCTGAATCTTACAAAGACAGTTATTATGACAAGCAATTTTTCTTAGATGCAAATGCTTCTTTCAAAATTACCCCAAAACTTCGTCTTTTTGCCGAAGCTAACAACTTAACAAACCAGCCTTTACGTTACTACCAAGGAGTTGAGGCGCACACCAAACAAGCAGAATACTACCAAGCCAGATATAATTTTGGTTTGAAACTTGACTTGTAATAACCAATTTATAAAATTCTTAAATTAGACAGGACTTTGCGGTTCTGTCTAATTTTATTCAAATGAAATCATAATGAAAAATAAATTTATACTTACTTTTTTACTTTCGAGCGTTTTATTCATCGCTTGTAAAGATGATAAATTAGCACCAATTGCTGCAAATGCTGTAAAACCAACCGTTGTTACCGAAGCTTTACCTCACGATACTGATGATCCTTCGATTTGGATTCACCCAACAGATGCTTCAAAAAGTATTATTGTAGGAACTGATAAAGACACAGATGGCGGTTTGTATGCTTTTGATTTAAAGGGAAAAATCATTACAAAATCAGAAGTTTTAAAACGTCCGAATAACGTTGATATTGCTTATGGTTTAGTAATCGACGGAAAAAAAGTAGACGTTGCTGTAACTACAGAACGTGAATCTAATAAAATAAGAATCTTTAGTTTACCTGATTTAAAAGCTATTGATAATGGCGGAATTGCTGTTTTTGAAGGTGAAGAATTACGCGACCCAATGGGAATTGCTTTATATACCAGAAAAAGTGATAATAAAATATTTGCAATAGTAGGTAGAAAATCCGGACCATCAGGAAGCTATTTGTGGCAATATGAACTTTCTGGAAATGGCAAATTTGCTACTGCAAAAGTGGTTCGTAAATTTGGCGCTTATAGCGGAAAAAAAGAAATCGAAGCCATTGCGGTTGATAACGAATTAGGAACTGTTTTATATTGCGACGAACAATTCGGGATCAGAAAATATAAAGCCGATCCTGCTTTAAATGACAACAAAGAAATCGCTCTTTTCGGAAAAACAGGTTTTAAAGCTGATAATGAAGGAATCGCGATTTACAAAAAAACAGATTCTACTGGATATATTTTAGTATCCAATCAACAAGCCAATACTTTTATGGTTTATCCAAGAGAAGGTGCAAAAGGTAATCCGAATAATTATCCTTTGTTAGCAGAAATTCCAACTTCGACTATTGAATGTGACGGCGCTGACGCAAGCAATATAAACTTAGGCGGAAACTTCAAAAATGGTCTTCTTGTAGCCATGAGCAACGGAATGACTTTTCATTATTATGCCTGGGATTTGATTCAAGCTCGCATCGACGCTAAAAAATAGTTGTTTCAAGTTTCAGGTTTCAAGTTCGAATTCTGAAATTGATACTCACAATATTGTCAGGCTGAGCGAAGTCGAAGTCCCGCAAAGAAAAGCACTTCGACTTCGCTCAGTGTGACAAAAAAACAAAAAAGCTGTTCATCACTGAACAGCTTTTTTTAAATGTGAATTAGTAACTTTCCTTATTCTGTAATCGGTGCGCCTGCCAAGATTTCGGCATTTGCAAATTCTTCAAATTTGGCAAAATTAGCTTTGAATTTTTGAGCCAATTCTATTGCTTTTTTATCGTATAAATCTTTGTCTTCCCAAGTATTTCTAGGATTTAAAATTTCAGTTGGAACATTTGGGCAAGATTGTGGTTTTGCAATTCCAAATACTGCATGATTTTTATATTCTACATTGTCCAATTCTCCTTTTAAGGCAGCTGTAATCATTGCACGAGTATATTTCAACTTCATACGAGTTCCGGTTCCGTATGCTCCACCTGTCCAACCAGTATTGATCAACCAAACTTTTACATCTGTGTCTTTCATTTTTTTAGTTAGCATTTCTGCATATCGTGTTGGGTGTAACGGCATAAATGGCGCTCCAAAACAAGCTGAGAAATTAGGTTGTGGTTCTGTAACTCCTGCTTCAGTTCCTGCAACTTTTGCCGTATATCCTGAAATAAAATGATAAGCAGCCTGACCTGGAGTTAGTTTTGAGATTGGAGGCAAAATTCCGAAAGAATCTGCCGTTAAGAAAAATATATTTTTAGGATTATGTCCAATAGATCCCGGCTGAATATTATCAATATGCGTTATTGGATAACTTACACGAGTATTTTGTGTGATCGAAACATCATCATAATCAACTTCGTTTGTTCCCGGTTTGAAAACTACATTTTCTAAAAGAGCTCCTTTTTTGATCGCTCTAAAAATGTCCGGTTCGTTTTCTTCCGTTAAATTAATCACTTTTGCATAACAACCACCTTCAAAGTTGAAAACTGTATTTTCTGCAGTCCAACCGTGCTCATCATCTCCAATTAACTTACGTTCCGGATCTGCTGATAAAGTTGTTTTTCCTGTTCCTGATAATCCAAAGAAAATTGCAGTATCTCCAGCTTCTCCAACATTTGCACTACAGTGCATTGGTAAAGTATTTTTGAAAACTGGCAGAATGAAATTTAAAGCAGAAAAAATTCCTTTTTTCATTTCTCCTGTATAACCAGTTCCTCCAATAAGGGCAACTTTTTTAGTAAAGTCCAAAATAGCAAAATTAGACTGACGTGTTCCGTCTACAGCAGGATCTGCCATAAAACTTGGCGCACAAATCACTGTCCATTCTGGCGTAAAGTTTGCAAGTTCAGACTCTTCTGGTCTTAAGAACATATTATAGCAAAATAAGTTTGACCAAGCTGTTTCTGTAACAACACGAACATTTAATCTATAATTTGCATCTGAACAAACATAAGAATCACGTACAAAAACTTCTTTGTCTGATAAAAACTTAGTTACCTTATTGTATAATTTTTCGAAAGCTTCTGTTGAAAATGGAATATTGACATTTCCCCACCAAACCTGATCTTCAGTTATACTATCTTTTACAATGAAACGATCTTGTGGAGAACGTCCTGTAAATTCACCTGTATTAATTGCCAAAGCTCCAGTAGAGTTCTCAACACCTTGGCCTGATTGCAAAGTAATCGCATGCAATTCATCTGCAGATAATTGGTAGCGAACTTTTGCATTTTCAATTCCTAAATCATTTAGCGAAATCGATTGCGTGAAAACTGTGTGACTGTCCATAAATTTTTAGTTGTGTGTGATATTTATAAAAAGCAAAATTATAGAATTTATTATTAAACCTTTAAAAATATTTCAATTTCACTTTAATTTATATCAATAAAGTAAAAATTGATCTTTAATTTTAATAAAACAAAAAAATAACCGCTTTTAATTTGTTTTCTTATAACCTTATAAATGAATTTGTTACATTTTTTGCTGTTTAAAGTAAAAAACAAAATAAATTCACATAAATAAGATTATATGTTATTTATGAGACAAAATTAAAGATTAATTTTTAGATAGAATTTTTTATTCGGGATTTTATGATTTTCTCCTCAAAATCGTAACAAATAATAACGCCCAAGCAATAATTAATAAGAAACCGCCTAAAGGTGTTGCGAATACGATAATTTTAAAATCAAATGAGCTTATACTTTTTGTAGCCAATAAATAGATTGAACCACTAAAAAGAACTACACCGGCAACAACTAAATTATAGATTGTTTTTAAGGTTTTTTCGGCGATGTCTTTTCTGGTAGATAAAAAGAATAAAAAGAGTGCATGATACATTTGATAACGAACACCAACTTCAAAGGTATTTAATTCTTCGACAGATAAATACTTCTTTAATAAATGAGCTCCAAAAGCACCTAAAATAATAGCTAACATTCCGATAAAAGCTCCTGTTAAAACAATTCTTCTTTCCATAGTTTCTCTACTTTCTTTTTTTTATAAAACAAAAATACTTCAATAGAATTTAAAAAGCTTTTTACTTTTCAAAAATATTTTATTAAAAGGAAATCCGCCACATTTTGGCATTAAAATAAAAAAGAATGTATTTTTAATAAATTAAAAGTGTTACATATATAACATTTTAATATATTTGTGTTATAAATTTAAAACATGAGAAGCATTTTAATTATTGGAGCAGGCAGATCTGCATCGTCATTGATACGATATTTGTTATCTAAATCTGAAAGTGAAAATCTACATCTTATAGTAGCCGATCTTTCTTTGGCTCTAGCCGAAAAAAAGACGCAGAAACACCCCAATGCAACTGCAATAGCTTTAGATATTTTTAATGCTCCCGAAAGAAAAGCTGCTATAGAAAAAGCTTCTATTGTAATCTCGATGTTGCCGGCACATTTGCATATCGAAATTGCCAAAGACTGTTTAGAATTTAAAAAACACCTTGTAACTGCATCTTATATAAGTGATGCAATGCAAGCCCTGGATGAAAAAGCCAAGAAAAATAACTTGATTTTCATGAACGAAATTGGTCTCGATCCTGGAATCGACCATATGAGCGCCATGAAAGTTATTGACGAAATTAGAGCAAAAGGTGGCAAAATGTTACTTTTTGAATCGTTTTGCGGTGGTTTAGTTGCACCAGAATCTGATAATAATTTATGGAATTACAAGTTTACCTGGGCGCCTAGAAATGTTGTTTTGGCCGGACAAGGCGGAGCAGCAAAATTTATTCAGGAAGGAACTTATAAATATATTCCGTATGGAGCTTTATTTCGCAGAACTGAGTTTCTAGAAGTTGAAGATTACGGCAAATTTGAAGCTTATTCGAACCGCGATTCTCTTAAATACAGATCGATTTATGGTTTAGATGATATTCTTACCTTATATAGAGGAACAATTCGAAGAGTTGGTTACTCAAAAGCATGGAATATGTTTGTGCAATTGGGTATGACGGATGATAGTTATACCATGGAAGGTTCAGAAAACATGAGTTACCGCGAGTTCGTGAATTCATTCCTGCCTTATCATCCAACGGATTCTGTAGAAATTAAAATGAGATTGATTTTAAAAATCGATCAGGACGATATTATGTGGGATAAACTTCTTGAATTGGATTTATTTAATCCTGAGAAAAAAGTAAATCTGCCAAATGCAACTCCGGCTCAGATATTAGAAAAAATACTTTCGGACAGTTGGACGCTTGAACCAAATGACAAAGATATGATTGTAATGTATCATAAGTTTGGCTACGAACTTAATGGCGAGAAAAAGCAAATTGACTCAAAAATGGTTTGCATTGGCGACGATCAAACGTATACGGCAATGGCAAAAACGGTTGGATTACCGGTTGCAATGGCGACATTATTGATTTTGAATAAAAAAATTACAACTCCTGGCGTACAACTTCCTATAAAAGAAGAAGTGTATCAACCAATTTTGAAGGAGTTAGAAGAATATGGGGTTGTTTTTAACGAACAGATTATGCCCTATTTTGGATACAATCCGGATTTGTTCTAAGATCTGGATTGCTTGTTTTTTAGAATTTTTTTTTAGTTTTTTATTTATCCGCTTCTAGGCAAAAGAAGCGGATTTTTTTTGTCAAATTTTTTGTTCCGAAATTAATTGACCTTTATCGTAGTTCTTGATTTCGGTTAATTTTCCTTTATCCGAATAAAATTTCCATACTCCAAAATAAAACCAATGCGTTTCAATTGAATCAACCTGAACTCTGGTTTTTCCTTTTGATTGCAGTTTTCCGTTTTCATGATAGTATTTTACAATGCAAACTTCGCTTTTGTATTTTTCTGTTTTATAAATTTTCCCTTGATTGTAGGTTTTCCACTTTTTAACAGGCTTGTCGTGTTTATAATATTCATATGATTTAATGTTTATACCATCTTCGGCGTAGTCATCAATCCAAACACCTTCTTTTTTATGATCAATTTTCTGATTGATCAGTTTGCTTTTACAGCTTAAAAATAATATTCCGCAAAACAATACTAAAAAAAGTTTTTTCATATGTAATATCTAAAAGTGATTCTACAAACCTAGAATTTATTAGTGAATT
Organism: uncultured Flavobacterium sp.; assembly: GCF_951805225.1. NCBI lineage: Bacteria > Pseudomonadati > Bacteroidota > Flavobacteriia > Flavobacteriales > Flavobacteriaceae > Flavobacterium > uncultured Flavobacterium sp. The sequence goes on along the minus strand of NZ_OX638201.1, from coordinate 5,104,521 downwards.
TGCAAGAAAAGGTTTCTTTTTTTAAGGTTCAAAGGTGCAGAGGTTCAAAGGGACAAAGTTTTTTTCTTTTAGACTCAAAGATCCAAAGTTACAAAGCAACAAAGGTTTTGAATAGTCCCCAGCTTTAGCTGGGGTTTACAAAAAGCGTGACGAAATTGGCTTTAGCCAAATAAATATATCTGTAAAACATTAAAGAATTCGGCTAAAGCCATTTGTTTTATTCTCAAAAAACTCCAGCTAAAGCTGGAGCCTATTCAATTTCGAAATAAAAAAATCCGCTCATTTCTGAACGGATTTTATATGATTTGAGATTCATCTTTGTAAAGGTTTAAAACTTTGACAAAGAGCAAAACCTTACTTAGAAAGCTCTACAAAATATTTGTAAAACAACGGAATAGTTTCGATTCCTTTTAAGAAATTGAAGATTCCAAAGTGCTCGTTTGGCGAGTGAATTGCATCGCTGTCTAAACCAAAGCCCATAAGGATTGTTTTGCTTTTTAATTCTTTTTCGAATAAAGCTACAATCGGAATACTTCCGCCTGAACGAACAGGAATTGCAGGAACTCCAAACGTTTCTGTATACGCTTTGTTTGCTGCCTGATATCCAACGCTGTCAATTGGCGTAACATAACCTTGTCCACCGTGATGTGGCGTTACTTTTACTGTAACTCCAGACGGTGCAATGCTTGTGAAATGTTTAGTAAAAAGCTCTGTGATTTCATGCCAATCCTGATTTGGAACTAAACGCATTGAGATTTTAGCAAAAGCTTTACTCGCAATAACGGTTTTCGCTCCTTCGCCTTGATATCCGCCCCAGATTCCGTTTACGTCTAATGTTGGACGAATCGAGTTGCGTTCGTTGGTTAAATATCCTTTTTCGCCATACACATCGTTTAGGTCTAAAGCTTTTTTATATTTTTCTAAGCTGAAAGGCGCTTTTGCCATTTCGGCTCTTTCTTCAAGAGATAATTCCTGTACGTTATCGTAGAAACCAGGAATCGTAATATGATTGTCTTCGTCATGCAAAGAAGCGATCATTTTTGCCAAAACATTAATTGGGTTCGCCACTGCTCCACCGTATAATCCTGAATGCAAATCACGATTTGGCCCAGTAACTTCTACCTCTACATAACTCAAACCACGTAAACCTGTCGTAATCGACGGTTGTTGATTAGAGATCATTCCGGTATCTGAAATAAGAATTACGTCGTTTTTCAGTTTCTCTTGATTGCGTTCTACAAACCAAGCCAAACTTGCTGAACCTACTTCTTCTTCGCCTTCGATCATGAATTTTACGTTACAAGGCAAAGTATTGGTTTGCACCATAAGTTCAAGCGCTTTTACGTGCATGTACATTTGTCCTTTGTCATCGCATGCTCCACGAGCAAAAATTGCGCCTTCTGGATGAATTTCTGTTTTTTTGATTACGGGTTCGAATGGTGGCGATGTCCATAATTCGATAGGATCTGGTGGTTGAACATCATAATGTCCGTAAACTAGAACTGTAGGTAAATTTGGGTCGATTATTTTCTCTCCATAAATGATTGGATAGCCCGGAGTATCGCAAATTTCGACAAAATCACAGCCTGCTTTTGTTAAACTTTCCTTAACAGCTTCTGCAGTATCGATCACATCTTGCGAATATGCAGTGTCGGCACTTACCGACGGAATTTTCAATAATTCGATCAATTCATTGATAAACCGATCTTTATGTTGTTGAACGTATGACTTAATATTTTCCATTTAAATTATTTTTATAGAAATTCAAAAATACGAAAAAGAGAATTAATATTTTTTTTCAAAAAATGTTTTGAAATCTAGAAGTTATGTTTATCTTTGCACCCACAATTGAGCGGATATGGTGAAATTGGTAGACATGCCAGACTTAGGATCTGGTGCCGCAAGGCGTGTAGGTTCGAGTCCTATTATCCGCACTGAAAAAGCTTCTGAGAAATCAGAAGCTTTTTTATTTTTAGGCTTTCGCCGAATTTCACCACTACTTTTTAACCATATAAGTGATATAAGTTCATTTAAGCAACATCCTAATCTTTGTCAAAGTTTTGAACTTTGACAAAGATGAAAACACAATGCAACCCCAATATTTGTCATTCCGAGGGACGAGGAATCTCCGCAAGAAACTCCGCACAGAATGCCGCCTATTTTTGTCGATCATTATTACATAGAATGGATTAAAATCCATCCCTACAATATAGTTCGTTCCGCTGGAACTCTGCATAAAATTCCGAAGGAATGATCTATATTGTAGCAAGGGATTTCAATCCCTTGAACACAACGTAACCACAATATTTGTCGATTATAACTACCTAGAATGGATTAAAATCCATCCCTACAATATACTTTGTTCCTCCGGAACGCTACATAAAATTCCGAAGGAATGATCTATTTTGTAGCAAGGGATTTCAATCCCTTGAACACAACGTAACCACAATATAATTCTAAACCCGACAGGTTTTTAAAACCTGTCGGGTTTAACGCAAACTTGTTACGAACACAATCTCCATTTCTATTAAACTTCCAAATAAGGATCTAAAATTTCTGCAAATTCATTTAGCCAATAAAAACCTTCTTCTATCTTGGCAACCTCTAATTTTAGAGTTTCATCTTTTCTCATAATCCCTAAAGCAATTAAATAATTTAGGCGTCGTATTGTCTTTGCCAGATCTTTTGCATCTACAGTTTTATTAAAAAAATCTATCAATCTTTGTTCTTCTTCTTTCGAAAGCCTTTCTGTAGCCATAGTCTTATTTTTTATATCTTTCAAATATAATACTTTTGAGCTCATATTTGAGCCCGAATGAAAAATAAATCTTGTGACTTTTGAAATATGGATATTTCAGAAGAAACTTTTATTGCAAATCTTGGGATTCACATAAGACAATTACGTGAAAAGAAAAATATGTCGCAACAAGACTTAGCGAATGACTCCGAAATTCCCAAATCCCAAGTAGCAAGAATAGAAAGAGCAGAAATAAATACCGGAATAAGAACTCTTGTAAAAATTGCTAATGCTTTAGACATTGAACCTAAAGAATTGCTTGATTTTCCTTTAAAATAAACCAAGTAAATCGTTTACATAAATGAAATTATCAAAACAAAGAAAAACAGAAATATTGATCTTCATTATTTTGATACTATTTGGTTCAATCTTTTATCTAAACTATAAAAATCTTCATGTAAAGTTTTACAATAAAACTGGAGAAAATCTTGATTCTTTAGTAATTGCAGGAACTTTTATTGGCGATTTAAAAAATGGAAGTTCAACAGAATATATAAATTACAAGGAATTTCTTTTTGATAGCGGAATCCCATACGAACAAATTAGCGGATTTATAAATGACAAAAAAATATACAAACTGAATTGGAGCGACTGTGGCACAGAGAGAAACAAAGAATCTAAAGGATCCTATATTTTTGATTTAAAAAAAGAATTGGACTTAAACGGAAATACTTGCCTTTATCTTGTTGAACATAACAAAAAAATATTCTGGGAAGATTTTTAATTTTTCTTTTAAAACAAAAAAAACTGAAAGCAATTCATAAACTCAACAGCCATGAAAAACCTAATCTTTCTTTTAATGTTTTCTTCCCTTTATTCACAAACCGGAACTTTTAAAGGACATGTATTAGACAGAAATGACCATATTGATTTTCCTGGAGTAAGTGTTGAAATATTACAGAAAAATAAAACTATTGCTAAAACTCAAACGGATTATTACGGTAACTTTTCTTTTAATAATTTAAATTTTGGCGCATATCAGCTAAAACTCGCATATGTTGTATATCTACCATCAATTCAAGATTTAAATTTTACTACAACTGATACTATTTTCGAATTTTCTTATCCACAACCATGTCCGGAATCTTCAAATGTTTGCCCAATAAACAGCTCCGATAAATTAATCCCAATTGTATATGGACTTCCCAGCAAAAAAACATTTAAAGAATCAAAAAGAGGAAAAGTTAAATTAGGAGGCTGCGTCGTTACGATGTGCGACCCAAAATGGTATTGTAAAAAACATAAAATTTCACTTTAAGAACTTGTTTTTACAATGAAATAATGCCATAAAAAAACCTCCAGTCAAAACTGAAGGTTATTCAAATTATGCTCATTTTATTTAAATGAACTTATATTACTTATATGGTTTAAAACCGCGTCATTAACTTTTTAATAGCTCAATTACTTTATCGACATTAATTTCGCTGTAATCGTTGATATAAAAACTACACGGAGGCAAATATTCTTTTGTATGCGTACTTAATACGCCAACAACTTTCATTCCTGCATTTAGCCCCGCTGTAACGCCCGAAAAAGAATCTTCGAAAACCACACAATCCGACGGAGAAACTCCAACACGTTCTGCAGATTTTAGATATACTTCGGGATTTGGTTTATGAAACGTTACGTCTTCACTTGACATCATAGAATCCATTTTGTCTGCGATTTTCAATGCATTTATAATCAAATCAAGATTCGCACGTGGCGCCGATGTTGCAACGGCAGTTTTAAAACCTCGGGATTTCAACTCGCTTAAAAACTCCAAATAATGCGGAATCGTATCGACTTTGTCTTTGTAAATCTCGCGAAACATTGCTTCTTTTTCGTCTTCGAGTTTTATTAGTTCTTCTCCCGCAATTGGACGCTTAAAGAAATGCGACATGATATAACTATTGTGTTTTCCGTACATATGTTCTTCAAATTCTTCGTTGGTATAAGGAATTTGATATTTATCGAAAAACGCCTCGAAAGCCTTCACATGATGCGGATTCGTGTGAGAAATCACTCCATCCATATCAAAAATAACACATTGCTGCTTCATTATATTTTGTTTTTTTTAACGATTGCAAGATACTTATTTTCTACAGAGGTTTTTTATAGAATCTCGCAAAGTCGCAGAGTCGCAAAGTTTTTTGTTTCACGCAAATTTAAAAAAGATCTAAGCCGATAAACGCAGATAATTATTAAAATTAAATCTGCTCAATCTGCCAAATCTCCGAGAGTAAAAATCCTTAAAACATTATTAATCTGCAACTTTAAAAATAAAAAACTTTGCGACTCTGAGGCTTTGCGCGATTAACCATTAACCTGAAACTTGAAACAAAAAACCTTTACCCAATCCAAATCTTACTTTTAACCAAAGTCATTGTTTGTCTCAAATGCTGATTACACGCAATAAGGATAATCAAAGCCACAAGACCGTAACCTACGATGGTATAAATTTCCATATCGGCTAATAAAGTCGATTGTTTAGTGATGGTTCCGAAAAGTTTTTTGAGAGCCAAAGTATTCGCATTATCTGCCGAATATCCTTTTGCCATAAAACCCTGTGCTGTTGAAGCGATTGTTTGCTGCGCTTCGGGATTATCGCCGGTTACGAATTGGCTAAGTTTCAGAAAGTGTTTTTTATTCAAAAAAACCATCGCATTCTGCATCACGCAAAATCCAATTGTGCTTCCCCAAAAACGTCCCGAAACTCCAACAATTCCCGAAGAAACCGCCATTTTTGCCGGAACAGATGATGTCGTAAATAATATTAAAGGCACAAATAAAAATCCAACTCCTATTCCTTGTAAAACATACGGAATGATAATATCTGACAAAGCAACATCTGACACAAAAAGAAACGTAAACCAGAAATGAAAAAGCGCAATTAGCGAGAAACCAATGATAAAAATGATTTTCGTCGAAACGGATTTCATCAGAAAAAAAGCGGCTAAAATCAATCCAATTACATTTCCTAATCCGTTAATATATTGCACGCCCGCAACTCGCGACGGATCCCAATTCCAGATCGAAAACATCGCCGAATGACAAAGACTCAACGTTGCTCGACTGATATAAAAAAGGAAAAACAACAAGAATCCTATTCGCAGATTGGCATATTTAAAAACTTCAAAATCAAAAGTGGGTCTTTTTACCAAACGCTCTTTAAAGATGAATAAACCTCCGGTTATTAAAGCAATCATCAACATTATAACCATGTGAGAAGACTCGAACCAGTATTTTTTTTCGGCATAAACAAAAAAGTAAGCGCCACAAAGAATCGCTGTCAAAACCAAAATATAACTAATCCAGTCGATTTGATACAACGGAATTTTCTTTGTGATTCTATGTCCGCGGAAAGTCACCAAGATCAAAAAGACATTCAAAACCTGAAGTCCGCCCGAAACATACAACATGTATTTCCAGTCGTAATGATCCAGAAACCAAACGGCAATATTCATAATAAATGGCGTCGACAATAACAGTGAACCGTAATAAAAGGAGAAACCAATTATTATGGCATTTTTAGAATGAAACTGCTCGATCAATAATTGCCTGATTGTGATTACCGGAAGTGCCATCAAAATTCCCTCGGCAACTCTTAGCAATAAAAAAAGATAAAAATTGGTAATATACGCCGATGAAATAATCGTAATCCCGATTAAGGAATAAACCGCCATCAGGTAATTTTTTGCCGGAAAAAAACTCGAAAATCTACTTTCGATCAAAATCGTTGCCAGCAAAGTTCCGTAAGTTACGCACATTGCAAATTGCAAATCTTCGGGTTCAATGTCCAAAAAACTCGCTGCATATGTTACGTTTGAAGTATAAACTCCCAATAAAATCATGGAATGCAGCAAACAGACAAACAAAATAATAATGATTGCCCATTTGGGAACCCAGGATTTAAAAATACTTTTATCTTCCATTTTATTGGTGTTCGGCAATAACTGTTATGTTCATTCCGGCTCTTAAAAAATCAGCTTGTTTATCAGTGTCTTTCAATTGAATTCTAACCGGAATTCTTTGTTCGATTTTCACAAAGTTTCCTGTTGCATTATCCGGTGGCAATAACGAAAACCTCGCGCCACTTGCCGGAGATAACGAAGTTATGATTCCTGTAAATTCTTTATCGTTCAGCGCATCTGCCTGAATTTTTACTTGCTGACCAACCGTTAAATATTGCAATTGCGTTTCTTTAAAATTGGCTGTAATCCATTTTTCTTTACTTACTATCGAAAGTAAAGATTGTCCTTCTTTTACCATTTGCCCAGGTTGTAAAGTTCTTTTACCAACCCAACCGTCATAAGGCGCCGTGATTATCGTATACGAAAGAAACAATGCCGCATTATCAGCCACAGCTTGTTTTGAAGCGATATTAGTTTGCGTTGTAGGAACATTTGCCTGCGCTTGAGAAGTACTCAAATTTGAAGATTGAATTCTGTCTCGCATTTCCTGCAAATGTGCTTGCGCCGATTCGTAATCTGCCTTAACTTTTTCTAATTGTTGCGAAGTTGCAGCTTCATCTTTAACCAAAGCTTTGTATCTGTCATATTCTAATTTTGTTTTCCAAAGATTAGTTTTGGCCGCAGCCAATTGCGATTCTCCAATTGCAGTTGAACTTGCCGTTGTCACCACATTTTTCTCTGCTACAACACTACTTTGTTTCGCATTTTGAACATCGGCAAGAGCCACATTCAACTTTGATTTATATTCTCTATTATCGATTACAACCAAAGTATCTCCTTTATGCACAAACTGATTTTCATCAAAACGAACTTCCTGCACATAACCCGTAATTCTCGACATAATAGGCGTTACATATTGCTCAACCTGAGCGTCATTGGTTTCTTCGTGGTTTCTATTAAACACATAAAACCAAATCCCCAAAATGATTCCGCTTGCCACCAAAACGCAAGCTATAATTGTTATTAATATATGAAACGTTCTGTTTCTTCGAGTTTCATTTTTTATCTTGACCATAATAAACTGTATATTCTTTATCTATTTTTTTCTAATTCTCCCCGGATTAAAATCCGGCGCTACAATATGAATCGTTCCTCTGGAACTTAAAATCTATATTCTTTACTCTATTCTCTTGCTTCTAAAATCTTTATTCTTGCTTCTTGCTTCTTGTCTCTAAAAGTCTAAAATCTAAATCTGATCCGGCATTATCCCCGCAGTATGCAACAATTCGTAATGTTTTAGAATTGCATCCAATCTCGTAGAAATCTTATTGTATTTTGCCTGTAACAAAGCGTTATCGGCATCGACCATTTCGGTTATTAAAACCAATTGATTTAAGTATTTTAGTTTTACGATTCGGTAGTTTTCATTGGCCAAATCCAAAGCTTTATCAACAACCACAAACTTCTCTAGGATTTCCTGATATTGCGTATGTTCTTTAAACACTTTATCCTGAATCTCATCTTTTGTAATTTCAGTTTGCTTTTTTTGCCATTCGATTTTTGTGTTCGCCTGATCTACTTTAGTTTTGTTTTTATACAATGCCGAAAGGTCAAAATGCGCTTCAATACCAACTTGTCCTAAAGTGTACAAATACGGATTTGGCGGAAAGAATTTGTAGTTTGGATAGTAAAAACCATAATTCCCAAAGAAGTTTACCGTTGGCAAATAATTCGCTTTAACCAACTTCAATTCTGTTTTTTTGATGTTTAATTCCTGACTTGCCATTCGCATTTCTTCATTCTGAAAAGCTTTTCCCAAGTAAAAATCATACGGATCTAAACCTTTCATTTCATCGATATTGGCTGTTGTATCAATCGCTACTTCTTCACTTTCCGGAATCTGAATTAAAGTTTTCAGATCGTGAAGTGCAATTTTTATGTTTTTGGAGTTTGTAAGTGCACTTAATTCACGATCCGAAAGCTGTAATTCGGCTCTAATAACTTCATTTTTGGTTACCGTTCCGTGTTTTTGCAAAGACTGAACTTCTTTTAATCGGCTTTTTTCTTCTTTAATGTTTTCTTCGAATATCTTCTGAAGTTCCATCATTTTATAAATCGCCAGATAATTTGCTACAACTTCAAGCTCGATATCATTTTGAGTCTTTTCGGTTTTTATTTTGGCAATTTCGTTTTCCTGATTCGCAATTTTAATGGCGTTATTAATCTTATTACCCGCATAAATTGGCATTTTAAAAGTCGAATTCACCTGATAGATTTCAGGAATTGCTTTCGTTACTTCTTTGCCATTTAGGAAACCACTTCCTTTGAATTCCGTAATATTGGTAATTCTGGAATATTCGCCGTTTAATTCGATATCCGGTAAACGGAGTTCTTTTCTTTCTTTGATGTTTTGCTCTGAAAGCGTAGTCTCTAATTGAGATCTAAGGATCTTTTTATTGTTTTCTTTAGCTAGTTTCACCGCTTCATTTAACGAAACCGAATGAATTTCTTGAGCTTGTAAACCATTAAATGTCAATACAATTAGAAATATCAACACGATTTTGAGAAAACAATCCTCTGTAGAATTTGTTGTTTTAAGGAACATGAATATTTAAATAATTTTATAATGCAAAGTTCCTTCATTTTTCTGATGACTGATAATTCTAAAAAGTCAATAACATATTCATTTCGGACAAATGTTAAAATTTTATTTCCCGAAAACGTTATATTAAAATACTGAAAAACAATACGTTGTAAAAAATTATATAAATTGGGGTTTCACGCAGATTTAAAAAGATTAAAACTGATTTTGCAGATTATCATAAAATAAATCCGCCTAAATCTGCTTAAATCAGTAAAATCCGTGGGCAAATATGTTTTATTTTATCCTCAAGATATCTTCTCCATTTAAGTAATCAGAAGGTCTTTGTCCGAGGAATTTAAAGAAAGTATTACTAAACGTCGGCACACTACTATATCCTACTTCCAGAGCGACTTCTTTGACCGAAAGTTTTCTATCAAGCAGAAGTTCGATCGCTTTTAGAATTCTTCGAATAGTATAGTATTGAATAAATGACATATTGAGGTCTTTCTGAAACAAGCGATACAAAGAGCGTTCGCTATATCCAAATTGATGCGCAACATCTGCAAACAAAATTGTTTCGCCCAGATTATTCTCAATATGTCGCAGGATTTTACTCAAACGCGGATCTTTTGGCTGCGGCAATTCTAAAGGTAAATTGGTCAGACAAATTTGAGGTAATATCGCCTTAATCGCTTTGGCAATCGCAAAATTCGGACTTCCTTTTTTAAGATCACCATTCCATCTATTCGTAAAAAGCATCATTTGCAGCAACAAATTATTAACCGGATAAATACCTTCACTTTTATAAAAAACATCTTCGTCTTTTTCAACCGGAAAATATAAGTTTCGCATTGTAACACTTTCAGATTTGGGCTCAATACTATGCTCCACTCCACTAGGAATCCAGATAAAATGTCTTGCCGGCAAAAAGTAGGTTTTCGTTTCTGTTGTTACAAAAACCACATCGCCTTCAGCATATAATAATTGTGCTTTTTCATGTTTATGTGTAGGCACAAACAATTCGCCCATCAAATCGTGGTGACAATAAATGCTTTTTTTATCGGCATCTACTTTTTTGATGTAATATCTATCTAATTTCTGACCGGAATGTTCCATTAAAGTTTAATACGACGGTTTTTGCGATATTAAATATAGTAAGAATAATATAAATTGTGACGGTTTAACCGCAAAGAGCGCAAGGTAAAAACGCAAAGTTCGCAAAGCTTAATTAAAACTTTGCGAACCTTGCGTAAATCTTAGCGCTCTTTGCGGTTAAGCCTTAAATCATAAAAACAAAAAAGCCTTTCCGTTAAGAAAGGCTTCTTCCAATATTGCGGTCTGGACGGGACTCGAACCCGCGACCCCATGCGTGACAGGCATGTATTCTAACCAACTGAACTACCAAACCAACTGCGTTATTGTGAGTGCAAAAATACATCCAGAAGTTGGATTATACAAGGGTTTTTAGGAATAAAAATTGAAATATTTTTAATGAGCTGATTTTAAATAAATTCCAAAGCATAAAATTTTCAAATTTTAGCAAAACAAATCGATTTTTGGCGAAGTTTAAAATTTTAACCAAGCTTTTTCGTACAAAAATAAACTTCTCCTAATTAAACATTGCCAATGGTTTCAACCGTTGAAACGCAATAAATATCAAAACTCGCATTTCGTCTAGTACGTTTCCCAAGGTTGAAACACGGGAATGTCTTCAATCTTGTCATTTCGACGCAAGGAGAAATCACACTAGTTGATCGACACAGATTGGAAATACACTTTGCAGAGTTTCTTGTGTGATTTCTCCCTTCGGTCGAAATGACAAAACTATACGTCAATAAATATGAATTTGCTATTTTAGTAAAAACACAAAGTCCGCAAAGCTTATAAAAACTTTGCGGACTTTGTGTAAATCTTAGCGTTCTTTGCGGTTAAACAAAAATCTCGATATGTCTTAAATCAAAAAAGCCATCCACAAAAGTGGAAAGCTTTTCATTGGTCTAACTACTAAACCAGCTACGAGTTACAAAGTCGTAGCAAAACAACACAACTAATCTTAGATACCGTATTTGGGCAAAAAAGCCTTTCCGTTAAGAAAGGCTTTTCCCAATATTGCGGTCTGGACGGGACTCGAACCCGCGACCCCATGCGTGACAGGCATGTATTCTAACCAACTGAACTACCAAACCTCTGCGTTATTGCGGTTGCAAAGATAGTACAGAATTTCATTTCTGCAAGCGTTTTGATAAAAAAAATTAAATATATTTTTAAATCTTTAGCCAAAGTTTTGTTTTTCAACTAAATATGTAGTCAATATTTTTTCAAAATTATCACCAACATTCACCGGAACGTACTTAATTTGGTTCTTTGCACAAGTCAAAGACAGTTTTTTAAAGTACTCTTCTGCCCTTTTTTCGTATTCTACTTTTACATTATCAGCAAAAATCGATACTTCTTCACCAGATTCTAAGTCAATAAACTTTCGAGGCGCATTATCAAAGTCAAATTTAAGCTCCGTTTTATCATCTACAACATGAAATAAAACGACTTTATGTTTATTGTGTTTTAAATGTTGCAAAGCATTAAACAACTTCTCATCATCTTCTGACTGAAACATATCCGTAAATATGATAATCATCGAACGGCGATGCATTTTCTCCGCAATTTGATGCAAATACGTAATTGTATCGGTTGTCTTTTTGACTTTTGGCTGTTCTAATAATTGCTCTAATTTATTGAGCAGCATTCTATGATGGCGATCACTTCCTTTTTCGGGAGCATAATATTCGTAACTGTCTGAGAAAACGCTTAAACCAACCGCATCACGCTGTTTCTTTAAGATATTCATCAAAACTGCCGACGCCAAAACTGCAAATCCAATCTTCTTTTCATAAAAAGGCCGACCAGATTTTAGTTCCGGATAATGCATCGACGACGAATTATCGACTATAAGATGACAACGCAAATTGGTTTCTTCTTCATAACGTTTCGTATATAAACGATCTGTTTTGGCAAATAATTTCCAATCGATATGTTTTGTGCTTTCACCCGCATTATAGACTTTATGCTCAGCAAATTCAGCCGAAAATCCATGAAACGGACTCTTGTGCATTCCAGATATAAAACCTTCTACAACCTGATTTGCCAGCATTTCGAGATGCTGAAAACTGGAGACTTTCTCTATTTCCGATTCAATTTTCATTCGGTTTCTTTTTTAATATTTTGTGCGCGGTACAAACCGTCCGTCGCTTGCAACAATTTCCTTTTCAGAATTGGACTAAAATTAGGGTTTTCTTTTAAGAATCGCTGTACTTCATCAAAAGCATATTTCGACGAATATTTTCCAACGGTATTACTCAACCAATCTTTTGGAAAGAAAATATCTCCCGTGCGCTGAATTTCATCCACCAAATCTAATGAAAATCTAATATACTTTTGAGCATTTTCCTGACGCAACGGATGATGAAAATTAGCTAATCCAACAGAAACCCACGCTTCTTTTTCTCTGTTTTTGTCATCTTTTAACGATTCCATAAAGGCATTTCGAACTGATTCATCATTCGATAAAGACGGAAGTAAGAACTCAAATCGCTTTTGTTTGTCCGGATTTGTGATTGTTGTTTTGGTTTTATTCAGGATTTCATTTACTTTTTCATGCTTGAATATCGCCAAATTCATTGCAATATTGGTATAATCGTCTTCATTTAATTTTAAACTTGGAATCGCAATTTCTTTATTCCAAATCTGATATAATTTGGCTTTCGCCGAATCTGAATAAGCGATTGAACTAAATAAATTGAATAATGTCTTTTTGATATTACTCGACAAATTGGCTTGTAAACGTTCATACAAAACATCTTCAAGTTGTTTCTGTGCCTTGTTTTGTTGCTTTTCTGTTAGGAATTTCCAAAAAACAGCATTTGTCTGATTCGTAATTATTTTCAAAACCAACTCGTTTTGCTCGACTTGAATTCCTTTTATAAAACAATCAAACGCTTTATTTGGCGAAACATTTCCGTTTAAAGTGTTTTCATAAAGATTGCTATAACTTGACGCTCTTGCAACCTCATCTTTCAAAGTTGATATATAATTTAAATTATTCCCGTCAAGCGGAAAAACTCCATATCCAAAACCATTATAATTGTAAACAATACTCTCAGGTTTTGGTTGCCCAATTAAAGTTTTTATACTACTGTTTTTGTCTTTAATATTAACCTCAACAATCTTAACATTATCCGGATAAATCAAACCAATCTGAAAAACCTGAGGCCAGATATTATCGGACTTATCTTCTGCTTTTTGCTGAATTTCGAAAGCTGAAATTCGGTTTTGAGCATCATATTTTATTTTATCTGTAAAAATGGCTCTTCCGGATTTGTTTACCCAAACTTTGCTCCATTTTTGCATATCAAGCGGAGTTTCAGCATCTAGAATTTCAACTAGATTATTCCAATCTGCATTATCGTTTGCGTATTTCTTAATGTATTTTTCAAGTCCTTTCTGAAAAGCTTCTTTTCCCATCGAAGCTTCTAATTGACGCATCATTATTGGCGCTTTATTATAAATAATTGCGCCGTAAAGCGAACCTGCATCTTTTAAATTAGCTAAATTTTGCTTTATCGGATGCGTTCCCAACGAGCGATCTTCCGCGTAAGCGCTTGCATAATGTGCTGAGAAAAACTGCAAATTATGATTGATTTTCGGAAAGATTGGATTCATAATTTTGTCTGCCATAAAGTTTGCAAACACTTCTTTCATCCAGACATCATCAAACCATTTCATAGTAACCAAATCGCCAAACCACATATGCGATGTTTCATGCGCGATTAGTTTTGCACGATCAAGTTTCTCGCTGTCTGTTGCGCTATTATCCAAAAAAAGACTTGATTCTTTGTATTGAATTGCGCCAACATGTTCCATTCCGCCATATTGAAAAACGGGAATTGAAGCAAAATCTAACTTCTGAAATGGAAATTTATAATTGGTATATTTTTCTAAAAAGTCTAATGATTGTTGGTGTAAACTGAAAATAGTATCGGTACTAACTTTTATTTTCTCTTCGTTGTTTTCACGATATAACATCGTCATTTCTCGATTTCCTGGTTTCTGCGTTACCGTTTTGAATTTTCCGGCTACAAACGAAAACAAATAAGTGCTCATTTTGTCTGATTCTCCAAAAGTATAAGACGTAAAATCTCCTTTTTCTACTTTCTCTTTTACATCGGCTCCAGCCAAAACCGACCAATCTTTAGGAACCGTTAAACTCAATTTGTAAGTTGCTTTAATATCCGGCTGATCAAAACACGGAAATAATGTACTTGCGCGATCCGGAACTAGTAAAGTATACAAGAAATCATCATTTCTGTTCAAAGATAAATCTCCTGCTATAAACGAAATTCCGACAGTATTTTTTCCTAAAATCAAGTCTTTGGCAGCAATAACAATATGTCCTTTCTCATGAAGAATTGCAGTACTTTTTCCGTTAACCAGAATAGATTTTATATTCTGAGTTTTCTCTTTAAAATCTAAATACAAAGGCTCGCTTAGATCAGAAATAGCCAGATTCAAAGTCAGATTCGAATTAATTTCCTGTTGTTTTTCTTTCGGAATCTCAAACGAAAGTTCGTAAGTAACATTAGAGATTTGATGTTTTCGAAAAATTGCCATTTGCTCTGAAACACCATTATCTAAAACAAGATTTTCTTTTTGTTTCGATTGAGAAAAACCAATTGTAGTAAATGCAAGAACACAAAGAAAGCTGTAGAGAATTTTCATTTTTATAGGAATATATGATTCGTAAAAATAAAAAAAGTTTGCCACGAATTAAATGATTTTCACAGATTAAAAAAATCATTTAATCTGTGGCTAAAACAAAAAAAGGTCTGACTTGCGCCAAACCTTTTCCAAACTTACTAATTCAAGCTATCCAAAAATAAAATTATTCAGTTTGTTGAAATTTCAAAGTTGTATCCCATAAAGCAACTCTTAAAGCAGGATTTCCATCTGGGATATTCACAATAAAAGCGTTTATTTTGCCTGTAGCACTCGGTTTGAATTTAAAACCGGGCTTAGAAAAAACCGGAACATTCTTCGTGGCTTTAGTTTTTTGATAAAATCCTGATAACGCCATATAAGTCGTGAGAGAATTTCCTTCATTATAAGTAAAACGTTCTGCTTTGTTATCGTCAGTATTATAAGAGATTGTCACGAGTATGAGTATCAAAAATGTGAATATCAAAAGCGGTAAAAAAGGTTTTAAGGCTTTCATAATAATTTAGTTTTGAGGTTTATTAAACATGTTATTTCGAGAAAATCAACTAGAAAAAAGAGGTATTATTCTGTTTGTTTAAACAGAAAAGAAAAATCTCCTGCATAATAATCAAACCTTTTGGTTGAAGGATAAACAGGTTCTGTTGCCGAACTTAGGGAATATGCATATCCGGTAATTATAATATTTCCCGCCACAATAGGATAAGTTGTCGAAGATCCGTCCGTTTTTGTTCTGGAAATCCAGTCATCACTATAAACCGATAAAAAATATTCTTTATCTTTAATAAGCTGAATAGGTACTATTGTTTTTTCGAAAGCCATGTTTGCTACAGAAACAAACATTTTTTCAGAATGTATAACAGTTTTAGTTGATGCATCCCATATTGTAATTCTTAAAGCTGTATTTGTATCTGGCATTTTTGCAAAAACGGAAGTTATTTTACCCGTAACTGTTGGCTTAAAGCTAAAGCCAAACTCATAGAATCCCTCATTTTTAACATCCACTGCTTTTTGATTAAATCCTGAGGTTGTCAAATAAGAATCTAAAGGATTTTCGGCCACATAAGTAACCGGACCTTTATTATCATTATCGTCACCGCTGCACGAAATCGTTAACAGCGCCAGTAATAAAAGGGCTAAAATCGTTTTTAAAGTTTTCATGATAAATTAATTAACTGGTTATTTATTTGGTTTTAAATACTTTTATTTTCTTTTGGGAAAACTATTTTTGAATATTAAAATGCGTACAAACTTCTTCGTAACTCATTTTAGAATAATCTAATTTGGCTTCTTTTGATGTCGCCGCAGCAACGCCACCCGGAATCAAGATATAACGCCAGCTCAGCGTTGTTGGAAGACCTACAGTTCCTCCGGCATCATGTCTAAATCGGAACAATTTGATTTTCTTTAGAGTAGAAATAGCCGTAATTGTATTGACAAATCCGCCAGCTGTCGAAGTATAAGGCAATGTATAGGTACCAATTCCAAAAGACACATACACTAATATGGTTCCTTTTGAAAGAATATCATCAGACAATTCCGGTGCATTAATAGTTGTAGATATTCCTGAAGTTCCATCAATTGTTTCTGCAGCTGCAGTTGGCGCCGTTATCCATGCGCTATAAATAACATTTGCCGTTCCGGTTGCTCCCGTTGCTCCTACTTGTCCATCAACTCCGTCTTTTCCGTCATCGCTGCTGCATGAAGTTGAAAAAATAGTAAGTAATAAAATGGCAAAAATGGTTTTAGTAATTTTCATAATAATTTGGTTTTAATAATTCATTAAATGGTTAATTTTTAATTCAATAGCGTTATTTTTGTAAAAGCCAAATGATAGTAACAGAACGTTTCTTTTATCTGAAGGCTTAATTACAAAACAAATTTGCAGGATTAAAATGGGCGGAAAAACCACCAATAGATAAACAACATTTTAAATAGACAGACAACTATAAAACCGAATCAAATGACCAAAAAATACACTTGTATCATTATCGACGATGACGAAATTGACAGACTTACGGTGTTATCGTTTGCCAAAAAATTTCCGATTTTGGATATTTTAGGTGTTTTTGAATCGGCAGAAGATGCGTTTTTATTTATCGAAAAAGAAAAGATCGACATCTTGTTTCTGGATATTGATATGCCGGGTTTAAACGGAATCGAATTCAGAAAACAAGCCTTAGAAATTCCCGTTTGTATTTTTATAACAGCACATCCTGAACATGCGGTAGAAAGTTTCGAAATAGAAACGCTTGATTTTATTGTAAAACCATTAAAACTTGATCGATTTGCACAAACCATAAGCCGAATCGAAGAGTTTATGGAAATTAAATTGAAAGCCTCACTTTTTGAAGCAAGTATTGGCGGCGACACTATTTATATAAAAGAAGGTCACGATCAGACGAAAGTCAAACTACACGAAATTTTATATCTCGAAGCTTTAAAAGATTATACCTTAATTATTACAGACAAAAAAAGACATTGCGTTTTATCGAGTATTGGCAATCTTTTGAAAGAAGATCATTTTCAGTCTTTTATCCGAATTCATAGAAGTTTTGCGGTTCAGAAGCAATTCATTCAGAAAATAAATTCGACCGAAATTCTTCTAAACAACAATATTACGATTCCCGTTGGCAGAAGTTATAAAGAAAACCTAAATCTGTTCTCATGAAAAAAATGGGGTTCTTGTTTTTGTTTTTCATCAACTTAACTGTTTTCGCACAGCAAGAACCTATTCTGGCAAAGTATAAAACGCAACCCGAAAAACTTAAAGCCTGGGTTAAATTCTGCAACGATGTTAAGAATTTAGACGATTATCCAAAACTTATAATTAGTGCTGATAAAGGCATAAACCTCTCTCAAAAATATCCTGCTTTCTTGGGTAAATTCTATTATTTTAAAGGATATGCGTATGAGTTTAGCAACAATCAATATCAAAAAGCAGTAGACAACTATGAGTTATCATGGAAATATGCTAAAAAATCCCGACATCTTAAAATAGAAACCAACACTTTGATGCGTCTTAATTATATGTATTATTCTCTTAATGCAACTGCAAAAAGAGATCATCTAATTGAGTACATCAAAACAGTATTAGACACTACAAAAAGCACTTATTCTCAAGCTGTCCTTAACGGAAGTGTTGCCGAATATTACATGGACAATTACGATTATGACACTTTTATTAGTTATCAATTAAAAGCAATAAACTATAAAAAGCAACTCGAAAAAAGCGAAGCAAATTACGAAAACATTGGAATATCATACAGTCAGATTGCAAGTGCTTACACAAAAATGAAGCAATATGATAAAGGAATTGAATACTTAAACGAATCAAAACCTTATATAAAATCGCCGTACGTCAAAGCGTTTTTATGCAATTATTATTTGCAATGTTTTGTTCCGTTAAAGAAAATCGACAGCGTTCAAAAATATTACAAGCTAATTTATACATATCCTTCCGCCAAAGATTCTTTGTTTCTTAATTTGAGTTTGGCTAATAGAAGTCTTTCCGAATATTATATTACACAAAACAAAATCGGCATTGCTTATAATTATGCTAAAAAAGCAGTTTCATTAGGACAAAAATCGACCGATGAAGAAATTATAATGGAAGCGAACACAACGATGGGAAGGGTTTTATATGAAAAAAGAGATTATAAAAAAGCCATTGAAACTTTGACACTTGCTTCAAAAAATGCTTTTACCTACGACAAGGAATCTTATGTTACGATCAACAAGAAACTATCGCAAAGTTACGCTGCTTTGGGACTTTGGCAAAAAGCCTATGAATACAACGAAAATTACAGCAAGATTAATGACGAAATCATGCAGGAATCTGCCAGCAAGAACATTGCAAATGCCGAAGCCCGTTATCAAAACCGAACAAAAGGTCAGGAAATAAAAAATCTTTCGGCTCAAAATACCATTAAAAACATTCAGATTGAAGAAGCCAAAAAGCAGAGAATCTTTTTAATTTCGGGATTAATTCTCATTGGAATAATTGTATTATTAGTATTCAAACAAAGCCAGAATCGAAAGAAAACCAATGAGAAATTACAGGTTTTAAACCACGAACTCGACGAAGCAAATAAAATAAAAGCCCGATTTTTTAGTATTTTAAATCACGATTTGCGAAGTCCCGTTTCGAATTTAATTCACTTTCTACATCTTCAAAAAGAAAATCCGGAACTTATTGATGAAGCCACCGCCTTGCGCATGCAAACGAAAGTTATTTCGGGAGCAGAAAATCTATTATCCTCAATGGAAGATATTTTGTTGTGGAGCAAAAGTCAGATGGAAAATTTCAAACCTCATTTTAAAGAAATCTCAATAGCTACAATATTTGAAGAAATGAAAAACCATTTTTCGAGTGTAGAAAACATTGAAATTTTATTCGAAAATTCGCAAAACATCATCTTAAACACAGATGAAAATTACCTAAAAACCATCATCAGAAACTTAACAGGAAATGCCATAAAAGCACTTGATAAAACCCAAAACGGCAAAATAATCTGGAAAGCCTGGCAGGAAAACAATCAAACGTATCTTTCTATTACAGACAATGGTCCAGGCGGAACTCAGGAACAATTCAAAGCTTTATACGACGATTCAGAAGTTATAGGAATCAAATCCGGTTTAGGATTGCATTTGATTCGGGATTTGGCTACAGCCATAAATTGCAAAATCGAAGTCAAATCTCTGCAAGATTCAGGAACTACTTTCACGATTGCATTCTAAAGCTTTTTTACGCCATAGATATTTAAACTTTGCGCCTTTGCGTCTTTGCGCGCAAATTTCAACCAACAATTAAAGCGCTTAAAATTATAATCGCGCAAAGACGCAAAGGCGCAAAGTCTTTTTTTTTTAAGAAACACATTTCTTTTAAAAATCTATATGTTAAGAAATTACGCTCAATTTTATTCCAATAAAAAAGGCTTGACTTTCGCCAAACCTCTTTTATATAAATCATAATCTTACGATTACAACAAAGCGTCTAAACTATCTGCGTAGGTTTGT
The DNA here is from genome assembly GCF_951805225.1 of uncultured Flavobacterium sp. NCBI lineage: Bacteria > Pseudomonadati > Bacteroidota > Flavobacteriia > Flavobacteriales > Flavobacteriaceae > Flavobacterium > uncultured Flavobacterium sp. Next base: position 5,084,462 of record NZ_OX638201.1, on the reverse strand, counting down.
TTCGGAGCAACTCCTACTTGTTTTCCTACTACTTCACCGTTATGAAAAACCAAAACGGTTGGTATGTTACGCACACCATATTTTGCAGCGAATTCTTGGTTTGCATCTACATCTACTTTACCAACAACTACTTTACCTGCGTACTCTTCGCTGATTTGGTCGATGATTGGACCAACCATTCTACAAGGACCACACCATGCTGCCCAAAAATCTACCATTACTGGTTTATCTGATTTCAAAACTACTTCGTCAAAAGTAGCATCTGTTATTGCTAATGCCATAATTTCTTATCTTTTTAAAATTATCGTCTGAATTGTTACTCTTCAAACTAGAGTACAAATTTAAAAATTAAATACAAATGAAACACCATTCCCAGATTAGTTTTCATTATAAATGTATTGTCAATAATTATATTAACACGAAAAGTATTATTTATAAGTTTTAACCTACAACTATTTGAGCTTCATCTTTTTAAAAAAACGTCAGTTTTTTACCTTATCTTTATAGATCCTGAAAATCCACGCGAAATGAGAGAAATTTTACTTCATATAAAAACCTTTTTTCAATCGGTTCGTTTTAAGAAATATGCCAAACGTTTTGGCTTCTTTATTTTGGGACTCATCATTTTACTACTTCTTACTTGTGGCGGATTATCGATTTACTTCAACCAAAATAAAACCGAAATTATCGCCAAAGTCAATACCAAAATCAACGAAAACATTAATGGAAAGTTTCACATTGGCGATTTTCATTATAAGTTTTTAACTGGTTTCCCCAATTTTACTTTGGCCTTAAAAGATGTTGAAATCAAAGACAATCAATGGCAAACACACAAACATACTTTATTGAATGCAAAAGAAATTGAGGTTCGACTGAACGTTTGGAGTTTATTGCAAAACGAAATCAATATTCATAAAATCCTGATTAACGAAGCCAATATTTATGTTTATAAAGCCGAAAATGGCTATTCGAATGCGAACATCTTTAAACCTAAAAAGAAAAAAGATCCTAACAATAAATCTGAAACCGAAACTACAGTTGACCAAGTTGAGTTAAACGGCGTTCACTTTATTCTCGATAATCGTTTAGGGCACAAACTATTTGATTTTGATGTTGCCAACTTAACCACAAAAGTAGATTATGACGGTGATAATTGGCAAACAAATGTTTTTCTGGACACTCAAATTGCCAGTTTGGCATTTAATACCGTACACGGAAGTTTTGCAAAACAAAAACAACTCAAAGGAACTTTTGAGGTTTCTTATGATTCCGGAAAACAAAAAATTGATGTCGTAATCAAAGGTCTCAAAATAGGCACAGATTCTTTTGATATTACCGCTTATTTTAATTTAGCCAAAGGAAATGCGCTCTTCGGAATTAATATTGGAACAACTATTTTATGGCAAAATGCATCCAATTTATTATCGGCAAACATAAGTTCTAAGCTTAACCGATTTAACTTGAAAAAAGAAATCGATGTGAATTGTGACATCAAAGGCGATTTTAATGCCGAAGGTGATCCCAGAATTGTAGTTCAGGCAATAATTAAAAATAACGAACTCAGCATTCCAGACGGGCAACTTACCGATTGTAGTTTTAAAGGTATTTTCACCAATAATTTTAAACCAAAAGAAGGTTTTAACGATGCAAATTCGGCTATTATTTTAACTCATTTTGCAGCAAATTATGAAAATATACCGCTCAAGATTCCGCAATTGTCGATCAATAATCTCGAGAAACCGCTGGCAACCGGTTATGTAAGTTCAGATTTTGATGTTACGAAACTAAACGAAGCAAGCAACGACAAATGGATTCAGTTTTCTGAAGGTCACGCCACAGCAAATCTAAAGTTTCAGTTTGATATTGTCGATTTGTTTATCACCAAACCGCGTTTTATTGGAAACGTAAATGTGCAGAATGTCTCTTTTCATTTTATTCCGAAAAACATTCACGCCGAAAAAATCAACGTTCAGCTCGACTTTACCGAAAAAGCTTTGCTGATTAAAAAAATCGCATACAAACACAATAAAAACATCGTTTATATCGAAGGTAAAATCGATAATTTCCTGAATCTATATTACGATGCACCCGAAAAAATGGTTGTAAACTGGGATATTTATTGCCCTAATATTGATCTCAAACAATTTCTGGGCGTTTTGGCGAGTTCACAAAAAAGTAAAGCAACGCCCAAAAAAGCAACAATGTCTCATCAATTGCGAAATGCTATCGAAAAATGCGTCGTAGATATTAACATCAAAGCCGACAAAATAAATTATAATAAACTGACCGCCACCAATACAAAAGCCGAAATCCAGATGATCGATTCCAGGCTTATTATAAAAAATGGTTCGCTGCAAACTTCTGGCGGAAGTATTACTTTTAGCACTATCGTCGCGCCAAATGGAAACAACTTTAATTTTAGTTCGAATGCACAAGTAAATCGGGTTGATATTGCGAGTTTTTTAAGATCGTTTAACAACTTCGGGATTCAGTCTTTTTCTCCAAATAATATCAAAGGAAAACTTAGCAGCAAGGCAAATGTCACCGGATTAATCAATAGCAAAGGCGAATTAATCACCAATTCTATGCACGGAAAACTTGATTTTAATGTCAATCAGGGCGCGTTACTTAACTTTGAACCTATTGTAAAAGTTGGGAAATTTGCGTTTCCGTTTCGCGATGTCAAGAACATTACTTTTAGCGATTTGTCGGGCAACCTCAACATACGCGGAGAACAAATAGACGTGAATAATCTAACCATAAGTTCCAGCGTGCTCAACTTCGACGTCAACGGAATTTACTCTTTTGGCCGAGGCACAAATCTTGCTCTCACAATCCCACTCAGAAACTCTAAAAATGACATCAAACTCGCCACCAAAGCCGAACGCGACGCCGTTCGCGACCGCGGAATTGTACTGCATTTAATCGCACTTGACGACGATGGGAAAATGAAAATCAAATGGGGAAAGAAGGATAAAGGAAAGTGATTTTATCACGCAATATTGCATAAAAACACCCACTAATTCATACAATCTTGTCATTGCGAGGAACGAAGCAATCACGCTAGTACTCGCCAAAGATTTGTCTCTCTGAGCGAAGTCAAAGAGCTTTTAAAATTTGGGATTTAAAAATATTGTAATTTCAATTTCTAGAAGCTATTTCCTGCTGTCCACTATATCTTTTGCAGCGAACCCCGCCACAAAAGGATGCCGTTCCCATCAGGGCTAGGGCTTTTGGTTTCATAAGAAAGTTTAGAAATATTAATTAACGCCAGTCAGAAATGATTGGCGTTTTTTTTACGGAAAAAACTTAAAATCTTCGGTTAATATCACGTTGAAAACTAAAATTTAATGAGGTCAATTGTACGCAGGTCAATTGTACGCACGAAACTACTTTTATAAACTATGAATATCAAAGAAAAATTCGGATTCAAAGTCAAAGAACTTCGAGAACAAAAAGGATACTCAATCGAGTATTTAGCCAATATTTCCAACGTTGACAGAAACTACATTTCAGATATTGAAAAAGGTCAACGAAATGTTTCAATAGAAATAATAGAAAAAATAATTACCGCTCTTGACACTGACTTTGGGGCTTTTTTTAACGATAACAATTTTAAGAAATGAAAGAGATAATATCAATTGATGAATTTGATGGGAAAAAATTTAAAATTCGTTTTGTCGAAGAAGATGATAATCGAAAAGCTGTTTTAACTCATTATTTACATAATTATCATAATGGAGTTAAAGATCATTTTGAAGAAGAAGCTACAGTATATTTAAAACAAATTGTTGAGTATAAAAATGAAGAAGAAAAATTAAATATTCTTTCTGATTCTGCATTACAACATCTATTATTTGAAGTTGAAAATGTACCTTTTCCAACTCCTGAAAATTATAGTTTTAAATTTATTGATCTTTTTGCTGGAATTGGTGGATTTAGAATGGCATTACAAAACTCTGGTGGAAAATGCATATTCACCAGCGAATGGGATAAATTTTCACAAATAACTTATCGTGCTAATTTTGGAGAAACACCTTTTGGAGACATAACAAAAGAAAGCACAAAAGCATATATCCCTAACGAATTTGATGTTTTATGTGGAGGATTTCCTTGTCAGCCATTTTCTCATGCTGGTTTAAAAAAAGGATTTGAAGATACAAGAGGAACATTGTTTTTTGATGTTGCCGATATTATTAATAAGAGAATTGAAAACGGAAATCCAATAAAAGTAATTTTCCTTGAAAATGTAAAAGGATTAAAAAATCATGATAAGGGTAATACTTTAAAAACCATTTTACGAACGTTTGATGATTTAGGATACAATGTTGAAAAAGAGGTTTTAAATTCTAAAAATTTTGGATTACCTCAAAACAGAGAGCGTATTTTTATTGTAGCATGGCTGAAAGAAACTGAAAGAGAATTCAAATTCCCTTTAGGGATTGATGAAAACGGAAATATAATTTTTGATTCAAAAGATATATCAAAAGTTAAAAAAACAAAAGTCGGCGACATATTATCCAATAAAGTAGATCCAAAATATACTATTTCGGATAAGCTCTATGCGGGCCACATTAGAAGAAGAAAAGAACATGGAGAAAAAGGAAATGGTTTTGGCTTTTCTTCTTTCAACAAAGATTCTAATTATACAAGTACAATATCAGCGAGATATTATAAAGATGGTAGCGAAATTTTGATTGAACAAAAAAATAAAAACCCAAGGAAATTAACTCCCAGAGAAGCTGCAAATTTACAAGGATACCCTGACAACTTTATTATTCCTGTATCAGATAATCAATCTTACAAACAATTTGGGAATAGTGTATCTGTACCTGTGATACAAACTATTTTTAATGAAATTAAAAAGCAATTACTATAACATTATGCTTAAAAACTATTCAGAATTAGCACAAACACTGGAAGAAAAAATAAAAAGTATTGACTTTTGGCCAGAAATAAAATTTGATACTACAGATAAAGAAAATCTGAATGAATTAGAAAGCATCATACTAGTCAATGATCATTCTTTACAATTAAAAATTAAGGATAATCATGTTATTTTACCAAGTCAATATATTTTATATGCTGTAAGTATTAAAGCACTAGCATTATCTGTAAAGCAATTTTTAGATGCTTTTGAAAAGCTAAAAACAAAGTTTAATACAGTAGAGATTTGCGAAATGATAATCAATAAAAGTCTATCTTTTTCTACTTTAGATTTGGATGATTACAGTAAAAAAATTGGGCCAGAAATATTCTTTAATCCAAGCTTTAATCTAGGTGCTAAATCAATAGTAAATAAAGATAAAAAAGGAAAATATACATTAAGAGGGACTGCTGATTTTTTTAGTTCAATTATCTTAAAACCAATCAACATTCCTCAAGCTAGCTCCTCAATTTTAGGTAGCTTCATATTTAATTTATGCGAAAACATAGAATTATATAATTATCTGGAACGAAAATTCATTAATAAAATTCCATACATAATTAAAAATGATATAACCAAAGTTTTCGCGAGAGAAGTATTCTCTTTTCTTTATCAGTACGACAACTTGAACGCGATAGAGGATACAATTGAAAAAAATAAAGACTCCAACTTTACATCTATCAAGAATGATGGAATTAGTTTAACAAGTATTTTCAAAACATCTACAGAATTACTAAATCCTACTGATCTATCTTTTGAAGATGGTAGACTAAGATATTTTACCGAGCCGTTATTCATAAATGATAATAAATTTTATTATTTTTCTACTGAATGGACAAATGGAAAAGAGCGTCGATTGGATCTTGTATCTTTAAAAAAACTTATAGACAAATTTTATCCTGAATTTGAACTTACAAGTGAAGATTCAGTTCACTTACTTCTTAGTAAAAGACCCGAAATTATTTCAGAAGAAAAATCAACAACCGCAAAAAATATCATTTTTTATGGTGCGCCAGGAACAGGAAAATCTCATAAAATAGATACAAAAATTGAAGATTTAGATAATCATTTTTTTGAAAGAGTAACTTTTCATCCTGAATTTGACAACATATCTTTTATAGGTGGATATAAACCAAGATCAGTAAAAATAAAACATGAAGACGAAGGCGGAGAATATTTCGAGACTGAGATACACTATGAATTTGTATCTCAATCTTTTACAAGCATCTACGAGCGTGCGTGGAAAGATTTAGACAATCCATATTATTTAGTGATTGAAGAAATCAATAGAGGTAATTGCGCCGAGATTTTTGGAGAAATCTTCCAATTATTAGATAGAACCTCAAAATATACCGTTTCTCCATCCAAAGAATTACAAGAATATTTAGAAGGCTCATTCAAAGACAAAAATCATTTAGGTATTAAAAATGGTTTAAAACTACCTAAAAATTTAAGCATTTTAGCTACAATGAATACTTCCGATCAATCCTTATTCCCTATGGATAGTGCATTTAAAAGACGTTGGGATTGGGAATACATTCCTATATGCTACGATCCTACTGATGATTTTGAAAACAAAAACGAATCTTATTATTTTGAAATTGACATAGAAGATGGTAAAAAATATAGTTGGATTAAATTCATTGAAAAAATAAATTTAAATCACATCAATGATAATAAATCATTAGGTATGGATAAATGTATTGGGAATTATTTCATTAAACCTGACATTGAGAATACGATTTCATTAAAACCGTTTATTAATAAAGTGATTTTTTATTTATGGAATGATGTTTTTAAAGATGAAGACAATAACGTTTTTGAAGAAAACAGTTCTTATGAAAATTTCTTCCCTATCAGTAAAAATGGTAAAAAGAAAATCAAAGAATTATTTGATAGAATTGAATTAAACCCAATCCCTTAATCAAAGGGGAAAGAAGATGATTCTAAAGCAAGTCAAACAGCAAAAGATACTGAAAAAATAGAGGCTTAAAAAAATGAAAATCCTAATTGAGAACGAAATATATCCAATAAAACTACTTCAAGGAGTATTCGATGATCCAAAGTTTTACAAACAAAACGGTTTGGATGGAATAATTACGTCGGTAGGATATTATCATTCATTTGAGAAAAACAGCTTGGTTTTTATGCTCCCAAAAGTCTTTATGGAAAACAAAGAGAAAACTGTATTTGGTTGCGAAAAAATTGAGTTAGTTGACTTAATTGAGAATGAATCAGTAAAACATAAAACTCAATATAATTGGGTACGCCAATTATCAATACATTTCTACAATAGTTTATCTGAATTTAAAAAAAGATCTAGGGACACATCTATAATTCATAATACTGAAACATTTGAACTTAATACTAATTTAGGTGATAAGGAATATTCTTTTCTAGACTTATTATTAAGCTTTGTGAATTTCTACAAAAAAAATAAACAACAAATATTATTCAAACATATAGAGTTTATTTCTAATCAAGCTAAAAAACCAAAATGGGAAAAAACAATTAGAAAGTCTTTACCTATTTTAACAAATGGGAAAAAACCTATGTACATTGAAATAACTAATAAGAAAAAAATAACAAACACAGAAGAAGAACTACTAACTTATTTTTTTTCCATACTAAATCATCTAAATACCCAACATAATCTTAACCTTAAAATTGATAAAGCATTCAATCTTATAAAAGGAAAATCTTTTGACAAATTGTGCCTAAATGGTAGTGCTAAACTTAGAAAAATAAAATATCGATATTTTAACGATACTTTAAAAAAAATGTATGGTTTGTGTGCATTATATTTTTCTCAATTTGACAAAAGTAGTATCAAAAGAAAAAGAGAAGATTTTCTTGCTATTAGTAATTATAATCTAGTGTTTGAAGATATGGTTGACAAATTATTTTCGAATGAATTAAATAATCTTGAAGTAGATGGTATAACAATTGACAAGTTAAAGCACAATGATGACGGCAAAATTATTGATCATATTTATGATTATAAATCCTTAATTGATACTAGTGATATCTTCTATATTGGAGATTCTAAATACTATAAATCAGATAATACAGCAGGAAAAATATCCAAATACAAACAGTTTACTTATGCAAAAAATGTAATTCAATTCAATATTGATTTACTTAATAAAAACAATCAAAATCACATTGGTAATTTAAGGTATAGGGATGAAATAAGCGAAGGCTATAATATTTCTCCGAACTTCTTCATTTATGGTTATATAGATGATATTTCAAATTATAACACACATTCAATAACAAAAAAAGGAAGTCCAATATCTTCATATCATTTTATACAACGATTATTTGATAGGGATACGTTATTTGTTCATCAATATAAAATTAATTTTTTATACGTTTTAAAGTCTTATACAAATTTTAATGAGTCCGAAATTCAAACATTTCGAAAAGAAGTAAAAGAAACATTTCGAAATCATTTTTTAGAATTTTTCAACAATAATAAAGAATGTGATTTTGAGTTTTATGAATCAAAACTTAATCAAAGAGAATATTCAGCTTTTATTGAGAAAAACTTTAAGAGACTAAATGGTAAATGCTTCTGTACATTAGATAATCGTTTATTACTAGCCAAACATAGGGAAGATACAACAATTGAGGATTTACTAGATTATTTTATAAAAATAAAAGAATTAGATTAACTTTAATTCAAAAATGTAAATAACATAACTTTCTCTCACTACCATATAATTAATAAAACACTACTAATTATTAAATTTAAATATGGATGTCCATAATCCAGAACAACGCTCCAAAAACATGCGTGCCATCAAAAGCACTGCAACAAAAGCCGAAGTAACGTTGGCAAAAGCATTATGGAATCTAGGTTATAGATATAGAAAAAATAACAAAACAGTCTTCGGCAAACCGGACTTTACTTTCAAACAATTAAAAATTGCCATTTTTGTAGATTCAGAATTCTTTCATGGGAAAGATTGGGAAACTCGAAAAAAACCACAAACCAATCCTGAATTCTGGATCAAAAAAATTGAACGAAATATGCAACGAGATATAGAAGTCAATACTTATCTGGAATCTCAAAACTGGAAGATTTTGCGTTTCTGGAGTAATGATATCAAAAAGAATTTGAATTCTTGTATTCTTGAAATTCAAAACGCAATTGCAGAAAAACAAGTTTAACAATCGCGACGGAGTTTCTTGCGGAGATTCATCATTCTTCGGAATGACAAAGCGGGCGAAAAAAGGAAACAATCAGAAAAGAATAAAAATAAAAAAAGCCACTGTGAAGTGGCTTTTCGTTTATTATAGTTTAATCATTTACATCCAAATAAGGATTTAAGATTTCGGCTAGTTCATTGAGCCAGAAATAACCTTCTTTAGCTGATTTTAGATCGATTTGCATGGTTTCGCATTCTCGCATTAAAGACATCGCGAGAAGATAATTTACTTTTCGGATTGCTTTTGCGAAACTTTTAGGATCTGTCGCTTGGTTGAAAAATTCGTTTAACCGCAATTCGGTTTCTTTTGAAAGGGTGTTTAGACTCATAATCTGAAAGTTTAGGTAATATAAAACCCGTATGGGTTAGCTGTCCTACGCCTTTCAGAGCGTTGCAGTTGTTTCCAATACCGCCAGCGTACCACACGGGCAAAAATTTAGTCAAGTTCATAATCTGAAAGTTTTAGGACTGCGAAGATACCAAAAAACGTCTTGGTTTGTACGGGTTTTCTTTGTTGATTTTAAAAGTTGTGAATTTTCAGTTTGTTTGTTGTTGCGGGACTTCGACTTCGCTTAGTCTGACAATTGGAATGAAAACGTGACGGAGTTTCTTGTGTGATTTCTCTCTTCGCTCGAAATGACAAACTCTACAAGATTTCTTCGTTATAAAATGATAAACTCGGCTTAAAAAAAGCGTAATTATTTTCTTAATGTTTTATTAACTCACTTGTGTTTTCATTCTAAAAAAGATAGCTTTGAGAAACAATCATTAAATATAAACCCATATGAAAATTCAAATCAATACCGACAAGAACATCGAAGGACACGAAAGATTAGAAGCTTATTTTTCTGGAGAATTAGAAAAAGGTTTAGCGCGTTTTGAGGAAAAAATAACCCGCATCGAAGTACATTTTGGAGATGAAAACGGAGAGAAATTCAGCTTAAACGATAAAAAATGTGTGATTGAAGTTCGCCCAGTAAAATTACAACCCATAACGGTTACAGAACACTCTGATACGCTTGAAAAGGCTTTTAGTGGTGCGCTGGCTAAAGCAAAAAAATCACTTACGACGACTTTCGAAAAACAGAAAGCGTTTTAATTTATATACCAACAAATACAAAAATGGCATTATCTGAGATTTAGATAATGCCATTTTTTTTTTATATCTAATGCTTTCTTCTCTTTTTAAAAATTTCAAAAGCTTATGCTTATTTTTTGTCATTTCTGTAAAGGTTAGATATTTCGGTAACAAAATTTAACTTTAATAAATTTTGTTACGATGAGAAATAATAGTCAGGATTCCACTTTAGAACGAAACTATTTAGAGAAGTATCGTTTTTTAATAAAAGAATATGAGCAGGTAAAAAATAAAACTCATCCTTTGTATAAAAAGGTAATGGATTTTTATGCAGCAAATGACACTTGCCGCAAGAGTTTTTTAAAGTATTATAATCGATATAAGCAAAGTGGGAAATCATTGGATCTGCTTCCTCAGAAACGAGGTCCCAGATATAAAACCAGAAGACCGCTAGCTTTTATAGAGCAGAAAGTAATTGAATTACGAGAAAAAGGAAACAACAAATATGAAATTGTTAGTATCTTAAGGCCCAAATTAGGAAAGCATACACCATCATATTCTGGAGTTTATAATATTTTAAAACGTAATAAAATCAATAGATTAACTCCGAAGATTAAAAAGAATCATCAAAAAATAATCAAGGAAAGAATGGGAGAACTTGGGCATATTGATTGTCATCACTTAAGTAAAAGTATCATAAGAGGAGAAAGTAAAAAACGATATTTAGTTTGTGTAATTGATGATTACAGCCGGATTGCCTGGGCTGAAGTGATTCCTGATATTACCGCTTTAACCGTTATGTTTGCCACATTAAAATGTTTAAACATCCTGAGTGATCATTATGAGATAAAATTTGAAGAAGTATTGTCTGATAATGGACCTGAATTTGGAATCAAAACAAGTAAACAAAAATATCAGCATCCTTTTGAGAGAATGCTGATGGAATTAGGAATTACTCATAGGTACACAAAACCTTACAGACCACAGACAAATGGCAAGGTTGAACGTTTCTGGAGAACTCTCGAAGATGATTTATTAAGGGATACGGATTTTGATTCTCAAGAAGAATTAAAAGAAGAGCTATTGCAATATTTATATTATTATAACCATGAAAGACCACATCAAGGTATTGACGGAAAAAGACCAATTGAAATGATAAATCCGTTACCGAAATAAGTGACTTTTACAATTTCGACGAAGGAGAAATCACACGAGAAACTCCACAAACAAATGACTCAATCTTTGTCGATCATCGAATGTGATTTCTCCTTCGTCGAAATGACAAAGATTGTGGTTACTCAGATGTTAGATCTTTTTGATTTTTATTCAAAGTCTCTTATCGTTTATTCTTTGTGAACCTCTGAAAAACCCTTAGAAAATAAAATTAAGATAATAATAACGCTTTTCGCTATTGTAAGAGGTAAATTTGCAGTCCCAAAAAACGAACTTAATTCTTGAAGGAAAACAAGCGAATTGATTGGGATTCTCTATAATAATTTTTTAAAATAAACTCATGAAAAAGCAACTACTCGTATTACTAACCGCAGTTTTGTTAAGTTTTGGCGTAAATGCACAAGTAAAATCATCTGAAACAAATGTTCTGATTTTGATTTATTCTCAAAACGGTGGAACGTATAAAATGGCAAAAGCTATTGCTGAAGGAATTCAGGAATATCCAAATACAAAAGCAACTATAAAACGTGTTCCTTCGATAAATGCAAAAGAAAAACTAAACGCCGATGTAGAGAAATTGCCAATTGCAACGATCGAAGAATTGGCAAATTATGACGGAATCGCTTTTGGAAGTCCGGTGCATTTTGCAAATATTAGCGCTGATATGAATTATTTTTTCAGTCAAAGTATTCCGCTTTGGACTTCTAGAACTTTAGAAGGAAAACCAGCAACTGTATTTATGTCGGCTGGATCCGGAGCAGGAAAAGAAGCTGCGATTTTATCTTTCTGGAATATTCTTGCTTCTCACGGAATGATAATCGTGCCTACAGGAATTATGGGAACGGCAACTTTGGACAAAACGGTTCCGCAAGGAAATACTCCGTTTGGGGCAACTTCATTGGCTGGATCGCCTGTTGGAACTCGTCCGTCGCCAAGCGAATTGAATTTGGCTAAAGAACAGGGAAAAGCTTTGGCTAGAGCAGCGTCTGGATTGAAAAATACTGAGAATATAAAAACTCTAAAAACAACTTCTACAGAAACTAAAATCGATATCAACAAAACTTTAAAAGACAATAATATCGTTCTTCCTGAAGCTCCAAAACCGGTTGGGAATTATGTTCCGTTTACGATTTCTGATCATAAAGTATACATTAATCAAGTAGCTTTGAAAGACGGAAAGATCTTGAATCCAGGAAAAGTTGGTGCAACAGTTACAGACGAACAAGCCAAAGAAGCAACGTATCAAACGATGTTAAACGTTATTGCGGTTCTAAAAGAAGCTTGTGGTGGCGATTTGAACAAAGTAAAACAATGTGTGCAATTAACGGGATATTTTAATACTACTCCAGAATATACGCAACATGCTGCGCTTATGAATTCGGCTTCGAATTTGACGGCTTTGGTTTTTGGTGAAAAAGGAAAACATGCGAGAGCTACAATTGGTGCGGCTTCGTTACCGATAAATTCGGCTGTTGAAATTCAGGCGATTTTTGAAATTGAATAAAAAAAGATTTTACCGCAAAGTTCGCAAAGGATTTCGCAAAGGTCGCGAAGTTTTGTAAATTATGCTTTGCTTTGAGATCGCAAAGGGATTGTGTTTAAAAATGCTAGACGCACTGCTGTGCGTCTCTACGGAAAATTGGAACGAATCTCATATCATAAAACTACATTTCTTTGTTTACGTGAGCGTGAGGGATAGAGCTATCCGCCGCGGCGGAAGTGATAGCCTGACAGCAATAAAAAAAGGGACCGACTAAGCGATTGCATAGTTGACCCCTTTTTTTATTGGTGGCACGCCCAGATTATTATTGGCGTTATATTATGATTTTGGCAATGGTGCTCCAACTGCAATATCGCAACGATGTCCAGGTTTTCCGTGCGCTGGATTCATTCCGTCAGCTACTGCTTCTTCGGTACTTAATAACGCGGGAACTGCATTATTGGCCGGCGGCGTAACAGTAAAACTTTGTGTCGTATTTGAGCCTTGCGCAGAAGTCGCAGCAACTGGCTTCGCTACCGGAGAATTTAAAGGCGCTCCAACAGGAATATCACATCTGTGTCCCGGTTGACCATGCGACGGATTCATTCCTTTGGCCACTTTTACCGGAGCCGCAGTTGTTGTAGTGACTACTTGTTGCTGGCTTGGATTCATTTGAACCGTTTGTACAGGTTGCGCATTTGCAGTTTGCCCTTGTTGCGTTGGTGCTGAATTTAATGGTGCGCCAACGGCAATATCGCAACGATGTCCGGGTTGTCCGTGAGCAGGATTTAATCCTTTGGTTTCTCCCAAAACTGTATTTGGATTTGTTGCCGGCATTTGAACTACCGATTTCGTTTTTGCTGTGTCTTTTGCCAATCCTAATTTAACTAATTCAGAAGTTGGTGTGTTTTCTTGTGGTTCCAATTCCTTTTTGCAGGAAACAAAAAGTAGTGAGGAAATGATTACGGAACTGATAAGTATTTTTGGATTCATGATGTCTATTTTTAAAGCACTCAAATATACTAAATCATCTTATACCATATAAGTGTTGTAAGTTAATTTAAGTTTTGTGCAAAAATATTGCCCGCGGATTTTACGGATCGAACGGATAATTACTGATTTTTTTCTCATTTTATGTCATTTCGACGAAGGAGATATCACACTCGTAACTCGACAAAGATTGGCTCTATACTATGCGGAGTTTCTAGTGTGATTTCTCTCTCCGGTCGAAATGACAAATATTGGGTTTATGTTGCTTTCAACGGATTAAAATCCGTTGCTACAAAATGGACCGTTCCTTCGGAACTTTTCAATCTTTGGCTTTAAAATAAAACTTTGTGACTCTGCGTCTTTGCGCAATTAATTTCATTTGCCTATAACGGATTGAAATCCGTCTCTACAAAATGCACCGTTCCTCCGGAACTTTTCAATCTTTGACTTTAAAACAAAACTTTGCGACTCTGCGTCTTTGCGCGATTAATTTCATTTGCCTATAACGGATTGAAATCCGTCTCTACAAAATGCACCGTTCCTCCGGAACTTTTCAATCTTTGACTTTAAAACAAAACTTTGCGTCTTTGCGCGATTAAATTTAATGAATAATTTTATCTGCGTCTTATCAGCTTAAATCTCCAAAATCTGCGTGAAACCTTCTATCGTTTAAAAATCATTCTTACCTTTAAACTCAAACAAAACCTATTATGAAAAAATCAATTCTACTTCTATTATTCGTTGCTTCTTTTGCAAATGCGCAAACTTCTGAAAAAGACAAAGTCAATCAAACTATCGATGCTTGGCATAAGGCTGCCGCCGATGTGAAATTTGATACTTATTTTAATTTAATGGCTGATGATGCGATTTTCATTGGAACGGACGCTACTGAAAACTGGATTAAAAAAGACTTTAAAGTATGGGCAAAACCTTTTTTTGACAAAGGAACAACTTGGAATTTTACGGCTCTTGAACGTCATATCTTTTTTGATAAAACCGGAAAAATTGCATGGTTTGACGAATTGCTAAATACGCAAATGAAAATTTGTCGCGGTTCAGGTGTTTTGGTAAAAGTGGGGAAAGAATGGAAAATTCAGCATTATGTTTTATCAATGACGATTCCGAATGATGATATTGATGCCATCATTAAAGTAAAAGCGCCAATCGAAGATGTTTTGATTGCAAAGCTTCAGAAAAAATAAACATTTTTGAACTTTGTTCTTATAATCCTAACTTTTCTAGCACTTTAGCGAACTCGGTATCAATTTAATTATAATATAATTGACAATATTAATCCTATTTTGGAAGTTCAAAATAAGATTGTCTCAAAAAAATGGTTCGAATTTTACAATATTGACTAAAATAAAAGCTACACCTCTATTTTATTAGCCCTTGAAATCAAAATCTTTATTTTTTTTTAACTTTGACCCCAAAAAAAATAGGGTTAAATAAAGTATTTGAAAAATGAAAATAGAAAAACGCTGGATCATTTCCTTTATTATTATAAGTATTGTTTGTATTACCGGCGCATTTTGGCCAACTGTTACTCAAAATAGTTATGTATTGTCTGAATTTGGCACAACCGATCATATCGTTCCTGCCGATGTTGCCTGGATGTTAACTTCTTGCTGTCTGGTTTTGATTATGACACCGGGATTATCGTTTTTCTACGGAGGAATGGTAGGTAGAAAAAATGTGATTTCGACCATGTTGCAAAGTTTCATTTGTTTGGGCGTTGTCACTCTTTTATGGGTTGTCGTTGGTTTTAGTCTGGCTTTTGGTGATCCTGTAGGATTTGGTTCCGGAGATCATTTTTATAGCTTCTTTGGCAATCCAACAACTTTTGCTTTTATGGATTATGTGGGCGTTTTGCCTCATAAAAAATTAGCAAGTACGATTCCGTTTATGTTGTTTGCTTTGTTCCAAATGAAATTTGCGATCATTGCTCCGGCAATTATTACAGGTTCATTTGCAGAGCGCGTTCGTTTTATATCGTATTTATTATTCATTAGTTTGTTTACCATTTTTATTTATGCGCCTTTGTGCCATTCGGTTTGGTATCCAACAGGAATTTTAGGAACTTATTTTGGCGTGAAAGATTTCGCCGGAGGAACTGTTGTACACATGAGCTCAGGATTTGCAGCTCTTGCGGGAGTTTTGGTTTTAGGAAAAAGAAAAAATAGCGCTCATATACCAACCAATATTCCGTTTGTATTATTAGGAACCGGAATGTTATGGTTTGGATGGTTTGGTTTCAACGCTGGTTCTGCTCTTGCTGCCAACGGAACTGCTGCAATGGCTTTTGCAACTACAACAACATCATCAGCCGCTGCGATGTTAACGTGGGTTTTCTTTGATCGAATGAATGGCAGAAAAGTTTCGGCTCTTGGAGCTTGTATTGGAGCCGTTGTTGGTCTGGTTGCTATAACGCCAGCCGCAGGATTTGTGTCGGTTCCTGAAAGTATGTTTTTCGGATTTATAACTGCTTTAGTTTCAAATTCTGTTGTAAACTGCCGTTTCTCTAAAAGATTTGATGATACGCTTGACGTTTTTGCCTGTCATGGTGTTGGCGGAATTATGGGAATGATCTTAACGGCAATTTTCGCTCATGGCGAAGACGCAAGTTTACTTCACGGCGGATGGAATGTTTTCGCACACCATATGATGGCGCTGGTTTTAGTTTCGATCTTTACTTTCTTCGGAGCTTATTTATTGTTTAAAGTAACCAACTTCATTATTCCGCTTCGTGTTTCTGAAGAAAATGAACATATTGGACTTGATTTATCGCAACACGATGAAACTCTTGATCCAAAATTAAAACCTATTACTGAGGCACATTACGGATAAATATATATTTACAGTATAAAATTAGCCACGAATTCACGAATTAATATTGAAATAAGCAACAATTAAAATTCGTGAATTCGTGGCTAATAAACATAACTGGTGTAGTCCCTACAGGACATCTTTATTGGGTCTACTAATCTGATTTTCTACCGACATTTAACTCCTAACGGAATAGTAACAGAATATTTTAAAAAATCTTTTTAATCCGTGTAATCTGTGGCAAAAAATTCGTGCTAATTCATGGAATTCGTGGCTAATAAACTTTAAACGTGTTTCGGCTATTTTCATTCGTTTATATTCCTTAATTTTGCTGAAAATTTTTGTAAAAGTGGGAAGTAAAAATAAACTAAAAAGATTCAGAGAAAACGAAACGTTTCAAAACGTTTTTCAACCAACCAGAGAAGAAGTTGTAGGCGATTTAATGCCTTTGAAAGGGAAATGGAACTCTGATTTCTTTAAAAATGACAATCCATTAGTTTTAGAATTAGGATGTGGAAAAGGAGAATATTCTGTTGGATTAGCAGAAAGATATCCTAACAAAAATTTTATTGGAATAGATATTAAAGGTGCTCGTTTCTGGAGAGGTGCAAAAACCGCTGTAGAAAACGGTCTACATAATGTTGCTTTTATTCGTACTCAAATCGAATTAATCAATCATATTTTTACCGAAAATGAAGTGGATGAAATCTGGATTACTTTTCCGGATCCACAAATCAAATACAAAAGAACAAAACACAGAATGACTAATTCGGAGTTTTTGAAATTGTACAAAAGAATCCTTAAAAAAGACGGTGTCGTAAACTTAAAAACCGACAGTGAATTCATGCACGGTTATACTCTTGGATTGCTTCACGGTGAAGGACACGAAGTTTTATATGCAAACCATAACGTATATACAAACGAAGGAAGTCCTGAAGAAGTTACTGCTTTCCAGACTTTTTACGAAAAACAATATTTAGAAATTAATAAGGCAATTACGTATATTCGCTTTAAAATTAAAGACTAATTTTAATTTTAAAAACGATTTTTCAAACCCATTAAATAACTGAATGGCATTACTTACCCCATTACTTTCAGGTTTTCTTGCCGCTTTCATTGGGATTATTCCCCCGGGATTAATCAACATGACCGCAGCCAAAGTAAATTTGAAAGAGGGCAAAAAGAATGCTTTATGGTTTGTTGCCGGAGCCATTTTGGTGATCTTTTTTCAGGTTTCTCTGGCCGTTTTATTTGCTCAGGTAATTGATAATCGTCCGGATGTTGTAACGCTTTTACGCGAAATTGGTTTTGTTATCTTCTCAATCTTAACGATTTACTTTTTGTTTTTTGCTAAAGAACCAAAAGCCAAAAAATCCAAGATAAAAAAACACAGTAAAAAAAGTCGTTTCTTTTTAGGAATGTTGCTTTCGGGTTTGAACTTTTTTCCAATTCCATATTATGTGGTTGTGAGTGTTACTTTAGCTTCTTATCACCTTTTTGCATTTGAAAATAACATTATTTTTACTTTTGTTTTCGGATCTGTTTTGGGTTCTTTTGCAGCATTATACAGCTACATTGGTTTCTTTGGAAAAATAGAAAAGAAAACCGATTATATCATGCGAAACATGAATACTATTATTGGTAGCATCACAGGATTAATTGCCATTGCAACGCTTTTTAATATTCTGAGTTACTATTTCGGTTAATTTTAAAAGTATGGCTGAAGATAATTTTTTCGAAAGAGTTTATGCAATCGCCAGACAAATTCCATACGGAAAAGTAACTTCTTATGGCGCTATTGCGAAAGCTTTAGGAACCGCACGTTCTGCCCGAATGGTAGGTTGGGCAATGAATGCCTGTCACAATATGGATGATGTTCCTGCGCACAGAGTTGTAAACAGAAAAGGTCTTTTGACTGGAAAACACCATTTTGACGGAACCAATTTAATGCAGCAACTTTTGGAAAGCGAAGGCATTGTTGTAGAAAACAATCAAATTATAGATCTCGAAAAACACTTTTGGACACCTGAAATTGAATTTTAAAGGTTTTCACCATATAAGCTATTTAAGTTCATTTAATCGTGACACTTATTCTTATGTCTGAAAATCTGTAATGCGCAATCTTTGTCAAAGTTTAAAACTTTGACAAAGATTCTGAAACTGCTTTAAGTCCAAACTAAAATGAACTTACATAACTTATATGGTTCAAATTCTAAATCAAAGAAATCACGAAACTCGTTTTATCTTCATCGGTTTGGTAGCTTAAATAACCGCCGTGGGCTTCAATAATATTTTTCGAAAGTGTTAATCCAATTCCGGCGCCGTCTTTTCTGGTGGTGAAAAATGGCAAGAATACTTTGTCTCTAATTTCCTGATCGATTCCTTTTCCGTTGTCCGAAATGACTATAAAAAACCTATTATTCTCTGTATAACTGGATAAAAACATTTTCTTTTCGCTCTTTTCTTTTAAGGCATAAATACTGTTTGTAATTAAATTAATAATCACTTGTTCCATCTGATTTTTATCTATCAAAATAGAACGCGAACTATGAATTTCGTTAATCAATTCAATATTTTCTGCTTTTAAAATCGGATCCATAATTCGGAGGCAATCCTGAAAAAGCGCATTTATTGGTGTCATTATTTTTGTTGGCGTCGGAAGCATGGCTAATTTTCGATAATTCTCGACAAAAACCTGCAAATGATCGCTTCGATTAATAATGGTCGAAATACTACTTTTGATATCATCAAAATCGTCGTCTTCTAGTTTATCCTGATCAACAATGTGGAGTAAATTTTGCGAAAGCGCACGAATTGGCGTTAGGGAATTCATTAATTCATGCGAAATAATCTTCATCAGATTAATCCAGGCTTCTTTCTCTTTTTTCTCAATTACACGCTGAATACTATCCAATAAAATTATAAAATACTCTTTATTGTATGTTTTTGCGTGTGAAGTTTGCAACATAAAAGTCTGCAAATCCTGTTCTTCTATTTTAATCGAAATTGCCGATTTTAAATCTGTAAAACCAACATTTTCGACTTCTGAACAAAGCGATGGCAGATAGTTTTTAAGATATTTCCAATGACTGACTTTTGGAACTTTAAATAAGTTCGAAAAACAATCGTTCATCAAAAAAATATTCCATTCGTCATTTTCTTTTTCTAAAATTAAAGTCGCTGTATCAATACTATTCAAAATAGATTGGTAAACAAGTTCTTTTGAAGTTTGTTCTTGTTGTCGCACTTTTAAAGCGTCATAAAGAAGATACAAACTTTTGAAACTTTCTCTTTTATTGGCTTCCGGAAAATTAGTCGTAAAATCATTTTTTAATATAGATTGTAATGTTCTGTCATAAAACGATAATCTGTTTTTGACAAAAAAGTACATTTCAAACAACATTACAGCGCCAAAAAAACCAACTAAAAACGCATTGTAATAAAACATTTTATAGATTAAATAAACGCAAAAGAAAAAGAGCATCATTACAAATAATACTCTCACAAACAATGCATTATAAAACTTCCAGTTTTTCATTATTTTATTTTTTTCTTGCTAATTATTTAACCGCAAAGTTCGCAAAGGATTTACGCAAGGTTCGCTACAACGGCTTTGCGAACTTAATACAGCCAATTACAAACACAGCAAAAAAAAAACTTTGCGTGCTTTGCGGTAAAATCATACTGCGCTTAACCATTTTTTAAATCGTATTTTTCGATTCTTCTGTATAATGCAGCTCTTGACAAACCTAATTCTTCGGCTGTTTTACTGATGTTTCCGTTGTGTTTAAATAAGGCTTTTTCGATAACATTTCTTTCCATTTCAGATAATGGATTTTCGTCGTTTTCCTGAAAATCTTCAAAGTTCAAAATGTCTAAATCCTGTACAGAAATTGTATTATTATCTGCTAAAATCAAGGCGCGTTCGATCTTATTTTCCATTTCACGCACATTTCCTTTCCAGGGATATTTTTCTAAATATGGCGCTACATTATCTTCAAATTTCCAGTTTTCCTGATTGTATTTTTCGGCAATCTGATCTAGAATAAAATGAGCCATCGGAACAATATCATCTTTTCGTTCGCGTAATGACGGCAAATGAATTTCCATTGTATTAATTCGGTACAATAAATCTTCGCGGAATGTTTTGTTTTTGACCTCAGCTTTAATATCACTATTTGTTGCTGCAACAATTCGAACATTTAATGGCCTGACTTTGCTTTCGCCCAAACGCGTAACTGTTTTGGTTTGCAGAACATGCAATAATTTAGCTTGCAAATGAAGCGGAATATTCCCAATTTCATCCAGAAAAATAGTTCCGCCTGACGCCATTTCAAATCTTCCGGGTGTATCTATTTTTGCATCTGTAAAAGCCCCTTTTGCGTATCCAAAAAGTTCACTTTCGAATAAATTATCACTTAAAGAACCTAAATCAACGTGAACAAAAGGTTGATTTTTACGTTCTGAATTCTCATGAATAAACTCCGCAAAAACATATTTACCAGTTCCGTTTTCGCCTAAAATCAAAACATTTGCATCGGTTTTAGCCACTTTTTCAGCAATTGAATAAGCTTGTTTTATTTTCTGTGAAGTTCCAACGAAGTATCTTTTTTCAGTTTTTTCGACAACAACTTTTTTGGTGTTTTTTCTACTTTCGACAACCGCTTTATCTATTATCTCCAATAATTTTTCGTTATGCCACGGTTTTAAAACATAATCAAAAGCTCCAATTTTTATTCCTTCAACGGCAGTTTCAATTTTACCAAATGCGGTCATTAAAATCACAATTGTTTGTGGCGAAAGTGTTTTAATTTCTTTTAGCCAATGTATTCCTTCTCGCCCATCTTCAAAACCAATTCGGTAATTCATGTCTAACAAAACCACATTTATATCATTTTCACTTAAAAGCGAAATGATTTTTTTTGGACTATTTGTCGTGAAAATAGTTTCAAAATGCTTTTTGAGTATCATTTTTGCCGAAAAAAGAATTTCTTCCTGATCGTCAACGATTAATATTTGGGCTTGTTTTTTTCGCATGCTGTCTCTTTTTGTCCGATATCGAACGGTCAACTGTTCATTATCGAACAGTCGTTTTTTTAACTGGTTTTCAAAGCTTCTTTAAAATCAAGGCTTTACAAATAATAAATTTTATGGCACAGTATTTACCTATTGACTATCAGTAAATTATTTAAAAAATGGACACGGTAATCCCTCGTAAAAATAGAAAATTTAGATATCTGACAATAGCAATTGCTGTTTTTTTAGTTTTGGCTGTTATTATCTTTTTCTCCTTTAGCACAAAAAGAAGTCTGAATGTAAAATCAGATGAACTTTCTATTCAAAAAATCGAAAAAGCTTTTTTTGAAGATTTTGTTGTTTTTCAGGCTAAAGTTGAGCCTTTAAATGTAATGTTGGTAAATGTTACTGAAGGCGGATCTGTTAAAGAGATTTTTGTCGAAAATGGCGCAATGGTTACCAAAGGACAATCGTTGGCGCGTTTATACAATCCAAATACGGAACTTAATTACCTGACTCAGGAAACGGCAATTATTGAGCAAATCAATAATTTGAATACGGGAAAACTGAACATTAGAAATCAGGAATTAAGTCTTAATAAAGATTTGGTTTTAATCGAACATGATTATAATGACGCCAAAAGATTATATGATATGAACGCCAAATTATATGATAAAGATGTGATTTCAAAAAACGACTGGAATACTTTTAAAGAAAGTCTTCGTTTTCAGGAGGAACGCAAAAGAACGATTCAGCAAAGTATTCAGAAAGAAAAACAAACGAATCAAATTCAGATTTCGCAAATAAATCGTTCGATTCAAACTATGGAGAAAAGTTTGGATATTTTAAGAAACAACAAAAAGAACTTCTTAATTACTGCTCCGGAAACTGGTAGATTGACTTCATTTGAACCTGTTTTGGGTAAAACCTTTCAGGCTGGAGAAAGCATCGGAAAAATAGATTCAAAACGCGGTTACAAACTTACGGCTGATGTTGATGAATTTTATCTGGAAAAAGTTCGCGAAGGTTTAAAAGGTCAAGTCGAATTTAAAGGAAAAACTCTTGAAGTTTTAGTTACGAAAGTAATTCCTGAAGTTAAAAGTGGTCATTTTACTGTAGAGTTGGCTTTTACATCTAAGGAAGAAATTGTTTTACAAGACGGATTAAGTTTTGGAGTGAAATTAATCTTGTCCGAGAAGAATAAAACTTTGGTTATACCAAAAGGAAGTTTTAATCAGGAAACCGCAGGGAAATGGATTTTTGTAGTTAAAGGCAATAAAGCCGAAAGAAGAAACATAAAACTAGGCAGAGAAAATCCTTCGTATTATGAAATTCTGGATGGCTTAAAAGAAGGCGAATCTGTAATTACTTCGTCGTATGCTGATTATAAAGACATTGAGGAGTTATCCATTAGTAGTTCGCAGGCGCAGTAAATTTGTTTCAGGTTTAAAGTTTCAGGTTTCAAACCCAATTTACAATTAACGATAAGTTTCAATCATCAATCAAATCATCAATACCCAATTAATAATTAATAATCAACAATTTACAATTAATAATTAATTTCAATCATCAATCAAAAAACATAATCATCAACAATTAAAACCTTAAAAAATATGATAACAATTCAAAATTTAACCAAAGTTTTTAGAACTGAAGAAGTAGAAACCTCAGCTTTGAGTGGCATTAATTTAGAAATTAAACAAGGTGATTTTTTAACTATCATGGGACCTTCTGGTTGCGGAAAATCGACTTTATTAAATATCATTGGTCTTTTGGACGGCGCTTCTGACGGAAGTTATAAATTATTAGGTCAGGAAATGATTGGCTTAAAAGAAAAAGGAAGAGCTCAGGTTCGTAAAGAAAATATCGGATTCATTTTTCAGAATTTCAATTTGATCGATGAGCTTTCTGTTTATGATAATATCGAATTGCCGTTGCTTTACAACAATGTAAAAGCATCTGAAAGAAAACAAAAAATTGAAGCTATTGCTGAGAAATTAAATATTTCGCACCGTTTGAAACATTATCCTCAACAACTTTCTGGAGGACAACAACAAAGGGTTGCTGTTGCAAGAGCTTTGGTAAATGACCCGAAAATCATTCTTGCCGATGAGCCAACCGGAAATCTGGACAGTAAGAATGGTAATGAAGTTATGGAACTTTTGACTGATTTGCATGCAAAAGGTGCCACAATTTTAATGGTTACACACTCTGATTATGACGCTTCGTTTTCGCAAAAAACGATTCATATGAAAGATGGTGTTATATTCTCTGAGCGATTAAATCAGAGAAATGTAGATGTTTTTATGGACGCTAAATAATTTTAAAATGATCAACTTTATTATCACTGTAATCACTTTCCTGGTAGGTTTTGTTTGCAAAATATTGGCTATTATCTAAAACTAATCAAAGAACTATAAAAAAATAAGCAATGATTTTTAACTGGTTTAAAATATTTATTTATCATTTAAAGCAAAACAAATTGTTTTCGTTTTTAAATGTCCTTGGCTTAAGCATTGGAGTTGCGGGAGTTATTTTTGCAATTTTATATTGGAACAACGAAAACTCATACGATCAATGGAATCCTGAAAAAGAAAATTCTTATCAGGTTTTGAATGTAATTGGTGGAACCGGAGATACTTGGGCAACAAGTTCAATTCCTTTTGGAAGAACCTGTAAAGCAACGATTCCGGAAATTGAACAAATTTGTTTTTTAAACATTTGGTATGGTGAGTCTGTTATAAAATATCAGAATCAAAAAGTAATCGATAAAAAAATCATGGTTTCTGATGAGAACTTTTTTGATTTTTTCCCTTTTCCAATTATAAAAGGAGATAAAAAAGCCATCTTAAAAGAGAAAAATAGTGTTGCTATTGCGGAAGAACAAGCGAATCTACTTTTTAAAAATGATGATCCAATTGGAAAATCAATTTCTTACAATGATAAATCTTATATCGTAAAAGCTGTTTATCGCATTGTAAAACCGTCGTCTTTTGAACCAAATTATGTTTTTGGCGGACTTGTGCGTGAACAGGATTTCAATCAATGGGGAAATTTCAATTATGGTTTGATGATTAAAATCAAAAAAGGTGTTGATCCTGCTTTAGTTTTAAAGAAAATGCATAATGTCAATTTTGTAAACAGAACTTTAAAAGATGCTAAAGAAAGTGGTCAAACTGTGGCGCAATACATCAAAGAAAATGGCGAAATCAAAGTTATTCTTGATCAGTTAAAAACTTTACACCTGCATGGCACAAAAGCTTCCGGAACTACAACTCCTGAAGGAAAAGGAAATCTACAGCTTCTTTACATAATGGCAGGATTATCTGTTTTGATTTTGATTTTGTCGCTTGTAAATTATATCAATTTAGCAACAGCTTCGGCTATAAAACGTGCCAAAGAAGTAGGTGTTCGTAAAATTGTTGGCGCAAGCAAAAATCAAATTATTGCTCAGTTTATTTTTGAAACTGCTATTATTGTTGTTTTGGCAATTATTTTTGCGCTGGCAATCGTAGAACTTTCTTTGCCTTATTACAATACCTTTTTGAAGAAATCTTTGACTATGAATGGCGGCGAATTTTATCTGCAGCTTCTTTTAATATTTGGATTAGTAATCATTCTTGCAGGTATTTTTCCAGCCGTTTATATATCGAATTTTGAAACTTTGAAGGTTTTAAAAGGAAACTTTTCAAGAAGCAAAAGTGGTATCTGGATTAGAAATTCAATGCTTATTTTTCAATTTGGAATTGCAGCTTTTTTCATCATTGGTGCCTTAATTGTAAATTCTCAGGTTGATTATATGATGAATAAAAATCTTGGTTTTAGCGGTGATCAGGTTATCAGAATTCCTTTTAAATCTACCGATTATAACCATAAGGCTCAGAAATATTTTACTGCAAAACAAGAAATCGGTAAAATGTCAGGAGTTGAGGATGTTTCTACTTTTGCGGGTACTTTTGGGAACAGCACAAACTCAAGTTCCGGTTTTACACACAATGGTGTTTTTGTTCAACCACGAAACGTAGAAATGGATTTTGGTTTTCTTGAAATGATGAAAATTAAAATTGTCGAAGGCCGAAATTTATCTTCTAAATTCGCTTCTGACACTATTGATAATTGGTTAATAAATGAAACTCTGGCTAAAACATTAGGACTTAAAAACCCTATAAATACAGTAATCACATCAGGTTGGGGAAATGAAAAAGGAAACTTAAAATTTAAAGTGGTTGGTATTGTCAAAGACTTTAATATTACAGGACTTCAAAATAAGGTTCCGCCAATGGTTTTTATCAATATGAAAACTTTAAAATGGAATAACTTTGATAATGTTTATGTAAAAGTTTCTCCAAATAATCTGACTGAAACTTTAGCTAAACTAAAAACATATTGGGAGAAAAATGTAAATCCTGATTATCCTTTTGATTATGAATTTGTCAATAAAGGATTTGCTAAAACTTATGAAGAACAAGTAAAACAAAAGGATTTGTTTTTCATTTTGAATCTTGTTGTAATCATCATTGCCATTTTTGGATTGTTTGCTTTAGCATCTTTCTCAATGGAAAGAAGATTAAAAGAAATTGCGATCAGAAAAACTTTGGGCGCAGAAACAGATGTTTTATTAAAAGCATTATCGAAACAGTATGTTCTGTTTTGCTTAATAGGATTTGGTATCGGAATTATTCCGGCTTATATCTTATTGCAAAAATGGCTTGAAAATTTTGCTTTCAGAATTGGCGTTTCGGTTGTTCCGTTTACTATTGCATTGATTTCTTTAATGGTTCTGACTTTACTAATTGTCTTGACAAAAGCTTATCAGGTTACCAAAATAGATATCTTAAAATACTTAAAATACGAATAAACTTGTAGACCATTTTTTTTAAAAGAAACCCGCCAGACTAATAAAATCTGGCGGGTTTTTCTCTTTAATATCTGACTAATAAATGTTTTATTTTGCAGCAACAGAATCTGATGAATACAGTAATTTATCTAATTGTGGATCTCTGTCGTATACATCAGGATAAAAACCAATTTCGCCATCATCATTTACCCAAGCTGTAAAATAACCTATATAGATTGGAATCTTATTTTTAAGCTTGCAAGTCGTTTCTTTTTCGCCACTCATTGCCTGATTTATTTTATCAACTGGCCAATCCGGATCGTCTTTTAAGATTTCGAGTGCCAGATTTTTTGCTTCTTTTACGTTGATACAACCGTGGCTAAAAATACGTTTTTCAAATTCAAATAAACTTTTTGCCGGTGTATCATGAAGGTAAATATCATTAGGATTCGGAAACATGAATTTAACTAATCCCAACGAGTTTTTAGGCCCTGGTTTTTGTCGAACATTCCCTCCATTCCATTCCATATTATGATCTGCGAGATAGTTTTTATCTTCGGCCATTTTGAGTTTTAGCTCATTTTTAATAATACTTTGCGGAACATACCAATACGGACTAAATACAATTCTATCCATCATTCCGCTAAAGATTACTGTCTCGGTCATTCTCGTTCCCACAAAAACATCTGATACTAAATCATATTTTCCGTTTTTAACATAAACCAACCTAAACGATGGTATATTCACCATTATATATTCGTTTGCCTGTGCCAGATTTGCCGGTATCCAGCGACAACGTTCCATATTTAGCATTATGGTTTTAATTCTTTTACCAATTGGCTCATTCATTTGATTGATATGATCTCTGGTTAAAGTATAATTTAAGGTGAGTCCGTATCGTTTTTTGTATTTTAAAATACCTGCCATCATTTCCTCGTCATATACATCTCTTTTAGAATCTTGCGCCAAATCTCCCACAACAAACAAACGTTCTCTAATTTGTTTTACTGCAACGCCACTATCAAAAGGTTTTAAATCTTTGTAATTTGCACTATCAATTTCTATTTTCTTCCATTGATTGTTTTTTTCGATTGTACGGTATTTTTTCAAGACTGCTTTAAGCTTATAATATTGTCCATACAAAAGATTCTCGTCTTTGTTTAATCTTGCTGGATCAACCATAAGAGAATCTAATATTTTGGTATAAGAAATTGTTTTTGTCGGCAAGAACCAACCAATCTTTTTTAAAGTAGCGGGATCAACTCCTGAATAAACATTGCTGGCATAAAACACATACATATTAGACAGCAAAAGTTCTGTGTCGATTTGAGGTAGATCTTCGGTTACATTTTCATTAAAAACATCGTCTATCAAATCTCTGTAAGGCATTGTAGCTTTGATTCCCTGCTCATTTAGCTGTTTTACTTTGTGATACAATAAAGATCCAAATTCACTAATATTTCTATCATCATACCAAATCGACTTAAACTCTTTCTTTTTATAAAGGTCTAAAACGTCATTTTGGTATTTTTTTAGTTTGGGATATTTTTTATAAAAATCATTAATTGCGCCCTCAGTTACAGCAAGATTCAAAACATAATTTTTATCGAAAGTAACACTTTCAGATTCCGTTGTTTTATATTTTAAAGGGATTTTTTTTGCTGAAGATTCAAAAGAAAACATCAAAAAACTAACGGTAATAATTACAGATAAAGAAGTAAAATTTCGCATATTTTTAGATTTAAAATTTAGAAAATAATTTCACTTAAAAATATCGAAAACTCGTAATTCACCCACAAACAAGCTTTCGCATATTTTTTTAAACAATAGAAATCATAGATTTAGGGTACTCAAATATAGCTAAGATTATTGATATTTTAATCACCTTTTTCTGAAAATTTATCCTAAAATTCATATATTTTAACTTTAAAAACACTTTAGTTTACTGATATCAAACAAAAAATTGTTGTTTTTTATTCGAAAGAAAAGAAAGACAATCGCTCAGAATCATTTTGACCAATCCTAATATCAAGAAATACAATTTAAAAGCATTTGAATCCGAACATAAACTGTTATCTTTGTAGACTGAAATCAGTTTAAATAAATACAGTTCTTTAATTGGTTTCCCTCAATAGAAAACAGACGATTAAAATGAAATTAGATAGGAAAGAAATTCTTAAAGCTTTAGAAACAATCACTATAGCAGGAGAAGGAAAAAACATGGTCGAAAGTGGTGCTGTTACCAATGTACTAACTTTTGGCGATGAAGTTGTGGTAGATTTACTATTACATACACCGGCGATGCACATTAAAAAAAGAGCCGAAGACGATATCAAAAAAACAATTCATGATTTGATTTCTTCTGAAGCAAAAGTTAAAGTAAACATTAAAGTTGAAGCCAAGGAAAATCCTAACGAAATAAAAGGAAAGGCAATTCCGGGAATCAAAAATATAATAGCCGTTGCTTCTGGTAAAGGTGGAGTTGGAAAATCTACTGTTACAGCAAATCTTGCGGTAACGCTTGCAAAAATGGGTTTTAGCGTTGGTGTTTTAGATGCTGATATCTACGGACCTTCTATGCCAATTATGTTTGATGTAGAAAATGAAAAACCAACTTCGATTACCGTTGACGGAAAATCAAAAATGAAACCAATTGAAAGTTATGAAATCAAAATACTTTCTATCGGTTTTTTCACCGCTCCAAGTCAGGCTGTAATCTGGAGAGGTCCAATGGCTGCTAAAGCTTTGAACCAAATGATTTTTGATGCAGATTGGGGAGAATTAGATTTTATGCTTATCGATTTACCTCCGGGAACTGGAGATATTCACCTTTCGATCATGCAATCATTACCTATTACAGGAGCTGTAGTAGTTAGTACGCCTCAAGCTGTGGCTCTTGCCGATGCTAAAAAAGGAGTTGCAATGTTCATGCAAGACAATATCAATGTTCCTGTTTTGGGAATTATCGAAAATATGGCTTACTTTACACCAGAAGAATTACCTGACAATAAATATTATATCTTTGGACAGGAAGGTGCAAAAAATCTTGCAGAAGATTTGAATGTTCCGTTCTTAGGAGAAGTGCCAATTGTACAATCAATTCGTGAAGCAGGAGATTATGGTCGTCCTGCAGCTTTGCAAACGGCTTCGGTAATCGAAACCATTTTTGAAGAAATAACTCGAAATGTTGTACAGGAAACAGTAAACAGAAACGATACTTTACCTGCAACTGAAGCCATTAAAATTACAACTATGGCAGGTTGTTCAGCAGTAAAAAAATAAATTAGATAATAAGACAATACTAATGAGATAATTAGAAAATTAGATAATGAGATAATTTTACTTCAAAGTGAATTTTCTAATTATCTAATTGACTAATTTTCTAATTGATAAAATTATGACAACAGAAGAATTAACAAGCAACGTATTATTGGCTCTAGATGAAATCAGACCTTTTTTAAATTCTGATGGAGGAGACATTACACTAATTTCTATAGACGATGACAAACATGTCAAAGTTCGTCTTGAAGGAGCATGTATTAGCTGCAGTGTAAACCAAATGACACTTAAAGCAGGAGTCGAAACAACTATAAAAAAATATGCTCCACAAATAGAAACTGTGGTAAATATTATGTAATACAATCGATATATTGTTTAGCCTTTTTTAAGGATATTGATTTAACAAGAATAATAGCGCTAAAGCGATTTGACTTATAAAATCATAAAAAAACAATAAGAATACAGCATTAATTTGCAGATTTAGCAAAAAACAATCCAAAGATTTAAGGCTTTTAGTGAACTTTTTTTACATTTTTAACTTAAATTTGTGAAACAACCTCTAAATCTTAAGTTTATGAAGAAGTATTACTCTCTATTTTTATTGTTTTTTTTCCTGACAGTAAGTTATGCTCAACAAAGTGCAACAACATTAGTTGTAGATAAGGCCTGGTTGAATGAAAATGAAGAATGGTCAGATTTTGATTATTCAGGTAAAATTATATTCTCGACAATACCAGCCAATGAAGAAGGAAGTCTTAGAATTGGTAATTTTGATTTTTTATATGATCTTTGCGACGGAAAAGCAAAATTCTCAAATAAAGCAACCTACAGTTCTGCTGAATTTTCTCATCCAAGAAAAATAGCTGCGCAAACTGACAAACAAGGAGTAGTAAATACAACTTACGAAGGAACTCTAATTTTCCAATCAGATAGAGATTATTATTCTATAATTGCCGTAGTAACAATTTTAGATAAGGGAGGTAATATTCTGGGAATTAAAATACATTCTAAAGAAAACGAAAGAAAAGAATACGCCTTTAGCTTAAAACCAACAAGTTAATTTAAATAAGGATTTGTTCATGTTATCAAATCCGAACCAAAATTCCAAATAATAAAAATGGATGTATTAATAAAGATTAAAGATCGAGAAGGAGTTATACACGAATTACAAGCTCCAACTGATATGGCAATGAACATAATGGAGTTATGCAAAGCATACGAACTTCCTGTTGAAGGAACCTGCGGAGGAATGGCAATGTGTGCCTCTTGCCAGTGTTACGTTCTTAATGATATTGCATTACCAGAAATGGGAGATGAAGAAGAAGCTATGCTTTCGGAAGCGTTTTATGTTAAATCTAATAGTCGTTTAGGCTGTCAGATACCAATTACTACAGAATTAGAAGGATTAGAGCTAGAATTAGCACCTGAATACTAAATAATAAAAAAGCGAGAATTTAAGTTCTCGCTTTTTTTATGCTTTTTAATTATTTGCCAAATCATCCGGATCAAAAGGTTCAAATTCTCTTTCAGAAAATGCTTCGGTTAAAATTCCTGACGAACACAACCAGGTTATCGTTTCTTCTAGTGTATTTCCTGTTTTATAAATCATTTCGCTATGTCTTGGCAAAACGAAATATTCGCTTTTAAAAAGGATAATTTCATCTCCGTCATAAGTATCTCCAATTCTAATTGAATTTAAAACTTCGTCTTTCGTCAAAACATCCTTTCCTTCATCCCAAAACCAATATTCGGTTATGCGGTCTTTCCATTCTGCCAAAGTCAAAATAATAGTTTCCGGAAGATAGATTCGGACATAAGTTCCGCCAAGAATTCCGCTTCCATAAGTTGAAACATATTCTTTGTAATCATTGTCAAAATCAATATTTAGCGTTTTTTCGCAAGCCAAAATATCTTCGTTTTCAGCAAGGAATAAATGGGCTTGATTGGTCTTGTAATTGGGAATTATTTTATAATTATCGAAGTTCATTTCTTTTATATTTATACTAGCTAAGATACGCTTTTCGTTATTTTCTTTAAAACTTTAAACTCAAATTTCATATTCGATTTCTCCAATATATAATAAATCAAATTTTGAATTCGTTACCGAAACTGGATTCTTAATTTGATTTTTCGAAATAAACACAACCGTATTTATTTCTTCCGAATTTTGATTTAGAGCAATCAACCTTTGTTTTACTTCAACAATCCATTCTTCTGCATAAGAATATTGCAAAAATTTCTCTTCAAACGGAATATCTTCATTTTCAAATCCGCTTTCTATAAAATCATGATCTAAAAAGTTCTCACCTTGAGATTTTGCAAACTCAGATATGTATTTATCCTCTATATCATTATCATTTTCGTAATAGCTTTCGTCTTCGCCTGTAAAATCAAAATAATCTTCTTCTGATTTAAATTTTCCAAGCCAAAAATGGCTAGTTTCTGTTCTCATAACTTCAATATTTCAACTTAAAATTACTTAACTAATCTTAATAATTACAAAAGAATCAAGATCTTTCGCGCTCTTATAAAATTCTTTAAGAAGATTGAATTCCTCTTCTAATAAATTAAATTTTTCCGGAGTGATTAATTTATAAACATCTTCAGACATCGATTTGTAATCATAATACTTTAAGAGTTCTTCAAACTCGATCTTGTCCAGTAAATTGCTTATTTCTGAAGTTTTTGTATTGTCTAAATATTCAAATCTTGTCCATTGCGATTTGCATTCTATAGCAATTCCTTTATAGAATATCTCGGAAGTTTCTAATTTATATTTATCCTTTAAATATTGCGTCAAAAGATAACCAAGCGTTGCATATGCTCTTGTTTTACTATAAAAAGTATGTTTTTGAATATTCTTCTTCGGATAATAATTTACGACTTTAACTGAATCCTCTATAAGTTCTTTTAATGCAAATTCAGAAGTTCCATCAGGATTTTCCTGAACCATTTTTAAATGTAATTGTAAAGTCTCCGTATTTAGAATTTTATCAAAATCTATTGCATAATTGATATCTAATTTTGCTTTTTCGAGAACAAAATCTGCTTTATTTGAAATTGAAAAAAGTTGTAAATCTAGTCCCATATTATATCTTCTCTTAATAACAAAAGTAAACTATAAAACACAAAAAAGCCGTAATTACATTGCTGCAATTACGGCTTTCTCTTTATAACAATTTTGTTTAATCTCTAGTTATACCAAACCTGCCTGAATTAAATATTCAGCGATTTGAATTGTGTTTGTTGCAGCACCTTTTCTCAAGTTATCAGCAACAATCCACATGTTTAAAGTGTTTGGCTGGCTTTCGTCACGACGGATTCTTCCAACAAAAACATCATTTTTACCTTCTGCATATAATGGCATTGGATATGTAAATGTGTCTAAATTATCCTGAACCACTACTCCATCAGTATTATGTAAGATTTCGCGAACTTCATTTACATCAAAATCATTTGTAAACTCAACATTTACCGCTTCGCTATGTCCACCAACAACAGGAACACGAACTGCAGTTGCTGTAACTCTAATGGTATTATCGCCAAGGATTTTTTGAGTTTCACGAACTAATTTCATTTCTTCTTTAGTGTATCCGTTTTCTTCAAAACTATCGCAATGTGGAATCGCATTTCTGTGAATTGGATATTTATAAGCCATTTCACCTTGAATTCCAGCGTACTCATTTTCTAATTGTCTTACCGCTTTTACACCAGTTCCGGTGATTGATTGATAAGTAGAAACGATGATTCTCTTGATGTTGTATTTTTTATGCAATGGAGCCAATGTCAAAACCATTTGAATAGTTGAGCAATTTGGATTTGCAATAATTTTATCTTCTTTTGTTAATATTGAAGCATTGATTTCCGGAACTACCAATTTTTTGGTTGGGTCCATTCTCCATGCCGATGAGTTATCAATAACAGTTGTTCCTGCAGCTGCAAATTTTGGCGCCCATTCTAATGAAGTATCTCCTCCAGCAGAAAAAACAGCAATATCAGCTTTCATATCAACTGCCGTTTGCAATCCAACAACTTTATATTTTGCTCCTTTATATTCAATTTCTTTTCCAATTGATTTCTCAGATGCAACAGGAATTAACTCTGTAACAGGAAAATTTCTTTCTGCTAAAACTTTAAGCATTATCTCGCCAACCATACCAGTGGCACCTACAACGGCTATTCTCATTTTTATATCTTTAGTATGAATTAATCTAATTTACTCTGCAAAAGTAGCTATAATAAAAAACAAAACAATGTGCTTCACAAAAAATAACAAAATGTTACAAATCAAACAATCATAAAAAAAACCGCCTCAATCAAGAAGCGGTTAAGTTAGACTTAGTGTAGCGGTATATTATTTATTTTTTAATAGATCTCTAATTTGCGTCAATAACTCTTCTTGAGTTGGTCCTGCTGGCGGCGGAACAACAACTTCTTTCTTTTTTGCATGATTTATTCCTTTAATAATTAAGAATAAAACAAAAGCAACAATTAGAAAGTTAATTACTGCCGAAAGAAACAAACCGTACTTAACACCTCCAAAAGCCGTCAGCTCTTCTATAGTAGACAAATGTGCGGCGTCTAATGCTGGTTTTAAGATTAATGGTGTAATTACATTTTCAATTAACGAGCTCACAATTTTGCCAAAAGCAGCTCCAATGATAACCCCAACAGCCAAATCGACTACGTTGCCTTTCATTGCAAATTCCTTAAATTCTGAAAACATCCCCATAATTGTTTATTTAGTTTATAATTAAATTGATATCGAAAATACGGAATTTTCTGCAAAGTTTCAAAATCTATCTAAAAAATACTCTTTTTACGCGTTGCGAAATACTGGTCATAATTTCATACGGAATAGTTTTTAATGCCGCTGCCATTTCAACAACAGTTGGGCTTTCGCCGAAAATAATCACAGAATCTCCTTCTTTGCAATCAATTGTACTCACATCGACCATTAACATATCCATACAAACGCTGCCAACAATTGGCGCTTTTTGGTTCTTGATTAATACATATCCAACCTCATTGCCCCATAATCTCGAAATTCCATCAGCATAACCAATAGGAATTGTCGCAATTCTGGTTTCTTTCTTTGCCATAAAACGGCGGCCATAACCTACACTATCACCATTTGGAATCGTGCGAACCTGAGATATTATTGATTTTAAAGTTCCAACATTCTCCAGATATTTTTGTTCAGCCGGATCGTTAGAAACTCCGTATAATCCAATTCCTAAACGCACCATATTAAATTGTGCATTCGGGAAATTGCTAATTCCAGACGTATTTAATATATGACGAATTGGATTTATGCCTAATTCTGAAATTAATTTTGAAGACAATTTATCAAATAAATTAATCTGCAAATTCACAAATTCAAAATGCTTTTCTTCGTCACTTGTTGCAAGATGCGACAAAACACTTTTTACTTTTACAGATGAATTTCCTTTTAAAGTTTCGATCAATTCATTTAAATTATTTTCTTCAAAACCTAAACGATGCATTCCTGTATCAAGTTTAATATGAATTGGAAAATCTTTTAAACCTCTTTCACGAGCAATTTTCAAAAAGGCATTTAATCCCTTTATACTATAAATTTCAGGTTCTAATTCATACTGAATAATCGAAGGAAAACTGGTCGATTCAGGATTTAGAACCATAATTGGTAATTTGATTCCGCCATTTTTCAGTGAAATTCCTTCATCGGCGAAAGCCACGCCCAAGTAATCTACTTTATGATGTTCGAGTAATTTTGCGATTTCCAAACCTCCGTTTCCATAACCAAAAGCTTTTACCATAACCATGATTTTTACATCATCGCCCAATTTTGATTTATAGTAATTTAGATTATGGCTAATAGAATCCATGTTGATTTCAAGAACCGTTTCATGCGTTTTCTCTTCGAGCAAAGAAACAATTTGCTCAAACTGAAATGATCGCGCGCCTTTTATTAAAATGGTTTCATTATTAAAGTTTAAGCTATCGATTTCAGCAATAAATTCAGCTGTATTTTGAAAAGTAATACAATTCGAAAATTTAGCAGCAAACGAAGAAATAGTAGTTCCAATTACAATAACTCGATTTACTTTATTATCAGAAACAAGTTGTGCAACTTTAGTATATAATTCTTCATTTGAAAATCCGCTTTGAACAATATCAGATAAAATAATTGTTTTTGAAGCGTTCTTTTTCTTCTGACTTTCGAGGAAATCCAAGGCAATTTTTAGCGATTGAAAATCTGAACTGTAACTATCATCGATAATACTGCAATTGTTGATTCCGTTTTTTACTTCTAATCGCATTCTCACCGGATACAACATTTGCATACGATTTTGAATCGTAGTAAAATCATACTCGAAATAAAGCAAAACCAACAAACAAGAAACTGCATTTTCGATCGAAGCGGAATCACTAAACGGAATTTCAAGACTGAAATTCTCTCCTTTATATTGATATTGAATAATCGTTGTATCGCTTTTATTTTCTTTTTTCAGAATAAAAACATCGGCAGAATTATCGGTAAAACTCCACGAAAAAATCTTTCTGTTTTCTAAATTATTTTCTTTTACGAAATCATTTAAACACAAATCAACAATTTCATTTTTTTGATAAATAATCACTTTTGATTTTTTGAAAAGCAATAATTTCTCGTTGATTTTTTGTTCCAGATTCTGAAAACCTTCGTCATGCGCAGATCCAATATTGGTCAAAACGCCAATAGTTGGTTTAATGATTTTCTCGAGATTAACCATTTCATTTACCGTCGAAATTCCGGCTTCAAAAATACCCAAATTGTGTTTCGCATTAATTGCAATAACTGACAATGGAACGCCAACCTGAGAATTATAACTTTTAGGACTTCTGATGATATTATAATCCGGACTTAGTAAAAAATTAAGCCATTCTTTTACGATAGTTTTCCCGTTACTTCCGGTCAAACCAATAATAGGAAAATCAAAAAGATCGCGATAATAACTCGCAAATTCCTGCAAAGCATCCAGAGAATTTTTTACCAATAAAAAATTCGCTTTTCCCGAATAATTCTCAGGAATATATTGCACTACAAAATTCTGAACTCCTTTTTCAATCAATTCAGGAATATACAAATGAGCGTCATTATTAACGCCTGTTAAGGCAAAAAATAACGTTTGTGATCCGTTTTGCAACGAACGGCTGTCAATCGAAATATGATCGACAAAAATATCAGCGTCTGAGCCAATCCATTTGGCGTCAAGAACTGAGAGAAGGCTTTTTAGGTTTATGCTCATTTAGAAGTTTTCTTTTGTCAAATTTAAAAAAAGGATTGCCACCAATTTCACAAATTTTCACTAATTATTTGGGGTAATTTTTCTTGTAACGAACTGTTTTTTGCACGCAGATTTAAAAAGATTTAAGCAGATCTAAGCCGATTTATTTGATAAAAAAATCTGTGCACATCTGCTTAAATCTGTAAAATCTGCGTGAAACAAAAGCTAGCCAAATTAAAAAAATGTGAAAGTTTGTGAAATTCGTGGCAAAAAACATTATTTCATTATATTTGCTTAACACCACTAAATTCAACGTTTTGAAAAAAATACTTCCTATATTTTCCTATATCTTACATCCAATTTTCATCTCGATGTATGCCACATTATTTTATCTTTTTTGTAAAAATGACATCTTTACAAATCAGGAAAAATATTATGTTTTATTTCAAATTCTGATTATTACGATTCTGGTTCCTGTTTTGTTTTTCTTGTTATTACGTTCAACAGGACATGTAAAATCTGTGATGGTTCATGAAACTTCGCAGCGCAAAATTCCACTTATTTTACAGTGCTTTTTGTATATTTTGCTGGTAAAAAGAAGCATTCTGATTACGCGTTATCCAGAGTTGCATTTCTTTTTTCTTGGTGCTTTGTTTAGTACAATTTTGGCGTTGGTATGTTCGCTTTTCAAAATCAAGGCAAGTTTGCATATGATGGCAATTAGCGGATTTGCAATTTTTGTAATTGGACTGAATATTCATTTGCAAATGCAAAATCCTTATTGGTCTGCGTTATTGATTTTATTGACTGGAATTGTTGCTTCTTCAAGATTAGAAATGGAAGCGCATTCACCAAATGAACTATTAATTGGGACGTTTATCGGTATATTACCGCAGTTATTATTTCTGTATTTATGGCTATAAAATGTAGAATATCAATCCTGCATTTAGCGTTTGTACATTGATATTTTGTCCGGAAGTCGTTTTTAAGTCTTTTTTAAACAACGTATTTAAACCATAATTAATATAAACATTCCAGGTATTATAACCTGTGGCGAGATAAACTCCGTATTGAAATTTATTAATATCAGGATTGTTCTTTACTGAATAAGTCGCTTCGCCATTGTCTAATACCGATTTATTGGATATAACATAACTCAATTTAATTCCGGCATAAACTCTCCAGAATTTATAACTTTCGTAAGTCGAATTTCTCCAGCGAAACTCGATTGGAAGATCGACTAAATATTGACGGTATTTATTTGACGTAATATCATTATAATCACTTACTTCATAAGCTCGTGATCCGTCAGGAGTTTTAGAAATTGTTAGATTCTGAAAATAATTCTGATAACTTAAACCTAAACCTGCAGCGATTGCAAAGGTTCTTTTTTTATTTAAAGGCATATCACGCAGGAATCCGGAAGAAAGTCCCGCAGAAAATTTATTCTGTTTAAGGCCTTGCGGAATCTGTGTCAGAAGATTATAGGTAACCGAAAAATAAAACTGATCTTCACGATATAACGAGTCTATTTTTACTATCGGTTCAATTTTAGGTTTTGTATCTTCTTGCGAAAACCCATTTAAAAACGACACTAAAAACAAACAACTAAAAAGGAATCGCATATCGAATTTTGGTTTTAAAGAGTTTTTCAAGTAAACGTTTTTTTAAGGTATATTTATTTTACTTACAAATATAATATAATGCTAGTTCAGGAGACAATTAGAAAGTAATTATTCTCTTTTTAACGACGAATAAAACCATTTGTTGCACTTTTTTCAATAAATAAACAACAGAATCAAAAAAACATCGCATTTTTTCATTGCTCTTTTATACCTTTGCCTTGCATGAAGAAAAAGCAGCTCATATTAAGTGTTTCTTTCGCTCTAACAATATTGTTCTCAATATTGTTTCAGTCGATACACAGTTATGAGCATATTGTAAAGCAACTTTCAGAAAAGCAATGTCATCACGATTACAGTGATCCAAGTGGCGAAATAACGCATCAGCACCATAATTATGACCTATGTTTTGTATGTCATTTTGCTTTTGGAAGTTATATTTCTCCAGACGAAATCTCCTTTGAATTTCACACATTCAATAAAGAAATCCCTTATTTCTTTACTCTTTCAGAAAAAATATATTCGTTTTCAGAAAGCGCTTATTTATTACGTGGTCCGCCTCAAGCTATAGTTTCTTAAATTTTCGATTACTCGAAATAAAATCAAAATCCTTTTTAATCTAATTCAAAAAAATTAGTCGATTTCCCCATTCTGAAACTTTCAGAATCGGCAAATGTTACTATTCTTTTTAGTTTTTATTTTCAAAGAAAAAATCAATTAACTATAGCATCATTTTCAAATGAAAAAAATAATATTAGCCCTTATTTTAGGGTTTTCGGGCCTGCTTTCGGCTCAAAATTCTGTTTCAGGAACGGTAACCAATCTTGAAAACAAACCAGTGTCAAATGTTTCTGTTTATGCGCCTGAATTACATAAAGGAACGAAAACTGACGAAAACGGAAAATACGAATTCAAAAATCTTCCAAACGGAAGCTTTAGACTTGCCTTTACTTTTGTTGGGTACACAACTCAAAATAAAACAATCGATAAATTATTAAAAGAAAATACGCTGGATGTAACGCTTACGGAATCTATTTTTGAAATGGACGAAGTTGTAGTTTCAACGCCTTTCAACAAATTACAATCTCAAAACGTAATGAAAGTCGAGCATGAAAGTATTAAAACACTTCAACAAAAAGGAACTTCGACTTTGATCGAAGGTTTGGCTACAATTCCTGGAGTTTCGCAAATTTCAACAGGAACTTCTATCGGAAAACCGGTAATTCGCGGTCTTAGCGGAAATCGTGTTTTGGTATATTCTCAAGGTGTTCGTATCGAAAATCAACAGTTTGGAGACGAACATGGTTTAGGTTTAAATGATGCCGGAATCGAAAGTGTTGAAGTTATAAAAGGACCTGCTTCTTTATTGTACGGTTCTGATGCTCTGGGTGGAGTTTTGTATTTTAATCCTGAAAAATTTGCTGATGCGAATACGTTTAAAGCTAATTTCAGCCAAAAATATTTCACGAATACACAAGGAAGTAACTCTTCTATTGGATTAAAAACTTCTAGCGACAACTGGAAATTTCTGGCTCGCGGAAGTTTCAACACGCATTCTGATTACAAAATTGCCGACGGAGAACGTGTAACAAACACGCGTTATAATGAAACTGATTTTAAAACCGGAATTGGATATAGCAACTCTAGTTTTTCAAGTGTTTTGAGATACAATTACAATAAACTTGATCTTGGAATGCCGGATAATGGAATTGGAGAACAATCTACAAGCAAAAACACGGAGTTTCCAAGACAAGGAATTTTCAACCATTTATTGAGTTTAAACAACGTTATCTTTTTTCAAAACTCAAAATTAGATGTTGATTTAGGTTATATCGCAAATGACAGAAGTGAGTTTGAAGACAGCAACGAAGCTTCTCTTCATATGAAACTGAATACTTTTAATTATAATGCTAAATATCATTTCCCTAAATTTGGTAAAATTGAAGCTATTTTTGGCGTTCAGGGAATGCATCAAACGAACAAAAATTCTGGTGAAGAATATTTAATTCCTGACGCTACAACAAATGATTTTGGTGCTTTTGGAACTGCAAATTACGAATGGGGAAGCAATGTTTTGCAAGCCGGATTACGTTTTGACAATAGAAAAATAACTTCTATCGCGCACGGAACTGAAGGTGAAGAAGGTTATTTTTTACCATTAGACCGATCATTTGACAGTTTTAATGCTTCTTTGGGTTATAAAACAAAATTGGCTGAACCTTTAACACTTCGATTGAATGTGGCTTCTGGATTTAGAGCACCAAATTTAGCTGAGTTAACTTCTAACGGAGTTCACGAAGGAACTAACCGATATGAAATTGGAAAAGCTGATTTGAAAACGGAACAAAACGTTCAGACGGATTTAAATTTAGAATATAAAAACACTCACTTTGAGTTTTTCATTAACGGATTTTATAATCATATAAACAACTATATCTATACTTCGCCAACTGGAGAAATACGCGATAACAATGATGTTTTTGCTTATATTCAGGACAATGCTAATTTGTATGGTGGTGAAGTTGGTTTGCATTTTCACCCGCATCCATTGGATTGGTTGCATTTTGAAACCAGTTTTGAAACTGTAACAGGTAAAAAACAAAACGGTGATTATTTACCTTTAATTCCGGCAAACAACTGGAATAATACTTTAAGAACAGAGTTCAAAATCAAAGATTGGTTCCAGGAAGGTTATGCTTCTGTAAACGTTTCTTCTACTTTTAATCAGAATAATGTAAGTGGTTTCGAAACGGCTTCAAACGGTTATACTTTAGTAAATCTTGGTTTTGGCGGAACGGTAAAATTGGGTAAACATGCTTTTGATGTGAACCTGAACGGAAACAATTTATTCGATAAAAAATACATTGCTCACCTTTCAAGATTAAAAACAGACGGTATTCCAAATATTGGAAGAAATATCGTTCTGGGAGTTAATTTTAATTTATAATCTTTTGGTTTAACCGCAAAGTTCGCAAGGTTTTTTTAAACATAGTAGATTTTATAAAATCGCAAAGCCCGCAAAGCTTTGCGGGCTTTGCGTTTTCTAACGATTCCAATTAAATAAAATCTTTGCGCACTTTGCGGTTAAATTATTTATAAAGCTTTGCGGGCTTTGCGGTTTCTAACCATCTCATTTAAATAAAATCTTTGCGCACTTTGCGGTTAAAATTTTCACAAACCTTTGCGGTTAAATATTTTTACCCATCTCACAAAAAGCGTTATTTTTGTTACAACTGTTAAACATAAATTATGAAAAAAACATTTCTTATAATGGCTATCACAACCGCAGGAATTTCATTTGGACAGAATAAGATTCAATATCCTGAAACTAAAAAAGGAGAAACTGTTGACGTTTATTTTGATACAAAAGTAAGCGATCCTTATCGTTGGCTTGAAGACGATAAATCAGCCGAAACCGGAGCTTGGGTAAAAGCGCAAAATGAGGTTACTTATGGCTATTTGGACAAAATTCCTTTCCGTGATGAATTAAAAAAACGCATGGAAAAACTTTGGAACTACGAAAAAATTGGCGCTCCAACTACAGAAGGAAAATTTGCTTATTACTCAAAAAATAACGGACTTCAGAATCAATCTGTTGTTTACAGAAAAGGACAAGATGGTAAAGAGGAAGTTTTCTTAGATCCAAATACTTTTTCTAAAGACGGAACTACTTCGCTTGGCGGATTAGATTTTTCTAAAGATGGATCAAAAGCTGCTTATGCAATTTCTGAAGGTGGAAGCGATTGGAGAAAAGTAATCATTATCGATGCAATATCTAAGAAAGTTTTGGAAGATACTTTGGTTGATGTAAAATTTAGCGGTATTTCATGGCATGGAAATGAAGGTTTCTATTATTCTAGTTATGAGAAACCAAAAGGAAGCGAATTGTCTGCAAAAACAGATCAGCATAAATTATATTTTCATAAGTTAGGAACTTCTCAAAAAGAAGATAAAGTTGTTTTTGGTGCAGATCAAAAACGCAGATATGTTGGCGGTTCTGTTACTGATGATGATCGTTTTTTAGTAATTACTGCAGCAAATTCGACTTACGGAAACGAGTTATATATTAAAGATTTAACTGTTGCCAATAGTCCAATTATTACTATTGTAGACAACTTTAATACTTCAAATTCTATTATTGAAAATGATGGTAATAAATTGTTTATCGAAACAGATTTAAACGCACCAAACAGC
The DNA here is from genome assembly GCF_951805225.1 of uncultured Flavobacterium sp. Lineage (NCBI taxonomy): Bacteria > Pseudomonadati > Bacteroidota > Flavobacteriia > Flavobacteriales > Flavobacteriaceae > Flavobacterium > uncultured Flavobacterium sp. The sequence continues at coordinate 5,041,576 of NZ_OX638201.1, read as the reverse complement.
CGCGTTGTTTCTGTTGATGTAAAAAATCCGAAACCTGAAAACTGGAAAGATTTTATTCCAGAAACTCAAAACATCTTAGCGCCTTCAACTGGTGGCGGTTATTTCTTTGCTAATTATACTAAAGATGCAGTTTCGTTTGTACAACAATACGATTATAACGGAAAATTAATTCGTGAAATCAAACTTCCGGCGGTAGGAACTGCAGGTGGATTTCATGGAAAAAAACACGATAAAACATTATACTACAGCTTTACAAACTATACAACTCCAGGAACGATTTATTCTCTGGAACCAAAATCAGGTAAATCTGAAGTGTATCAAAAACCTAAAGTTGATTTCAAAAGTGAAGAGTACGAATCTAAACAAGTTTTCTATACTTCAAAAGACGGAACTAAAATCCCGATGATTATCACGTATAAAAAAGGAACAAAATTAGATGGTAAAAATCCAACTATTCTTTATGGTTACGGTGGATTCAACATTAGCTTAACGCCAAGTTTTAGCATTGCAAATGCAGTTTGGTTAGAAAATGGCGGTATTTATGCTGTTGCCAATTTAAGAGGTGGTGGTGAATATGGTAAAAAATGGCACGATGCAGGAACTAAATTGCAAAAACAAAATGTATTTGACGATTTTATCGCTGCAGGTGAATATTTGATTGCTCAAAAATATACTTCTTCAGATTTCTTAGCAATTCGCGGAGGTTCTAACGGTGGTTTATTAGTTGGTGCAACAATGACTCAACGTCCTGATCTTATGAAAGTAGCGTTGCCAGCAGTTGGTGTAATGGATATGTTGCGTTACCATACTTTTACTGCGGGTGCAGGATGGGCTTACGATTATGGAACTTCTCAGGATAGCAAAGAAATGTTTGAATACATTAAAGGTTATTCTCCAGTTCAAAATGTTAAAAAAGGTGTTCAATATCCTGCAACTATGGTTACAACTGGTGATCATGATGATCGTGTTGTTCCTGCGCATAGTTTTAAATTTGCTGCTGAATTACAAGACAAACAAACAGGTAATAATCCGGTTTTGATTCGTATCGATGTAAAAGCGGGTCACGGAGCTGGAAAATCTGTTGCGGCGACAATTCAGGAAAATGTAGATATTCAAGCATTCACGCTTTATAATATGGGATTTAAGGCTTTATCGAAAAAGTAAACTTTAGTCTATAGTTTTTAGAGCCACGAATTTCACGAATTATTTTGTGAGTTCGTGGCTTTATTTTTTATCTAATATTTACTCTCGCAGATTTTCCAGATTAAGCAGATTTTTTACGCATGGAATCTGCGTAATCTGCAAAATCTGCGAGAAAATAATGTGTGAGTTCGTGGCTTTTTTGTTGTAGCTGAAGAATTTTACCGCAAAGCACGCAAAGATTTTGTATCAGCTTGGCTTTGTAAAAACACAAAGTTCGCAAAGCTTTGTATTGAACCAGCTTTGCGAACTTTGCGGTAAAATTAAATCCTCCAAAATCTGCGTGAAAATAATTCGCGTAATTCATGACAAACTTTTTAAATTTGAATTAACTAAAAAACCAGAAAAATGAAAATTGTAAAATGGGGAATTATTGGCTGTGGTAATGTAACTGAAGTAAAAAGCGGACCAGCATTTCAGAAAACACCAAACTCAGCTTTGGTTGCTGTTATGCGAAGAGATGCGGCTCTTGCCGAAGATTATGCCAAACGCCACAATGTTCCTAAATGGTACTCAAATGCTGTTGATTTAATCAATGATCCTGAAGTTGATGCTGTTTATATTGCTACTCCTCCATCGTCTCATAAAGAATATACTATTTTGTGTGCCAAAGCAGGAAAACCCGTTTACGTTGAGAAACCAATGGCATTAAACTTTGAAGAATGCAACGAAATGATTAGTGCTTGCAAAGAACATAACGTTCCTTTGTTTGTGGCTTATTACAGAAGACGTTTACCGAGATTTTTAAAAATAAAAGAACTTATCGATCAAAACAAAATTGGCAAAATCAGACACGTAAATTGTATTTTATATCATCCGTTTGAAGCTCGTTACGATGACGATATTAATTTGCCTTGGACGGTTTTGCCGCATATTTCCGGTGGTGGAATTTTTGTCGATTTGGCTTGTCATACTTTAGATTTTCTTGATTATGCTTTAGGTCCGATAAAGTCTGTTCGCGGACATGCGAGTCAACAACTTCTTGCTTATCCTGCCGAAGATTCTGTTTCTATGTCTTTTTTATTCGAAAATGGAATTCATGGAACTGGTTTATGGAATTTTGCCAGTTTTGAGCGTTATGATAATACTGATATCGTTGGCGATAAAGGAAAAATCTCTTTCTCTACTTTCGGAAATGATCCAATTCATATTCAATATACAAATGGCGAGAAAGAAAGTATTACAATCGAAAATCCGCTTCATATTCAACAGCCTTTTATAGAAACTGTTGTTGAAGAACTTTTAGGCAATGAAGGTGTTTCTCCTTCAAAAGGAACTTCGGCCGCCAGAACAACCTGGGTTATTGATGAAGTTTTAAAGGAGTTTAGGAATTCGAAATAATTGTTGATTGTGAATTGCCTACTATCTTATAAACCCGACAGGTTTTTAAAACCTGTCGGGTTTGGCGTAATTAAACGAAAAAGTTTTTATCAAAATGATTATCATAGCCCCGATAGAAGTGGAAATCCTTTTGTGGCGGTCCCGATAGCTATCGGGAGGCACAAAAGATTGTAACGGATTGCTTCGCCAGTTCGCACTTTCAGGCTCGGGTGCGGGATTAGCTCCTGAAAAATATTTTAGAAATTGGGATGGCAAATATTATGGTTACGTCGCGTTCAAGGGATTAAAATCCCTTGCTACAAAATAATTCGTTCCTCCGGAACTCTATATAAAGAGCCTTCGGCTCGATTTATATTGTAGGGATGGATTTTAATCCATTCTACACAATTGATTCGACAAAGATTGATAAACATTCTTTGCGGAGTTTCTTTTGTGATTTTTTCCTTGCGTTAGAAATGACAAAAAAAAAGAGGATATTCATTTGAATATCCTCTTTTTTATAAAGTATAAATCTCTTTAGAATTATAGGCTGTATTTAAGACCTAAAGTCAAACCTAAACCTGAAATACCAACGTAAGTACTAACATCGTCAGTAGCTTTAGTATTATCAAATCCAGCTGCATTAGTTACTTTACTATTTGATGTAGAATTGATTGTCTCTACATATTTAGTGTGACTTGCAGAATATGATGCATCAGGACGGAAAGTAGTTGGAGTATTTAATTTATCTACACCATTTTCAGTATATATTTCAGTTTCTTTAGTTTTTCCGTGTACAGTAAAGTTACGGTATTCTAATTCTGCGAAAGCTGAAATGTGTTTTCCTAATTTATAAGATGTACCGATAGAAGCCATAAATCCAAGTGATGGATTTGGTTTAACAACGTCTTTTGAATAAGCATTTGTTGAAGCAACTTGCGCACCATTTACAAAAGTTGTGTATTGTCTGTCTGTTTTAATGTCTAATGTACCGTGAATTGGAACGATAACTCCAACTTTAGTATATGGTTCAAAACCATGAGCTTCTCCTAAAAACATTACAAGTGCCGGAGCTAAATCAAAAGCTTTGATTTCTCCTTCTGCAGTAAAACTTAAGTAAGTTGCTGCTGGGCTTGATGCTGGATTATAAGAAATAAGTCTATCTGTAGTCTGTGCCATTGTTTTAGAATTACTAACGTAGTAATTTGCAGCCATCTCAACTCCTAAACGTGGAGAAAAACGGTAACCAGCAGTAATTCCACTTCTAAAACCTTGTCCAAAAGAACCTGTAATTCCTTCTCTAGATACCAATTTATTATTTGCTAATGTACCTGCATAAACATCTCTGTTTGGCAATTGACCACCAACAACAGGAAATTCAGTCGAAGCAGTTTGATTGAAATAAGATCCACCAACTTTAAAATACCAGCTTTCTGGTTTGTCTGCTTTTTCTGTTTGCGCCATTGTGGCCATAGAGCAAACTAATAATCCTAATAAAAATAGGTTCTTTTTCATAATTCTGATTTAATTAATTTTTACAAACATAGAATATTTTAACATATGTCTAAAGTTTGCTTTGTTAGACTTGGAACGAAATCGTTGTAATTTTACGCAATATTACTAAAAAAGTATTATGCATGCATATTTTTAACTAAAAAAAAATGTATTCTGCTAAATTTTAACTGTTAAAATTTAATTTAGCTTAAAATTGATCTGCATTTTCTCCAATTCCTGTAATAGTTCAGCAGAAATCTTAATTTTTAACCTACGGCTTGGCATTGATAATTTGGTTACAACTTTTATTTCTTCAACTTCATTTACTTCTTTGGTCTTAGTATCTTCAAGTGATGCATCACTATCTTCATTTTCGTCTGCAAAAACAGCATCTTCGGTTTCTTCAAACTCATTTGTTGTTTCGACCTCAACGAGACGTTTTATTCTCTCTAATTCCATGATTTCAAAAGTCACTGAATTATCTCCTTTATTCTGATTAAACAAATCACTTAACTTGTGAATAAACTCTGTCTGTAAATCTTTTATATTCAATAATAAAATTAGCTTTTTAGCAAAAGCTTCTAAGATATCCTGCAATTGTCTAACCTCAACAAACTGCATTCTAGGATCAGATTTTTTACCTGTATCATGATTTACCCAACCGTCTTTTATTAATATTTTTATGAAAGCAAAATTATTCTGAATCAGGAAATGGCGGAATTTTAAGTATTCTTCACCAAAAATCTTAAACTCGTAACTTTCGTCGTATCCTTCTAAATTAAATACTGCCCAGCCTTTTCCGTTTTTTGCCACACGATGCTGTACGTTATTTATGATTCCGGCAAAATTTAGATTTTTACCTACATATTCGTTCATACTTTTCAACCATTCCAATCGGGAATTACAGAAGTATTTCATCTCAAATCTAAAATCGTCCAAAGGATGTCCGGAAATATAAATCCCAACAACTTCTTTTTCTTTGGCTAGTTTTTCCATTGTGCTCCAATCTTCGCATGGAGGCACAACAGGTTCTGCAATTTGCACTTCGCTTGCTTCTCCAAATAAACTTACCTGAGATGAGTTTTCGTTTTCCTGAAACTTCGATCCGTAACGCATCGCTTTTTCATAAAATGTAATTCCGTCACCATCATCATGAAAATATTGTGCTCTGGTTGTTCCTTCAAATGAATCAAAACCTCCCGCAAGCGCTAAGTTTTCAATTGCTTTTTTATTGGCTGCACGCAAATCAATACGTTTTGCCAAGTCAAAAATCGATTTATATTTACCGTCTTTTCTGTTTTCTACAATAGTTGCAACAGCTCCGGAACCTACTCCTTTAATCGCTCCCATACCAAAACGTACCGCATATTCATCATTTACGGTAAATTTATAGTATGATTCGTTTACGTCTGGACCTAAAACCTGCAATCCCATTCGCTTACATTCTTCCATGAAAAATGATACTTGTTTAATATCATTCATGTTATTCGAAAGTACCGCTGCCATATATTCGGCAGGATAATGCGCTTTTAAATAAGCGGTTTGGTACGCAATCCAGGCATAACAAGTCGAGTGCGATTTGTTGAAGGCGTAACTCGCAAATGCTTCCCAGTCTTTCCAGATTTTCTCTAAAACTTTTGCATCATGACCTTTTTTCGCCGCTTGTTCTACGAACTTCGGCTTCATTTTGTCTAGTACGTCTTTTTGTTTCTTACCCATCGCCTTACGCAAAACGTCGGCCTCACCTTTTGTAAAGTCAGCCAGCGATTGCGACAAAAGCATTACCTGCTCTTGGTAAACGGTAATTCCGTAGGTTTCTCCTAAATATTCTTCACAGGCATCTAAATCGTATTTGATTTCTTCTTCGCCATTTTTTCTTCTTACGAAAGATGGAATATACTCCAAAGGTCCCGGACGATATAGTGCATTCATGGCAATTAAATCTCCAAAAACCGTTGGCTTCAGATCCTTCATGTATTTCTGCATTCCGGGTGACTCGTATTGGAAGATTCCAACCGTTTCTCCTCTCTGGAAAAGTGCATAAGTTTCAACATCATCAATTGGAAATGTATCCGGATCCAAATCAATTCCGTTTCTATATTTTACCAGTTTAACGGTATCTTTAATTAAGGTAAGGGTCTTCAGACCCAAGAAGTCCATCTTCAGCAATCCTGCACTTTCTGCAACCGAGTTATCAAACTGTGTTACATATAAATCAGAATCTTTTGCTGTGGTAACGGGAACGAAATTCGTAATATCCGATGGCGTAATAATTACACCACAGGCGTGAATTCCGGTATTTCGCATCGATCCTTCAAGAATTTTTGCCTGTTGAATTGTTTCTCCAGCCAAATCATCTTCATTGGCAATAGCGATCAATTCTTTTACATTATCATATTCATCTGATCGAAGGGCTTTTTTAACTTCATCTTCGCTTTCAGAAATAAAACGCGCCAAATTCCATTTTGATGGCATCATTGCCGGAATCAGTTTTGCAATTCTATCGGCTTCAAATAATGGTAAATCCAGTACACGAGCCGTATCACGAATCGCAGATTTGGTTGCCATTTTACCATAAGTAATAATTTGCGCAACCTGATTTTGACCGTATTTATTAATTACATAATCCATAACACGACCACGACCCTCGTCATCAAAATCGATATCAATATCGGGCATGGATACACGGTCAGGATTTAGGAAACGCTCAAAAAGCAAATCGTACTTAATAGGGTCAATATTGGTAATTCCTAAACAATATGCTACGGCAGATCCCGCAGCAGATCCACGGCCTGGTCCAACCGAAACGTCCATATTTCTGGCTTCGGCGATGAAATCCTGAACGATCAAAAAGTAACCCGGATATCCTGAATTGGAAATCGTTAATAACTCAAAATCCAGACGTTCCTGAATAGATTCTGTAATTTCTCCGTATCGTTTTTTTGCACCAACCATTGTAAGGTGTCGCAAATATTTATTCTCTCCACGAACTCCGCCATCAGCTTCATCTTCGACAACTACAAACTCTTCTGGAATATCAAACTTAGGAAGCAATACATCACGATAAAGTGAGTAAGTTTCGACTTTGTCTATAATTTCCTGAATATTAATAATCGAATCAGGCAAATCAGCAAAGAGTTTTTTCATCTCTTCACCAGTCTTATAATAGTATTCCTGATTTGGTAATCCGTAACGATAACCTCGACCACGACCAATTGGCGTCGCTTGTTTTTCACCATCTTTTACACACAATAAAATGTCGTGTGCGTTGGCATCTTCTTTATTTAAATAATAGGTGTTATTTGTTGCAATTAATTTGACATCATGTTTTTTAGAAAACTCAATCAGGGTTTTATTTACACGATTTTCATCTTCCTGATTATGTCGCATAATCTCGAGATAAAAATCATCGCCAAATTGTTCTTTCCACCAAATCAAAGCTTCTTCGGCTTGGTTTTCACCGATGTTCAGAATTTTACTCGGAATTTCTCCGTATAAATTTCCGGACAAAACCATGATATCTTCTTTGTATTTTTCAACAATCGCACGGTCAATCCTCGGAACATAATAAAATCCGTTTGTAAAAGCAATCGAAGACATTTTTGCCAGATTGTGATAACCATTTTTGTTTTTGGCTAATAATACAACCTGATTTCCGTTGTCTTTTTTACTTTTATCTAAGTGATTGTCGCAGACATTAAATTCGCAACCTACGATTGGTTTTATTTCGGTTTCTGTTGGTTCTTCACCAGCTTCAACCAAAGCTTTATTTTTTCCCGATGCTGCTTTATTGTGATTCATAACGGCGCTCACAAAGTGAAAAGCTCCCATCATGTTTCCTGTATCCGTCATTGCAACGGCAGGCATTCCGTTTTTGGCTGTAGCCGCAACAATATTACCAATACCTATAGTCGATTGTAAAACCGAAAATTGAGTATGATTGTGTAAATGCGCGTATTTTGCTTCTTTAAAATCTTCTCTGTCAGAATGTGAAACTGTAGGTTCTTGCCCAACAGATTCTAAAGCTTTTAACTGCTCTCTGATTTTATCAGAAGCTTTTTTAAGATTGATATGTTTTAAACCAATTAACGGAAATTCCTGTGGATTTCTAGTTTGGAAATCTTTAAAATAATCCTTCGGAACATCCAGTTCTTCTTTGGTAAAAACTTCTCTTCTAATTAACTCCAGAAAACAACGCGTAGTTGCCTCAACGTCGGCAGTTGCGTTGTGCGCTTCTGCGAAAGGTTTATTAAAAAGATATTCGTGTAATTCTGTTAATGTTGGTAATTTAAATTTACCTCCACGACCTCCCGGAAGTTTCAATAATGAAGCCGTAACTTCTGTACATGTATCCAAAACCGGCATTGAACTCATAGCAGAATCTACACCCATTCTATGAAATTCGGCTCCCATAATATTGACGTCGAAACCTAAATTCTGACCTACAATAAATTTCGTTTTACTTAATGCAATATTAAATTTCTCCAAAACTTCGGCCAAAGTGATTCCATCGGCTTCAGCCAATTCTGTAGAAATCCCGTGAATACGTTCTGCATCATACGGAATATTAAATCCGTCAGGCTTAACCAAATAATCCTGATGTTCGATAAGTTGCCCCATTTCGTCATGAAGCTGCCAGGCGATCTGAATACAGCGAGGCCAGTTATCAGAATCAGTAATTGGAGCGTCCCAACGTTTTGGTAATCCAGTAGTTTCGGTATCGAATATTAAATACATAAGTTTAAAAAGGCAAAATTAAGTTCCAAATTCCAATCTTTCCAAATATAAATCTCTGATTATATGGATTATAAAAATTGCTTTATGGAAAATGGAGGAAGTTCAAATTTACGCTTTTTTTTCGCTTAAGAAAATAAAGAATTGCACAAAAAGCATTAATCAAAATCATTATTAGAAACTGTTAAAAAGCGATAAAAATGATAAAATTTCGATTATTTGAAGTTAAAAACTTTGATTATTCATTTTGGATACTCATTGTACCAAAATGAACACTTTTAAACTCCACTCTATCCAGAACTTTGCCCTATCAATTTAAAACAAATTATTATGAAAACTATTTTTATCACAGGCGCTTCATCAGGTTTAGGAAAAGCTACAGCAAAATTATTTCAACAAAAAGGATGGAATGTTATCGCAACAATGAGAAATCCTGAAAAAGAAACTGAACTTTCTAATTTAAACAACGTAACTCTTTTACCATTAGATGTTACGAATTTTGACCAGATACAAAGCACCGTTAAAAAAGCATTGGAATTAAGCGACATTGATATCGTTTTTAATAATGCAGGTTACGGTTTGATTGGTCCTTTGGAAAGCTTTAATGACGATCAAATTACAAAACAATTAAACACAAATTTATTAGGCGTAATTCGTGTTACCAATGCTTTTATTCCGTATTTCAGAGAAAGAAAAAGCGGCTTATTTATCTCCACAACTTCTATTGGCGGATTGATATCTTTTCCTTTAGGATCTGTATATCATGCAACAAAATGGGGATTAGAAGGCTGGAGCGAAAGTATGGCTTATGAATTAAATCCTTTTGGAATCAATATTAAAACGGTTTCTCCGGGCGGTATTAAAACAGAATTTCTTCATGGTTCTCTTGACACTGGAGTTAAACCTGAATATGAAGCAATGGCAAATAAAATGTTTGAAAATGTAGATGTAATGTTTGAAATGGCATCAACACCTGAACAAATTGCAGATGTTGTTTACGAAGCTGCAACAGACGGAAAAACCCAACTGAGATATGTGGCGGGAGAAGACGCAAAAGCACTTTACAAACAAAGACAAGAACAAGGTGACGAAGTTTTTCGTGCTGCATTTGGCAAACAATTTTTAGGAGCATAATTTATTACTGATACCGCTCAGGTTTTGATAAGCTGTGCGGTATTCGTTTTTGAATTTTTTATACATTTATATCATGGAAAAGAAAAATAATAATCCGGCAAAAATTTCCTCTATATCGCAATTTCATAGTTTATTGAAGCTTCCTAAACCGCTTCATCCTATGATAAGTTTAGTCGATAACACGCAACTTGTCATAAATGCTGATTTAACAAATACTTCTTTTTTACTCGATTTTTACAAGATATCTTATAAGTTTTCGACTAACGGAAAAATGGGCTACGGCCAAGGTTATTATGATTTTAATGAAGGCGGATTAATGTTTGCTTCGCCTAATCAATTGATTTTTACAGATAGCGAAGAAGGAATCGAATATCACGGTTATACGCTGCTTTTTCATCCGGATTTTATTAGAAATTATCCTTTAGGGAAAAACATCAAAAAATACGGCTTCTTTTCTTATGATACTAATGAAGCGCTTCATCTTTCTGATAGCGAAAAAACAACCATTATAGGATTATTAACCAGCATTGACAAAGAGCTTCATACCGCAATAGACGAAATGAGTCAGGATGTTATCGTTTCATATATTGATGTTTTGCTTAATTATAGTAATCGTTTTTATAAACGTCAATTCATTACCAGAAAAACAATCAGTCACGATTTATTACTTAAAGTAGAAGATACTCTGGATAATTATCTCAATAATGCCGAAACTCTAAAAAGAGGATTACCAACTGTAGATTTTCTTGCTTCACAAATCAACGTTTCTACACATTATCTCAGCGACATGCTCCGAAATTTAACCGGACAAAATGCGCAACAACACATTCATTCGAAACTTATCGAAAAATCAAAAGACTTTCTGATTTCTACTAATCTTTCTGTGGCAGAAATAGCGTATCAATTGGGTTTTGAATATCCGCAATCATTTAGCAAACTCTTCAAAAAGAAAACCAACTTAACACCTTTAGAGTTTAAAAACTCATTGAATTAGTCTTTAAAATTATCTTCTTTAACAGATCCCTTTTTACATTAAAAATCATAAATTTTCATAAAAATACACTTCTTGGATGTCGTAGTATTTTAATGAATTTTAGAATATTTAAAAACTTCAAAAATTGGCATTTAAAGCCATTAGAATTCAAAAAAACAGAACCTTTAAAACAAATCAAACCTAACAATTATTACTATTTTAACTCATTTTGTTACATTTTTTTGAATAAAAACTTATATTTTCTATTGATTTTGAGATAAATTTGCCAACTATTAAAATTAAAGCAATCAACTCAAAATTAACCAAAAAAGAAAAAGCAAAACCAATTTATATTCATTCTACAACCAAATCTCATTGCAAAAAAGTCAATCGCAATTTGTATTTAAGTTTGGGTATCGTATATAATGAAATATTCAAATTGACGCCCTTACATCTTTTTCTAATTTTGTTTTCCTATTATAATAAGCAGGAATTGCTGTGGTTATAGAATTACAATTAAAAAAAATAAAAAATGAGTAAGACATTATTTGACAAAGTATGGGATTCACATGTAGTGCGTAAAATTGAAGATGGACCAGATGTGTTTTTTATTGACCGCCATTTCATTCATGAAGTTACGAGTCCTGTTGCTTTTCTAGGATTAAAAGCCAGAGGCGTTAAGGTTTTATACCCGGAGCGTACTTTTGCAACTGCAGATCACAATACACCAACCATAAACCAACATTTACCAGTTGAAGATGCACTATCTGCAAATCAGCTTAAAGCGCTTGAAGATAATGCTGCCGAATACGGAATTTCGCACTGGGGTTTAGGTCACATTAAAAATGGAATTGTACATGTAGTTGGTCCTGAAAACGGAATTACTTTGCCAGGTGCTACTATTGTTTGTGGAGATTCTCACACGTCTACTCACGGTGCTTTTGGAGCGATTGCTTTTGGTATCGGAACTTCTGAGGTTGAAATGGTGCTTTCTACTCAATGTATTATGCAGCCAAAACCAAAGAAAATGCGTATCAACGTAAACGGTCAATTAAGTAAAGGTGTTGGTCCAAAAGACGTTGCACTTTATATTATTGCTCAATTAACTACTTCTGGAGGAACAGGTTATTTTGTTGAATACGCCGGAGATGTTTTCGAAAACATGACTATGGAAGGTCGTATGACTGTTTGTAATCTAAGTATCGAAATGGGGGCTCGTGGTGGTATGATCGCTCCTGACCAAACTACTTTTGATTTCCTTGAAGGAAGATTATTTACCCCTAAAGGTGAAGCATGGACAAAAGCTGTTGAATATTGGAAAACTCTTAAAACTGATGCTGATGCTGTTTTTGATGCCGAATTAAATATCAAAGCTTCAGACATTGAACCAATGATTACTTACGGTACTAACCCTGGAATGGGAATTGGTATCTCAAAACATATTCCGAACGCTAATCAAGTTGAAGGCGGTGAGGAAACTTATAAAAAATCGTTAGCTTATATGGGCTTCCAGGAAGATGATGTGATGATTGGAAAACCAATTGATTACGTTTTCTTAGGAAGTTGTACAAACGGACGTATTGAAGATTTTAGGGCTTTCGCCGAAATTGTAAAAGGAAGAAAAAAAGCAGATAATGTTACCGCTTGGTTAGTTCCGGGTTCTCACGTTGTTGAAGCTCAGATTAAAGAAGAAGGTATTCTAGATATTCTTACCGAAGCTGGTTTTGTATTACGTCAGCCGGGTTGTTCAGCGTGTTTAGCAATGAACGATGATAAAGTTCCAGCAGGAAAATATGCGGTAAGTACTTCAAATAGAAACTTTGAAGGTCGTCAAGGTCCTGGTTCAAGAACATTATTAGCAAGTCCAATTATGGCTGCCGCTGCTGCTGTTACCGGAAAACTAACAGATCCTAGAGAGCTTTTTTAAAGCGCTTTAAGCTTTAGGCTCTAAGCCTTAAGCAAAAAAAACAATACGAATAAACGCTGTACAAAAAGCTTAAAGCATAAAGCCTATAGCTTAAAGCAAAAAAAACAGCCTAAAGCAAAAGAAAAAATGGCATACGATAAATTTAATATACTTACTAGTAGTGCTGTGCCACTACCAATTGAGAACGTAGATACAGATCAAATCATCCCGGCTCGTTTCCTGAAAGCTACAAAGCGTGAAGGTTTTGGAGATAATCTTTTCAGAGACTGGAGATATAACGGAGACGATTCTCCAAAAGCTGATTTCGTTTTGAACGATTCAACTTATAGCGGTAAAATCCTTGTTGGAGGAAAAAACTTCGGTTCAGGATCTTCAAGAGAACACGCTGCATGGGCAGTTTACGATTACGGCTTTCGTGCTGTAGTTTCGAGTTTCTTTGCGGACATCTTCAAAGGAAACTGTTTAAATATTGGAGTTTTACCAGTTCAGGTTAGCCCAGAATTTGCAGACACAATTTTTAAAGCAATCGAAGCTGATCCAAAAACGGAATTAGAAATCAACTTGCCAAACCAAACAATTACTTTATTGTCAACTGGTCAATCAGAATCTTTTGCCATTAACGGATACAAAAAGAACAACATGATTAATGGCTTTGATGACATTGATTATTTACAAAATATTAAAGAAGATATTGTGGCTTTCGCCGATAAACTTCCGTATTAATAAAATCTCGTTCGATCTATTAGACCCGACAGGTTTTTGAAACTTGCCGGGTCTTTCTAAATTAAATGAGAAAAAATAGAACGCGGATGAAACAGATTTGCTATCGCAAAAACGCTGAAAAAAACTGATTTTATTTTTTAGCTAAAGTAAAAATCCGCGAAAATCTGCGTCTTCGCAAAGCGAATCCGTAAAATCTCCGTTAAAATTAAAGTATGGATATATCAATATTATCCAACCCATTAGAAATATGAATATCAATATGGAAAAAAGAAAAATTGAAATAATGGACACGACGCTCCGTGATGGTGAACAAACCTCGGGAGTATCATTTTCTGCTGCAGAAAAACTAACCATTGCGCAATTATTGTTGGAGGAATTAAATATTGATAGAATCGAAATTGCTTCGGCTCGCGTAAGCGAAGGAGAATTTCAAGCCGTAAAAGGCATTACATCCTGGGCAGAAGAACGAGGATATATTAACAGAATAGAAGTACTTTCGTTTGTAGACGGAGGAGTTTCTATTGAATGGATGAAAAAAGCGGGTGCCAAAGTACAGAATTTGTTGACCAAAGGCTCAATGAATCACCTGACGCATCAACTTAAAAAAACTCCGGAACAACACTTTTCTGAAATAGGAGAAATCATCGCTTTAGCGAAAGAAAATAATATTGAAACCAATGTTTATCTGGAAGATTGGAGCAATGGAATGCGAAATTCACAAGAATACGTTTTTCAGTTTCTTGATTTTTTAGCAACTCAACCTGTTAAAAGAATTTTATTACCTGATACTTTAGGCGTTTTAATTCCGTCTCAGGCTTTTGAATTTATTTCGAAAATTAGAATCAGATATCCACAAATTCATTTTGATTTTCATGCACATAACGATTACGATTTGAGTGTTGCAAATGTTATGGAAGCTATAAAAGCAGGCATAAACGGACTTCACGTTACCGTAAACGGAATGGGAGAACGCGCCGGAAATGCGCCGCTTGAAAGCACTGTTGCTGTAATAAACGATTATTTACCAGAAGTAAGCATCAATATAAAAGAGACTTCTCTTTATACCGTAAGTAAATTAGTTGAGACTTTTACAGGTTATAGAATTCCTGCCAATAAACCAATTGTTGGTGATAATGTTTTCACACAAACTGCCGGAATTCATGCTGACGGTGACAATAAAAACAATTTATACTTTAATGATTTACTTCCGGAACGCTTCGGTAGAAAACGAAAATATGCTTTAGGAAAAACTTCAGGCAAAGCCAATATCGAAAAAAACCTTCAGGAATTAGGTTTAAAATTAAATCAGGAAGATTTGAAATTGGTAACCCAAAGAATTATCGAATTAGGTGACAAAAAAGAAACTGTTACCAAAGAAGATCTTCCGTACATTATTTCAGATGTTCTGGACAGTCATACTTACCAAGAAAAAATCACCATACAGTCTTACGTGTTAATGCATTCGAAAGGGACACGTCCATCATCAACATTAAGTCTAAATCTTGACGGAGAAATCATCGAAGAACACGCACAAGGCGATGGTCAGTTTGATGCTTTTATGAATGCTTTATCTAAAATTTATAAAAGCAAAAAACTAACACTTCCAAAATTGATCGATTACGCAGTCAGAATTCCTCCCGGAAGTAGTTCTGATGCTTTATGCGAAACGATCATAACCTGGACAAACAACGGAAAAGAATTTAAAACAAGAGGATTAGATTCTGATCAAACAGTTGCAGCGATTATTGCAACTCAAAAAATGCTTAATGTAGTAGCGTAAGGCACTAAGGTGCTAAGACTCTAAGTTGCTAAGATTTTTTCTTTGAGCTTAGAGTCTTAGTATTTCAAAGCCTTTAAAAAATAAAACTAAGCCGACAAGACTAAAAACCTTAGAATCTTAGCAACTTAAAATCTTAGAACCTTTTTAAAAAATAAAAAATGAAATTTAACATAGCCCTTTTAGCAGGAGACGGAATTGGTCCTGAGGTAATAAATGAAGCCGTAAAAGTATCTGATGCTATTGCAAAAAAATTCAATCACGAAATAACCTGGACACCGGCTCTTACAGGAGCTTGTGCAATTGATGCTGTTGGAGTTCCTTATCCTGATGAAACGCATGAAATTTGTATGGCTGCCGATGCTGTTTTATTCGGAGCAATTGGTCACCCAAAATACGATAACGATCCAAGTGCGCCAGTTCGTCCGGAGCAAGGATTATTATTGATGCGTAAAAAATTAGGATTATTTGCAAACGTACGCCCTACTTTTACTTTCCCTTCTTTGATTGATAATTCTCCTTTAAAAAGAGAAAGAATCGAAGGAACTGACTTAGTTTTCTTAAGAGAATTAACAGGTGGAATTTACTTTGGAGAAAAAGGAAGAAGAGACGACGGAGAAACTGCTTTCGACAATTGCGTTTATACAAGAGCAGAAGTTCAGCGTTTGGCTAAAAAAGGTTTTGAACTTGCAATGACACGTAGCAAAAAATTATGTTGCGTTGATAAAGCTAATGTTCTTGAAACTTCTCGTTTATGGAGAGAAACTGTTCAGGCAATGGAAAAAGATTATCCTGAAGTTACCGTTTCATACGAATTTGTTGATGCTGTAGCAATGCGTTTAGTTCAATGGCCAAACTCTTATGATGTATTAATCACTGAGAATTTATTCGGAGATATTTTAACAGATGAAGCTTCAGTAATTTCAGGTTCAATGGGATTAATGCCTTCTGCTTCTGTTGGAGAACACACTTCATTATACGAACCAATTCACGGATCTTACCCACAAGCAACCGGATTAAATATTGCTAATCCTTTGGCTACTATTTTATCTGCCGCAATGATGTTTGAAGATGCTTTTGGATTAAAAGATGAAGCCGAAGCTATCAGAGCGGTTGTAAACAAATCATTAGAACAAGGAATTGTTACCGAAGATTTAGCTCCAAAAGAATCTAAAGCATACAAAACCAGCGAAGTTGGAGACTGGCTTGTAGCGAATCTATAAAAAAATTGTTTCAGGTTTCAAGTTTCAGGTTGTTGGAACTTGAAACAAAACAAACTTGAAACTTGAAACAAATTTTACTGCATAAAAAAAGGGATCAACATAAGTTGATCCCTTTTATATATTTAGAAAAAAATATTAATATCCTCCTCTGTTACCACCACGGTCATTTCCACCACGGTTGTTTCCTCCACCATAACCTCCGCGTGAATCTCCACCACGGCTGTTATTGTTGAAGCTTCTTCTTTCACCTTCAGGTTTCGGTTCAGATTTATTAACTACAATTGCACGACCTTGAACAGTAGCTCCGTTCAATTCATCAATTGCTTTTTGAGCTTCCGCATCGTTTGGCATCTCTACGAAACCAAAACCTTTGCTTCTTCCAGTAAATTTATCTGTAATGATTTTAACTGAATCTACTGCTCCGTAAGCCTCGAAAGACTCTCTTAAATCTGCTTCCTCAATACTGAATGGAAGGCTTCCAACAAAAATGTTCATATGTACTTATTTATAATAATGTAGCAAATGTAGTCTTATTTTTCTCTAATCTACTATATATTAGTTTATTTATGTTTTTATTTTGATTTAAAAAATCAAATTGCAACAAAACTAATCTATCGCAAATCAAAAATCCAATCATTAAAAGTTACTTGTCGGAGTATAAGGAATCTTATAAAAAACGCCTTCTGTAAAAGTTACACTTGGATTTTCAAGATCTTTTTCATTTGTATTTGGTGCAGTAAATCTAAATGTTCCGGAAATAGTATTCTTTTGGGCATCAAATTCTGTAATTACAATTTGCCCGCTTCCTTTGTTTGTTCCCGTCGTAAATACTGGTGTACCAGCAGTAAACCTATTTAGGTAAGAAGCCGTTGTTAAATTATCAACTCCTAAAATATAAGTCTTTGGTGTTGGAGAAGGCAGTTTAAGACTTACCGCATCCGCCCCTAATCTACCTTCAATAATTAAATCTCCATTTGTTTTTGAAGAAGCGGTATAATTTTGAGCTCTCCAGAAAACGTTGTTTTTTAAACCCTGAAAGGCCGGAGTATTGAATTTTATATCTTCTGTACAAGATATAAGTAAAAAAGCAGTAATTATTAGGTAATAATATTTTTTCATAAAAAAATAAATTTCACGCAAATGTATTACATTTAAGATAAATAATTTAAAAAAAGGAAAGTCAAAAAGGGTCTATAAATTAGCAAAAATCCATATCAACCATAATTAATAGGCTTTAAAACGTATTATTCACAAAAAAATTATATCTTTGCGCCCTTAATTAACGGAGGTCGAGTACCTCAAAATTTAATCATACGATTATGTCAGTAAAAATTAGATTACAAAGACACGGTAAAAAAGGAAAACCTTTTTACTGGGTTGTAGCTGCAGATGCACGCTCAAAAAGAGATGGTAAATACTTAGAGAAAATCGGTACTTACAATCCAAACACTAACCCAGCAACTATCGACTTAAACCTTGATAGCGCAGTTAAATGGTTACACAATGGTGCACAACCAACTGATACTGCTAGAGCAATTCTTTCTTACAAAGGTGCTTTATTGAAACACCACCTTGATGGAGGTATCCGTAAAGGAGCTTTAACTCAAGAGCAAGCTGATGCTAAATTAGCTGCATGGTTAGAAGCTAAAGCTGGAAAAGTTGATGCTAAAAAAGACGGTTTAACAAAAGCGCAAGCTGATGCTAAAGCTAAAGCTTTTAAAGCAGAACAAGAAGTTAACGCTAAACGTTTAGCTGCTGCAGCTCAAGCTGAAGCTGATGCTATCGCTGCTGCAACTCCTGCAGTTGAAGAAGAAGTTACTGAAGTTGAAGCATCAACTGAAGAAGCTCCTGCTGCTGAAGAGAATAACGAAACAACTGAAGCATAATTATATTTAGCGAGAATGCGTAAAGAAGAATGTTTTTATTTAGGTAAAATCGCTAAAAAATTTAGTTTCAAAGGTGAAGTTCTGGCTTATTTAGACACGGACGAACCTGAGTTATACGAAAATCTGGAATCAGTGTTTGTTGAATGCAACAAACACTTGGTTCCTTTTTTTATTGAAACAAGTTCTTTACATAAAAACGATTTTCTTAGAATTCGTTTTGAAGATGTAAATAATGAGGAAGAAGCCGATGCTCTACTTGGCAACGCGATCTATCTTCCGTTAAGCATGTTGCCAAAACTCTCTGGCAATAAATTTTATTTTCACGAAGTTATCGGTTTTGAAATTGAAGATCAACGTTTAGGCGTTTTTGGAAAAATTGTTGCCGTAAACGATTCAACCGCTCAACCTCTTTTTGAAGTTTTAAATGGCGAAGTCGAAATGCTAATTCCGATGATCGATCATTTTCTTGTAAAAATTGATCGTGAAAACAAAAAAGTTATCATGAATCTGCCTGAAGGATTGGTGGAAATGTACCTTTAAAAAGTTGATCTGTTTAATCGGTCATTTGTTTAACCGAAAATAAAAATTTCACTTTCTTATTAAAGAAAAATCAGCATTCGTTAATCTTAAATTTTAAATCTGATGTTTCAATTCAAACAATTTTCTGTTGCACAAGATAAAACCGCTATGAAAGTAGGAACAGATGGGGTTTTATTAGGTTCTTGGGCTCCGATAAATCACAATCCGTTTAGTGTTTTAGACATTGGTGCAGGAACCGGAATTATTGCTTTGATGCTTGCTCAGCGAACTCATGCTGAACAAATTGATGCTCTGGAAATTGATGAAGATGCTTACGAACAAGCTGTTGGAAATTTTGAAAGTTCACCTTGGGGAGATCGGTTATTTTGCTTTCATGCAGGTTTAGACGAATTTATTGATGAACCAGAAGACGAATACGATCTAATTGTTTCAAATCCTCCTTTTTACTCAGAAGATTATAAAACAGAAAATGAACAACGTGATTTAGCTCGTTTTCAAGATGCAATGCCTTTTGAAGAACTAATTGAAGCTGCCGATTTATTACTTTCTGAACACGGAATATTTGCCGTAATTCTTCCTTTTAAAGAAGAAGAAAACTTCATTGCTTTAGCAAAGGAATCTGAATTATACCCACTAAAAATTACCCGCGTAAAAGGAACTCCAAAGTCTGAAATTAAACGTAGTTTATTGGCTTTTAGCCGAAATGAAAATCCTGAAGTCGAAATCGATGAATTAATTATCGAAATCGACAGACATGTTTATACTCCAGAATACATTGAACTTACAAAAGAGTTTTATTTGAAAATGTAAGTTTTAAAATTCTATCTTCTTATTTTCGATTATAAAATTATTGTTTTTCCAATATTCAACATCTTCAACAAATTTTGGGTCCAATTTTAGAAGATCTATTGGTCTTTTTATTACCGATACTTTTTCTGTAATAATATCCTCCGACATTAAATCATAATCCGAATTCTCAGTGCTTAATAGTTTTTTATTTGACACTGAAAAATAATTACTTTCTACCTTTTCATTACAGTAATTAATAAAATAATGGCCGTTGACATTTTTATATGTTTGAGTCATTTTCAATGACGATTCTATTACAATATCATCATTATCATTTGATCTATTTCTATTTAAAACTACATATTGTTCAAATTTTACAATTGCAAAAGAATCTATTTCAATATAAATAAATCCTATTGCCGATTGTGCTGCAGGATTTCCAAAACCAGTAGAAAAAATAGAAGGTGCCAAATTTGTAAAACTAATTACATACACTTTTTTACCTCCATAAGTTGTTGTTCCTTCTTTCTTTAATTCGAAGTCTTCTGTTTCATATAGCAAATTCTGATTGCTCAACATTATGTTCCTAAAAATCACCACTCCAAAATACCCGATTCCTTTCCAATTTTCAATTGTTTCTGAATCTACTTTCTTTCGAAATTGTAGAATTTCTCCAAAATAATTTGCTGCAGCATCATCCGAAACTTTAATTCCATTTGGACTGTAGGTGTCAATTGATGCTTCTTCATTTACTGTAAAAACACTATCTTTTTTGGTTTGAGCTCTAAAAAAGAATTTCTGATTGAATGACTTTTGATAATAATTCTTTTCAATATTTTCCTTTGCTCTGCTTAAGATTGCCTTTGCAGACAAGGTATTTGATTTCTTTTTAGACGAAACCACAATTGTTTCATTCAACAAAACCTCAGCGTCTTTTTCTTTATTCAATTTAATCTGCAAGGACTCACTTTGCCTGTTTTCAAGTTCTGAAACCATAATGGTGTCTGAAGAATATCCTAAAGCCGAAATAATTAATTTATCATTAAAACTACTTTTAGAAATATTGAATTGAAAATCTCCTTCTGAATTAGCGACTACACTTTTATTGCAATTAAGAAGATAAAGATCAGCATGCGAAATTTTATCGTTTGATTTTGAATCTATAACCTTTCCAGAAATGCTAAAAACATCGTATAAAATTTTAGTTTTTTGAGAATACAAAACAGATTGTACCACGAAAACCATTAAAAGAGTCCATTTTTTGTTTTTTAATGCTAACATTTTTTGAGCTTAAAATCAATTTTTATTTCCCGTTTTTAGCAAAAAGAATTGCGCGATCCAGAATCTCGTCTTTTCCTTGTTGAATACCTAAAATAGTTTGGTTTACTTCAATATCAGGCACGATTCCTATACGTTGAACTTCTGTTTTATCAGGATAAAAAACACCGTAAGTTGTAAACGAAGACCAAATACCTTTTATAATTTCGAATCTGTAATTTGCTCCATCCGTCCCTGCAGTCTGACTGCCAATTATAGTCGTTTTTGGAGCAACTTTTAATGTCATGGCAGTAAATTCAGAATGACTTATCGATTTTTCATTCACTAAAAGAATAACATTTCCTTTATAGTAATCCGGATTAATTTTCCAGCAAGGACTATCTTCTTTTCTCCAAATATAACGTCCCGGAGAACTTAAATCAACATCCATTGATTTTACAAAATCTTTCGGTTCCGGATTTAAATATTCCGCTATAGCAAAATTAGTTCCTTGAGGATAATTACGAATGTCAAAAATTATAGCTTTTGAACTTTTAAACTTTTCCATCATAACCGGAACATCATCTGTAGTTAATACAGCCATATTAACGTATCCAATATTATCGTCTAATAGTTTATATTTCTCGCTATTGTTTTCGTAATTAATTTTCAAATCTTTATAGGCATATCGATTTATTGCTTTTGTGGCTATTTTATCATTTCTTATAAATTCAATTTCGGAAGTATCAGCATTCCCTCCAAAAACCGTCCATTCGATATTGTTTAAGATTGCAGCATAATTTGATCCTTCAATATATTTTTGATTTTCTTTTAAAAGATCAGCAATTGATTTTCCATCAATTTTAGTAATAACATCTCCTATTTTTAAATCGTTTATCATAGATAACGATTCATTTTCAAAACCAACAATAATTGCTTTGTTATCAATAAATTTGACCTTAAAAGGAATAAATTTCCAGCCAAAAATATCGAATAGTTTATTTGCTCCAAACAAAGCGTGAGTATCATTTAGTTTAGCACTAAATTCTTTTAATGACAAATAATAATCAGTTTGAGAAACAGGATTAATTGTTCTGGGCAAAAATTCTATCAAAGTCGAATCCCAGTTTTGATCCATTTGATATTTGTACGGAAAGAAATATTCGACATAATTCCAGAAACGAAACAAAAGCAAAAGACGGAAGTTTTTGTCCTTATCATCGAATTCCGTGTATTCTACTTCATTTCTAAATGCAATTCCTTGTTCAACGTAATATTGTCTCCCCTGAATTTTATTTTGTTCAATAAATTTGAGTTTTTGAGAAAGACTTTTAGAAAAAAAATCTGGATTTTGTGTCCACGAAAGATCAAAGTTTTTATCAAAATAATCAACTTTTTCGTTTGAGATTTCAGCTTTATAAGCTTTAACTTTCCCCAAAGAATTAATCCATTTTTCAATAACATTTGAAAATTCTACATCTGTTTTTGCTTCTTCTATTTTTGGTAATATTTTGAAAAGCTGTTCATCCCAATCAAAATTTCCATTAGCAACATTCGGATGATAATATTTTAGAAAACCCCAAACTTTACAAGTTGCAGCTAATTTTTGGGTTTCAGTTATGGGTTTTGAAAAAGAGTTTTGAAATAATAAAACAAGAATAAGGAGTAAAATTCTCTTCATTAAACAGGTAATTCGGGGTTAATTTATAATTTGGTTTAATTCTAAAATTATATAGAGAGAAAGCAAGCCTTCTCTCTATTAAAAAATACTTTATATACTATTTTTCACAACACCAGCTTCCTGGATATTTTACAGGATAAATACCTCCGCAAGTAGCACTTGGGCTAACACAATTTCCGGTTGCATCTGAATATCTCCAAGCTCCAGCAGTAATGTTTTTCTTCTGCTTGTCAGTTAACTTTTCTACTCCAGTTAAGTTTAAAATCTTTTTTAACATAATTCTAGTTTTTTTGTTAGTTATAACCCAATCAATTAAAGACATTTGAGTCTCCTGTCTAATCTTGCGCAAGAATATTTTTAATGTTTTAAATCTAACCAAAGGATCATTTTTTAAGTAAAAACTTTAAATGATCGACAAATAAAAATCCAATTAAAACTATTCATTACAAACAACAAAAACTAACTATATAGTTAAAAAATAAAAACATTACCTACAAAATTTGTTAATAAAGTAAGTATTTAAAACAAAAACGAATTTTAAACCTGTTCAAAAATGCTCTTGAACTGATACAGAATTCTTTCGATAAGTCTCAAATCTTCGGTTACGATTTCAGCACTTCCTTTCATTTCCTGTTGAAATACAATTTGTTTTTTATAAGAAGTTTGCAATCCGTTTGGAAGTGCAACGTCAAGAAGTATATTTCCGTCTTTGTCCGGAACCAAAGAAATGTTTCTGATTTTCCCTCTAAGAACTCCAAATTCTCTGTCAGGGAAATTCGCCAGTCTGATGTTTACTTTTTGACCAACTTTTATTTTTCCTGAATTCAACGCCGGTGCTTTTACTTTTCCAACAAAACCATTTCTAGCGTCGGGAATTATAGAAAAAACATTATCGCCAACATTTATCGTTTGATTCTCTGTCCAAACCTGCAAAAACGTAACAACACCGCTTACAGATGTTTTTAGCGTATAGGCCATTTCCCAGTCTTTTATCACTTTTTTAAGCTGATAAAATGATTGTGCCATATTGCGTCCCAGATTAACTTCTTCTTTGGTGCTGTTTATCTGCGAACTCTGACTTGATTTTGTATTATCGATCAAAGTGGATTTTAATTGCGAAATCGACGATAACAAGCTTCTATAACTCTTCTGAGCCTGCAAGTAAGTCAGTTTCTTGGCTTCCATTTCCTGTGCCGAAATAATTCCTTTATTGAAAAGGGTTTCAAATCGTGCAATTTCATTTTTCTGAAGCTGTAATTCGCTCTCGTTTATCACTTTTTGCTGTTGCAGAATTTCCAGTCTTTCCTTTATCTGAACTTTCTCTGAAATCTGTGCTCTGTTCTCGACTTCAAAAGGCTGTAAATCTTCATTTAATTGTTCGGCCTGATAATCTTTTTGAAAAACTGCAAATGCGCTTTCTATTTCTCCCAACTGCGCATTTTTGAGCAATGCAAACGGAAATGCTTTTTTTGAATCGTTGACATTGTATTTGTCCACTATGCTTTTTAATAAAAAAACATCTTTATAATTTGCCGTATTTTCGATTATCGCCAATGTGGTATTTTTAGCAACTATGGCTTTATCCTGTACCAAAATAGCTTCGATTCTACCCGATGATTTCGAGACGATTTTCTCCGGTGGAATATTGGTTGTGATTATAATTTCGGTATTTACAACGTCCGGATATTTGATGAACCAGGACACGAAAAACAGCAAAAATATAATGGCAAATATTACAACAGTTCCCCAACGTATCATCCAATGTGGTACTTTGGTGAGAATGTCCTGTACTTCTTCACTTCTTAATTCAAATGTATCTTCTGCCATGTTTTAATTTCCTAATTGTAATTGATTACGAACCAATTCAAAATAATTTCCTTTTTGTTGTACTAATGCCGAGTGTGATCCTATTTCGATAATTTTTCCTTTATCCAGAACCACAATCTGATCTGCGTTCATAACCGTACTTAAACGGTGTGCGATGACCACAACGGTTTTTTCTTTGAAGAAAATATCGAGTTTTCGCATAATTTCTTTTTCATTATTGGCATCTAATGCTGATGTTGCTTCATCAAAGAATAATATTTCGGGGTTTTTGTAAACCGCTCTTGCAATCAATAATCTTTGTTTTTGTCCGGTACTCATTCCGGTTCCTTCTGAGCCAATTTTTGTGTTATAACCCAGTGGTAAACTCGATATATATTCTTTTATATTGGCTACATCTGAAGCATATACCAAGCGTTCTTTATCGACTTTGTCAACACCAATGGCAATATTATTGGCTATTGTATCATTAAAAATAAAACCTTCCTGCATTACTGCGCCAATATTGGATCTCCAGGCTTTTTGCGAAATGTTTCTCAACTGTGAATTGCCAATATTGATTTCCCCTTTTTCGGGTTCGTAGAATTTAAGAAGCAATTTCATCAGAGTGGTTTTTCCGCTTCCGCTAACACCAACTATTGCCGTTACTTTATTGGCTGGTATTTTAAGGGTTAAATCATCCAAAACCGGAATATCAGATCCTAAATAACGATACGAAAGGTTTTTTATCTCAATATCCGAGTCATACGGAACTTCGTGGGTTTGATGTTCTTCCTGATCGGTTTCGTCTTCTTTTTCGTGAATTTCTGACAATCTCGCCAAAGAGATTTTTGCATCCTGAAGCTCTCTCACAAATTCTATAAGCTGGGTGATTGGTCCGTTTAAACTTCCAACAATTGAACTAATCGCCAACATCATACCCAGAGTTATCGATCCGTCAATTACTAATTTTGCAGATAAGAATATGATAAAAATATTCTTTAGTTCGTTGATTACAGAGGAACCAATGGTTTGGGTTTGTTCTAAAATCAATCCTTTTATCGAAACTCTAAAAAGTCTTGCCTGAACATATTCCCAACCCCAGCGTTTTTGTTTTTCGGCGTTGTGGAGTTTGATTTCCTGCATTCCGTTGATAAGTTCCATTACTTTGCTTTGTTCTTGCGAAACTTCGGCAAAACGTTTGTAATCCAGTACTTCTCGACGTTTTAAAAACAAAGTAATCCATCCGAAGTAAAAGATACTTCCGACAAAAAATACAAAGAAAATCTGCAGGTTAAAATACGCCAAAACGCCTCCCATAACAAACATATTGATCACAGAAAACAAAACGCTTATAGACGAAGTGGTCAGAATTTTTTCGATTCTTCGGTGATCGTTAATACGCTGCATGATATCTCCTGTCATTCTCACATCAAAGAACGAAATAGGAAGATTCATTAATTTTATAAAGAAATCTGAAATCAGCGAAATGTTGATTCTGGTCGAAAGATGCAACAATATCCAGCTTCTGATAAGTTCTAAACCAATTCTTCCGGCAAAAAGAAACAATTGTGCAAAAAGTATCAAATAAATAAAATGGATATTCTGATTCTGAATCCCAATATCTACAATACTTTGTGTTAAAAACGGGAATATTAGCTGCAGCAAACTACTGGCAAATAATCCAATACTTAACTGTATAAGAAATGATTTGTATCTCAGAACATATTGAGACAGCAATTTAAAGCCTAATCCTTTGTGTTCTTCTTTATCAAATTCTGATTGATAAAATTTTGGTGTTGCTTCGATTAATAATGCGATTCCTTCTTCAGTAGTTTCATCAGCATTGTTTCCAATCCAGAATTTTAGAAAATCTTCTTTATTGTATTCGATTAAACCGAATGCCGGATCTGAAATATAATAAGTGTCTTTTTTTATTTTATAAAGTACCACATAATGATTCTGATTCCAATGCAAGATGCACGGAAGCGGAGCTTCATCTAATCTGTCGGCACTCATTTTTACACCAAGAGTTCTAAACCCAATTTTCTCAGCAGCGTCACTTAAAAAAAGCAAATTACTTCCCTCACGAGTCGTTTCGCTAATATCTCTTAACTCCTGAATATTGATTGTTTTACCGTAATGTTTTGCGATTATTTTTAAACATGTAGGGCCGCAATCTTTGAAATCAGCTTGTATGTAATTGGTAAATTTTTTCAATTTGTAATAGTTTATTCAGGGCAATTTAAGATTATTTTTCTTTATATATATCTAAAAAAAAAACAGAAAGGAAATAATTTTCCTTTCTGTTAGGTATTTAAAAACGTTATTATCAGTAATCCAATTTCTTTAGGACATGGCACTGGTTAACCCTAACCAAATAAAATCAACTCAGTGACCAATTTCCCTAAGAATCCCAACACCAATCATCAATGTGGGGAATTTGCTCAATGTTCCACGATCGAGCGCCTACAAATTAAAAAAAACATGACTAAATTCTAAAAAAGGCTATATCGCAATTACTTCTAAAAAAGTTAAAAATTAACAACAAAGACGAATCGAGTCGCAAATACCCGGCAACGTATCCATAGGACAAGTGCCTCCAACAGGTATTAAAACACATCCCGCTTCAATCGCATAAATCCAACATTCAGGAATTCCTCCCTGCATTGTTTTCTGCTCATTTTTTGTGATTCTCTGAGCGTTTTCAAGATTTAAAATTTTCTTTAACATTCTATATTTATTTATATTTCTAACTCAATTTAACAAGCATCTCCCACAATTGAGCACTTATTATTCCCTAGATAAACAGGTCTGTAATAAGGATTATAATTCAAACAAACCGTTTCGCTTGCGCTCCATGTAACGTATCCACAAATTGGCTCGACCGGATAAGCACCACCATTAATACTCTTTTTCTCGAAAATGCTTAATTCCTGAGCTCCTTCTAAGTTTAAAATGTTTTTTAACATAATTAGTAGATTTAATAGTTTGGGTTATCCTTCATTTATTCAAAACAACAACTTATTTTTATTCTTTCATTCTTGTGAAATGCAGAGAAGCTTTTAAACTTCTCCACACGATTTTCTTTTTACAAGCATTTATAATATCCTCTATTAATATCCCAACACATTCCAACTTCAGGGTCGGTTCCGCCTGCAGTATTTTTTTGTTCTTCTTTTGATAATTTTTTAGTACCTTCTGCTTTTAAAAATTTTTCTAACATGGTTTGTGTTTTTTGTTTTTTAATAATAGACCTTCAATCATTTTAAGACACTTGAAGATTATGTCTGTTTTTTTATGCTGTTTTTTCGAAAATTTCTACTTCTTCAACAAAATCATTCAAAAAGTATTTCAATTCGCTTAATTCATATTCGCTTGGAAACAATTTGTCATTTACAATTGTAACTGGTGTGTAATTAAAATTATTCTTAGAACACCATTCATATTGTTTGTTTATTTCCTGTGTTATCATCATACTAATAGAATCAACATGCCATTTTTTCATCCATTTCTTCAGGCTCATTTTTTTAATATGCCAGTCCGAAATCGCTTCAACCGTTTTTCCCGGTGTTGATCTGTTTATTGATAAAAGTCTTTCGACAATAACTTTATATTGATTATCCGCATTTTCCGGATTAATATTAAAAAGAACATTCAAAAATATTTTATCAGGATATCTTAAAACCAAATCAAATGCTTCCTGAAACGCTTTGTGACAATGTCCGCAACTTGGACTTATTATTATCGAAAGCTTTACCACAGCGTTTCTGTTTCCAAAATTTAATCCTCTTAAATCTTCAAACCCTTTAGTATTTGGTACTTTCTTAGCTAAGAAGTTCAACAAAGAATAATTTCTTTTAAACTTTTTTAATTCTTTTAGCGAATTTTCATTGCTTAAGATGCTTTTTACCATTGATTTAACAACGTACCAAATTGGAATCAGAAGTATCAATGAAAAAAAGAATGGAAAAATATTTTCTAAACTAAAACTCAACGTAAACAAATCTGATGAAAACCAAACCACGCTTTGCGCAAAGATCAAAAATGAAACTATCAGACACATTACACACCATTTTTGAATTTCAAACTTTTGAATCCAAATAGAGGAAACTATAACAGGAATCGCCAATAAGCTCAAGAAACCTATGAAAATTGCTGAATTTAGAGGCTGAATCAAAATTGATATATAACTTGCACTAAAAAATAACAATGGCAAATCTGAAAAATTAATCCATTTATTTTGAATTCCTATGCTGCTATTTATAACTGAATCACAAGAAGAGTTAGAACTTAGATTACAAATTTTTGAAATTAAACTGTTTTTAAACCCTAATTTCTCTTGAACGATTAAAACACTTACAATCAATCCTAAAATTGATATTCCTAAAAAAATAAGACTAAACCAATTATATGTATTATAAAAAAATGATAAACCTGTTAAAAGCAAAAGAGGTAAAAAATATTTTAATCCATTGTATTCTATTTTTAAATTTTCTCTTGCTACTACATTATTAGGTTCTATAGCTACAATTACTCCATTCCAGTCTAAAAGGAATTTTTCGTAAGCCATTTTATAGTTTCTTTTTTTCTGACTATTAATACGTACAAAATTTTTAGCCTTTTCTACCAATATAAGTTCTTCCTTAAAATATGCTAAAAAATTTGAAGGCAAATCAACGATCTGCTCTTTTGAAACTCTTACCGCAGCATTCTCTATAGATAGTAAATCAAAAGAATCTGTTATAGCAAATAGACTTGGATAATTAGGATGAGAAAGAAACAGATCCTTAAACTCATTTTTAATTTCCGAGTATCTATTTATTTGGAGAAATTTTTGGACAAGTTTTAACATCTTTTTCGGGTGTTTAAAATCATAATTACAGTACAAATATTGCTGTTTTTATTCGAAAAATAATCATAAAAACAGACATTTTATCAATTATACTACATACAATTTATAAATTATATAAGTCACAATGATCTATTTAAAATACTGCAAATCAAATAATTACATTGATTAAAATTTTACTAAAACCCGGAAAACGCCATTCTCGATTAAGGGTTTTGCTTTTTGTCTAGTTTTGACAATGTAATAACCTTAACACATAAAAACATGGCAAATAGAGCATTAAAATTAGAAGATTTTGGAGCACAAAAATTATCTAAAAATCAACAAAAAATCGTTCGTGGAGGAGATGGTAATCCAGTTACTAATCCAATTCCACCAGCGCAAGAAGGAGACCCTGCAAAAAATGGCGGAGTTGGTCAAGGATAGTCTTTTCCTTATCTTAATACAAAAAAACTTTATTCATTAGAAAGTTAAATATTATTCGCAAATTGAGCCGGAGATACTCCGGTTCTTTTGCGAAATGATTTTGCAAAAGAACCTGCGTTTTTAAATCCTACACTTTCTGCAGTAGCCTGTGTAGATTTTTTTCTATAAGTTTCACTGGTGATCATCTTATTAATTGCATAATTAATTTTTAGTTCATTGGTATATTCTCCAAATGATTTTCCAAATCGTTTATTGACTACATAAGATAAGTAAGTTGTATTTGTTTTGATTGTTTTGGCAACATAAGCCAATGTGAAACCGGTATTCAAGTATTCTAAATTGCTTTCAAGCTCTAAAAGCTTTTCGACGATTTCATTTTCTTTAGTCACATCAATGCATAAACTCGCATTTTCAGTTTTTATCGATTCAAGCAATTTTACTTTAGCAAAACTACCATTTTCCTTTTCTATATCTGCTTTAAGTTCCTGTATTAAGGCACTCATCTTTTTATTAGCTTTATTTTTATCTCTATTGCTTTTGACTAAGAGCGTAACAATTCCGATAATTAAAAATATATAAAAACTTTTCAGGCTTTTATTTAAAAAAAGATCTTCCTTATAATTTCGTTCAACCGCAATCATTTCCTTTGTCTGACTGTCGATGCCTTGTAATTCATTTACTTCTGATCTTTCTTTCTTTAATTTTGCCTCATATTTTTTTTTACTATCTAAATAAATTTTGGAATGTGCATAAGCCAATTCCGGTTTTTTAAGAATTGTATAAATTTTTGATTGATAGTAATTAGATTTTAGGTAATCTAACTCATTCGAATTACTTAAAATCGCAAGCGAATCGGTATTTTTATAAAAAAACAATGCTTTATCATACTTTTTTTGTGTGTAATTGACATCTCCTAAATTAAAGTTAGCAATACACAGTAACTCTTTTTGATCATTCTCTTCGCAAAGAAGTACAACTTGATAATAGGCTTTTTCGGCTTCTTTTAGATTACCTTTCCAATTGTAGACATTTCCTAAGTTTAATTTTGCAGTGATTTTATTAAAAAGATAATTCTCTGAATAATCAACCGTCTTCTTATAATAATACTCTGCCGAATCTAACAAGAATCTTTTACTCTTATTTGCTGTAAAGTAATCTTCATAAGAACCTCCTAAACTAAGATTGATGTTACTTTTTTTATTCAGAAAACTTTCTTTATCGAATAAATCTTTATTTTCATGAAGAAAATTATCAAGGTCTTTTGCATTCTTAATCGCTAATAGATAGTTTCCTACTACTTCATTAGCCAAAACAATATTAGCCTTAAAGTTAACCAGTTGGTTAATATCTCCTATTTTTTCTGAAAGTTTAATTCCCTGTTGAAATTTTTCAATTGCAGCTCTAAAATTTCTTCTGTCAAACTCCGCTAATCCGCCATAATTATACACATAGGATTGCAATTGTATCTTATCTTTCGAATCAGGTACTTTGTCCAGATAATAAAGTGCTTTTTTATATTTTTCTTTTGATAATTCTGTTTTTCCTTTATTCTGCCATAAAACTGATAATGCTGCATTTGCAAAAGCCAAATGTTTGTTGTTATTTGATTTTGCCATTTGATTCGCATATACAAGAGAACTATCTGTATTTGCATTAAAGTTTTGCCTGATTTTATGTCTCAAAATTGCATATTCTTCTTCAGTCATCGATTTTGTATGCTGAGCAAAAGTAGCACTGAGAATAAAAAAGAATAAAAAACTAACAATCAGTCTCATGAGTTTGTTTTTGGAATTTCAAAAATAACTTATTCCTTTATTTCTAAACTAAATATTACTTGCAAACTGAGCTGGAGAAACCCCGGTTCTTTTTCGGAATGATTTTGCAAAAGAAACTGCATTCTTGAAACCTACACTTTCTGCAATAGCCTGAGTAGAGTATTTACGATACATATGATTAGTAATCATCTCGTTGATTACATAATTAATTTTAAGTTCATTTGAATATTCTCCAAATGATTTACCAAAACGTTTGTTAACAACATAAGATAAATAGGTTGTATTTGTTTTGATTTTTTTGGCTACATAAGGCAATGTAAAATCAGCATTTAAGTATTCTAACTTGCTTTCCAGCGCCAGTAATTTCTCTACTATTTTATTTTCTTTAGCCTCATCAATACTTAGATTGACATTTTCTTTCTTGAGATGAACTTCTTCAGGCTCAAGTACGAGTTCTTCTACTACTTCTACCTCTTTTTGTTCAAATTCAGGATTATTTCTCTTCTCTATATTGGCTTTAAACTCTTCGATTAAAGCATTCATTTTTTTATGAGCTTTATTTTTATCTCTGATATTTTTTATTAATAAAAACACAATTACAACAAAAACAAGTACATAAAAAACTTTTAGTCCTCTATTTAAGAAAACATCATTTTTATATTTCTTCTCAATAGTAACCATTTCATCCGTTAGATTACCAACTCCTTGTTTGTAGTTTACCTCTAATGCTTCGTCGTTTAATTTTGTTTCGAATTCCTCATAATTATCCAGATAGATTTTAGAATGTTTATAAGCTAATTCAGGTCGCTTGAGTATATTGTAAATTTTTGCCTGATAGTAATTAGACTTTAAATAATCTAATTGATTTATGTTTGTTATAGCGGCAATTGAATCACATTTTTTAAAAAACACAAGTGCTTTATCATATTTTTTTGTTGAAAAATAAATGTCTCCCAAATTATAATTAGCAAAACACAATAAGTCTTGTCTGTCATTTTGTTGAGATAAAAACACAACATCGTAATACGCTTTTTCAGCATTTTTATAATCATTTTTCCAATTATAAACATTACCTAAGCTTAGCTTTGAGGTGATTTTGGTGTAGGGATTATTTTTAGAATATGTAATCGCTTTTTTATAAAAATATTCTGCTGAATCAAGCAAAAATCTTTTTTTTTGATTTTTTACAAAATAACTTTCGTAAGAACTACCTAGATTGACACTGATATTGCTTTTTCTATTTAAAAAATCTTCTTTGGTAAATAGACTTTCATTTTTATCAATAAATATATCTAGTTGTCTCATGTTTTTAATGGCCAATTGATAGTTCCCAACTGCCTCATTAATTACGGAAGTATTCATTTTGAATTTGATAATTTGCATTATATCGCCTATTTGCACAGAAAGTTTCATTCCTTTCTGATATTGCTCAATGGCTTCACTAAAATTACCTCTTTTCCATTCTGCCAATCCTCCAAAATTTAGAATATAGGATTCTAATTGCGTTTTATCTCTTGATGAAGGAATTTTACTCAAATAACCAATCGCCAACTTATATTTTTCCTGAGATTCTTTTGTTTTTCCCTTTAATTGTAAAGAAAAAGCTAATGATCCGTTTGCAAATGCTTTATGTCTAAAATCATTAGATTTAGCCATTTGGTTAGCATATACAACAGCACTATCGACATTTGCATTAAAATTAAGTCGGATTTTATCTTGCAATATCA
This sequence comes from uncultured Flavobacterium sp., assembly GCF_951805225.1. Taxonomy (NCBI): domain Bacteria; kingdom Pseudomonadati; phylum Bacteroidota; class Flavobacteriia; order Flavobacteriales; family Flavobacteriaceae; genus Flavobacterium; species uncultured Flavobacterium sp. Next base: position 5,008,335 of record NZ_OX638201.1, on the reverse strand, counting down.
AATACTCTTTTTCCGTTATAGCATTTTTTTGTGAAAATGCTGCATTTAGAACAAAAAAGAGTAAAAAAGAGATGATCAGCCTCATTTATTTTGTTTTTGGAAACTCAAAAATAGCTTATAAATTATCAATAAACTATAATTAATTTGTCTTATTACTAATTTTCTTCTTTTTGTTTTAAAAAATATAACAATTTAAGTCTGTTTTGTTATATTTATATTGCGTAAATTTGTTTTTGCTAAACTATCAAAAAATGAAGCCAGATTTATTTCAAGCCCCAGATTATTACAACCTTGACGATCTATTGACAGACGAACATAAATTGGTTCGTGAATCAGCTCGTGCATGGGTCAAGAGAGAAGTTTCTCCTATTATTGAAGAGTATGCTCAAAAGGCAGAATTTCCAAAACAAATTATAAAAGGACTTGGCGAAATTGGCGGTTTCGGCCCTTATATTCCTGTTGAATATGGTGGCGCTGGCTTAGATCAAATTTCTTATGGTTTAATAATGCAGGAAATTGAACGCGGTGATTCCGGAGTAAGATCTACTTCATCTGTTCAGTCTTCATTGGTAATGTATCCTATTTGGAAATACGGAAACGAAGAACAAAGAATGAAATATTTACCAAAACTGGCAACAGGAGAATTCATGGGTTGTTTTGGTTTAACCGAACCTGATCATGGTTCTGATCCCGGAAGTATGATTACCAATTTTAAAGATATGGGAGATCATTATCTTTTAAATGGTGCCAAAATGTGGATTTCGAACGCTCCTTTTGCAGATATTGCTGTAGTTTGGGCAAAAGATGAAACAGGCAGAATTCACGGATTAATTGTAGAACGCGGAATGCAAGGTTTTACAACGCCAGAAACACATAATAAATGGTCGCTTCGTGCATCATCTACAGGAGAATTGATCTTTGATAATGTAAAAGTTCCTAAAGAAAATCTATTACCAAATAAATCAGGATTGGGCGCACCACTTGGCTGTTTAGATTCGGCCAGATACGGAATCGCCTGGGGAGCAATTGGAGCTGCAATGGATTGTTATGATACTGCTTTGCGTTATGCAAAAGAGAGAATTCAGTTTGGAAAACCAATTGGCGGAACTCAATTACAGCAGAAAAAACTGGCAGAAATGATTACCGAAATTACAAAGGCACAATTATTAACCTGGCGTTTGGGTGTTTTGAGAAATGAAGGAAAAGCTACAACTGCTCAAATCTCAATGGCAAAACGAAACAATGTCGACATGGCAATTCATATCGCACGTGAAGCCAGACAAATGTTAGGAGGAATGGGAATTACAGGCGAATATTCGATTATGCGCCATATGATGAATCTAGAAAGTGTGATCACTTATGAAGGAACTCACGACATACATTTGCTAATTACAGGAATGGATGTAACTGGAATTCCAGCATTTAAATAATAAACAACTATTAAAAAATATATAAAAACTATACAAAAAGCTTCTTCTAACCGAGAAGCTTTTTATCTTTGCAAAAAATTACGAAAATGAATATTGAGACTATCAACAATAGCATTCAACCTCAAAAAGATCAACTTTTACAACATTCTTTATACAATAAAATTCAAAGTATTGACGATTTACATAGTTTCCTTGAAACACACGTTTTTGCAGTTTGGGATTTTATGTCATTATTAAAAGCTTTACAAGCCAAACTTACTTGCACAACAACACCTTGGTTTGCTACAAAAAATCCTGAAACAAGATATTTAATCAACGAGATTGTTCTTGCCGAAGAAACAGATTTAAGTATTGACGGAAGAAGACAAAGTCATTATGAAATGTATCTTGAAGCAATGCAGGATTGTGGTGCAGATACAACCGGAATTAACACCTTTTTGTCTGAAGTAAATTCATTGCACAATATTTTTGTTGCCATAAAACAAAGTTCATTACATCCAAATACAAAAGCATTTTTAGATTTTACTTTTAGAGTTATCGAAGAAGGAAAACCACACGAAATAGCAGCAGCATTTACTTTTGGAAGAGAAGATTTGATTCCGAGTATGTTTACTGCAATCTTGAAGAACTTTCAAAAAAATCTTCCGGAAACTGACTTAAGTAAACTTCTATATTATTTTGAAAGACATATAGAATTAGATGCCGACGAACACGGACCAATGGCAATGCAAATGATCACTGATTTATGTGAAGATGATGCTCAAAAATGGAAAGAAGTTGAAGAAATCTCAATTCTTGCATTAGAAAAACGAATCGGACTTTGGAATGCCATTGAAGAAGAAATTCTGATGAAAACAGAAATGGTATAAAAACCAAAGCAAGTTATTTAACGTAACTATTTGTTTAAAATGACCCGAAACTTAATTTACCCAAATTATGAAACCACATTTCAAACAAATAGTTACTATCATACTCTCTATATTTCTCCTAAGTTGTAGTACAGACGAAAGTCCTTCAGAAACCACAACGACGCCTCCTCCTGCAACAGGAACTCTAAGTACTACTATTCCTTCCAATATAAATTATCTTGCCTTAGGCGACAGTTATACAATAGGTCAAAGTGTTTGCGAAACTTGTCGATATCCTGAACAGCTAAAAGCAAGTTTAAAAGCAATTTACCCACAATCCAGTTTTTCATTAAAAGTAATTGCCCAAACTGGCTGGACAACTACTAATTTAATTTCGGCAATAAACGCACAAAATCCAGATTCTAATTATGATTTGGTTACGCTTTTAATTGGTGTTAACAATCAATATCAAGGCAGAGATTTTTCTATTTATGAAAAGGAATTTCCCGAATTAGTCAACAAAGCAATCGCTCTTGCTAAGGGCGATAAAAAAAATGTTCTGGTTCTTTCGATTCCTGATTATGCCTATACTCCCTTTGGTACAAACCAAATGCAAGGCCAAGGCACCCGAATTTCAAATGAAATCAAACAATACAATACTTTTGCCGAGAATTATTGCACGACCAATTCAGTCGCTTTTCTTTCCATAACTGATATAACTCAAAAAGGTCTGGACAACCCGGCTTTAGTTGCTACAGATGGCTTACATCCTTCGGCGGCAGCTTATACTTTATTTGTCGACCGCATTTTACCAAAAGTAAAAATGATTCTGCAGGATTAAGACTTTTTTGATTTCCTAAACCCATTCACACAAAAACAGACTTTTTACTTTAAAAACACTTTTCCTTATCTTTACTAATAGTAAACTACATAGGAAATGAAAATTGTAGATTTTATTCCAACAGAACAATTAAAACCATTCATAAAAACTTATCGAATAATCGAAAGTCAGGATGAATTAATCAATCGGGTTTTGCCGGGAACATCGCTTACAATTGCTTTTCGATGTAAAGGCGATGTCAATTATATTAAAGGAAATAGTCGGGACAACTTACCTCTTACAGCGATTTCTGGCATGCGAAAATCGGCGCGTTTAATCAATTATTCAAAAGACACTACTACAGTTATTGTTCATTTTAAAGAAGTTGGAGACAAAGCCTTTTTTAAAGAACCTCTTCACGAATTATTTGAAGAAAGCGTTTCATTAGATAATTTCTTTCCACAGCAAAAAACAGCAATTATAGAAGAACTTTTGACCGAAGCTAAAACCAACAATCAAAGAATTGCTGTAATCGAACAATTTCTTTTGTCAAGATTACACGATTACAAACCAGATCAATTAATCTCAAATGCAATCGCAATAATCCAATCTAAAAAAGGCATTATTAAGATAAAAGAACTTGCAGATATGCTTTATATCAGTCAGGATGCTTTCGAAAAAAGATTCCGAAAAACAATAGGTTCATCACCCAAACAGTTTTCTTATGTCGTAAGAATAAAAGCAATTATCGATCAGAAACGAAACAATCAAAACCTCATCGAACTTGCATTTGATGCCGGATATTTTGACCAATCTCACTTCAATAAAGACTTCAAATTGTTTACAGGACAAACTCCGTCTGAATTTTTTAAATTTCCTTCTTTCTGGTAAATCAATGATTTTTTACAATTAATTGGTTTCTGTAATCTTGAATTTTACAACAACAAAAATCAAGAATTATGAAAACACATCTTTTAATCGGAATTGTTTTTTTGACATTGTTTAGTTATGAAACAAATGCTCAATCAACAACAATTACTTCAAAAATCGAAACCAAAAAATCAGAAAACATGAAACAAATCTTTATCGATAAATTTATCGTTCCGGCACAATCAAAACAAGAATTTCTGGAAAGAGTAGCCATCAACAGAAACTTCATCAGGAACTTAAACGGATTCATAAAAGACGAAGCTTACGAACGCATCGATGAACAAGGAAATTTTATTTTTATGACGATTGCCGTTTGGGAAAATGAAACTGTTTTAAAAAAAGCAAAAGAAGCTGTTCAGTCCGAATACAAAAAAGAAGGCTTTGATATTACCGAAATGTTTGCCAGATTAAAAATCACGATAGACAGAAACATCTATAAAGAATCGGAAAAACTATAATCGAAAAAATATCCTTAAATTTGTCAAAAGCTGATTCTTCACGATTCAAACTTCAAAAAGATTAAAAGCGATGACATTAACATCTGAAGAATTAATAGTAATTATTGATCCCCAAAAAGACTTTACAGATATTGATGGAAATTATGCAAAAAACCATCCTATTCATCAAATCAAAGAAGTCAAGACACAATTGAATCGATTAACGAAACAATTCGCCAAAGATAAGTTTGTAATTATTTTTCGAATTATCAGGAAAATCAATTCGGAGAAGGAATTTCGATGTGTATCGAAGGCACAAAAGGTCATGAAATTGACATAGATTTTGATGATTCTTTCAAATTAATTTCGAAAACAAAACACAGTAGTTTTTCATCAGAAGAATTTAAAATTTACTTGAAAAAAAATGCTATTCGTAAACTTATATTATGTGGTTTTCTGGCAGAATATTGTATAAAACAAACCGCAATTGATGCACTTGAAAACGGTTATGAAGTAGCACTTTTGCAAGAATACATCGCGACGGGAGACGACGTTGAATTTAGAAAACAAGAAATGTTATCTGATCTGGAAAAGAAAGGCGCCACAATTATTACGGACAAGTTCGGTTTTTAATAATCAACAACTAAACGATGCAAGTTTTACCTTCAAAAGAGCTATCTCCCTATATCAAACATTATCTTTTTTTGGATAATCAGGAAACTGCTATCCAAAAACTTCGATTGTTTTCTGATGGTAATACTGGCGTTGTATTTTCTTTTAAAAGTAAACTTATCGCTGATATTACGAATTATGAAGTAAAAAATTATCTGCCAAATTCTTTTTTATACGGACAACTTAATGGCTTCAAAGACATTTATTCTAACGATGAAATCACTTTAATAATTGTTGTTTTTCAGCCTAACGGAATTCATCAATTGTTAGGGATTCCTGCCAATGAATTTCTGGATTCTATTATTTCTATTGATGATGTTTTTGGAGAAAACGGATTGATTCTTCAGGAAAAGCTATCGGAACAAAGTAATAATCAGACAAGAATTGGATTTCTAAATCATTTTTTCAGCAATCTGATCTCTAAAAAATCAGAATCAAACCAATTGATCGTAAACAGTTCACTCGATTTTATAATTTCAAACAAAGGACATTTTTCTGTAGCGCAATTGGTTAAATATACCGGTTATACCGAAAGACATCTTGAACGAAAATTTAAAGAATCGATTGGGTTAAACCCGAAGAAATTTGGCAACGTTGTAAGGTTGCATCATTTTTTAAAATTATTGAAAGACAAACCTGCAGATACAAATCTGACAACTATTTGTTATGATGCAGGATTTTCGGATCAATCGCATTTAATAAAAGATTTCAGAAAACATACCGGAATATCTCCAAAAGAATACTTGCATTGCAGCGGAAAATTAACCAATAATCTTATTCGAACCTTTCCGATTGGTTCCCTTTAAAATGTCGGTTTTGTACAATTTATAGAATTTCATCGATACTACTTTTGACTCAAAATAATAGTATCAAAAATGGAAAATCTAAAAATAGCTACCGCACAGTTTGAAAACAAAAGTGGCGACAAAAACTATAATTTATCTGTAATCGAAAAGCTTTCACAAAAAGCAGCCAATGAAGGTTGCGACGTGATTTCGTTTCATGAATGTTCTATTACGGGATATACATTTGCAAGACATTTATCGAAAGAACAAATGCTGGACTTGGCAGAAATTATTCCGAGTGGAGAAAGCATTTTAAAACTAACCGAAATTGCCCAAAAAAATGATATTATAATTCTTGCGGGACTTTTTGAAAAGGATGAAAATGACAATCTTTTTAAAGCTTACGTTTGTGTTGACAAAAATGGTTTGGTCGCAAAATACAGAAAACTTCATCCGTTTATAAATCCATATTTAACGCCTGGAGATCGTTATTGCATCTTTGAAATTAAAGGCTGGAAATGCGGAATTCTAATTTGTTACGACAACAATATTATCGAAAATGTTCGCGCAACAAAACTTCTGGGAGCCGATATTATTTTTATGCCGCATGTAACAATGTGCACACCTTCGACCCGACCTGGAGCAGGTTTTGTTGCACCTCAACTTTGGGAAAACCGTAAAGCTGATCCAACTTCTTTAAGACTGGAATTTGACGGCATGAAAGGTCGCGATTGGTTAATGAAATGGTTGCCTGCAAGAGCTTATGATAATGCTATTTATGCTGTTTTCTCAAACCCAATTGGTATGGATGACGATCAACTCAAAAATGGTTGTTCGATGATTATTGATCCTTTTGGAGATATTCTCGCAGAATGTAGAACTTTTGATGACTCTTTTGCAACAGCAATAATTAGTCCTGAAAAATACATTCAAGCCGGAGGAAATCGCTACATAAAAGCTAGAAGACCAGATTTATATCGCGATATTATTGGACAAAATCACGAATCGGAACAAAAGGTCGTTTGGTTAAATTCTGATGAAAAAAGTTAAAACTAATATAATTCATCCAACTTTGAGAATCTGAAAATTTATCTTTACAGGATTGATTAATCTACAGAATACACCCCAATAATGGAATTTTTTAAAACTACAAATGAAGATATCGATGCTGTTTTTGATATCTATAATGAAGCTACATCATACCAAAAAACAGTCAATAATAAAAGTTGGAGAGGTTTTGAAAGATCTCTAATCGAAAACGAAATTACTGAAAATCGTCATTTTGTAATCAAAGAAGGAAATGAAGTTGCTTGTACATTTGTGTTAACTTTTAATGATTTAATTATCTGGAAAGAAGCTGCAAAAGATCCTGCGGTTTATCTTCATCGTATTGCGACAAATCCAAAATTTAGAGGACAATCGTATGTAAAAAAAATTATTGAATGGGTAAAAACATATGCAAAAGAAAACAACAAACAGTACATTCGACTTGACACACATAGCGGCAACGAGAGAATAAATAAATACTACACAAGTTGCGGTTTCGAATACAAAGGAATCAGCACAATCGAATGGACAAGCGAATTACCGGAACATTATAAAGAAGGTTCTTTTAGTTTGTTTGAGATTAAGCTTTAAGAAAATTCTAAAAAGCAAACCCCTTATGAATGAATTTCATAAGGGGTTTGCTTTGAACTAAAAATATGGTTTATATGCCTTCCAGTTTCTTTACTTGTTCCTGAGCATTTTTATTTTTTGGATTCAGCTGAAATGCTTTTTTATAATTTTTTATAGCATCTTTTTTATTTCCCAAACTAGCCAAAGTTTCTGCATAACTGTCATATGTATTTCCGCTTTGTGGGTAAAGATCTACGTTTAATTTAAAAATCTTCAACGCGTCTGTTTGTTTGTTTTCGCTCAATAATTTATATCCAAAATCATTTAATTCATTTTCGCCTAAATTAAATTTAGAATCAGATTTTTTTAGATTTTCTGCAACTTTCAAAGCATTGTTATATTCTTGCTTCATTAATTCTTTTCTTAATTTTTTTAATGAAGGAGATAATCCAAATCCGTTTGATTCTTTCATATAAGGAATATAATAACCCGCAATTTCATCTATAAACCATTCCGGATTTGCTCCCTGAAGATTCGTTAAAACAACTATCGATAAATCATCATTTGGATAAACAAAAAAGGCAGATCTCATACCTCCAATTGGTCCTGCTGCAGGATGTTCTGCTCTCGCTGCTACTGGCCAACCCAAAGCATATCCGTTTACCAATTTATTAAAACCTCCAACACGTCCGTTGTTTAAAATTGCTGGCTGCCAAAGCAAATCCAAGCTTGATTTTTGCTTTAATAATGAACCATTTTGCAATGCAATAATCCATTTTGCAATTTCATCAGAAGTCGAAATTATTCCTGTCGCTGTTCTAAAGAATTCTGGAAATTTCATAAAACAATTTCTAACGTCATTTGTCGTAATCCAATCTCCATTTACATTATCCTGCGTAGTATAAGCTCCAGCTGAATTTGGAATAACATCAGAAGAATCTCCAAAACGAGTTAGCTTCATTCCTGCTACTTTGAACTGACGATCTTCTATGAATTTAGTAAAATGCATTCCGCTCACTTTATTAATAATTCTGCCAATAATAACATAACCCGTTTGATTATAACGAAAATGATCTCCCGTATTAAATTCCATAGGCAATGTTTTAACTTTTTCCCAAGAAGCAGCTTCAGTATTTCCTAATAAATTTTCATATTCATCAATAATATTAGGAAGTCCGGAAATGTTAGAGAACAATTGTTTAATTGTCAAACCTTGCCACGCAACAGGCAAATACTCTAAATATTTTGAAATAGGATCATTAATATTAAGTTTTCCTTCTTCCTGAAGCTGCATTACTGCAACGCCTACAAATGCTTTTGTACAGGAATTAATCGAGAACATGCTTTCGTCTGTTGCGCTTACCGAATTTTCGATGTTAGCAATTCCGTAGCTGCTGCGTTTTATTATTTTTCCATGTTGAACAACGGCAAGTTGAAGCGCCGGAATATGAAGTTTTTGCATTTTATCTTTCAAAAAAAGATCTATACTATCTGAAAGTTTTTGATTTTGCGCATTAGTTGTAAGACTAATTAAAAAGAGGATTATTAGTGATTTAGAAATAAAATTTCTCATGATTTTGATTGACGTTTTTTGATTGATGATTGTTTGCTGAATCTTTTTACTTCTTGGCCATTTTGTAAATCAGACAATTCAGGCGTTTTAAATCAAGACGATGATAAACTAAAAATGATACATTGTTTTGAAAATAATTTCAGACGCAAAATCAAATAAAATCATGAAATACCAGTAAAAACGCCTTCTAATAACCTGTTTTTATTCTATATAATTTTTAATAAAATCGCTAACCTTAATTTTAAAAAATAAGAAAAAACTTAAATTTTACAAATATAAATTTTGAGCATTAACGCTATTTATAAATTATAAATTGACTTATTAAGTTTAAAAGGAAGCCATTAAATTCAGTTAGGTTATATTTGGGTAAATGCGCTAGAAATCATGAGCAAAAAAAAGAGCATTCTGCCTGAAAGTACAATTTTTCCAGAACGAACTAAAGTAAATCATAATGATGAATTACTGCTCGTTAATAAAAGACTTGCGCGACAAATAGAGGAACGAAAAAAACGTGCTTCAGAGCTCGTTATTGCCAATGCCGAACTGGCTTATCAAAACGAAGAAAAGGAAAAACGTGCTGCCGAACTTGTTATTGCAAATACTGAACTTGCTTATCAAAACGAAGAAAAAGAAAAACGTGCCGCCGAACTTGTCATAGCAAATACTGAACTCGCTTATCAAAACAATGAAAAACAAAAACGAGCAGATGAATTAAGTATTGCTAATTCTGAGCTTCTTTTTCAAAATAAAGAGAAAGAAAAACGTGCTGCTGAATTAGTTATTGCAAACACAGAACTTGCTTATCAAAATCAGGAAAAAGAAGATCGTGCTGCCGAACTTGTTATTGCAAATACTGAACTTGCTTATCAGAATAAAGAGAAAGAAAAACGCGCCGCTGAACTTCTGATTGCAAATACAGAACTTACTTTTCAGAACAATGAAAAAGAAGACCGTGCCGCTGAACTTGTCATTGCAAATACTGAACTTGCTTATCAAAACAAAGAGAAGCAAAAACGGGCAGATGAATTAAGTGTTGCCAATTCTGAGCTTCTTTTTCAAAATAAAGAGAAAGAAAAACGTGCTTCCGAATTAGTTATTGCAAACACAGAACTTGCTTATCAAAATCAGGAAAAAGAAGATCGTGCTGCCGAACTTGTTATTGCAAATACTGAACTTGCTTATCAAAACAAAGAGAAACAAAAACGGGCAGATGAATTAAGTATTGCCAATTCTGAGCTTCTTTTTCAAAATAAAGAGAAAGAAAAACGTGCTTCCGAATTAATTCTTGCCAATAATGAATTGGAAGCTTTTACGTATATATCCAGTCATCATCTTCAGGAACCTTTACGGAAAATACAGGTTTTTTCGAACCGAATTTCGACAGATGAAAATCAAAATTTAACTGAGAAAGGAAAGTATTATTTTGAACGAATCGAAGTTGCCGCTTCTCACATGCAAGCGCTTATAAATGATTTATTGAATTATTCCCGTACAAGTGTAACCGAAAAGAAATTTGAAAACACTAATCTTAATGATGTTATCAATAAAGTTCTGGAAGATTTAAAAGAAGAAATAGTATTAAAAAAAGCAATTATAGAATTATCCGGAAACTGTAAGGCTTTTATAATTCCGTTTCAGTTTGAACAACTTATAAGCAATTTAATTAGTAATTCTCTTAAGTTTTCAAAAAGCGAAGTAACGCCGCATATTAAAATCGAAAGTTATTATACCAAACCTAATACTAAAAATATTCCGTTGGTTAATGATTATTGCCATATTACAATTACCGATAATGGTATTGGATTTGATTCGCAATTTGAAAATCGCGTATTCGAAATGTTTCAGCAACTTCATAGCAAAACAGAATATAAAGGAACCGGAATTGGTTTAACAATTGTAAAAAAAATTGTAGAAAACCACAAAGGAATTATTACCGCAACAGGCAAACTAGATCACGGAGCTAAATTTGACATTTATATTCCGGTGGTATTATAAAAAAAGCCTTTTGTAAAATTTACAAAAGGCTTTTTGCAGAGAGGAAGGGATTCGAACCCTCGATACAGTTACCCATATACTAGCTTTCCAGGCTAGCTCCTTAAACCACTCGGACACCTCTCTAAATTGGTTTGCAAATAACACAAAAAAAAATGAGTTAGAAAAACAAAATCGGACATTACTTTACATACTTTTCTTAAATTCTTCCATAAATAGTTTTACTGCCTTTTTTTGATACGCTCCTTCAATCGTTAACATGAATGAATCTCTTTGTGTAGGAACTCCCGTAATGGCAATTGCTTTTAGATTATCCCAGTCTTTTAGAGCCTTTTCTGCTACAATTGTTGCCCAATCGCTGTCTTGTACCATTTGCAATAAAGCATGAATCGAGTTTAATTCAATCGAAATTTTAGGTTTCATTTTATTTTTGGTAAACAACTCTTCTACAAATTCTCTCGAATTCGAACCTTTACCGGGAAGAACCAGCGGTATTCCTTCTATTTTCTTAAAAGCAATTTTGTCTAAAGCCGCCAAAGAGTGTGTTTTTGAAACCGCCATAACCATATTTGAAGTAAACAAAGGTACTTTTTGAAGCGGAAGCCCTATTTCATGCGATGAAATAACCAAAACCAAATCCAGTTCATTGTGAAGTAATTTCTGTTCTAATGCTTCTGTTGTACCATATTCGACGACAATTTTTAGCTTTTGATATCTTTTTGCAAATGCATTAATCACGGGAAGAATCAGTAATCCAAAAATATAAGTCACGCCTATTCGCAATTCTCCGCCAATCATTTCATTCAAATCGTCAATTGCCTGTTTCCCATTTTGTACATTTTCGATCACCTTTTTAGCATGAATTAAAAAAACAGAACCCGCTTCGGTAAGTTGGACTTTCTTGCCAATCCTTATAAACAAAGGCATTCCAAGTTCTTCTTCCAGTTTTTTTATTTGTTGTGATAATCCTGATTGTGTTACAAAACACAATTCGGCAGCTTTTGTAAAATGAAGAACTTCAGCTGTTTTAATAAAATATTCTAATTGATAAATCTCCATATCGATAAGTTTTAATACTCATTATCAGTAAAATTATTAATTTTTCTAATGAAATCATAATCCCGAACTTTGTAAAAAATATCAGGCATCATGTTTAAAGCGCTAAAATCAAAAAACTTCAAGTTATTCTTTTATGGACAATCCGTTTCTGTAATTGGAACATGGCTTCAAAAAACGGCTGTAAGTTGGATGGTTTACAGCGTGACAGGTTCTGTTTTCTTACTTGGTCTTACGACTTTTTTAAGTATGATTCCGTCTTTATTTCTTGCGCCGTTAGCCGGAAGTATTATTGGACGTTATGACAGACATAAAGCCATGATTTTATTGCAATCTTTAGCTATGTTTCAGGCTGGAGCTTTGGCTTTATTGATTTACTTAAAAATTTACAATATCAATTTTATTTTGGCTTTAAGCCTTTTTCAGGGAATTATAAACTCCTTTGATATGACTTGTCGTCAAACTATGATGATCGATATTGTGGACAACAAAGAAGATTTGCCAAACGCGGTTGCCTTAAACTCTACTTTGAACAATTTTGCCCGAATTGCTGGTCCTGCTTTAGCCGGAATTATTCTGCACAATTATGGTGAGGACATTTGTTTTATTGGAAACTTCTTAAGTTATATTCCGGTTTTGATTTCTTTATTGATGATGAAAATTACTCCGCATATCAAAGCGACTGATAAAATGAAAATGTTAGACGATTTTCTTGAAGGTTTGGATTATGTGAAAAAAGAAACCGAAATGGCGAAAATGCTTTTAATGTTAATGTGCAGTAGTTTATTTGTGATTTCTTTCAATACTTTAATGCCTGTTTTTGCCAAAGATATTTTTAGCGGAAACGCTCAGACTTTTAGTTGGTTCGAAAGTGCCGCCGGAATTGGTTCAATTGTATCGGCTATTTATCTGGCAAATCTTAAAAAAGCGGATAATATGGGCAAAATAATGATCTCTGCGAGTTTATTATTAGGTTTTAGCATCATTATACTTGCTTACTCAAATAGTTTGACTGTTGCGCTTATTTGTATGGCTTTGAGCGGCGTGGGAATGATGGCACAAACCTCATCTATAAACATTTACGTTCAAACGCAAAGTACGGTAAATATGCGTTCCAGAAGTATTAGCTATTATTTAATGGCGTATCAGGGAATGATTCCTGTGGGAAGTTTAATAATTGGGTATGTTTCACACATTATTGGAACAAGAAATACAGTTGCGATTCAGGGAATAATCTGTATAGTTTCTGTAATTGTTTATGTGTATTATAAAAACCGTAGTTCTGAAGAAGAATTGGGAACTTGTCCCGTTCGTTATAAAAACTGATTTTTTTCACCATATAAATGATATAAGTTCATTTTAGTATTAGTTGTACTAAAATTATGAGCTTATTCAATTACTGGAAATCTTTGTCAAAGTTTTAAACTTTGACAAAGGTTGTTGCGCATAATAAACCCGACAGGTTTTAAAAACCTGTCGGGTTTCTTTATGTTTGCTTTGTCGAGTTATATGTGTGATTTCTCGTTCCTCGAAATGACAAAACTAGATCGAAAACTTTACTAAAATGAACTTACATAACTTATATGGTGAAAAATTTTACAGCGAAATCTCTCCGCGTAAAGCAGTTTCAAAAACGTCTTTAAATTCTTTTTGAGGAATATTATGTCCTAACAAATACATTAATTTTGTAATTGCAGCTTCTGTAGTAATGTCTTTTCCTGAGATAACTCCAAGAGATTTTAAAGCTGTACTGGTTTCGTATTGTCCCATATTGACACTTCCGCCAGAACATTGTGTAACGTTGACGATATGTAAACCTGACTGAATCGCTTTTTGAATTAAATTCAAAAACCAATCTTCGGTTGGTGCATTTCCGGAACCGTAAGTTTCTAATACAATTCCTTTTAAATCTTTAATGGCTAAAATTGACGATAAAACAATTTCGCTCATTCCCGGAAACATTTTTATAATAGCAACATGATTGTCCAAGTTTTTATGAACGATCAATTTAGCATCTGTTTTTACAGGAAGAAATAAATGTCTGTTTAGTTTAAGATGAACTCCGGATTCTACTAATTCAGGATAATTTGGTGCAGTAAAAGCTTTAAAATGTTCTGCATTTACTTTTGAAGTTCGGTTTCCACGGTATAATTTATATTCAAAATACAAACAAACTTCGTTGATTACCGGTTTTCCGTTTTCTTGTAATGAAGCGATTTGAATTGCTGTAATCAGATTTTCTTTTGCATCGGTACGCAAATCACCAATTGGCAATTGAGAACCTGTAAATACAACTGGTTTTGACAAATTCTCCAGCATAAAACTCAATGCAGATGCTGAATACGACATTGTATCTGAACCATGAAGTACTACAAATCCATCATAAGCGATGTAATTCTCTTCTATAATTTCAGCAATTTTCGTCCACATTGCAGGATTCATGTTGGATGAATCTATTGGGTTTTCGAAAGAAACTGATTCAATCTCACAATCTAATTGTTTGATTTCAGGAATTTTTTGTAATAGTTTACCAAAATTGAACGCTTTGAGTGCGCCAGTTTCAAAATCTTTACTCATACCAATGGTTCCACCGGTATAGATCAGCAATATTTTAGCTTTAGATGACATCTTGGTATTTTAATTTGTTCACAACAGGATTTGCATACATTGACAGAAATCCTTGTCTTGTAACCGGATTATCACAACCTATACGCATTTCAAGACGACGCTCAAACAACGATTTCTCATTTTCTTTGTATAAATGAGCAAATCTATCTGTTTCGTTCAAGATATCGTAAGCAATAAAATTAGTTGGCCATAACTGATAATTCTTCAAAATCGAATCGTCAATAACTTGTGCCAAAGCCTGAATTTGTTTGTTAGAATTGTCATTTTCGGCAACAATCTGATCAATTTCAGTATCCAGAACATCTCCAACAGAAATGTGTATTCTTTTCTTAGTTCCCATGACACCACTTATAATGGTCATGAAATCTTCGTTTTTATCTTTTATGTAGACTTCGTTTTTTGCTTCGGCCATTAATTGTGGCATTTTCAAAACATCTGTAGGATCGTATTCGTATGAAATCGAAACGGGAACGATCTTTAATTTCTTGAAATAATCCATCAAATTGGCTTCATCAGAACCCATTCCAATCATTTTTAAAACGCCTGGATTGGTTTCGTCATTTCCGTCTTTTGTACGTCCTTCTCTTTGTGCAATCCAAACCGAACGATTTTCGCGAAGCAATAATTGTCCCATATATTCGGCCAATAATTTAGAACTTTGCAACATTTCTCGTGGCGTTAAACCTCTTAGAACCAAAAAGTTTCTGTTTAGTTTTGCCAAAGTGCTCAGGAATGCTTTTTTAACCAAATTGTCGCCAATTGCAGATGCTGTCATGACTAATCCATGCTCAAAAAGGCAAACATTTAATAAGGTTGTATCTAGTAAAATATCTCTGTGATTAGAGATAAATAAGTAAGAAGTATTTGGTTCCAGTTTTTCAAATCCTGAAGTTGTAAGCCCTTCAGAACTTTTCTCTAAAACCTTTTGTATTGTATTATAAATAAAGTTGCATTGAAAATCACGAATCGAATGTGTTTTCTTAAGTTGCTCTTTCCAAACCTCATCTTGTACTTCCGGAAAAGTAAAGTTCATCATGGTTTTCATCATCGGATGATTAACAACATCATGAAGTGCTTCATTTATTTCAGAATCATAAAACGGTCGAATGGCATCAAATCTCTGCATTATTTATATTGGTTTTAAGTGGGCAAAAGAACAAAAAAAAAATTAAACTATTGTAAGGTACGTATTAAATCCCAAAAACGTCCTTAGAATTTTGTGTTGTCTTTTCTGCTATTTCTTCTTCAGAAACGTCATATATATCTGCTAATTTGCTAATAACATTTACCAAATAACTGCTCTCGTTACGTTTACCACGATACGGAATTGGCGCTAAATAAGGTGAATCTGTCTCTAAAACGATATGTTTCAAATCGATTTGATTTAAAAACTGATCGATTTTTCCGTTTTTAAACGTCACAACTCCACCAATTCCCAACTTCATATTGTAAGAAATCGCCTGAAGCGCTTGTTCATGTGTTCCCGAAAAACAATGGAAAATCCCAAATAAATCATCTGATTTCTCTTCTTCCAGAACTTCAAAAATCTCATCAAAAGCTTCACGACAATGAATCACAATTGGTAATTTGTATTGTTTTGCTAACTGAATTTGTCTCTTAAAAGCGATTTGTTGTTCTTTTAAATGCGTTTTATCCCAGTACAAATCAATTCCGATTTCGCCAACGGCATAAAACTTTCTTTTTGCCAGTTCGGTTTCTACATGTTTCAGCTCTTCTTCGTAATTATCTTTCACGTAAGTGGGATGCAAACCCATCATTAAGAACACATAATCAGGATAATTTTGCTCTAAATCATACATAGATTGTGTTGCAGCGGCATCGATTGCAGGAATAAAAAAACGTGTTACTCCGGCGTTTATAGCTCTTTGCATCATTTCGTCACGATCCTGATCAAATTCTTCTGAATATAAATGTGTGTGCGTGTCGGTAATTATAGGTGTTGAATTCAATTGTTGTAATTTTTTAAAAGTTCAAAATTACGACAATATTAAAAACTTTCCCAATTTGAATGTGATGGCGGTAAATGGCACGCGGATGACGCGGATTCACTTCGTGAAAACGCGGATTTAAATGGATTTTTTTATTTGTTTTGTGTTTCTGTTTCTGTTTCTGTTTCTGTTTCTGTTTCTGTTTCTGTTTCTGTTTGTTGTCAAACGATAAACCCGACAGGTTTTGAAAACCTGTCGGGTTTAAACATATGTAAAGATCTTTGTGTTTTATAAAATCTTAATCTAAGTCTTCGAGAAGATTTTGAACGTCGTCGTAATTTTCATAATCTTCAGAGATTGTCTGCAGGATTTCTTTGCAGCTTTTGTAATCTTTTTGTTTTAATTTGGATAAAGCCAGATTCCATTTTGCTTTTTCTTTATAGACAGAAGTTCCGGCTATTAATTCATTAAAAACGGCTTCGGCTTTTTTATAATGACTTTCTTCTAATAATGAAACGCCATAAAAATATTGAACTTCGGGTGTTTTGTTTTCTTTTAAAATAGTTTCAAAAAGCGGAATTGCTTCTGAATATTTTCTTTCGTTAAAAGCTGTTTCGGCTTGTTTCAACGTTTCTTTTGCTTCTCCTCTTTCTGTAAATGAAGCTTGTTCGGGATGATTATAATCTTCAAAACCCGGATTCTGATTGTAATTAAAAAAGAACAATCCAAATAGAATCACTACAGAAGCTGCGGCCGCAAAATACCAGGCATTTAATCCTATAACTTTTGGTTTACTGGTATTGAAATGTTTGTCTGAAATCGTTTTTAAATTTGCTTTAAACGCTTCCCTTTCTTCTTCATGTTCAAATTTATTTTCTAATTGAGTATGAAGATTTTTAAAAATCTCAAATTCCGAAGCCATTCCGGGATCTTGAGACAATTGATTTTCAAACTTATTTCTTTCATCAATCGTCAGTTCGCCTTGAAGATATTGATCGAATAATATGTAGCGCTCTTCGTTCATGACTAATTATTTTTTAGAGATTTAAAATTTTTGGCTTCCTGAATCCACTGAGTTAATTGACCAACGCACAACGATTTTTTCTTGCGGACATATCCATACGTTACGTTTAGTTTCTCAGCAACTTCTTCCATTGATTTTGTGGTAAAACTCAACTTTAAAACCTCCTGACATTTATCGCCCAGTTTCTGGAACATCGTGTCAAAAAGCTGTTGTTTTTCGTCAAATTCTTCCGTTTGCCCAATTAATTCCAGTGCAGATTCATTCATAGATACTGCATCTTCATTAATTGTTACCCCTTTATTCGAAGTTTTTTTGAGTTCGTTAAGCCATTTTCTTTTACACAATAAAAAAAAGTAAGCATCAAACGGACAAGTCAATTGAAGTGTATTGGCTTTGGCCTGATTAAAAAGTAAAATCATGACTTCCTGAACCACATCCTGTGCGTGTTCCTTATCGCCGGAGTTGTTCATAATGAACATAACAACCTTAGGAACGAACTTTTTGTAAATCGTCTGAATGATTGCCGAGTCATTTGCAGCAAGTCCTTCAATATACATTTGATCAGGATGAATTTTATTTTGACTCATAAAAAAACTTTTTGTTAGCTAATTTAAGAAAAAGAATCTGAAATAAATTTCATTCAAAAGGGTAACAATTATAAAGTCAAGTTGATATAACGTAACAATATGTTTTTGCCAGATTATTTGTTGGAAGAAAATAGCACACAGATTAGACTGATTAAACAGATTGACACTGATTATTTAATTTAAAATTCGTGCTCTTTCGTGGCAAAAAAATTAATTCAAAAATTAAGAAAAATGGAAACGTATCAATTTACAAACGAAAAAACTTTAAATCAGTTTAACGAAATGATTGCTGCCAAAAAACGAAATGGTTTTGTAATTATCGAACACAACGAAAAATTACCATATGTAGTTTTATCCAAAGAAAAAAAGAACATTAACCATTCGCTTCATCTCTTTCTTACTTGTATCACTTTTGGACTTTGGGCAATTGTTTGGTTGTATTTGATTGTTACGCTTTCGCGAAAGAAAAACATTCTGGTTGCCGTAGACGAAGACGGAAACTTGTTTGAAGACAAATGCCTTTCAGCATAAATTAAAAAAAATAAAAAACAGGGGTAACAATTTTATAAGCAAGTTGATATAACATTAGAATACAAGTTGAAAAAATAAATTTTCAAAACAAGGGTAACAATATCAAACCCAAATTGATATAAGGATATAAAATGATAATTAACAACCAAATCTGAAAAACCGCCTGATACTAATCAGGACAGATTTATAAAAACTAGAAATCATGAACACAAATTTCAAAAAATTAGGAGTTTTATTTTTATTAGTAATCACATTCGCAAGTTGCGACAATAGCGATGGCGATGACAACAATCTTGTTTTACCTCCAACAGCAGCAGCTTTTAAGAGCATTAGCGAACAAGGAGTTAAGAAAAATACCCAAAAATTTACTATTACAGCCGGAACTGGTGTTGTAACTATAACATCTGCAAAAGGAGTTAAACTGAACATTCCCGGAGATTGTTTAACCAAAAACGGAGTCGCTGTAACCGGAGCAGTTGATATCGAATACATCGAACTTTTTGACAAAGGAAACATGTTAATTACCAACAAACCAACAATGGGAATC
This sequence comes from uncultured Flavobacterium sp., assembly GCF_951805225.1. Classification (NCBI taxonomy): domain Bacteria; kingdom Pseudomonadati; phylum Bacteroidota; class Flavobacteriia; order Flavobacteriales; family Flavobacteriaceae; genus Flavobacterium; species uncultured Flavobacterium sp. The sequence continues at coordinate 4,988,909 of NZ_OX638201.1, read as the reverse complement.
ACTGCCGACGGAAAGAAAAACTTATTGATTTCTGGCGGAGAATTCTTCATCAAAGCTACACAAGGCGGCGTTGAACTTAAAACAACTTGCTACATGACAATGATTGTTCCGGCAGCTTTAACAGATGGTGTCGATAATACAATGACTTTATGGACAGGCGTAATTGATGACAAAGGAGAATTAGCCTGGAGAGATGCCAACAAACCAAATGCTGACGGAACTGGCGGCGGAAAAGGCGGAGTTCAAGGCGAAGGAACGAATTATTACGTAACTTTTGGAAACTTTGGATGGACAAACGTTGACCGTTTTTATAGCGATCCAAGACCTAAAACAACCATTCTTGCTGATGCTCCTGATGGTTACGACAACAACAATAGCGCGATTTACTTATCATACGATGGCGAAGGGACAAATGCACTTGCTAAACTGGACACTTACACGCCTGCTGGATTATTCAGCGAACACTACGGTCAAATCCCAATTGGTTTAGCTTGTCACGTGATTTTCGTTACCGAAGATAATGGACAATGGCGCTATGCGATCAAAGCTGTAACCGTTGCTGCCAACGATGTTTACACCTTTACTTTAGCCGAAACAACAGTCGGCACAGAAGCTCAACTGGTAGCTGCAATCAATGCTATTCAGTAACTTACAAAATACTTTTAAGAAAAAGTGGTGATTTGCTCATCACTTTTTTTTACATTTAATCCAGTTTTAAAATTTAATTCTGCTGATTTTAAGAAGCTAATCCTGCTATTCGTTGCAATCTTTTCCTTCCTAAAGAAGTCAGGAAAAGGATTTCCACTACTATCAGGGCTAAAAAACCTCAAGTTATGAAACCACTATCGTCTATTTTCTTTATTCTATTTTCTATTCTCTCTATAGGACAAACCAAAGTAAAAGACACCATAACCCGAAGAGCCAATATTGGTTTAATCCAAAACGGAAATGCCGTAACTTATAAACCGGAAACTCCGCCATTAATACCAATTGCGGGCGCTCCAAAACCAAGTTATTCGTATTTATGGGAACTTGGCGACGGACA